>CAWBBN010000001.1:0-96231 GCA_963787035.1 Vicinamibacteria bacterium
ATTCCGTCGATTCTCTTCGAGGCAATTCCCGCGCTCGCTACTCGTACGCACGAGGGGGCGCAGGACTCGGGGTTGGACGACCTTCGCCAGGATCATGACGCGAAGGTTGGCGGAGAGAGTGGGATTCGAACCCACGGTAGAGTTTCCCCTACACACGCTTTCCAAGCGTGCTCCTTCAACCACTCGGACATCTCTCCGCGTCTTTAGAATCAGAAGTTTACAGGCTAGTGGCTGAGCCGGTAAACCCGAATTGTGATTAGACCCCGAATGTGCCGCGATCACTTACAAGGATTCGGCCTTCTCGGCGACCCCAAGCCTCCGGAGCGCAACCGTCCGACTCCGGCTTTCCAGTATAGAACGCAGCGGGGCATTCCGGTTCGGTTGAAACCTCTGAGCCTCACGCGGCCGACCGCGATCGACGACTTCATGACCGTCCCACGCTCGCGCCCAGGGTGACGAGAAGCTCGTCCAGTTGCGCGAACGTCTCGACCATCGCATCCGCCGCCCCGGTGCCGGCAGCGTCGAGAGCTTCCTTCGAGGAATAGAGCTCGTGCATGACCAGCAGCGTCTTGCCACCCTGTTCCTCGAAGGTCACCGTGGTGACGGGCCCACCCTCACCACCTTCCTCATTGGTCCAGACGAGGCGCGAGGGCGGTGTCACTTCGAGGTACGTGCCGAAGAACGCCATAGCATCGGGTTCGAACTCGAGACGGTACTTACCCCCGACACGAACATCCATTTCGCAGGAACGCAGGGACATGCCCATCGACTTCGGCACCCACCACCGCTTGAACAGCTCGGGCCTGGTCCAGGCCTCGAACACGATGCGCGCCGGGCCGTTGAAGCTTCGCGTCACGACGAGCTCACGTTCGGACTTCCGGTTCACCGTCGTGCGGTTCGTCATGGGGGCAGGCTCATTTTCTCTTCTTGCGTCCATCGGCCTTCTCCTTGAGTTTCAGTTCCTCAACGACCTTGTCCAGCTCGTCGAAGCGTGCGTTCCAGAGCTGGCGGTACCTCTCGATCCATGCCGCCTCTTCCTCCAATCGGCGCAGGCCGAGCTTGCAGGTTCGGACGCGCCCGACCTTCTTCGTGATGACGAGCCCCGCCTGCTCCAGGACGCCGACGTGCTTCTTCATGCCCGTGAGGGTCATGTGGAACTTCTCGGCAAGGTCGGTGATCGAAGCGTCTGCACGCCCGAGCCGCTCCAGAACACCACGTCGGGTGACGTCCGAGAGTGCGGAGAACGAGGCGTCGAAGCCGGTCCGGGAATACTGAACCATATGGTTCAGTATATAACACACGGATTGACGGCATGCAAGGGATGCTGAGCGCGCGCTCAGTTTGGCGGACGGCGAAACCTGCCAACACCGGACCGCGGCGTGGCCATTGTGGGGAGCGGCCGGACAGCTCGAGAACCACCGGGATTCCCCTGCGGTTCGTGGACTTGCTGCCTCGGCACAGGCGGAGGATGGCGGCCTTCTGCCGCCCGATTCAGCGGACTCCGGCGTTCACGGACGAAAGGCCGCTTTGTTCGCCGCGCGGCGAACGGAGATTACGAACGGCCTTCCTGCCGGGTGTTCGCCGCGTAAAGGACTTCACCGACGGTCGGTGGCGGAGCACTGCGCCACAAGGCCAGGACGATGACGGGCGGCACGAGCGACAGCGTGAGCAGGATTGCACTCGTGCTGACGCCGACGTTCACGTCCATCGCAACCATGGACCCGACGATGACAGCGACGGCGGCGAACCAGCATCCGACGAGTCGGTTGCGGGTAGTGATATTTCTCAACATGGTTTCGACCCTCCTTCGGGTCGTCCCTGAGCGGCTGGCGAATCGATCAGGGCGCGGAAGTTCCCAGCCGAATCGCTGAGCGGAAATGAAAGTGTGAGGGACGTTTTCATGTGCGCTCCGATCGAAGGCCGAAGTGGGCCCGTCGGCGCGCACCCGGGAATGGGGCACTCCTCGAACGCTGGCTGCCTCAGTGCGGTATAACGAGTCCTACTATACCACGATCGCCTGATAACGCGTATTTATGGCCTGATCCTGCGTATCCGGCGCTGCACTACGGCCTGGAGGAGCCCAATGCGAACCCGATTGAGCGCGGCAGCTGGGAGCCGGATATTCATGTCAATCTGGCGTGGAGTGAAAGTCGGGATCGGCTTTCGGGGGGACGTTACAGAGACGTCACGAGCGGCAGGCGATCCATCCAGGAAGGCAGTAGGCGAGCAGCCAGGCCCGCCACGCGAAGCCGGTCAGGCACTGGATCCACACGATGCGATCGCCGAACACGAAGAACACGACGCAGAGTCCCAGGATGCCGTGGAGCAGCACCCGATAGACGCGATAAGTCGCCGCGTCGACCTCTGAGGTGATCCTGTCCTGCCCGGTGGTCTGGACGGCCATCGCCATGATGGCCAGCATGAATGCCAGGATCACGTCCGTGATGCCCCACCAGGACGGGTAGATCGACGTGTCGTGCGTCAGGCCCGCGGCGATGGGGAAGATCGAGGACACCACGAACAGCGCCGCCGTCGCGAGGGCCAGCGAGCGACGCCGTCTCGACGCGTGTTCGCTCGCGTAGGAAATCATGAGTGCTCCGTGACGCCGCACAAATCCGTTCGTGGACATGCGCGGGATAATCGGCTCGCGTATCGGCGCTGTCAAGCTCGGCCCGGAAAGGCTCGCGGACTAGAATGTTCCGCATGAATCAGTCGTCCGTCCGCGTTACCTCGGTGTGTTGGTGCTGCTCGCAGGCCTCGGCGCAAGCGTCCCGGTCTTGTCGCAATCGCGATCGCTGCCGGACGCACCGGGCACGTGGAAGCCATGGAAGCCTCTGTCCACCACCACGGGGCGGAGGAGGGAAGGAACAGGCGGCGACACCCGCGGTCGTGAAAGCCTTTGAAGGCGAATTGCTGACGTTCAACGCCATCCTGCGCCGCGCAACAGGCGTCGCGTCTCCGGTGGGATTCAGCGTCGAAACCTGGGGACACCTGGCCGGATACCACATGTCCGAGCACGCGCCCGGTCAGCCCGCCGCCGGCAAATTGCCGATCGCGGGCGGACTCACGTTCGGCGCGTTCCCCATCTTCGAGTACCAGAAAAACGGCAAGACCGTCCGTGAGGACACCGGAGAAACGGCGCTTCAGACGTTTCTGATCAATCAGATCGACGACGCACTGTTCGACCGCGCCGTGGCGGATTGGGGTTCGCTCGACACCGATGCGTTTCAGAAGCCGATGCGCACAGGGCGAGATTGCGGGCCTGCCGCGCTACGGCGACGGCCTGATCATCGCGCGGGATCCCGAGGCGCTGTGGACGCCACTGCCGCAGCGAGGCGCGCTCGATCTGGTGGCGAAGGCCCGGCAACTCGTGGTGCAGGGGTTCGAGGAGAGCATGGCGGCCTATACGGCTCAATTGGCGGCCGTCCGCGATCCCGCGTACCGCGCGAAGCGCGTGGAGGAGGCGAAGGAAGCCGCCGCCGCCGCGAAGATGCCGAATCCGCAGGCCTTCGTCAAGCAGATCGAGGACTCCATCGGCGTCGAAGAGGCGTCGCTGGTGAAGGAGATTGGCCCGGCCACGGGAACCGGCAAGAGCCTGGCGGACGCGAAGCGCGCACTGAGCGAGGTCACCGACTGGATCGCGCAGCTCTCGCCGGCGGAGCTGGCGGCGCCCTCGTGCTACGCCGAGAAGGGCACGACGCTTCGCGCCAGATTCCCGACGGTCGGCTCGGCTGGCTGTCGCCCCCTCGTGCGACCCAACTACGGATACTTCAACGCCGCACTGCCTCGGTCGGCGCCGCAGGTCGTGATCATCACGGGCATCAAGCGCTGCTTCGACACCGCCGACAAGTACAACATCGAGGCCAACTCGCCGAGTCCTTCCGGGTGCCGTGCCAATCGCGCGTTGATCGAGACGATGGACAAGGACGCGATCCGCGCCTGGCTGCGCTGAGTCCCGGTCCGTCTAAGAATGCAAGCGTCGCGACCACCCCCGAACGCCCACGCGTTGCCGAGCCAGGGCGATCCGCCCACTTGGAGGCCCTCGATGTCTTCGACACGAACGACCGTTTGCACGGGGGCCGCCATTGTCGCGGCCTTGCTCTCCGCGGGCACGTCTGCTGCGGGCCGGACCGCAGGCGGCGCAATCCGGGCCGCCGAAGCCGATGGCCGACACCGACCCCCTCCCGATCACGGTCGTGGCATCCCCGACGCTCGTGGTCATCAGCTCGAAGGGAGGGAACAAGGCTGCGCGAAGTGTCAAGATTTCCGGCCGCACGCTGCCGCTCGGCCGGCGGCCCGTCAAGGTGGCCATCAAGAACGACGACCTGCCCACGATGACGAAGGAGATCACGCCGGCGGAGGACGGCGCCTACACATACACCGAGTTCACGCCGCTCGAAGCGGGCGACTACGACATCGAGGTGACGGCCCCCGACGGGAAGGGCACGGCTTCGACGAAGGTCCTCGCCATCGAGATCGAGGACGTCGACGAGAAGCTCGACACCGTCATGACCGACGCTGGGAAGGCGGCCGACGAGGGCCTCGCCGCCGCCGACAAGAAGATCGGAGAACAGCCGTCCTCACCCGCCAAGGAGGAGACGCAGAAGAAGCTCGAGGCCGCCAGGAAGGCTCTGGCCGACCTGAACGCGAAGCGTCCCGCCTACAGCAGGGAAGTGCACGGGCTGATTGGCGCGATCCAGGCGAACGCGGGGTTGGCGATGTCGGCGGGCCCGGGACTCGATCGCCTGTCGACCGCGATGCAGTCCGCCGAGTCCGCCACGGAACGCGTCAAGCAGGCCACGGCCGCGATGAATGAGCGCCGACGTCGGGTGCCACCAGCTGGCCGTCGTGACGGAAGTCTTCAAGACCATCTCCGCGCTGCTGAACATCAAGAAAGCGGTCCTCGACACGGTCATCGGCCTCGCCAAGGACGTCACCTCCGACGCGGCGTCGAACAAGGCAAAGGAGGCCGGCGCCGGCCCCGCGACCGCGTTCGGTGCCGGCCAGCTCGTGAAGAACCTGCCGGAGATCAACAGCGCTTCCAAGCTCGCGGGCAACGCCTACGGCATCATGGCCGACCTCGGTGCGTTCGTCACCGACCAGCTCTTTTCCGCCTACTGTGAGCAGTTCACCGGGCCGGTCAACGCGACGATGGCGGCGAAGTTCTACTGGCCGTCAAGCGGGGGACCGCAGCTCTATTGGAAGTACGACTACAAGGTCACCGGGCGGCTGATCCTCTATTACCCGAAGAGCGCGAAGGGCGCCAGCATTCCGCTGAACGGGCGCATCGAGGGATATGCCCACAGCTTCAACACCTGGGAAGACTCGCTGACCGTCCAGTTCCCGAAGCTGATGGCAGGGGCGCAGCAGATCAAGCGCGATTGGCCGCCGCTCGAGATCGGCGCGGGCGCCGCCAAGGTCGCGAGCCAGGGCGACGCCCCGTTGTCGGCGTACGTCGAGGGCTCGGCCGGCGGCCTCGCGGCGCCCAACAGCTTCCTCATCAAGGTCACCGGCGTCCTCGAGAAGGACTCGCTGTCAGTGCTGGTGGGCGAGGCGGTTTCGGACTTCCGCGCCAAGCACAAAGTGGGCGTGTTGATCCTGTCGCCATTGACCGGCGGGCTCGGCCCGCAGTTCACCTGGTACGACCTGCCGTTCCTGAACGCGCAGCATCTGTTCTCGCGAGGCACGAAGGACCAGGCGGTGACGATGAAGCTCGTCACGGCCGGCAAGACCATGACGGCGGATGGCACCTTCACGAACACCGTCGAGAAGCCCAAGGCCCGGGGCGACTACTCGATCACGTTGAAGGCCTGCAACCCGGGCTGTTGAGTCGCGGCGGCAGTTCGTAAGACGGTTGGAAGCTGAACTACCGAGAAGGCGTTCCGCGCCTCGAGCGCGGACTACGAGGCGCGTTCAAACGCGACGGTCTGGGCCTGGAGATTGGGGGTCGCGACCCTGCGCGCCAGCACCCAGGAATCTGAGTGATTGAGCTTCAGGCGCCGTCACCGGTGCGTTCGTCCACCACAGTTTGTTGAGACGGGCCTGGTCCGGGAGCGCAAAGCCGAGAAGGGACTCGATCTGCCCGAACGTGAGGACGACCGTATCGGCATATCTGTTCTGCAAGTGCTCGTAGAGCAACCGATATTTGCCTGACATGATCGGTCGCGGCTGCGCGTCTGGCTCACGCTGAATATGGCTCGTCGGTCGGCGCCTCTTCAGCCAATTCAGCATCGGATTGCTCACCGGCTCTCGGGAAACAACGAGGGTGACGGTTCACGCTCGAGCTCTTCGATGCGCTTCAACGCTTCGAGCTTGAGCGCGGATGCGGCCCGCGCAATCGAGATCTCCCCGACTCGCTCAACCTGTGGAACTCGCCGGTCGAGCGCCGCAATCAGCTCGAGCAATTCGCGAACGGTCTGTGCCGGGCTGCCCGCCGCCGCTGTCGTGTCCTGCGTCATCGCGGCCACCGCTGGGCTGGCTGAGTCGTTCGACGAGTTGGATTCCAGACCTCACCGCAGCGAGAACAGCGCCAGTAGCTGTTCGCGTCCGGAATCTTGGCGGTGGACACGATTGACGTAGACGTGCAGGACGGACAGGAGAGTGGCGCAGTGCTTCGATCGCCGGTGAGATCGGAATTCGGCATCAGTTCGCCACATATCGAGCTTTGGAGAGGGCTGGTGACCGGAATGGCCGCAGGACTCAGAAAAGCAGGAGGAACCACCCGCATTATACGTCGGAGGTGATTATGCCTGCTTGCGGCTCGCTCTCCCGCGCGTCGACTGGCCCTTGCCCTCGAGATTGAGGGCGACCGCCGCGCGAATCAGCGCTTTCAAGGCCTTCTCGTTGACCTTCTCGCCTTCGTGAATGTCGATGGCCCGTCTCACATTCCCGTCGAGGCTGGAGTTGAAGAGGCCTGAAGGGTCCTTCAACGCCGCGCCCTTGGCGAATGTCAGCTTGACCACGCTCTTGTACGTCTCGCCCGTGCAGACGATGCCGCCGTGGGAGAAGATGGGAGTGCCCATCCACTTCCACTCTTCGACAATCTCGGGATCGGCCTCATGGATGATCGCGCGCACTTTCGCGAGCATCGTGCCGCGCCAGTCCGCAAGCTCGCTGATGCGCTCGTCGATCAATGCAGACGCAGATTTCGCCGGGACGGGCTTTTTCATGCGCAACTCCCACTCTCGCACCTATCCTACAGCCCGCTGCGCCACCTGGTGGCATACGGCAGCACGAACAAGTACAGACCGGTGAACAGGAGCAAGGCGAGCGGCGGCAGCGGCGAGTAGGTCACCCAGGGCGGAGGCGCCCCCGCTCCCCTGGCCAGGGCGACGAAGTTGGCGATGACGGTGACCGTGAAGGCAATCGACATCCAGCGGTGGATCTGCCGAACCCATTTGTTCCAGTTCACTGTGACCTCCTCGATTCACGAGTTTCAGCCGTCTGAGGCGGCCGGTCGGGCGTCTCGATACCGAACTGCCTGGCGTACTCGGCGTTCAAGCGCTGCCAGCCGAACTTCATCGCCTCGCCACCGACGATGCGGCCGATGGGAGTTCCGCTGAGCAGGTGGTCCAGAACATCGAAACAGATGTGCCACCCGGCGGCACCCATGGCGATGAAGCGGCGACCGATGTTGGTCCACAGCGTCAGGCGCGTGCCGCTGCCAAGGGCTTCGAGTTCCCACCGCATATCGTGGTCGCCCCAGTTGTACTCGAGCAACCTGTGAGGGTCCGCTCGCGTCACGGTTGCTTCGGTCACGTGCGGCGTGGGCGCTGCCACCGTGGTGAGCTTCACCGTGGTTCCCGCCGTATCCATGCGTCCCGTCAGCGTCGAAGGGAGCCCACTCGCGCAGATGCGCCGGGTCGGTGAGTGCCTGCCAGACTTTGTCCGGCGAGTGGCGCAGCTCTCTGACGAGAATGAGCGTCCAGTTCTCTCCGTCCTTTCGCACCTCCGCCCCGCTGGCCGGACCCGGTGCGTACTGAGCGCGATCGGTCATCCTCTTCTCCTGGTCTTCCTTACCAGCGAGCCAGCTGCGTGAGCTGAATCAGGTTGCCGCAGGTGTCGTTCAGCTTCGCGATGGTCGAGCCGGTCACGTCGGTTGGCGGCATCGTGAACTCGGCGCCGTGGGCCTTGATTCGCTCGTAGTCGCCCCGGACATCGTCGGTGAAGAACATGACCGCGGGCTGGCCCTGTTGAAAGATCGCCTGCTGATACGCTTTCGCCGCAGGGTTGTCGTTCAGCGCCAGCTGCAGCTGGGTGCCGTCCGGCTCCTCTGGCGAGGCCACGGTCAGCCAGCGAAATGGGCCCTGACTGAAGTCGGCTTTCTTGGCAAAGCCCAGGACCTCCGTATAGAAGCGCAGGGCCTTGTCCTGGTCGCTCACGTAGACGCTGGTCAGCTTGATCTTCATGTCATTTCTCCTTGCCACGTTCGCGGCCCGGGCCGCGGCGTCCTCTGGTTGTCTTCCTTTTCGTGGATGTCGACTGAGCCATTCGATCGAGGTGGCGTTCGAGCGCATCCACATGAGCGGACCAGAGCCGCCGGAACGGCGTCAGCCAGGCGTCCAGTTCCTTCAGCGGCGCCGGGCGTGAGGCGGTACAGTCGGCGTTGGGCATCCACCTGCGACTCCACGAAGCCGGCGTCACGCAGTACCCGCAGGTGCTTCGAGACCGTCGGCTGCGCCATGCGGAGCTGACGCTCGATCGCACCGACCGACTGCTCCGAGGACGCCAGCAGGCTCAGGATCGCGCGCCGGTTTGGCTCCGCGATGATCTCGAATACAGAATCCACGCGCTGAATATACTCGACAGGAGAATATACCTGTCAAGGCATATTAAAGCCGCGCCGAGGAGCCCTGAGGCACACGCGCATGGCCGCCGTGCGCGCGTCCGAGCGTCGTCGTCCTGTTTTCAGAGTTCGGCGAGCCAGCCCTGCAGCGTCGCGTAGCGCACGAGCTCGACGCGGTCGTGCAGGTCGAGCTTGCGCATGCCTTCGGCCTTGTGCACTTCAACCGTCTTCACGGCGATGCCCAGCGACGCCGCGATTTCCTTGTTGCCTTGTCCAAGGGAGGCGCGCCGCAGGACGTCACGCTCCCGTGCGCTGACGCGCCGCCCGCGTGGCCCGCCGGAGGAGTGTCGAGCGACGACCTGAGCTGGCTGTCGATGTACCGCTCGCCGCGAACTGCGTGTTGCACGGCCCGCTGCACTTCGCTGAACGGGCTCTGCTTCAGCACGTAGCCGGTCGCGCCGGCGGCCAGCGCGTCCTGCACGAACGAGAGATCTCTATGTCGTGTGAGCACGACGATGGGGGTGTGACGATCTGCTTGTCGGATCCGCCTGATGGCAGTGAGCCCTCCGGCGCCTGGCATGGAGAGGTCGAGCAGCAGCAGGTCTGGAGAGACGGCGCGGACGCGGGCGACGGTGGCGTCGGTGTCGCCGACTTCTTCGACGATGTCGATCTCGGGCATCGTCGCAAAGAGCGCACGCAGCCCTTCCCGCACCGTTTCGTGATCCTCCGCGAGCAGCAGCCGGATCCGATCTGTCATGGCACCGCCAGGTGGCCCGACCGTACGGGGTAACCCCAATTGTTACACGGACACCGGCCTGCCACGCTGATCTTCCAAGTACCTCCGCTGACGCGGCCGAGCTCGACGACATGAGGCTGTTCACAGCGATCTTCGGATTCCTGGCGGTTGCGGCCATTGCGCTGTTCAGCGTCAGCCGCCTCGCGCGCTGGATCGGCGCGCGGCAGCAGGAGCGGGAGACGAAGCAGCGGTTCGCGGCGCTGACGCTCATGCTCGAATACCCCGGCAAGGAAGGCGCTCGCGTCATGGCGGCGTGGCGTGAGCAGGAGGCGCTGGCCCGCGTCCGTGGACGTCGCCAGCGGCTGCGCGGCGGGCTTGTCGCGCTCTCCGTCGGGGTAGCGCTGGCCGCACTGCTCCGAGTGCTGTCTCCCGGCAGCGGCGCCTGGGCAATCGGGTTCATCCCCGGGACTCGCCGGCTGCGCGATCGCGGTCGTCGCGTACCTCGACCGGGGCGCGGGCGTAGAATCGCGCGCATGACCCCCGATGGATTTCGGCGGCTGGCGCTCAGCCAGCCGGAGGCAGTCGAGTCCGCGCACATGAACCATCCGGACTTCCGCGTGCGCGGCAAGATCTTCGCGACGCTCGGCTACCCGGATGACTGCGTGGGGAATGGTGAAGCTCTCGCCGATCGATCAGGAGCTGTTCATCCAGGCCGACCCCGAGACGTTCTCTCCCGTCAAGGGCGCCTGGGGCAAAGGCGGCGCGACGCGAGTGCAGCTCCGCACGGCCAGGAAGGCGCTCCTGTCGCGTGCGTTCGACTGCGCGCTGCGCGCCACGCTGGCCGCTCAGCAGGCCAGGCGTCCCGCGCGGCGGACGTCGAAGAAGTCCTCGTAGTCTACTTGCCGAGTTTCCGCGCGGCCTGAATCACGGCTTCCATGTGGTCCAGATAGCGGTTCAGCGCGATCCTGCCGGCGGCGGTGAGGCGGAACTCAGTCCGGGGCGTTCTTCCCTCGAAGGTCTTCGTGCAGAGCAGGTAGCCGGCCTCTTCGAGCTTCCTGGCGTGCACGCTCAGGTTGCCGTCCGTCGTCTTCAGCAGGCGCTTCAGATCGGTGAACGTGAGCGCCGCGTTGGCGGCCAGCGCCGAGACGATCCCGAGACGAAGGCGCTCGTGGATCAACCGATCGAGGTGATCCGCATCCGGGAACTCGGATCCGGACGTCTGCGAGGGCTTTGCGGGCTCGGTTCGTCCCGGGGCTACCGCGCGCCGTAATCCTGACGTTCTCGCCATCGTGCCTCCGTGCGACCGGCAGAATCGTAGCACTTTGCCCGGCAAAGCGCGCGCCGTACCAAAAAACGGGGACTGTCCCCACCCCGGCGGTCGTGTTCAATCCTGGAACAAATCTGCGGCAAAAACTGCCGAAGATGGCAGGAACCGCACACCTGCGGCCTCCATCTCGGCGACCGCACGAGCGCTGTCGCCAGGCGTCTTTTCAACGGCGCGAACCGCGTCGCTCACGACGACGACGTCGAAGCCTTCGCGGCGTCCGTCGAGCGCGGTGGCGAGCACGCAGTAGTCGGTCGCGAGCCCGCCGATGACGAGCTCGGTGACGCCACGCGCGCGCAGATCGGCGGCGAGACTTCCGCGCCCGGCGATCGTTCCCTCGAACGCGGAGTAGCCGTCGCCGTCCGGGCCGACGTCCTTCGTCACGATCAGCGCGCCCGGCGGCAGGTCCAGATCGGCGTGCAGCCGCGCGCCCGGCGTCCCCGGCACGCAGTGCACGGGCCACTCGCCGCCGTTGACGGCGAAGTGACGGCTGTTGGCAGGATGCCAGTCGCGCGACGCGTAGACGGGAAACCCAAGCGCGCTCGCGTGCGAGGCCAGACGATTGAGGACAGGCACGACCTGGTCGCCGTTCGGCACCGGAAGCGCACCGCCCGGACAGAAGTCGTTCTGCACGTCGACGACGAGCAGCGCCAGGCTCTGATCGTCCCGCATCGGTGTATCGTGTCACACTCCGCCATGGACCTGCCGAGCGCGCTGGCCACTGACCTCTACCAGCTGACCATGATGGCCGGCTACGAGGCGGTCGCGCCGGTGACGACCTGCACGTTCGAGCTGTTCGTCCGCGAGCTGCCACCCGAGCGCGCCTATCTCGTCGCCGCCGGACTCCACCAGGCCCTCGACTTTCTCGAAGGCGTGCGATTCACCCCGGACGAGATCGCGTGGCTGCGCACGGTGCCGGCACTCGCGCCGGTGCCTGCGTCGTTCTTCGACGCGGTGCTGCCGAACTTCCGGTTCAGGGGCGAGGTCTGGGCCGTGGACGAAGGCGAGATCGTCTTCGGACACGAGCCGATCCTCCGCGTGACGGCACGCGCCGCCGAAGCGCAGCTCGTCGAGACCGCACTGGTCGCGATGATCACCTTCGAGACGTCGGTGGCGAGCAAGGCGTCACGCGTCGTGAAGGCCGCGGCCGGACGTCCCGTGATCGAATTCGGATCGCGCCGCGCGCACGGCCTGGAATCCGCACGGCTCGCCGCCCGCGCCGCATGCCTGGCCGGGTGCAGCGCGACGTCGAACGTCGAGGCCGCCCGTCGCTATGGCCTGCCTGTGGTCGGGACGATGGCGCACTCGTGGGTGATGGCGTTCGACGACGAGATCGAAGCGTTCCGCGCGTACTCAGGGCTGTTTGGCGCGCAGGCGGTGCTGCTGATCGACACCTACGACACGATCGCCGCGGCGCAGCGACTGGTAGAGGCCGGGCTCACGCCGGCCGCCGTGCGCATCGACAGCGGCGACCTCGCGATGGTCTCCCGATCGGTGCGCGCGATTCTCGATGCCGGCGGCTTGCGCGCCACGCAGCATCATCGTCTCGGGCGATCTCGACGAGCACCGGATCGCGCAGCTCGTCTCGAGCGGGGCGCCGGTGGACTCGTTCGGCGTCGGGACGTCGATCAGCACCGTGCGCGACGCGCCCGCGCTCGGCGGCGTCTACAAGCTCGTGGAAACGGAACGCCACGGCCGCGTCACGCCGACAGTGAAGTTGAGCACAGGGAAACGCACGTTCCCTGGCCGCAAGCAGGTGTGGCGTGTCAGCGAGAAGGGCCAGGCGCTCTACGACGTGATCGGGCTGACTGACGAAACGGGGCAGGAGGGACGTCCGCTGCTGACGTGCGTCATGCGCCACGGACAGCGGCTGGCGCCGTCGCCCGACCTGGCGGCCGTGCAGCAGAACGCGCGGCAGCGCATCGGCGAGCTCCCGGCGTCGGTCACCGCGCTCGACGCGCCGGTGCCGCTGACGGTGCGAATCAGCCCCGCGCTCGACGCGCTCGCGCGGTCAGCGCATCACTCCATGAATCCAGGTCGATCGGGTCTAGCGGGTCGATCGGGTCTGGCGGGTCGACTCACGGGTCGAGCGGGTCGATCGGTGGACTACCGCGCCACGCGCGCGGTGCCGCCCTTCATCACCCGCTCGACCTCGGCCAGCGTCGCCATGCTCGTGTCGCCGGGCGTCGTCATGGCCAGCGCGCCGTGCGCCGCGCCGCAGTCGACGGCATAGTGCGGGCCCTTCCCGGCCAGGAACCCGTAGGCGAGGCCCGACGCGAACGAGTCGCCGCCGCCGACGCGGTCCCAGATCTCCAGGCGCTCGCGCGTGTGCGCCTGGTAGAAGACGCCGTCGGCCCAGGCGATCGCGCCCCAGTCGTTGACGCTCGCCGTCGTCGCGTTTCTGAGCGTCGTCGCGACGACCTTCAGGTTCGGGTAGGTCTCGATGACCTGCTCGATCATCTTCTTGAAGTTCGCCGGATCGAGCTCGCTGAGATGCTCGTCCACGCCCTCGACCTCGAAGCCGAGCGCGGCGGAGAAATCCTCTTCGTTGCCGAGCATGACGTCGATGTAGGGCGCGAGGCGGCGATTGACCTCGCGCGCTTTCGCCTGGCCGCCGATCGACTTCCAGAGCGAGTCGCGGTAGTTGAGGTCGTACGAGATCACGGTGCCGTGTTTCCGCGCGGCCTTCATCGCCTCTTCCGCGACGAGCGGCGTCGTCTCCGACAGCGCGCAGAAGATGCCGCCGGTGTGGAACCAGCGCGCGCCGAGCCGGCCGAAGATCTCCTCGAAGTCGATGTCTCCAGGCTCGAGCTGCGAGACGGCCGTGTGGCCGCGATCGGAGACGCCAAGCGCCGCGCGAACGCCGAAGCCGCGCTCGGTGAAGTTGAGGCCGTTGCGCACCGTGCGGCCGACGCCGTCGTACTTCACCCACTTCACGCGCTGCTCGACGCCGCCCTGAAGCATGAGGTCTTCGACGAGGCGGCCGACCGGGTTGTCCGCGAGCGCCGTGACGACGGCCGTGTTGAGCCCGAAGCAGCGTCGCAGCCCGCGCGCGACGTTGTATTCGCCGCCGCCTTCCCAGACGCGGAACTCGCGCGCCGTGTGCACGCGCATGTCGCCGGGGTCCAGCCGGAGCATGACTTCGCCCAGCGCCACGCAATCCCAGCGACAGGATTCCCGACTCTTCACCACCAGTTCCGCCATCGTCACCTCGTCCGGAAGTGGGAGATTACAACAGCCGGGTGGAACAGGTCGAACAGGTCGGTCGGGTCGTGCAGGTCAAGCAGGTCAGCGGGTCTAGCGGGTCTGACAGGTCGACCGGCTCGACCTGCGCAGACCTGATCGACCTGCCGGACCTGATCGACCCGATCGACCTGCCGACCTGAAGACCCGATCGACCCGCCGTGACCCGATCGACCTGATAAGATGAATCGATTGGCCGCCGCGCGCCGCACCGCGGCCCGGACCCTGTGCAAGGTCAGCCTACGAACCGCGTCAGGGCCGGAAGGCAGCAGCGCTAAGTAGACCCTGAGCTGTGCCGCAGGGCCCCCGGGTCGCGGTGGGGCGCGCGGCACCGGTAACCGACAACCCGCAACCCGCAATCGACAACGATCCGGTGTCCTACCAGGTCCTCGCCCGCCGCTGGCGCCCGCAGCGCTTCGAAGACGTCGTTGGTCAGCAGGCTGTAACCACGACGCTCCGCAACGCGCTGACGACCGGACGGCTCGCCCAGGCGTTCATCTTCGCCGGCGCGCGCGGCGTCGGGAAGACCACCACGGCGCGCATCCTGGCGCGGTGCCTGAACTGCGTGAAGGGGCCGACGCCGGATCCCTGCGGCGAATGCGACGCCTGCATCGAGATTGCCGAGGGCCGCGATCTCGACGTGCTCGAGATCGACGCGGCCACGCACACCGGCATCGACAACGTCCGCTAGGTCATCGTCGAGAACCTGGCGATGCGGCCCGTGCGCGATCGCTACAAGGTCTTCATCATCGACGAAGTCCACCAGCTGTCGGCGCAGTCGTTCAACGCGCTGCTGAAGTCGATCGAAGAGCCGCCGGCGCACGTCGTCTTCATCCTGGCGACGACGGAGCTGCACAAGATTCCGGACACGATCCGGTCGCAGCGCGCAGGAGTACGAGTTCCGCACCATCGGGACGCGCGCGCCATCGCCGGGCAGCTTCGGACGATCGCCGAGGCCGAGAAGATCGACCGCCACCGAGGACGCGCTCGCGCTGCTGGCCCGCTACGCCGAAGGCAGCATGCGCGACGCCGAGAGCGCGTTCGATCAGGTGATCTCGTTTGCGGGCGGCGAGGTGACGGCCGACGCCGTGGCCGAGGTGCTCGGTCTGGTCGGCCGCGACCTGCTCTTCGACATCCTGACCGCCGTGGCCGACGAGGACGCCGCGCAGGCGTTCGCGCTGGCGGGCCGCGCCGTCGAGGCCGGTTACGACCTGCGGATCCTCTGCCGGGAGATCGCGGCGCTCGTGCGCGCCATGATGCTCGTCTCGATCGACCCGTCGCGGCTGACCGACCCCGATCTCGTGTTCGAGTCCGATCGCGATCGGCTCAAGGCCCTGACGGCGCGGTACTCGCGCGAGGACCTGCTGCGATCGTTCGACCTGTTGGCGAAGGCCGAGCAGGACGTGCGCGCGGCGTCGCAGCCGCGCTACGCGCTCGAGATGGCGCTGGTGAAGTGGATTCACCTGCGAAAGCTGGTGCCGATCTCGGAGCTGATCGCAGGCCTCGAGCGTGGCGGCGGGTCGTCGCTGGCGCCGGCGCCACGCCCACAGCCGTCTGCGCCGCCACGTCCGGCGCCGTCCGGTGGGTTCGGCGCGCGGCCGGCGTTTGGCGCGCGGCCGCGCGACGTCAGCCAGCGGCGCCGGTCCGCAGGTCAGACGGGTCGGCCGGGTCCAGCGGGTCCTGTCGGGTCAGGCAGGTCCAGCAGGTCAGCGGGTCCGGCGGGTCAGCACGGGTCAGGCAGGTCCAGCAGGTCCGGCCGGTCCGCTTCCGTCCGACTTCAAGGAACGCTTTCTCGCCGAGATTCAGCGGACGAACCGCACGTTCTACTCGCTGCACGTCGCACAGGCGCAGCGGATCGAGGTGGACGCGCGGCGGGTCGTCTTCACGTTCGGTCCCGTCCACGAGACGATGCGCCAGCAGGTGGAGCAGCGTCGGCAGTGGCTCGAGTCGCTCGCGGAGTCCGTCGCTGGCGGGAAGGTCACGGTGGCGACGGCGAAGGGGACCGGCGACGCGGCGCCCGCCTTCGCGGCTGACGCCGCTACGGCGGGCAAGCCAGGCCCGCGGCTGGCGCCGCTACGGCGGGCAAGCCTGGCGCGGCCGACGCCGCTTCGGCGGACCAGCCTGATTTGAGGGCCCGCGCGCTGGCCGACGATGGTGTTCAGGCCATGCTCGAGATCTTTCCCGCGGAGATCCGCGAGGTCGAGGAGATCAAGTAATGGATATCCGCGCGATGATGAAGCAGGCGCAGAAGATGCAGGAGCAGCTCCAGAAGGACATGGAGGAGCTCCGCGTCGAGGGGACCTCAGGCGGCGGCATGGTGACCGTCGTCACCAACGGCGCCAAGCAGCTGATTTCGCTGAAGATCGATCCGGAGGTCGTCTCGAAGGACGACGTCGAGATGCTGCAGGACCTGATCCTCGCCGCCGTCAACGACGCCCACCGCAAGGCCGACGACCAGCTGAAGAAGAAGGTCGGCGGCATGATGCCGGGAATGTAGAAGTGCCGACTCTCCACTCCACTTCGCATTTCGCACTTCGCACTTCGCACTGACGTGTCCCATCCCGAGCCTCTCACTCGACTGATCGAGCGACTGCAGAAGCTTCCCGGCATTGGCGCCAAGAGCGCGCAGCGGCTGGCGTATCACGTCCTTCGGAACCCGCGCGAGGACGCCGACGCGCTCTGCGCGGCGATCCACGCCGTCAAGGACAAGGTCACCTACTGCTCGATCTGCAACAACATCACCGACGTCGATCCCTGCATCTACTGCACGGACGAGGCGCGCGATCGCCGCGTCATCTGCGTGGTCGAAGAGCCGCAGAACGTGGCGGCGGTGGAGAAGACGCGCGAGTTTCGCGGCACCTATCACGTGCTGATGGGCTCGCTGTCGCCGCTCCAGGGCGTCGGTCCGGACGAGCTCAAGATCCACGGACTGCTGACTCGCGTCGGCCAGGGCGGCGTCACCGAAGTGGTGCTGGCGACCAACCCGAACGTCGAAGGCGAGGCGACGGCGCTCTACCTCGCGCGGCTCCTCAAGCCGCTGGGCGTGCGCGTGACCAGGATCGCCACGGGGATTCCCGTCGGCAGCGACATCGAATACGCTGACGAGCTGACGATGTCGAAGGCGTTCTCCGGGCGCCGGGACGTCTGAGTCGGACTACAGACTTCGGACTCCAGACTTCAGACGCCGATGCTTCCAGTCACCCTGCAGATTCCGGCCGCAATCATCCTGCTGGCCGGCGGGCTCGTGTCGTGTTTCGCGGGATACCGGCTGTTCCGCGTCGTCCTCAGCATCTACGGGTTCATTCTCGGCGCGCTGCTGGCGACGTCGATTGCCGGCGCTGGCAGCACCGGGACGCTCCTCATCTGGGCGGCTCGTCGGCGGACTGGCCGGCGCGGTGATCCTCAACCTCGCGTACTTCCTCGGCGTGGTGCTGGTGGGCGCCTCGATCGGCGCGATGCTGGCGACGGTGCTGTTCGGGCGCGGCGGGGGAGACCCGCACACGCTGGTCGTGGTGCTCTTCGCAATTGCCGGCGCCGTCGCGGCGTCGACGCTGCAGCGCTACGTCATCGTCGCAGGCACGGCGTTCGGGGGCGCGTGGACGGCGCTGGTCGGTGCGATGGCGCTCGTCGGCGACAAGGCCGCCGCGAAAGCCGCGTCAGTGAACGACGTGTGGGTGGTGTATCCGCTGGACCCGGCGCCAGGACGTTCGTGGCTGCCGATTGCGTGGCTGGTGCTGGGGCTCGCCGGACTCGTCGTGCAATTGAGATCCGGCAAGCGGCCAGCGAAAAAGAAGAAGAAGTGAGCAGAGCCGCAGTAGGGCGGGGCTTCAGCCCCGCCCAATCCGCAACCCGCAATCAACAACCCGCAATCACCTGGCTCCGAGCAACACTTCCACCGTCAGCTGATCGAGCCGCTCGTACGACAGCTTCTTCGCGGCCAGCGTCGCGCGGTTGAACTCGTGGGCGAGGAGCGTCGCGCCGTGCGAGTGCGAGTATTTCTCGGCCGCCGGCGTCGCCATGCTGGGCTCGTGAATCTCCTTCACGATCGCCTGGATCTCCTTGTCGGCGTTCCAGCGCGCGGCCTTCTCCTTGAGGATCAGGTACGTCCGCATGCAGCCGCGCGCGAAGTCCTTCACGCCGTCGTAGTTCTCGGTGCGGTACGCGTGCGCGTCGAAGTGGCGCGGACCGGCGTAGCCGACGTCCTCGAGGAACTTCACCAGGAAGAACGCCGACTTCGGGTTCGCCGCGCCGAAGCGGAAGTCCTGGTCGTAGCGGCCCGGCGCCTGGTCGTTGAGGTCGATGTGGAACAGCTTGCCCGCTTCCCACGCCTGCGCGACCGCGTGCGTGAAGTTCAGGCCGGCCATCTGCTCGTGCGCGACCTCGGGGTTCACGCCGACCATCTCGGGGTGCGCCAGCGTGGGAATGAGCCCGAGGTAGTTCCCGGTCGTGGCCATGTAGATGTCGCCGCGCGGCTCGTTCGGCTTGGCCTCCATCGCGAACTTGTAGCCGTACTTCTTGTCGTTCGAGTACTCGCAGAGGTAGTCGATGGCGTAGCGCAGGCGCTTCACCGCCTCGTCCGGGCGCCGGCACGCATCGGTCTCCGTGCCTTCACGTCCGCCCCAGAGCACGAAGATCTTCGCGCCCAGCTCCGCGCCGATGTCCATCGCGCGCATCGTCTTCTGGATCGCGTAAGCGCGCACGGCCGGGTCGTTCGCGGTGAACGCGCCGTCGCGGAACGCCGGATCGAAGAAGAGGCTGACCGTCGCCATCGGCACGACGATCTTGTGGCTGTCGCAGGCGGCCTTGAATTCCTTGACGATGCGGTCGCGCTCGGCGGGCGTGGCGTCGATCGGCACGAGATCGTTGTCGTGCAGGTTCACGCCCCACGCGCCGACCTCGGCGAGCATCTTCACGGCGTCGACCGGCGGCAGCGGAGGACGGACCTCGGAGCCGAACGGATCGCGGCCGCGGTTGGCGACGGTCCAGAGACCGAAGGAGAACTTGTGTTCAGGGCGGGGGGCGTACGAATCAGCGCTCATTTCGGATGGCCTCTCAGATGGCCGGGCTGAAGTCCGGCCCTACGAAGTGACGTAGCGTGAAGCCCGCGCTTCAGCCGGCGCCATCAGCGCAACTTCGATTGCAATCAACGGACCGCTTTCAACGCCGGATACAGCGCGCGGAACTTCTCGTAGCTCGCGGCCAGCGTCTTCGAGGCGGCCGGATCGGGCGCGAACCGCGACTTCACGCGCACGACCGCGTCGCAGGCGTCCTCGACCGTCTTCCACACGCCGCCGCCGACGCCGGCGAGCAGCGCCGCGCCGTACGCCGCGCCTTCTTCCGCTTCGACGATTTCGGCCGGGTAGCCGTAGACGTCGGTCTGGATCTGACGCCAGAGCGGCGACCGCGCGCCGCCGCCCCCGAGGCGGACGCTCGACAGCGGCACCTTCATCTCGCCGAAGATCGTGAACGAGTCCTTCAGGCTGAACGCGACGCCTTCGAGCACGGCGCGAACGACGTGCCCGCGGGTGTGGGACGCCGCAAGGCCAACCAGGGCGGCCCGCGCGTGCGGGTCGAGATGCGGCGTCCGCTCGCCCATGAGATACGGCGCCCAGATCACGCCGTCGGACCCTGCCGGCGCTTTCGCGGCTTCTTCCGTCATCCGATCGTACGGATCTCGCCCATCGTCCTTGCCCGCGCCGAACTGATCGCGGAACCAGCGCAGCGAAAGTCCGGCGCCCTGCGTGACGCCCATCACGTGCCAGCGTCCGGGGACGGCGTGGCAGAACGTGTGGACGCGTCCGCCGGGATCCAGCGCCGGGCGATCGGTCGCCGCGAAGACGACGCCGGACGTGCCGATGGTCGCGCTCACGGCGCCCGGCCGGACGATGCCCATCCCGACGGCGCCGGCCGCCTGGTCGCCGCCGCCGGCGACGACCGGCGTGCCGGCCTTCAGGCCCGTCGCCTCGGCGCCTTCGCGCGAGACCTGTCCCGTGACGTCCGGCGACTCGTACGATCGCGGCATCAGCGACGCGTCGATCTCCATCTCGTCGAGCATCGTCCCCGACCAGACGCGGTTCGCGACGTCGAACAGCAGCGTGCCTGACGCGTCGGCGACGTCGGTGGCCTTGTCGCCGGTCAGACGGAAGCGGACGTAGTCCTTCGGCAGCAGCACCGAGCGCACGGCCTTCCACTTGTCGGGCTCGTGCTTGCGCACCCAGAGCAGCTTCGGCAGCGTGAACCCCGTCAGCGCCGGGTTCAGCGTCAGCTCGATCAGCCGCGCCGCGCCAATTCGCTCGGTGATTTCGCGGCACTCGGCGTCCGTCCGCTGATCGCACCAGAGCAGCGCCGGACGCACGACCTCACCCGACGCGTCGAGCATCGACGAGCCGTGCATCTGGCCCGAGAACCCGACGGCCGCGATTCGATCGGCGCCGCCGGCCTTCGCGATCGCGGCCCGGACGGCCTCGCCCGTCGCGCGCCACCAGTCGCGCGGGTCCTGCTCGGCCCATCCGGTCTGCGGAGAGGCGAACGGCACGTGCTCGCTCGTCGCCGACGCGACGATATGGCCCTGCTCGTCGATCACGAGCGCGCGCGTGCCGCCCGTGCCGACGTCAATCCCGAGAAGATGTCTCATGACGGCGGAGGTGTCAGCCCTGCTGGGCCTTCTTCTGTGCGTCCTTGTACCGGCGTGACGTGGAGGGGACCTTCGAGTAGGCGTCCTTCGCCTTGTCCTTGTCTTTCAGCCGCTTGTCGTAGAGCTCGCCGGCTTCCCACCACGCATCGTAGCGCGTCGCGGGAAAGCGCGTGCCGAGCGTGCCGAGCGCCTCGGCGGCCAGATCGTAACGTTTGAGATCCTCGTAGAACGAGGCGAGCTTCCAGAGCGCGAGCTCAGAGACGCCGGCAGTCGGATACCGCTCCGAGAGCTGCCGGTAGGACACGAGCGCCGCCGGCACCGGACGTCCCAGCGTCGCGTCGGTGACCTTGATGTTCTCGCGCTCTTCGATCCCCGCGCGCATCGAGAGCGCCTGCGGCGCGATGGCGACGTCGGGGAATTGCGTCACCGCGTCGGTCAGATACTGCCGGGCCGTCTGCACGCGGTTCGAGTCCTTCGTCTGCTGCACCAGATCGGCGAGGCGAACCAGGGCTTCGGCCGACACCGGGTTGGTCGGATAGCGGTTCTTGACTTCGGTGTACTTCGCGGTCGCCGCGTCGAAGCGCCTCTGGCGTTCGTAGATGTGCGCGATGAGCAGGTTCGCTTCGGGAGCGCCCGGACTGCGCGGGCTTCTCGCCGAGCGCGCCCTGCAACCGGCCGAGCGCCTGTCGTAGTTGCCGGCGCGCAGCGCGTCTGACGCGGCACTCACGGCGTCCGGCACCGGATCGGGTTCCTTCGGCGCGCTCGCGGCCGGCGCTGGCGCTTTCGTGGCTGTCTTCGTGGCAGGCGATTCCTTGCTCGTCTTGCTCGTCGTCGCCGCGGCGGTGGGCTTGACGACGGGCTGCAGCCGGTGGCTGCGCGGCTGGCGCGGGAGTAGACGTCGCGTCCGCCGCCGGCGCTGAGGCGTCGCAGGCGCGGGCATCACGGGCGCTGCTGCGGCTGGCGCCGCTGCGGCAGGTTGCGACGCGGGCAGCGTCGCGGGCTCCTGCGCGGCCACCGTCGCCGCGGGTTCCGCTGGATGCATCTGCCGCCAGACCACGAAGCCGCCGCCAGCGAGGATCAGCAGCGCGAGGGCTCCGAGCCCGACCATGAGGCCGGCGCCGCTCTTCTTCGCGGGCGCCGAGGCCGGCGCGGGCGCTGACTGCGCCACGGGCGCCGAGACGGCCGCGGGCGCAGATGCCGCCGCGCCGCAGACGCCGCTGGCGTGGCGGCCGGCGCGCTCGACGCGGGCGCGACACCCGGCGTCGACGGCCACGCACCGGCGACCGGACGGACGCCCGAGGCGCCTGCCGGCGTGTGGCTTGCCGACTGCGCGGCCGCGTATGCCGCGCTGCCCGACTCGCGCGCGCGCTTCAGGCGCTGCAGATCCGACCGGACGTCGGCGGCGGTTTGATACCGCAGGTCGCGATCCTTCTCGATCGCCTTGTCGATGATTCGCTCGAGCTCGGGCGGCACTTCCGGGTTCACGCTCGCGGCCGGCGGCGGCATCCGGTTGAGGATCGCGTCGAAGACCACGGCCGTGGTGTTGCCCTGGAACGCCTGGCGTCCCGTCGCCATCTCGTGCAGGACGACGCCGAGCGAGAAGAGGTCGCTTCTGACGTCGAGATCTTCGCCGCGCGCCTGCTCGGGCGACATGTAGGCGACCGTGCCGACCGCAAGGCCTCCCGTCGTCAGCAGGCTCTCGGCGATCGTCGGCGCCGAGCCGCCCGTGCCGCCGAACGTGTCGCGGTGCATCGGCGCCAGCTTCGCGAGCCCGAAGTCGAGCACCTTGGCCACGCCACGCGTCGTCACGAAGATGTTGGCAGGCTTGATGTCGCGGTGGAGGATGCCCTGCGCGTGCGCGGCGTCGAGCGCGTCGGCGATCTGGATGCCGAGCTCGATGACCTGCCGCATCGGGAGCGGGCTTGCCGCCGATGAGCTGTCGAGGGGCTGGCCGTCGAGCAGCTCCATCGCGATGAACTGCCGGCCCTCGAACTCGCCGATGTCGTAGATCGTGCAGATGGCCGGATGGTTGAAGGCGGACGCCGCGCGCGCTTCGCGCTGGAAGCGCTCGAGCGCCAGCTGATCCTGAGAGGCGTCGGCGGGAAGGAACTTCAGCGCGAGCTGGCGCCCGAGCCGGGTGTCCTCGGCCTTGTAGACGACACCCATGCCGCCCGCCCCGATCTGCTCGACGATCTTGTAGTGCGAGATGAGGCGGCCAACCATGCTCTGAAAACGGAAGGAATCCCCGGAATCTTAGGCAGCCGGTTGCCGGCAAGTCAATTGCGATTCACCCGGATTCAGCCTCTTTTCGGCAGGCAACCGCGAGAAGAAGGCGCGGTTCCGCGCGACGATCGGCGTAGCCAAGCTCGACGAGCCAGACCATCGGAGGCAGGCCCAGGATGCGGGCGAGCCACGGGTGGCCCGTCTCGCCAAGCACGAACAGGGAGGCGCGACCCGCCCGAAGCAGCTGGCCGTCCGCGGTGAGCACGTGCAGGGCTTTCCCGCACGCCGCCGCCAGCTCGGGCGTCATCGGCGGCGCGGGCGCCTGCTGATACGGGACGATCTCGAACCGGCTGTCGCGATCGCGGCGCCGTACGCCCTCGACGGCGCGCCGGCAGAAACCGCACGCGCCATCCCACAGGAGCAGGTGCCGGGGCATAGTAGGCAGTATGCAGTAGGCAGCAGGCAGTTCTGAAACTGCCAGTCGCCACTGCCTGCGCCTACTGCCTACCGCCTACTGCCTACTGCCTACTACGTGAAAGTCCACGCGCGTCGCCGCCACCGACGGCTTCTTCTTCTGCGTCGCGGTGCGCGCGTCGATCTGGAGCACGTAGTCGCCGGGTGTCATGGCGGCGTCGAGATGGAGCGCCCCGACCGTGCGGAGAGGTCCGCCTTCCGTGGTGCCAGGCAAGGAATCCGGTGGCGCGGTGAAGACCTGCTTCCCGTCACGCCATACGCTGGGCGAGGCTTCGACGGCCCCGACGGCGTTGTACACCTCGTAGGTGTAGAGCAATTGATCGCCAGGACTGAACTGTCTCACTGCCGGCGCAGAGTCCTCCTCCACGACGGCCTCGTCGATCGTCCCGACGACGGACGCGCCGCCGCCCAGCAGGACGCTGGAAAGCGCGAAGGCCCCGTGGCTGACGTCCGGCACCTCGACGAACTCGCCGACCGAGCCCACGGCGCCGGACTGCGTGTCGCGCACGGCGAACCGCAGCTGGTAGCCGCCAGGCTTCGGAACGGGAATCAGCAGGGTGTAGGTGACGCCTCCGCCGCTCGCGTCGTTCGGATCCCGGTGCACCGAAAACGTCGCGGTCCGCGCCGTGACGACGCTGCCGTCGGCGTCCACGACGACGCCAACCGTTTCCGCGGTGGCGACGGACCGCCCGTCGTCGCCTGCCACGAACATCAGATCGTCGAGGTCGACGTGCAGCAGCGCCTTGACTGACGCGCCACCCTCCGTGGAGTAGCCCCAGAGCGGCGTCAGCTTCACCGGCATCGTCGTCGTCGCAAACGGCGACATCGCCGCCGAGAGCAGCGCGTGCTGCGGGGTCTCCGTCGATCGTTGGCGTGGCGGACTCCGGCCGGCCGATGAAGCGCTGGCGCGTGCGCACCTTCATCCCGGGGCGCTTCACCTTCACCGAGATCTTGTGGCCCGGAACCGTCGCGCCCTTCTTCACGAAGTTCTCGCGGTCGGGCGTGTAGCCGATCATGTAGAACCCGCGGATGTCGCTGACGATCCGCTGCAGGCCGTGCGCGAGGTCGTTGGTGTCCATCACCGCGAAGCCGCCGGTCTCCCGGGCGATGATATCCAGCGAGTCCTGCGTCTCGCGGAGCGCGCTGTGCCGCGCGGCCGAGGCGCCGAGCACATCGCTGGCGCTCCCGAGCTTCGACGTGTTGTCGGACGCGGTCAGCATGCCCGTCTGCAGGCCACGGGCTTCGATGGTGTAGATGACGACGCCCGCGCGGGCGGCCTGATCCCAGAGCGCGTCGAGCGCCGCTTGAATCCGGGGCTCGATGAATGCGTCCCTCGTACATCTTGATGCCTTCGGTGACGAGCACGATGGCCTTTCGACCAGGCAGCGACGCCATGGCCCGCACCGTCAGGTTCGCCGCGCTCAGCGTCGCCAGCGCCGAGACGATCTCTTTGACATCCGACAGCTTCGCGCCGCCCGCGAGATCGATGGTGCCTCCGCTGCCGGGCCCGCCTCCGACGTTCGTCAGGCCCGTGCCTTCAATGGATTCGAAGGGCTCGACCCCGCGCCGGGACAGCGCGGTCCAGCGCAGCTCGTCCACCGCGGAGTGCATCAGGCGCCGATCGGTCGTGAACTGCCGCTGCATGCCCGCGTACATGCCAGTGCGCGTCAGCGCGACCAGATCGGTCGGCAGCAGGCTCTCGTCGATGAACGTGTGGAGCGCCTTGCGCGCAGCAGTAGAGGCCCTCCCAGGAGAAGCCGAGGTCGTCGACGAGGACGAGGATCGAGCGCTGTACCTCGTCGCGCGCGAGCGGAACGGGCGGCAGGTGGAGGCGCCGGCACGAGGAGCAGCCGCGCCCGTTGCTGGGACGGGGCGGACGTCGCCGGCCCGCTCGCCACGGGCACGAACGTCGCCAGCGTCACCTTCTGCGGCCGACCGTCGTCTTTCAGCTCGAAGTCGTCGGCCGTGAGATCGGTGACGATCTGTCCCTTCGCGTCGGTGACGACGGCGTCGATGCGGACCGCGTCGACGCCGATGTGAAACGTCGGCTGCTCAGGCTGGGGACGGCGGATTCTGCGCAGGCACTTGCGCACGGGCAATGGCCAGCGTCGCGACGGCGAGAGAGCGAAGCGATGCGAAGCAATCTGTTTCCCCCGCGCTATCTCACCTCGAAGTCCACGCTCTGCACCGCGACGCCCTTCTTCTTCGTCTTCGCTTCCGGCGTGCGCGTTGCGATCTGCAGCACGTAGTCGCCCGGCGGCAGCGACGGTCCCAGCTTCAGACCGCCGGCCGCGGCGAAGCGATCCGTGGTCGTCGGCGGCGGCACGAGTGTGTCGGCCGGAGAAGTGAACACGCGCTCCTGACCGCGCCAGATGGTCGCCGACGCCTGCACCGGCGCCTCGGCGTTGTAGATCTCGTAGGCGTACGACAGGCGCGTGCCGGGCTTGAACACGCGATGCGCCTGCTGCTTCAGCAGCGCCGGAGGTGTCGAGCCCTTCCGCCGGCTTCGACGAGCCCGCCGTTGCCGTCTCCGGGCCGAGCAGGATGCCCGACATCGCAAACGCGCCGTGCGCGACGTCGTCGATCCACGCGAACTGGCCCGCAGAGCCGATCGCGCCGCTGCGGCGGTCCCGCGCGGCAGAATCGGATCTGGTACGCGCCCGGTTTCGGGATCGGCACTTTCAGCACGTAGACGAGCCCTTCGCCTTCGCGCAGCGCCTCCGGATCCATGTCGGCACTCAGCGCGACGGTGAACGCCGTGGTCATGTGGCCGACCTCGGTGCCGTCCTGATCGAAGGCCATGCCCACGACGTCGACGTCCGCCGTGGTGCGCCCGTCATCGCCCTTCGCGAACGACAGCGCGCGCGCGTCGATCTCGAGCAGCGTGCGCACGAACGCGCCGTCGGGCCCGTACCCGGGCAGCGTCGTGGCGCGCATCGAGATGTCGCTGGCCGTGAACGGCGACAGCGCCGCGTCACGAAGCTCCTGGCGCCACCGACGCGATCTTCGGCGCCGCCGGCGGGTCGCTGATCCCGAGGAACGTCTTTCGCGTGCGCACCGTCAGGCCGGGCCGCTTCACTTTCAGCGAGAGCTTGTGGAGGCGCGGCGTCTTGCCCGGCTTCGCGAACGTGCTCTCGTCCGGCGTGTAGCCGAGGATGTAGTAGCTGCGGATGTCGTTGACGACGCGCGCGATGCCGGCGCCGATGTCGTTGGTGTTGAGCGCGGCGATGCCGCCGGTCTGCTCCGCGACGTACGTGAGGCCTTCCTGGGTGTCGAGGATGAATCGCTTGCGGTCGCCCTCAGCACTGCCCGGATTCGCATTGCCGACGACGTTGTCAGACGCGAGCATCCTGCCTGTCTGAAGGCCGCGCGCGTCCACCGAATACACGACGACGCCATGGCGAAGCGCAGCCTCGATGGCGCGATCCAGGGCGAGCCTTGTGCGGGGCTCGGGCATATACGCGCCCCGGTCGTTGGTCATCAGCGCGAATCCTTCTGACAACAGCACGATGGCACGACGTCCCGGCAACTCGCTCGCGCCGCGAATGATCAGGTTCAGCGCGCCAAGAGTTCCGGCGGCCGACATGTGCCGGCGGAGGTCGTTGACGACGCTGAAGTCCGTGGGATCGATCCCGGGCGCTGGCGGCCCTGACCGCCAGCGGAGGGAGGCCGATGCCCAGGAACGAGCCCTGGACGGCCTCGAACGACTCGACGCCGTTCCGCGACATGACAGTCCAGCGCATCCCGTCGACCTGCGCGTGCAGGAGCCGGCGGTCCGTCGTGAACGGCTGCATCGTTCCGCCCGGCGCCGACGTGCGCACGAGCGCAACGAGATCGGTTGGCTGCAGTTGCGTGTCGATGAACTTGTGGAGGCCCTGACGCGTGTACTCGAAGCTCTCGGCCGAGAGGCTCAGGTCGTCAACGACCAGCGCGATCGAGCGCTGCACCTGTTCCTTCGACAGCTTCGTCGCCGGCGGAGGCGGCGGCGCCGGCTCGCCCTTCTTCACGACCGGCTGGCGGGGGCGCGCGGTTGTTCGCGCCGACGTCTGCACCGGCACGAACCGCGCGAGCGTGATGTCCTGGACCTTGCCGTCCTGCCGCAGCTCGAAGTCCTTCGCGGTCAGATCGGTGACGATGCGGCCGTCCTTGTCGGTGACGACGGCGTCGATGCGCACGGCGTCGACGCCGACCCGGAAGACGGGTTGAGGCTGGGAGACGGCTGCCGGCGCCTGCGACGACGCCCGCACGAGCGCCGCCGACAGCACGCCGGCAATCAGACCAACGGCGAGCCAGCGACGTGACACGACGGCCGTCCTACTGCGTGGCCACGACGTCCGCGGTGCCTGCCGTGGCGTGCACCTTGTCCGGCACCGTGACCAGCGTGGTGTCGGATCCGACCGCGCTCGTTCGACGATCGCGGACGGCGAAGCGCACCTGGTAGGTGCCCGGCTTCGGCACGTACAGCGAGGCCTCGATTTGCTGCGGCCCGCTCGTCGGTCTCGGACGTGCCGCTCGAGACAATCGTGCCGTTGGCGTCGAGCACGAGTCCGAGCACGTCGGCGCCCTGCTCGCCGATGCCGCTCAGCGCGCACCTGTCCGACGATGCTCAGCTTGCCGTCTCGCGTCGGATGGACCGCGTCGTGAGGCTGACCGGAATGCCATCGGAGTCGAACGGCGACAGCGCCGCCAGCAGCAGGTCGCCGCCGACGCTCGGCGCCGTGCGCTTGTCGTCGTCGCTGAAGCCGAGGAAGGCCTTGTGCGTGCGGACCGTCAGGCCGCGCTGCTTCACCTCGACGGAAATCTTGTGATACCGCACGGTCTTGCCCGGCTTGGCGAACGTGCCGTCGTCGGGCACGTAGCCGATCAGGTAGTAGCCCGCGCTGGTCGTCGGTGATGCGCTTCAGCCCGTTGGCCAGATCGTTGGTGTCCAGGATCGCGAACCCGCCGGTCTGTTCGCGAGAGGTGCGACAGCGCGTCCTGCGTGTCGATGAGGAACTGATGGCGCTCTCCGGCGGCGTCGACGACGTCCTGCCGGTGTCGCCTTGCTCAGGTCGTCGTCGGCACGCAGCCGGCCGGACTGCAGGCCGCGCGGATCGAGCGCGTAGATGACGACGCCCGAACGCACCGCCTGATCTTCGACGTGATCGCGCGGCATCGTCGTCCGGATGTCGGGAATGCACGCCCTGGCCGATCGCGCCGCCGGGGCCGTCGAACCGATCCACCATGCGCATGCCCTTCGGACACGAAGATCATCGCCTTGCGGCCCGGAAGCTCCTTCGTCGAATGAATCAGCGTGGCCAGCGCGGCGAAGCGTGTTCTGCGCCGACATCGAAGACCGCGCAGGGCGTCGAGATCCGAGAAGCCGGGCGCGGTGAACAGTCTGGCCGCCGAATCGAAATCGCCGTCGGCTGGCCGACCGGCGCCAGGCCCTCGACGCCGGTGCGCGATTGCCAGTTCCACTCGAGCGCGTCGATCGCGGCGTGCAGCGCCTTCCGATCGCTCGTGAACTGCTGCAGCGCGTTGCTCGGGAGCGCTGGTCCGCACGACGGCGACGAGATCGTTCGGGCCGAGCTGCTCGTCCACCAGACGATGCAGCGCGTCGCGCATCGGCGGATAGCTCTCGAAAGACGTCCCGAGATCGTCGACGACGATCATGATCGTCCGCTGCACCTGCCTGGGGCGAGCCGATCGGGCGGGGCCGCGCCGGCCGATGGCGCCGGCGCAGTGCCGGCGCCTGCGGGGCCGGCAATCGGCACCCAGCGCACGAGCGCTGATCTTCTGGGGCCGGCCGTCCTGGTGGACGTCGAAGTCGTCAGCCGTCAGATTGGTGACGAGCTTGCCGTCCTTGTCGGTGACGACCGCGTCCAGCCGGACGACGTCGACGGCGATGCGGAAGCGTGGAGGGTCCGACGGAGCCGCCTGCCCGGCGCCTCCGGTGGTACCCGTCGATGACAGAAGTCCTGCCGTCAGGACAGCGAGCCAAACCTTTGCGCGCGTCATGCTGCCCTCCGATTCGCCCGGTTCGCGTGAATTATGGCGGATCCGCGCTCGAACGGGAACAGGTACCGAGGACGCTGCCCGTGCCGCCAAAGAGCAATGAGCGTGCCGGGACGAAGTAGGGAACAGGAAAGTCCAGGGAATTGCGGAACGCAAGTCCGCCGCACGGGCTCTGCCAGTTCTTCCTATTGGCTATTCCGTTCCCTATTTCTCGGTATTCAAACCGATACGCTCCGTGTCCCTCCCCAGAGACTTCCCGGGTGTTCCAGTCGAGCTGGTACTCCTGGTTGCTCGCCGGGTACTCAACCGTGGCGGGATACGGATATGACGGCATCGCCTTGAACGGCAGCGGCGTCACCGTCTGCGCGAAGGCGCCCCAGAAATCCATGTCCTTCACGAAGCCATCGAGATAGATCTCGTAGTCCCGCGTCCAGCCTGGCCGAAGCGGCGGCAGCTTCGCCGCGTCGAAATCAATCGCGACGTCGTCGCCCGATCCGAAGATGACGAAGTGATCCTCGGCGTCGCGAAGGAGCGGCGTGACGTCGCCGTACTTCGTGTAGAAGCCGCGATGCCGCGCGTAGGGCCCCGTGAGGCTGACGTCGTTGAAGTCGTACCGGATGTCGGCCGTCGGCGTGCCGAGGATCTCGCGCGGGTAGCCGCGGAACGCGAGCGAAGCACGCACGAGCGGGATCTCGGTCCGCGTGAACGGAATCGACGCCTCGGGCGTCGTGTCCACGAGCACCTGGTCCCAGTAGATCTTCAGGTTCGTCCAGATGCGGATGCGCCGCGTGCCGGCGGGGAGCTTTCCCGTGAGGTCCGCCGTCATCGTGCGATGCAGGCCGGCGGGGAAGCCGATGTCGTCGCTGACGCGCTTCCACGATCCGTCGGCGAGCTGGGCCTCGAGATACGGGACGATGACTTTCACGTTGGCCTGATCGGCCGCGTACATCGACGTCGCGGTGAAGTAGTCGGTGAAGCCGCGCATCAGCAGGTGCAGCGGCCCGCGGGTGTCGACGTCGCCGAGGTCGAGCTCGAGCGCGTGCAGCGTCGCGAAGCCCTTGAACGGCGCGTCCTGGAACGTGTCGGCGTACTTGCGGTCCGCCTCGCGCAGCGCGGGCAGCAGGTCGTGGCCCTTGTCGTCCCACGCGCCGCGCGGCAATCGCGCGCCGCGGCTGACGAGCGTCCTGTCCGCGGGAAACGGCGGCTCGGCGGCGAAGTACTCGTTCGGGTTGGCTTCGGTGCCCTCGGGATGGTCGACGACGAACAGCTTCACCTGATCGAGGTAGTTGATTTCCTCCATCGGCTCCGTGAAGTGAAACGACAGCAGGCCGTCCTTGACGCGGACCTTGCTGCCGTCGACCTTCACGAACTCGTCGGTGTCTGGCGTGTCGTACTCGCCAGGCGCCACCCAGTGGCCGATGACCGCCGGGCCGATCGTGTCGGAGATGAACTCGAACCGGCTGCCGTTCCACGAGAAGAGAATCGGGCACGAGCTGCCGCGGCGATCGATCTGCTGGATCTTGTGCAGCGCGTTCGCCGCGAGCTGCACTTCGTCCTGGACGACGCCGGTTGGCCAGAGCAGACGGACGACATCGACCTCGGTCGCCTGTCCGACGCCGGCCAGGATCTCGCCCGCGTGCGACCCCAGGAGGCTCGAAGCCGCAGTCGTCTCGAACTTCTGCCAGATCGCGCCGGCCTGCACTTCGACTTTCGTGCCGATGCCGCTGCGGTTGTCGTTCAGCCCGGTCAGCGCCAGCCGAATCGCGTGGCTGGCGTTGCCGCCGTCGTTTCGCAGACGGACCGGCCCCGCGACGGCATCGGTGACGATGAGGTCGGCGTCGTTGTCGCCGTCGAGGTCGCCGGCGAACACCTCGCGCGGTTGTTTCAGAGACACCGCCGTCATGCCGACGCGCGAGGAGTCGTCCGTGAATCGGCCCTGGACGTTGCGCCAGGCCTGCAGGACGCCGCCCTTCGGGCCTGCGCCCGCGGCGACCAGATCCAGCCAGCCATCGTTGTCGTAGTCGACGGCCGTCAGGCCGAAGCCTTCAGCGAGCGTGGACGCCGGGAGATCCACGCGCTCGAACGACTGGCCCTTCACGTTTCGCCACACCGTCAGCGCCGGGGCGGCGCCCGACGTGAACGCCAGATCCATCCAGCCGTCCTTGTCGAAGTCGAACGCGACGACGCCGCGGGTGGCCGTCGGCGCGGTCGCGCCGAACGCGTCCAGCTTCTTGAACGCGCCTTCGCGCGGGTTGAGCAGGATCGTCGTCTTCTCGCCGGTCAGCACGAGGTCGATGGCGCGATCGTTGTTCAGGTCGCTCGCCACGACGCCGGCGGTGTTCGGGATGTCGAAGCCGCGCTCGACGGTCACGTCCGTGAACGTGCTGTTGCCGTTGTTGCGGAACAGGCGCGTGTGGGCCCCGGTGACGATCAGATCGAGGTCGCCGTCGTGATCGACGTCCACGAACGTGACGCCCACGGCGCCCTCGATGGTGGCTGGAAGGCCGACCTTCTCCGTCACATCGACGAAGTTCCCGTGGCCGTCGTTGTGGAACAGGCGCACGCCCTGCGTGGAGACCGTCGCGAGATCGTCATGCTCGTCGTTGTCGAAGTCTCCGAGCACGCCGGCCCGGTCGCCGATGGCCAGCCGCGAATCGACGACGAACGTGACGGGAATCGCGGTCAGCGCCGCTGGCGGCAGCTGCGCGGCCGCTGCGAGCGAGAGCGGCCCCTGGTCGCCGTACGCGAGGCTCATCGCCGAGGCGACCTTCGATTGCGTCATGCGCGTGAAGCGGTCCATGTGCGTCTTGGCGTCGTCCGGTTTCCCGCTGCGCTGGTACGCGCGTGCCAGGCCGAACTCCGCCGACACCAGGAACGGATCGATCTCGAGCGCCTTCGTGAACGCCGCAATCGCGTCGTCGTATTTCTGGCTCTGGCTCGCGATGAGGCCGACGAAGTAGCGGGCGTGGGCGTCGGCCGGCGCGAGCTCCGCGGCGCGCGTGAATGCCGCGAGCGAGGCGTCCGCGTTGCCGAGGCCCTTCTGCAGGAGGCCGAGGTTGTACCAGGCGCGCGCGTTCTTGTCGTCGGTTTTCACCGCGGCTTCGAGCAGCGCCTGTGCGGGCTCGTATCGCTGGAGCGCGAGGTCGGCGATCGCCTCGTTCACCTTGGCGAGCGGAAAGCTCGCGTCGCGCGCGGAGGCGTCCTGGAAGTACTTCAGCGCCGCCTCGAACTTCTGCTGGTTCATCGACGCGACGCCGAGGTTGTTCAGGCGGACGGCATCGGCGTTGGCCGTGACGACGGCCGGCGCCTGGCGGCGCGCCGCGTCGAGCGTCACCGCGGCGAGCGCGATTGCGAGCAGGAAGAAGGTCAGCGAACGGCGCATCGGTCGAGTGTAGCCCGGACCGAGGCCTGTACCCTGCATGTGGCGGCGGGTGCTTCAGCCCCGCATGCAGGCCTGAAGGCCTGCCCCACGAGCGACAGGATTCCGTTCTAGTTCCCGCCGGTGGCCTGGGCGTGCGACGCGACCGGCTCGGTGGCGGCGCGCTTCGTCACAGGGCCCGGCGCCGCCGCAGGCGGCTGCGGACGTCGCCACACGCCGTCGGCGCCGACGCGCGAGAGGTCCACACCCGGGTGCTCGTGGATGGACTGGCGCTCGTTGTTGTCCTCGGGGTGCTTCAGCAGATACGGCCCCGTGATCGCCTGCGCCGACTCGTCGGCCTTGAAGCGCAGATAGCGCTGCTCGTGCTCCTTCGATCGCGCCGCGTCGCCGATGCCGTTGTAGCAGAGCATCAGGTTGTAGTGCGCCTGCAAGTCCTCGGGGTCGATCGTCAGCGTCTGCTCGAACTGCGCGATCGCCTCGCGGTACTTCCGCATCAGGAACAGGTTGCGCCCCAGGTCGTCGCGGACGACGCGATCGCGCGGGTACTGCGACGACGACCTTCTGCAGCGACGCGACGGCGTCCTGCAGCTTGCCTTCGGTCTTCTGCACGCGCGCCATGAAGTAGTTCGCGCGGGCCAGGTCCGGCGCCAGCGCCAGCGCCTTTTCGAGCACCTCGCGCGCGCCGGTGACGTTGCCTTCCTGCACGCGCACGCGGCCGATGTTCACCCAGCCGTCCGGGTTCTTCGGATCGATCTCCGTGATTCTCGTGAATGCCGCCTCGGCATGTTTGAGATCGCCCTGCAGCAGGAAGCCGATGCCGTAGTCGTTCCAGCGCGTCCAGTCCTCCGGCTTGAGCACCGTCTTCGGCGCTGGCGCCGGCGCCGTCTTCGGCAGCACGCGCACCGAGGCCTCGGCGTTCGAGACGACGAAGATCGGCAGGTTCGGAATCGTCTTCACCTTGCCCGACACCGTGGACGTGTCGGCGGTGTACGTGAACGTGCGGTTGTCGTGATCCCTGGCCATCTCGCCGCCCGCCTGCGCATCGGCCTCGCCGGCGTACGCGAACTGCGTGTTGATCCACTGGAACTTGCGGTAGTTCAGCTTGGCCTTCAGCGTGATCTTGTCGCCCGCCGTCTCCGGGATCTGCAGCCGGTAGTGCACCGTGTCGGCCGCGCCCGGCGGAATCAGCTTCACGTAGACGACCGATCGCGTGGACCACGCGTTGCGCTTGTTGATCACGTTCCCGTTCGAGTCGATCTGCAGCGACTTGTAGAAGTGCGCGCCCGGCTCGACCGGCCCCTTCCCCCCGTCGTCCACCGCGCCGCTCCAGTAGATGATCTGCCCCTTCTCGTCGACGGCCTGGAGCTCGACCCACACGTCGAACGCGTCCACCGTGCCGCCCGGGAAGAAGTGGCCGACCTTGCGCGTGCGCACGACGACGTCCACGCGCACCGTGTCGCCGCGACGCACGGCCGCGTCCGCACGGTTGAGCGGCGCGGTGACCGGCTGCACCGGCTCGCTGTCGCCGCCGGTGGCCTTCGTCTCGACGCTGCTCTCTTCGCCGACCGCGAAGGTCGTCGACAGATCGCCGCCAGGCAGCATCGAGCCGCCGGTCCTCGCGAGCGCCGGGCCGATGGCGAAGACGTCCACGGTGACCGCGTCCTTCAGGAACGCTTCGGTGGCCTTCAGCTGATCGGGGTCTTCATTCGCCGTCGGCAGCGCCGTGTTGGCCGCGGGGAAGCGGTGGGAGCTGACGACGCCGTCCTTGTTGCCGAAGTCGTTCGAGGCGACCTTCGGCATGTGGCAGTCGACGCAGCGCTGCGACTTGGGCGGGTAGTAGAACGAGCGCGCGCCCATGCCCGAGACGCCGCTGGCCTGCCAGTTGTCGTAGTCGTTGAAGCCGCGGATCCACCGGTAGCCGTTCACCGGCACGTCGAGGTGGACCTTGTGACACGTCGAGCAGAAGTCGGCGGCCTGCTCTTTCATGAACGGCTTCAGGAACGCGCGCCGATGCGGCTCGGGGTTCACGTTCACGATGAAGTCGTGGAGGAACCGCATGACGGGCTGCTCGCTCGCGGCCAGATCCGACAGCGTCGGATACTCCATCGTGAAGCCGCCCTGGCCCATCGTGCTGTCGACCGAGACGATCGCGTGGCACGCCACGCACCCGAGGCCGGCCTGCGATTCGGGCCGATTCAGGATCTTGCGGATGGGCGTGTCCATCAGGCCGCTGAACAGAATCGCCGGATCGTGGCAGCCGCCGCACCACTTGGACGGCTTCACGCCCGCCACGTCCTGCATGTACTCGATGCTCTTGCGGTACCACTGGTTGTTGAACGACGAGAAGTGGTGCGCCGAGCCGAACCACTGGTGATAGATGTCCTTGTGGCAGCGCTCGCAGGCCTGCGAGTCCATGAAGAACGACGACTTGATCGTGTGGCCGTCGGGCGTGCGCACCGAGCTCGGGAAGAACGGCCCGGCCTGGCCGAGGCCTTCCACCTGCATGGCCTGCGGCGGCATCGCCGGGTTCGTGATCCGGTACGCGTTCTTCCACAGGTTCACGCGGGTATAGGTCGCGCCCACCGCGGTTGCTGAGACCAGCGCCGCCACCAGCGCCCAGCGGACGCCCGCCAGGGCCACGTGTCCCGCCAGGACGCCCCGGCGTCCGAGCCAGGCGGCCAGGAGAATGGCCCCGCCAAGCGCGCTCACGGCGAAGTGCGCGATCACCACGCGGTGATAGGGCAGCGTGCCGCCGGTCTTGATCAGCACGACGCCGAGCACGCCACCCACCGCCAGCACCAGCCAGCCAAGCCGCGCGGCGGCCGGCCGGCCCGCGAACAGCCGGATGACCATGGGCAGCAGGAGCGCCAGGAGCCCGACGCCGAGCGCGACGTGCGCGACGATCGCGACGGCATAGGGCAGCGTCGCGGAGGGGAAGCCGTAAAGGTACAGGCCGGTCAGAGCCAGCGTGATGGTCAGCAGTGTGCGCAGTCGGTCGGACATTCGTGTGCCTGCGGGCGTCCGCAGATTTTAGTGGACCGGGGCGGGTCCGGGCGCGGGATCAAATGGACTAGTGGCGGCTAACGCGAAACCGTTACCCGCCCGGCGGTCCGCGCACCTATGCCGGGACGTGCAGCTTCTGCATGTGCGCCGAAATCTCCTGCGCCGCGTCGCGGACGGCCTCGCCGATCGCGGCCACGCGCTCGAGCGCCAGCTGCCCGGTCGTCCCGACGACGCTGATGGCCGCCAGCGGGGCGCCTTCCGCCGAGACGATCGCCGCGCCCACGGCGCGGACGCCGAGCTCGTCTTCCTGATCGTTGAACGCGTAGCCCTGGCGGCGCACCTGTTCGAGCTCGCGGCGGAAGTCGGCCGGCGAGGCGATCGTCCGCTCGTTCTGCGGCTCGAGGGGCGCCTGTGCGAGCGCGTCCTGCGACTCGGGCGGCAGGAAGGCGAGCAGCGCCTTGCCGACGGCCGTCGAGTGGACCTTCACCCGGCGTCCGACGAACGAGATGACGCGCACGGGCGTCGCGGCGTCGACGCGCTCGATGATGACGATCTCTCCGCGCTCGAGGATGCCGAGGTGGGCGGTGAGGCCGGTCGCCAGCACGAGCTTTTGCAGGATCGGGCGCGCTTCGTCCCTCAATTCGACCCCGTCAAGTGCGAGGTGTCCGAGAGACATCAGCTTCAACCCGAACCGGTAGCGTCCGCCCGTCGGCTGCTTCTGCAGGTACCCGCGGCGTTCGAACGTCCGCAGGATCAGGTGCACCGAGCTCTTCGGGAGCGTGAGCCGGCGGCTCAACTCCGAGACCGAGAAACCCTTACGGGATTGCGCGATGCATTCGAGCACCGTGAGCGCGCGATCGAGGGCCGGAACGCCCGGCGGCTGTTCCGGCTGGGGCGAGGAATCCGTCATGGGGCACCGAATGAACCAATTTGACCTGTGGCGGGGGAAGAGGCCGGCGGGCCAGCCACAGGCGTTGTTCAGCCTGCTGGACGCTAATTCTAACCGATTGTGCCTGAAGCTCTTGACAGCGGAATAGTGGAAACGGTTTACTTCCAGCGCTAATTACAGGTCAGACCAAGCCGTTCCGGAGCGGGAACGGCCGGTCGGACCACCGGCGCCGCGCGCGGCTCTCTCCAGGCGCGCGAATCGCTGCCGGACTCGCCTGTTCGATTCGCACAACTGAAAGTTCGAGTGGACTGCCTGTCCCGGGAGTCCGGGCGGATTTGGGACGTCAGGTAGGTGCTCATGAACGCGATCAAGGTATTGCTTCGCGCAGTGGCTGTCGCAGCGCTCGTGCTCGCCGGAGTTCTGCCGGCGCGCGCGCAGACGTTGACGGGTTCGCTCAGCGGCACAGTCGTCGATTCGAGCGACGCGGTGCTGCCGGGCGCGACGGTCACGCTCATCAACGATCTCTCCGGCGACCAGCGGTCCACCGTCACCAACGAGGCCGGCAACTTCGTCTTCGCGGCGGTGCCGGCCGGCACCTTCACGGTGAAGGTGGAGCTCTCCGGGTTCCAGCCCGTCGACACCAAGGGCGTGGTCCTGAGACTCGGCGAGAAGCGCAACCTCACGGCGATCAAGCTGGGCGTCGCGGGACTCACCGAGCAGGTCGCGGTCACCGCGAACGCTGAGCTCGCGCCGGTGTCCTCGGGTGAGAAGAGCGCCACGATCACGGGCGAGCAGATTCAGAACATCGCCATCGTCGGCCGGTCGGCGGCCGAGCTCCTGAAGATCCTGCCTGGCATGGTGCCCCTCGGCGGCAGCAACGGCGCGCCCGGGTTCAACGGCGAGGTGATGGGCATCAACGGCAACGGCGACGGCGGCAAGCAGAGCGCCATCGGCAACTACTCGAGCAACGGCACCCAGAGCAACGCGCTCGACATCGTCATCGACGGCGCGCACGGTTCCGACCCGGGCTGCAACTGCGCGACCTCGGTCAACCCGAACCCCGACATGGTCGGCGAGTTCAAGGTGCTGCAGGCCAACTTCGGCGCCGAGAACGCCAAGGGCCCGACGACGATCAACGTCGTGTCGAAGGCGGGCGGCCGCGACTTCAGCGGCACCGGCTACGTCTACCTCCGCGACTACCACTGGAACTCGAACGAGTGGTTCCTGAACAAGGTCGGCCAGGACCAGCCCGAAGAACAAGTTCGCGTTCCCCGGCTTCAACATCGGCGGTCCGCTGCTCATCCCGGGCACGAACTTCAACAAGAACCGCGACAAGCTGTTCTTCTTCTTCGGCTACGAGTACTACAAGCAGACGCTCGACACCGGCACGCTGAAGTCGTGGGTGCCGACCGCGGCGATGCGGAACGGCGATTTCAGCGACGTCAACTACATCGAGAAGCTGAGCGGCGGCGGCGTCAACGGCGCGCCGTTCGCGTCCACGGGCGGCATCGCCCCGGCCGGCATGATCGATCCGAACGGCCAGGTGCTGCTGAACCTGCTGCCGATGCCGAACATCGATCCGGGCGCCGTCTGGCGGCTACAACTACGTCCAGAACGTCACGTTCGACCAGAACAACCACCAGGCCCTCGGCCGCGTGGACGTCAGCATCAGCGACAACACGAAGCTGTTCTTCCGTTATAACTTCCAGGCCGAGAAGCAGCCGTTCCCGGTGGGCCTCTGGTGGCGCAACGCGAACCAGGTGCCGTATCCGACCTCGGTCGTCGCCGACAACCGCTCGCACTCGGCGACGGCGAGCCTGACCAAGGTCTTCGGCTCGACGCTGACGAGCGAGACCACGTTCGGCGTCACCTACATCTCGTTCCCGAACCGCTACGAGGATCCGAGCAAGGTCTCGACGTCGGCCCTCGGGTACAACAACCCCGGGATCTACAAGAACGGCCTGGATCAAATTCCGGCATTCACCACGTGGGGCCAGGGCCCGACGATGTTGAACCCGGGCGGGTTCGATCCGGTGCTCTTCGCGAACAAGTGGCTGACCTCGGTCACGCAGAACGTGACGAAGGTGGCCGGCGCCCACACGATCAAGATGGGCGGCTACTTCGAGTTCGTGAACAACAGCCAGCCGGGCAACGACTACTCGAACGGCCAGCTACACCTACGCGACGTGGACCGGCAACACGACCGGCAACAACTTCTCGGACATCCTGACCGGCCACGGCATCAACGACTACACCGAGTCGACGAAGAACGTCATCCGGGACGAGGGGTACAAGGTCTTCGAGGGCTACGCGCAGGACAGCTACAAGGTCAAGCCGCGCGTGACACTCGAGTACGGCGTGCGCCTGTCGTACCTGGGTCCGTGGTACGCGCGCAACGACACCGGCATGGCGGTCTTCGAGCCGGACAAGTACAACCCGAACGCCGCGCTGACCGACCTGACCGGCATTTCCTGGCACGGACGTGACAGCAACGTGCCGCTGTCGGGCCGCGAGCGCCCAGTCGGTGGTCTTCGCCCCGCGCGTCGGCTTCGCGTGGGACATGCAGGGCAACGGCAAGACGGTCGTCCGCGGCGGCTACGGGCTGTTCAGCTACCACGACCCGCAGGCCGGCGCGGAGACGATCGACCTGCCGGCGGGCCACATCTCGACGACCGTCAGCCAGAACGTGCTGATGAGCGACATCCCGAACATCAAGCCGGCGGCGGCGCGCATCTCGTTCTCGGCGATCGACCCGAACGACAAGAAGAACCCGCGCACGCAGAGCTGGAGCCTGACGGTCCAGCGCCGCCTGCCGTGGAGCATGACGGTGGAGAGCTCCTACGTGGGCAGCAAGAGCGACCAGCTGCTCAACGCGGGGCTCGCCGCGATCGACTCGGTGCCGTACGGCGCGATGCTGGCGAACACGGGCGGAGATCCGAACCCGTACCGTCCGTACTCGCTCTACAACGGCATCAACCTGCTCGACCACACGCTGTACTCGAACTACCACTCGTGGCAGAACCTGGTGAGCCGTCAGACAGGGAAGTTCAGCTTCACCGCGGCCTACACGCTGTCGAAAGCGCTCGGCATCCGCGGCGGCGCACAGGGGCAGTCGGCGTTCCCGCCCGACCTGACGAAGCTGGGGCTGTACTCCTACGGCATCCTCGGCAACGACCGGCGCAACGTGCTCACGGTCGCCTACAGCTGGCTGTTGCCGCCGGTGAAGACCGGCATCACCAACGCGATCCTCGGCAACTGGCAGCTGTCGGGGATTTCGAGCTGGGTGAGCGGCGCGCCGCTGCAGGTCGTCAACGGCACGAGCCCGTCGTTCAGCATCGGCGGCACGAACAAGGACGGCGTCGCGATCAGCAACGTCAATATCAACGGCTCGCCCGACATCGCGGTGATGCCGGTCCTCACGTGTGATCCGCGCGGCAGCGGCGACCAGCTCGTGCTGGGCAACTGCTTCGGGGCGCCGGCGGCCGGTCAGATCGGCAACTACATCTGGCCGAACATCACCGGTCCGTCGTACATGAACCACGACTTGTCGGCGTTCAAGAACTTCCCGATCAACGGGAACCGGAAGTTCCAGTTCCGCTTGTCCGCCTACAACGTGTTCAACCACCCGCAGCGCGCGTTCGACGATCCGACGAACCTGACGCTGCACTTCACCAACGGCGTCATGGACAACGCGAACTTCGGCACGCTGCCGCAGAACAACAAGTACGGCCGCCGCATCGTCCAGATGGCGTTCAAGTTCTACTTCTAGGCAGCTGCCTTGGGACGGCAGGGCTGAAGCCCTGCGCTACACGAGATCGTATCGCTGCACGAGGTCGGATGTAGCGCAGGGCTTCAGCCCTGCCGGGTTACCGCCGGGCGTTCACCGTGACGCCCGGCTTTTTCTTTTGTGGCCCGGCGTACAATCCCGATGATGTCGGCACGCGTGACGGGCGCGCTCGTGTTGGGCTGGTGGCTGGCCTCGGCCGCGGGCGCGCGCGCGCAGACGGCTCCGGTGACGCCGCTGTTCGAGTCGGCCGTGAAGGCGCAGCAGGCCGGCGATTTCGCGACGGCGGAGGCCGACTACAAGCAGCTGCTGGCGACAGAGCCGCGCAACGTCGAAGCGCTCGCCAACCTCGGCGTCGTGTACGTCAACCTCGGGCGCTACGACGACGCCATCGCGTCGTACCGGAAGGCGCTGGAGATCTCGTATCTCAACACGCCAATCCGCATGAACCTCGGACTGGCGTTCTACAAGGCGGCCCGGTACGCCGACGCGATCCCGGAGTTCGATCGCGTGCTCGACACGAGCCCGGGCCTGTACAACGCCGTGCTGCTCAAGGCCGACTGCCTGCTGCAGCTCGGGCGTCCAAAAGACGCGGCCGCGATCCTCGCGCCGATTGCCGGCGAGCACGACGACGATGCGGCGTTTGCGTACGTCTACGGGATGGCGCTGCTGCAGGACAAGCAGACGGATCAGGGGCTTGCGTATCTCGACAAGATCCTGCGTCGCGGCGAGTCCGCGGAAGCGCACCTGTTGATGGGCCTCGCGAAGCAGGCGGCCGCCGACTACGCCGAGGCGCGCGAGGAGTTCCGCAAGGCCGTGAGCCTCAACGGCGAGCTGCCGATGGCGCACTCGCTGCTCGGCCAGGCGCTGCTGAGGACCGGCGATCGTGACGCGGCGAAGACGGCGTTCGAGCAGGAGCTGGCGATCAACCCGAACGACTTCGAGTCGCAGCTCTATCTCGGCGTGATCCGGAAGGAAGCGAGCGAGTTCGACGAGGCGATCGCGCATTTCACGCGCGCCGAAACGCTCAGGCCCGGCGACTTCGGCGTGCGCTATCAGATCGCGTCGCTGATGGTGGCGCGTGGCGACACCGAGGCGGCGCTGCCGAAACTGGAAGCGCTCGTGAAAGAGGCGCCGACGTTCGTCGAGGCGCACGTGTCGCTGGCGACGGTGTATTACCGCCTGAAGCGCAAGGCCGACGGCGATCGGGAAAAGGCGATGGTGGCCGAGTTGCAAGCGCAGGGTGCAAGAGGGCAGGGTGCAGGGGTGCAGGGTCCCGTAACACCGAGTGCCCAGCCGGTGACCCCGCAGAGTCAGGAACGGTGAACGCGATGAGACGTGCGGTTGGACGCGCGTGACGGCGGCGGTGGCGATTGCGCTCCTCACGGCGTCGATTCGACCGTCGGCCCAGGCGCCGCCGGCTGGCGCGCAGCAGCCCGCCAAACCGGGCTACACCTTCGGCGCGCAGACCAGCCTCGTGCTGCTGGACATCGTCGTGCGCGACAAGAAGGGCCGTCCGGTTCGCGATCTCGACCCGAAGGACGTGCAGGTCTTCGAGGACGGCGCGCGCCGCGATCTGACCGCGTTCCGGCTGGTCGAGGGACGCGCGAGCGCCGAGCTCGTCGGCGCCAGCGAGGCCGCGGGACTGCAGCCGGATCCGAGCCGCCAGGTCTCGCTCGTGACCTTCGTCTTCGACAAGCTGATGGACGGCCGGCAGCTCGCCGCGCAGGCCGCGCTCGACTTCCTGGCGAATCACACCGCCGACAACGTGTTCATGTCGGTGTGGACGATCGACCAGCGCCTCGAGCTGCGGCAGGACTTCACGCGCGACGCGTACGCGCTGAAGCAGGCGATCTACAAGGCGGTCAACACGACCTCGGTGAAGGCGGCGTCGCTCGCCGGAGAATCCGCGCAGCAACAGCAGTTCGCCACCGACGCCGGCAACACGGCCACAAACCTCCAGAGCGCCGCCGTGCAGACGGGCCCCGGCGGGCCGGGCGGTCCGGGCGCGAGCACCATCGGCGCGGCCAACGCCGACGCGCAGATGGCTGAAGTCACCGCGGGCATCCTGCGCTTCACCGCCAGCATCCAGCGCGAGCAACAGGGGCAGTCGTCGCTCTATCCGCTGCTCGGCCTGGTCAAGGCGCAGGGCTCGCTGGCGGGGCGCAAGACGCTCATCTACTTCTCGGAAGGGCTCGTCGTCCCGAAGAACCTCGAGGAGGTCTTCCAGACCGCCATCAGCGAGGCCAACCGCAACAACGTCACGGTCTATCCCGTCGACGCGCGCGGCCTGACCTCGTCGAAGGACTCGGACGCCAAGCGCGACCAGATGCTGGACGCGGCGCGCACCGCGCAGGACCAGATGGCCAAGCGCGGCGCCGGCGCCGTCTCGGTGGACGAGGTGATGATCGCGGAGAACGCCGAGGAGAGCCTGCGCGCGAACGTGCAGGACACGCTGGGCGAGCTGGCGCAGAGCACCGGCGGGTTCCTCATCGCCAACACCAACGACTTCAAGCCGTCGATGGCGCGCGTCGCCACCGACATCGGCAGCTACTACGAGGCCGCGTACGTGCCGGTGAACCAGGAGTTCGACGGCAAGTTCCGCAAGATCACCGTGAAGGTCACCCGGCCCGGCGTGACGGTGCAGAGCCGATCGGGCTACTTCGCCCTGCCGCCGGGCGAAGGGTCGCCGATGCTGCCGTTCGAGATGCCGCTGCTGACCGCGCTCACGGTGAGTCCGCCGCCGCACACGTTCGACTTCCATGCCGCGACGCTGCAGTTCGGCACGTCCGGGGAGGGCCGCGATCAGCTCGTCGTGTTCGAGGTGCCGCTCGAGCGGCTCTCGTTCGAGGAAGACCACAAGGCGAAAACCTACAAGCTGCAGTTCTCGCTCCTCGCCCTCGTGAGCGACGATCAGGGCCACGTCGTCGAGCGCTTTTCGGACGACTATCCGTTCGAAGGGCCGCTCGACAAGCTGGCCGGCCTGAAGAAGGGCAACCTGATCTTCAAGCGGCCGTTCAGCCTGAAGCCCGGGAACTACAAGGTGGACTTCGTCGCGCAGGATCGGGGCAGCGGCAAGACCAGCGTCGAGAGCCAGCCGCTCACCGTGCTGCCGGCGGGCGCGTGCGCGCTGAGCAGCATCTCCGTGATCCGGCGCATCGAGGACGCCGGCGAGCTCGCGGCCGACGATCCGTTCCGCGTCGGACAGAACCGCGTGGTGCCGAACCTCGACCTGCCGATCTCGAAGGCGAGCAACAAGGCGCTGTCGGTCTACCTCGTGATCTACGTGCCGCCAGGCACCACGACGGCGCCGAAGATGGCGCTGGAGTTCATGCAGGGCGACACGCTGATTGCGCGCGGGACCCCGGCGCTGGCGGCGCCGGACAAGGACGGGCGCATCCAGTTCGTCGGGACGATTCCGATCGAGAACGTGAAACCTGGCCAGTACAGCGTGCGCGCCGTGGCGCTGCAGGGTAAAGACGTCGCGGAATCCGAGACGCCTGTGACGCTGGTTCCATGAAGCGGACCGTCCTGTCGCTCACGTCGTCAGGGCCCAGACCTGCAGCCGTGCCACGTCGCGAGGCTGGTTACGTTGGGCGTTGGGCGTTCGGCCCCGACGTTGGCGCGTCTGAGCCGCGCTGCGTACTGTGCCTCGTGCTCGGCTGACGTCGGCTCTGCAGCGCCCAGCAGCCGCCGCCGCGCAAGTTCAAATCCGGCGTCGATCTGGTCACGGTCGACGTCGTCGTGCTCGACAAGAAGGGCGAGCCGGTGCCGGGCCTCACGCGCGCGGACTTCACCATCCTCGAGGACGGCGCGGCGCAGCCGATCACGCAGTTCCAGTCCGTCGAGCTGCCGCCCCCCGCGCCGGCGACGGTCCCCGCGCGCCCGGCGCCCGAGCGCCGCGTCTCGTACAACTCGGTCACGGCCGGCCGCATTCCCGGCCGCGCCTTCGTCCTGATCTTCGACGACGTGAACCTGACGCGGCAGCAGGCGGCCGCGTCGAGGAAGGCGCTCCGCCAGTTCGTCGACCAGTCGGCCGGCGATCAGGACTCCGTGTCGCTCATCACGACCAGCGGCGGCGGCTGGTTCCATGCGCGGACGGCCAACGATCGCGCGCGGCTGCTCACGCTGGCCGATCAGGCCGACGGCAAGTACATCGAGGACACGACCGCCGAGCGGATGACCGACTTCGAGGCGATGCGCATCACGGTGTTCCAGGACACGACGGTGGCGGCGCGCGTGCGGCGCCGCTACGCCTCGTATCGCGTGGCCGGCCATGAGCCCGTGACCAGGCCCGGCGGCGCCGACGACATGCCGAAGGTCGGCGAGACCTCGGCGAACGTCGGCGTCGTCGAGCCGTACATCGAGAGTCGCGCGCAGCGGATCTATCGCGAGGCCGTCGCCCGGAATCGCCAGACGATGGAGGTGCTGCAGCGGGCGCTGGCCGCGCTCGAGGGGACGCGCGGGAGAAAGTCGATCATCCTGCTGTCGAAGGGGTTCGTGTACGACCCGGAGACCAACGGGTTCAAGACCGTGTCGAACGCGGCGCGCCGGGCGAACGTGGCGATCTACTTCGTGGACGCGCGGGGCCTGGTCGCGACCAGCTCGAACTTCCAGGCGTCCGAAGGCAGCCCGATCGACGCGCGCGACATCGGCGCCGCCTATGCCGACATCGCGCTCGACGCCGAAGGCGCCGTGAGCGTGGCCGAAGACAGCGGGGGGTTCGCCGTCCACAACACGAACGACCTGGCGGCCGGGCTCGAGCGGATCAGCCGCGAATCCCGCAGCTATTACCTGATCGGGTACGTCCCGAAGGACGTGAAGCCGGACGGCCGATTCCGGAAGATCGAGGTCAAGCTCGGCCGTTCGGGCCTGACCGTCCGCGCCCGCAAGGGGTATTTCGCGCCGACGGCCGCGGAAGCCAGCGGCGCGCCGCGGACGGCCGATCTCGACCCTGACGTGAGGAAGGCGCTCGACTCGCCGCGCGACCTGGCCGACTTGCCGGTGCGCGCGACGGCGCTCGTGTTCGACCAGTCCGGCGCGGACGCCGCACGCGTCGTGATTGCCGCCGACGTGGACGTCAACGGCTTCAGCTTCGAGCCGGAAGAGGATTCACGGCTGGGCGGGGCGGTGGAGTTCGCGGTGGCGGCCACGCATCTCGCGACCGGTCGCGTCTACCACTTCGACCAGACCATCGAGATGCACTTGAGCCCCGAAACCAGGCGGCGGCTGGGCGTGACCTGGTACTCGATGTCCCGCGACTTCACGCTGCCCTCGGGTGCCTACCAGGCGAAAGTCGTCGTTCGCGATCGGACGAGCGGGCTCGTCGGGAGCGTGACGCACGAGTTCGAGGTCCCGCCGCTCGGCGGGTTCCGGGTGTCGTCGCCAATTCTGACGGACACCCTGCAGACCGATTCGACCGGGAAGACGATGACGGCGCCGGTGCTCGTGGCGCGCCGCACTTTTCTTGGAAACGCCACGCTTTTCTGTCAGTACACCGTGTTCGGCGCGGCGCTGGACGGCGCGGGCCAGCCGCACGTCTCGGGCAGCTGGATCTTGAAGCGGGCCAACGGGACCCTGGTCCGGGAAGTGCCCGGCGCGGGGGCTCAACCCGTCGGCCGACGGCCGGCTGCTTCGCCTGTATGGAATTGCACTAGCCGGCCTCTCGCCGGGGGATTACGAGCTGACGCTGGCGGTCCGGGACGAGCTCGCCGTGAAGGCCGTGGAGCTCCGTGAACCCTTCACCGTCGAGCGTGCTGTGGGGGTCTCGCCGGCCTCCTCGCAATAATTTTTTTCCAGCCGGTTGGAAGCCTTCGGAGGCTTCGGCCTGGCAGCCGGGAATCGCCCGGAACTGCTCATCTGGAATCGTTTTCCTGCATCTTCGTGATCCCGTTTTCCGGTCCAATCTCTTGGACGGCCCGAACCTCTACCGTCCCTAGGGGTTCCGGGACGAACGGCAGTACCCATCCAACTAACCGTAGTGATGCATCACAAATATTCATGGGAGTAATGCATAAGAGTGTTTACCACTTCGGTTGAAGTGGTCACCAAGTGGTCTATCAGCCTGCGAATATCGCCAAAAAATCGGTTTGACTTTGGTTCTAGTAGTTGTGTATTACTCCCTGCACCCAATGGCAGTGGTCAAACCTCGCTCGTGACGGAGACCCCCTGAGGAGACCCATGTTTAATGTGAGATCTGAATCGTGTGATGCGGATTACCCGACTGGGGGCCCTTGTTGTGGCCGCCCTGCTCGTGTGTAGCTCCGCAGTCTTCGCCCAGGCCACGGGCACAGCAACTGTCCGCGGCACGGTGACAGACAGCAGCGGCGGCGTCCTGCCCGGGGCGACCGTCACTGTGTATGAACTCGGGCACGAAATCCCTGGTGACCGCGGTCACCGACGATCGCGGCGGCTATCTCGCCGTTCTTTTCCCGGGGACCTACGACCTCAAGGTCGAGCTCTCGGGGTTCAAGACCTACGAGCAGAAGGGCATCGTCATCAGCCCTGACATCACGCGCGGTATCGACGTGAAGCTCGAGGTCGGTCAGCAGAGCGAGACGATCACTGTCACTGCGCAGCAGGAAGTGATTCAGACGGAAACGGGCGCCCGCGAAGGCGTCCTGAGCGCGAAGCAGATCGACAACCTGTCGGTCATCGGCCGCAGCGCGCTCGAACTGCTCCGCATCATGCCCGGCGTCGTGGCTCCCGATCCCATCAACATGGAGTCGGTCAGCTTCGGCGGCGGCGCGAACAACACGCAGGGCTACACGGTCAACGGCATCCGCTCGTCCACGAACACGGTCAGCCTGGACGGGTCGAACCTGATCGACATCGGGTCGAACAGCGGCGTCATCGTCACGCCTGAACAACGACATGGTTCAGGAAGTGAAGGTGCAGAGCTCGAACTTCGCGGCCGAGTACGGCTCGGGCGCGATGAACGTCAGCGCCGTCACCAAGGCCGGCACGTCGCAGTTCCACGGCACCCTGTACGACTACTCGAGGAGCCACAAGTTCGCGGCCAACGACCGGTCGAACTCGATTGCCGGCGTCAAGAAGCCGGAGAGCTCGTTCCAGTATCCCGGCGGCAACATCGGCGGCCCGATCTTCTTCGGCGACAGCTACACCAAGAACCGCGACAAGTTGTTCTTCTTCGCCGGCATCGAAGTGCAGCGGCAGCAGGTCGACAGCGGCTCGCGCTTCGGCGTCGTGCCGACGGCACCTGCAGCGCAACGGGCGACTTCAGCGAGTTCCTGACGGCAACGGCCAGAACTTCGGCCAGGGCATCGGCTGCTTCAACGGCAGCGGCGGCGCAAGAATCAGCCAGGCGCCATCGGCGTGCTTGCAGCGGCGGCGTTCGGCCTGATCATCCCGCGCGGCTTCCCGGGTGCGGGCGGCATGGTGCCTGGCGGCAACCTGAATAACGTGCCGGGCCTCATCACGCCGCTCGGCAAGATGCTGGTCGAACCTCTATCCGAAGTCCGAACTACTCCACGGCGAACAACCAGTTCAACTACGTGTTCAGCACGCTCGACCCGACCAACCGGCTCGAGATGAAGTACCGCTTCGACTGGAACATCACCAACAACACCAAGGCCTACGTCCGTATCGCGCACGACAACGAGACGGCCGAAGGCGCGCGTGGTGTGTGGTGGGGCGCGTCCGACGTCGCGCTGCCGTCGCCGAACGTGGGCACGAACCACGGCCGGTCGTACTCCGGCAACGTGGTGTCGGTCCTGAGCCCGACGACGACCAACGAAGCGCTCGTCAGCTGGAGCCGCCTGACGCTGGACAACACCTACGAGGATCCGTCGATCATGCGGCTGGACAGCTACGGCCTCTCGATGCCTGGCTCGTTCGGCGACGCAGAGCCCGTACATCCCCGGCGTCGATTCCGAACTGGGGCGGCGGCGTCAGCAACATGTGGAGCGCCGGCGAACGACATGTATGCGCACAACGACGAGCTTCTGTTCTGCGACAAGCTGACGAAGATCATGGGTGCGCACGGCCTGAAGTTCGGCGTCAGCCTCGACCGCCTGCAGAAGCAGCAGAACTTCAACAACAACGAGGAAGGTCAGCTGATCTTCGCGCCGGCGTGGACCAACGGCGGCCAGACGACGGGCAACACGGTCGGCGACATCTTGACCGGCCAGCATGACCCAGTACGACCGCGGGCACGCGCGGTCCGGACGGCGAGTTCCGCTTCTGGAACTTCGACGGCTTCGCCCAGGACTCCTGGAAGCTCAAGCCGAACCTGACGCTCGAATACGGCGCGCGGATGGGCTACTGGACGAACAACCAGGAGCTCAACGGCCTCGGCGGCTGGTTCGACCCGTCGCAGTACGACCCGATCGAGAGCCGAGTTCCTTGATCCGGCCACGTTCCGGGTGCTGAACGGCGTCTGCTACGTGTCGAGCGGCTGCGCGCCGGCCGGCATCCTCGACAACCGCAGCCCGTTCGTGATGCCGCGCGTCAACCTCGCGTGGGACATCGACGGCGAGGGCAAGAACGTCCTGCGTGGCGGTTACGGGATGTTCTTCAACCGGAACATGGGCAACGTCGAGTACGACCAGTCGCTGCACCTGATTCCGGCCGCCTACGCCCTGACGACCGGCGTCGGCGACGGGACTCAACTACACCCACAACGGCCAGGTGGTCGGTCTGAACTACGACACGCTGTCGCAGGCGACACTGGCCACCCGAATGGGCGTTCGGCCAACGTCAACACGCTCACGCCGAATTCGTTCACGTTCCCGAAGACGAACAGCTACAGCGTGTCGTTCGCGCGACGCATCAGGTGGAACCAGGTGGTGGAAGCCAGCTACGTCGGCACGCACGGCCACGACCTCGTCAGCCGCGTGAATGCCAACCCCGTGCCAGCTGGGCGCGATGTTGCAGGGCACTGCTCGGCGGCGTCGGACCTCTCGATCCCGGTGAACCGCGTGGCGCTCAACTCGGCGGCTGCTCAACCCCCTGCGTCCGTATCCGACGATGCCGGGCCTGACCAGCTACGACTTCACGGGCATCTCCTGGTACAACTCGCTCCAGGTGACCCTCAGCCGTCAGACCGGCCGCCGCCTGCAGTACTTCGTGGCCTACACCTACGGCCAGGAAAAGGGCACGCTCGGTGACGAGTACCGCCACCGCGATCCGTTCGACCGATGCCTCGCACCTACGGCATCCGCGATACCGACCGCACGCACATCCTGAACGTCTCCTTCAACGCCTTCCTTCCGGATGGCGCGAAGGGCAAGATGGACAACGCGTTCGGTCGCGGCCTGCTGAATGGCTGGCAGCTGTCGGGAATCTACACGTTCACGAGCGGCACGCCGATGCGCCTGAACTTCGGCGGCGCGGCCGGGAGCGCCAGCGTGGCCCAGGCGTACTTCGGCACGCCTGACACGGTCGTCATCGCCCAGGGCGGCGGCAACTTCCACACTGGTCTGGCGCCCGTCTACACGTGCGACCCGCGGACGGGTAACAAGGACGTGGGCGAGAAGCTGCTCGACATCAACTGCATCGGGTTCCCGGCGTTCGGGAAGCAGGGCGAGGTCCTCGCTCCGTACAACCTGCGGACCCCGAGCCGTACGAACACGGACCTGACGCTCTTCAAGAACTTCGCGTTGAAGGGCGAGCAGAAGCTGCAGTTCCGCGTCGGGCTTCTTCGACCTGTTCAACACCTCCTACACGACGTTCTCGGTCAGTCGCAGAAGGATGTGAACCTGACATTGAACGCGGTCTGCAACTACCTCGTGGACAACGTCCCGAACGGCGTTGGCGGCATCAGCAACGGCGTCTGCGACCCGACCGCCGGGTTCCACTACGACCAGGCGACGCATCGATAACTTCGGGAAGATCAACATCAAGCGTGGTCACCGCGTCATCGAGTTCGCGCTGAAGTACTACTTCTAAGCGCGGCTCGGACGGTTAGAACAGAGAGGGGGAGGCCACGCGGCCTCCCCCTTTTTGTTTCCGGGCGGGTGCGTGGAGAGGCGTGAGGCCGTGGCACCGCTCCAGCACCTGGCACCATTCGCACCCTCCGCACCAGGCAAAAACTGCTACGATCGTTAGTTTGTACATGCGTGTTTCCTGCAGGGTTTTCGGCAATTCTGGTCCTGGCGCTGACAGCCGGGTCGGCCCGCGGCGTGGCCGCGCAGACTCCGGCCGCTCCGGCGCCCGCACAGGCCGCCGGCAGCCAGGACATCGATCAGATGCTCGGCCGCGCGCTGGCCATGCAGCAGGCGGGCGATTTCCTCGGCGCGGTGCAGGCGTACGAGGTCGTGCTGCAGAGCGAGCCCGACCGCGCCGACGTGCGATCGAACCTGGGCGCCGCCTACATCGCCCTCGGCCGCTTCGACGACGGCATGAAGGAATACGAGGCCGCGATCGCGGAGCGACCCGAACAACCCGACCTATCACTTCAATCTCGGGCTGGCGTACTACAAGGCCGGGCGCCACGAGGACGCCGCGCCCGAGTTCGCGAAGGTCCTCGAGGTCGCGCCGACGAATCAGAAGGCGCTGCTGCTGCAGGCCGACAGCCTGCTGCAGATGAACAAGGACGCCGAGGTCATCGCGCTGCTGTCAGCCGCACCAGACGGAGTTCCCGGCCGACCTCGCCTTCGCGTACCTCCTCGGCATGGCGATGGTGCGCTCGGGGACAGGTCGATCAGGGCCAGGTGTTCATCGATCGGATCTTCAAGGCAGGAGAGTCGCCGGAAGGCCACCTGCTCATGGGCCTCGCGTTCCTGAACAAGCAGGACTACAAGTCCGCGATGCCGGAGCTGGCGCGCGCCGTGGAGCTGAACCCGAAGCTGCCGAGCGCGCACACGCTCTACGGCCGCGCGCTGCTCGGCAACGGCGATCAGGAGACGGCGGCGCGGCAGTTCAGTCTCGCGCTGGACGTCAACCCGAACGACTTCGAGGCGAACCTCCAGATGGGGAGCCTCCGTCACCGCGAGCAGCGTGACGATGACGCGCTGGTCTATTTGAATCGCGCCGCCGCGATCCGTCCGACCGATCTCGCCGTGCGGCAAGCGCTGGCCGCCGCCTACCTCGGACAGGGACAGGCCGAGCGCTCGCGCGAGCTGCTCGAAGCCATCATCAAGGAGCAGCCCGATTTCGTGGACGCCCACGTGCTTCTGGCGACCGCGTACTACCGGCTGAAGCTGAAAGATCAGGGCGATCAGGAGCGGGCGATCGTCGCGCGGCTCAATGCCGAGAACCAGGCGAAGCAGCCCGGCGCGAAGGCCGCTGATGCGCCGCGCGCCGGCGGCATCTGCGCCGAAAGGGACGACGAGCCAGCGATGACGCGCACGCTGCTTGCGCTTCGTGCTGTTGTCGGCGGCGGCTCGCGTCGCCGTCGCTCGCGCAGACTGCCACGCCGCCGACCCAGAGCAAGCCTGCCCGCAAAGGCCGGCCGCGGCGCCCGTCAAGAAGGCGCCCGCCGTCCCGGCGGCGTTCACCGCCGCGAAGGACGCCGGCGACAAGGCCCTCAAGGAGAACCGGCTGGACGACGCGCGTGACGGAGTACTACAAGGCGCTGAAGATCAAGCCGGACTGGACGGAGGGCTGGTGGCACCTGGGCATGATCTCCTACGACGCGCAACGCTACGAGCCCGCCAGGGACGCGCTGCGGCGCGTCGTCACGCTCAGTCCGAACGATGCCCGCTCGTGGGGAATCATGGGACTCTGCGAGTTCCAGCTGAAGGACTACGACGCGGCGCTCGAGCACCTGCAGCGCGCGCGCAGCTCGGCGTCCGCGAGCGACGAGCTCTCGCCGGTCTTCCGGTATCACTCCGCGATCCTGCTGACGCGGCTCGGCCTGTTCGAACAGGCGCAGACAGGTGCTGAACGAGTTCGCCGTCGAAGGCACCGACAGCCCGAACGTGATTCTGGCCTTCGGCATCGCGACGCTGCGGCTGCCGATGCTGCCGACGGAGCTGCCGGGCGAGCGTCGTGATGCCGTGATGCTCGCGGGCCGCGCGCAGTATTTCAGCGCGTCGCGCCTGCTGCCGGCCGCCAAGCGGCGCTTCGAGCAGCTCGTCGCGCGATACCCGGATTTGCCGAACGTGCATTACGCGTTCGGCAGCGTTCCTGCTCGGCGAGGAGCCCGACCGCGGCGTCCAGGAGCTGCAGAAGGAACTGCAGGTCACGCCGAGTCACTCGCTCGCGATGCTGGCCCTCGCGTTCGAGTACATCAAGCGGTCCGACTACCCGACCGCGAAGACGTGGGCGGAGAAGGCCGTCGCGGCCGACCCGATGGACTTCGCCGCGCGCAAGGCGCTCGGCCAGGTGCTGCTCGAGACGGGCGACACCGACGGCGCGATCCGCGAGCTCGAGGCCGGCGTCAAGATGGCGCCGACGAGCCCCGTGATGCACTTCCAGCTGGCCAAGGCGTACCAGAAGGCCGGCCGGACGGCGGACGCGGAGCACGAACGGGCGGAGTTCACGAGGCTGGATCGCGCCGTGCGGGCGGCGCGCGCGGGCCAGCAGTCAGTCGGTGGCGTCGAGGACACGGGCGCTTCGAGCCAGCCGGTTCCCCGAATCACAGGATTGATGCAGACGAGCCCCAGACGATGAGACAGACCGCGATCATTCTCGGCAGCCATTCTTTTCGCGAGCCGGCCCTCGACCGCCGCCGGCCAGCAGCAGCAGAACGCCGCCCGCGCGAGCGTCCGCGCCGACGACCGTCAGCGCCATCCTCGTCGACGTCGTCGTGCGCGACCGCAAGGGCGATCCGGTGCAGCGACCTGACGCAGGCCGACTTCGAGATCTACGAGGACGGCAGTCAAGCAGGACGTCGGATCGATGACGCCGATCTTCCTGCCCGAGCCGCGCCGACGCCGCAGACGCCGCGGCGGCGGCCGCCGCGGCGCCCGCACCAGCCGCCAGCCGCGACGCCGCCGCCGGACACGTCCGCGGTCGCGCAGGAAGAGGCCGTCGCCAAGGCGCCGCAGATGATCGCGCTCGTCTTCGACCGGCTGACGTCCGATTCGCGCACGCTGGCGTACCGCGCCGCGATGAAGTACCTCGGCGATCAGGAAACGCTCGAACAACTACATGGCGGTCTACGGCGATCGACATCAAGCTGATTCCGCTGCAGAACTTCACGCGCGACGCCGCGCCTGATCAAGAAGGCGATCGACAACTTCGCCAACCGCAGCACGCTCGCAGTACGGGTCGACGACGGAGGACCTGAAGAAGGCCGGCGCGCAGAACAACGACGGCGCTCGGACCTGCAGGACCGGCCAGCCAGGCGGCGGCGCAGGGCGGGGCCGCCGGCGGGCGGCGCAGCCGCGGCGCGTTGGCGCCGACGCGGCGCAGGCGCAGTTTCAGCCGATGTCGGCGTCGATGACGCAGACGTTCGACTCGCTCGAGCGCGATCAGGCCGGCTTCGCCAGCACCAACGCGCTGCTGGCCGTCGTCAACGGCATGCGCACGATCCCCGGCCGGAAGAGCATCGTGTTCTTCTCGGAAGGCATGGCGATTCCGCCGAACGTGTTCGAGCAGTTCCGCTCGGTCGATCGACGCCGCCAACCGCGCCAACGTCAGCATCTACCCGATGGACGCGATGGGGCTGCGCGCCGAGAGCACCGTCGGCACAGGTGCGCGACGAGATCAACAACGAGGGCAAGCTGAACACGCGCCGGACCGGCGCCGACAAGGCGGGCGGCGCGATGATGGCGAACCTCGAGCGCAACGAGGACCTGCTGCGCATGGATCCGAGCTCGGGCCTCGGCGAGCTCGCGGACAAGACCGGCGGGTTCCTGATCCAGAACACGAACGATCTGCGCGGCGGCTTCACGCGGATCGAGTCGGACATGCGGAACTACTACATGCTGACGTACGTGCCGAAGAACGACACCTTCGACGGCAAGTTCCGCGAGATCAACGTCAAGGTGAAGCGCGGCGGCGTGAGCGTCCATTCGCGCAAGGGCTACTACGCGGTCCACGAGACGCGGCGCAGCCGGTGCGGACCTACGAGGCGCCGGCGCTCGCGGCGCTCGATCGCACGCCGGTCCCGAACGCGTTCCCGGTGCGCGCGTCGTTCCTCCGGTTCCCCGAGAAGGATCATCCGCAGCGGATCTCGGTCGTCGTGCAGCTGTCGACCGCGCCGATCACCTTCGTGCCGGCGGAGGACAAGAAGACCTACACGTCCGACTTCACCGTGCTCGTGCGGTTCAGCGACGCGCAACAAGCAGGTGATCGACAAGGTCAGCCAGCGCTATCAGGTGGCCGGGCCGATCGAGAAGCTCGACCAGGCGAAGAACGGCCAGGTGGTGTTCTACCGCCAGCCGGAGCTGCCGCCGGGCTTCTACACGATGGAAACGGTGGTCTACGACGCGCTGGCGAAGAAGGCCAGCGTGCGCTTCACGACGATCGAGCAGCCGACCGAGGACACGGCGCAGCTGCGGATGAGCAGCCTGATGCTCGTCAGCCGCGGCGAGCACGCCGAGGACGCGCCGACGGCGACAACCCGCTCATCGTCCACAACACGCTGCTGTACCCCAATCTGGGTGTACCCTTCAAGAAGGCGGCGGACAAGGAGCTGGCGTTCTTCTTCACGGCGTACACCGGCACCGACGCGCAGGCGCCGCTGAGCGGGACGATCGAGCTGCTGCAGAACGCGAACGTCGTCGCGCGCTCGGCGCTGCAGCTGGCGGCCGCCGATGCCGACGGCCGCGTGCAGCAGCTGTCGCGGATTCCGATCGAGGCGCTGCAGCCTGGCGAGTACCAGCTGCGGATCCTCGTGACGCAGGGCAAGCGAACCGTGTCGCGATCCACGGAGTTCCGTATCGAGTCGTAGCTCTCATACCGCGGGCGGAACCCCCGGCCGTCCGCTGGCGTCTGACTCTCGTGTTTCGACGGGCATCGCCCGTCAGATGGGGCAGGGCTCCATGAGGCGCTTTTCGATCGTCCTCGTCCTGGTTTCGCTGCTGCAGGTCGGATCGGCGGCTCGCGGACAGTCGCCCGCGCCCGACAAGCCGCAGAGCACGAGCACCTTCACCACGCAGCGCGACGGCGATCCTCGTGGACGTCGTCGTGCGCGACAAGAAGGGCGGCCTCGTCACGGACCTGTCGCAGAGCGACTTCGACGTCGCCGAAGACGGCGTGCGCCAGAAGATCGGATCGTTTGCCGTCGTGAACCACGGCGGCGGGATCGGGATCGGCGTCAAGTTCCGCCAGCCGGGCGGGACGACGGTGCTGAGCCCGACCGACCCTGCCGGCTCGGAGTCGGCGCCCGCGGCGCCGCTCGAGCCTGCGATGACGGCCCTGGTCTTCGACGCGCTGTCGCCCGAGGCGCTGAGCATCACGCAGAAGGCGGCCCTGGGCTACGTGCCGATGATCGGCGAGTCCGAAGCGCGCATCGGCGTCTTCGGCACAGAGCCCGCGCTGAAGATCCTCCAGGGGTACACCAGCGATCTGGCCCTCGTCCGGAAGGGCATCCGGGACGTGACCGCCACGGGCACCTCGGCGAAGGACCTGAAGGCCGATCAGAAGCGCGACGTCGGCAAGCGAGCTCGCGCATGGTCGACAGCCAGACCGAGCGCATCCTCGGCGCGGCAGGCGGCGGCGGCGCGAACACTCGGCGAAGCCGGCACGGCCATCGGCCAGCTCGAAATGCAGCAGAAGATGCTCGAGAGCCAGAAGCACATGCTGGACGCGTTCGAGTCGATCGACCGCGATCACCGCGGTTACGCCGTCACCACCGCGCTGCAGGCGGTGCTGATGTCGATGTCGGACATCGGCGGGCGCAAGACCGTGGTGCTGTTCTCGGAGGGCCTGCCGGCCTCGCCGGCGATGCGCGCGCAGCTGTCGAACATCATCGAAGCGGCCAACCGCTCGAACATCAGCATCTACACGGTGGACGCCAACGGCCTGCGCTCCACGAGCACGCTCAACGACACGCGCGAGCAGCTGCAGCAGACGGTCGACGATCGCCTGCGTCAGATCTCGTTCGGCCGCGACACGTCCGACGGTCCCTACACGAAGGGGATGGAGCGCACGGAGGACATGCTCGCGCTCGACCCGCAGGGCGGCCTCGCGACGCTGGCGCAGGACACGGGCGGCTTCCTCATCCGCGACACCAACGACATCGGCCAGGCGTTCCGGCGGATCGAGGAAGACAGCCGGTTCCATTACCTCCTCAGCTACTCGCCGTCGAACACGGCGCTCGACGGCAAGTTCCGCACGATCGCCGTGAAAGTGAACCGGCCGAACATCGAGGTGTTCTCGCGCAAGGGGTATCGCGCCATGCGCAACCCGGGCCTGGCGCCGGGCCTCGGCTACGAGGCGCCCGCGCTCGCGCTGCTCGATCACGGCGTCTTGCCGAACGCGTTTCCGATCCGCGCCGGCGGGCTGGTCTTCCCCGACAGGCAGGCCGGGGCGACCGTGCCGATCATCGTGAAAGTGAACACGGAATCCCTGCAGTTCGAGACGGATCAGGCCCGCGGCACCTACAGCGGGCAGGTCGCCGTCGTCGTGCGCATCAAGGACCAGCGCGGCACGGTCGTGCAGAAGATGAGCCAGCAGTACGTGCTGTCTGGCGACGCGAAGGACGTCGAGGCGGCGAAGAAGGGCGAGATTCTCTTCTACCGGCAGCCGCGTCCTGCCGCCGGGGTTCTTCGAGGTCGAGGCCATCGCCTACGACGTCGTCGGGCAGAAAGGCAGCGCGCGCGTCTCGACGATCACCGTGCCGTCGCCGAAGCCGGATTCGCTGGAGTTGAGCAGCCTCGTCATCGTCGGCCGGACCGAGACGCGTGTCGGGCACCGAAGTGAAGACCGGCGCCCCGCTCTACTACGGCGACGTGTTGATGTACCCGAACCTCGGCGATCCCGTCAGCCGCACGAACGACAAGGAGCTGTCGTTCTACGTCTCGCTCTATCCGGCGGCCGGACACCCGGTCAAGCAGGTGATGCTCGAACTGCTCCACAACGGCCAGCGTGTCGCCAACGGGCCGCTCACGCTCGGCAAGACCTCGAGAACCGCATCCAGCACGTGGGACGGCTGCCGCTCGACGGAGTGCCGCCAGGGACGTACGAGCTGAAGGTCACCGCGTCCGACGATCAGACGGAGCGCACGCGCTCGACGTTCTTCACCGTAGGCAGTTGATGCCGTCGTTTCGTCGCGGGCTGCTCGCCGGCCTGACTGCGACGTTTGCCGGCGTGTGGATCCTCGCCTCGGCGCAGCAGCCGAAGGAGCTGCGCTCGGTCGTGTGGGGCCGCGCCGCGCGAGGCGCTGGGCAACTATCGCACCATCACCGACATCTCCGGCCTCGTCGACGTCGACTCGAACGTCCCGAAGAACATCGACGCCGGAAACCTCGCGGCCGTCTGCCAGGCGCGCGACGAGGGCGTGCGTCGGGCGCGCACCTGGAACGAGCAGCTGGCCGGCGCGCTCGGCATCGACGACGACCCGACGACCAGCGACAACCGGGCGCTGTACGCCACGCGCCTGGCGGGCGATCGCGACGTACCAGGGCGACGTCGGCGTCGCGATCACGCAGCTGAAGCGCGCGCGTCGACGCGCTGCGCCCGTACGCGACGGACGAATATCCCGAGCTGCAGAAGAAGTACTTCGCGCACCAGCGAGATGCTTGGCGCGACCTGGCTGCGCGCCGGCGAGGTCGAGAACTGCCTGCTGATGCCGAACGCGGACCGGTGCCTGTTCCCGGTGCTGCCGGGCGGCGTCCACGCGAAGCAGGAAGGCGCGAAGAACGCCGCGGCGATCTTCAAGGAGTACCTCGCCGGCAACCCCGACGACCTCGAGGTGCGCTGGCTGCTGAATCTCTCGTACATGCTGCTCGGCACGTATCCGCAGGACGTGCCGGCCGAGTACCTGCTGAAGCCGGAGATCTTCCGTTCCGAGATCCGGATGCCGCGCTTCATGGACGTCGCGGCGTCGACGGGGTTCGGCACGCGCGACGTCGCGGGCGGCACGATCGCCGACGACTTCGACGGCGACGGCCTCGTGGACGTGATTCTGACGAGCGTCGATCACTGCACCGAGCCTCGCTACTACCACAACAAGGGCGACGGCACGTTCGAGGACTGGACGAAGACGGCGGGCTTCGCCGATCAGTTCGGCGCCATCAACGCCGTCCAGACCGACTACAACAACGACGGCAAGCTCGACATCTTCATGCTGCGCGGCGGCTGGGAGTTCCCGATCCGGAACTCCCTGCTCCGCAACAACGGCGACGGCACGTTCACCGACGTCACGAAGGACGTGGGCCTCGAGTCCGGCGACTACGCGACGCATTCGGCCGCCTGGGGCGACTACGACAACGACGGCTGGCTCGACGTCTTCGTCGCCCACGAGCTGCAGCCGGGCCAGCTGTTTCACAACCGCGGCGACGGCACGTTCGAGGACGTCACGGCGAAGTCCGGCATCACGGTCATGCGGCCGTCACCAAGGGCGTGGTCTTCGGCGACTACGACAACGACGGCTATCCCGACCTGTACATGTCCAACGTCTTCGGCGAGAACATGCTGTTCCACAACAACCGGAACGGCACGTTCACCGAAGTGGGGAAGTCGCTCGGCCTCGAGAAGCCGATCATCAGCTTCCCGACCTGGTTCTTCGACTACGACAACGACGGCTGGCTCGACATCTTCGTCGCGTCGTACCCGAACTCGATCTCGGAGTTCGTGAAGTACTACCTGCACATGCCCGCGCTGGCCGAGACGATGGAGCTCTATCGGAACAACGGCAACGGCACCTTCACCGACGTCACCAAATCCGTCGGCCTCGACCGCGTCGTCCCGGCGATGGGCGCCAACTTCGGCGACCTCGACAACGACGGGTATCTCGACATGTATCTCGGGACGGGCACGCCGTCGTTCGCCGCGCTGATGCCGAACGTGATGCTGAAGAACGTGGACGGGAAGCGCTTCGTGGACGTCACCGAGGCCACCGGGACCGGCCACCTGCAGAAGGGCCACGGCATCGCGTTCGTGGACATCGACAACGACGGCGACGAGGACGTGCTGCTGAACGTGGGCGGCGCGGTGCCCGGCGACAACTACGGCGAGGCGCTCTACGAGAACCCCGGCGCCGGCGGCTCGAACCACTGGATCTCGGTGAAGCTCGTCGGCGTGAAGACGAACCGGCCGGCGGTCGGCGCGAAAATCCGCGTGCACCTCACCGGGAACCATCGAAGGGTCACCGCTGCGCTACCGCGAGGTGACCAGCGGCGGCTCATTCGGCGCCAACAGCTTCACGCAGCACATCGGGCTGGGGCCGGCGACGGTCGAGTCGCTCGAGATCGAGTGGCCGACGAGCCGGACGACGCAGGTGTTCAAGGACGTGCCGGTGGACTCGTATCTGGAGATTCACGAGTTCGACAAGGCGTTCACCTTGCGGCACCCGAAGCAGATCACGCTCAAGCACGACATGCCGCCGATGCAGCACGACACTCGACTACGAGTGGTTGCAGGTTGTCGGATGTAGTGCAGATTGCAGGTTGCGGAATGCGGATTGCGGCAACTGCAGCGGCAGGCCTGCAACCGGCAATCTGCAACCGTCATTCGTCATTTTCATTTCTTCCGCAGGTTCTCCCACACCTCGATCCACGGCAGTCCTTCGTTTCCCACGAAGAAGTTCCCGACGACGATGTCGAGCGCGCCGTCGCCGTTCACGTCGGCCAGATCCAGCGTGGCGTGACGGGGCGGCTTGCTTTCGAGCGTGTGCTTCACGAACACGCCTCTGGAGGTCTGCTCCAGCCAGACGAGCGATGGGGTCCCGGGCTGGTCCCGGGAATCGACGGGTTGCGCGACCAGCGAGCACGCGACGATGTCGAGGTCGCCGTCGCCATCGAGGTCCCCCGCCAGCGCGCGCATGACGCCGGGCATCTCCGCAATCGGGTGCTCGACGAACGTGCCGTCGCCCTTGTTCTCGAGCCACTGGATGCCGTGATACGGCTTCAGGATCTGATCGTCGAACGTGTCGCCGTGCGTCATCAGCACGTCGAGGTCGCCGTCGCCGTCGAGGTCCACGACCTGAATGCCCGTTGAGCCCCAGTTGGGATGCGGCGCGGTGTAGATGGGCGTCGGCGTGAACGTGAAGTTGCCGGTGTTCGTGTAGACGACCACCTGTTCGAACTGCTGTGAGAAGAGCGCGACGATGTCGAGCTTGCCGTCGCCGTTCATGTCGACGGGAATCGCGTGGATGCTTCCGGGCCGCGGATCGATGACGTGCGTCACGAACGAGGGATGCGCGTAGTCGGTCGTCCGGTTCTCGAGCACCGAGAGGTTCCCGACCTTGCGCCAGCCAAAGGCTGCCACCACCAGATCCGGCTTGCCGTCTCCGTTCATGTCGGCCGGCTCCACGTCCGCGACGCGCGGCCACCCTTCGAGCCGGAACGGCGAGTAGCCGGTCGCCGTGCGGCGGAGCCACATCACGGCGCCGCGAGTGTGGTCCTCGGGCTGGAAGCTGCCGAGATCGGCGACGAAGAGGTCGGGCCGGCGGTCGCCGTCGAGATCGCCGATCTGGAAGTTCGACGGGTTGACGGCCTGGCCGAGGATGCGCAGGCGGCCGGCCGGGTCGCCGGCGCGTCCCGCGACCAGGAAGCCCTGCCGCATGTCGCTGCCGACCACCTCGATCTTGCCGTCGCCGGCGAGGTCCAGCGCGCGCACGTGCGAGATGGCCGGCAGCGGCGGGGCGTTGACGGGCGAGTAGCCGTGGACGGCGAACCCGCTGGCGTCGGCTGCCGGCCAGGGCGTGGCCGGCGGCAGCTGATCGGGCGCGTGCTGGTCGTAGTAGCGCCAGACGCGCAGCAGGTCGTCGGAGAGCAGCACCATCCTCGTGGACGTGCCCACCGGGCCGACGGGCTCGGGGCGGCCCTCGCGGATGAGCATCATCCGCGCGATTTCAGCGCGCCACGCGCTGCGCGGAAGGATGTCGGGCGGCGGCACCGAGTGGCAGACGCCGCAGGCGACCTTCACGTCGGCTTCGCTGGCGACAGGCGCCCCAGGGGCCGCCTGCGCCGTCTGGCGCGCATCGTGCGCGACGCCGACGGCCGTCGTCGCGGCCCAGAGGCCGATCGCCGCGAGGCCCGCGGCGGCCGACACCCGCCAGCCGCGTCTCACCGCGAGCTGCCCGGCGCGTTGATGCGGCGGTTCTCCCACACCTCGACCCAGTCCGCGGGTCTCGACGCGAACACGAAGTTGCCGGTCACGATGTCGATGTCGCCGTCGTGATCGAAATCGCCGAGGTCGAGGGTGGCGTGATACGGGTGGCCGGTCTCGAGGGTGTGCTTCACGAAGACGCCCGGCCTGGTCTGCTCGAGCCACACGAGCGACGGCAGCGAGGCCTCGTCCACGTCGGAGCCGACGGCCACGAACGCCGCCGCGACGATGTCCAGGTCCCCGTCGCCGTCGAGGTCGGCGGCCTGCGCGCGCGAGACGCCCGGCAGGTCGGCCAGCGTGTGCTCGACGAAGGGGAACGAGCCCTTGTTCTCGAGCCACTGGATCCCGTGGTACGGCTTGACGATCGTGTCGTCGAACGTGTCGCCGTGCGTCAGGAGCACGTCGAGATCGCCGTCGCCGTCGAGATCCACCACCTGGATGCCCGAGGAGCCCCAGTTCGGATGCGGTCCGGTGTAGATCACCTGCGGCGTGAACGACACCTGCGGCCCGCCGTTGTTCATGAAGGCGACCACCTGCTCGAACTGCTGCGCGAAGACGACGACAAGGTCCATCTTGCCGTCCTTGTTGAGATCGACCGGGATGGCGTGGATGGCGCCTGGCTTGGGGTCGATCAGGCGTGCCTCGAACGACGGGTGCGTGTAGTCGGTCGTATGGTTCTCGAGCACCGTGAGGTTGCCGACCTTGCGCCAGCCGAACGCCGCGACGGCCAGATCGAGCGTGCCGTCGCCGTTGAAGTCCGCGGCCTCGACGTCGGCGACGCGCGGCCAGCCGTCGAGCGCGAGCTGTTCGTAGCGGCCTTCCTTCGTGCCGTGCAGCAGGACGACCGAGCCGTGCGTGTGGTCGCCGGGCAGGAACTCTCCGAGATCGGCGACGAGGAAGTCCTGGATGCCGTCGCCGTCGAAGTCCACCATCGACACGTGGCTCGGGTTGTTCAGCTGCGCGATGACGTCGAGCTTCGGGTTCGACGTGTAGGGCTTGCCCATCATCACGTAGCCGTAGCGCATCTCCGCGGCGAGGAGCTCCAGCTTTCCGTCGCCGTCGACGTCGAGCAGCCGGACGTTCGCCACCGCCGGTATCGGCGGTGCGTCCGACGGGTTCATCGCCCGCTTCACGAAGGTCCCGGTGTCGGCCTTGGGCCACGGCGCCGGCGGCGGAAGCTTGTCCGGCGCGGCGCGCTCGTAGTAGCGAAGGACGCGCTCGAGATCCGGCGGCAGGACGACCATGCGGCCGCTGGTTCCTGCCGGACCGGCCGGCTGCGGCTGGTTCGAGCGAATCAGGTGCATGCGCGCGATCTCGTCGCGCCACGCGGACTTCGGAAGGATCTCAGGCGGAGGGAACAGGTGGCAGACGCTGCAGAGCGCCCGCGCTTCGGCCTCCGTCGCGACGTCGGCGGGCGCTGGCGTGCGCGCGCCTGATTGCGGCTGCGCCGCGCGCACGACGAACGTGACGCCGGCGGCGACGAGGAGCGCAATCGCCAGCGCGGCGACACTCGAGCGGCCCATCCGTCGATGCTAGCATGCCCGCTTCGGGCTCCGCCGTACGCCGGCGCCACGCGCCATGGGACGTCACGTGCGTCGGCTCGCGAGCCATTGCGCGCCGAGACGCGGAGCTACAATGTTCGCGACCGCCGTGAAACGTCGCCTCGCCACGTGCTGTGTTGTGCTGCTGCTGCGCTCGCCATGACGCCAGCGCTGACCTCTGCGGCCGGGCAGGCGGCTGCCGCGCCGAAGCCACGCGCGGGCGCGACGTCGCAGGCCGCGCCGGCATCGTTCGAGTCGCTTTCGAAGAAGGCTGATGCCCTGCGTCAGGCGGGGAAGCTGGCGGAGGCCGTTGCCGCGTACGAAGAGGCGCTGCGCCTGCGGCCGTCATGGACCGAAGGTCGCTGGTACGTCGGCACGCTGAATTACGAGCTCGACAAGCCCGCTCCCGCGCGCGAGGCGTTTCTCAAGGTGATTGCCGCGCAGCCGGAGAACGCGGGCGCCTGGGCGTTTGCCGGCCTCTGCGAATTTCAGCTGAAGAAGTACGAGCCGGCGCTCGGCGACCTGATGAAGGCGCGCGAGCTGCACGTCGCCTCGAACAAGGAGCTCGGCGCCGTCGTCCGCTATCACGCGGCGATCCTGCTGACGCGGTTCCAGCAGTTCGAGCTGTCGCAGAAGGTGCTGAGCGAGTTCACCGGCGAGGGCAACGACAACCCGAAGGTGATCGAGGCGCTCGGCCTGTCGACGCTGCGGATTCCGCTGCTGCCCGACGAGCTGCAGCCGGATCGGCGGGAACAGGTGCTGCTGGCAGGGCAGGGGACGTACTACCTGTACATGCACGCGATGGCGGCGGCACGCAAGAGCCTCGAGGAATTGGTGCGCCGCTACCCGGACACGCCGAACACCCACTACGCGCTCGGGGTCATGCTGCTGAACGAGGATCCGGACGCGGGCATCGAGGCGTTCAAGAAGGAGCTGGAAGTCTCCCCAGGCAGCGTGCACGCGATGCTGCAGATGGCGTTCGAGTACATCAAGCGCTCGGACTGGGCGAACGCGAAGACGTGGGCGTCGCAGGCCGTGCAGACCGCGCCGGACAATTTCGCGGGCCGGCAGGCCTACGGGCAGGCGCTGCTCGAGCTGAGCGAGACCGACGAGGCCATCAAGCAGCTCGAGGCGGGCGTGGCGCTGGCGTCCGACAGCCCGACGCTGCACTTCATGCTGGCTCGCGCGTATCAGAAGGCCGGCCGGACGGCCGACGCGCAGAAGGAGCGCGACACGTTCGCGCGCCTGGACAGCCAGGCCCGCGCAAAGAATCAGGGCACGCAGGCCGTCGGCGGTGTCGGCGCCCCCGCCCCGACGCCTGCGCCGCCGCAACGCTAGGAGGGCCGCTAGCGACCCGTCTCGCCTGTCGTGCCGGGCTTCGGGGACGACCAGTAGCCGGCGCGCGAGTGCACCTCGCCCTTCACGCTCTTCCGCAGCCTCACTTCGAGCGTGTGCCAGCCGTCGCCCTTGCCGACGCCCTCCGGGGCGAACGCGATGATGTAGCGCTGCCTGAACTCCTGGAGGATCGCGCGGAACGTCACCGACAGGTCGTCGGTCCAGTCGGCCCTGATCGCGCGCCCGCCGGTCTGTCTGGCGACGACCTCGAGGAACTTCAGCGCGTCGCCGCCGGCCACGGCGACTCTGGCCGCGGCGGCCTCGTTGTAGGCACGCGTTTCCGTCCCGGACTGGAGCCGCGGGTCCAGGACGGGACGCGGGGTGAACTTCATGCCGCTGGCGTCCACGCCGACGCCTACCGGGTAGATCACGACCTCATGACGTCGCGCGGCGTCGATCACGTCGCGGCCGCCGAGCCAGCCCGAGTTGTTGCGGCCGTCGGTCAGCACGACCAGCAGCTTCGATCCGGGGCCGGTGTCGCAGGCGATCACGGCGGCATAGGCGCCGTCGGCGAGCGCCGTCGAGCCTGCGGACACGACCGAATTGAGAAGCCGTTCCCGATCGGCTGGCGGCGTCCCCGCGGGGATCAGCCGCGCGGTCAGGTCGGCGAAGCCGATGACGACAGACGACTCGTCCGGGCGGAGCTGTCCGAGCAGCGCGAGCGTCGCGGCTTGCGCGCGCGCGAACCGATCGCCCTCCATGCTGCCGCTCGTGTCGAGCGCGACGCCGACGGCCACGGCTTCCATCTGCTTGATGGTGACGATCCGCTGCGGCGTGCCGTTGTCGAGCACGGTGAAGTCGTCGGCCGTGAGGCTGGTCACCGGCTTGCCGTCGCGCTCCACCAGCGTGTCGATGCGGACCATCTCCGTCGCGGCGCGGAACGTCGGCTGCTGCGCGATGACGGGCAGCGCGAACAGGAAAGCCAGGGCGAGGCGAGTCATTTCCGGATTTGCTCCCGCAAGGAGAACAGCAGGGCACCGATGTCGACGAACGGGGCGTAGTACACACCCCACGGATCGACGCGGTGATTCGTCGAGAGCGCGAACGACCGCTCCAGCCAGTCACGCGCACCGCTCATGTCGCCTCGTGCGTCCGACAACCGGCTCAAGGCGATCAACGGCGCCTGCGACGCCGGAAAGAGCGCGAGCGCGTCGCGGTAGTGCGCCGCGGCCGCGTCCGGCGTCTTGTCGAGCTCGTCGACATCGCCCAGGAGCAGCAGCGCGAGGTACTTGATGAAGGGCGGGTCGGCCGGAAGCGGCCAGCGGCTCCAGGTCCTCGCGGGCACGCTTCCGATCGTTCAACTGCGCTCGAATGCGGCCCATCCGCAGGTGGGCTTCGACGGAAAGATCCGGCGCGCGGGCAGCGAGCTCGTACGCGGCGAGCGCCTTCTCGAGCAGGTGCCGCCACCCGGCGACATGATCCGACGGATAGATGTCGCGTGCGAGCGATTCGTCGACGACGGAGTAGCGCGCCATGCGCTCGTCGTAAACGCCGAGGCAGAGCTCCAGCGCCGGATCTTCCGGATACCTCTGAAGCTCGTCAGCCAGATGCTTTGGGAGGTCGTCCAGCACGCCGCGCACGTGGTAGCCCAGCGCGATGAACACCACCCAGTCGTGCCGCGACCTGGCGATCTTCTCCCTGGTCAGGTAGGTCGAGGACTCGGGGTGCGGCTCGAGGTCTCGCTGCGCTCGCTCGATGGTCGTGTCTGCCGTCCGGGCCAGCTGAAGGTGCGGACCCATCTGATCGAGCGGTGCGCGCAACGCGGCTTCGGTGTGCAGCAGTCGCGCCGCGACCAGGAACCGGAGCAGACGGTCCTCTGCGTCGTGCCACGGCTTCGGCGTGACGCTTCTGGTCTTCAGGTGCTTCTCGAGCAGCGCGTTGTACCAGAGTCTTGCGAGCGCCCGTTCGAAGGGCGCCTGGAACGCCATGGCCGGCGTGCGCGCGGCCTGCGAGACGGCGCTGTCGTACTCGCCCGCGCTGGTATTGCACGACCAGCTGCTCGTACTGCGACGGCGGCTCCGCATAGCGGGTCGGCGGCGGCAGCACCGTGGGCTGCGTCTGCTGGGCCTGAACGGCCAGCAGGACGGCGCAGGCGAGCCCTGTCATTTCGTGATCTGGCGGCGAAGCGACACCACGAGCGCCTTCGTGTCCATGAACGGAGCGTTATAGAGCCACCAGGGATCGACGCGCCGGCCCGTCGACAGCGCAAACGACCGCTCGAGCCAGTCACGCGCGCCGGCGACGTCGCCGCGCTCGTCGGCCAACCGGCTGAAGGCGACAAACGGCGACTGCGAGGTGGGGAAGAGCGCCAGCGCGTCACGATACTTCGCGACGGCCGCTTCCGGCTTCTTGTCCAGCTCCTCGACCTTGCCCAGCAACAGCAGGGCGAGGTACCTCATGAACGGCGGTTGGCCAGACGCGGCCAGAGGCTCGAGCTCCTGGCGGGCGCGCTTCAGGTCGCTCAACTCGGCTCGAATCCTGCCCATGCGCAGGTGGGCTTCCGCCGCGAGATCCGGCGCTCCTGCGGCCGCTTCATACGCGAGTGAGCGCCTTCTCCAGTTTCCGCCGCGAGGCTTGCACGAAGTCCCACGGGTAGATGTCGGGCGCCAGCGACTCGTCCACGACGGTGAAGCGGGCCAGGCGTTCGTAGTAGACGCCGAGGCACAGCTCGAGTGCCGGGTCCCGGCGGTAGCGATAGAGCCCGCTGGCGATGAACTCCCCGAGGCCGGTCATGACCGACCGCGCGTGATACCCGAGCGTTTGGAGCACCACCCAGTCGTGTCGAGCGCGATCGACGTCCGCCTTCGTCAGGTACCCGGATTGCGGGTCCTGCGGCATCTCGAACTTGACCTTGTTCCACACGTGCGGCTCGAGCTCTCGCTCCGCGTTGGAGAGCGCTTTTTCAGCCGTGCGCGCCACAAATAGCTGCGCGTGCATCTCGCCGACAGACGTCCGCAGGGAGGCCTCGGTGTGCAGCATCATCGCGGCGAGGAGAAACCGCACGAGGTCGTCGTGGGCCTGGTACCAGTCTTTCGGCACGACCGTGATGCCGATCCCCCTGCGTTGCACCTGGCGAAGCTTCTCGTCCTGCGCGCGGTAGGCGACCTTCGCCAGGGCGAGGTCGAACGGCAGGACGAACGCGTTGCCCGAATGGCCCGCGACTTCCGTCAACGGCGTCGTCGTAGTCGCCCTTCTGGTACTGGGTGACGAGCTGCTCGTACGCCGAAGGCGGCTCCGGGGCCTTTGGCGGCCGGGGCAGGACGTTCGGCTGGTCCTGCAGGGCCAGCAGGGCGACGAGCAGAACGGGCGTCATGCGAGCAGCTTCGACACCAGCTTCCCGCTGACGTCCGTCAGGCGGAAGTCCCGTCCCTGGAACTTGTACGTCAGCTTCTCGTGGTCGATCCCGAGCAGGTGCAGCATCGTCGCGTGCAGATCGTGGACGTCCACCGGATCTTCGACGATGTTGTAGCCGAAATCGTCGGTGCGTCCGACCGTGACGCCAGGCCTTCGTGCCTCCGCCCGCCATCCACATCGTGAACGCGCGTGGATGGTGGTCGCGTCCGAGCAGCTTCGATCCGTTGCGCGCCTCGTTGATCGGCGTCCGGCCGAACTCGCCGCCCCAGACGACGAGCGTCGTGTCGAGCAGCCCTCGCTGTTTCAGGTCCGTCAGCAGCGCGCCAATCGCCTGATCGACTTCGAGGCAGAGGCGCGGAACGCGCACGACGATGTCGGTGCCGACCGAGGCGCCGTGGGTGTCCCATCCGCGGTGGTACAGCTGCACGAATCGCACGCCGCGCTCGATCAGCCGTCGCGCGAGCAGGCAGTTGTTGGCGAATGAGACCTGGCCCGGCTCGGTGCCGTACATCTCGTGGATCTTCTGCGGCTCGTTGCGGATGTCGGTCAGCTCCGGCACGCTCGTCTGCATGCGGTACGCCAGCTCGTACGCAGCGATCCGCGTCGTCGTCTCCGGGTCGCCGACTTTCTGGTGCTCGATGGTGTCGAGGTCGCGAATCAGATCCAGCGAGTCGCGCCGCGAGGCCGCATCGACGCCATCGGGGTTCCGCGAAAAGAGCACCGGCTCTCCCTTGGAGCGAAATTCGACGCCCTGGTGGAGCGTTGGCAGAAATCCACTGCCCCAGCAGCTCTTGCCGCCATCCGGGTTGTTCTGGCCCGAGATGAGCACGACGAACGCCGGCAGGTCCTTGTTGTCGCTGCCCAGGCCGTAGCTGAGCCACGAGCCGAGACTCGGGCGCCCGATGATCTGGTGCCCGGTGTTCATGAAGATCTGCGCCGGCGCGTGATTGAACTGCGTCGTCTTCATCGATCGGATGACGGCAATCTCGTCCGCGTGTTGCGACAGATGCGGGAGCAGCTCTGAGATCTCGGCGCCCGAATGGCCATGCTGCGTGAACGTGAAGGGCGAGCCGAGCAGGCGCGGCGTGCCTTTGACGAACGCGAACCGCTCGCCTTCCGGGATGAAGCCTTTCGGGATTTCCTGGCCGTCGTACTGCTGCAGCAGCGGCTTGTTGTCGAAGAGATCGACCTGCGACGGCGCGCCGGCCATGAACAGGTAGATGACCTGCTTTGCCTTCGGCGCGAAGTGCGGCCCTACCGTGTGCGCGAGCTTCGCGACGGCCTGGTCGGCCTCCGGAGTGAACGCCAGCAGGCGTTCGTTCATCAGCGACGCGAGCGCGACCGTCCCGAGGCCGAAGCCGGCCTCGCGGAAGAAATGGCGCCGCGTGATGTCCTTCAACGCGCGCTGGTTCAGCGTGACGTCATCGCGTCGTTCGTTGCTCATCGATTCGTAACCGCTTCCCGTAACCCGGAACCCGGAACCTCGAACCCGAACCTCGAACCTCAGTTACTTCGTCACCGTCTCATCCAGATTCAGCAACGCGTTCGCGACGAGAGTCCATGCCGCGCGCTCGGCCTGCGCGCCGGTGGCCTTGCCCGATGCGCGATCTTCCTTCAGCACTTTCGCGGCGTCGCCGGGACGCGAGCGATAGTGCCTGAGTTGCGCTTCGTACGAACGGACGATCCGCGCGGTCTCGATGTCCGTTGGCGTTCGCGACGTGCAGAGGCGAAACGCGTGCGACGCTCGAGCCTTTTCCAGCGCGGGCCCGCTCCGGCCGGCGGTCGAAGGGACCTCGGCCAGCGTCCGCGCGGCCAGCGCGCGCGCGGCCTCGAAGAACGCCTCGTCGTTGAGCAGCGTCAGCGCCTGGAGCGGCGTGTTCGTCCGCATCGCGGCGGACGGTGCAGAACTCGCGGCTCGTGGCGTCGAACGTCATGAAGGCCGGGTAGGGCGACGTTCGGCGAATGAACGTGTAGAGGCCACGGCGATACTTGTCCTCGCCCTCGCTCGTCACCCACTTCGCGTCGCTGTACGGGTTGTCCCAGATGCCGTCGGGCTGCAGCGGGAACACGCTCGGCCCGCCGATCTTCGACGAGAGCAGTCCGCTTGCCGAGAGCGCGGCGTCGCGGATCATCTCGGCCTCCATCCGGAATCGCGGGCCGCGAGCGAACAGCCGGTTGTACGGGTCCTTCTCGATCAGGCTCTCGCTTGCGCTCGCGTCCTGGCGGTACGTGGCGGAGGTCACGATCAGCCGGTGCAGCGCCTTCTGGCTCCACTTCAGCCGAACGAACTCGGTCGCGAGCCAGTCGAGCAGCTCCGGATGCGATGGCGGCGAGCCCTGCGTTCCGAAGTCCTCGCTCGTCTCGACGATGCCCCGGCCGAAGAATTGTTCCCAGGCGCGATTGACGGTGACGCGCGCCGTGAGCGGGTTGGCCGGACTCACGAGCCAGCGCGCGAGGCCCAGCCGGTTCGGCATCTGGTCCTCGGCCATCGGCGGCAGCACGCCAGGCGTCGCGGCATAGACGCGCTCGCCCGGAGAGAGATAGGCGCCGCGCTCGTGAAAGAACGTGGACGGCCGGTCGAAAGTCGGCCTCTCGCTCATCACGAGCGCCGAGACGATGCCAAGCTGCTCGAGCTCCTTGTTGATCGCCTCGATGCGATCCCGCGTCCGCTTTGAGTGACTCGGCGGCGGCCCGGTATTCGGTCCGGATGCGCTTCTGGTCGTCTTCGGACCGGTTGGCGTCCGGCACCGCGAGAAGGGCGCGAGTCTTCGCGCGAATCGAGACGGCCTTCAACGGTGTCGACGTTGTCGTCACCGACACGCGAAAGCAGCCGAGGGCCTGGCCGACCGCGCCGCCGTCGAAGGCGAGAGTCAGGCGCGCGTGGGCGCCACTGGCGGCGGCAATTGGCGTAGCAGGGACGAACACCGCCTGACGCGGGAGGCGGGTGACGTCGCGGGTCGCGTCGACCGACCAGCCGGGGGCCACGTCTCGCGCGTAGGTCCGCTCGGGCGGCTTCAGCAGGTCCTTGACGTCGCCGCCGTTCTGGTCGTCGCTGGCGGCATTGGAGAACGTCACCGGCGTCTCTCCGTGACCGTCGTCCACGGTGAGATGGAAACCGGTCAGCACGAAGTTGCCGTAGTAATCGCGTCCGGGGCCGCCTTTCGGCAGCGACGGATCGGGGAGCGCCTCCAGCCTGACGCCGGTGATGGCTCCATCGGACAGCGGGAGATCGATCACGTAGCGATCGACGCCGGCGTGGATCCCGGAGGCCAGCACCGATCCGTCGTCCTTCACCGTGAGCGTGGCCTTGTCGGCGTGAGCCGCTGCGGGCCGAAGGACCGTCCACTCCGCGGCCGTCCGGGCCATGTCTTGTTCCCAGGCGGCCTGCGCGCGATCGAGATCAGGCGACGGGTCGGTGAGCTGCGCGTTGAGGTCCTTCAGCTCGGCGACCAGCTTCGCGCGCTTTACTTCCTGGTCGGGCGTCGTGATGTCGAGCGACGCTTCCTGGATCCAATGGTCGCCGCCGGGCTGGCCGAAGACGCTGTACTGTCCGTTGTCGTAGAACGCGACCATGCGGTAGAAGTCGCGCTGCGAGAACGGGTCGTACTTGTGGTTGTGGCACTGCGCGCAGGCGATCGTGGTGCCGAGCCAGACCGTGCCCGTCGTGTTGACGCGATCGATCAGCGTCTCCCAGCGGGCCTCCTCGACGTCGATGCCGCCTTCCTGATTGAGCAGCGTGTTTCGATGGAAGCCGGTGGCGAGCGAGCTGGTCGCGTGTGGCGTTGGGCAGCATGTCGCCGGCGAGCTGTTCGATCGTGAACTCGTCGAACGGCATGTCGGCGTTCAGCGCCTTGATCACCCAGTCGCGGTACTCCCACATCGTCCGCAGGTTGTCCTTCTCGTAGCCGTTGCTGTCGGCGTAGCGTGCGAGGTCGAGCCAGGGACGGGCCCAGCGCTCTCCGTAGCGGGGCGACGCCAGCAGCCGATCGACCAGCCGCTCGTAGGCGTCGGGGCGCGTGTCGGCGACGAAGGCGTCGATCTCGGCGAGCGTCGGCGGCAGGCCGATGAGGTCCAGCGAGACGCGGCGGATGAGCGCTTCCTTCGAGGCCTCGGGCGACGGCGCGAGGCCTTCCTTTTCGAGGCGCGCGAGGACGAACTGGTCGATGGGGTTCTTCGGCCACGCGGTGTGCGACACCGCGGGCGGCATCGGGCGGACGGGCTTGCGGTACGCCCAGTGCTGCGGCGCGTCCTCGGGCGCGAGGGTGACGGCCGTCGACGTCCCGGCGGGATCGTCCGGCCAGGCCGCGCCCTGCGCGATCCACGTGCGCAGCGTCGCGATCTGATCGGCCGGCAGCGCGTCCTTGTCGAGCGGCATGCGGTCTTCGCCGTCGAGGCCGAGGACGCGGCGGACCATCAGGCTGTCGTCGGCGTTGCCGGGGATGACGGCGGGGCCGGTCATGCCGCCCTTGAGCGCGGCGCCCTTGACGTCGAGGCGCAGCCGTCCGCGGGTTTTCTTCGTCCCGTGGCACTCGTAGCAGTGGCTTTCGAGGATGGGCCGGACGTCGCGGATGTAGTCCACCGACGGCGCCGGCGTCTGCGTCTGCGCCGACACGCCGAGGGCCGACACGACGATCGCTGTGGCGCAGATGGCCACGACTCCGGCCGCCAGCCGACGATCGGTCGTCATACTGCCGGCCAGTTTATGTGAGCCGCCATCTCTCCGGAAGCGGTTCAAGCACGGCCGAGCAGAGGTTGGGAGCAGAGGTTGGGGACTGTCCCCGGATGGGGGGTTGTGTTCCGAAGCGGAGCACGGCCGTCAACTGCGGTTGTCGTTTAGGTACTCTGCCCAACCTGGTGGCCGAGGGACGGGCCAGGGCGACAGCAGTTCGCGCCCGCTGCGGCTCTTAGTCCTTACGAGACTGCAGTATGGCCAGTCTTCGGCGCGCGTGCACGAGGCCGCCTTGTGCCGCGTTGCTCTCGACGTAGCGGCACAAGACGAGGAACTGGTGTTCGGTCGTCACCGTGACGTGTCGGTACCGTTCCTGGTAGATGTGGCCCTGTCCCGTCGTTCCGCGTCGACGATGGAGTCGCAGAACGTGCGTACTGGTAAGCCAGTGCATGTACGAAGAAAGTGACTTCGGGCTCGTCGGCCACAAGACCAGATGCCAATGGTTCGGCATCAGGCAGAAGGCCAGCAACGGCACACGCGAGTGGTCGCCGGCTTTCGCGAGGAGCTCGATAAAGTCCTCGTAGTCATCACGATCGTCGAAGATGCGCTGGCGCGCGTTCCCGCGATTCATCACGTGCTGCACGTGGCACGGAAGCAGGATCTCTTCGAGCTCGAGGCATGGACGCCGAATGCCCGAGTCAACTTCCGTACCGCCCCGTCGCGTTCCAGATCGGAACACAACACCCAGCTTGGGGACAGTCCCCGTAGTACCATCTCAGCAGATGACTCGAATCGTGCGACCGACGCGACGCGACTTCCTTCGTCTCGCGGCGCTCACCGGCCTCGGGACGGCGGCGCTCGGCGTCCCGCGCGGCTCGCTGCGCGCTGCGCCGCCCCTCTTCGAAGAGATTCCTTCGTCCGTGAGCGGCATTACCTGGGTCCACGACAACGCGATCTCGCCGGACCGCTTTCTGCCAGAGACGATGGGCCCCGGCGTGGCGTTTGTCGACTACGACAACGACGGCTGGATGGACCTGTTCATGGTCAACAGCGGCCCAGCCGACTTCTTCACGCCGAAAACGCCGCTCCGGAACGCGCTCTACAAGAACAACCGCGACGGCACCTTCACCGACGTGACCGACAAGGCGGGACTGCCGGCCAAGCATTTCGGCATGGGCGTCGCCGTCGGCGACTTCGACAACGACGGCTACCAGGACCTGCTCGTCACCAACTACGGCCCGCCGACGCTCTACAAGAACAACGGCAACGGCACGTTCACCGACGTCACCGAGAAGTCGGGTCTCCTCAACGGCCCCGCCTGGACGACAAGCGCCGTCTGGTTCGACTACGACAACGACGGCAAGCTGGATCTGTTTCTCTGCAGCTTCGTGCAGTTCTCGCTGAAGAACAACATCTTCTGCGGCGACAACAAGCTCGGGAAGCACTTCTACTGCATCCCGCGCGTCTTCAAGCCGACGCCGAGCGCGCTCTATCACAACAACGGCGACGGCACCTTCACGCTCACGAGCGGCGGCACCGACATCGAACGCGCCCTCGGCAAGGCCCTGGGCGTCGTCGCCACCGACATCAACGACGACGGGCTGATGGATTTGTTCGTCGCGAACGACACCGTCCAGAACTTCCTGTTCGCGAACCGCGGCAACGGCAAGTGGGAGGAGATCGGCCTGGCGGCCGAAGTGGCGTTCAGCGCCAACGGCACGCCGCGCTCGGGCATGGGCGTCGACGCGACCGACTTCGACCAGGACGGCAGGCAGGATCTCTTCGTCGCCAACGTCGACCAGGAGATGTTCTCGCTCTACCACAACGACGGCCACGAGTTCTTCTCGGACGTCGCCGCGACCAACGGCGTCGCGCAGGCCACGAGGCTGCTGAGCGGCTGGGGGCTGAAGTTCTTCGACTACGACAACGACGGCCACCTCGATCTGTTCCTCGCCAACGGCCACCCGGACGACATGATTGGCGAGTACAGCCAGATGGTGAAGTACAAGGAGCCGCTGCTGCTGTTCCACAACAACGGCACGAAGCTCGAGAACGTCAGCGCCGTCCGCCGGGCCCGTCTTCGCGAAGAGCTTTCCCGCGCGCGGCCTCACGATCGGCGACTACAACAACGACGGCAAGATCGACGTCTTCGTCGGCAACAACGGCGAGGCGCCCGTGCTGCTGAAGAACAACGCCGGCGAAGGCAACCACTGGGTGGGACTCAAGCTGCAGGGCACCGACTGCAACCGCGACGCCGTCGGCGCCCGTCTCACCTGGTCGGTCAACGGGACCGTCCGCCGCAAGCTCCGCAACGCGGGCGGCAGCTACCTGTCGTCACACGATCCGCGCGACGTGATCGGCCTCGGCACCGCCACGAAGCTCGATTACCTCGAGATCGCGTGGCCGCGACCGAGTCAGCGGAAGGAACGCTTCGAGAACCTGCCCATCGACCGGTACGTCACGATCGTTGAGGGACGGGGGAAGATCGAAACGATTGAAGATTGAAGACTGAAGATTGACGGTTGACGTTGCGAGCCGACTGTCGTAGCCATTCCTCAATCTGCAATCCTCAATTCGCATCCGTCATTGTGCAGCTGGTTCTCCCACACCTCCACCCACGCCGTCATCGGCCCGGTCGTCGCCATGTTGCCGAACGCGAGGTCGACGTCTCCGTCGCCGTCGTAGTCGCCGACCGCAAGTCCCGCGTGGCGCGGGAATCCCATCTTCAGCGTGTGCGCGGACGAACCGGCCGCGTGACACCTGTTCCAGCCAGACGACGCCCGGCAGCGTCGCGTCTCGGTCGCCGGCGCCGCCGGCCACCAGCGCCGACGCGATGACGTCGAGGTCGCCGTCGCCGTCCAGATCGGCCGCGCGCACCGAATGCGGGCCCGGCAGATCCGCCAGCCGGTGATACGCGAAGCGCGGGACACCGGCCTGGCCGCCGCCGATCTCCTGCGGACCCGGCAGCGTCGACTTCGTGGCCTTGCCGAGATTCTCCAGCCACGCGAGGCCGTGATACGGCTTCAGCAGGCTGTCGTCGAACGTGTCGCCGTTGGCGAGCAGGATGTCGATGTCGCCGTCGCCGTCGAGATCCGCGAACGACATGCCGGACGTGCCCCAGTTCGGATGGGGCGCCTGAAACAGCACGACCGGCGTGAAGGTCAGGTGGCCCTCGTTGTGATACGCGACGATCGCCTCGTGCTCCTGCGAGATCGCGGCGACGAAATCCATGCGGCCGTCGCCGTCGAGGTCGATCGGCAGCGCGCGCACGGCGCCGGGCCGAGGGTCGATCGTCACCGGCGCGAACGACGGGTTCTTCCAGTCGGTGGTCCGGTTCTCGAAGATCTGCACGCCGCCCGTCTTCCTGTAGCCGAACGCGCTGACGAGCAGATCGAGATCGCCGTCGCCGTCGAAGTCCGCGGCTTCGACGTCGGCAATCCGCGGCAGCCCGCCAATCCCGAAGGGCGAGTAGCGTCCCGTTGCCCAGCCCGCGCAGCCAGACGACCGAGCCCTTGTCGTGATCGCGCGGCAGGAACTCGCCGAGATCGGCGATGAGCAGATCGGTGATGCCGTCCTTGTCGAGATCGATGGCCGTGGCGCGCGCGGGATTCGGCACGCGCGCGATGAGCGTGAGCCCGGCGTCGCGATCGTAGGGGCGGCCGAGGAACACCATCCCGTATCGCATGTCGCACACGACGAGCTCGAGCCGACGGTCGCCGTCGAGATCGGCGAGCTCGACGTCGGACACGACGGGCGTGGACGGCGCCTCGGGTGGCGTCAGCAGGTGATGATCGAAGCTCGGCGATGACGACGGGCGCCGGCCAGGACGCGGGCGGCGGAAGCGCCGCCGGCGCGTGCGCTTCGTACCACACGAGCGCCTCGGCGAAGTCCGGCGGCAGCGCTGGCGTCGGCGCGCCTGGCGTCTGCTCGGAACCGTCCCTGATGCGCTGCATGCGCACCAGTTCGTCCCTCCACGCCGGGCGCGGCAGCACGTCGGCGGGCGGCAGCCGATGACACGTGCCGCAGACCACGGGTGGCGCGTCGGCGGCCGGACTGCTGCCGCGTGCGGAGGGACCAGCCGCGTTCGCGCGAGTGCCAGGCAGACGCGAAATGCACGCGAGGACGAGTGCCACGCCAACCATCCACACGTGCGCGGCGCGCGGGCCGCGTCTGGCGATCACGCGATCACTCTATAGCGGCTGCGGCCGGTCAAACCACTTCATGCTATGCTCCAAAAATGAGCGCCGAAAAGCCCGCCGACATCATTCCTCTCACGCCGACGCCGGACGCGTCCGCGCCGTCAGGCGTGGGCCGCCGCTCGATCCTGCAGTCGTTTGCCGCGGGCGTCGGCGCCGCGTTCGCGATTCCCGGAATCGCCGGCGCGCAGGAGCATCCAGTCCAGCACCACATGGCCGCCGGCACGACTGCCGCGGCGCAGAAGAAGGCCGCGGCCGCCGCGTACAAGCCCGAGCTGCTCGACGCGCACCAGATGAAGACGCTCGAGGTTCTCGCGGAGGCCATCGTCCCCGGATCGACCGAGGCGAAGGTCGCGCCGTTTCTCGACACGCTCGTCGCCGTCGACTCGGCCGAGAACCAGCGCAACTTCCTGGGCGCGCTCGGCGCGTTCGACATGTTCGCGATCGACAAGTACAGCAAGCCCTGGATCGCGCTGACGCCGGTCGAGCAGGACACGCTCCTGCAGACCGCGTCCACGACCGCGCCGGGCAACCGTCCTGGCATCCCGGCCATCGGCGTCGCGGGGTCCACCGCGGGCAAGGCCACGATCGGCGATCACTTCAGCAACCTGAAAGGCTGGATCGCCGGCGCGTATTTCTCCTCCGAGAAGGGCGCGCGCGAATTGGGCTGGGACGGCAACGTGTTCCACACGGAGCTGCCCGGTTGCACGCATCCGGACGGGCACGCCTAGAGTGACGATCAGGTAGGGCAGCGACTTCAGTCGCGCCTCGACGTTAGCCGGACTGAAGTCCAGGCCGACGCACTGACTCCGAAGTCTGTAGTCTGAAGTCCGTCGTCCGAGGAATTTGATGCCCACGAGCGCGCAGCAGTTCGATGTGATCGTCGTCGGATCCGGAGCGTCAGGCGGATGGGCCGCGAAGCGGCTGTCGGAAGCCGGCGTGAAAGTCGCGATTCTCGAAGCCGGAAAACCGCAAGGCGACAAGGACTTCACCGAGCACGTCCCGGCCTGGGACTTGAAGTATCGCAACAGGGCCGACGAGTGGATGCGCCGCACGCGGCCACGCCAACGCGACTGCTACGCCTGCCGCGAGTGGAACTACAAGTGGTTCGCCAACGATCTCGAAGAGCCGTACACGACTCCTGCTGACAAGCCCTTCAGCTGGCAGGGCCGCATGCGCGTCGTCGGCGGACGCACGAACGTCTGGGGACGTCAGAGCTATCGACTGAGCCAGCAGGATCTCAAGGGCAAGTCGTTCGACGGCTACGGCGACGACTGGCCGCTCGAGTACGCGGACCTCGCACCCTACTACGACATCGTCGAAGACTACGTCGGCATCTCGGGTCAGAACGAAGGCGTCGCGGAGCTGCCCGACGGGAAGTTCCTGCCGCCGATGGCGATGTCGTGCGCGGAGACGCAGCTGCGCACGCGGGTCAAGCAGAAGCTCGGTAACACCGTCACCATCGGCCGGACCGCGAACCTGAGCAAGCCCATCAACGGCCGCGCGCAGTGTCACTACTGCGGGCCGTGCGAGCAGGGCTGCGTCACGCACTCGTACTTCAACTCGGCGTTCACCACCGTGGCCGACGCGCTGAAGTCGGGCAACACCACGCTCATCACCAACGCCATGGTGTACCGCGTGCTGATGGACCCGGACAAGAACGTCGCCAACGGCGTGATGTACATCGACCGCGTCACGCACGAGGTGAAGGAAGTCCGCGCCCGCGTCGTGATCCTCTGCGCCCAGGCGCTCGAGAGCACGCGCATCCTGCTGAACTCGACCTCGACGCAGTATCCCAGCGGCCTCGCGAACTCGAGCGGGGCGCTCGGCCACTACCTGATGGATCACGTCTGGGTCGCCGGCGGCGCGCGAGGCGAGTTCCCCGATGCGGTCGGGCCCAAGCCGTCATTGAATGCCCCCAAGCGGCCGACCGGGATCTACGCGATCCGCATGCACAACACCGCGAACGGCCCGCGCAGCAAGGACTTCATCCGCGGCTTCGGGTTCCAGGGCGGCGGCGCCACCGACTTCAACATGAACGCGCCGGGCTACGGCGCGGCGTTCAAGAAGGGCGTCTTCGATCCGGTGACGTCGGTCGCGCCTCGCCGGCTTCGGCGAGGCGCTCGCGCGCTGGGACAACTTCGTCGAGATCGACAAGAACGTCGTCGACAAGTTCGGCATCCCCGTCCTCCGCCTGACGATGTCCTGGGGCGAGAACGAGAAGAAGCTGATCCCCGCGATGGCGCAGACGGCGACCGAGATGATGGAAGCGGCCGGCGCGAAGAACATCACGCCGTTCCAGGTCCCGAACCGTGTGCCGGGCTACGGCATCCACGAGATGGGCACGGCGCGCATGGGCGGCGACCCGAAGACGTCGGTGCTCAACGCGTTCTGCCAGACGCACGACGTCAAGAACCTCTACGTCACCGACGCGTCCGCCTTCGTCTCCAGCGGCTGCCAGAACCCGACGCTGACGATCATGGCGCTGACCGTCCGCGCGATGGATCACCTGATGCAGGAAATGAAGGCGGGAAACGTCTGAAGAAATAGGGAATAGGAAATAGGGAATAGGAAGAAAACCCGGAGAGCCCTTGTTCGAAGGACTCTGTCTTTCTCCTATTTCCTATTTCCTATTCCCTATTTCCTATTCCCGGCCACCCTCGGAAACACCGTCACCCTCAGCCTCGCCGAGCCATACGGCACGAGCGTCAGCGCCTCGTCTGGCTCCGCGCTGATCACGGGACTTTGCGGCAGCGTGCCAGCCGATCCTTCTTCCAGCTGCCACTCGGGCACCTTCCGTCCAGTCACGTGAATCGACACCGCCGGTGACGTCGCGCTGAACGGCGTCTCGCCGACGGCCCGCTCGTCCACCTTCAGGCCCGTCCCGCTGCCGGGTTCAGCCAGCAGGCCGTAGTTCCACGGAGTCGTCGGGTAGATTTCCCAGTCGGCCGCGGGCGCCGTGGCCGGGTGCTTCAGGCCCTCGGTCACCTTGCGCCAGTCCTCGCCAATCGGCAGCGCGAACACGAGCGGGCCGCGATCGATCGAGACGCCGTCGCGATACCACGTCGTCACGGCCGGCGTCATCGGGAAGTGCAGCGCGATCCGATCGCCGGGACGCCACGTGCGCTGCAGCTTGAGGAACGTGCCCGGGGTCACGTCTTCAACCGCAATGCCATTGAGCGTGACGGTGGCGTTTGCCGCCCACGCCGGAATGCGGAGCTGCAGCGGAAACGCGTACGGGACATCGGGCTTGATGACCAGCTCGACGTCCTGACGAAACGGGTAGTCCGTCCGTTCTTCGATCGTGATGCCGATGCCGCGGCCGACACGCGCGCGGACATCGCTCGGACCGTACGCGACTGCCGCGAGGCCGAGATCGGGCGTGCCCATCCAGAGGCTGGCGACGAGTTTCGGCCAGCCCTGATGCAGGTTCGCCGTGCAGCACCCGAAGTTCGGCTCGAGGCCGAACAGGTTCGACTCCGGCCCGTTGCTGACCCAGCGTCGATTTCTGCAGCGAGCAGAGCACCTGGTTGGCCTGCTGGTCGTACTGGTGCGCCCACATGTCGGGCGACAGCGTCGCCGGCAGCGCGTTGTACGAAATCCGCTCGAGCCGATCGGCCAGCTCCACGCCGCCGCGCACCGCCAGCGCCTGCTCGAGCGAGAACATCGCCTCGACCACCGCGCACAGCTCCGTGCCCTCCGACGGATCGCGGCCGGCGTAGTGCTCGTCGGCCGTGAACATCCCGTTCGGCTGCCCGTGGAACTTGTCGAGCACGGCGAGCGCCTGGACGATCGCGTCGCGATCGGTCTGGTCGCCGGAGATCTGCGACCACACGGCAGACGTCTTGAGCCCCATCGACGTGTTCACGCCGTGCGCGCGCATCGCGCGGTCCGAGAACTCCTTGTCGCCGGGCATCAGCGCCAGGTCGATGGTGGACGTCTTGTGCTCGAACTCGAACGACGTGAAGTGCCGTCCCCAGTCGGCGCCCTGGTTGTGCAGCGTGCGCGCCAGCGTCAGCAGCCGCGGATCGCCGGTCCGGTTGTAAAGCCAGACAATCGACAGCACCTCGTCGGCCCAGCGATAGACGGCCCACTGATGCAGCGGCCGCTGGCCGGCTTCGTTCAGGTGATACGTGAAGTACTTCGTCAGCGCGGGGACGACGCGCGGATCGCCGGTGGCGTCGGCGTACTGCGTCAGCACCTTCAGCATCACCATCGTCGGCCACCAGTCGGTGTTCGTCGGCGGCCCGAGCGCGCCGGACGCTGCCTGGTGCGTCAGCGTCCACTCGACGTACTTGTTCGCCTTGGCGATGAGGGCGTCGTCCTGCAGCAGGTAAGCGAGCGGCAGCAGCCCGTCGAGATAGTACGGGCCCCGCTCCCAGCTCTCGCCCGTGCCGCCGAGCCATCCGCTGTTCGGACCGACATCCGGCCAGATCTCGTCGAGATGTCCCGTCAGGCCCCGCGCCTGAATCTCCAGCTGACGCCGGAGCCAGCCTTGCGGCCTGATCGCGCCAAGCGGCAACAGCGCGAACGCGCCAGGCTGAAGCGGCGCGCGATTCCTGACGACGCGAGCCGCCGGCGGGGCAGGCGGCGAAGGATGCGACAGGACGACGGTGGTGAGGGGGCTGCGGCGTCGCGACGAGCGGCATCGCGACGAGCGCGACAAGGCCAAGGGTTCGAAGCATCGAGGCGGTGTGCTCCTGCGCGGCCGATTCTACTCCGGCGCCACGGGCACGATGACCCGCGTAGAATCCGCGCATGCCGACTCGCGAAGGCGCTCGCCGTCCTGCTCGCTCGTCGCGCTCACGGCGCAGGCGCCGAAGGACTTCACCGGCTCGCATCTCGGATATCACGACGTCCGGCGCGACAAGGCCGGTCGCCTCGTCCCGTGGTTCGCCGAGGACGAGGGCGTCGTCGTACGACCACGTCCTGCGTCTGACGTGGCGCTTCTGGCATGAGATGCGGCGCTGCGAGAACGGCGTGCCGTATTACCTGCAGCACCAGGTCTGGAAGCCCGGCGAAGACGATCCGCGCGGCCTCGGCGGCGACCAGATCCCGATGGCGCTCTCGTCGTGGAACCTGCTGCACGCCTATACCGGCGATGAAGCGATCGTCGCCGACATGCGGCTGATGGCGGACTACTGGCTGGCGCACGGACTCTGCGCCGTCCACGAGCGCGTGGGCGCTGATGCCGTTTCCCTACAATCTTCAGCCGCATCGGGACGCTACGACGGCGACATGCGCGCCGGTCCCGGCGTGCTGCAGCCAGACAAGGCCGGCTCGTTTGGCGCGGAGCTGCTGACGCTTTACCAGATCACCAAGGACCGCCGGTACCTCGACGCCGCCGACGCACATCGCGGAGACGCTCGCGTCAACCGTGCGCGAAGGCGACGAGCAGCGATCGCCGTGGCCCTTCAGAGTGGACGCGGCCACCGGCGCGACCGCGACAGTGAGGCCGGGCTTCGGACGCTACGACGATGGCCGGTCGCCGCCGCTCGCGACTGAATACACCGCGAACTGGACCGGCACGCTGCGGCTCTTCGACGGGCTTGCCGCGCTCGGCGTCAGGACCGACCAGATCGCTCGCGCCCGTGCGTTGACGCGAAACTGGCTGTTGCAGGTGCCGCTCGTCACGAACAACTGGGGGCCGTTCTTCGAGGACATCGTCGAGACGTCGAACACCGCGATCAACGCCGACACCATGGCGCAGTACCTGCTCGATCATCCCGAGATTCCGAGCGCCGCGCCCGACGCGCGACGGATTCTCGACTGGGTCGAGCGGACGTTCGCCAACCAGAATTACGGCGTCCTGGGCGTCGTGCCGATCAACGAGCAGACGGCGTACCAGCAGCCGGGGAACAGCCACACGGCACGTCACGCCTCAATGGAGCTGCTCTACGCCGAGCGCACGGGCGACTGGTCGAGGAAGGAGATGCAGGTGCGCCGCCTGAACTGGGCGACCTACACCGTCGACGCTGACGGCAAGAACAAGTATCCGGGCGACGACATCTGGCTGACGGATGGGTACGGCGACTACGTTCGCCACTACCTGCGCGCGATGGCGTCCTCGCCCGATCTCGCGCCCGACGGCCAGAACCATCTGCTTCGGTCGTCGTCGGTGATCCAGACCATCGAGTACGGCGCCGACCGGATCGTCTACACCAAGTTCGACCCCGAATCGACCGAGCGGCTGAAGCTCGGGGCGTGGGCTCCGGGCAACGTGACTGGCGGCACGCTGCGCTGGTCGGCCGACACGCACGTCGCCGAGATCGACGCGCGCAGCGCCAGCGTGACGATCGAACGCGCCGCGCGGTAGGGTCCTGCGCTCGTCAGCGCGGGACGCGCGGGTCGATCACGTACGGCTGCCGCGGCTCGCTCTGCAGCGCCTTGGCCGCGTCATCCGCGCGGAAGCCCGGCGGCTTGAACTCGCGGTCGATGTCGTCGAGCACGAGCACCCAGTCGTTCCCGAGGCCCTGGGGGCCGGGCGGCGTGAACTCGTGCGTGAAGTGATTCTGATAGCGGCCCTCGACGTGCGCCTGTCCCGTCCGCGGATTGAACCACCAGGCCTGCACTTCGGCGCCTGCCACCCGGCCCATGCGAAGCGTGACGGGCGCTCCGGTCGGGAGGTAGACGAAGGCGTAGTCCGTGCCTCGAGTCGCGCGCGGCCGAGCGCCTGGCGCGGTGGCGCCCTGCTCGATCATGCCCTGGTCAGGCACGCGATCGAAGTACGGACGCGAGAGCAGGAGCCGGCGCAGATGAAGCACCTGCCAGGCGCCCGGCAGGTTCATCACGTCGTACCAGTAGTTGCGTGACGAGGAAATCGGCTCGGTCTTCGGCGTGTGGAACTGCCAGACGTCGTGACAGCCGTAAGTGGCGCCCATCCCGCCGGCGAAGATCGACCAGTACAGCGCCTGACGCACGTCGTGCGGGTCGAAGTACCCGTTGTCGGGGTTCCAGTTGATCGGATGGTTCTCGTAGCGTGATTCGCCGTCGAGCACGGGCTTGTGCGGCGTGCGCGCGTAGTCGCTGGTCGATCATCGCGTCGTTGGCGATGTCGCGCGCCCCGTGGCCCGACTGGACCATGTCGAAGTCGAGCCACGGCGCGTCGTGAAACCAGTCCGCCGATGAATGTCCGCCGCCCGGGTGATACGTCTTGAGGTGCGCGCCGCCGTCGCCCTCGGTCAGGCCTGCGGCCATCGCGTTCCACACCGGCTCGAACCCGTCGCCGCGGCGATCGCCGCCGAGAATCCAGATCAGGTTCTCGTCGCTCTTGTACCGTGCGCCGAGGTAGCGTCCCCAGGCGTGGGAGATCTCCGGCTTGTCCACGGGGAAGATGACGGGCCCCTTGCCCCACTTTTCGAGCAGGACCTTGTCGCCCCACGTGGGCAGCATGCCGATCACGAGCCCCTTTTCGGCGGCCTTCCGGACGATCCAGTCGACATGCGCGAAGTACTTCTCGTTCGGCGTCGCGGGGTCGCCGTCGACGAGCGGCAGATCGCCATAGGCATTCGGCACGGTCAGCCCGTCGAACTCGGCGAGGACGACGGCCTGAATGACGGTGAAGCCCTGCTGCCGGCGTTTCTCCAGATAGCGTTCCGCGTCTTCGCGCGTCAGGCGATGGAAGAGCTCCCACGCCGTGTCGCCCAGATAGAGAAACGGCGTCCCGTCGCGCTGCTGCAGGAAGCGATGGTTCCGCGACACGCGCAGCGGCCCGTGACTGAACGCGACGGATGGGCCGGGAAGGGGGATGTCCTGAGCGGCGGGTGTTCCGCGAGCGCGATGCGATCGAGAGCGCGAGCGGGACGAGCCGGTGCACGTCGCAAAGTGTAGCGCAGGCCTTCAGGCGCTACGTCAGCGCAGCTGCCGGGTCGCCGTAACCCCGCGGCCTTCGGTGATCTCGTAGGCCTGACCTGCCGGGAGATTGGTCAGCTCGTCTTTCGCGCCGCTCGGCCACTCGACCACGAGACGGTCGGCTTTTGCGTGGCCCCCGAGCCCGAAGGTCACGGGCAGCTCGGATTGGGAGAGATAACTCGAGCCCGTCTTCACGCTGCGCCAGTACTTGTCCGTGCCGGCGAAGACGCGGACCCGCGCCCCGATGCCGTCGCGATTCGACTTCGTGCCGTGAAGCTTCACGCGCAGCGAATGCGCGCCCGCGGGAGAGTCCACGCGGTAGAGAAACGCGGGCCCGTTGTTCGTCGTGATGAGCACGTCCGGGTCGCCGTCGTTGTCGAAGTCGCCGAACGCCGCGCCGCGGCCGACCTTCGGCAGCGCGAACCCGCCGCCGACGGTGTTGGCGATGTCCGCGAACTGGCCCTTGCCTTCATTGTGGAACAGGTGCGGCGGCTCGGCGTAGCTGACGCGTCCGGCAATCGACGAGATCGTCTCGTCGATGTGGCCGTTCACGACGAGCAGATCGAGCAGCCCGTCGAGATCCACGTCGAAGAAGAAACAGCCGAAGCCGAGCGTGCCCTGCGTCGCGCGGCCGACGTCCGTGCGCGGCGCCGCATCGGCGTACTGACCGTCGCCGACGGGCCGGTAGAGCCCGAGCATCTCGCCGGAGAAGTTGGTGACGACGACCGTCGTGTGGCCCGAGTTGTCGACGTCGGCAGCGTCCGCGCCCATGCCCGCGCGCGCGCGGCCGTCCTCGCTGAACGCCAGGCCCGCCTGCAGCCCGAGCTCGGTGAACGTGCCGTTGCCGTTGTTGCGATAGAGCTTGTTCGGCTGCGTGTCGTTGGCGATGAACACGTCCGGCCACGGATCGAGGTCGTAGTCGATCATCGTCACGCCGAGCGACTTCGACGTCGTGTCGAACAGCCCCGCCTTCGCGGTGACGTCCTCGAACGTGCCGTTGCCCTTGTTGCGGAACAGCCAGGACGTCGTGCCGCGATACGCTTCCGGCGTGCAGTACGACTTCTGCTTGCCGTCCACGCTGCAGTAGACGTCCGTCTCTGGCGTCCAGCGCACGTAGTTGCAGATCAGCAGGTCCAGCAACCCGTCGCGGTCGTAGTCGAACCACAGCGCCGACGTGCTGAAGCCAGGGCGCTGGCCGAGGCCGGACTGGTTCGTGACGTCGACGAACGTGCCGTGCCCGGTGTTGTGGAACAGATGGTTCTGGCCGACCGCCGTGATCAGGATGTCCTGGAAGCCGTCGTTGTCGTAGTCGGCCACGGCGACGCCCATGCCGTAGAGGTCGATGTTCAGTCCCGCGGCCGCGGTGACGTTCTCGAACGTGCCGTTGCCCCTGTTGCGATAGAGCGACAGGCGGCTCGTCGCGTGCGGCTGCCCCGGCCAGTTCGTGCCGTTCACCAGCAGCAGGTCCTGCCAGCCGTCGTTGTCGTAGTCGAGGAACGCGGCGCCGGACCCCAGCGTCTCGGGCAGGTACTTCTTGCCGAATGCGCCGTTGTTGTGCGTGAAGGTGATGCCCGCCTGCTTCGTGACGTCCACCAGGTGCACCGATGGCGCCTGCTGCGCGGACGGCGTCAGCGGCGCGGCCAGGAGCAGCGCCACCAACGAGGCAACCCGCAACCCGCAACCGCCCACCTTCGCCCTTCGGGCTTCGGCGGGGCTTCGCCAACTGCAACCTGCGGCTCATTCCGGCAGGACGAGGCCCTTCTTCACGGCGAACAGCACGAGCTCGGCCGTCTTGTGCACGCCGAGCGCGCTCATGAGGTTCGCGCGATGCACCGCGACGGTGTTCACGCTCAGATCGAGCATCACGGCAATTTCCTTGTTCGACTTGCCGTGCGCGATGAGCTGCAGCACCTGCTTCTCGCGCTGCGTCAGCCGGTCGTACGGATCCGACGTCTTCTCGAACCCGCCGGTCTGCATCGCGCGAATGAGCAGGCTCGACAGCTCGGGCGCGAGATACTGCTCGCCGGAGGCGACCGCCTTCACCGCGCGCGTGAGGTCGTTCTCGATCGCGTTCTTCAGGATGTAGCCCTTCGCGCCGGCGTCGAGCGCGTTGCGGACGTACTGCTCGTCCGAATACATGCTCAGGATCAGCACCTTCGTCCCCGGGCGCTGCTTCATCAGCTCCATCGTCGCGTGCAGCCCGCTCATCTCGGGCATCGCCATGTCCATCACCACCACGTCTGGGTCCGTCTTCTTCACGAGCCCGATGGCGTCGAGGCCGTTGCTGGCTTCGCCGACGACCTGGAGCTCAGGGTCGTCTTCGAGGATGCGGCGAAACCCCTGGCGGACGAGCGCGTGATCGTCCACGAGGACGACGCGGATGGACGGAGATGGCATGCGGCAATTGTACCGTTGTGTGGCGTCTGGAGAGGCTAGTGCGTTTCCACTAGCGGCAGGCCTGAAGGCCTGCGCTACAGTGGTCGCACGTGCGCCCGCTGTCAGCCGCAGGCCTTCAGGCCTGCTCGACGATCGGCACGCGGACCGAGACGACGAGCCCGCCGCCGGGCGCCGGACGCAGCGCGAACGTGCCGCGCATCAGCTCGGCGCGCTCGCGCATGCTCACCAGCCCGATGCCGCGATCGACCTTGTCCGAGCCCTGGGGCAGGCCGCGGCCGTGGTCTTCGATTTCGAGCTCGATGCGTCCGTCGCGCTGCGCGAGGCGGACGCGCGCGTCCTTCGCGCCCGAGTGACGGCTCACATTCGTCAGCGCTTCCTGGACGATGCGGTAGATGTGGATGGTCGCTTCGGGCGGGACGACGCCGATCGGACCGCGTGATTCGAAGCGCGCATCGATGCCGTGCTGCCGGCCGAACTGCTCGACGAACCACTCGAGCGCCTTCTCGAGGCCGAAGTCGTCGAGGATCACGGGATGCAGCAGCCGCGACTGCACGCGGATCTTCTCCAGCGTCTGCTGCGCGATGCCGCGCACCTCCTCGAGATCGGTGACGAGCGGCGAGTCGGGCGGCAGGTTCCGCTTCACCCGGCCGAGCAGCGTGCCGACGGCCGTGAAGATCTGGCCGAACTCGTCGTGCAGCTCGCGCGAGAACTCCTGCTGAAGATCTTCCTGCATCCGCAGCATCCGCCACGAGAGGTTGCGCAGCTCGCCCGACAGCCGCTCGACCTGCGCGAACGCGCGCTGGTTCGCGCGGATGACCCAGACTCCGGTGATGGCGACGACGAGGAACAGCACGATGACGAGGACGGCAATCTCGCGCTCGACCCGTTCGTAGATCTCCCGATTCCTGACCGCCGCCTCTTCCTGGACGCGGTTGTTCAACACGAGGAACTGCGACACCATCCCGACGAGCTCGAGGTGTTGCGGCGTCACCGTGTTGCGCAGGATTCCGATCGACTCGGCGTCGCGCCCGGCCTCGGCGGCCTTGAACATCTGATCGACGAGCGACCAGAGGCGGGCGACCGACGCCTGCAACCGATCCTGCTGCGCGGCAGGACGCTCGGCCGGCGCCAGCGTCTGCTCGAGCGCGAGCGCCTGCCCGAGATCCGCGCGGAGCCGATCGAAGGTCTGCCGCCACGCGACGAGCGGATAGGGCTCGGTGCGATCCGCCATGTCGCGCATCGACGTGGCCAGCGTCGCGAGGTTGTTCTGGATGCGCAGCAGCTGCAGCGAGTCCTTGCGGTTGCGCTCGCCGATGGCAATCTGCTCGTCGCGAAGCTGACGGATCTCGTGCGCGGTGTAGAACCCCACGCCCGCGATCGTCATCAGCGACACCACGAGCCCGGCGACGAGACGGAAGGAAGGAGAGGAAGTCACGGATCGATCAGATCGTGCCGAACGGCGCCGGCGGGGGAAGCCATGGACCTCGTGATTGTTCCACGACGCGGGCGGCGGCGAGCGTCAGCGCCTCCTGCCAGGGCGCCGCGACCAGCTGCACGCCAACCGGCAGTCCTTCCGCGGTCTGCAGCACGGGCACCGCCATGCCGGGATTCTGGAGCAGGTTGAACCACGCGCGTGTAGCGCCACGCGTCGAGATAGTGCACCGTCTTCCCCTCGATCGTCCACGTGCGCTCGCCGTGGCGGAACGCGGGGATCGGCGCGACGGGGCACAGCAGCAGCGGATAGCGCGCCATCTGCGCGAGCACGCGCGACTTCAGCAGATCGCGGAGGATCTCGACTTCCAGCAGCCGCTCCGCCGTGAGCTTCGGCGTCCGGCGTGTCCAGTCGAGGAACTCGACGAGATTCGGGTGCACCTCCGCTTCGCGGCCCTCCACCATGCGGCTCGAGGATCAGCCGCGAGGCGCGCCCGAAGATCTCCCACCACAGCACGCGCGCCTCTTCGAGGCCGTCCGGACGGAACGGCTCGACCTCACAGCCCGCGTCCGCGAGCCATCGAGCGGCCTGACGCACGGCCTCACGCGTCTCCGCCGTCACCGGCACCTCGCCGTCGTCTTCGAAGACGCCGACGCGGGTGCCCGCGGGGAGCGATCGCATCGCGGCGAACGGCACCGGATGGCCGTTCGGATCGCCGATGTCGGGTCCAGCCATCACCTCGAGCAGCGTCTCCACGTCGTCCACCGTCCGCGCCATGGGCCCGACGACGCCGGTGAGCGCGAAGGGACCGCCGCAGGGCGGGAAGTGGCCCGTGGCGGGCACGCGGCCGGGAGTGGGCTTCAGCCCGCAAATCCCGCTGAAGTGCGCCGGCACGCGGATGGACCCGCCGCCGTCGCTGCCGACGCCGCCTGCCGAGAGCCCCGCGGCAATGGCGGCCGCCTCGCCGCCGCTCGATCCGCCCGGCGTCCGATCGAGCGCCCACGGGCTTCGCGTCTGGCCGTAGAGCGCGTTGTCGGTCTCCCACGCCATCAACTGCTCGGCGACGTTGGTCACGCCGACGACGATCGCCCCGGCGGATCGCAGGCGGCTGACGAGCGGGGCGTCGGCGTCGCCAGTGACGCCCTGGCGGAAGCGAGTGCCGGTTTCCCACGGCAGACCGTGGACGGCCACCGAGCTCTTGATGCTGACGGGAACGCCGTGCAGCGGGCCGAGGGCTTCGCCCGACAGCGCCTTTCGCTCGGCGGACCGGGCCGCGTCGAGTGCGCGCTCGGAGTCCACGCCGACGTAGGCGTTGAGCGCCGGGTTCAGCGCCTGAATGCGCTCGAGGGTCGCGGTCACCAGTTCGACCGGTGACATCTGGCCGGTCCGAACCAGCCGCGCCAACTCGGTTGCGCTCGCCAGGAGCGGGATCGACATCCGCTAAGTGTGCAGGAATTCGAGATTCCGGCGCTGGCGACAGCAGCCGGGGCCTGGGGCGAGCCGCGTGACGCCCGGGTTGCGCCGGATGAGGAGGGTCCGCTAGAATTATTACTTCGGGTAACACCCGCCGAGAGCAGCAGAGAGGGCCCGCCCGGGCCCGATGCCTTCGGCGACACGCGGTTCCACGGTGTTCCTCAGTAGCTCAACGGCAGAGCATCCGGCTGTTAACCGGAGGGTTGTAGGTTCGAATCCTACCTGAGGAGCCAATCTTTTCAACGAGTTAGCGTCGTCGACCCACTGAACAATTTGTCGCGGATGAGCATCCGGTTGGAGCCGGAGGTTGCGCGCGAGTTTCCTCAGCGAAACCGCCTCGATTGACGAACAGTTGTGAAGAATTTTGTTTTCCCGGAGTCTGCCGCTGACACGAGGGCCTCTACGGATGTTAAGAGCCGTGAGCGTTGTGACCTATCCCGTCGCGGACTCATGCTGCAGTGCTAGAATCGCCAACCAGGTTGAGAAGAAGGTCCGGCCCTTCGTCCTAGGGCAGGGTTCCCAGTTAGGCGCAGCGAGTCGGCCTACTGAGAGTGCAGCATGTTGGAGTGCCAGCAATGAGCGAGTGCCGCAGAATCGACATTGCGCCTACCGTGTGCTACTTGCGGTTCGGGCCATGGGACTCGCACCGAGAGACTGCCGTCATTGGTCGCACGGTTCGCGGCGAGATGATGATCGCAGACATGGATGCAGAAGGCCGCGTGATTGGAATCGAACTCGTCGGTACGCGCAGCCGTGTCAGGCGCCGGACGGGCGAGAGACGCCGGAGGGAATCCCGCTACCCTGATCAGTTTTGGCGTATTCCGGTGCGTGTTGAAGCGGACTGGTTCTCGGCGTGATTTCTTGTACTTGCCCTTGCGGAGGCCGCCCTCGAAGAGGTGCCTCGGTTATCGGCGCGGAGTCGGGCAGCGGGATGGTCACAGACCGTCCATCGCCATGTGTCCACCGCGCGTGGCTGCCAGTCTGGCGGCGCCTCCCCAAGGTAGTTTCTGAGCTCATGCCGCTCCTCGCCTTCGGCTCGGCGCGAGCGAGGACCGAATCCTAGCTGAGGACCCAATCTCAAGCGTGGCGAAGTGTCACCACATCACTACAGGTCGCCGAGATGAGCACGAATCCTCAGCACGGGCGTGCTTCCCAACGGATCAGGAGCCTCGGCTAACAACGGGTTCGCAACGATCCTCGTTGTCGCCCTGGCGCGAGTGTCTGCGAGCCATCAGTCGGTGCCCGAAGCAAGGCGTGCAACTGGCTGGTGCTTCTCAGGCAGAATCGTCTTCGCTTTGCAAGGCGTCCACGCTTCCGCCGGCCGGTTGCCTTCTTTGGAGTTGACGTTGAAGACCGTCGGGCCGGCCCGGAACTCCCGTTCGACGCTTGCATCTCGCCAACTGGCTGGTCATCGATGTACTCGATTGGCGTCCAGCCCTCAAGGATCTCGCGTGAGAGTGCCTCGAGCTCAGGAAACGCCGAGGTTTCCGTGATACCAAGGCTTGTGAGTTCGTCTTTCAAGCCGACTACAGCTCGTCGCTCAATCTTCACCTTGATCAGATGATCTCCGAAAAGATACTCCTCGAGACCTTGCTTCAACGTCCCATGGATCGTGAACATGCCCCTTTGGGCAACGATCCGCGCCGAGTTGAATGAGGGCTGAAAGGCCACCGGCAGCCGCGGAAGAGCGTGATCGACAAAGGGCGCGGCAAGATATCGCCGCAAGCGTGAATCGGTGACATCCAGGATCTTGTCTTGCCAGTGCGAGACCTTATCGTTCAACCAGAAAGGATCCAGGATCCAGACGGCCGGATTGGACTTTCCGGGGGCTCGTAAGGCGAAGTACAGGCCGATTCCGGCGGCTTCGCTCCAATCAAGAAGGCGAGTCAGAACTCGATAGTGCTGCATCAGTAAGTACCACTCCCACTTGTCACGGGGCACGTGCGCCGCCGCACTCAGAAACGGTCGCGCCCTGGCCGCAAAGTCATCACGTAGGTCATCCTCAGCCATGCCGTTGGCGACGGCATCAGGCCGATAGATCCCCGGGACAAGGCTATGTTTCTCACTTGACACACCCCGGAACCAGGGATCTACGCGGTCTTGCCAGAAGTGGTACCAGCGTCGCTTGGTGTCCTTAACAATCGCGACGAACTGCTCGAGATCGCTGGCAGTAGTCACCCAGAAGCAGGGGGTCTTCCTGTACTAATGACCTTCATCAGACGACTCCGAATCACAGAGATGCCCTATCTCCAGTCGCCCGCCGCGACAAAACCTGCCCAATAGAAGGGGTGTGTCGATTCACCACGATCTCGGCGGTGCTGGAGCACCTGGGCGCTGGCGTAGTGGATTGCGTCAGGCGTGTCGAGATGCTTCTGCAATCGCGCTTCGTACAGGGCGTGCATCCACCGCACGGTCGCCCGATCGTCGACGGACCACAGGCTCATGATGATCGTTCGGGCGCCAGCAATCTGAAATGCTCGGCGTAATCCGAACACTCCTTCGCCAGCCTTAATCTCGCCAGCGCCGGTGTCGCACGCCGAAAGCACTGCCCATTCCGTTCCCTGCAGGTTGAGACCAGCCACTTCTTCGGCCGTGAGAATTCCATCGTCTCTGGCAGAGGCAGATGCCGTCCGCCGATTGGCGCCAGCGAACGCCAGCCCCGACAAGAGCAATGGATTTTCGGTTCGAATCATCGAAGCCGAGGGTGCAGCGACGATGGCGCCCACTGCCCTCGCGTTCGATGGGTCAACGTCACAGCGCGACTGGACAAAGAAGCCATGAGTCGCCAAATGAACGATACGCCGCCCCACGATGTTGTCCTTGACCGCGCCCTCCGTTGCCGCACGCCCTGTCAGGACTAGCGTGTCAGCGTTGCCGTTCGCTCCCGCCGTTGACGCAGGCCAAAGTCTCGCAATGTCGAGCACCTCGCTCTTCGATCCGGGTAGAGGCTCGAATCGCAGCTCGCCAAGCGTTCCGCATCCCTGGGAAAATCGTCGCGTTGCTGTTCTGGTTAGTTGAGTCGTTCCCTCGAAATCTGGTCCGCCGACGGCCAGCAGGCCGTGGCTCGGGGGGACCGCGTCACGTAGAACCAGGTCTCGCTCAGTAGAGAGGTATTGGATGACGGGGCCATCATCGAGTAGGTATCGCTTGGGACCCGTGGGCAGAGATACGAAGCTCACAAGGTTCAGAGCGCCGTCCGGAACGACGAACACTCGAGTCGCGCCATGCAGATGCGGTATTAGCGGATCCCACACGCGCGCCCTGAGGCGGGCCGCGACCGTGCGGTAAGTGCGTTGTGCGTCGAGCGAGTTGAGTGGGGTGATTGAGCGACCGCGGGCCTCCTCGTGCCACATGCTCACGGCAGCTTCTATCGACGTCGAAGGCCCGAGCGGCACGACGTCAATCTGTGTGGATTCTGGCCCGACCACAAACGCCAAATATGAGGGCACAGTGCGCAATCTGTTGCCAGACTCCGTGCTCGTGCAGATGGTGCGGTCGTAGCGAACGAACGACACGAGCGCGGACTCCGCGGGCAGCGCGCGGCGCACGTCCTCAAGACCGATGTGGGTCCGGGCCAGCTCCGCGCGCGCCGACATGCTCCGTTCGGCCAGGGTTTCCTCGGCCTCCTCCTTCTCCCGTCGAGCCTGTTCGAGCAACGCTCGTGGCACCGAGTCCTCGCCTTGGAAGCTTCGGAGCATCAGAGTGGCGAAGCGCTCTCTGGCCAAGACCACGGAGCTGCTCAGCGAGGCAATTGCCGGGTCATTCGTCTCCGCGGCCGCATGAGCGCGAGCGCCCAATTCGTCCAGCACCACAGCGCGCGATTGGATAGCGAGGTCCACAACCGCAGCAGGGTCGGATACCTTACCGGCGGCAACGATCGACATAGCCAGGTCGAGACCGCGGGGTCGCCTTGCCGCGTACGCCAGCGCCTGACGTTCAGGCAGATACCTGATCGTGAACCGAAGGTGGTCGCGTCCGACCCGCTCTGCGTCGAGAGCCGAGGACAGGGAGTCGCGAATGGCACCGAGCGCGAAGTCAGCCGATGCGACGTCGGCGCGCCCTTCCGCCGTCAGCGGATGGGATTGCCCCAGAATACGTTCCCTAAGCGCCAGCGTCTCCTCAAAGCTGACACGCGCCCTGGCGTACTCTCGCTCCAGCATTTCAAGAGAGCCCCGCAGGGCATATGCGCGCGCCAGATGATCGGGCTCCTGTGGCGTTCCCCCCAGCCGGTAGATATCGATCGCTTGACCGACGCGCTTTAGCCCGAGTGGTACGTTGCCAACGGCACCGTCCACGCGCGCAAGATTGACCAGCGTCCACGCTACATCCGGATGGTTCTGTCCAAGAGTTTCTCGGCGAATCGCGAGGGCTCGTTCGTACAGGATGCGGCTCTTGCAAGCTGCCGAGTCGACGTCGCGACCTCCGCCAGCGCGTCGAGCCCACGCGCGACTTACGGATGATGCGCTCCGAGGGTCTCAGTCCATATTCGAATGGCCTGACGCTGAAGCTTGTCGGCCGATGCCCAATCGCCCACTTCCGCTGCGACGAGTCCCTGGTTGTGTATCGCGGTCGCTATCACCGAACCATGGCCGCCGTGGCATCGCGCTTCCGTGCTTGCGGCAAGGGCGTAGAGCTTTCGCGCCTCCAGAAAGTCTCCTTCGTAGTTCGACAGACTCGCCGCATCGTTCTCTAATCCCGCGCGGTCCGGGTGGCAGGGTGCCAACGACCTCTGGCCGATCAGTGACGCCCGATCGAGCAAAACGCGAGCGCCTGCCGCGTCGCCGAGGCTGTCAGCCGCAAACGACAGAAGCCGCCATAAAGCCTCGCCTGCTGGATGATCGGGGCGCAGTGTCCGTTGGCAAATTGCAACGGCCTCCCGCCAAGTGTCCTGAGCTTCGCCGATGTCACCAGTCAGGGCCAGAATTTCGCCACGAAGTCGTAACGAGAACACAAAATCCGGATGCTCATGAGCGGAGCGCCGCTGGATCGTGATTGCCCGTTCCACCTGAGGCATCGCCGCGGAGTACGCAGCCTCATTGCGCTCGAGCAAGGCAAGAAACTGAAGAGTGCGTGCCAGAGCTAGCGGTTCCGTATCCGCATGCAGGTCTCGAACGACCAGCGCGGCTCGAAGCCGTTCACGCGCCTCGCTGAATCATTCGAGAGAGATAAGGCACATGGCGACGTCGTCGAGGCTGTCTGCCAGCTAGAGTCTTCCTGGGTAGTCGTTGGCGCCTGATGGTCAGCGCGCGCTCCTCAATTCGAAGCGCGGCGTCGAATTCCCCTCGCTCTGCCAGGACGAGTCCGAGATTCCGCAGCGAGGACGCGAGGGAAAGCTCCTCTGATGCGCGATGACCCACCTTGGCAGCGACAATCCGCTTGGCGAGCGCGAGCGTCTCGACCTCCGCGCATCTCCCGTTCCCTATGCGCGCTTCAACCAGGAAGTCTTGCGCGCGAACACTTCAGGAGACGCCTCTCCACTCTCGGCCTCCGCCTGCGCGGCCCATTGTCGCGCTAAGGCTTCAGCCTCCTGATACGAGCCGCGATCAATCGCCGTGCGGACGATTTCGCCACGGTCGACCCTCGGCTGAGACAGGTAGTTCTCACTGGATGCTGCGGGCGAACTCAAGCTCAAGACGATAGGCAAGAGCACTATTGACCGTCGCCGCGTCATCAGCCGCCAGTCGGGCATCGGCGCTGCTCACCACCGAGTGCGCAGTTGGACTGAAACGACGCGGCCGCTCCGCCGCGGTCATTCGAAACTGCAATTCCCATGCGGCTCTTCGCCGGAAGGGTTTGCACGCCCGCCATTGGTTGGGCCGCACCGGAACTGCGACCGCGGAGTTAACTACTACCACGCGCACTCAACTGGTTCAACGCTCCGATGAGTTTGGTAATGTTCTGGATTGTCTGGCTTGTCTTGTTCAGTTGTGCTGCTAGACTGTTTGCTCGACGCTCCAGATCTTTGACTGCCGCCGTCAAGGCGGCGCCCGCGGCGACCGGCGCCGACTTGCTCTTAGTGTTGCTTGCGTCGACCACGGTGACCGAGGAAAGAATCGCCGACAGGCCTTACTGCATTCGCTCGAAGTGTTCGCGAGAGCCGTGCTAAGGGATGTTACGACTGATTGCGGAACAGCGCCGAAACTGTATTTCTTGTCGGTTGTGGACATTTGAACCTCCAGAGGTTGAGGACCTCCACCCGGCGAGTGCCTTAGAAAGCGACGCGGATCCAGCGGATCAGCTTGTCGAATACGAACTCTTGGTAGGTCGTCAGGTCCACGTTATTGCGGATCCAGCCGGGCCCGGTCGCATTTGAACTAGGGTAATCA
>CAWBBN010000002.1:0-211311 GCA_963787035.1 Vicinamibacteria bacterium
CAGGGGCTCTGTATTTTCTTCCTATTCCCTATTCTCTATTTCCTACTGTCCGTAGACTTCCGCCTTCGTGTGGTACCCGTCGGCGATCACGGTGACGTCAAGGTTGCCCTTGTCGACCGAGATCGGATCGATCAGGCTGGCGGGGACGTCCTTCAGTCCGTTGTTCACCTTCATCAGGCTGCTGACTGGCTGGCCCTTCGCGAGGCTGACCGCCGATCCGGCCGCCATCCGCGCAAGCGAGCGCAGCGGCTTGTAGACGGTCATCTCCTGCGTGCCGGCGACGATGCGCTGGCAGGCGGTCAGCTCGGCGTCCTGCCCTGAGACGAGCACCTTGCCGGCCATCTTCGCATCGGTGAGGGCCTGCACCGCGCCGGCCGCCGTGCTGTCGTTCGACGCGACGATCGCGGCGAGCTTGTGCGCCTTCGCGATCGCCGCCGCCGTCGCCGCCCTGGCCTTGGCGGGATCCCAGTTGTCGATGAACGGATCGGCGACGATGTGAATGGCGCCGCTGTCGACGGCCGGCTTCAGCACTTCCATCTGCCCGTCGCGCACGAGCTTCGCGTTGTTGTCGGAGGGCGAGCCGCCCAGCAGCAGGTAGTTGCCTGTCGCCGCCTTTGCGAGCAGGTGGTCGGCCTGCATCCGCCCGACCTTGTTGTTGTCGAACGAGACGTACAGCGCGACATCGGCGTTGGTGATCAGCCGGTCGTAGCTGATCACCGGCACGTGCTGCTCGGCCGCGGCCTTGACGATGTCGGCGGCCTTCTCGAGATCGACCGGCACGACAACCAGGGCCTTCACGCCGTCGGCGAGCATCGCCTTGGCCTGCTCGAGCTGCTTGGCGGCGTCGCCGTCGGCCGACTGCACCTGGACTTTCGCGTGCAACTCTCCGACATGCGTGACGAAGAGATCGCGATCGCGCTGCCAGCGCTCCTCGCGCAGCTGCGCCATCAGCAGGCCGATCTTGATCGGGCCGGTTTCGGCCTTCTTCGCGGGCGCCGACGATCCGCCGCCGCAGGCGGCCATCAGTGCGGCCACCAGGGCCGCCACGGCGAGACGTGCACGTGACATGTCGAGCGCTCCTCTCACGGTCATGAGTCCAGCACAGCACTGTACCGCCGCGCTCGCCCGGGTTCAAGGATTCCCGGCGGCAGATATACTTTGCGCATGACGCGCACGAGCACAACCTCGATTTCCGTGGCTTCCGTCGAGGCAATCCGCGCCCGGTTTCCGGCGCTGACACGGCGGTACGAAGAGCTGCCGGTGGCGTATTTCGACGGCCCGGGCGGCACCCAGGTGCCGGACCTGGTCGTCGACCGGATGACGGACTACCTGCTGCACCACAACGCCAACACGCACTGGCACTTCCCGACGAGTCTCGAGACCGACGCGGCGCTCGACGGCGCCCGCCGGGCGCTGGCGGACTTCCTCAACGCGTCGCCGAAGGAGATCGCCTTCGGCAACAACATGACAACGATTACTTTCCACGTCGCGCGCGCGCTCGGGCGCGAATGGGGGAGCGGCGACGAGATCGTCGTCACCGAGCTGGACCACCACGCCAACATCGCGCCCTGGCGCGCGCTCGCGCGCGAGCGCGGCGTCACCGTCCGCACCGTGAAGATGCGCGCCGAAGGCCAGGTGGACTGGGACGATTTCGAACGCGTCGTCGGTCCGAAGACCCGCCTGGTCGCGATGGGCGCGGCCTCGAACGCGCTCGGCACCGTCAGCGACGTCGCGCGCGCCGCCGCGCTGGTGCACGCGCAGGGCGGCCTGATGTTCGTCGACGCGGTGCACTACGCGCCGCACACGCTCGTGGACGTCCGGGCGCTCGGCTGCGATCTGCTCGCGTGCTCGGCCTACAAGTTCTATGGCCCGCACGTCGGCGTGCTGTATGGCGCCGAGTCGCTGCTCGCGCGGCTCGACGTGCCGAAGCTCGATCCGGCGCCCGACACGGCGCCCGAGCGGCTCGAGACCGGCACCCAGAACCACGAAGGCATCGTCGGGGCAGGCGCGGCGGTGGATTTCCTGGCGTCGCTGGCCGAGGGCGACGGACTCACACGGCGCGCGGCGCTCGAGGCCTCGTTCGCGGAACTGCACGCGCGCGGACAGGCGCTCGTGACCACGCTCTACGACGGGCTCCGCGCGATTCCCGGCGTGACCGTCTATGGACCGGCGCCCGATCGTCCGCGCACCCCCACCGTCTCGTTCGTCGTGAAGGATCGATCCTCGGATGAAGTCGCGCGCGAGCTCGTCTCGCGCGGCCTGTTCCTCTCGAACGGCGATTTCTATGCGACGACGGTCGTCGATCGCCTCGGGCACGCGGCCGACGGCCTCGTGCGCGCGGGCTGCGCGTGCTACACGACGGGCGAGGAAGTCGAGCGGCTGGTGCAGGCGGTGGGCGTGATTGCGGGGTAGCGTCCGATGGCCGTGCTAGGATGAATTTCCCACCGGCGGGCCCCTAGCTCAGTGGTAGAGCACCTGACTTTTAATCAGGCTGTCCTGGGTTCGATCCCCAGGGGGCCCACCAACTCAGTGCGAAGTGCGAAGTGCGAAGTGCGAAGTGGGGACTGCAAACTCACTTACCAGTTCCCACTTCTCACTCCACTTGGCACTTAGCACTTCGCACTTTGCACTTCTATTCAGTTCTACGTCTTCTGCTTGTTGCCGACGAACATCAACGCGACGCCAGCCACGAGCACGAGGCCGCCGACGAGCGGCGGAATGCTGACGCGCTTGTCATGCGTCACTGACGCCTGCAGCGGTCCCGCGTCGAGCACCTTGTCGCTCTTCTGATAGCTGTAGCCGCCAGTCACCAGCATCGCCACTCCGAGCACGATAAGCAGCACGCCGACGACAGTCGTGGGTCGCATACGGATCCCTCCCGGGAGCTGGGGTGTGACGCCAGTATACGAGACCCTTCACGTTATAATCCGCGGGCTGTGACCTCGTCCATCGCCCCGGGCACCCGACTCGGCCCGTACGAGATCGTGGCCGCCATCGGGGCCGGCGGCATGGGCCAGGTCTACAAGGCCTTCGACACGCGGCTCGATCGCACCGTCGCGATCAAGACGCTGCCGGTCGAATACCGCCACAACGAGGCGCTGCGCCTCAGGTTCGACCGCGAGGCGCGCACCATTGCGGCGCTGAACCACCCGCACATCTGCGTCCTCCACGACATCGGCGAGCAGGACGGCATCGCCTATCTCGTGATGGAGTACCTCGAGGGCGAGACGCTCGCGGCGCGCCTGTCGCGGGGCCCGCTGCCGATGGAAGAGGTCTTCGGCTACGCGATCCAGATGGCCGACGCGCTGGATCGCGCGCACCGGCACGGCGTGATCCACCGCGACCTGAAGCCGGCCAACGTCATGCTCACGCGCAGCGGCGCGAAGCTGCTCGACTTCGGCCTCGCGCGATCGCCGGTGGAGCAGACCGTCACGGCCGAGACGCGCCCGCCGGGCGACACGCCGATCACCGCCGAAGGCGCGCTGGTCGGCACGCTGCAATACATGGCGCCCGAGCAGCTCGAGGGCCGGTCGCTCGACGCGCGCACGGATCTGTTCGCGCTCGGGGCCGTCATCTTCGAGATGGGCACCGGCGAGCGCGCGTTTCCGGGCGGCAGCCAGGCCAGCATCATCGCCTCGATCCTGAACCGCACGCCTCCGGCGCCGTCGAGCCGGCAGCCGCTGCTGCCTCCCGCGCTCGATCACATCGTCGCGCGCGCGCTGTCGAAGGACCCCGACGAGCGCTGGCAGACGGCCCGCGACATGCTGCTCGAGCTGCGCACCCGGCTCAACGAGACGCCGGCGAAGCCTGCGCCGACCTCGTCGCTGCCGCCGATGGGATGGCTCGTCGCGGCGCTGGTCGCGCTGGCGGTCGTCGCCGCCAGTCTCTTCTCCGCGTACTTGCGCTCGACCGCGACGGCCGCTTCGTCGGTGCGCGCGCTGATCGCGCCGCCCGAGCACATGCTGTTCCAGCTGACCGGCGACTTCGGCGGCCCACCGGCGATGTCGCCGGACGGCCGGTCGCTCGTCTTCGCCGCCGTCGATCCGCTGGGCAAGCGGCTGCTCTGGATCCGCCATCTCGACGCGATCACGCCCGAGCCGCTGACCGGCAGCGACGACGCGACGTTTCCGTTCTGGTCGCCGGACGGGCGATCGGTGGGGTTCTTCGCCAACGGCAAGCTGAAGCGGCTGGATCTCGACGGCGGCTCCGCGCTGACGCTCTGCGAGGCGCCCGGCGGCCGCGGCGGATCGTGGAGCGCGCAGAACGTCATCGTGTTCTCGCCTGGCGTGCGCGGCGGCCTGCAGCAGGTCACCGCGAACGGCGGATCGCCGATCGAAATCACGTCCACCGACGGCACGCCCTTCACCAGCCACCGCTGGCCGCAGATCCTGCCCGACGGGCAGCATTTCATCTATCTCGCGACCGAGACGCCAAAACCCGGCGAGCCCGACCAGAGCGCCATCTTCATCGGCACGCTCAACTCGCAGCGGCCGCCGCAGCAGGTGACGCGCAGCCGCAGCCAGGCCGTGTTCGCGGCGGGCCAGTTGTTCTTCCTGCGCGACAGGACGCTCTGGGCGCAGCCGTTCCGGACCGAGAGCGGACGATTCGACGGCGCGCCGACGGCCGTGGCGCGCGACGTGCTCGACGACCCGACGATCTGGCGCGGCATCTTCACGGTCAACGAGGCCGGCACGATCGTCTACCAGACCGGGCTCGCGGGCACGGCGCTCACCTCGTACGATCGCGACGGCCACGACCTGGGCCCCGTCGGCGAGAACGGGATCATCTTCGACGTGAACCTCTCGCCGGACGGCTCGCGCGTCGCGGTCAATCGCGGGGATCCGGCGGACATCTGGGTCTACGAGCTCACGCGCGGCACGAGCCTGCGCGTCACGTTCGACCCGCGCAACGAGATCACGCCGGTGTGGGCGCCGGACGGGCACTCGCTGGCGTATTCGCGCGTCGAGAGCGAAGGGCAGGTCAGCGTGATGCAGGTGTCCGCGTCAGGCGGGGAGCCGAAGCAGCTGCTGCCTCCGGGCGACTACGCGGCCACTGACTGGTCGGCCGACGGCAACTATCTGTTGCTGCGGAAGGGATCGCTGCTCGTCGGGTCCGGCGACATCTACGAGGTGCCGCTGTCCGACCTCGCGCATCCGCGCGCGCTGCTCGAGACGCCGTTTGCGGAGTACCACGCGCGGTTCTCGCACGACGGCCGGTGGGTGAGCTACGTCTCGAACGAGTCGGGCCGCGACGAAGTCTACGTGATGCGGTTCCGTCCGCCCGGGGCCGGACAGGCCTCGCCGAGGGCGGCCGGCTCACGGTTCCGGATCTCGACCAACGGCGGCGTCCTCCCACGCTGGCGCGCGGACGGCGCCGAGCTGTATTACGTGTCGCCGGATCAGCAGGTGATGGCCGCGACGATCGACAGCCGCGGCGACAGCCTCGTGGTGAAGCAGGTGACGCCGCTGTTCGCGATCAACCCGAAGCCGGTCGGCTGGGTGTACGACGTCAGCGCCGACGGCCAGCGGTTCATCGTCAACTCGCTCGGCGACGAAGGGAAGCGGCCGCTGGTGCTGGTGACGGACTGGCAGGCGGGGACGCCCTCCGCCGACACGAACCGGCGATAGCCGGCTAGTCGCGGACGAGCTGCGCGCGCACGTACTCGCGGTTCATCCGCGCGATGCTCGCGATCGAGATTTCCTTCGGGCAGACGGCCTGGCACTCGCCCTCGTTCGAGCACATCCCGAAGCCTTCGTGGTCCATCTGGTCGACCATCCGCACCACGCGCCGCGAGCGCTCGACGGCGCCCTGCGGCAGCAGCGCCAGGTGCGTGATCTTCGCGCTCGTGAAGAGCGCCGCCGACGCGTTCTTGCACGCCGCCACGCAGGCGCCGCACCCGATGCACTGCGCGACGTCCATCGCCTTCTCGGCCAGGTCGCGCGCCACCGGCAGCCCGTTGGCCTCGGGCGCCGATCCTGAGTTGACGGAGACGTAGCCGCCGGCCTCGATGATCCGGTCGAACGCGCTGCGATCGACGACGAGGTCCTTGAGGACGGGGAAGGCGCGCGCGCGCCAGGGCTCGACGGTGATCGTCTCGCCGTCGCGGAAGCGCCGCATGTGCAGCTGGCAGACGGTGCCGCCCGGATCGGGCCCATGCGGCACGCCGTTGACGACGAGCCCGCACGATCCGCAGATGCCTTCGCGGCAGTCCGAGTCGAACGCGATCGGATCCTGTCCCTTGCGAATCAGCCCGTCGTTCACGACGTCGAGCAGCTCGAGGAACGACATGTCGGGGCTGACGTCCTCGGTGGCGTAGTCCACCAGCTTGCCGGGCGCGTTGGGCCCGGGCTGCCGCCACACGCGGAGGTTGATGAGCATCGGACTTCATGGGCGCCTAGATGCCAGGTCCATAGGTCGATGGGTCCATAGGTCCATGGGTCGACTCGAGGTCTAGCGCAGGCCCTTGGCCCATGCACCCACGACACCGCACCCAGCCCATGCACCTTCACTTGTAGCTCCTCTGCGAGGGCTTCACGTTCTCCCAGACGAGCGGCTCCTGGTGCAGCGTCGGCGGCTGGCCGACGGCGTTGAACTCCCACGCCGCCACATACGAGAAGTGCGCGTCGTCCCGGAGCGCCTCGCCCTCGGGCGTCTGGCTTTCCTCGCGGAAGTGGCCGCCGCACGACTCGGTGCGATGCAGCGCGTCGAGCGCGAGCAGCTCGCCGAACTCGAGGTAGTCGGCGACGCGGCCCGCGTAGTCGAGCGACTGGTTCATGTAGGTCTTGTCGCCCGGCACCGACACGTTCTGCCAGAACTCGTCCCGCAGCGTCCGGATCCGCTCGATCGCGCTTGTCAGGCCCGCGCCCGTCCGCGACATCCCCACGTCGTCCCAGAGGATGGCGCCCGTCGCGCGGTGGAAGTCGCGAATCGACTTGCGGCCCTTGATGCTGAGCAGCGTGTCGAGCCGCTTCGACACCGACGACTCGGCCTCGCCGAAGGCGTCGTGAGCCGTCGTGAGCGGCTCGAGCGCCGTGCTCGCGAGGTAGTGGCCGATCGTGTACGGGATGACGAAGTAGCCGTCCGCCAGGCCCTGCATGAGCGCGCTGGCGCCCAGACGGTTCGCGCCGTGGTCGGAGAAGTTCGCCTCGCCGAGCACGTGCAGGCCCGGCAGGTTGCTCATCAGGTTGTAGTCGACCCACAGCCCGCCCATCGTGTAGTGGATGGCCGGGTAGATGCGCATCGGGAGCTTGTAGGGGTCCTCATCGGTGATGCGCCGATACATGTCGAACAGGTTGCCGTAGCGCGCGCGGATGGTGTCGACGCCGAGGCGCTTGATGGCGTCCGCGAAATCGAGATAGACCGACAGGCCCGATTCGCCGACGCCGCGGCCTTCGTCGCAGACCGACTTGGCGTTCCGCGACGCGACGTCGCGCGGCACGAGATTGCCGAAGCTCGGGTACTTCCGCTCGAGGTAGTAGTCGCGCTCCGCTTCGGGGATCTCGGCCGGCGGCCGCTTGTCGCCCTGTGTCTTCGGCACCCAGACGCGCCCGTCGTTGCGGAGCGACTCGCTCATCAGCGTCAGCTTCGACTGGTGGTCGCCGCTGACGGGGATGCACGTCGGGTGGATCTGCGTGAAGCACGGGTTGGCGAAGAGCGCGCCGCGCTTGTGCGCGCGCCACGCGGCCGTGACGTTCGAGTTCACCGCGTTGGTCGACAGGTAGTACGCCGTGCCGTAGCCGCCGGTCGCGAGCACGACGGCGTGGGCGACGTGGCGTTCGACCTCGCCCGTCACGAGGTTGCGGCAGATGATGCCCCGGGCCTTGCCGTTGACGACGACGAGGTCGAGCATCTCGCGGCGGGGAAAGAGCTTCACCGCGCCCGCGTCGACCTGCCGCATCAGCGCCTGATACGCGCCGAGCAGGAGCTGCTGGCCCGTCTGGCCGCGCGCGTAGAACGTCCGCGAGACCTGCGCGCCGCCGAACGATCGGTTGTCGAGCAGGCCGCCGTACTCGCGGGCGAACGGCACGCCCTGCGCGACGCACTGGTCGATGATGTCGACCGAGAGCTGCGCCAGGCGATAGACGTTGGCTTCGCGCGCGCGGTAGTCGCCGCCCTTGATCGTGTCGTAGAAGAGCCGATAGACGCTGTCGCCGTCGTTCTTGTAGTTCTTCGCCGCGTTGATGCCGCCCTGCGCGGCGATGCTGTGCGCGCGGCGCGGGCTGTCGTGGATGCAGAAGTTGAGGACGTTGTAGCCCAGCTCACCGAGCGACGCCGCGGCCGACGCCCCCGCCAGGCCCGTCCCGACGACGATGACCGTGAACTTGCGCTTGTTGGCGGGGTTCACCAGCTTGATGTCGAACTTGTGGCGGTCCCACTTGTCGGCCAGCGGCCCCGACGGGCGCCCGGGCGTCGAGCGTCATGAGCGCCCTCCCAGGAAGATCCACACCGGGATGATCAGGAACCCGCCGGCGACGATCACGGCCAGCGTCCAGCCGGCCGCGCGAATCGGCTGCACCCAACCGGGCGGATCGACGCCGAGCGACTGGAACGCGCTCGAGACGCCGTGCCACAAGTGAAACCCGATGATCACCATCCCGACGACGTAGAAGGCGACCCAGCCGGGACGGCTGAACACCTCGACCATCAGGCGATAGAGGTCGCGAACGCCCGGCTGCGCTCACCGAGTCGTAGTGCGGCCCGTACTTGAACGTCGCCAGGTGCAGCAGCACGAACACGAACAGGAACGCGCCCGACAGGATCATCGTCGCGGACGCCCAGCTCTTGCGGCTGGTGTGACCCGCGCGGCGCTTGACGGCGTAGCCCGCGGGCCTGGCGTGCTGCGCGTTCATGAAGAGCGCGATCGCCTTGCCGACGTGCAGCAGGAACAGCGCCGCCAGCCCGAGCTCCGCCGGGATCAGCAGCGGGTTGTGGATCAACTTGTCGCCGTAGTGATTGAACGCGTCGGCCGACACGAAGACCATCAGGTTGCCGATCAAGTGCAGGATCAGGAAGGCGACGAGCGAGAGGCCCGACAGGGCGATCAGGTACTTGGAGCCGATCGACGAGGAGAAGATGCTTTGACGCGGTGCCATGACTTCGGACGGTACGCCCGCCGGAATTGTACAGGTCGAGGAGCCGCGGACTCAAGGCGCCGTTCAGCGGTTCTGCGGGTATACTTGAAGCAGCGTCTGCTTTTCACGCTGCGTGAGCCTGCGGGCCCCCAGCCCTCGCCCAGGCACGACCGATCTACGGACGTCGACCTTCATGGTCGAAGGCCGATCTCGACCCCATCGCCACCGCACGGTGGTTGACACCTCTCTGGGGACACGTCTCGACACCAGGATAGGGGGAGCATGCGGCACGCCGACGGTGATCTCACGACCGCAGGTCCATTCGCCGATGGCGGCATGGAACTGCTCGGGATCGAGCCGCTCGAAGAACATGCCCGGCGTCTGGCGGCCCTGCTCACGGTCTCCATCCGCGGCCGCGCGAACGGCGTCGCCCACCTGCGGCGGCTCGACGGCCACATGCGCGCCCTGCGGCACGTCTATGTCGCCCTGACTGACGCCGCGCGGCGCGGCGAGCAGCCGTCGCCCGCCGCCGAGTGGCTGCTCGACAACTTCCACATCATCTCGGCCGCCGCCCGCGACATCCGCCACGATCTGCCGCCCGCGTTCTATCGGCGGCTGCCCCGGATCGCGGCCGACGAGTTCGCCGGATTCCCCCGCGTCTACGCGATGGCCCTCGAGCTCATCGGGCGCAGCGCCGGCCGCCTCGATTCGCAGCGCCTGCACCGGTTCGTCACCGCCTTCCAGTCCATCACGCCGCTGACGATGGGGGAGTTGTGGGCGTGGCCGAGCGCGCTCAAGCTGGCGCTGCTCGACTACCTGCGCGGCGAGGGCCGATCGGCTCGCGGACAGCGCGCGCGCATCGGCTCGACGCCGATCGGCTCGCCGCGTCGCTCGAGGATCCGGCGGCGCCGGCGCACCTGGCCGACCGAGGTCCATCCCGCGTTCGTCATCCGCCTGCTCCAGCGATCGCGCGAGCGCGAGCCGGCGGCCGGAGTCGCTGCGGCAGGAGCTCGACGCGGCGCTGGCCGCCAGCGGCCAGACCATCGAAGAAGCGATCCGCGCCGAAGGACGGCACCAGGCGAGCGAGCAGGCCTTCATGTCGAGCCTCATCGGCAGCCTGCGGCTGATCTCGACGTTCGACTGGACCGAGTTCTTCGAGAGCGTCAGCCTCGTCGAGCAGGTGCTCCAGCGCGATCCGGTCGGCGTCTACGGCCGCATGGACTTTCAGAGCCGCGATCGCTACCGCCACGCGGTCGAGGAAATGGCCGAACCGACCGGCGATGCGCAGCTTCGCGTCGCGCTCAAGGCCGTCGAGCGCGCGCGGCAGGTCGCCGAGCGCGACGCCCGGCGAGCGAAGCGCGCACGTCGGCTACTACCTGATCGGCGGCGGCCGCCGGCAGTTCGAGAAGGGCATCGGCTGGACGCCCGCGCCTGAGCATCCGGATCCGGCGGCTGTTCTTCCGCTACGCGACGCCGGGCTACCTCGGGCACGATCGCGCTCGGCACCGCCGCGCTGGTCGCCGCCGCGCTGGCCTATCGCCTACGCGCACGGCTGGCGCGGCGTCGATGCTCGTCTGGACCGCGCTCCTGATGGTCGTGCCGGCCAGCGAGCTGACGATCCAGATCGTGCAGCGGATCATCAGCAACCTGATTCCGCCGCGCCGGCTGCCGCGGCTCGAGCTCGACCGCGGTGCCCGGACGACGCCCGGACGATGGTGATCGTGCCGACGATCCTCGACAGCGTCGAGCGCGTCGAGGAGCTGATCGAGCACCTCGAAGTCCAGGCGCTCGGCAACGTCGATCCGCACATCCACTTCGCGCTGCTGAGCGACTTGCGCGACGCGCCGACCGAGACGCTGCCGCGCGACGCGGAGATCCTCGCCGCGGCGCGCGCCGGCATCGAGGCGCTCAACCGCAAGCACGCCGACGGGCGGCGCCGACCGCTTCTTCCTCTTCCATCGCACGCGCCAGTGGAACGAGCAGGAAGGCCTCTGGATGGGATGGGAGCGCAAGCGCGGCAAGATCGAGGAGTTCAACCGCCTGCTGCGCGGCGCCACCGACACCAGCTTCGTGGTCTACGCCGGCGACGCTGGCGATTCTGCCGAGCGTCCGCTACTGCATCACGCTCGACAGCGACACGCGGCTGCCGCGCGACGCGGCGCGGCAGCTGATCGGCATCATCACGCACCCGCTCAATCGCCCGGCGATCGATCGCGCGGCTCGGGCGCGTCACCGACGGCTACGGCATCCTGCAGCCGCGCGTGAGCGTCACGTTCGCGAGCGCCGCCGGCTCGCTCTTCGCGCGGCTGTACTCGGGCCACACCGGCGTCGATCCGTACACGACGGCGGTCTCCGACACCTACCAGGACCTGTTCGGCGAAGGCATCTTCACCGGCAAGGGCCTGTACGACGTCGACGCGTTCATGGCGTCGCTCGACGACTGCGTGCCCGAGAACGCGCTGCTGTCGCACGACCTCTTCGAAGGGCTGCACGCCCGCGTCGCGCTGGTGTCGGACGTGGAGTTCGTCGACGAGTACCCGTCGAGCGTGCTCGCGCACGCCCGGCGGCAGCATCGCTGGATCCGCGGCGACTGGCAGATCCTGTTCTGGCTGTTTCCCGTTCGTCCCGTCGCGCCACGGGATCAAGCGCAACACGCTGCCGCTGATCGGGCGCTGGAAGATTCTCGACAACCTGCGCCGCAGCCTCGTCGCGCCGACGCTGCTCGCGCTGCTGGTCGCGGCTGGACGGTGCTGCCGGGCGCCGCAGTGGTTCTGGATGCTGGCGGCGCTGACGGTGCATCGCCTCGCAGCTGCTGCCGCTCGTCGGCGCGCCTGCTGGTCGGACCGCGGCAGTCGCAGTCGTTTCCGGTGTTCTGGCGCAATCTGCGGCGAAGACGCGGCCACGGCGCTGGCGCAGGTCGCGCTCGGCGTGACGTTCCTCGCGTACAACGCGTGGCGAGACGGTCCACGCGATCGTGCGTGACGCTCGTCCGGCTGGCCGTCACGCGGCGGCGCCTGCTCGAATGGGAGACGGCGGCCGTCGAGCAGCGCGCGGTCGAGCGGGCCTGGTCGGGCGCAAGGGCGTCTGCGAACGTTCGCGCCGAGATGATGGCCAGCCCGATCATCGCCGGTGATCGCGACGCTCCTGGTCCTGATCGCCGAGCGGCGCGGCACTGCGCGTCGGCCAGCGCCGTTCTGCTGCTGTGGTCGTGGCGCCGGCGGTGGCGTACTGGCTCAGCCTGCCCGTCGGCCCGCGGCAGCGGCCGCTCGACGACGCCGAGCGCGCGCTGCTGCGTCGCACGGCGCGGAAGACCTGGCGCTACTTCGAGACGTTCGTCACGGCCGAGGACCGCTGGCTGCCGCCGGACAACTACCAGGAGACCGGCAGCGAGCCGCAGCCGGCGCGCCGCGGACGTCGCCGACCAACATCGCGATGGGCCTGCTGTCGGCGCTGGCCGCGCACGATCTCGGGTATCTCGACGACGCGAGCGCTCGTCGCGCGGCTCGACCGGACGCTGACCACGCTCGAGGGGCTGGAGCGGCACGAAGGGCACTTCCTGAACTGGTACGACACGACGCACGCGGCGCCGCTGCGCCCGCACTACGTGTCGACCGTCGACAGCGGCAACCTGGCGGCTGCGCTGATCACGCTGGCGCAGGGCTTGCGTGCAGCTCGCCGACGCGCCGCAGACCGAGGCCGCAGCGTCTCGACGGCGTGCATCGACACGGCGGGCGTGCTCGGCGCGCGCGTCCGCGCGAAGCGACGCCGACGCGAGCCGGCGCAGCAGGTGGCCGAGCATGAACCAGCTCGCGCGCGCCGATCGCCGAGCCGGCGCGCGACGGCACGCCGCGGACGGCGCGCTCGAGCCGCTCGGAGCGCGCTGGCCGCGAACTGGCCGAGCTCGCGCCGCCTGCCGCCGAGCCTGCGACGACGACATCGCCTTCTGGAGCCGCGCGCTGGCCGACGCGATCGCCGGCGTGCGCGACGAGCCGGCGCCAGACCGCGCCGATGCGACGACGCGGCTCGACGCGCTGGCCGGCGCGCGTCGCTGCTGGCCGACGACATGCGGTTCAAGTTCCTCTACGACCGGCGGCGCCGCATGTTCACGATCGGCTACCGGCTCGCCGATGCCGACGGTCCCGGACGCGCCGACGGCCGTTCTACGACCTGCTGGCCTCGGAGGCGCGCCTGGCGAGCTTCGTCGCGATCGCCAAGGGCGACGTGCCGCAGCAGCACTGGTTCCACCTGGGGCGGCTCGTGACGAGCATCGACGGCCGCGCGACGCTGATGTCGTGGGGCGGCACGATGTTCGAGTACCTGATGCCGCTGCTGCTGATGCGCAGCTTTCCCGGCACGCTGCTCGACCAGAGCTGCCGCGCGAGCGTGCGGCGGCAGATCGAATACGGCAAGCGCCGCGCACGTGCCGTGGGGCATCTCCGAGTCGGCGTACAGCGCTCACCGATCGCGCCGGCACCTATCAGTACAAGGCGTTCGGCGTGCCGGGCCTCGGGCTGAAGCGCGGCCTCGAAGACGACCTCGTCATCGCGCCGTACGCGACGGCGCTGGCGAGCCTCGTCGATCCCGGCCGCGGCCGCGACAATCTCGAGCGGCTCGCGCGCGCGGGCGCGCGAAGGGCGGTTCGGGTTCTACGAGGCGATCGACTACACCGTCGCGCACGCAGGACGCCGACGGCGAGACGCCGGCGCCGGCCGGCCGCGCGCCCGAGATCGTCCGGGCCTTCTTCGCCATCACCAGGGCATGTCGCTCGTCGCGCTGGCCAACGTCGTGTGCGACGACGTGTTCGTGCACCGCTTCCACGCGCGATCCGCGCGTGCAGGCGACCGAGCTGCTGCTGCAGGAGCGCGTGCCGCGCGAGGCCATCGTCTCCGAGCCGCGGCCCGCCGAAGGCGCGACGACGCGTGCCCGCCGCGCCGGTGCTCGCGTCGCGCCGCTTCCGGTCGCCGCACACGCGCGAGCCCGCACACGCACTTCCTGTCGAACGGCCGCTACACCACGGCGGTGACGCACGCCGGCGGCGGGTTCAGCGCGTGGCGCGGCCTCGCGGTGACGCGCCAGCGCGAGGACCGGACATCGGATGCGGGCGCGCACTTCATCTACCTGCGCGATCCGTGGTCGGGCGAGGTGTGGTCGCCGACCTACCTGCCGACGGGCCGCGAGCCGGACGAGCTACGACGTCACCTTCGAACTCGACAAGGCGACGTTCCGCCGGCGCGACGGCGACTTCGAGACGCGGCTGCGAGATCGCGGTCTCGCCCGAAGACGACGTCGAGGTCCGCCGGCTGTCGATCACCAACCACGGGGATCGGCCGCGCGAGATCGAGGTGACGAGCTACGCGGAGATCGTGCTGGCGCCGGCCCGAGGACGACTTCGCGCATCCGGCATTCGGCAAGCTGTTCGTCGAGACCGAGCACGACGCGCAGAACGCCGGGCTGCTGTTCAGCCGGCGGCCGCGCAGCGCGGACGAGCAGCCCGTCTGGGCCTTTCACGTGCTCGGCGTCGAAGGCCGGCTCGGCGGGGCGGTCGAGTGGGAGACCGACCGCGCGCAGTTCATCGGCCGCGGACGATCGACGGCCAACCCGATCGCGCTCGACGGGCGCGCCGCTGTCGGGCGCGACCGGCGCCGTGCTGGATCCCGTGGCGGCGCTGCGCGATCGCGTGCGGCTCGTCCCCGGCGCATTCGTCCGCGTGACGTTTGCCACCGGCGTCGCCGCGGACCGCGACACGGCGCTGCGCGCTCGTGAGCAAGTATCGCGACGGCAGCGCCGCCGCGCGCGCGTTCTCGATGGCGTTCACGCACGCCCAGGTCACGCTGCAGCACCTCGGCCTGACCGACGACTACGCGATGCTCTTCGGCGCGCCTCGCGTCGCGGGTCTTCGGCACCGACGCGTCCTGCACCAGCCCGTGCGACCTCGCGCGCAACACGCTGCGGCCAGTCGAATCTCTGGGGCTACGGCATTTCCGGCGATCTGCCGATCGTGCTGGTGTCGCGTCACCGAGGCCGAGCGCCGTTCCGCTGGTGCGCCAGCTCCTGCTGGCGCAGGAATACTGGCGCGTCAAGGGCCTGCGCGCCGACGTCGTGATCCTCAACGAGCATCCCGCCGACTATCTCGACGAGATGCAGCGAGCAGCTCGCGGCGCTGCTCGAGGAGCCCCGATGGGCCGGCTGGAAGGACAGGCCCGGCGGCATGTTCCTGCTGCGGTCGGACGGCATGCGCGAGGACGATCGCCATCTGCTGTCGGCCGTTGCGCGCGTGGTCCTCGCGGCGAGCTCGGCGCGCTGGCGCCGCAGCTCGATCGCCCGGCCCCGTGGCTGCACGACGATCCGTCACGGCGATGCCTGCCGGCATTGCGGCGCCGGAACCGGCCGATCGAGCCGGTGGCCGTGCCGCCGCTCGTGATGATGAACGGGATCGGCGGCTTCACGCCCGACGGACGCGAGTACATCGTGGTGCTCGAAGGCGATCGCGAAACGCCGCTGCCGTGGTCGAACGTCCTGGCGAACCCGGAGTTCGGCACGATGGTCAGCAGCGCGGCGCCGCGTTCACGTGGGCGGAGAACAGCCGCGAGAACCGCCTGACGCCGTTTGCGAATGATCCGGTCGCCGACCCGACGGGCGAGGCGATCTTCTTGCGCGACGAGGACTCCGGTGAGGTGTGGGGCGCGACGCCGGGCCCGCTGCCTCGCGGCCGGAGTCCGGGCGGTGGGTGATTCGCCACGCCGCCGGCGCGACGCAGTACCAGCACGCGAACCCGGACTGCGGCAGGAGCTCGACGGTCGGCGTCGATCCGAACGACCCGGTGAAGCTGGCGCGCCTGACGCTCACCAACACGTCCACCGAGCCGCGGCGCCTCAGCGTGTTCGGGTACGTCGAATGGTGCCTCGGTCCGCCGCGGGCCGGCGATCGCCGTTTCGTCGCGACGCGAGATCGACGCGGCCACCGGGGCGCTGCTCGCGCGCAACGCCTACAACCAGGAATTCAGCGACCGCGTGGCGTTCTTGCACGCGACAAGCCCGGCGCACTCGTTCACATGTGACCGGACGGAGTTCATCGGGCGCAACCGCACGCTGGCCCGGCCGGCGGCGCTCTGCGCGGCCGCGCCTGGCAGGTCGCGCCGGCGCGCGGACTCGATCCCTGCGCGGCACTGCAGATCGACGCTCGAGATCCCGGCCGGGGAGTCGCGCCAGGTCGCGTTCGTCCTCGGCCAGGCGCGCGACGGGACCGCGCGCCATCGTCGCTTGTGGAGCGGTACTCCTCGCTCGCCGAGGTCGACGCCGCGCTCGCACGCGCGACGCGGTTCTGGGACGACACGCTGGGCACCGTGCAGGTGCACACGCCAGACGACTCGTTCGATCTGCTGGTCAACCGCTGGCTGCTGTACCAGACGCTGAGCTGCCGCATCTGGGCGCGCTGCGGGCCATACCAGCCCGGCGGCGCGTTCGGGTTCCGCGATCAGCTGCAGGACGTCATGGCGCTGCTCTACGCGCGCCCGGATCTGTGCCGGGCGCACCTGCTGCGCGCGGCGTCGCGGCAGTTCATCGAGGGCGACGTGCAGCACTGGTGGCATCCGCCGGGCGGCCGCGGCACCCGGACGCGGTGCTCCGACGATCTGCTGTGGCTGCCGTACGTCGTGGCCGCGTACGTGCGTCACACCGGCGACCACGCCGTGCTCGACGAGCTCGTGCCGTTCCTCGAGGCGCCGCCGCTCGAGCCGCATCAGCAGGAGGCGTACGCGATGCCGGCGACCTCTGCGGCCAGAGGCCTCGCTGTTCGAGCACGTGTGCCGCGCGATCGACCGATCGATGAAGTACGGCGCGCACGGGTTGCCGCTCATCGGCTCCGGCGACTGGAACGACGGCATGAACCGCGTGGGCGTCGAGGGCCGGGGCGAGAGCGTCTGGCTCGGGTGGTTCCTCGTGATCGGTGCTCAACGAATCCGCCGCGCTCTGCGAGACGCGCGATCGGCAGGACCTCGCGCAGCGCTACCGGAGCCAGGCCCGCTGGCTGACCGGCATGCTGGATCTGGCGTGGGACGGCGGCTGGTACCGGCGCGCCTACTTCGACGACGGCACGCCGCTCGGGTCGGTCCAGAACGACGAGTGCCGGCTGGATTCGCTGACGCAGTCGTGGTCCGTGCATCTCCGGCGCGGCCAACGACAAGCGTGCGGAGCGCGCGATGGACGCCGTTCGCGCGCACCTGGTGCGCCGCGACGCGCAGATCGTCCTGCTCCTCACGCCGCCCTTCGACCGGATGGAGCACGATCCCGGGTACATCAAGGGCTATCTGCCGGGCGTGCGGGAGAACGGCGGGCAGTACACGCACGCCGCGTTGTGGACCGTGATCGCGCTCGCGCGCCTGGGGCTCGGCGACGCCGCGATGGAGCTGTTCCACATGATCAACCCGATCAACCACTCGCGCACGCCCGAAGGCCTGCAGCGATACCGGGTGGAGCCGTACGCGGTCGCCGCGGACGTCTACGCGCACCCGATGCACGTGGGCCGCGGCGGCTGGACGTGGTACACGGGGTCGGCGGGCTGGATGTATCAGGCGGCCGTGGGCAGCCTGCTCGGGCTCCAGCGCCATGGCGACACGTTCAGCGGTGGATCCCTGCATCCCCGCGATGTGGCCCGCGTACTCGCTCGACTGGCAACACGGCGAGAGCCGCTACCACATCGTGGTGCAGAATCCTGGGCACCAGTACCGCGGCGTTCGATCCGCCGCACTGGATGGCGTCGCCGTCGACCCTCGGGCCATTCCCCTCCGCGACGACGGCCGGAGCCATGAGGTCGTCGTCGTGCTTGGACCTCCGCGACGCACTGGGCGTTCCGCTCGCAAACGCGGAGCGCGGCCAGCCTGAAGCGTGCCGCCGATGCAGCGCGGTCCGGCTGGCTCGTGGCAAGGCCCAAAGAATGACTCCGCACGACGGGAGACGTGGGACACTGGAAGCGCGACTGTGACGCATCACGCATCGCCTCAGCACGCGCCCCTGCGCGCTCGGTGCCAGGCACATCCGTCGGGCCACACTTGGCTCGTCACGGACCCTGTCTCCGAACTTCCTGCTGAGTTTGGGAGGAGGGTCTCGGAGGCGACTGTTGTCAGGATCCGACGCATAACCGAACTCGCACGCGGCGCACCACGCCGCGCCCTGGGCAGCCACGGGCGGGCCGGACTGGCCGCGTGCTGCACGCTGGCGTTGATCGTTGGCGGGCGTCGCGACAGCCGGCCGCCCAGCAGGTCACTCCGTCACTGGCGTCCAACCGCCCAGCCGACCCGGCGCTCAAGCGGCTGACCTTCACCGACGCCCAGCACCTGTTCTACAACGCGCGCTACGCAGAGGCCGCCGACCTCGCGCTCGCGCTGCGCGACTCGGAAACGCAGGATCTGGCGAACGACGAGCTGCGCACGTCGGCGCTGCTGTTTCAGCTGAAGGCATTGCTGGAGATCCCGGGCAGCAAGGAAGGCAACAAGAAGAACGCGCTCACGGGGTGCACGACCTGCCCGGCGCTGATGGACGCGTTCTTCGCGGACGTCCGCCACGGGCAGGCGCTGGCCCGCGAGACGCTCCGCACCAGTCCCGGCGACGAGGTCGCGCTGTTCTATCTCGGGAAGCTGGATCTGAACTACGTCTGGCTGCAGCTCGGGCCGCTGCGCCGGAAGACGGGATGGGACGAGTACTGGGAGGCCCGGCACTCGCTCGACGCGGTCCTCAAGACAAATCCGCAGCACGTCCGCGCGATCGTCTCGCGCGCCTGGATCGACTACATCGTCGACACCCGGATGCCGTGGGGCACCCGTTGGATCCTCGGCGGGGGCAGCAGGGAGCGCGCGTTGACGGCGATCGGCGGCGCCACCGCGATCGAGTCTCCGTTCTACGCGCACGCCGAAGCGGAGTTCGCGCTCTGGGACATCCAGGTGCGCGAGCGCGACATGGCCGGAGCGACCGAGGTCGCCCGTCGACTCGCACGAGCCTTCCCCGAGAACCGTGAGGTCGCGAGCTTCCTGGAAGCCCGGCACACCACCGCGCCTGACTAGCAGCCCGGCTCCGGCCACGCCATCGGCCGGACTGTTCACAACCGTACAGACCTGCGCGACACCTTTCGGCCATGGTGGTGACTCAGAGGAGTCGCCCGAAATGTTCGAGATCACCTCGCGCCACGCTCGACTGCGTGACATCCTGGCGGCCCGCCGTCTCGAGTTGCAGCAGGACCTCCGCCGCCGCGTGCGCAGCGGCCGGATCGACCAGCCCACCGGTGTGGGGGACGAGGTCGACGGATCCGATGCGGCCCGCGCCGACGAAGTCGAGCTCGCCATGCTCCAGACGGAGGACGACACCCTCCGTCGCATCGACGACGCCCTGGTCCGCCTCGAGTCCAACGCGTATGGGACGTGCTTCACGTGCGGCATCGAGATCCCGGAAGCACGAATTCGAGCGCTGCCCTTCGTCGTCCGGTGCAGGACGTGTGAAGAGAAACGCGAGCAGGGGCGGGTGGCTCGCAAGCGCGGGACCGGCTCCGACCGCTCGTCTGGAAAGCTGAAGTTCTTAGAGGAGAACCCGCAATGACGCTCACAGTTCCTGGACTCATCGTGCTCATCGTCATCGCCGCGATTTGCGGCGCCGTCGGCAAGGCGCTCGCGGGAGGGGCTCGAGGCGGCCTGCTCGTGTCGGTTGCGCTCGGATTCATCGGGGCGCTTTTCGGGCCGTGGATCGCCCGCCAGTTCGGGCTCGCCGAGCCGTTCGTCCTGCACCTGAGCGGCCAGACCTTCCCAATCCTCTGGTCGATCATCGGCGCGGCCATGTTCGTCGCGCTGCTTCACCTCGTGTCGGGCCGGAGCTTCGCCCGGAACTGAGCCGACTGCGGTAGAATCGCGCCTCCGCAAGCGGCAGTCGCCGCGACGGGGGGACCCTCATGACCACGATGACCGCAGCGCTCGTCGCCGTTCTCGCCCAGAGTCCGGCCGCGGCGCCCGCGCCGGCCGCGCCGCTGACTCCCGCTCAGCAGATTGCCGCCGCGGTCCAGGCCGCGCCGGAGGAGCGCCGGGCCGACGCGACGGTGATGGGCTACGACGAGAGCGGCAAGCTCGTGACGCTCCGGCCAGGGCAAGAACGACCTGATTTGCCTGGCCGACAATCCCAAGTCTGCCGACTTCGAGGTCGATTGCTACCAGAAGGACCTCGAGCCGTTCATGGCGCGCGGCCGCGAGCTGCGCGGCGCAGGGGGTCAAGGGCAAGGAACGCAACGAGACCCGCTGGAAGGAGATCGACGACGGCAAGCTCGCGATGCCCAAGTCGCCGAGCACCCTCTACATCCTCGAGGGCAAGGGCTACGACGCGGCCACGGGCACGATCGCCAAGCCGTACCGCCGGTGGGTCGTCTACACGCCGTACGCGACGCCGGAAACCACCGGGCTGTCGACGATGCCGATTCCGGGCGGGCCGTGGCTGATGTTTCCGGGCAAGCCGAGCGCGCACATCATGATCGACCCGCCGGAGCCGGACGAAAAGAAAGTAGGGAATAGGGAATAGGGAATAGGAAGAAAGGCGGCGCGGCGCGCTGCCTTGACCGTCGTGTCGAGGCGGCGACTACGATCGCGTGGTCGCCGCACTCATCTCCGAATCCGGATCACCCCCGTGAAAATCCACGAGTACCAGGCCAAATCCATCTTTGCGCGTCACGGTGTGCCGCTCCCGAAAGGCGAGGTCGCGTTCACGCCGACCGAGGCGGCCGAGATCGCGCGCCGCCTTGGCGGCGGCACGGTCGTCGTCAAGGCCCAGATTCACGCCGGCGGGCGCGGCAAGGGCGGCGGCGTGAAGCTCGCCAAGAACCCCGACGAGGCCGAACGCATCGCCCGCGATCTGATCGGCATGACGCTGAAGACGCACCAGACCGGGCCCGGAAGGGCGCGTGGTGTCGCGCGTGCTGGTCGAGGAAGGCCTCGCGATTGCGCGCGAGCTCTACCTGGGCCTCGTGCTCGACCGCGCCGCTGGCCGTCCGGTCGTGATGGCGTCGGCGGCCGGCGGCGTCGACATCGAGGAAGTCGCGGCGAAGACGCCCGAGGCGATCTTCAAGGAATACATCCAGCCGGGCACCGGGCTCATCCCGTTCCAGGGCGCGGAAGCTCGCGTTCGCGCTCGGGCTCGACGGCGCGCAGGCCAACAAGTTCACGAAGGTCGTGATGTCGCTCTACGAGGCGTTCGTCGCGACCGACGCGTCGCTGGTCGAGATCAACCCGCTCATCGTCACGCAGGGCGGCGACCTGCTGGCGCTCGACGCGAAGATGACCTTCGACGACAACGCGCTGTACCGCCATCCGGAGATTCGCGAGTATCGCGACCTCGGCGAAGAGGATCCGCTCGAGATCGAGGCGTCGAAGTTCTCGCTGAACTACATCCGCCTCGACGGATCGATCGGCTGCATGGTCAACGGCGCCGGCCTGGCGATGGCGACGATGGACATCATCAAGCTGGCGGGCGGGCAGCCGGCCAACTTCCTCGACGTCGGCGGCGGCGCCAACGCCGAGCAGATCCGGAACGCCTTCAAGATCCTGATGGCCGACAAGAACGTGCGCGCGGTGCTGATCAACATCTTCGGCGGCATCCTGCGCTGCGACGTGCTGGCGTCCGGGCGTGATCGCGGCGGTGAAGGAGCTCGACGTGAAGGTGCCGATCGTCGTGCGCATGGAAGGCACGAACGTCGACGAAGGCAAGCGGATGCTGAAGGAAAGCGGCCTCAACTTCTCGAACGCGGACGGCATGGGCGACGCCGCGGAAAAGGTAGTCGCGCTCGCGCGGTAAACCATGGCCATTCTTCTCGACAAATCGACGCGACTCCTCGTGCAGGGCCTGACCGGCCGCGAGGGCACTTTTCACGCGAAGCAGGCCGCGGCCTACGGGACGACGATCGTCGGCGGCGTCACGCCGGGCAAGGGCGGCTCGACGCACGAAGGCTGGCCGGTCTTCAACACGTGCCAGCAGGCCGTGCAGGCGACCGGCGCGAACGCGTCGGTGATCTTCGTGCCGCCGGCCTTTGCGGCCGACGCGATCATGGAAGCGGCCGACGCGGGGATTCCGCTCATCGTGTGCATCACCGAGGGCATCCCGACGCTGGACATGATGCGCGCGCTGACGTTTCTCAAGGACAAGCCGTCGCGGCTCATCGGGCCGAACTGTCCGGGCGTCATCTCGCCGGGCAAGAGCAAGGCGGGCATCATTCCCGGGCACATCTGCCGAGAGGGCACTGTCGGCATCGTGTCGAAGAGCGGCACGCTGACGTACGAGGCGATTCACCAGCTGACGCAGCTTGGCCTCGGCCAGTCCACCTGCGTCGGCATCGGCGGCGACCCGTTCATCGGCACGTCGTTCATCGACGTGCTGCAGCTGTTCTCGCAGGATCCCGACACCGAGCGCGGTCATCATGATCGGCGAGATCGGCGGCAGCGCCGAGCAGGAAGCGGCGGCCTGGATCAAGGCGCACTTCCGGAAGCCGGTGGTCGGGTTCATCGCGGGCCAGACGGCGCCGCCCGGACGCCGGATGGGCCACGCCGGGGCGATCATCGCGGGCGGGCAGGGCACCGCCGACGAGAAGATGCAGGCGTTGACTGCGGCGGGCGTGACGGTGGTCCAGAGCCCTGCCGACATGGGCGCGGCGCTGAAGAAGCGGCTGAAGTAACTAGAGGGCCGGGGCTACGCCCGGCAAGGGCCGGCGCTTCGCGCCCGGCTGGGCCGACTCGCTCCGCTCGTCGGCAGGCCCTCGCTTCGCTCGCGGCAGGCTCGCCGCGTCGGGCCCCTGCCCGCCGCGAAGCGGCCCTCGCCGCGCAGCGGCGCGCCGGCCTCGCCGCCGAAGCGGCCCTCCCGGCGAAGCCTCGGCCCGCCGTATATAATCAACAGGTTAGGCGCTTCGCCGACAGGCGCGTGGGAATCCTCCGCGCGCGCCATTTGGAATCTTCATGGCCACGACAGATTCAGCCGTCCGGTCTACACCGGAGTCTGCGCACCGCACTGCCAACGAGTTCAGCATCCAGGTCGCCACGGTCAACGGCTCCGGCAGCCAGACGGCCAACCTGATCCTCATCCGCTCGCTCTTCCAGATGGGCATCCCGGTGTCGGGCAAGAACCTCTTCCCGTCCAACATCGCCGGCCTGCCGACCTGGTACACGATCCGCGCGAACAAGCACGGCTACATCGCCCGCAAGAAGGAGATCGACTTCCTCGTCGCGATGAACCCCGAGACCGCGCGCGAGGACGTCCTGACGCTGGACCCGGGTGGCGTGGTCGTCTACGACGAGCCGCTGAACCTCTCCGGGCTGCGGTCCGACCTGACGTTCTACCCGGTGCCGTTCGACAAGCTGGTGGCGGCGGTCTGCCCGGACGCCAAGCTCCGGCGTCTCGTCCGCAACATGATTTACGACGGCGTCGTCGCCTACCTGCTCGAGATCGAGCTGGGCGAGATGGAGAAGGCGCTGAGCCGGCAGCTCGGGAAGAAGCAGAAGGCGCTGGCGCTCAACCTCGGCGCGCTGAAGGCCGGCTTCGACTACGCGCAGGAACACTTCCAGACGAAGGCGCCGTTCCGCGTCGAGCGGATGAACGCCACGGCCGGCAAGATCCTGATCGAGGGCAACGCGGCGGCCGCCATCGGCTGCCTCATGGCCGGCGTCACCGTCGTCGCCTGGTATCCGATCACGCCCTCGTCTTCGCTCTGCGAGTCGCTGATCGACCTGCTGCGCAAGTACCGGATGGACAAGGCGACGGGTCAGGCGACCTTCGCCGTCGTGCAGGCGGAAGACGAGATCGCCGCGCTCGGCATGGTCATCGGCGCGAGCTGGGCCGGCGCGCGCGCGATGACGTCCACGTCGGGCCCCGGCATCTCGCTGATGGGCGAGTTCACCGGCCTCGGCTACTACGCCGAGATTCCGGCGCTGATCTTCGACATCCAGCGCGTCGGGCCCTCCACCGGCCTGCCGACACGGACCGCGCAGGGCGACATCCTGACGACCGCGGTGCTGTCGCACGGCGACACGCGCCACCCGCTGCTGCTGCCGTCCTCGGTGCACGAGTGCTACCAGATGGCCATCGAAGGCTTCGATCTGGCCGAGCGGCTGCAGACGCCGGTGTTCGTCATGTCGGACCTGGATCTCGGCATGAACATGTGGATGTCGGAGCCGTTCGAATACCCGGCCGAGGGCTTCGATCGCGGCAAGGTGCTCGACGCCGCGGCGCTGAAACAGCTGGGCGAGTGGGGCCGCTACAAGGACGTCGACGGCGACGGGATCCCGTGGCGCACCCTGCCGGGCACGGACATGCCGGCGTACTTCGCGCGCGGATCGGGCCACAACGAGAAGGGCCAGTACAGCGAGCGCTCGGACGACTACGAGCGCAACCTCGATCGGCTGTCGAAGAAGTTCAAGACCGCCGCGACGCTCGTGCCGGCGCCGGAGATCGATCGGCCGAAGGACGCGACGGTCGGCCTCATCGCCTACGGCACGTCGCACTGGGCGATCGTCGAGACGCGCGACCAGCTGCGGCAGGAAGCGGGCCTCGAGACGTCGTACCTGCGGCTGAAGGCGTATCCCTTCACGCCGGCGCTGGCCGAGTTCATCGACCGCCACGATCGCGTCTACGTGGTCGAGCAGAATCGCGACGCGCAGATGGCCGCGCTGATGCGGATGGACCTCGATCCGGCGCGCACCGCGAAGATCCGCAGCGTGCTGCACTACAACGGGCTGCCGATCGACGCGCGCAGCGTCACCGACGCCGTGCTGGCGCAGGAGGGCCTGGCCGTGGCGCACGCGGCCGTGGCGGCCGACGCGCCGCACGCGGCAGGCGTCGGCGGCGAATAGGTGGGTTGGGGATTGCGGATTGACGGTTGCGGAGTTGACGGGATTGACGTACGTAGGGCGCGGCTTTAGCCCCGCCGTGTTTCGATACAGGTTCTACCGATGACGACACCAGCGGGTTCAGCTCCGGCGCCAGGCAAGAAGCTCAATCGCATCGGCCTCGAGGTCGCGCAGTATCGCGGCAGCAAGACGACGCTGTGCGCCGGGTGCGGGCACAATGCGATCTCCGAGCGCATCATCGAGGCGTGTTACGACCTCGGCGTCGACCCGAAGCGCGTGCTCAAGCTGTCCGGCATCGGCTGCTCGAGCAAGAGCCCGGCGTACTTCCTGAGCCAGGCGCACGGCTTCAACTCGGTGCACGGCCGCATGCCGTCGGTCGCGACCGGCGCCCTGCTGGCGAACCGCACGATGGCGGCCATCGGCGTCAGCGGCGACGGCGATACCGGCGCCATCGGCGTCGGCCAGTTCGTGCACCTGATGCGCCGAAACCTGCCGCTCGTCTACATCATCGAGGACAACGGCTGCTATGGCCTGACCAAGGGCCAGTTCTCGCCGACCGCCGACGTCGGCTCGACGCTGAAGAACGGCGTCGTCAACGACCTGCCGCCGATCGACACCTGCGTGATGGCCATCGAGCTCGGCGCGACCTTCGTGGCGCGCTCGTTCTCGGGCGACAAGAAGCAGCTGACGGCGCTGCTCAAAGGCGCGCTCTCGCACAAGGGCACCGCGATGCTCGACGTGCTGTCGCCCTGCGTGACGTTCAACGACCACGAGGGCTCGACCAAGAGCTACAGCTACGTGAAGGACCACGAAGAGCCGGTTGCCGACGTGAGCTTCGTGCCGTACTTCGAGGACATCGCGATCGAGCAGGAAGAAGGCACGAGCCGAACGGTCACGCTGCACGACGGCTCGAAGATCGTGCTGCACAAGCTGGATCGCGAGTTCGATCCGACCAACCGCGGGGAGTCGCTCCGCGTGGTGCGCGAGACCTCGGAGCGCGGCGAGTACGCGACCGGGCTCCTCTACGTGGATCCCGCGAAGAAGGACTTCTGCTCGATGCTGAACCTGGTCGACGAGCCGCTGGCGTTTCTGCCGCCCGCGGTGACACGTCCGCCGGCCAGCGTGCTCGACGAGCTGATGGACAAGCAGAGATAACGACCGGGTCAGGCGGGTCGTGCAGGTCGAGGCCGGTCACGGCAGGTCGACCCGAAGGACCCGACTGACCTGCAGACCCGATCGACCCGATCGACCTGACAGACCTGACAGACCTGGAGAGCCCTCGCACCCTATGGAACGCACGTTCGCCATCATCAAGCCCGACGCCGTCAAGGCCAGGCACGCCGGACGGATCCTGCAACGCATCGAGGAGGCCGGCTTCCGCATCGTGGCTCTGCGGCTGCAGCACCTCACGAAGGCCGAAGCCGAAGGCTTCTACGCCGTCCACAGCGCGCGGCCGTTCTTCGGATCGCTGACCGACTTCATGTCGTCCGGCCCGTGCATCCTCCTGTGCCTCGAGGCGCCGGACGCCATCAAGAAGTGGCGCACCCTGATGGGCGCGACCGACCCGGCCAAGGCCGACGCGGGCACGCTCAGGAAGGACTTCGGGGCGTCGATCGAGTTCAACGCCACGCACGGCTCCGACGCGGCAGAGACGGCGGCTTTCGAGCTCGGGTATTTCTTCCGAGGCATGGAACTCCGCTGATGCCGATTGCGGATTCGCGTGACGCTTCGCCGATGCGGAGTTGCTGAGTGGGAAAGACACTCGTTCTCATCGGGGTCGTGATCGCCGGGCTCGGCCTGCTGATGATGGCCGGCGTGCCGCTGGGGCGGCTGCCGGGCGACATGACGGTTCGCCGCGGCGCGTTCACGTTCTACTTTCCGTTGACCACGTCCATCCTGCTGAGCGTGATCCTGACGCTGCTGATGCAATGGTTCCGCCGGTGATTCCGTCAACCCGCAACCTTCAACCGACAACCCGCAACCACGTATGAGCATCAAGGCTGATCGCTGGATCAAGCGCATGGCCCTCGAACACGGCATGATCGAGCCGTTCGTCGAGGGGCAGGTTCGTGAGGGCGTCGTGTCGTACGGCCTGTCGTCGTACGGCTACGACATCCGCGTCGCCGACGAGTTCAAGGTGTTCACGAACGTCTACGGGTCGGTCATCGACCCGAAGTCGTTCGACCCGCGCTCGTTCGTGGACATGAAGGCGGACGTCTGCATCATCCCGCCGAACTCGTTCGCGCTCGCCCGGACGATCGAGTACTTCCGCGTGCCGCGGGACGTCCTCACGGTGTGCCTCGGCAAGAGCACCTACGCGCGCTGCGGGATCATCGTCAACGTGACGCCGTTCGAGCCCGAGTGGGAAGGCCACGTGACGATCGAGATCTCGAACACGACGCCGCTGCCCGCGAAGATCTACTCGAACGAGGGCATCGCGCAGGTGCTCTTCTTCCAGAGCGACGAGGTCTGCGAGATCTCGTACAAGGACAAGAAGGGCAAGTACCAGGCGCAGCGCGGCGTGACGCTCCCGAAGATCTAGATGCTCACGGATTTTCAAGAACCATGCGCCGACAGGTCGCGCCGTCCGCGTACGTCGACGAGTCTGCCCAGGTCATCGGCGACGTCGTCATCGGCGAGGAGAGCAGCGTCTGGATGAACGCCGTGGTCCGCGGCGACGTGAACCACATCCGGATCGGCAGCCGCACCAACATCCAGGACGGGACCATCGTGCACGTCATGCGCGACCCGTCGCATCCCACGACCGTCGGAGACGACGTGACGGTCGGGCATGGGGTCGATCCTGCACGGGTGCACCGTCGCGGACCGCTGCCTCATCGGCATGGGCGCGATCCTGCTGAACGGCTCCTCCGTCGGCGAGGACTGCATCGTCGCCGCCGGGACGCTGCTGCCCGAGGGCATGGCGGTGCCGGCGCGATCGCTGGTGATGGGCAGCCCCGGAAAGGTGCGGCGGCCGCCTGACCGACGACGAGGTCGCGTTCATCCTGCAGTCGGCGCAGAATTACGTCGCGTACCGGCTCGATTACATGCAGGCCTGAAGTCCGCGCCAATGAGCCGAACCACGCTGACGACGCCCGCACGCGGCATGCGCGACTTCCTGCCCGAGGACGTCCGCAAGCGCTCGCACGTCATCGGCGTCATCCGGGACGTCTACGAGCGCTACGGCTTCGAGCCGCTCGAAACGCCGGCCGTCGAGAACATCGAGACGCTGCTCGGCAAGTACGGCGAAGAGGGCGACCGGCTGATCTTCAAGATCCTGAAGCGCGGCGAGGAGGGCCGGCAAACGGGTGAGGCCGATCTGGCGCTGCGATACGACCTGACCGTGCCGCTCGCGCGCGTGGTCGCGGAGTACCACGGCACGCTGCCGAAGTTCTTCAAGCGCTACCAGATTCAGCCCGTCTGGCGCGCCGACCGGCCGCAGAAGGGGCGCTTCCGCGAGTTCTACCAGTGCGACGTGGACGCCATCGGATCGACGTCGCCCGTGATCGAGGCCGAAGTCTGCGGCGCGGTGAGCGACGTCCTCGAACGCCTTGGTTTCACCGACTTCGTCATTCGGCTGAACCACCGCGAGCTGCTGCGCGCGCTGCTCGACGTCTCTGGCGTGCCCGCGGATCTGCATGACAGCGCGCTCATCGCCGTCGACAAACTCGACAAAGTGGGACGCGACGGCGTCGTCGCGGAGCTCGAGCGCCGTGGCGTGGGCGCCGAAGCCGCGACGCGGACGCTGCACGCGTTCGGCCCGTCCACATCTCCGTGCGCAGGCCGACGCGCCGGCTGACGTCGAGGCGCGGCTCGCGAGCCTTGTGGCGGGGCACGAGGGCGGCACGCGCGCGCTCGAGAACCTTCGTGCGGTGATCGCGGGCGCGGCATCGACCAGCGCCGGCGCGCACCTGCGCCTCGATCCGGGCCTCGCGCGGGGCCTGTCCTATTACACCGGCGCCATCTTCGAGATCGCCGTGGCGGACCTCGCCGGCAGCCTCGGCGGCGGCGGCCGGTACGACAATCTGGTCGGCATGTTCCTCGGGCAGGCGCGTGCCGGCGTGCGGCTTCTCGCTGGGGCTGGAGCGCATTCTCGTCGTGATGACCGAGCGTGGCATGTTCCCCGCCGACGTGACGGCCAGCGCCGCTGATGTGCTCGTCACGCGTCTGGAACGCCGAAACTGTCGGGGAAAGCCTGACGCTGGCGCGTCAACTCCGCGCCGCAGGCCTGCGTGTCGAGGTGTACCCGGACGCCGACAAGATCGGCAAGCAGCTCAAGTATGCTTCTTCGAGACACGCCCGCTACGCGGTGATCGCCGGCGACGACGAACGCGCGAAGGGCAGTGTCATGGTGAAGGACCTGACCAGCGGCGAGCAGAGCGAAGTGCCGCACGGCGGAGCTGGCCGCACTGGTTCGGCGCACGACGATCGTAGGGCCGAACTGTCAGTTCGGCCAACCCGCATTCCGCAACCAACAATCTACAACGGGTAAATGGCAGACCAACTCGGCACACTCTCACGGACGCACACCTGCGGTGAGCTCCGTCCTTCGCACGTCGGCCAGAAGGCCGTGCTCCTCGGCTGGATCCATCGCGTGCGCGATCTGGGCGGCCTGCTGTTCCTCGACGTCCGCGACCGGCACGGCGTGACGCAGGTGCTCGTGCCGAACGACTCGGCGGTGATGGCCGTCGCCAAGCGCCTGCGCTCGGAGTACGTCGTCGCGGTGCTCGGCCCGGTCGAACGCCGCAGCGCCGACACGGTGAACGCCAAGCTCGATACCGGCGAAGTCGAAGTGCTGGCCGAAGAGATCCGGCTGCTGAACGAGGCCAAGACGCCGCCGTTTCCGATCGCCGACGACACGCCGGTCTCGGAAGACGTGCGCCTGCGCTATCGCTATCTCGATCTGCGCCGTCCGCGCCTGCAGGGCAACCTCGGGTTGCGGCACCGGGTCACGATGGCCGTGCGGAAGTATTTCGACGCCCACGGCTTCTGGGAGATCGAGACGCCGATTCTCACGAAGTCGACGCCCGAAGGCGCGCGCGACTATCTCGTGCCGAGCCGGGTCCATCCCGGTGAGTTCTTCGCGCTGCCGCAATCGCCGCAGATCTTCAAGCAGATCCTGATGATCGCCGGCACGGATCGCTACTTCCAGATCGTGAAGTGCTTCCGCGACGAGGACCTTCGCGCAGACCGCCAGCCCGAGTTCACGCAGATCGACGTCGAGATCTCGTTCGCGCACATCGATCTCGTCTTCGGGCTGATCGAGCCGCTCATCGTCGAGATCTTCAAGGAGATCGGCGTGACGGTGAAGACGCCGTTCCAGCGCATGCCGTACGCCGAGGCCATGGCGAAGTACGGCTCCGACAAGCCCGACCTGCGCTTCGGCCTCGAAATCGTGGACGTCTCGCACGGTCTGGGCGGACGCCGCGTTCAACGCCTTCCGCAAGATCGTCGCGCGAGGGCGGCGTCGTCCGCGCGCTGGTGATTCCTGGCGCCGCGAAGTACTCGCGCTCCGAGCTCGACGCGCTCGTCGATCAGGCCAAGCAGCTCGGCGCGGTCGGCATCATGTGGGCGCGCAAGACCGAGTCCGGCCTCAACACGAACGTCAAGGCCGCCGGCGAAGACAAGCTGCTCGCGACGATGGCGGCCGCGGGCTGCAAGGACGAGGACCTGATTCTCATCGCGGGCGGCAAGCCGGACGACGCGTCGAAGCTGCTCGGCGCGTTCAGGCTCTCGCTGGCGAAGAAGGAAAACCTCATTCCGGCGGACACCTACGCCTTCGCGTGGGTCGTCGACTTCCCGCTGCTCGACTGGGATCCGGAAGAGAAGCGCTGGGTCGCGATGCACCATCCGTTCACGTCGCCGATGGACGAGGACGTCGCGCAACTCGCGACGGAACCCGCGAAGGCGCGCGCGAAGGCGTACGACCTCGTGCTGAACGGCAGCGAGGTCGGCGGCGGCAGCATCCGCATTCACGACGCCGAGGTCCAGCGGAACATGTTCCGGCTCCTGGGCATCGACGACGAGCAGGCCAGGCTGCGGTTCGGGTTTTTCCTGGACGCGCTGCAGTACGGGACGCCGCCCCATGGCGGCATCGCGCTGGGCCTCGACAGGCTCATCGCGATCCTGGCGGGCGAGAGCTCGATCCGCGAGGTGATCGCGTTCCCGAAGACGGCCACGGCGGCGGATCTGATGGCGGACGCGCCGTCGACGGTGGACCAGCGCCAGCTCGACGAGTTGAAATTGCGCGTGACCGCAAAGCCCCCGGCCGCGTCGTGAGGCGCTCACGCTACGTGGGGCAGGGCTTCAGCCCTGCCGCCCTCGCCGGCCGGCGTTTGACCGAAATTCGTCGCTCGTGGTAATATATTGAAGTAAGTTATTGCTCCTAAAGGAGTTACGAGCGCGACCCGCCGCTGATGCGCAAGATCTCTGTTCCCGAAGACGGTGTTGAGACCCTCTTCGGCTCCTACGACGAAAACCTCCGCCAGCTCGAATCGACCTTCGGCGTGCGCATCAGTACGCAGGGGCACGATCTGCTCGTGGATGGCGCTCCGGCCGACGAGGCGCGCGTCGAGCGGACCGTCAACAAGCTGACCGCGTTGATGCGCGAGGGCTATCGCGTGGCCAACGGCGACGTGAAGACGGCGGCGCAGCTCGTCTCCGAGAACGCCGACGTCGACCTGAAGGATTTTCTGGTCAAGGGCCCGGCGCGGGCCGCCGGCAAGCGGCAGATCGCGCCGAAGAGCGTGAACCAGCGGCGCTACCTGGACGCGATCGACCAGCACGACATCGTCTTCGGCATCGGCCCGGCCGGCACGGGCAAGACCTACCTGGCGATGGCGCAGGCCGTCTGCGTTCCTGCTTCAGAAGAAGGTGAGCCGCATCATCCTCGCGCGGCCTGCCGTCGAAGCGGGCGAGAAGCTCGGGTTCCTGCCCGGCGACCTGCAGGAAAAGGTGAACCCGTACCTGCGGCCGCTCTACGATGCCCTCTACGACATGCTCGAAGTCGAGCGCGTCGAGCGGCTCCTGGAGCGCGGCAACGTCGAGATCGCGCCGCTCGCGTTCATGCGCGGGCGCACGCTGAACGACTCGTTCGTCATCCTGGACGAGGCGCAGAACACCACATCCGAGCAGATGAAGATGTTCCTCACGCGCCTCGGCTTCGGGTCCAAGGCCGTCGTGACGGGCGACATCACGCAGATCGACCTGCCGACCGGCAAGGCCTCCGGCCTCGTCGAGGCGATGAAGATCGTGTCCGGCGTCGAGGGCATCTCCTTTGTCCACTTCGACGACCGCGACGTCGTCCGGCACAAGCTCGTGCAGCAGATCGTCAAGGCATACGAAGCGCATCAATCGGGCAACGGCAGCCGCTCCGCTTAGCGCCGCCATGGCCGCTCCAGACCACCAACGTCCCGCGCTCCGCGTGTCGGTCGTCGACGCGAAGGGGATACGCCTGCGCGCGCCCGGGCTTGCCGCGTGGCTCTCCCGCGTCGCGCCGCGCGCCGCGGCCGGCGATGTCACGGTGGCGATCGTCCCCGACGCGCGCGTCCGCGCCCTGAACCGCACCTACCGCGCGAAGGACAAGGCGACGGATGTCTTGTCGTTTCCAGGTCCGAAGTCCGTAGTCCGTAGTCCGAAGTCCGTCTTTCTCGGCGACATCGTGATCGCGCGCGGAGTGGCGCGGCGGCAGGCACGAGACGCCGGGCATCCCGAGTCCACCGAGTGGCGCGTGCTCGCGCTGCACGGCCTGCTGCACCTGCTCGGATACGACCACGAAACGGACAACGGGCGGATGGCGCGGGTCGAAGCGCGGCTGCGCCGCGCCGGCGGCCTTTCAAACGGGCTGATCGAACGGGGCGGAAGACGATGACGATCTTCCTGCTGCCCGTTCTGGCGCTGTGCGCCATTTACGTGGGCACGGTCGAGGCCGCATTCAGCGCGCTGATGCGACTGTCGCTGCGTCTGACGGTCGAGCGCACCGGCCGCGCCGTTGGACTGGGCGTCTACCTCGACGATCCGGTGCTGCTGTTCGTGCCGGCGCGCCTGTTGATGGGCGGGATTATCACGGTCGCCGCCATTCTGTTCGCGGCGTGGACCGGCATGGACGACTTCAAGGACCCCTGGGTCCTGGGGTTGTCGATGCTCGGATTCGTCCTGGCCTTCGAGCACCTCATCCCGCTGTTCATCGTGCGCTACGACCCTGAGCGCGTGCTGATCGCGCTCCTGCCGTCGTTCACGATGCTGACGATCTTCCTGCGCCCGCTCACGCGCAGCCTGGTCGGGATCATCGCGACGCTGCGCCGCGAGCGCCAGACGCAGCCGTCCACCGAAGCGGGCACGGCGGCCGAAGACGAAAGCGCCGGCGATGCGGCGCATGCCTATCTCGAAGCCGGCGAGCAGGAAGGGCTGATCGAACGGGAAGAGCGGCGGCTGATCGAGTCGATCGTGGACTTCGGCGACACGCTGGTCCGCGAGGTCATGACGCCGCGGCCCGACATCGTGGCCGTCCGCGCCGACGCGACGCTCGCCGACCTGCGGCAGGTGTTCGGCGAGCAGCAGGTACTCGCGCGTGCCCGTCTACCGCGACTCGCTCGATCGCATCCTGGGCTTCGTCTTCGTCAAGGATCTGATCCGGCTCCCGATCGACCTGCCGCCGACCGAGCACGTGGTCGAGCGCCTGCTGCGTCCGGCGCACTACGTGCCCGAGACCAAGAAGGTGTCCGAGCTCCTGAAGGAGTTCCAGCGCCAGCAGGTGCAGTCGTCCGTCGTCGTCGACGAATACGGCGGCACCGCGGGCCTGGTCACGATCGAGGACCTGCTCGAGGAGATCGTCGGCGAGATCCGCGACGAGTACGACGTCGAGTCCGAGCCCGTGCAGGACGAGGGCAACGGCGTGTTCGTGTTCAGCGGGAAGGTCGCCATCGACGAGCTGAACGACCGGCTGGGTGTCGACATCCCGCGCGAGGGCTTCGGCACGATCGGCGGCTACCTGCTCGCGCAGCTCGGCCGCGTGCCCGTGGTCGGCGAGCAGCTCGATCTCGACGGTCTCCACGTCGAGGTGCTCGAGGCCGAGCGCCGTCGCGTCATGCGCGTGCGCGTCCGCCGGAAGGTGGCCAACCCGCCGGCCGTTCCGGCAGGCGAGCCGGCGTGAAGTCCGGCTTCGTCTCGCTCGTGGGCCTGCCGAACGCCGGCAAGTCCACGCTGCTCAACCGGCTCGTCGGCGAGAAGCTCGCCATCGTCTCGGACAAGCCGCAGACGACCCGCAATCGGATCCGCGGCGTACGGAACTACGAGAACGGCCAGGTCGTGTATGTCGACACGCCCGGCATTCACAAGCCCACGCACCGCATGAACGTCCGCATGGTGGACGCCGCGCTCGAGTCGATGCGCGATGTCGACCTCGTCGGCGTCGTGCTCGACGCGTCGCAGAAGCCGGGCGGGGGACAGCAACACCTGTTCGGCCTGGTGAAGAGCATCGTCGTGCCGGTGGTGCTCGTCCTGAACAAGATCGATCTCGTCGGGAAGGCGAAGCTCCTGCCGATCATCGACCGGGCCAGCAAGGAGCGCGACTTCGCGGCCATCGTCCCCTTGTCGGCCACGACCGGCGATGGCGTGAACGTCCTCGAGGGCGTCTTCCTGGAGCACCTGCCCGAAGGCGAGGCGCTGTACCCGGCCGACTACCTGACCGACCAGCCTGAACGGTTCTTCGTCGCCGAGATGGTCCGCGAGCAGGTGCTGCGGCACACGCACGCGGAGCTTCCGTTCTCGACGGCCGTCGTCGTCGATCAGTTCGACGAGGCGGCACCGGATGGCCTGCTGCGCCTCTACTGCACCATCCTGGTCGAGCGCTCCTCCCAGAAGCCGATCATCCTCGGACGCGGTGGCGACATGATCAAGTCCATCGGCACTGCCGCGCGCCTGGAGCTCGAGCGGTTTTTCGAGACGCGCGTGTTTCTCGACCTTCACGTGAAGGTCAAGAACGAGTGGCGCGAAGACGAGCGCCTGCTCGACGAGCTGATGAAGCGTCCCGGCGAATAGGCCGACCACAGCGGTGAGCCGCCGCCGACTCACTCACGAGCATTTGATCCTTCCGCTCGTCACGCAGAATCAGCGACAATCGGCAGCAGAGTCGCTGCGTCGATGGCCACCCCGCGAAGCCAGCCGAGGCCGATAGGCCGGATCCCCGTCGTCCTTGCGACGGCGGCGCTGGGCGAGCTCGTCCCTGCGTGGCGCACGATCGCGCTCACCCTCACGGAGCTGGGGGTCGCCGCGTTCTTCATCTCGGGCATCGTGGTAGCCGCGACCGGCGCGTCCGGGCCCTGGTTCGTCCTCGTCGCCGTAGGCGCAGGAATCGTCCTGCGCGCGACCGATCTCGAGAGCTGGGCGCTGTTCATGCCTGGCGGCCTGCCGGGCCGCGTCAACGAGGCATTCGGCCGACGCCAGGCCACGTCGGCGGCCGCGGCCGTTCTGGTCGAGCGCCTGTTCTTCGCGTCGCTGGTGGCCTGCGTCGCGGGCCACTACGTCGTGTCGCTGCTCGTGGCGATCCTCGGACTGTCGCGGCTCGCCGAGCACGTGGCGGCCAGCGACCTCGCCACCGCGGCAGCCGCCAGCCTCATCGGCATCCTCTGGCTTCGCTCGCGGCTGGGCCAGCGCGTCGGCGCCAGCATGTTCGAGCGGTGGGTCTGGATTCCGCTGGCCGCGCTCGTCGTCACCGCGATCTGGGGTCTCGTCGCCGCGATGGCGTCTGGATACGGCCTGCCGCCGGCCCCTGCGTGGAACGGGCCCCTGCCGTTCGGCCTGACCTCGTTGCCGCAGCCTGTGACGATGGGCCTTGCGGCCGTCGTCGGGCTTGCGCTCGCGCTGCCGGCCATGGCCAGCGGCGACAGCATCGCCCGGCGCGCCGCGGAGCTCCCGCAGCCGCGATTGCCCGGCCTCATGCGGACGGCCCGGCTCGCCGCCATCTTCGGCCTGCTCGTCACCGCAGGAGCCGCCTTCGCGATTGTCGCGCTGGTGCCGCCTGACGCGCTCGCGATCTGGGACGAGGTGCCGCTCATCGGCCTGTTGCAGTTCGTTCCTGGCGCCGTCGGGCTTCGCGTCCTGCTGACGATGGTGGTGGCCCTCGCGGGGGTCGCCATGCTCGGCCACGCAGCCGACGCGAGCCTCGACGACGCGACGATGACGCTGCAGCGGTTGTCGCGCGTGGGGGCCGTGCCCGAGTCACTGCGGGCGCTGCACCCGAGGTTCGGCACGCGCAGCCGGCTGACGGACGTCGTCTGCCTGACGTCGATACTGTTCCTGCTCGCGAGCGGCGGCCACGTGGCGTGGCTCGCGCGGGCGTATGCGGTCGGCCTCGTCTGGACCTACGTCGCCAAGCTGATCATGCTGCGCCGGATGCGCACGCGCGAGCGGACGCCCGCGCTCGCCATGGCGCCGGAACTCGCGCCGGCCCCCGCGGCGTCGGCGCTGCAAGTGGCCGTGGTCGGCCTTTCGGTCGTCCTGCTCGGTGCGCTGCTGGTGCTCGGCGATCCCGCGACGTGGGCCGGGACGAGCGTCCTCCTCGCGGCGGCCGTGACGCTGGCGGTCCTCGATCGGCGGCCCGTCGAATCGGACGAGCCGACCGACAGCGAGGCCTTCCAGCTGCTGTCGTCGGAGCTCTCGCTCGGTCAGGCCGAAGCGCGACCCGGAGGTTTGCTCGTCCCCGTCCGCCATCTGTACTCGCTGTCCCACGTCAGCCAGGCGCTGACGGCGGCCGGCGATCGCGACGTCGTCGTCATGACCGTTCGCGTGCTGGGCGTGGACGTCGAAGACGACGCGACCAGCGATCCGCGACCGACACCGGCAGAGCAGCTGCTGCTCTCGCAGGTGGTCGCGCTGGCCGAACGCCAGAACCGCGCGGTACGGCTGCTCATCGTCCCAGCGCGCGACGTCTTCGACGCGATCGCGACCGCGATGCACCGGCTGCGATCCTCGGAAGTCCACGTCGGAGAGTCGACGACGCTGCCGGCCGACGGGCAGGCGCGTCTGCTCGGGGAAGCCTGGGAGCGTCTCGAGCTCGAACAGGCCCTCGACGTGCGCCTGGTCATCCATCATCCGAGCGGCCGGGCCGACGTCTTCTATCTCGGCGTCCACGCGCCGGCGCTTTCATCCCGCGATCTCAACCAGATTCATCGTCTCTGGCTCGACGCCGCGAAGGCGGTCGGGCCCCACGTGCACCACCATGACGTCGTCAGGGCGGCATTGACGCAAATGGAACAACAACTATCCGGTCCCGAGCGGGAACAGGCCCTGGAGGCCATTCGCCGCGTCGCGCGTCCGGCAGACGAGTTGGCGGCCGTCGTGAGGCGGCGCGACTTCTCGCAACTGCGGGACATGATTCGCAACCGGCCGCCGAACGACCTGGCCGAGGTGCTCACGCACATGAGCGTCGAGGACCAGGTCGTGACGTTCCGATTGCTGCCCCGCAAGGACGCCGCGGCGACGTTCGAATACCTCAATCCACGAAGAGCAGGAGCACCTGCTCAAGGCCATGGCCCAGGAAGACGTCGCGGCGCTGCTTGAACGAGATGGCGCCCGACGATCGCACGATGTTCCTCGAAGAGCTGCCCGCGACCGTCACGCGGCAGCTGCTGGCGCTGCTCACGCCGCAGGAGCGCGCCGTCGCGTCGACGCTGCTCGGCTATCCCGAAGGATCGATCGGGCGCCTGATGACGCCCAGCTACGTCTCGGTCCGCGAGGACTGGACCGTGCAGGGCGTGCTCGACTACATCCGCGAGCACGGGCAGGACAGCGAGACGCTGAACATGATCTACGTCGTCGACGAGCACGGGCTGCTGATCGACGACATCCGGATTCGCGAGTTCCTCCTCACGTCGCCGGCCAACCCGGTGCAGACGCTGATGGACCGCCGGTTCGTCGCGTTGAAGGCGACCGACGATCAGGCGTCGGCGGTCGCGATCTTCCGGCAGTACGACCGATCGGCGCTGCCGGTGACCGACACGGCGGGCATGCTGATCGGGATCGTCACCATCGACGACGTCCTGGACGTCGCCGAGGCGATGGCCACGAAGGAAATCCAGCGCATCGGCGGTTCGGAGGCCCTCGACGAGCCATACATGACGATCGCCTTCCCCCGCATGATCCAGAAGCGGGCGGGATGGCTGACGGCGCTGTTCCTCGGCGAAATGCTGACGGCCACGGCGATGGGCGTCTTCGAGAAGGAGATCGCGAAGGCCGTGGTGCTCGCGCTGTTCGTGCCGCTCGTCATCTCGAGCGGCGGCAACGCCGGTTCGCAGGCGTCCACGCTCGTCATCCGCGCGCTGGCGCTCGGCGAGGTCACGCTCGCGCGACTGGTGGCGCATCATGCGGCGGGAGGTGTTCGCCGGCCTGGCGCTCGGGACGATTCTCGGTTCGATCGGCTTCCTGCGCATCACGATCATGGTCGCAGTTCTCGCCGGCCTCTACGGCTGACCACTGGATGCTGGTGGCGCTTACCGTCGGCATCGCGCTCGTCGGCATCGTGCTCTGGGGCACGTTGATCGGGTCGCTGCTGCCGCTGCTGCTGCGGCGGCTTGGCTTCGATCCGGCGACGTCGTCGGCGCCGTTTGTCGCGACGCTCGTGGACGTGACGGGATTGGTGATCTACTTCAGCGTCGGGATGGTGATCCTGCGGGGCAGTCTGTTGTAGCAGGCCTGAAGGCCTGCGCTACAGACGCGAAGCCTGGCGCACGCGGCGAGGAATATCTTCTGTAGCGCAGGCCTTCAGGCCTGCCACACGCGTGCACCTACTGCACGAGGCGCGCGGTGGTGTCGAACCTCCGGTAGGTGTCGTAGCGGGCTTCGCCCGTGATGATTCCGGTGGGCGTCACGTACTTCTCCTTCAGGCTCACCGGCAGGTTCATGTCCACGGACGCGACGCGCCCGAACGTGGTCGTGAGCGTGTAGTCCAGCTTGTCGATGTGCACCGTCAGCTCGGTGCGGCGCACTTCGCCGGTCGCGGTCTCGATCTCGACCAGACCCTTGCTGAACACCGGCTCTCCGTCGCCTGTGTGGATGATCGTGGGTTGCGCGCGTTCCTTGAACGTCATGACCCAGGTCGCCGCGGACGCCGGGGATTGACGGCTCCACTTGAACCGCGACTGCGTCTCGGGGTGGAGGAAGAACAGCGCGACGGTGGGGAGGTTGAAGTTCCTCGACCCCTCCGCCAGGTTGAAGCGGGCGCCTTCGTTCAGGAGCTGCGTCACGCTCGCCGGCGTCGTCGGCCCGGAGCCGTGCAGCAGCATCTGCAGACGCAAGCGCTCGCCGCCATGGAGCGGGTGCCCGTCGACTTCGACGACGTCGCGCACGCCAACGAGGTCGGGCAGCGTTCCGGCGCTCACCCATCCCAGCTCCGACACCAGGTGACGTTCCTGCACCTCGACGAGGCGGCCGGCGGTGCCGTGGCGAGCTGCACAGAGGTCTCGGTGGCAATCAGGTGGGGGAGTTCCGCCTGATACTGGACCACGCGGCGTCCGGCGCGCGCGAGAACGTCCTTCTGGCTGGGGCCGCCGCCGTCGGCAGTCACGGGCAGGACGAGCAGGGCCATCACGCCAACGACGGTCCGTGCTCTCCAACCACGCCCCATCACCGCTCCCACGCTACAGTCCGAACGCCTGATTGAGCTTGCCGATCGCGGCGCGGATCGTCTCCATGGCGCTGCCGGCACCGGGCAGCGAGTGGCTGGTGACGTAGAACTCGAGACGACCGACACGCTCGGCCAGACTGCGGTACTCGGCGGACGCCGGCTTGCCCCCGGCGATGCGTTCCCTGACGATCTGCGCGTCCTTCTCGAGTTGCTCGGCCTCTTTTTCCATCGCCTTGGCCTGTTTTCGATCCGCCTCGGGCCAGTTCTTCGTGTCCTCCGCGATGGCGTGCTTCAGCGGCGAGGCCTGGTGCGCGATCAGGTCGGCGGCCTCCGCCGCTTCTTTGTCGCCCAGGCGCCGCACGGGCGTGTTCTCGCGGACTGGGGAAGCGCGTGCCGTACGCCTTCGCGAGCGCGTCGAACTGCCCGGCGAGCTCGTCCCATTCGCTCGTCGCCCTTCATGGCGCCCTGCTGCCGCACGTACGCGTCGATGTCGCTGGCCTGTCGCAGCACCGTCTGCACTTCGGCGCTGGCGGCGTAGTCGCCCTTGAAGCGATCCTTCATCGTGTGGATGTTCTTGTCGAAGTCGTCGAGGTACTTGCTGACGTCGACTTCGTTCGTCGGGCTGCGCATCACCGCGTGCTTGAACTGCGGATCGAGGGCATCGACGAAGTGGTCGCGGCCCTTGTCGATGGCCTCCATCAGGTCCTTGACGTCCTTGTCGGACAGCCGTTCAGCCTGCGCCGAGGCGTTTGCCGCGATCCCGAGTGCCAGCGCTGCCAGCCATACCAGTCGACGCATGCTGAGACCTCCCGACGCTGGGCGCATGTTACCCGCGAAGCCGCCGCCCATGACACCGGCGGGAAATCCGCGGATTTCGCCGATTTTCTGGCGGCGGAGTTTCTCCAACCCGTTGAAACGGGGTAGAATACGGGGATTTCTCTCGTGGAGGCATGCCGCTCTATACAGCCGACGCCCTGGTGCTGCGTACCTACAAGCTGGGGGAAGCCGATCGCATCGTCGTCTTCCTCACGTCGGACCGCGGAAAGAAGCGGGGCGTCGCGAAGAGCGCGCGCCGGCCGCGTTCGCGGTTTGCCGGGGCCCTCGAGCCGCTGACTCACGTGCGCGTCGCGTATTTCGAGAAGGAGACGCGCGAGCTGGTCAGCCTGAACTACGCCGAGCCCGTGCGGTCGCCGATGGCGGGCCCGGGCGAAGCAGTGCACTACGCGAGCTACTTCGCCGAGCTGATCGACGAATGGGCGCCGGCCGACGACCCGAACGAGACGCTCTACCGGCTCGGCGCGTCCGTGGTCGATGCGATGGCCCACGGGATGAGCCCCGAGCTGCTGGCGCGGTACTTCGAGTACTGGGTGCTGCGGCTGCAGGGCGTCTACCCGCCGCACCTGGTGTGCCACCAGTGCGGGGAGCGGTTCACCGGACGGCCCGACGCGGGCGCCTGGTTGTCGCCGACCGAGGGCGTGCTCACGTGCTCGCCGTGCGCGGAGGGACTGGGCGGCAGGCCGTCAGGTGCGAGGTTGTCGGCCGGACGCCTTGTGGTTCCTGGCGCTCGCGCGACAGAACGGGCCGCGCGAGCTGGCCGAACTGATGGTGGCCGGCCCGGTGCTGGCCGAGCTCGAAGCGCTCCATCGCCTGCTGATGGCGCGTCATCTCGAGCGCGAATTGAAATCACTGCGCGTGCTCAGGGAACTGCGGCGCCACGGACACTGACGATTGACTTTTCAGGACCTCATCTTCAGGCTCTCGCAGTTCTGGGCGTCGAACGGGTGCCTCCTGCAGCAGCCGCTCGACCTCGAAGTCGGCGCCGGCACCTCGCATCCCGAGACGCTGCTCCGCGTGCTCGGTCCCGCGCACTGGAACGTCGCCTACGTGCAGCCGTCGCGGCGGCCCGACGACGGCCGGTTCGGCGAGAACCCCAATCGCCTGTTCAAGCACCATCAGTTCCAGGTGATCCTGAAGCCGTCGCCCGACGAGGTGCAGCACCTGTACCTGCAGTCGCTCGAGTCCTGCGGCATCAACCCGCGGCAGCACGACGTGCGCTTCGAGGAGGACAACTGGGAATCGCCGACGCTCGGCGCGTGGGGCATCGGCTGGCAGGTCCTCTTCGACGGCCTCGAGATCACGCAGTTCACGTATTTCCAGCAGGTCGGCGGGATCGATCTCTCGCCGATCGCCTGCGAGATCACCTACGGCCTCGAGCGCATCGCGATGGCGCTGCAGAAGGTCGACAACGTGTACGACCTCGAGTGGGCGCCCGGCGTGAAGTATCGCGAGGTGCGCCTGCGCGAGGAAATCGAGCAGTCGAAGTACGTGTTCGGCCAGGTCGAGGGCGTGACGCCGGCGGAGTTCTCGGCGCATCACCGCGATCTGTTCGAGCGACACTACGCGTTCTGCCAGAAGCTGCTGGGCTCCGGGCTGGTGTGGCCGGCCCTCGAGGAGTGCCTGAAGTGCTCGCACTTGTTCAACATCCTCGACAGCAGCGGCAGCATCGGCGTCACCGAGCGCACGGCGTACGTGCTGCGCGTCCGGCAGCTGGCCATCGCGATCGCCAAGGCCTACGTGGAAGGCCTGGCGCCCGCGCCGGCGGCGGAATAGACGTATGTAGCGCAGGCCTTCAGGCCTGCTTCATTGACGAGTGATGGATCGCGAACTCCTGATCGAAATCGGCGTCGAAGAAGTGCCGGCCTCCTGGCTGCCGTCGCTCGTCTCGCAGCTCGCCCAGGTGACGACGGCGCAGCTGAAGACCGCGCGCCTCGACATCGACGCGCCTGTCGAGTCGCTGGACGACGCCGCGTCGCCTCACGGTCCGCGTCGGCCGGGTTGGCCGAACGTCAGACGGACTTCGAGGAAGTGCTGAACGGTCCGCCAGCGTCGACGCGCGTCGGACCTGACGGGCAGCCCACTCCGGCCGCTGCAGGCTTCGCGAAGAAGAACGGCGTGGAGGTCGCGGACCTCGAAGAGGTCGAGACGCCGAAGGGCAAGTACCTCGCGTTCCGCAAGCGCCAGCGCGGCAAGGCCGCGGTCGACGCGCTGCCGGACGTGATGAACGGCCTGCTGCGCGGCCTGTCGTTTCCGAAGCACATGCGCTGGGACGCGTGGCTGGACGACGGCAAGGGCGAGCTGACGTTCGGCCGGCCGATTCGCTGGCTGCTGTTCCTCTACGGCGGCCGCGTCGTCCCGTTCGATATCCGCCGCACTGACGCCGCCCAGGCGCCGCTCGTGCAGGAAGTGCGCTCGGGCGCGATGACCTACGGCCACCGCTTCCTGACGACGAGCGGCCGCGCGGGCCGCGCCGTGAAGGTCAAGACGTTCGACGACTACAAGGCGCGTCTGCTCGAGCACTTCGTGCTGCTCGAACGGGAAGAGCGGCGCGAGCGCATCGCCCGTGAGCTCGACGTCCACGCCGGCCGCCTCGGCGGGCGCGTGCATCGCGCGGCGGCGCTCCAGGCCGGCCTGGTCGACGAAGTCCCCGATCTCGTCGAATGGCCTTCGGTCGTCCCCGGCATCTTTTCCGCGGAGTTCCTCTCGCTTCCCGAGGAGGTGCTGACGACGACGATGATCCACCACCAGCATTACTTCCCGGTGGTGGACGATCACGGGAAGCTGAAGCCGGCGTTCCTTGCCGTGACCAACGTCGAGGTCGAGCGGCCCGAGCTGATCAGCCGCAACTCGGAACGCGTGCTGACGGCCCGGTTGCGCGACGCGCAGTTCTTCTTCGCGCGCCGACCGGAAGGTGAAGCTCGAGGATCGGATCGATCGGCTCGACACCATCCTGTTCCACAAGAAGCTCGGGAGCTACAAGGCAAAGGCCGAGCGGCTCGAGGCGCTGGCCGGATGGGTGGCCGAGCACGGCGCTGGGCGATCCGTCGACGGCCGCGGCGGCCGCGCGCGCCGCGCGGCTCGCCAAGACCGACCTTGCCACCGACGTCGTGCGCGAACTGACGGAGCTGCAGGGCACGATGGGCGGCATCTACGCCCGCGAAGAAGGGGAGCCCGAGTCCGTCTGGAAGGCGATCTATCACCACTACCTGCCCGTGGCCGTCGAAGCCGGCGCGCCGCCGTCGCGCGAAGCGCTCGGCAGCGCGGCTCCGGTGTGGGCGGCCGTGTCGATGGCCGACAAGCTCGACACGCTCGTCGGTCTGTTTGCCGCGGGTGAGCGGCCCACGGGCTCGCGCGACCCGTTCGGCCTGCGCCGGCAGGCGCACGGTCTGTTCGCGGTGCTGGTCGATCTCCCCGAGACCGACGGGGAGCCGCAGCCGTCCAACGGTCGGCGCGCTGGTGAACGCGGCGGCCGATGCGCTGGGCCGTCAGGGTGTGTCGCTCGAGGGCTCCGCGCGCGCGGCGCTGATGACGTTCCTCGCCGAACGGCTCGCGTATGTGCTCGAGCAGCGCGGCTTCGACGTGCGCAACGTGCGTGCGGTCCTCTCGGGCCGTCCGCTGGACGATGTGAGCCCGACCGACGCGCGGCGGATGCTGCAGGCGCTGCCCGAGTTCACCCACACGCCAGAGTTCCAGCAGCTGGCGACGCTCTTCAAGCGCGTGAAGAACATCGCGCGCGAGCTGCCCGACGCGGAGTTCGACGCCGCGGATCGCGATGCAGCCGCGCAGGCGGCGCGCCTGACCGAGCCGGCCGAGCAGTCGCTCGTCGCCGAGCTCACGAAGCGGCGTCCGGTGATCGAGCAGGCGCTCGCCACCGGCGATCACTACCGGCAGGCCTTTGCGGAGGCCGCCCACCTCGGTCCCTTCGTGGACCGGTTCTTCTCGGATGTTTTCGTGATGGCGGAAGATGCCGCGCTCAGGCGGGCGCGGCTGTGGCTGATGGCCTCGCTGGCCCGGCTCATCCTGCGTCTCGCGGACGTCTCTGAGATCGTCCCTCAAACGGAGTCCTAACGAATCATGGCCAAGAAAGTCGTCAAGAAGAAGTCGGGTGCGAAGCGTGCGTCAAGGTGCGAAGGGCGTGAAGGGGACGAAGTACGTCTATTTCTTCGGCAAGCGAACCGATGGCAACGGGACGATGAAGCCGCTGCTCGGCGGTAAGGGCGCCAACCTCGCCGAGATGTGCCGCATCGGATTGCCGGTGCCGCCCGGATTCACGATCACCACAGAGGTCTGCACGTACTACTACGCGAATCGGAAGACATACCCGTCCGCGCTCCGCGACCAGATGGTCGCCGGCGTGGCTGCACTCGAGAAGCAGACGGGCAAGAAGTTCGGCGACCTCAAGAACCCGCTCCTGGTGTCGGTCCGGTCCGGTGCCCGCGACTCGATGCCGGGCATGATGGACACGATCCTCAACCTTGGCCTGAACGACGACACCGTCGAGGCGCTGGCAAAGAAGACGGGCAATGCGCGCTTCGCGTGGGACTGTTACCGCCGCTTCGTGCAGATGTACTGCGACGTCGTCCTTGGCGTGCAGAAGCGGCCCGACGAGGACCACGATCCGTTCGAGACGGTGATTCACGCCCTCAAGCACGAGCGGTACCACGAGGACATCGAGGATCCGAAGCTGACGGTCGACGACCTCAAGGAGCTGGTGGTCCGATTCAAGGCGCTGGTGAAGGAGCGATCGGGCCAGAAGTTCCCGGCCTCGCCCTGGGATCAGCTGATGGGGGCCGTGGGCGCGGTCTTCAGCTCGTGGATGAACGATCGGGCGATCGTCTACCGGCGGAAGTACAACATCCCGACCGAATGGGGCACGGCCGTCAACGTGCAGGCGATGGTTTACGGCAACACCGGCGAGCGTTCGGGCTCGGGCGTGGCGTTCACCCGCAACCCGGCCAACGGCGTGAAGGAGTTCTACGGCGAGTTCCTCATCAACGCGCAGGGCGAGGACGTCGTGGCAGGCGTGCGCACACCGGAACCGGTGGCGCAGCTCCGGAAGCACCTGCCCAGGTCCTACGCGGAGCTCGAGCGCATCCGCCAGAGGCTCGAGAAGCATTTCAAGGACGTGCAGGACTTCGAGTTCACGATCGAAGAGGACGTCGTCTACATGCTGCAGACGAGGAACGGCAAGCGCACCGCCATGGCCGCGCTGAAGTTCTCGATCGACATGCAGAAGGAGAAGCTGATCGACTGGAAGACCGCCATCCTGCGCAACCCGGCGGATCAGCTCGATCAGCTGCTCGCGCCCGTGTTCGATGCGTCGGAGGTGAAGAAAGCTGACGCCGATTGCCACCGGCCTGCCGGCCGGCCCAGGCGCCGCGTCGGGCCGCGTGTACCTCAACGCCGAGCGGGCGGTGGCGGCGGCCGAGAGGGGCGAGAAAGTGCTGCTGGTCCGCGCTCGAGACCTCGCCCGAGGACCTGCGCGGGATGATCGCGGCCGAAGGCATCCTCACGGCGCGCGGAGGCGTGTCGTCACACGCTGCCCTCGTTGCGCGGCAGATGGGGAAGGTCTGCGTCTGCGGCGCGTCGGCGGTGGAGGTCGACTACGCGGCCCGCACGATCGGCGTCCAGGGCAAGACCTACCGCGAAGGCGACTGGATGTCGATCGACGGCACCGCCGGAAAGGTCTACGCGGGGCAGGTGAAGACGGCGCCGTCGGAGATCGTCGCCGGCCTGATCGAAGGCGATGCGGCGGCGCGGAAGTCGGAGAAGTTCCGGAGCTTCCAGCAGCTCATGACGTGGTGCTCGCAGGCCACGCGCATGAGCGTGCGCACCAACGCCGACACGCCCGAACAGGCCGCCAACGCCATCGCGTTCGGAGCCGTGGGCATCGGGCTGACGCGCACCGAGCACATGTTCTTCGAGGGTGACCGCATCGACGCGATGCGCGAGATGATCCTCGCCGAGACGATCGAAGAGCGGAAGACCGCGCTGGCCAAGCTGCTCCCGTACCAGCGCGACGACTTCGCGGGCATCTTCCGGGCGCTCAAGGGCTATCCGGCGACGATTCGCTTCCTCGATCCGCCGCTGCACGAGTTCCTGCCCCACACGAAGGAGCAGCAGGCAGAGCTCGCGAAGAAGATCGGCGTGCCGGCCGCGCGCATCCATCAGCGCGTCGAGCAGCTGCACGAGTTCAACCCGATGCTCGGCTTCCGCGGGTGCCGCCTTGGCATCGGCTATCCCGAGATCTCGGCGATGCAGGCGCGGGCCGTCTTCGAGGCCGCGGCGATCGTCCAGAAGGAGGGCATCAAGGTCAAGCCAGAGATCATGATTCCGCTGGTCGCCTTCAAGAAGGAGCTGGACCTGCAGGTGGCCGTCGTCCACGAGACGGCGAAGGCCGTGCAGGCTGAGCGGAAGGTGAAGATCGACTACCTCGTGGGGACCATGATCGAGATCCCGCGCGGCGCGCTGACGGCGGACGAGATCGCCGAGACGGCGCAGTTCTTCAGCTTCGGCACCAACGACCTCACGCAGACCGGGCTCGGCATGTCGCGCGACGATTCGGGCTCGTTCCTGCCGCAGTATCAGGATCTGGAGATCGTCAAGAAGAACCCGTTTGCGACAATCGACGCGTCGGGCGTCGGCCAGCTCGTGGACATCGCCGTGAAGAAGGGCCGCAGCGCGCGTCCGGGCATCAAGCTCGGGATCTGCGGCGAGCACGGCGGCGACCCGGCGTCGATCCGGTTCTTCGAGGAGGTTGGGCTCGACTACGTGAGCTGCTCGCCGTTCCGCGTCCCAGTGGCGCGCCTCGCGGCAGCGCAGGCCGCGCTCGGCGTGAAGGTCGGCGACTAGCGCTCAGTCAGTGCGACAGGCATCGGGGCCGCGCGCCAGCGCGGCTCCGACCTGACGCGCGGGTTGGAAGTCCGGGTTGTGCTCGAGCACGGTCCGGACGGTTTCTTCGGCGTCCTTCCAGTTACCGGTCTTGCACATCGCCAGCGCGACGTCCACGCCAAGCTCGCTCGCATCGGGGTGCCGGTCGAATGCCGGCTGCCAGACGCTCAGCGCGCGCGTCATGAATCCTCGTTCCGCCAGAATCACGCCAAGGTTGGTTGCCGCAACCGGCTCGCCGGGATTCGCTGCCACCGCTTTCTGGTAGAGAGTCTCGGCGCGCGCGGCGTCGTGTCGCTGCTGGTCGAGCCAGGCGAGCCTCGTCAGCACCTGAGGGTCCGCCGGGTATCGGGCGACGATGCCGTCGAGGAGACGGTGGGCTTCGGCTGCTGCCCGTGTGTCCCCTCGCAGGGCGATCTCGGCATACGCCAGTCCGAGCTCCCGGTCGCCGGCATCGGCACCGCCGAACGTCATGAGGCGATCCCCGGCGGCGATTGCGACGACCGCCGACGGATCCTTGAGGATGCGGTGATCGGTCACCGCCGTGTGCCCGATGTCGGCGCTCTCGACTCGCGGCATGTGGCATCCGGTGCAGTCGGGCCGATCGGCATGATGATCGGCAGCCAGCGTGCCGTGGCATTGCAGGCACTTGCCCCGGTAATAGGCGGCGCGAGCGGACGGGTTCCGGCTGCACGTGCGGGTCGTGACACGAGAGGCACGACATCCGGTCGCCGCTCTTCCGCTTGCAGACGCTCGCGGCGAGCGACTCCACGTGGCTGACGGCGCCGCGTGCCGCGTTGGCCGCGTTCGTCGAAGACGAAGACGGCCATCGTATCGGAGAGGCGATCTCCCGGCCTGAAGTCCGTCAGCGCGCGGCCCGCGCGCGCGATTCGCGACTGGCCCTCGAGGTGGCACTGGGTGCACAGGCTGTCTCTCACGTCGGCCGGGAGCGTGCGTGGATCGAGCAGGTGTCCGCGTCCCGCGACGTGCTCGCTGCCGGCGCCGTGGCACCGCTCGCAGCCGACGCCGTCCTGCAGGAACGCCTCGCCGTCGAACCGGTTCGTCGTTCCAGGCTCAGGTGCCGCCACGCGACTGGCGTGACAGAACAGGCACGTCCGATCCACGACGTGGTTGAGCGGCATCGTCTCGAGATCGGCGTAGCCCGGAGACATGTCCCACGTGCCCGATCGTGCGTAGAAGTTGATGGGCGACTGGTAAAGGAACCGATCGACGGAGAAGAGGAACGTGCGGCCGCGGGTGTTCGAGCCGACGTAGTACTTCAGCGGCAGCCGTCCCGAGATCGCGCGATCGCCAGGACGTTCGAACGTCAGCGTCGGCCCTGTCGGCATCCGAGAAGACGCGGTAGTGGATGCCCGACCGTCGATGCGTGAACTCGCCGGCGACGAGGCCCGACGCGGCGGGACCACTCGTGCGCGCCATCGGCGTGCGGCTGTAGCTCTCGTAGATCTGCGAGTGGCAAGGACGGCAGGCGTCGTTGCCGACCTCGGTCGGCGCCCCGCCATCAGTCGAAGCCGACGGAGCGGCCGCGGCGATGAGACCGATGAGACCGGCGAGCGTCGCCGCCAGGGCGCGGCCCGCCGTCGTCACGACGCTGTCGATCGCATTTTCTCGACCGCCTCGGGTAGATTCTAGGCACCGCGATCGCGGGGGCTCACGTTACGAAGTCTTGCCCGACCTTTCCGATGCTAAGATTCGCGTGCCTCATCGATGATCACCATCTACGTCAATCGCAATGGCCGGACTGACACCGTCGATCACGTGGATCCCGCGTGGCTCGACCCGTCGAGCGACGCGAAGGTCTGGGTCGACCTGGCCGCGCCGACGCCCGAGGAGATGTCGATTCTGAGCGACGTCTTCCACTTCCACCCGCTGGCGATTGAAGACGCGGTGGCGAAGGTGCACCACCCCAAGATCGAGAGCTACGACGGCTACCTCTACCTGATCCTGCACGGCATCGACTACAAGAAGTCACAGACGGCGTTTTCGACGCACGACATCGACTTCTTCCTCGGGCACACGTACCTGGTCACCGTGCACGACGGCGAGACGCGCAGCGCGGCAACCGTGCGCGAGCTCTGCGCGCGCAACCAGCAGGTGCTCGCCGAGGGACCGGCGGCGCTGATGCACCGCATCGTGGACCAGATGGTCGACAACTATCGCCCCGAGGTCGAGGAGCTCGAAGAGTGGCTCGACCAGCTCGAGGAGCAGGTATTCCAGGCGCCGTCGCCAGACCTGATTCGCGAGATTCTCGACGTGAAGCGCGACGTCACGGGTTTGCGTCGCATCGCGCTGCCGCAGCGTGACGCGGTCGGCCGGCTGGCGCGCCGCGAGTTTCCCGTCATCACGGACGAACTGGCATACCGCTTCCGTGACGTCTACGACAACCTGGTCCGCGATCTCAGACGAGGCGCTCATCTTCCAGGATCGGGTCACCAGCATTCTCGAAGCGCACCTGTCGAACGTGTCGTACCGGCTGAACGAGGTCATGAAGGTGCTGACGGTGATCACCGTCATCTTCATGCCGCTGACGCTCGCCGCGGGCGTCTTCGGCATGAACGTCCACCTGCCGGGCGTCAACAGCCCGGAGAGCCCGGCCCCGTTCTGGTGGATCATGGCCGGCATGGCGCTGACGACGCTCGTCATGCTGTGGATGTTTCGAAAGGCACGCTGGCTGTAGTCATGTCGCGCATCCACCGTCTGCCGGCTGCGTTGGCCAACCAGATCGCTGCCGGCGAGGTGGTCGAACGGCCGGCGTCGGTCGTCAAGGAGCTCGTCGAGAACAGCCTCGACGCCGGCGCCCGCCGCATCACCGTCACCACCGAGTTCGGCGGCAAGCGACTGGTTCGCGTCGAAGACGACGGCGAGGGGATGGTCGCGGAGGACGCGCGGCTGGCGCTCGAGCGTCACGCGACGAGCAAGATTCGGACGTCGGACGATCTGGCGGCGATCGAAACGCTCGGCTTTCGCGGCGAGGCGCTGCCGTCGATCGCGTCGGTCTCGCACCTGATGCTGCGCACGCGCGCGCGCGGCACCGCCTCGGGCACCGAGATCCGCGTCAACGGCGGCGTCGTCGAGTCCGAGACCGAAGCCGGCTCGCCCGAGGGCACGCGGATCGATGTCGAGGACCTGTTCTACAACCTGCCGGCGCGCCGCAAGTTCCTGAAGTCCGACGCCGCCGAGGCCGCGCAGGTCTCGCGCATCGTCACGCAGCTCGCACTGGGCGCGTACCATGTCGGGTTCTCGCTCGTCGCCGCCGGCCGTCGCGTGCTCGAGTGTCCGCCGGCGGCCACGCGCCTCGAGCGGCTCTTCCAGATTTATGGCGACGTCAGCGATCTCATCGAGGTTCACCGCGAGACCGGCGGCGTGTCGATCGCCGGCTACGTCGCGCCGCTTGCCGAAACAGGGCCGAGGCGCGGGCCGCAGAACGTCTTCATCAACGGCCGGCTCGTGCGGGACAAGACGATCACGCACGCGATCATCGACGCCTACAGCGTGGCCTCAATCAAGGAACGCAGCCCCGAGGTGCACCTCTTCATCGAGATGCCGCTCGACGCGGTGGACGTGAACGTGCACCCCACGAAGGCGGAGGTGCGGTTTCGCGAGCAGTCGCTGGTGCACGAGGTGGTCCGCCGCGCGCTCACCGACGCGCTTGGCCAGAGCGGCGCGCCAGCGTTGACCCTGAGCGCACCGGACTCGTCCGCGGGGCTGAACTTCAGTTCGGGCGTGCCTGCCGCGCTGTCAGGCCTCGCGCCCGGCGAGACGATGCCGATCCCCGGCGTGCTGGCCGGCGGCTTCTACCCGAGCCGCTGGCGCCAGGAGCACGGGCCGGGAGCGCACCAGGCACCTGGCACGACGGCACCCGGCACCCGGCACGCGGCACCAGGCACCGATGCCGTTTTCGCGCCGTTGATGCCCCTCGGCCAGTTCCGCGACACGTTCATCGTCGCGGTGGACAACGACGGCATCGCGATCATCGATCAGCACGTCGCGCACGAGCGTGTCCTGTACGAGCGCACGCTCGAGCGTTTGACGACGGGCCGCGCTCGAGAGTCAGCGGCTGCTGGTGCCGATGATCGTGGAGATGGCGTCAGGCACGCGCGACGCGCTCCTCGGCCGCGCGGCCGATCTCGATCGCCTCGGCTTCGTCGTGGAGGACTTCGGGGGCAGTGCGCTGCGGGTCAGCGCCGCCCCGGCGCTGCTCGGCGCCGAAGACGCCGCGAGCACGCTGAAGGCGCTCGGCGAGGATCTGGAAGGCCTCGACCGCGGCAGTCCCGCCGAAGCCGCGCTCAAGCAGATGGCCGCGACGATCGCATGTCACGCCGCGGTCAAGGCGAACTACCCGCTGACCTACGAGAAGATGGTGCACATCCTCGCGGAGCTTGCCGCGACGTCGGTACTCGACCATCTGCCCGCACGGCCGGCCGGTCATGCTGCGGCTGACCCGGCGCGAGGTGGAACGGAACTTCGAAAGGATTTAGCCAGTGCCGCAGTGCCGCAGTGCTGCAGTGCCGCAGTGCTGCAGTGCCGCAGTGCCGCCGTGCTGCCGTGCTGCAGTGCCGTAGTGCCGCAGTGCTGCAGTGACTCGATCGGCGGAGCTGTCTCACCGATCGCGGATTGAAGAGCGGAGCCTCGAGGTCACTCTGGCTGCATGATCTGCCAGGTCACGCAATTCTTCGACTTCTTCGTCAGATACCCAGCGGCGGCTCCTTAGATCAAGCAGGTCGTTCTGGACCTCCAGCGGTTCGGCGCGTGCCATCCAGGTATCGCCTGAACTCCCGAGGCCGTATCGGCCAAACCCTTCGGCAATCAGGTTCGGCGCCGAGCGGGCAGCTTCCCGGAACGCATCGCAGAATTTGAAATCCCTCGCGACCCTTGGATTCTCACAAACTGCAATCACCCTTTCCCGCAGCTGCACTGCGAGCTGCCAGGCATAGAGTTCTTCGAACGACTTCGCGCCCATCGCCGAACGGCAGAGCATAAGCGGTGCCGCGCACTGCAGCACTGCAGCACGCGCAGCACTGCAGCACCGCACTGCAGCACTGCAGCACTGCAGCACTGCAGCACTACTCCCGTTTCCTCGCCTTGATCTCGTTTCCACCCGTCCAGCCGCCGCTTGATCTCCTTCTCGAAGCCCCGTTCGGCAGGCTGGTAGTAGGTCCTTCCGCGAAGGCTCTCGGGCAGGCACTCCATGTCGGCGACGGCGTCCGGTTCGTCGTGCGCGTACTGGTAGTCCTTCCCGTAGTCCAGCTGCTTCATCAACTTCGTCGGCGCGTTTCGGAGGTGCAGCGGCACCGGGTCGGCCACCTCGCGCTCGGCGTCTCGCGCGGCGCGTCCGTAGGCCGTGTAGACCGCGTTGCTCTTCGGCGCGGTGGCCAGGTAGATGGCGGCCTGCGCGAGCGCGGTGTTGCCCTCGGGCATGCCGATGAAGTGCGCCGCCTGCTGGGCGGCCACGGCAATCGTGAGCGCCTGCGGGTCCGCGTTGCCGATGTCTTCCGATGCGAAGCGGACCATCCGCCGCGCGACGTAGAGCGGATCCTCGCCGGCCTCGAGCATCCGCGCGAGCCAGTAGACCGCGGCATCGGGATCGCTGTTGCGCATCGACTTGTGCAGCGCGGAGATGAGGTTGTAGTGCTCTTCGCCGCTCTTGTCGTAGCGCAGGATCCGTCGCTGCAACGCACGTTCGAGCCACGCGCGATCGACCCGCCTTCGTCCTTCGGACTTCGGCGCGGCTTTCGCCGCCAGTTCCAGCAGGTTCAAGGCGCTGCGCGCGTCGCCGCTCGAGATGCGCGCCATCATCGCCAGCGCGTCATCGGCGACGTCGAGCGGCTCACGCCCGAGGCCGCGTTCCGAATCCGACAGCGCGCGCTTCAGGATCGACACGACGTCCTCGAGCGCGAGCGGCTCGAGCACGTAGACCTTCGACCGTGAGAGCAGCGCCGCATTCATTTCGAACGACGGGTTCTCGGTCGTGGCGCCAATGAGGATGATCGTGCCGGCTTCGACGTAGGGGAGAAACGCATCCTGCTGCGCCTTGTTGAAGCGGTGGATCTCGTCCACGAAGAGGATCGTCCGGCGGCCCGTCTGGTGCCTCGTCGCCTCGGCGCGCGCCATGACGTCCTTGATGTCCTTGATGCCCGCGAGCACGGCGCTGAACGAAACGAATTTCGCCTCCGTGCGATCGGCGATGACGCGCGCGAGCGTCGTCTTGCCCGTGCCGGGCGGGCCCCAGAGGATCAGCGACTGCAGCGTGTCGTGCTCGATCGCCAGGCGCAGCGGCGCGTCCGGCCCCACCAGGGCCTCCTGTCCGACGACGTCGTCCAGCGACCGTGGGCGCATGCGCTCGGCCAGAGGCGCCGTTGCCAATGGGCCGGCAGCGTCTGACGAATCGTCGAAGAGGCGAGGGGTATCCACGAGTTCAGCCGCGCGTGCGTTGACGGCGCGCCTCGTAGACGAGCAGCGCGGCTGAGGTCGCGACGTTCAGCGACTCGACGTGCGGCGCCATCGGGATACTCACCCGAAGGTCGCTCGCCTCGATCGTCGCCTCGCTCAACCCCGAGCCTTCGCCGCCGACAACGATGGCGAGCGGTCCCGTGAGGTCGGCGGCGTCCATGGAATCGCCGCCGTTGCGGACGGCCGCTGCACACCGGACGCGGTGACGGCGGGCAATCGCCAGCGCCTCGTCCGCATCCGCGACGCGAAGGACCGGGAGCCGCAGTACCGATCCCATCGATCCACGGACCGCCTTCCAGCCCATGGGATCCGCGCCGCCAGTTGTGGCCATCACGCCCGAGGCGCCGGCGGCCTCGGCCGTCCGGAGAATCGCGCCAAGATTGCCGGGGTCCTGGACGTCGACGGCGATGATGACCAGCGGGGCCGGCCCGTCAAAGAGATCCTCTTCGCGAGAGGCGGGCCGATCGGCGAGCGCGACGACGCCGGCTGGCGTCCGTGTCGGGCTGAGCGCGTCCATCACCTGCGCGGTGACGATCTGTGTCGATGGAACGCGCCGGCGGATTTGCGCCATCTCGGCGGTGTCGGCGGAGTCGGCCGACATCGCGACATCCAGGAGCGGAATGCGCGCGCCGAGCGCCTCGAGCACGAGGTGCGGTCCGTCGAGCAGCAGCGGCGTGCCTGCGCCGCCGCGCGCGGCCTCGCGGAACCGAGCGACGAGCGGATGGTGCCGGCTCGAGATCACCGGCGAGATGCGTCCGGACTCGTGCACGTCGGCCAGCATACACGCGAATCGCAGTGCTGCAGTGCTGCAGTGCCGCAGTGCCGCAGTGCTGCAGTGCGCAGTGCCGCAGTGCCGTGCCGAGTGCTGACGTGCTTACGTGCCGGTGGTCGGAGCGCGCAAAGGCCTGTGCTAACATCACCACAGATCGGGCCGGCCGGCCCGATCGCGACCACCGACGATGAAGGAACAGCTGCTCAAGAAACTGCAGGATGAGATCGCCGCGCTCGATCGCGAGCTGAAGCTCGAGCTGCCGAAGGAGATCAAGCGCGCCCGCGAGCTGGGCGACCTGCGCGAGAACGCCGAGTACCACGCCGCGAAAGAGCGCCAGACGTACGTGCAGGCGCGGATCTCGATGCTGCAGCAGCGCGTCGCGGACCTGCAGATGATCAACCTGGACAAGCTGCCGCACGATCGCGCCGGCTTCGGCTCGACGCTGCACCTGCGCGAGGATTCCGCCACGGTGATCTTCCAGCTCGTCCTGCCCGAAGACGCGGACGTCGAGAAGGGCCTGATCTCCACCTCGTCGCCCATCGGCCGCGCGCTCATCGGCAAGGAAGAGGGCGACGAGGTCGTGGTCGTCACACCGAACGGCAAGCGCAGCTTCGAGATCCTGAAGCTTCTGACCGTTCATGACAGCGTCTGAGCCCGAGCCCCGCCCGCCGTATTCTCCCGATCGACGCACCGCGCTCGTGCTGACCGGCACGGGCACCGACGGCGCGTACCATGCCGGCACGATCCGCGCGCTGACCGAAGCGGGCGTGCGCGTGGACCTGATCGCCGGCCGCGGCGTCGGCGCCGTCGGCGCGATCTTCGGCGCGATCGACGGCGGGCGCGCGCTTGTGGGAGCCGACCGGGTTGTGGCGGCGACCGCTGGCCAGGGCGCTCTACCCGTGGCGCGCCGCGTACCGCAACGTCGCGCGGGGCCTGGCGATTGCCGCCCTGCTTCTCACCATCCCGCCGCTCGTCCTCGGACTTGCGGCCGCCGTCTATCAGGTCGCCATCCTGAGCGAGATCGGCGGGGCCGGCACGGCGCAGTGGCTGGCTGACACGTGGGGGCGACTGCTGGCGTCGATGTTCGCGCCGACCGCGCTGCCGACGCGGCTGCCGCAACTCATCACCGCGGTGCTGGCCGTCGTGGTGGTCGCCGTGCTCGTGGCGGCGGCCCGGGCGCGCCGGCGGCTGCCCGCGCGGCGCGACCAGCGCGGGGGCGCCTGGTGGACGTTGCTCGCCACGCCGATGGCCGGCGACGCTGACGGCGCACTTCTTCATCGGCGGTCTCTGGGACTTGCTGCGCGGCGGCGCGAACGTGCGTCAGCCGTCCTCGGCGGACCTGAGCCGCCGCTACGCGGAGCTGCTGGCAGAGAACCTCGGTCAGCCGGGGTTCCGCGAGCTGCTGCTCGTCGCGCACGACGTCGACGCCCGCCACGACGTCGTCTTCGCGCTGCTCGAGCCCAACGCCAGGCGTGCGTTCTTCTCTCGCGCGTCGGCGGCCGCCCTGGAGCGGCGATCGTCTGAAGCGGTCGACCTGGCGGGGGCGGCGCGTGACGTGCTGCTCGACGCGCTGGCCGGCGCTCTCGCGGTCCCCGGCGTCACGGATGCGCCGTTCATCGCGTTCGCCCCGGAGAGCTACTGGCGCGGCGAGACCCATCGGCTCTCGGATCGTCCGGCGAGTCTGGTTCGGGTGCTCGAGGAGGTGGCGCACGCCGGTGCACGTCAGGTGATTGTCGTCACCGCCGCCTCTGGCGCCGCGGGCCCTCACGAGCTGGCCACGCGCCGCGTGCATCCGCGCGCCCGGCTTGGAGAATTCCTGTCCTCCGCGGAAGCGGCGCTCCGTCCGCGACGCGGTTCGCACGGCCTCGCCGTGGTTCGATCAGCTGTTCGTGATTCGCCCGGCCCACAACCCTGTGAGCGCGCTCGATGCCGGGGGCGCGTACGACGCGCAGTCGGATCGCTGGCAGACGGTGGGGGAGCTGGTCGATCGCGGGTACGAGGACGCCTATCGCCAGTTCATCGATCCGGTCGTGGGCGCCAGCGGCGACGAGTTGGTCGCCAACCGGATCGCTAGCGAGGAGTAACCGGCTCTTTCTCGCGTTCCTTGCCGGGCTTCTTGTCGGCGCCGTTGGTGTCGTGCAGGAACTGGAGCGCCAGCTCCAGCAGCCGCTCGGTGATGTCGGGGTTCTCGAGCGGGCCGTACTTCGCGACGAACTTCGATCCGCCGGAACCACCGCCTTGGCCATCGCGCGGTGTCCGCCGGCGCTGCCGATGTCCGCGAACAGCTTCCGCATGAACTCGCCGGCGTTGCGCGTGTAGCCGATGTTGCGCACCGACGCCACGAAGGAGCCGTTCACGACGCCCGCGACGAGCGTCCACTTCGTGTCTTCGAGCTGCAGGAAGAAGTCGGCGACGTAGGGGATGAAGTCTTCCCGCGGCAGCTCGCCGAGGAACGCGCAGAAGACCTGTTCCTTCAGGTGCCCGGTCTCGGTCGCCTTCGTCACGTAGGCGAGGCGCTCCATCGTGATTTCCGCGCCTTCCATTTTCCGGATGAGCGCCGCATCCGACAGCGGATACAGGAACGAGAACGCCTCGAGGTCGACGCGGTTCGCCTGACGGTTGAAAAACAGCGTGTCGGACTTGATCGCGTAGAGCATCGCCGTGGCCGTGCGCTCGGAGATGTTCGCGTCGACGGCACGAAGATGCTCGGTGAGGATCGTGCAGGTCGACCCGTAGTCGGCGCGGATGTCCTTGAAAATCGCGCTGTAGCCGGTCTGTTCCGGATGGTGATCGATCACGAGGTCGACGCGTTCGACCTGGCCCGTGAAGTAGTGGGGCTGGACGTCCACCATCGCGATGCGCTGGAACGAGTGGAAGTCGGCCGGCGTCACCGACTCGACGTGGATGTCGAGCAGGTTCGCCATGCGCAGGTTCTCCGGCCGCGTGACGCCCTGGATCGCGCCGATGATCGCCGTCGTCTTGGTGCGGCGGAGCAGACTTCGGAGGGCCAGGCCGCTGGCCATCGCGTCGGGGTCCGGATCGTTGTGGAGCATGATCAGGACTTTCTCGGCGTCGGCGAAGTAGCGCTGGTATTGCTGCACCCGCGCCCGAGTCAGCGATCGGCCGAACTCGGTGAGCAGCGGTCCGCCGAAGAGCTCCGCCATCGCCAGGTAGGTGACGTCGGGATAGGCGTTGCGGATCTCCTCCTCGCGCTCGGCGGAGGCGCCCACGCCGACTCCGAGCACGTAGATCAGCGTGCCGCCGGCGTCGCGGATGTTCTCGAGCACCTTCTTCAGGCCGCGCTTGCCGGTGTCCTGCACGATGACGCAGGTGCTCGGCGAGATATCAGCCTTGTGGAAGGTGTCTTTGCGCTTGAGGTCGCCGGCGGTGATGTGCACGCCGGCTTCGGTCATGCGCCGGGCGAGCGCGGCGCTTTCGACCAGGAACTCGATTTCAAAGCTGGGCAGCAGGATCTCATCAAGCACCCTGATGACCAGCTCATCCTGGCAGATGGCGAGACATTTCATCGGGCCAGGACCGGAGGGGAGCGAAGCGGACGGCACGACCATCGTCGGAAAGAATCATTATACGCCCGCCGGGTCCGGAGTGGTTTGACCACCCGCTCGCCGACGACGTGCAGTTCGTGACAAGGCCAGCGCGACTTTGGCGTCAGCCGGCAGGCGCCGTCAGCAGATCACCCCTGCTTTGCGGCGCCGATGATCCTGTTATCGATCCGCGGCGTTCGGAGAGCGGCGCCGGCCTGGGACAATCCTGTTATCATCCGCCTACCAACGGGGGTAGCGACGTGCGGGCGTGGCTTCTCGGCGGGGCGATTGCGGTCGTCGCGGCGACCGCCGTCACGGCGCAGCAGGGGCGGTTCAAGGGGCGCATCGACCTCGTGAACGTGCCCGTGATGGTGCTGGACCGCCAAGGGAACTTCATCTCCAATCTCTCGGCCACAGACTTCGAGGTCTACGAGAACGGCCAGAAGCAGGACCTCAGTGTGTTCGTGCGCGGCGACGCCGAGCGCGAAGCGCTCAAGCTGCGTCTGGGGCTGCTGTTCGACACGAGCGGCAGCATGTTCGAAGACATGGGCCTGGCCTGCACCGCGGCGATCCGATTCCTCAAGGATCTGCCCGAGGCCGAGGACATCACGCTCGTCGACTTCGACACCGAGGTCCGCATCGCGCAGTACGGCACGGCCGACATGCCGCGCCTGGTCGAGCGCATCCGCTCACGCAAGGCCGATGGCTGGACGTCTCTTTACGATGCGCTCGGCATCTATCTCGACGGCGCCCACGATCTCGAAGGCCGGAAGATTCTCGTCATCTACACCGACGGCGGCGACACGCGCAGCGCGCAGACGTTCGCGGATGTCATCGCGATGCTGAAGTCGTCCGACGTCATCGTCTACACGGTCGGGCTTCCTCGAGCACCAGGATCTGCGATCGAAGACGGAACAGAAGCTCCGCCTGCAGCAGCTGGCCGACGTCACCGGCGGCGAGGCGTTCTTCCCGACGACGACCAAGCAGCTCGATCAGGTGTTCTCGCGCATCGTCTCGCAGGTGCGTGCGCAATACAGCCTCGGCTTCATCTCCATCGACGCCAAGAAGGACGGCACCTGGCGAAAGCTGGACGTGCGGCTCCTGGGCGACAAGCTGCAGAGCCTGACGATCCGGACGCGCAAGGGCTACTACGCCGCCTATACCGTCGCCCCGTCCGCTCCCGGCAAGCCCGCGTCGCAAGACTAGCCCGTCGCCCGACAGACAGACACCGGCGCGACCGCAGTGTGACAGGTCGTGCAACGTCGCGCGTAATCGGCGTCATCCGCGGTCCCTGTCCGTCTCTCATCTCTGTGGTACGATTGGAGATTCGGGCCACCTCTGGTGAGCCCGGCGTCTCCGATGTCTTCAGCCACCGACCGATTCCATCTCGTCTCCGACTTCGAGCTCCGCGGCGATCAGGCGCGCGCGCAGTCGGAGCTCGTCGAGGGACTGGACCGCGGAGATCGGCACCAGGTGCTGCTCGGGGTCACGGGATCGGGCAAGACGTTCACGATGGCGCAGGTCATCGCGCGCACGAACCGGCCGACGCTGGTGATGGCGCACAACAAGACCCTGGCCGCGCAGCTCTACCAGGAGTTCAAGCGCTTCTTTCCCGAGAACGCCGTCGAGTACTTCGTCAGCTACTACGACTACTACCAGCCCGAGGCGTACGTCCCGGCGAGCGACACGTACATCGAGAAGGAATCGACCATCAACGACGAGATCGACCGCATGCGCCTGTCGGCCACGCGGTCGCTCTTCGAGCGCCGCGACGTCATCATCGTCGCCAGCGTGTCGTGCATCTACGGCCTCGGCTCGCCCGAGGCGTACTACGGCATGGTGCTGCCGCTGTCGCGCGGTCAGCGGATTTCCCGGCAGGACGTGCTCAAGAAGCTCGTCGAGATCCAGTACGAGCGAAACGACACCGAGTTCGGCCGCGGCACCTTTCGCGTGCGCGGAGACACCATCGAGGTGTTCCCGTCGTACGAAGAGCATGCCGTCCGCATCGATCTCTTCGGCGACGAGATCGACGAGCTCGTGGCGTTCGATCCGCTCACGGGCAAGACGCTTCGCCGTCACGACCGTCTGTCAATCTTCCCGAAATCGATCTACGTCACGTCGCGTGACAAGACGAAGATGGCCGTCGAGACGATCAAGGCCGAGCTCGAAGAGCGCCGCGGCGTTCCTCGAGCACGAGGGCAAGCTCCTCGAAGCCCAGCGGCTGCACCAGCGGACGATGTTCGACCTCGAGATGATCCGGGAGATCGGCTACTGCCACGGGATCGAGAACTACTCGCGCCACCTGACCGGCCGCGCGCCCGGGGAACCTCCGCCGACGCTGCTCGACTATCTCCCCGAGGACTCGATCATCTTCGTGGACGAAAGTCACCAGACCGTGCCGCAGGTCCGCGGGATGCACGCCGGCGACCGCTCGCGGAAGGAAGTGCTCGTGTCGTACGGCTTCCGCCTGCCGTCGGCGCTCGACAACCGGCCCCTCAACTTCGAGGAGTGGGAGGCGCGCGTCCGTCAGGTCGTCTACGTCTCGGCGACGCCAGGGCCGTACGAGCTGACCAAGGCGGGCGGGCGTCGTCGTGGAGCAGATCATCCGGCCCACGGGCCTGATGGATCCGCCGATCGACGTTCGGCCCGTCCGCGGCCAGGTCGACGATCTGCTGCAGGAGATTCGCGTCCGCGCGGAACGGCACGAACGCGTGCTGGTGACGACGCTGACGAAGAAGATGTCCGAGGACCTGACGCAGTACTATCAGGAGCTCGGCGTGAAGGTCCGCTACCTGCATTCGGACATCGAGACGCTGGAGCGCATCGAGATCCTGCGCGATCTCCGGCGCGGCGTCTTCGACGTGCTGGTCGGCATCAACCTGCTGCGCGAGGGGCTGGACCTGCCCGAGGTGTCGCTGGTGGCGATTCTGGACGCCGACAAGGAGGGCTTCCTGCGATCGGGCGGCTCGCTGATCCAGACCTCGGGCCGCGCCGCGCGGAACGTCAACGGCCGCGTCATCATGTATGCCGAGACCGTGACCGACTCGATGCGGCAGTGCCTGAACGAGACCGAGCGGCGCCGGGTGATTCAGCGGGCGTACAACGAAGAGCACGGCATCACGCCCACGTCAATCGTGAAGGCCATCGACGAGGGCCGCGGCGGCGTGGAAGATCGCGACTACGCGCTCAGCGAAGCCACGGCCGGGCGTCCGCGGTTCCGATCGGCCGCCGAGCGCGCGGCGCACCTGGCCTCGCTCGACGCCGACATGAAGCGCGCCGCGGCGGACCTGGACTTCGAGCGCGCGGCGCGGCTGCGCGACGAGATTCGCAACCTCCGGATCGCGGACCTCGGTCTGGCGGCTGCACCTGTGGAGCGCTGACGCGTGCACGCAATCAACGAGTGGTTGAAGGCGGCCGTCCAGGAGGTGCAGGAATACGTGCGGCTGTGCTGGGCGGTGATGAAGGGCATCACCTCGCGGCCGTTCTACTACCGCGATCTGATCCAGCAGCTGGACAACATCGGCTGGGGATCGATGACCGTCGTCCTCCTGACGGGATTCTTCACCGGCGCGGTGCTGGCGCTGCAGAGCGGCATGACGCTCGACCAGTTCGGCGCGCGGCCGTTCGTCGGACGCCTCGTGAGCGCGTCGATGATCAAGGAGCTCGGGCCGGTCCTGACGGCGCTGATGCTGACGAGCCGCGTCGGCTCCGGCATCGCCGCCGAGCTCGGATCGATGGTCGTCGCCGAGCAGGTGAACGCGCTGCGCGCCCTCGGCACCGATCCCGTGCGGAAACTCGTCGTGCCGCGCGTCATCGCCGGCACGCTCATGTGCCCGGTGCTCACGGTCATCTCGGATCTCGTGGGCGTCACCGGCGGGTGGGCGATTGCCGTGTTGCAGCTGCGCGTCGCGTCGAGCGTCTACTGGAACTCGGTCCTCGAGGGGCTCTACTGGCAGGACCCGTGGATGGGGCTCATCAAGCCGTTCTTCCTCGGGTTCGCCATCGTCAGCATCGGCTGCCACGTCGGGTTGCGCACGCACGGCGGCACGCAGGGCGTCGGCCGCGCCACGACGAAGGCCGTCGTCGCCGCGTCCGTCGCGGTGCTCGCGGTGGACTTCTTCCTGACGCGCCTGCTGATTTCGGTGATGTACTGATGACCGCGCCGCAGGACGAGTTCGACGAGCGGACGATGGACCGCCAGGAGATCCTGGACGCGGACAGGCGCTCCTGTCGTCGTGTTCGACAAGGTGTCGCTCGCGTTCGACGAGAAGGTGATCCTGCGCGAAGTCAGCTTCACCCTGATCAAGGGCCACACGAAGATCATCCTCGGCGCCAGCGGCGCCGGGAAGTCGACGATCCTGAAGCTGATCACGGGTCTGCTGCGTCCCGACGCGGGCGTGATCTGGGTCAATGGCGAACGCGTCGACGAGATGAACGAGCTCGAGCTGATGCGGGTCCGAGCCGACCTCGGCATGGTGTTCCAGGAAGGCGCCCTTTTCGACTCGCTGACGGTACGAGAGAACGTCGGCTACAAGCTCTGGGAAGAGCTGCACTGGCCCGACGACCAGGTGAACAAGCGCGTCGAGGACATCCTCGGCTTCATCGGGCTGGCCGAGCACGTCGACAAGATGCCGTCGGAGCTCTCGGGCGGACAGCGCCGCCGCGTCGCGATCGCCCGGGCGATGGCCGCCAAGCCGCGCGTGCTCCTGTACGACGAGCCGACGACCGGCCTCGACCCGATCACGGCGACCACGGTCGACGAAGAAATCGTCAAGCTCCGCGATCTCGAAGGCGTGAGCTCGATCGTCGTCACGCACCAGCTGCGCGACGCGTTTTTCATCGCCGGTCACCGGGCGGTGAGAAACGGCGCCGTCGCGATCGAGGTCGCCGCCGAGGAGAAGTCCGAGGAGGCCGAATTCATCATGCTCCGCGACGGCCTCATCGTCTTCGAGGGCCCGGCAGGCGAACTGAAGCGCTCGACTGATCCGTATCTGAAGACGTTCCTGTCGTAGGACTCGAGAGACCAGAGACCGAGGATTCTTCCCTATGCCCCGCACACGTTCGCTCGGATGGTCCGAACTGAAGATCGGCCTCATGACGCTCGCCGCCATTGCGATCGCGGCGGCGGTCATCTTCCTGCTGAGCGGTTCGGGCGGCTTCTTCTGGCAGCGCTACGCGCTCCGGGCCAAGTTCACCAACGTCGCCGGCCTCAAGACCGGCGCGCCGGTGCGCGTGTCCGGCGTCGAAGTGGGCTCGGTGAAGAACATCGCCTTCAACGGCGTCGAGGTCGAAGTGCGGTTCGAGCTGTCGAAGGAGATGCAGCCGCACATCACCGACAAGTCGACGGCGATGATCGGCTCGGTGTCGCTGCTCGGCGAAGGCTCGCTGGACCTCACGGCCGCAGTCGCCGGCACGCCGATCCCGGCCGACGGCTACGTCCGCACGGTGCGCACGCCCGGTCAGCTCACCGACGTGACGGAGCAGGCGAACCAGGGCCTGGTCCAGGCGACCGAGCTGCTGAAGGACATCCGCGCGGGGAAGGGGACGCTCGGCAAACTCGTCACCGACGAAGCGCTCTACAACGAGGTCACGAAGTTCGTCGACGCCGCCAACGCCGTGGCGACCAACCTGCGGAACGGGCGCGGCACGCTCGGCAAGCTCGCCAACGACGACCAGGCCTACGAGCAGCTCGCGGCCTCGCTCAAGAACCTCCAGGAGATGACGACGCGTATCAACAAGGGAGAGGGGAGCCTCGGCCACCTGTTGAATGACGACGCGTTTGGCAATTCCCTCACGAGCACGACGAAGAACCTGGATGACATCACCGGACGTCTCAATCGTGGTGAAGGGTCGGCGGGGAAGTTGCTGACCGACGACGCGCTCTATAAGCGCCTCGACACGCTGTCGGCCAGACTGGACGACCTGACCAAGCGTCTGACGGAAGGCAACGGGACCGCGGCCCAGCTCATCAACGATCGCCAGTTGTATGACAACTTGAACAAGGCGGTCGGTGAAATGACGGGGCTCCTCGGCGACATCCGAAAGGATCCGCAGAAGTACCTGCGGGTGAGGGTCAGTATTTTCTAGCGGCCCGTGATAATACTTACAGCCACGGGGCGCGCCGTCTCGAATGGCATCGACCCGGCGGCTGTGCAGGTAACGGGAGAGACCGACATGTCGAGACAAGACGCGGGCGGAGGCACGGTGCTGCTGGCCTTTCTGGCCGGAGCCATCAGCGGAGCGGCCGTGGCGCTCCTGTTTGCGCCGGCTGCAGGCGAAGAGACCCGGCAGTTCCTCACCGACAAGGCGCGCGAGAGCCGCGAGCGCGCGGTGGCTGCGGCTCGCGAAGGCCGCGAGGTGATCCGGCGCCAGAAGGATCAGATCTCCAGCGCGATCGATCGGGGCCGCGAGGCGTACAACAAGTCCCGGCACGGCGAGGAAACCGCGTGAACGAGTGGAGCGGCGTCTTCCTCGGGATCATCGCGCTGGCCGTCAGCGTGATGGCGATCGTCCAGGTGGGGGTCGTCATCTTCGGCGCCCGCCTGGCGAAGCGCGTCGAGCAGATCGCTCAGCAGGTCGATCGCGAGATCAAGCCGCTGCTGGTGAACCTGAACGTGGTCGGACAAGAGGCGGCGCGTGCCGCCGAGCTGGCCGCGCTGCAGGTCGAGCGCGTGGACGCGCTGTTCGCGGACGTCGCGGGCAGGGTCGAAGAGACAGCGGCCAGCCTCCAGTCGGCGATCATCGCGCCGGCCCGCGAGGGGATGGCGCTCGTGCAGGGGATCAAGGCCGCGTTTGCCGCGCTCCGTGAAATCCGCGGAGCCTCGGCGCCCGCCGGTGCGGCCGTCCACGACGAAGACGACCCGTTGTTCATTGGCTGATCCAGCCAGCTCTGCATTGACTTGTGCCGCCAGCGGGTGGTACATCCTTGCCGCATGACGCGGCGACTGTTCCTGACGTTCACGGTGATCGGCTTCTGCGGGATGTCCTTCCCTGCCCGCGCGGCGGCGCCCGCGCCTTCGGCGACGGGCGGCCTGGTGAAAGAGCTCACCGACTTGCTCACGGCGCAGAAGCTCGATGCCGTCGCCGCGCGGCTGGACAGCGACACGTTCGCGGCCGCGCTCTACATCCCCGGCAGCGAGCTGATCGCGATCTCGGCGAAGTACGCCGCGCCGCGCGTTCCTGAACGAGAAGATCCTCGGCCGGAAGTACAACGACGCCTACGCCGATCTCTCCACGACGCCGGCGACCGACTCGAAGGTGCTCATCGAGGACATCAAGGCCGATGGCATTCGCGCGCAGCCAGGCAAGGGCGAGGCCTCCGACATCGTGACGCGCGGGGCACGGTGCGCCGTTCCAGTTGGATGGCAAATGGAAGGACCGCAAGATCGCCCAGGATGACTACACGAAGGCCTTCCAGGACGCCGAGACCTCCTATCGCAAGATCCTCGAAGCGCTGATCGCGGAGCTCAAGAAGCACTGAGCACCTGACCAACCTGGGTGAGTCGCCTGACAGTTCTGTCAGCAGCTCAGCCACAAGCCGTGGCAACTTGCGCGGTTTGTTGCGGAAATCCCCTCCTCGACGCGGCGTCCTTCTTGCGGGTCTCTGCCAGCACCCCAGCCCATCGAGGAGTCTGCAATGGCCCCGCGGCTGCGGCGTTCGATCCTCGCGGTTGTCGTCGGCGTGTTGGTGCCCGCCTTCGCGTCCGGCGCACAGAAGCCGACCGCGAAGGACCGGGTGCTGCCGAACATAGACGTCCGTGTCATGGCTCCCCGTGTCGCGCCGGCGCTCGATGCCGAGTCGCAGACGTTGCTCGACGAACTGCGACGGAATCGCCCGGAAATTCGATCGCGGCAACACGGAGGCGGCGCTGGCATCAGGGAGCTCCACGCGAATGGCAAGCCCCTGACGGCGGCCGCCCAGGGCAGCCCCGAACAGATCGCCCGCCGGTTCCTCTCGGACTATCACCACCTGCTCGGCCTCGAGAACAAGGATCTCGCGTCGCTTCGCAAGATCCGCGAGTATCGCGGCCGCAACGAGCGCGTCGTGCACCTGGAGTTCGATCAGTCGTTCGACGGCATCACCGTCTTCGGCGGACGACTGCAGCTGCATCTCTCGCCAGACGGCGAGATCCTGCGCGTCGCGAACACGACCATCGCGAGCGGCGACGTGCCGCAGCCGCAGATCGCCGCCGACGACGCGGTGAGGGCGGCGATCAGCAACATCAGGCCGGAGCTGCTCTTCGGCCCGACGGCGGTGGCGCAGTCCGAGCGGCAAGGACCAGCGCACGAGGTTCGGACGCGGTCCATTCAAGTCCGACATCGACGCGAAGCTGGTGATCTTCCCCATGGCAACCGGGCCGCGCATGGCGTGGTCGGTCGTGCTCGAGCCGCCGGGGCTGCCGCAGAAATACGAAGTCCTGATCGACGCCGTCACGCGCGAGCTGCTGTACCGGCGCAATCTCGTCTTCTACGCCGACGGCACGGGGCGCGTGCTCCAGTCGGATGCCACGGCCGGCATCAATCTCAAGCTCCTCGATCCGTATCCGTTCGGCGCACAGCCGGGGCCGGTCTTTGGATGTCCGCCCGTCACGAATCACAGGCTGCGGAGCCTCACGACGCAGTTCCGCGATCCGGCGGCGGTGCTGGGCAACACCGGATTCCTCCAGGGCAACAACACGCACGTCTATCGCGGCGTTCCCGGGACCGAGGGCGCGATCGGGACGTCGCAGCCGGACGGCCTGCATTTCGATTTTGGCTTCAATACTCCGGAGTCGGCCGAGACGCAGCTCTTCTTCCTGACGAACTTCCTGCACGACTTCTTCTACGACCTCGGTTTCGACGAAGCCGCCGGCAACTTCCAGGCCAGCAATTTCGGCCGCGGCGGGCTCGAAGGCGACGCCCTGGCCGCCGTGGCGCGATCGACGGCCGGCAAGAACAACTCGACGTTCGAGCCGAACCCGGACGGCCAGGTCTCGATCATGAGCATGTATCTCTGGGACGGCAGCAACTGCTGGGCCCAGGACGTCGACGGCGACGGATCGCCGGACATCGACGGCGACTTCGACACCGACATCGCGATTCACGAGTTCCATCATGGCGTCAGCAACCGCCTGAACACGCAGTGGACGGGTATCGAGGCCGACGCGATGGGGGAGGGCGGCAGCGACTTCTTCGCCTACAGCATCAACAACGACACGACGCTGGCCGAGTACGCGTACCCGCCGAACGGCATTCGGAGCATCAACGGCAAGACCTACGGCGACTTCTTCTGCTTTTCGTTCTTCGGCTTCGTGATCTGCGAGCCGCACGACAACGGCGAGGTCTTCGCCGACGTGCTCTGGGACCTGCGCGAGCGCTTCCGGACCGACGCGGTTGGCGGCTCACAGGCTGCCGGCGTCCAGATGACGCATCAGCTCTACGTGGACGGGCTGAAGCTCTCGCCGCCGTCGCCGACGATGCTCGACCTGCGTGACGCCATCCTCGACGCCGACGGCATCAGGAACCCGAGCGGCGATCCGGCCGGCAGCCAGAACCATTGCCGCATCTGGGACGTCTTCGCGACGCGCGGCATGGGCGCCGCCGCGCAGGACACCGACGATACGGGCACGGCCTCCGTCGTCGAGGACTTCACGGTCCCGGCCGAGTGCCCGGCGCTGCCGGCGCCGACGATGATCTCGGTCACCGCAACCGTCGCGACCGCGACGGAGGCGGGACCGACGCCCGGACGGTTCCGTCTCGCGCGCAGCGGCGACACGTCGTCTGCGCTCACCGTCTACTTCAACGTGAGCGGCACCGCCACCGCGGGGAGCGACTTCGCGCCGCTGCCGCCGAGCGCGACGTTCGCGCCAGGCGCCGCGACGGCCAATGTGGCCGTGACCCCCATCGACGATGCCGTCGTCGAGTCGAACGAGACCGTTGTCCTCACAGTGACCGGCAGCGTCGGCTACAAGGTGGCGCGCCGTCGGCCGCGACCGTCACGATCGTGAGCGACGACGTCGCGCCAGACCTCGTGGTGACGGCGCTGACCGTGCCGGCGACCGCTTCGGCCGGCAGCGTGATTGCGATCTCGGCGACGACGAAGAACCAGGGAACGGGCGCTTCGTCGGCGTCGACCACGCGCTTCTACCTGTCGGCGAACACCGGCATCGAAGCGTCGGATCCGGTGGTCGGGTCGAGCGCCGTCGGGACGCTGGGGGTCGGCGCGTCGGCCGCGGCGTCGTTGAACGTGACGATCCCAGGCGACACCGCGCCCGGCACGTATTTCCTCATCGCGCAGGCCGACGCCGAAAACACCAACGCGGAGACCTCCGAGGCCAACAACATCCGGTCGGTCGCGTTCAGGATCGGACCGGATCTGACGATCTCGGCGATCAGCGGTCCGGGAATCGCGGCTGGCGGCGCGACAGTGACGATCGCCGAGACGACGAAGAACGGCGGCGGAGGCGCCGCTGGCGCCACGGTGACGCGGTTCTACTTCTCGACGGATACGACCATCGACGCGAGCGACCAGATGATTGGAGTCCGGAACGTCCCCGCACTGGCCGCCAACGCGACGAGCGCCGGCTCGACGAGCGTGACGATCCCCGCGTCGGCATCCACGGGAAGCTACTACATCATCGCCAGGGCCGACGCCGACAACGCGGTCGTGGAGACCGTCGAGACGAACAACAACGGCCAGACCACGCTGAAGATCGGTCCCGACCTCGTCGATCTCGGCTGCGAGCGCGAGCGGGACGTTTGGAGCCGGCGGGCAGATCACGATCGCCGACACGACGAAGAACCAGGGCGGCAGCGACAGCGGTCCGTCGGTGACGCAGTTCTACTCTGTCGGCGAACACCGCACTGGACGCCGGCGACACGCCGCTCGGGTCGAGGAACGTCCCAGGCCTGGCGGCCGGCGCCACGAGCGTTGGCTCGACGACCGTGACCCTTCCGGCTGACATGGGGACGGGCACGCTCTACCTCCTGTCGCAGGCGGATTCGACCAACACCAACGCGGAGACCGTCGAGACGAACAACGTCGTCGCGACGGCCGTGAAGATTGGCCCGGACCTCGTCATCTCTGCCGTCAACGGCAGCACGGTGGCGGCGGCCGGCGGCACCGATTTCGGTAACCGACACGACGAAGAACCAGGGCGGCGGGAACGCGTCGGCCTCGGCGACGCGATACTTCCTCTCGACGAACACCACGCTCGACGCCGGCGACACGCCGCTGGGATCGCGGGCGGTGCCCCCGCTCGCGCCCGGTGCCACGAGCTGCCCAGACGTCGACGCTCACGCTGCCCCTGGGCTGGCGGCCGGCACCTACTACATCGCGGTCGAGGCGGACGCCGACGACGTCGTCCCGGAGACCGCCGAGACGAACAACGTGTCGTACACGACCGTGCGCGTCGGCCCGGACCTGGTCGTGTCCGCGCTGAGCGTGGCCGGCACGCCGACGCCTGGCGGTTCGATCACCGTGACCGACACGACGAAGAACCAGGGCATCGGCGACGCGCCCGCGTCGACCACGTCGTATTACCTGTCCACGAGCGTGACGTTCGACGCGTCGGACCTGTTGCTGGGTTCGCGAAGCGTCGGCGCGCTGGCGGGGAATGGCGGGAGCCAGCCGGGCTCGGCCACGGTAACGATTCCTGCGGACACGGCGCCTGGCAGCTATTTCCTGCTGGCGGTCGCCGATGGACCGTCGACAGTCCCGGAGACGAGTGAGACGAACAACGTACTTGCCGTCTCGGTGCGCGTCGGTCCGGACCTCGTGGTGTCGTCGCTCAGCAAGCCCACATCCGTGACGCCCGGCACCGTCGTCACGCTGACGGACACGACGAAGAACCAGGGCAGCGCCGCATTGAACGCGTCGACGACGTATCTCTACTTCTCCGCCAACACGGCGCTGGATGCCGGCGATACGTTGCTCGGGTCGCGTGTCGTGCCGGCGCTCGGCGCCGGCGCCTCGTCGTCCGGGCCGATCGCCGCGGCGATCCCGGCGGGGCTGACGCCGGGGACCTACTACATCATCGTGAAGGTGGACGGCGACAACACGGTCGCGGAGTCGCTGGAGACGAACAACCTGCTGGCGATTGCGATTACGGTGAAGGAACTAGCGTTCCGGAACGTGGTACAGTCGAGCCCTCTCCGCTTTCACGAGTCACTGCCCGCCGCCGGCGGGTGAGACGAGCAGCGCCTCCGAAAAGCCATCCGGAGGCAGTTGTGTCAATCCGCGAGGATTTGAACCGGAACTCTCGTTGATTGCCGGGACGCTGCTCGGCCGCTACGAGATCCAGTCGCCGCTCGGCGCGGGCGGCATGGGCGAGGTCTATCGCGCAAGGGATACGGTCCTGGACCGGACCGTCGCCGTCAAGATCCTTCCACCACACCTGACGGACCAGCCCGCGGCCCGACTACGCCTCGAGCGCGAAGCGCGGGCGATCTCGTCGCTGAACCACCCGAACATCTGCACGCTCCACGACGTCGGCCACCAGGACGGCGTCGATTTTCTCGTGATGGAGTGTCTCGACGGCGAGACCCTGGCCGATCGGCTGGCGCGAGGTCCGTTGCCGCTGGATCAGGTGTTCAAGTATGGCCTCGCGATCTGCGAGGGCCTCGAACGGGCGCATCAGGGCGGCGTTATCCATCGCGACCTGAAGCCGTCCAACATCATGCTCACGAAGTCGAGCCTGAAGCTGATGGACTTTGGCCTGGCGAAGGCCGCGCCCGCGGTTCAGTCGACGACGGACGTGACCGTGACGAGCCCGGCCGGAGGTGCTCCACTGACGGCCAGTGGCGTGGTGGTCGGCACCTGTCAGTACATGTCGCCCGAGCAGATCGAGGGCAAAGACGCGGATGCGGCGTCGGACATCTTCGCGCTCGGCGCGATCTTCTACGAGATGGCGACGGGGAAGCGCGCCTTCGAGGGCAAGACGACGGCGAGCGTGATCGCGGCGGTGCTCGCGCACGATCCGCCGCCCATCAGCGCATCGCAGCCGCTGTCGCCCCCGACGCTCGACCGGCTCGTTCGAACGTGCCTCGCGAAAGACCCGGGGCGTCGGTGGCATGCAGCGCATGACGTCGGGCTGGAGCTGCAATATGCCGCCGAGGGGGCATCCGCTCTCGACAAATCGACGCACGTCCGGGGGGCGGTCACCCGCGCACCGTGTGGCCTGGGCGATCGCGGCGCTGATGACCGCGGCCGCGGCGGTGCTTGCGATTCGAGGCGCGAGCCAGGGTCTGCGGGTACCCGATCCTGTCCGGGCCTCAATCGCTCCACCCGACAAGGCAGCCTTTGCTCCCTTCAACTTCACGTTGTCGCCGGATGGATCCCGCCTCGCCTTCGAAGCGGTCGCCGACGATGGCAGTACGGCACTGTGGATCCGCGACATGAGGACGGGGGTGACTCGGAAGTACTCCAACACGGACGACGCCAGGTTTCCGTTTTGGTCGCCGGACAGCCTGCAGGTCGGGTTTTTCGCGGAGGGCCGGCTGAAGACGCTCGATGTCGGCGGCGGCGCCGTGCACATTCTTTGCGCGGCCCGCAGCGGTTGGGGCGGTGATTGGAATCGCGATGGCGTGATCGTCTTCTCGGGCTTCGTAGCCGGGCCGATTCAGCGGGTGCCCGCAACCGGCGGCGAGCCGACGCCCGTGACGACGATCGGAGTGCCAAACAGCGCCGAGGGACATCGATGGCCCTCGTTCATGCCCGACGGAAAGCACTTCATCTATCAGGTCGGCTGGGTGGCGTCGGCGGGGACCTATGTCGGGTCGCTGGACGGGGGCGAGCCCGTCCTGGTGTCGCACGATCTGTTGAGCAATGTGCAATTCGCGTCCGGCTACGTGATCTATGTCCGTGCCGGAGGGCTCGTGGCACAGCCTTTCGATCCGGATCGTCTCCGCGACAACCGGCGACCCGCTCCCGATCGCGCCTCAGGACGTTGAATTCGAACGCGCCTTCCTGCACGGTAACTTCTCGGTGTCCAAAGCCGGCGTCCTCGTGTTCCTCTCGCGCGCGGCCTCGCTTCCCGAGTTCGAGTGGTTTGATCGCGCCGGCGCCGAGCTGGGCACGACGGGTGTATCGGGCGCTTACGAGCCACACCTGTCGCCGAGCGGCCGGAGCGTCGCCTATTCCGCCGAACCCGACGCGGACGGCAAACACAACATCTGGATCTACGACCTGGTGCGAAAGACCGCGACGCAACTGACCGATGGCGATCGCGACGGGTTTCCGCTCTGGTCGCCAGACGGAACTCGCCTGGTGTACGGCGGATACCGCAGCAGCGAGTTCACGATCGGCGTGCGCGCCGCGGACGGCTCAGGGCAGAGCCGTGTGCTGGAACGAGGGATCTTCATGCCGCCGACGGATTGGTCACGTGATGGCACGCGGATTCTCTTCATGAACGTCTCGAAGGGCGCGCCGCGCATCTACGCGCGCAACGTGGACCGTTCGGGCACGCCAGAGGCGCTGATGGGCGGGTCCGAAGCGCAGTTCTCGCCCGACGGCCGCTGGGTCGCTTACACGGGCGACCCCGGCGAAGTGTTCATGCAACCGTATCCTGCAGGCGCGGGCCGGCTTCAGGTGTCGAACGGCGGCGGGGCGCAGCCCCGGTGGCGGGCCGACGGCAAGGAGCTGTTCTACATTTCGCGGGACAAGAAGCTGATGTCGGTGTCGATTGACGAGGGGCCGCCGTTGGCCGCTGGCGTCCCGCGCGAACTCTTTCAAACCAGGATTACCGGCGCACGGTATGATTATTTTCAGTACCGACGTTATGCCCGACGGTCAGCGTTTTCTGATCAACTCGCTGAAGCCGGGCAACTCGAACCCGCCCTTGACGCTGCTGGTGAACTGGGCCGCTCTGCTGAAAAACTAAGCGTGGATATCAGAGGAATTGGTGCGCGCTGGAGGATTCGAACCTCCGACCCCCGCCGTGTGAAGGCGATGCTCTACCGCTGAGCCAAGCGCGCCCCGGAGAGACTTACGATCTTAGCCCAGCCAGGCCTCTCCGGCAACAGGCGCAGACGTAGGTCCATGGGCGCATAGGTCCATAGGTCCATGGGTCATGCGCAGGCACGCTGGCCGCCCATCGACTCATGGACCCATCGACCCATCGCATCCCATGACCTACTTCCTCGTCTGCGGCAGCCGCCGTTCCGGCGGCCCGTCGTACTCGTGATTCTTGGGGTCGATCTGTCGCATCGGCCGCTCGCGCAGCTTCTCTTCGTGCGCGTGGGCGATGAGGCCGGGCACGCGCGAGATGATGAAGAGCGCGTTGCCAAACTCGTGATCCAGCCCGAGGTCGCCGCAGATCGCCGCGATCGCGCCGTCGACGTTCACGTGGATACGCGGATGATCCGGGCCCAGGGCTTCGGCCAGCGCCGTGTCCACGACTCGCATCAGGCGGATGTGCTCGCCTTCGAGGTCCAGCTCGTACGCCATCTGCAGCAGTTTCGACGCCCGCGGGATCGTGCGTGTGCAGCCGGTGGCCCAGGCCCGGCACGCGCTCGCCGGCGTCGATCTTCCGCTGCACCATCTCGCGCGCGGCGTCCTGATAGCTCTTGCCCTCGCGCACCAGGGCGAGGCCCGCGTCGAGCAGGTCCATGCACGCCTCGACGTCGCCGCCGTGATACGTCCCGAAGCTGAGGACGCCGGCCGCGACCGCAGCGCGCAGCGGCGCTCCGGTGGTCGCGACGTTGCGCGACACCTGCGTCGACGGCGGCATCGCGCCGTGATCCACCGACGACACGAGGATCGCCGAGATCATCCGGCTCACCGACGGCGTCGGCAGCTCGCCGACGAGCAGCAGGTAGATCGCGTCGCCGAACCCGACACGCCCCATCATCTCGTCCAGCGGATAGCCGCGGACGAGCACCTTGTTCGACTCGATGTGCGTGAGCGCCGTCTTCCAGGTCGACGGCGGCGCCTTGGCGTCCGATCGCTTCGTGAGTTCGCTCGCCATGTCAGGCCGTCCCATAGAGCCGATCCCCGAAATCGCCGAGACCGGGCAGGATGAACTTGTGGGGGGTGAGCGCTCGATCGATCACCGGAGTGTAGATGTGCACGTCCGGGTGCGCGGCTTCGACGACCGCGATGCCTTCCGGCGCCGCGACGATGCAGGCGATGCGCACGTGGCGCGCGCCAGCCTTCGTCAGGCGGTCCAGTGCGGCCACTGACGACCCGCCCGTGGCAAGCATCGGATCGACGAGCAGCACGAAACTGTCATTCAGGTCCGCGGGCAGCTTGGCATAGTACCTGCGACGCAATCGCCGTGGTTTCATCGCGCTGCAGGCCGAGGTACCCCACGCGCGCGGACGGCACGAGGTCGAGCGCCGCATCCAGCATGCCGAGGCCCGCTCGAAGGACCGGCACGACGACGACGTCGCCGGCCAGCCGATGGCCGGGGGCAGGCTCGAGCGGTGTCTGCACGGTGACGGCCGTCGTGGGCATTCCGCGCAGAGCCTCGCCGACAATCACCGCGCTGATGCGTCGCGCGGCGCGGCGGAATTCGTCGGGAGCGGTCCGCTGATCGCGCAGCGTGACCAGGGCATCCTGCGCAACCGGATGGTCGATGACGTGGACGGGCACCGCGGAAACTATAACAGGATAAGATGCCCGCCATGCGTCGAGCGCTCGTCGTCGCGCTGATTGGTCTCACGTCTGTCGTTCTCGATGCCCGCGCGCCGCGCGCGGTCAGCCTGATCCTGACCGGCGGTACGGTCATCACCATCGACGCCGCCCATCGGGTCATACCGCATGGCGCCGTCGCAGTCGACGGCACGGACATCGTGGCGGTCGACACGCGCGGAAGCCGTGGCCGCCGGGTACACGGGAAGGGAAGTCGTCGATACGACGGACGACATCGTGTTGCCCGGGCTCGTCAACACGCACGGCCATGCGCCGATGGTGCTCTATCGCGGGCTCGCCGACGACCTCGCGCTGATGGACTGGCTCCAGCGCTACATCTTTCCTGCCGAGGCGAAGACCGTCTCGCCGGAGATGGTGCGCGTCGGCACGAAGCTGGCCGCGCTCGAGATGATTCAGTCGGGGACGACGACCTTCACCGACATGTATTACTTCGAGGAGGAGATCGCGCGGACCGCCCGCGACGCGGGCCTCCGCGGCGTCCTCGGCGAGACCATCATCAAGTTTCCGGTCGCCGACGCGAAGACGCCCGCGGACGCGTTGAAGCGCGCCGAAGCGTACATCGCGGAGTTCAGGCACGACCCGCTGATCACGCCGGCCGTCGCGCCGCACTCCGCGTACACGCTCGACCGCGACACGCTGCTCGCGTGCCGCGATCTGGCGCTGAAGTACGACGTGCCGCTCCTGATTCATCTCGCCGAGACGCAGGACGAGGTGCGGATCATCGCAGGAGTCGTCGCACCTGACACCGACGGGGTATCTCGAGTCGATCGGCTTCTGGACGCCGCGCGTCGTCGCCGCACACGGCGTGTGGGTGAACGACGACGACATCGCGATTCTGAAACGGCGCGGCGTCGGCGTCTCCCACAATCCCGAGAGCAACATGAAGCTGGCGAGCGGCGTCGCCCCCGTGCCGAAGTATCTCGCCGCCGGCGTCAAGCTCGGCCTCGGCACCGACGGCGCCGCGAGCAACAACGACCTCGACATGTTCGAGGCGATGCGGCAGGCCGCGTTCCTGCACAAGCTCGAGACCCACGATCCGCGCGCCGTGCCCGCCACCCAGGCCCTGGAGCTGGCAACGATGGGCGGAGCGCGCGTCCTCGGCTTGCAGGATGCCGATCGGGTCGCTCGAGCCCGGCAAGCGCGCCGACCTGATCGTCGTCGGGACCAATCGCGCGCGACAGACGCCGCTCTACGACCCCGTCTCGCAACTCGTCTACGCCACGCACGGCGACGACGTGAAGACGACGATCGTCAACGGCCGTGTGCTTGATGCGCGACCGGAAGGTCGCCACGCTGGACGAGCCCGCGGTGCTGGCGGACGCGCGCCGGCTGGCGGGGCAGGTGCGACAGGCTGTGACGCCGCAGTAAGTTCTGCCCGCGCAGGTCTGCGCGATCCTGTGAAGCTCAAGTATTGGAGGTCGTGACCGATAAGTCCTTTACCTCCAGCCATGATCGTCCGCGTGCCTGCGAACGACCCCACGCTCGCGACGCCGACGCCCGCCTTGCGCCGGGCCGACGGCGACAGCCTTCGTGGCCTCGCCGCCCCCGTGTCGCCGATTGCGAGCGACGCCCGCTGCTATCTGGCCCTCGACCTCTTCGCCGCCGATCCGACACTGCTCGCGGTGCCTGTCGTGGACGAGCACGGCACGCCCGTTGGCCTCCTGAATCGCTTCACCTTCCTCCAGTCGCTGTCCGGCGCTGAGGGGCAACGACTCGTCCTCGCCGCTGTCGCCGACCTGATGAATGCTTCGCCCCTCGTCGCCGACGAGGACACGTCGATCGACCTCGTGGCGGAGGCCCTTGCCGACGATCGCCAGCGCCACTTCTTCGACGGCTTCATCGTGACCCGCGGTGGACGCTACGTCGGCGTCGGCACGGGACAGACCGTGATGCGCCGCCTGACCGAGCGGCGGCAGGCGGTGCTGTTCCACGTCACCCACCATGATCGCGCTCACAGGGCTGCCGAACCGGCAGCTCTTCGAGGATCGCCTGTCGCAGGCGCTGGCGCGCGGCCGTCGATCCGGCAGGCCCGCCGGCCTGCTCTGCATCGACGTGGATCGTCTCAAGGACGTGAATCAGTCGTTCGGTCACGCTGTCGCCGATCGGCTGCTCGGCAGCTTCGCGGAGCGGCTGGCAGCGCTGGTGCGGGAGCAGGACACCGTCGCGCGCCTCAGCGGCGACAAGTTCGCGGTGTTGCTGGCCGAGATGCAGCAGGCCGCCAGTGCGGAAGTCGTCGCGAGAAAGGTGCTCGAGGCCTGCCGCCGGCCGCATCAGATCGACGGGCACGAGCTGAGCCTCTCGTGCAGCATCGGAATCTCAGTCTATCCGGACGACGCGGAGTCGAAGGGCGACCTGCTGCGCGCAGCGTCCGATGCGGTTCATGCCGCCAAGCAGGTGCGACACACGTGGGCGCGCTACACGCAGGGCATGCACCGGCCGGCGTCGGCGATGCCGCTGGCGTTCAGCTCGGTTCGCCGGGCGCTCGAGGCCGGGCACCTGGCCGTGCACTATCAGCCACAGGTCCGGCTCGCTGACGGCGCTGTGACGGGCGTCGAGGCGCTCGTGCGATGGGTTGACCCCGAGCGCGGCTTGATGTCGACGATCGACCTGATTCGCGCCGCCGAAGAGACCGGCCTCATCGTGCCGCTCAGCGAGCACGTGATGCGAGTGGCGATGCGCGATGCGCTGCAGTGGCGCTCCGCCTCGGGCGCGCAGATCGCCCTCGCCGTCAACATCTCCGGCGTGCAGTTCCGCGGCGGCGCCCTGGTGCCGATGGTCTCCCGGCTCCTGGAAGAATCCGGGTTTCCGCCGGACGCGCTGGTGCTCGAAATCACCGAGAGCACCGCGATGCAGTCGACCAGCTCGGCCCTCTCGGCGCTGGACGACCTGCGCGCGCTCGGCATCCGCATGGCCGTCGACGATTTCGGAACGGGCTACTCGTCGCTGAGCCGCCTGCACCGGCTGCCGGTGGACGCGGTGAAAATCGATCGCAGCTTCGTGCAGGGGCTCGGGGCGTCGGACAGCACCGCCGTCATCGCGAAGACGATCGTCACCATGGCGCACTCGCTCGGCCTGAAGGTCACGGCCGAGGGCGTCGAGCAGCGATGTGAGCTTGACGCGCTGGCTGGCTACGGCTGCGACGAAGCCCAGGGCTTCCTGCTGTCGGTGCCGCTCGACGCGACGCTGCTCGCGAATTTTCTGGCCCGGTCTACGTCCGTCGACGGCAGAGATCTCCAGCGCGCCGGCGGCCTCTTACTCGCCGTCCAGGTAACCCACGTAGGGCAGGTTGCGGTACTGCCCCGCGTAGTCCAGGCCGTATCCGACCACGAAGCGGTCCTCAATCGTGAAGCCGACGTACTCGACGGGCACGTCGACTTTTCGGCGCGAGGGCTTGCTCAGCAGGCATGCCGTTCTCAGCGACTTCGGACCGCGCGCCCTCAGGATCTCCTGCAGGTAACTCAGCGTCAGCCCGGTATCCACGATGTCCTCGACGATGACGACATGCCGGCCGTCCAGGGCGGTGTCGAGGTCCTTGAGCAGCCGGACTTCGCCCGTCGTTGTCGTGCCCGCGGCATAGCTCGAGACCGCAAGGAAATCGAACGTGCAGGGCAGCGGCACGGCGCGCACCAGATCGGCCAGGAAGAGCACCGCTCCCTTCAGCACGCAGACGAGATGCAGGCTGCCGGCGCCGGCGGCGTCTCGGGCAATCTCGGCGCCGAGCTCGCGCACGCGCGCGGCGATCTCATCGGATGACAGTAAGATAGGTGGCGTTTTCATCGGCGATTCCGGAGCGCCGAGCGTAGCACGGGTGAAGGTCCATAGGTCCATGGGTGCATGGGCGGTGCATGGGCGCCGCGTCCTCGGGAAGAATGACACTGAAGCGGTTCGACATCATCACGGAGGCCGACGCGCGGATGCTCGAACCTGGGAGCACCGTGGTCCTCGCACCGCGGGGGCACGTGACGCCGCTGGCGGCCGACACGCTGCGCGAGCGCCGCGTCACCGTGATTTCCGACGATCCTGGCACCGCGGCCATCGATCTCGTGCCCGTCGCTGACGTCCGCCGGCTGGCGATCGCGAGTGACCACAGTGGCGTGGCGTTGAAGCGGGCGCTCGTGGCGTGGGCGCGTGCCCGCGGCCTGGCCGTGGACGACCTCGGCGTGGAGGACGCGACGCCGGTGGATTATCCGGATGTGGCCGCGCGCGTCGCGCGTGCGGTCGCCAGCCATGAGGCCGACGCGGGCATTGTCATCGACGGCGCCGGACTGGGCTCCGCGATCGCCGCCAACAAGGTGGCGGGAGTGCGCGCGGCGATGTGCCTGAACGAGACGCTGGCCCGCTATGCCCGCGAGCACAACGGCGCCAACGTCCTCACGCTCGGGGCGACCCTCCTCTCGCCAGACGAAGCCGTGCGCATTGCGGCACGATTCATAGAAACGCCGATGCGGGAAGCCCGCTACATCGCCCGGCTCGCGAAGATCGCCCGGCTGGAGCGGAGCTGATGGAGAGAGCGTTCGACACCGCGTCGCTCCGGCGGATCATCGAGCTGATCGTCGACGAGCTGAATCAGGCGTCCGGCCGATCCGCACGCCGGCCATGCGCGTGTCACGGCGTCCTCTACGAGTGCTGCCCGGATCGCGTCCGCGGCGTCCTCGACGCCGGAGCCACGCGCCTCGGGCTTCACGCCAGCGGCAGCCCGACGGGCAACGTTGCCGCGCTCATCGACCATACGCTGCTCAAGCCGGACGCCACACAGGCCGAGATCGAGACTCTTTGCCGCGAAGCCGCCGAGTTCGGGTTCGCCACCGTCTGCGTCAACCCCTGCTGGGTGGCCCTTGCCGCGCGACTGCTGCGCGGGACCAAATCAGCGGCGTGCTCGGTCGTCGGGTTTCCGCTGGGCGCCACCACGCCCGGACGTCAAGCACTACGAGACCCGCCGCGCGATCTTCGACGGCGCCGCCGAGATCGACATGGTGATCAACATCGGCGCGCTGAAGTCGGGCGACCTTCGCCTGGTCGAGCGCGACATCGAAGCGGTCACGGCGCCTTGCCGCGACGCCCGTGTCCTCAGCAAGGTGATCATCGAAGCCTCGTATCTGACGGATCAGGAAAAGGTCACCGCATCCACGCTCGCCAAAGCGGCTGGCGCCGACTTCGTGAAGACCTCGACGGGCTTTGGCCCGGGCGGCGCAACCGTCGCCGACGTCGCGTTGATGCGCCGGGTGGTCGGCGCCGACATGGGCGTCAAGGCCGCCGGGGGCGTGAAGGATTTCGCCTCGCTCGAGGCGATGGTGGCTGCCGGTGCGACGCGTGTCGGCGCGTCCGCAGGTGTTCGCATCGTGCAGCAGTCAAAAGGCGCGTCCACGACGGCACCGGCGCCTGCCGGCTACTGACCCTCCACGATCAAATCGCCGGAAGAGAAGAGTTCCTTCGGCGAAGTTAGATTCCGCAGAGAACTCCCGCGACGACTAGGACAATGGTCTTAGGTGGGGTCCCTTGTGCTCGACTCGGTGTAGCATTAGTTGTCGGCGGCCCGCGATCAGCGGACAGACGGGCCAGCAGGAGGATCAGTGGCGAAGATAGCTTCAGCGGAGTTGCGTCGGTTGGCGATTGTAGGCGCGCGCGCGCGACTCCAGGAATTGCAGGGTGAGATCGCGGCGCTCGTCAGTGCCTTTCCGGAGATCGGCCGCTCGGGCGTCAGGCCCGTCGCGACCAGCATCAAGCGACGGAAACCCGGCCGCAAGACGCCGATGACGGCTGCCGAGCGGAAGGAAGTGTCTGAGCGGATGAAGCGTTACTGGGCGAGCCGTCGCGCCGCCAAGAGCGCCAAGAAGTAACCCGGAGCGGACCCTTTGGCTGCCGTCACTCTGATCGTCAACGGAACCTCACACCAGGTCGACGTCGCCGCCGACATCCCCCTTCTGTATGTCCTGAGAAACAATCTCGAATTGCGCGGACCGCAGTTCGGGTGCGGGCTCGCCCAGTGCGGCGCCTGCTCGGTCCTCGTGGACGGCAAGGAGGAACGGTCGTGCATGTGGCCCGCTGCCGCGGTGGCCGGCAAGCAGATCACCACGCTCGAGGGACTCCCCGCACGCTGGGCCAGCCAGCGGAAGCTCACGCCGGAGCAGGCGCGAGCAGACGCTGCATCCGGTCCAGCAGGCCTGGATTGACGAGCAGGTCCCGATGTGCGGGTTCTGCCAGAACGGGATGATGATCAAGGCGACGGAGCTGCTCGAAAGCAATCCGTCGCCGAGCGTGCAGCAGATCACGGACGCCTTCATGAGCGGCCCGTCGCCGCACTTGTGCCGCTGCGGCACGTATTCAGCCATCCTGACCGCGGTGCAGCGCGCGGCGGCGGCGATGGCGAAGGTCGGGTAGCGTCATGGCCTCAGAGACACGCAATGTCCATGGCGCGACGCTGACGCGCCGGCAGTTCGTCCTGACAGGTGGCACGCTCGTAGTTGGCGCCGCCCTGCTCGGCCGGGAGGTTCTCAAGGGTTCACCGGCGGCGCCGGTCACCGGAAAGAACTCCCTCGACGCGCGGCTCACCACGTCGTGGTTCGAGATCCACGCGGACAACACCATCCTGATGCGGACCGGCAAGGTGGACTTCGGGCAGTCCACCGCGCACACCGCCTACAGGCAGCTCGTGGCCGAAGAGCTCAGCGTTCCGTTCGAAGCGATCACGACGGTCGTGATGGGCGACACGGATCGCACACCCGACGGCGGGTTCTCGGCGGGCTACCTCGAATACGGCGGCACGAACCTGAAGAAGGCCGCGGCCTACACCTACCAGGCCCTGCTCGATCTCGCCGCGACGACGCTGAACGTCGACAAGAAGCAGCTCTCGGTCAAGGACGGCATCGTCACCGGCGGCGGCAAGAGCGTGTCGTACGGCGACCTCGTCCGCGGGCAGGACCTGAAGCTGACGATCCCGGTCGCGGGCGACTTGACCAGCATGTTCGGCCTGATGGTGACCGGCGATCCGCCGATGAAGCCGGTGGCGCAGTACTCGGTGGTCGGGAAGTCGTTCGCCAACACCGTCACGCCCGCCAAGGTCGTCGCGAAGGAGCTGTGGGTCACCGACGTGCGGCTGCCGGAGATGTGGCACGGCCGCGTCGGTGCATCCGAAGACGCTCGGGTCCACGCTGGTGAAGGCCGGCACGATCGACAAGGCGCAGTTCCCGAACGCGCGCGTCATCGTCCAGGGCAATCTCGTCGGCGTCGTCGCGCCAGACGAGTGGGAGGCCATCAAGGCCGCGCAGGCGGTCGAAGCCAGCACCACCTGGACCGACTGGAAGGGACTGCCGGTCCAGGCGCAGCTGCACAAGTGGCTTCGCGATCAGGCGGACTGGAAGAGCACGCCGGTCGTGAAGGGCGAGAAGAACCACGGCTCGACCGCCGACGCTTTCCAGGGCCCGTCGTCTTTTACCGCGAGCTATGAGCTGCCGTTCATGAAGCATGCGCCGATCGGTCCGACCGTGGCCGTCGGCGACGTGCGGCCGGACGGCACCGTGTTCGTGCACACGCACAACCAGAACCCGCAGGCGCTCCGCGGACAGCTGGCGATGATGCTCGGCACGTCCGTCGACAACGTCGTCGTGCGCATCTACGCAGGGCCCGGCCACTACGGGCGATCGAACGGCGGCAACGCGGGCGCGGAAGACGAAGCCGTTCTTCTGTCGAAAGCGCTCGGGAAGCCGGTCCGCGTGCAGTGGATGCGCGGCGACGACCTGATGTGGTCCACGCAGTCGCCGGCCGCGTTCTCTGATATTCGACTTGCCTGGGATGCGCAGGGCACGGTCAGCGCCTATCAGGCCGATCACTACATGCCGGCGATGCAGGACGACCGGCTCGTCGGCGCCGTGATCGCGGGACTGCCGACGCCGCCGGCGCCCGGCGTCTCGAAGGACCCGATTGCGTCGACGTCGAACTCCATCCAGGATCCCTGGCTCTACGGCCGCGTGCCGAACGTCGCCGAGTCGGGATTCGGCACGTTCCAGGTCGGTCAGCAGTCATCGCCGCTCGGGATCGGCCTGCGCGACCACAGCATGCGGACGCCGGGCCAGTTGCAGCAGAACTTCCCGCGCGAGGTCGCGTTCAGCGAGGCGGCCGCCGCGGCCGGCGTCGACGCGATTGAATTCCGGCTGAAGCAGACCGACGATGCGCGGCTGATCGGCGCATTGAAGGCGGCGCGCGAGGCGTCCGGATGGGAGACGCGGACATCGCCGGCGCCTCACGCGAAGGCGACGGGGACGACGCCCGTCACGGGCCAGGGCGTATCGGTGATGCTGCGCTCCGGGACCTACTGGGCGTGCGTCTGCCAGGTGAGCGTCGTGCCTGCCACCGGCAAGGTCGCGGTCACGAGGTACACCATCGCCGTGGATCCGGGAGTCGTCGTCAACCCGATGCAGTTGAAGCGCCAGATCGAAGGCGGCGCGCTGATGGGGCTCAGTCACGCGCTCCACGAAGAGATGGCGTTCGATCAGAGTGGCGTCACCAGCCGCGACTGGCAGACCTATCCAATCCTGACGATGGCCGAAGTGCCCGAGATCAAGGTGGTGATTCTGAGCCACCCTGAGGTCGGCAGCGCCGGCGGCGGATCCGAGGCCGCGAATGCGCTGGCGATCTCCGCGATCGCTGCGGCGTTCTTCGACGCCACAGGGCGTCCCGCGCGCAAGCTGCCGCTTCGGCCGGAGTACGTGCAGGCGATGTTGACGGCTCGCACCTGACCGGCAGCACCTACCGGGCGGCCCAATGCGGAAGGGCAGTCGTCAGCCAGGGCACGAAAGTGATCAACAGCACGCCGATGTGCAGCACGATGATGATCGGTAGCACCGCGCGGAAGACTGTCGGGACCGGCTTGCCGAAGCGGTAGGACGACATGTACACGTTCAGCCCCACCGGCGGCGTCAGATAGCCCAGCTCCATGTTGGCGAGGAAGATGATACCCGAGTTGAATCGGGTCGATGCCGTAGGCGACGCCGAGCGGCACCAGCAGCGGCACCTGGATGATGATCGCCGAGTAGATGTCCATCAGGCAGCCGACGACGAGCAGGAACAGGTTGAGCAGCAGCAGGAACACGATCCGGCGAGTGGACGGCGCTCATCGGTCCAGTCCACGGCGCGCGCCGGGATCTCCGCGTCGACCAGGTAGTTCGTGAAGCCAAGCGCGACGCCGAGGATGAGCAGGATGCCGCCGATCAGCAGCCCGCATTCGGTCAGCACGCGCGGCATGTCGGCGAACAGGCTGCAGGTCGCGGTGCAGGACGGTCTCGACGAGCAGCGACATAGAGCGCCGTCAGCGCGGCCGCCTCCACCGTGGTCGCCATGCCGCTGAACAGGGCGACGAACGCCACGACAGGCGTCAGCAGTTCCCACTTCGCGTCCCACAGCGGCCGCCAGCGCCTCGCGTGCGTCGAACGTGACCGTCCGGCCGCGCGCTCGTCCGGCCCTCGCCGGATGCCCCACCAGGCGGTGACCAGCGTCATCACCACCGCCGGCAGCGAGCCCGCCGAGGAACATCTGCTTGATGTCGATGCGCGCCACGATGCCGTAGACGATCAGCGGCAGGCAGGGCGGAAGCAGCATGCCGAGCGAGCCGGCGCCGGTGACCAGGCCGAGCGCATCCCGCTCCGAGTATTGCGCGCCGAGCAGAATCGGCATGAGCAGGCCGCCGAGCGCCAGGATGGTGACGCCGGACGCGCCGGTGAACGACGTGAAGAACGTGCAGACCAGCACCGTGACGATCGCCGGGCCGCCGCGAAGGCGTCCGAAGAGCGCATCGAACACGCGGACGAGCCGCTGCGGCGCGCGCGCTTTCGGCGAGGAGGTAGCCGGCGAGCGTGAACAGCGGCAGCGCGGGAATCGGTCGGGTTGGTCACCAGCGAGTAGTGCGACACGGGAATGGCGGCGATCGGATGTCCCACTCGACCAGAACAGCACCAGCGCCGCGCCGCCGAGGGTCACGAACGCGGGCGTGCCCAGCACGGTCGCGACGCCGAGCACGACGAGCGCGGGCCAGAACAGCGTCGCCGGGCCGTCCGGCACGGAGATGACGAGCAGCAGCGAAAGCGGCCGACAGCGCGAGCGCCATCAGACGTCCTCGCCAACGGCTCGAGGCGCGATAGAGCAGCCGGGCCGCGATGCACCGCAAAGCCGAGGGGCAGCGCGGCCTCGACGAGCCAGACGGGCACGCCGTACACCAGGGTCTTTCCGAACCCGTGCTCCGACTGGACGAAGTGTAGCTCGCCACCGCCAGGAACGCTGCCACCGAGCGCGCCGATGGCGCCGCGTGAACACGCGCGCGATGGTCTGCGCGCGCCCCTTCAGGACGTTCTCGCCGAGCGTCGACAGCAGGAGCAGGCGACCCTCGCGCGCGGCGATCGCGCCGCCGAGCATGCCGGCCACCAGGCGCCAGGTGTTGAACGATGAGCGGCGCCGCCGTGATCCCGACGCCGGCAGAGTGCCGCGCAGGATGGCGTCGGCGAGCGGCACGACGACCATCGCCGCGAGCGTCAGCGAGATCACGAGCAGCGATCTCGTCCGCCCGGTCGAGCGAGCGGCCGTCGGGCTTCGCGGTCATGGGTGTGCCGACGCGATACTCGGCGACGCGACTGCCTGGCCTCGATCGAACATGTCGGCGGGCACCATCGACCCGCGGAGCCGCGGGTAGATGCCCTCCGCGAATCTCCGCCACTCGTCCTCGAGCTGCGGCGTGACCGCGTGGACCTGCAGGCCCGATCTGCGTCTTCAGCGTCGCCACGGCCTGGTCGTTCTCGCTGGCGGCTCGCAAGCCTGAATCTGATTGCCCGTCTCGTCGGCGATCTGGAGGCAGCTGATCGCGGAGCGCGGGGGGCACGCCGTCCCAGGCCTGTGCTGGTGACGACCGTGGCGCCGACCAGCGGCGACCAGTTCAGCTCGAGCATGTGCTTCGTGACGGTGGTAGTACTGGCCGGCCAGCGCCAGGAGCGGCAACGTCGGCACGGCGTCGACGCCGCCGGTCTGCAACTGGATGAGCGCATCGGCGGCATCGAGCGGCACCGGCGTGTAGCCGAGCGCCTGCATGATCTGCATCTGCGTTGGCGCTGCCGGATGCCGTCACGAAGATCTTCATGCCCTTGAAGTCGCCCGGACGCATCGCCGCGATTCCGCGAGAAGAAGTGCACCCAGCCGCTGTCGCCCCAGAACAGCGCGACGAACCCGCGGCTCGCGAGCCGCCTCTCGAGGTCCGGGCGCAGCTTGTCGATGCACGTACTCTTCCTCGGCCAGCGACTTGAACAGCATCGGGATTTCCTGGAGCGCGGCAACCGACGGATCAATTTCGGTCAGGCCGCCCACCGAAAGCATTCGCCGCCTGCAGCTCGCCGACGCTCATCCGCTTGACGATGTCGGCTTCGCTGCCCTGCGTGCCGCCCGGGATAGACGACGAGCTCGACCTGGCCGTCGCTGACCTTGCGCCACTTCTCGCCCATCTCGAGCAGCGTGCGGTGATACGAGGAATCCTTCGGCGCGAGTGTCGCGAGCTTGATCCGGATTCGGCCGTGCCGCGGCGTTCAGCGGCGGCGCGGTGGGCGCCGACAGAATCGCTCCGGCTGCCAGGAGGGCAGTGACGACGGAAGAGCGTGGATTCATGGCTCGAGCTCCTTGTCACTTGATGAAGAGATCTGTCCTCGCGCGAGAGCAGCCAGCGCGCGCGCCGCTGCATGACCAGGTTCTGGAGCCGCCATTCCGGTCTCGCGTCGGCGTCGACCGCCAGCGCGCGCTGGATCAGCGACTCGAAGCCGGCACGGTCCTGGTTCGGCACCGAGACCGCTTCGGCGAACGACACGAACGGCGACGCGAGCTGCCCTTTGGTCAGGGCCACCTCGCGATCGAAGTGCTGCGTCGCCCGGGCGACGGGATCGCCGCCCGCGCCCTGGCGCGCCAACTCGTAGCTGATGAGAAAGCCGTGAATCGCACCGGAATCGAAGTCCGGATCGAGCGCCGAGGCGCGATCGATCAGGGCTTCGACGATCGGCTGGTCGGCGATGAGATCGGGGTTGTCCTTGGACAGCGAAATCGCCGAGTCCCCAGGAGGCCGCGGTCCAATACAGGAGCGGCACGTCGGAGGCCTTGGCCGCCAGCACGGCCTTGCTTCGAATCGTGCCGGAGGCGCCTGGCTGAAACCACGATGCCGGACGTCCAGGCCGCGGAGGCCGTAGTCGCTGGCGCGCAGGTACAGCCGCCGCGCCCGGGCCCGCAGCGCGGCCGACTTCTCCAGGTCCTGTCGCCTCCATGACATCGGCGTCCTGGTGGACGTAGACGTTGCGCGTACTGCGTGAAGCCGCTCGCGGCGGCGAACAGCAGGCCCTTGTGGTTCGGGCTCTCGGCAAGCAGGCTTTCAATCAGCTTCAGGCTGAAGGGCACCGCCTGCCCGACCAGCTCGACGTCATCGTCGGAGGCGAAGGTCGTGCCGCTGGCGGCGAGCGAGTCGCCCAGCTTGTTGATCGCCAACTTCTTGACCGTCGCGCACGCGGTCGTTCCGAGCAGCACGACGGATAGCAGGACGCCGATGCGCCCGCGACCAGATGACTGTGCGGATGTTCGGCCTCGAAGCTGAGTGCGGCGGTCAGCATGGCCTGCCTCCGCGTCGCAGAGTGCATCAGCCGGCCTGCCGCAGTCGTGACCGAAGTCGGAAGAAAGGCTGAAAGGTGACGCTGGCGGGCGAGGTGGAGCGGGCTACGGGAATCGAACCCGTCTAGCTGGCTTGGGAAGCCAGAGCATTACCACTATGCTAAGCCCGCTTCTCAGCGATTATACATTGCCGATTGCGGGTGTTGGCAGGCCTGAAGGCCTGCGCTACACGTCCGTTGCCGGTTGCGGCTTGATGGTTGCGGGTTGTTCAAATCCGCAACCGCAATCGACAACCATCAACCTCGAATAAACCCCAGCACTTCGTCTCGCTTCTGCGCCATCTTCTCGGGCGTGGTCGCTTCCAGATTCAAACGCAGCAGCGGCTCCGTATTCGACGGGCGCACGTTGAAGTGCCAGTCCGGGTAATCGACGGACACGCCGTCGATGTGCGCGAGGGTCGCGTCCGCGTACTTCGCGCTGAGGCCGTCGAGCTTCTTCGTTCACGACGTCCATGCTGGCGACCTTCGTGTTGATCTCGCCCGAGATGAAGTACTTCGCCTTGAGCGGCGCCAGCAGCTCGGCCAGCGCCTGGCCCTTCTTCGACATCAGCTCCAGCAGCATCACGGCGGGAATGAAGCCGTTGTCCGCGTAGAAGTTGTCGCGGAAGTAATAGTGGCCCGTGACTTCGCCGCCGAAGATGGCATCGCGCTCGCGCATGGTCTTCTTGATGAACGAGTGGCCGACGCGGTTCATGATGGCCGTGCCGCCGAGCCGCGCGCAGGTGTCCTTGACTGCATAGCTGGCGCGCAGGTCGTAGACGATGGTCGAACCGGGATACTTCATCAGGAAGGCCTCGGCCAGCAGCGCCGTGATGAAGTCGCCCGAGACGAACTCGCCCGTGCCGTCGATGAAGAAGCAGCGGTCGGCGTCGCCGTCCCACGCGATGCCGATGTCGGCCTTCTCCTTCACCACGCGCTCGACGATATGGGCGCGGTTCTCCTCGATCAGCGGGTTGGCTTCGTGGTTCGGGAAGCGGCCGTCAATCTCCATGCACATCGGAATCGTCGTGCACGGCAGCTCGGCGAAGATCTTCGGCGCGACGAGCCCGCCCATGCCGCTGCCAGCATCGAGGACGCACTTGAACGGCTTGATGGCCGACTTGTCGATGAACGAGAAGACGTGCTTGATGTAGGCGTCGAGCGCGTTCTTCGTGGTGCGCGTGCCGGGTCTGTGCCGCCGGCGGCGGCAGCGTGCCCGTGAGGATCATGTCCCGGATTTCGCCGAGACCCGCGTCGCCTGACAGCGGCATCGCCTCGGCGCGCACCATCTTGACGCCGTTGTACTGCGACGGGTTGTGCGACGCCGTGATCTGGGCGCCGCCCTCGAGCTTCTCGGTGGCGACGACGTAGTAGAGCATGTCGGTCGCCATCATCCCGTAATCGACGACGTCGGCGCCCTGCCCCAGCGCGCCCTCGATGAAGGCTTCGGCCAGTGACGGCGACGACAGCCGCATGTCGCGCGACACCGCAATCCGCTTCGCCTTGAGATAGCTGACGAACCCGCGGCCGATCTGCTTCGCCGTGGCCTCGTCCAGCTCCTGCGGGTAGAGCGCGCGGACGTCGTAGGCCTTGAAGATGTCGGGGTTCATGTCTGGAGTCCGTAGTCCGATAGTCTGAAGTCCTGCGCGCTTACAACCGACTGTAATCCGTCACGACGGCTTTGTCGCCGAGAACTACTCCGGCTGAGACGGTGGCGCCGCGGCCGATATGGACGTGGCGCCCGGCGATCGCGTCGGTCATCGACGCGTCCTGCCCGACGCGGCTCGTCGCCCAGAGGATGGCGCCGTTGACGACCGCGTCCTGCTCCACGAGACACCCATGCCCGAGCACCGAATACGGGCCCACTCGCGCCCCCGCCCTGACGACGGTGCCTGTGTCGAGGAACGCCGGGCCCTCGATCGTCGCGCCGTCTTCGATGCGCACGTCGTCGCCGCGATAGACGTGCACCGGCGGCTTCACCGGCAAACGGCGGAGCCTTGTACCGGCCGTCCATGATGTCGCGGTGCACCTGCGTGTACTTCTCCGGCGTGCCGATGTCGATCCAGTAGCCGTTGTACTTGTAGGCGACAAAGGTCTCGCCGCGCTCGATGAACGACGGGAAGAAGCTGCGCTCGATCGACCAGGGCGTGTCTTTCGGGATGCGATCGAACGTGTCCGGCTCGAGCACGTAGATGCCCGCGTTGATGTAGTTCGTCGTGATCTCTTCCGGCTTCGGCTTCTCGATGAAGCGCTGGATGTTGCCGGCGCTCGTCGGTCTCGACCAGGCCGTACGCGGTCGGGTTGTCGACCGGTGTCAGCACGATCGTCGCGCGTGCCTTCCGTTCGCGGTGCAGCCGCAGCACGGCGGCCAGGTCCACCTGGGTCAGCACGTCGCCGTTGAAGACGACCACCGAGTCGGTGAGCGCGTCGCCGGCGTAGCGCACCGCGCCACCGGTCCCGAGCGGCGCCGGCTCGACCACGTAGCGAATCTTGATGCCGACTTCAGCGCCGTCGCCGAAGACGTCCTCGATGCGCCGGGGCTGGTAGTTCAGGCTCAGGATGACCTCGTCGATCTCCGGCACCTGCTTGAGAAGGTCGATCTGATAGTGCAGAAACGGCCGATTGAAAATCGGCACGATCGGTTTCGGCGTGTGGAGCGTCAGCGGACGAAGCCGGGTGCCCTTGCCCCCGACGAGCAGGATGGCCTTCATGACAACCTGAAATCATATCCCATGGGACGCCGCCTCCTGCGGCGCCGCTCGCACCCCTGGGTTACAATTGCCGGAAGCGGCCATGAACCTGCCGAACGCGCTCACGATCACGCGGATTTTCCTCGTCCCGCTGCTCGTGGTCGTCCTGCTGACGAAGTTCGAGGGACATGCCGTCCTCGGGCTTCCGACGCCGCTCATCGGCGCGGCCATCTTCGGCCTCGCGTCGTTCACCGACTGGCTCGACGGGTATCTGGCGCGGCGGCGCGGGCAGGTCACCTCGCTCGGCCGCATGATGGATCCGATCGCCGACAAGCTCCTGACGTCGGCGGCGTTCATCTCGCTCGTGCAGCTCGGCCTGGCGCCTGCGTGGATCGTCGCGGTGATCATCGGCCGCGAGCTGGCCATCACGGGGCTGCGCAGCCTGGCGTCGGCGCGCGGCGTGGGCTTCGGCGCCTCGGCCCTCGGCAAGATCAAGATGGCGTCGCAGGTCACCACCATCCTGCTGCTGATTCTCGGCCAGAACGGCGCGCAGCCGTTCCTCTGGCTGGGGCAGATCGGCCTCTGGGTGGTGCTGTTGACGGCGCTGGCGTCGGCCGTGGAGTACTACCGCAATTACCAGGCGGCGCCGGCTGGCCCGGCGTCGATCTCCGACTTCGAAGCCGCGCGGCAGCGCAGCCGCCGCGCGGGCTAGCGTCTATTTCTTCGGCGCGGCCGGCTCCGCGCTGGCCTTTGCGGCCTGCGGCGACTTGGTGGCCGGCGTGGCGTCTGGCTTCGCGTTCGACGCGGTCTTCAGCTCGTCCACGCGCACCTTCGACTTCTCCAGGAACTCGCTCTTCTCGAACTCCGCGATGAGCTTCTCGTAGAGGGGCAGCGCTTCCGCGTTCAGCCGGAGTTTCACCAGCGACTCGGCAAGGTAGTAGTACGCGCCGTCCCGCGTCGAGAAGCCGGGGTCCGCCTTCAGCAGTCCCTTCAGGCGATCGATGGCGCCGGGGTACCAGCGCTGCTTGAAGTAGAAGACGCCGACCTCGTACTCGTGCAGGCTCAGGCGGTCCTTTGCCTCGCGCAGCTTCTCCTTGCGCCTCCGGCATCAAGGTGCTGTTCGGGTACCGTTCGACGAAGGTCTCGAACTCCTGGACAGCGGACTTGCTCTCCGTCTGGTCGCGCTGCGATGACCGCATCTGCTTGTAGTGCGTCATCCCGAGCTTGAACTGCGCGTAGTCCGCGCGGTCGTTCGTCGGGTAGAACGTCAGGAACTCGCGATACTCGTTGACCGCGAGCGTCATCGACTCGGACGTGTCCTCGCCGAGGTACGAGTCGGCCAGGCCGAGCTTCGACTCGGGCCGCAGGTTGCTCTGCGGATACGAGTCGAGGATGTGGCGGAAGTACTCGCGTGCCGTGAGCCAGTGCTTCTCCTGCAGCTGCTCGGTTCCGCGATCGAACAGGAACTTGTCGGGCTGGTTGCCCTTCGGGATGACGTCCTTCTTCGGCCCGCAGGCCGCCACGGTCGCCAGGGCCGCGAGGAACACGACGAACGAAAGCGCGCGAGTCGGAGTCTTCATGCAATTACGGAAGAAAAATGTCTATGCAAGTACGGGAGATGAAGTGAGCCAGCGATATTCCGCCGCGAGGCCGTCGGCCAGCGAGGTCGCCGGCGCGAAGCCGAGATCGGCGCGTGCCAGCGATGTGTCGGCGTAGGTGTCGCGCATGTCGCCCTTCTGGGGCGGCTCGCGCCGAATGTCGAGGGTACGGCCGGTGATCTGCGCGATCAGTTCCAGTACCTGGTTGACGGTCACGCGCGATCCGCCGCCGATGTTGTACGCGCGGCCGGGCGTGCCGCGCTCGGCGGCGAGGATCGTCGCCGCGACGGCGTCGCCGACGAAGGTGAAGTCCCGCGTCTGCTCGCCGTCGCCGTAGACGACAATCGGTGCGCCCTCGGCGGCGGCGCGAAGGAATCGATGGAACGCCATGTCCGGACGCTGCCGCGGTCCGTACACCGTGAAGTACCGCACGGCCGTCGCCGGCACTTTGTGGTTGGCCGCGTACAGGTGGCCGAGGTGCTCGGCCGCGAGCTTCGTGACGCCGTACGGCGACAGCGGATGGGGCAGCGCGTCCTCGCGCATCGGAATCACCGCGTCGTCGCCGTAGACCGACGAGCTCGAGGCGTACACGAGCTTTTCGATCGGACGTCCGACCAGCGACTCGAGCAGCACCTGCGTCGCGTCGACGTTGTTGGTCGTGTAGATCTGAAAGTCCTTGCCCCAGCTCTTGCGGACGCCGGCCTGCGCGGCCAGGTGGAACACATGCGTGACGCCCTCGAGCAGCGACGCCAGGTTCGCGTCCTGAATCGACGTCTCGACGAACGTGAACCCGCGATGAGCCGAGAGCGCCGCGATGTTGGCTTCCTTGATCGCCCGCGGATAGTAGTCGGTGAAGCAGTCGATGCCGGTGACGGTCGCGCCGCGCCGCAGCAACTCCTCGGCGAGGTTCGATCCGATGAATCCGGCCACGCCCGTGATCAACGCCTTCATGCGAACAGGTCCCTCACGCGATCTGGCAGACGGCAGGGCCGGCCGGCCGGGGTGACCGCTGCGTGCAGCGTCTGCCCGGTTGCGGCGACGACCTCGTCGGCCACCCGCACCGCCTCGGTACTCGAACTGCACCCGCACGGCCGACACCAGGCGTCCTACCGTCCGGATCTCGATCTCATCGTCGTAGCGCGCCGGCTTCAGAAACCGGCAGTGCGCCTCGATGACCGGCAGCTGGAAGCCGGCCTGTTCCATCTCGCGATACGACCAGCCGATCTGACGCAGCAGGTCGGTCCGTCCCACTTCGAACCACACGAAGAAGTTCGCGTGGTAGGCGACCCGCATCTGATCGGTTTCGGCGTAGCGCACGCGCACGCGCGAGGCGCCGGATCGCGTCGTCACCGGCGCGGCGCGGCGCCCGCCGCCTGCACCGCAAGGGCACGAAGGCTTCGGGCGGCGGCTTCCGGATCGGGGGTGCCGAAGACCGCTGCGCCCGCCACGAGGATCGTGGCTCCGGCCGAGACCACCCGCTGGACGGTGGAGGCGTCGACCCCGCCGTCGACCTCGATGTCGGCCCGACTGCCGGCACGATCCAGCATCTCACGGACCCGCTGGATCTTAGACTCGCTCTCCGGGATAAAGGACTGACCGCCGAAGCCGGGGTTGACCGACATCACGAGCACCTGATCCGCGAGGCCAACGACCTCCTGAATGGCTGATGGCGGCGTGGAGGGGTTGATGGCGACGCCCGCGCGGCACTTCAGCGACCTGATGGCGCTCAGCGTCCGGTGCAGGTGGGGCAGGACCTCGGCGTGCACGATGAGGCTGGCGGCGCCCGCCTCGGCAAACGCCTCGATGTACTCGTCCGGGTCCGTGATCATCAAGTGGACATCGAGCGGCAGCTTCGTGATCCGGCGCAGCGCCTTGACGACGGCGGGGCCCATGGTGAGGTTCGGCACGAAGTGGCCGTCCATCACGTCCACATGAATCAGATCGGCGCCGCCGCGCTCCACCGCGGCCACCTGCGCGCCAAGTATCGCGAAATCGGCCGAGAGAATCGACGGCGCGAGGCGCACGCTCATCGGGTCACCTCCAACGCGATCGCTTCGCCGGGGCCGACTTGGAACCCGCCCGCCGGCGTCTGGTGAATCACGATGCCGGCTGGCGCGCCAGGGTAGGGCTCGGTGCCGACGAGGGCGACGCGGAAGCCACGCTTCCGAAGCAACTCCGCGGCGCGATCGCCGTCGACGCCGATGAGATCCGGCATCACGTAGCTCACGCCGCGATCCGCGCGGTTGACGAGCAACGCCACTGAGCCGCTGTGCGACCCGGGCGCCGGGTCCTGCGCGATGACGGCGTCCGGCGCGTAGTCGTGCGTGCGGACTTCCGCCGTGGCGCTCAAGGCGAGACCGGCCTGCTGCAACCGGACGGCGGCGCTGCGTTCGGTATCGCCGACGAGCGATGGCACCGGCGTCGCGACGTCGCCTTCGCTCACCCATACGCGGATCGATCGCGGCTGGCGGACACGCTGACCCGGCGCCGGATCCTGTTGCAGGATCGCGCCGGCAGGCACCTTGGGATCGACCCTGCGGTTGTCGTCGATCTTCAGCGTCAGTCCGAGATCGTCGAGCGTCGCCGAGGCCTGGTTCACCGATCGCCCGGCGAGATCGGGGACGGTCACTTCACGCGCGCGCATGGCGATGCGCGCGGACAGGAACGCCGAGAGCAGATACGTGGCGCCGAGCGCGGCGAGCAGGACGAGGACCTTGCCCGCGCCCCAGACGCGGGACGTCAATGCCATGCAACCCAACAGTGTACTGACAGGCATCGGGGCCGCCTGCCTCAGGCAGATCGTTCGAACGCGACCGCGAAAAAGCCTTCCAGGCCGTGCAAATCCGGGCGCGTGACCAGCGCGCCAGACCCGTCGAGCAGGGCCTCTGGCAGGCCTTCCGCGACCAGCGTCGCCCGGCCGACCGGCGCGAAGCCGGAGCCCGCTTCGGCCAGCAGTGCCGCGACCTGCTCGTTCTCCTCGGGCTCGCTCGAGCAGGTGGCGTAGACGAGCCGCCCTCGCGGCGCGACGACTCGCGCCGCTTCGCGAAGGAGCGCCCGCTGCGCCGTGGCCGCGCGCTGAATGTCGGCCTCCGCGCGCCGCCACCGGATGTCCACGTCGCGGCGAATCGTCCCGAGCCCCGTGCACGGGGCGTCCACGAGGACGAGGTCGAAGACGTCGCCAAACGGGGCGCCGCGCTCGAGATCGAGCGCCACGATTCGCGCGCGGTCGAGGCCGCACTGAGCCAGGCGGTCGCGCAGCAGCCGCACGCGCCTCCAACGGCGGTCCGCCGCGACGAGCTGTCCGGACGCCGCGGGACCGGCGCCGAGAATCAGCGTCTTGCCGCCGGGAGACGCGCAGGCGTCGAGCGTGCGCGCGCGCGACGCCGGGCCCGCCATCAGCGGCACGAGCTGGCTCGACTCGTCCTGCACGACGAAGTCCCCGCTGTCTGCGAGCGACGTCCGGAGCGGGTTCCCCGATTCGATGGACAGTCCGTCAGGCGCGAAGCGGAGAGGTGCGGTGACGACGCCTTCGCTCGCCAGCCGGTCGGCCAGCGCAGCCCGGGTGACGCGAATCGTGTTGGCCCGGATCGTCAGTCCAGGCTCCCGATTGTTGAACTCGACCCACGACGCGGCGACGGCCGGACCAAATCGATCGATCCACCGCGCGACGAGCCAGCGCGGATGCGAGCCCGTGATGCTGAGCGCGTCGAGCCACTGATCGCGCGGCGCGTCGTCGCCCAGGGCCGGAATCGCGGGCAGCTCGAGTGCGGACCGCGAGCGCGAGAGGCTTCGCAGCACGCCGTTGACGAGCCCGGCGGCGCTCGACTTGCCGGCGACGCGCGCGAGCTTCACCGAGTCGTCCACGACGGCGGCCGCCGGGACACGCGTGAGGAACAGCAGCTGAAAGAGGCCGAGCCGCAGAATGTCGAGGACTTCGGCGTCGAGCTTCCGCAGGTCGCGCCGCGCGGCGCGCGCGATCAGCCAGTCAAGGCGGTTCTGCCAGCGCTGCGCGCCGGTGACGATCGTCATCATCAGCGCGCGATCGCGCTCGTCCCCGAGCGCGTCGCGGTTGACGACGATGGCGTGCGCGAGATCGCTGGTACCCGTCGAGACGCTTCGCAACGCCTCGTACGCCGCGCGCCTGGCCCGCGCGATCACTCCATGCGGGCTCCGACCGCGAGGCGATGCCCGGCCAGGAAATCCCGCGCGGCCATCGTGCGGCGGCCCTCCGGGCGAAGCTCCAGGATCTGAATCGTGCCGTGCCCGGCCGCCACGACGAGGCGGTCGCCTTCGGCCTCCAGGACCGTGCCGGGAACCGCTGACGCCGGCGCCGGGCCCTCGGACATCCGCGTCTTCACGAGGAGCAGGCGGTGTCCGCCGATCGACGTGGACGCCAGCGGCCAGGGCTGCAGTCCGCGGACCTGATTGTGCACTTCGTGCGCCGCGCGCCACCAGAAGACCGGCGAGTCGTCTTTCGTGATGCGGTCGGCGTAGCTGACGCCGGTGTCCGGCTGCGGCTCTTCGGTGACCGGGCCCTGCGACAGCTTCTCGACGGTGGTCGCCGCCAGCGGACCGCCGAGGTCCGCAAGCGCCTGCTCGATGTCGGCGCTCGTCTCGTCGGCGCCAATCGCCCGACGCTCCATCGCGAGGATCGGGCCGGCGTCGAGCTCGCGAACGACTCGCATCATCGTGACGCCCGGTCTCCACGTCGCCGGCCATCACCGCGCGATGCACCGGCGCGGCTCCCCGCCAGCGCGGCAGCAGCGACGCATGCACGTTGATGAGGCCCAGCCGCGGCGTCGCGAGGATCGTGTCCGTCAGGATCCGCCCGTAGGCCGCGACGACGCCAAGATCGGCGTCGAGAAGTCGCAGCGCCTCGAGGAACGCCTCGTCGCGCATCTTCTCCGGCTGCAGCACCGGGATGTTCCGCGACGTCGCCAGCGCCTTCACGGGACTCGGACTGAGCTGGTGTCCCCGGCCGCGCGGCCGATCCGGTTGCGTCACCACGCCGACGACGAGGTGCCGCGACGCAAGGAGCGCCGTGAGCGTCGGCAGGGCAAACTCCGGCGTCCCGAAGAAGACGACCCGCAGGGGCGCGTGCGTCACCATTGATGCAGCCGTTGCAGCTTGTGGATCCGTCGGACGATCTGCTGCCGCTTGATGCCGCGCAGCCGATCGACGAAGAGGACGCCGTCGAGGTGATCGATCTCGTGCTGCAGCGCACGCGCCAGCAGCTCACGGCCTTCAATGACCTGCGGTTGTCCGTCGCGATCGAGCCCCGAGACCGTGATGCTCGAAGGGCGCACGACGGTCGCCGTGAATCCCGGCACGCTCAGGCAGCCTTCCTCTTCGAGCTGCGTGCCTTCGCGCGCCTCGACTTTCGGGTTGATGACGACCCGCAGATCCTCGGCGCGGCGGCCGAGGGAGACGTCGACGACGAAGATGCGCAGCGGCGCGCCGACTTGCGGCGCGGCGAGACCCACGCCAGGCGCCGCATACATCGTCAGGATCATGTCGTCGATGAGCTGGCGGATCTCCGGCGTGACTTCGGAGACGGGAGCGGCGGGGCGGTGCACGGTGGCGTCGCCGTACTTGACGATCGGCCGAATCATCGGGGCTTGGAGTCGGCGGCCGGCTCAGGGCTGCGCGGGCTCGGGGTCCGACGTCTCGGCGCGGACGAACCGCGCCCGGATGGCCGCGGCCGACGCGTCGACGGCGCGCGCGATGTCGGGGATGTTGTCGGCGCCGAACTTCTCGAGGAAGGCATCCGCCAGCACGAGACTGGCCATCGCCTCGCCGACGACGGCAGCGGCCGTCACGGCGCAGACGTCGCTGCGTTCAATGGCCGCGGGCGATTCCTTGAGCGTGACGAGATCGACCGAGCGCAGCGGCTGCATCAGGGTGGCAATCGGCTTCATGTAGGCCGTGATGCGCAGTTCTTCGCCGTTGGTGACGCCGCCTTCGAGGCCGCCGGCGTTGTTCGTCAAGCGCGAGAGCGCCACTGACGGGTCGCCGCTCGGCGCGCCGCCCGCCGGGACGATCTCGTCGTGAATGCGCGATCCGGGCAGCGTCGCGACGTCCGGGCCCTTGCCGACGCCCACCGCCTTGATCGCATGAATCGACATCAACGCCTGGGCGAGCCGCCCGTCGAGCTTGCGGTCCCACTGCACGTAGCTGCCGAGACCGACGGGCAGGCCCGTGACGACCACTTCGAAGGCGCCACCGAGTGTGTCGCCGGCCTCCTTCGCGCGGTCGATCGCGGCAATCATCCGCTGCTCGACGGCGGGATCCGCGCAGTGCAGGGGCGAGTCGTCGGGAATCGCGCGGATGTGCGCGGCCGTGATCGCGAGCGACTCGTCGACCCCCACGCCGCCAATCATCGTCACGTGGCTGAGGACTTCGACGCCAAAGCGGCCGAGCAGCTGTCGGGCGAGCGACCCGACCGCGACGCGAGCGGCGGTCTCGCGCGCGCTGGCGCGTTCGAGGACGTCGCGAATGTCGTCGAGACCGTACTTGAGCACGCCCGCGAGGTCCGCATGACCCGGACGCGGTCGCGTGACCGGCGCTCGATTGGCCCCGGTCGCGTCCGCCGGCGTCTCCGGCGCGACGTGCATCGTCTTCTGCCAGTTCTGCCAGTCCTTGTTCGGGATGAGCAGGCTGATGGGACCTCCCATCGTGACGCCGCGACGGACACCGGAAAGAATCTGCGCGCGGTCGGACTCGATCGCCATGCGCCGGCCACGGCCGTAGCCGCCCTGACGGCGCCGCAGCTGCGCGGTGATGGCGTCGAGATCGATGGAGAGGCCGGCGGGCATGCCGTCCAGCACCGCCACGAGCGCCTCGCCGTGCGACTCGCCAGCGGTGAGAAATCTGAGCATGATCCCGTTGATTCTATACGAAGTTTCTGCAACCTCCGGACGCTCGCGCACGGTCGCCACACGCGGGATCTGACGCGCGAAATCCCGAAAGTCACTCATCCACCGCGACCTGCGGGCCTTGCACGCGCGCGGTCGTCGCGTCAGAGGCGCGATGCCACGCGTCTTGCACGATATCGCGCGCGATGGACCTGCCGCTCATCGCGCTGCGGTTCGTTCGACTGGCCGACGGCGGACATCTCGACCTCGCCACAGGCGCACGCGTCGCGCTGCGCGTTGGACAGGTCTCGCCGGCGGAGCGTCTCGCGTTCGACGCATCGGGCCGTGCGCTCATGCACGTGTGGCATCCCGGCCTTGCCCAGTACCTCGATTACGGGCCACTGGGCACCGATCGCTGGTTCGAGGCCAGCGCGCTCGACGACGGCTCGGATGACGCGATCACTCGTGTGCCGAGCTCGGTGCTGGCGGACGCCGCGGCGCTGCTGCCGCTCATCGACGCCCCCGGTGCGGCGCTCTCGCGAGTGCGCGAGTGCACGCGCCTGGTTGCCGGAGTGCTGGCCGCGCAGGGCGAGCCGACGGATGCGCCGGCAGGGCTGCGAGGCGACATTCGGTGCCCCGGGCTGCGACTGATCGATCGCCCGCTCTGCAACCGACTGCTCGAAAGGCTTGACGATCGCCGCTCGCCAGGAGTCACGGTCTGGCAGGTCGCCGCGGCGCCCGGCCTTGGCTGGCGCACGTGCTGGCGACTTCTGGCGCGCGAGCTGCGTCAGGCCGGCTACATCCCGCTGGCCGCAACACTTCTTGAACGCGTGGCGCGATTCGGCGCCGGCCGCGCACGCCCCTGGCTCGCACATCTCGCCGGGGCCACGGTGGTGACGCCGATCGATTCTGAAGATCCCACCGACATGAACGCGCTGCTGCTCGCGCTTGGCGCTCGCGTCGGGCAGACGATCCTCATTCGCGTCGCGCGAGGAGACAACGGCCCTGGCGCCACGGATCGTCTGGAGCCGCTCACGTCCGATCAGCTGGAGGCCGCTGTCATCTGCGCAGAGCCGTCGCTGCCACGCCGACGGCTGCGGCCGCTGGCGATTCGAGCCGAAGGACGTCCGGGCGACTTCGCAGCCGCGCTTGTCACGGCCGCATCACGCCGCGGCTGGCCGTCTCAGGTCCACGACGGAGTGGCGCCTTTGCCGTCGCTGTCGCGTGCCGTGTCGGACCCGTCGATCTTCGTCCGCGCGCAGCGCCTGGCCGCCGACGGCCGTCCGGGGGCGGCGCGGCTGCTGCTGCGCCGCCAGGGCAGCGCCCTGCTGCGCCGCGGAAACGAAAGCGCCGGCTTGCGCGTCTGGGCGCAGTTGGCGGTGTCGTTGGCGGCGTCAGGCCGCCAGGACGAGGCCGAGCGAACGTGGAACGCCGCATGGCGCCGCGCCGTGGAGCGCGGTGAGCCTGGCCCGGTCGTCGAAGTCGCACCGGATCTGGCCGCGGCGTGGATCGCGGATCTGTCGCCGGTCCGAGCCGAGGCGCTTCTCCGAAGCGTGCTCGGCCGCCGGCGTCGCTCAGGCGGATCTCACGCGTCGGGCGCGCTCGCTCCTGGGCGAGGCGCTCTTGTGGCAGGGGCGCTGGCGCGACGCGCTGAGCGCGCTCGTCGACGTCGCGGGCTGCCACGCGGCCTCGCTCCGCACGCGGGGGTATCTGGCGCTCGGCGAGCTCGCCAGGGCGCTTCCTGAAGCCGCAGCCGCGACCGAGGCCGCTGATCGTGAAGGCAACGAGGCCGCGCAGTTACTCGCTGCCGTCACAAGACTGCGGGTGGACGTCGCCGCGGGGGACGCACCTCATCGTGCCTTCACGATGAAGTCGCTGGAGCAGCTGACGCTCGGCTGTCAGACGCTGGAACTCGAGCGCGTGCTCACGCTCGCTGAAGCGCATGTCGCTGTCGGCGAACGGATTCCGACTGCGCAGGTTCCGGCGCTCCGCCGATGCGCGCGCGGCCGGGGTCCTCGCCTGGCGCGGGCCCGAGCGCGGCTCGCGCTGTCGCTCGATTCCCGACACCCGCGCGCCGCCATCGAAGCGGACGTACAACGCGTCGCGCTGGCTACCGGCGCTCGCGCGCTCATGCACGACGCGGGCGCGTTCCCCTGGCCGTGGCCCGCGACGCCAGATGCTCAGAGGTCTCCCATGGTCCACGACATCGTCGCCGTTCTCGAGGTCTGCCAGCACGACGCGGATCCGGAGGCGGCGCTGCAGCGGCTGTGCGCGCTCCTTTCCGAAAGGACCGCCGCGGCCGGGACCATCGTGCTGACGTCGCTCCATGGGTCGCTCGTGACGCTCGGGCGCACTGGCCGTCCGCCGGACGTCTCGCTTGCGGAGCGCGCCCAGGCGCTGCGCGCGACCGTCGGTCCCGAGCGCCTGCCCGACGGCATCGCCGGAGCGTGGGCCATTCGACATGGCGACGAGGTGACGGGCGTGCTGGCCGCGAGGTGGAGTGAACTGCCCCCGACCGACGAGGCTGCCGCGCTGATGCAGGCGGCCGCGGCCGCGATGGCCACCGTCGTCGGTCTCGCCAGGGTGGCGCGGCTGTCGGCCGTTGCTGCCGCGCAGCGGAAGGCCGACGAGGACCTGATCGGATCGAGCGGAGCCATGGCACGAGTGCGTGCGGCGATCGATCGCGCCGCGCCGTCGCCCTTCCCGGTGCTGATCGAAGGGGAGAGCGGCGCCGGCAAGGAGCTCGTCGCGCGCGCCATTCACGCGAGGAGCGATCGGAGGGCCCGTCGGTTTGCCGCGCTCAACTGCGCCGCGCTCGCCGACGATCTCATCGAAGCGGAGCTGTTCGGTCATGCGAGAGGGGCGTTCACCGGCGCGATCGCCGAGCGCGCAGGGCTCTTCGAGGAGGCAGACGGAGGCACCCTCTTCCTCGACGAAGTCGGCGAGCTGAGCCCGCGTGCGCAGGCGAAGCTGCTGCGGGCCATCCAGGAGGGCGAGATTCGACGAGTGGGTGAGACGCGCTCTCGCAAGGTCGACGCTCGAATCGTCGCGGCCACGAATCGATCGCTCGAAGCCGCAGCGGCGGCCGGACACTTCCGCACGGACCTGCGCTTCCGGATCGACGTCATCCGGATTGACGTCCCGCCGTTGCGCGGCCGCCCGGAGGACATCGGCGAGCTCGCGGCGCATTTCTGGCAGCAGGCGGCGGCGCGTGTCGGGAGCCGAGCCATCCTGGGCCGCGAGGCGCTGGCCGCGCTGGCGCGCTACGAGTGGCCGGGGAACGTCCGCGAACTGCAGAACGCGATGGCGGCGATGGCGGTCTCGGCCCCGCGGCGCGGCACGCTCGGCGTCGCGGCCCTTCCGGCGGGGATCGGTCGCGTCGACGGTGACGGTCTCACGCTGGACGAGGCTCGGCGTCGGTTCGACGCGGGGTTCGTGCGCGGCGCACTGGCGCGAGCCGGCGGCAGCCGGTCGCGCGCGGCCACCGAGCTCGGCCTGAGCCGTCAGGGACTGGCGAAGCTGATGGAACGCCTCGGCATCGCGGCGCCGCGCGACACGATCGGCGCGTGAAGCACCGTGGGGCAGGCCTTCAGGCCTGCAATCGCGTCAGGCGCCGATGCGTGTGCGGAGCGACCTGAGGCGCGGGTTCGCCGGAAAGATCGCAAGGCCCCGGTCCACCGCCGAGCGCGCGGCGTCCGTGCGGCCGGCGCCGAGTTCCGCTTCGGCCAGGTCGGCGAAGACCGCCGGATCCGGGCGCTCGGGATCGACGGCGCGCGCGAGCCACTTGGCGGCCGTGCCCGGGTCACGCAGAGAAAGGGACCATTCGCCGATCTGTCGTGCGACGTCGGGGGGTGGCGGGGCACCGGCGAGCAGCACGGTGTAGCGGACGAGCGCGTCGCGGGCCGGCCGTACTTCGCCGCTGGCCGCACACGCGCTGGCCAGCGCGCGGAACGTCTCTGGTGCGACCGGCAGTTTCGTGGCGGCCTCGGACAACGACTTCACCGCGCCTTTCCGGTCGCCGGCACGAAGCTGGGCCCGGCCGTACAGCGCCAGGTCGCGGCTGGTCGATCCGCCGCGCAGCACCGCCGTGTTGAGCGCCTGCAGCGCCTTGTTCAGGGCCACTCCGTCGTCCTTCACCTCCGCTGCCCTGAGCCAGACCTCCCCGAGCATCGAGTAGACCGACACGTTCTCCGGAAAGCGCTCGAGCGCGCGCGAGAGCGTCGTCACCGCCAGGTCCGTGCGCCCGGCGCCGGTGTAAGCGCGCGCGAGGGCGAGCCGCCGTTCGAGGCGAGCCGGATCGAGAGCCGCCAGGGCTTCGAGCTGCTCAATCGCGCGATCCTGGAGGCCGCTGGCCGCATATCGCCGGGCGAGGGCCTCACGGGCCGGCACGAGCGCCGGCGCGATCCGCACCGCGCGCTCGAGACTGGTCTGGGCCTCACGCGGCTGCTGCACCGCGTCATAGCAGAGGCCCAGCACGTAGTGCGCGTCGGCGTAGCCGTCGTTGAGCGCGATCGCGCGCTGGAGCGGAGCGATCGCCGACTCGGGACGCTGATCGAGATAGTAGGAAAGCCCGAGCTTGTAGAGCACCAGCGGAGACTGATCGTCGAGGGCCACGTAGGCCGCGTAGCGCGTGGCCGCCCGCTCGTAATGGCCAAGCGCGCGGTGCACGTCGCCCAGGCGTTCGAGTGGACGCGTCGCGGTCGGGTCGAGGTCCGCCGCCTGTTTCAGGTCGCGGAGGGCGGCCTTGAGGTCGCCGATCCGCTGATAGGTCTCGCCGCGTCGGAGGTAGGCGACCATCGAATCGGGCTTGAGGGCGATGGCGCCGCTGAAGGCCTCGACGGCGACGCCCCCCTGGTCCGAGGCAATGCTCGATTCGCCGGTCGCGAGCAGGCGTCGGTACTCGCGGTCGCGTTCAGCGACCGTCCAGGTGACCGCCGTCGCCGCCCCGAGGGCCAGCACGAATACCGCCGCGAACAGGGTAGGGCGCATCCGGTAGCGCGATCCTACCAGCCCTGAGCGCGTTGAGGCTCCTGTCGAAGGGCCAGCCCTGAGCGCATGGACGCTCCCGTCGAAGGACCAGCCACGGGGCCGGCCAGGAGGCCCGTCCGGACGTCCCAATTACAGGGGGCCGGCCCAGCGGGAACTTCTTGAGAAATCCGGTGTCCAATCAGGCAAACGAGGCCCCTGACTGGCCGCACCAGCAGGGACTTGCTATAGTCGGAGCGACGCCCGTGGCTGAAGAACTGGTCGCCAAATCGGCTCGATCAGCACCCTGGCAGGGTATTGGGGGGCAGGAAGCCACGCTGGTGGCGCGGTGCGCCAGCGGCGACGAAGCCGCCTGCGCCGAGCTGGTGAACGAGCACCAGCGCATGGTGTTCCAGCTGGCCTATCACCTCCTCGGCAACCGCGAAGAGGCGCTCGACGTCTCGCAGGACGTCTTCCTTCTGGTCTTCCGCACGCTCGGCCGCTTCCGCGGCCAGTCCCAGCTCCGCACCTGGATCTACCGGATCGTCGTCAATCAGGCCCGCAACAGGCAGCGCTGGTGGCGCCGGCGCCACGTGTCGCAGCAGGTCTCGCTCGACGACCACATCGCCGCGCACGGCGAGGTGGCGGGCACCGAGAGCGGCTCGCCCGACCGGGTGCTCGCGCAGAAAGAACTGGCCGACCGGCTCTGGCGGGCGCTGGATCGGCTGCCGTTCGATCAGCGGACGGCGGTCGTGCTGCGTGAGATCGACGGCCTGAGCTACGAGGACATCGCGTACTCGCTGAACGTCACGCTCGGCACCGTCAAGTCGCGTCTCACGCGCGCCCGTCAGACGCTGCGCGCCGTTCTCCAGGAGCCCGCGGCGTGACCACCCGGACCTGCCGCGCCACGCGACGTGTGCTCGAGGCCTACCACGACGGCGAGTTGCCGGTCGAGGAGCAGGTCGCCATCCAGAGCCACCTGCGCCATTGCGAGAGCTGCGCCGCGGAACGTCGGTGGCTGCGAGAGGCCGGCACGATCCTCCGCGACGCGGCCGTGGCGCACGCGCCGTTGGATGCGGAAGCCGTCGGGCGCAACCTGTTCGCGCGGATCCCCGTCGAACGGCAGCGCGCCTTCGGCCGTCGCATGCGGGCGTCGTTCGACGACATGCGGCTGGTCTGGCCCGCGCTTGGCGCCACGGTCGCGACAATCGCGTGTCTGGCGTCGGGCCTGGGGTTCATGCGGCTGGTGATTCGCGAGCAGCCGGCGTCGATGGCGGCGCTCATCTCGGCGCTGGCGGACCCGGGCTGCAACGAGAACCCCGTGGCGCTCGACGGACGCATGCTGCTGCCGCAGCAGGTGCCCGCTGAGTTCATGGGCAGTCCCGTCGTGGATCGGGAAGAGGCGCTCTTCGCGCTGCAGGCCGTCGTGACGCGCGAGGGCCGCATCCAGAATCTCGAGCTGCTGTTGCAGGACTCCAGCCAGGCGCCGATCGGCACCCGGGCGATTCATCACTTGCTGGGGGCGGCTGCGCAGACGCGGTTCGAGCCTGCCCGAGGTGGCGGCGGCGCGCCGGTCGCGGTGAACATGGTGTGGCTGCTCGCGCAGACGAAAGTCCGCGCGCCGGTGGCGGCGCCCGCGACGGCGATGACCCGGGTGCGCGCCGTGCCGCGACCGACGCCGCCGCAGGCCGCGGTCCCGTCGCAGCCGATCGTCCCCGCCGTCGTCTAGCGCGACTTTACTTCCGGTTGCCCGCCGGCGCCGGCACATCGGCCCGCGCCGTCGTCACGTTGTTCATCGCGTCGAACGCGCGCAGGATGACCTGCTTGTCCGCGGTCAGCTCCTGATCGAGCACCAGCTCGTACTCCTCGGAGCGTGAATCGGCGATCCCGTCCATCGGATAGATCGGACGCCAGCGCTCGGCGTCGAGCGAGTACTCCACGCGCGCGACGGGCGAATCGGCGTCCTTCACGGTGAACCGCACGGCGGTCTTCCCGCCGACGTTCGCCACGCTGGCGATCGAGATGGTCGGCGGAGAGTTGTCGATGTCGAATGTGTCGCTCTCGCGTTCGGCGACGAGCGCCGAGCCAGGAGAGTTCGCGGACGCATCCGACGCGATGACCTTGATCACGTACGTGCCGTTCGGCACCGACGTCGTGTCCCACACGAGCAGCGCATCCGACAGGTTGCGCTTCAGTGCCTTCCATGTGGTCTCGCCCTCGCGGCGATAGAGCACGTCGTAGCTGAGGTCGTCGTCGTTCGGATCCGTGGCCTTCCAGAGGAACGTCTGCAGGCCCTTCTGGTAGCCGCGGCGGCCGAGCACCGGCGTCGGACCAATGGTGCCGGAACGCTGAGTGAGCGGAGGGCCGTCATAGCCGGCGATCTCGGCTTCGCCCGTCGAGAACGGCTTCTGAAAGACGACGCCCGGAGCCTGGATCGTGATCGACGCGATCTCCGGCCGCTGATTGCGCTGCTGAAAGGCGACGGTCACCGAGGTGATCATCGGACTCGCGTCCGTTGGCGGTCAGATCCGCCTTCCACTGGATGTAGCGCGCCTTCGGGCTGGTGATCTGTTCGCCCTCGCCCTTGCGGTACGCCGCCGACCAGGGGCTCCACGTCTCGTCGGGCGCTGCCGTGTTGCCCGAACGCGTGTAGAGCCGGACGTCGCCGCCGCTCGGCACGGCGCCCTTCCAGCTGATCGTGCCCCACGTGGCGATCGACTCCGCGTCGCGCACGTCGGACTCGTAGCTGCCGCTCGTGGCGGTTGCCGCCGCCAGACGGAACAGCTTGCCGGGATTCGCCGTCGCGACGAGCAACCCTCCCGAGGGCTCCGGGAGCAGCGCCGTGATCTGCTGGACGGGTGCGCGGGCCACGAGCGAGGTCTCGCTCGGCTCTCCGCTGACGCGGTAGATCTTGCCCTTGCCGCCCGTCGCGACCAGCAGGCTGCCGTCGCGATCGACGCTCACGTCATAGGGCGTGTCGTCCGCGGACGTCCACACCTGATCCCACACGCCGTCGGGCAGGATGCGATAGACCGCCCCCTTGCCTGACGCGCGCCCGGAGTCGCGCCCCCGCTGCCACTCACGTTTGCCGGGACGTCGACGACCGCCATGGACGTGATCTCGGCGGTCACCGACGCGATGGGAGTCGAGCTCGTCGCCGGCATCGGCGGCGTGATTGACGGCCGCTCGTCCGAGGACTTTCCCGTCAGCGCCGCGGCATAGACCGCTCCGTTGGGCCCGGGCCTCAGCGCGCTGACTTCCTGCAGGCTCGAGTCGAGGATCAGGAAGCCGGCGCCGTTCTTGTCGACGCGGAAGACGCGTCCCGGCGATTCGGTGCCGGCCATCACGTCACCCGAGGCGAGGAGCAGCAGGCTGCGAACGTGCGTCGACTTGCTGCGGAAGAAAACGGCGCCCTTGCCGTCGGGCGTGACTTTGTAGATGACGCCCTTGTCGCCGGTGCCGACGAAGAGCGTCCCGTCCGGCAGGCTCGCCATCGCCCAGATGTATTTGTCTTCCGGATCGAAGAACGGTGCGGCCTTGCCGGTCGCGTCGACCTTGTAGACCCGCCCGTCGGGCGACGTGCCGACATACAGGCCGCCGTTTGGCGCGAGCGCCAGCGCGTGCACCTCGATCTCGTTCGCGTCGAAGAACACGCTCGACGTGCCCTTCACGACCTTCAGCACCCGGCCGTCGTTGCCCGAGCCCAGATACACGGTGCCATCGGGCGCGAGCACGCCGGCCCAGAGCACCGGCGATTCAGGATCGGCGACCGGTGTCAGCGCGGGACCGAGCAGCAGCCGGCCGTGCAAATCGATCGACAGGCTCGTGGCGTCGCCTTTCAGGAAGTCGGCCAGCGTGGCGACCTCCCAGAAGCGAGCAGCGGCGGCGAATACTCCGCGGCCGCCGACCAGCACGAGGCACGCAAGAAGGGGCAACAGGAGACGGAATCGTCTGGACATGGGAAACGGGGCGACGGGACGGGAACGGGGCGTCAGTTCCCGTCGAGCGAAAGCGTCAAGGTGCGAGCGCCGCTGACGGCGTAATCCACGGGGATGTCCCACTCGCCGATGGTGGCGGTGCGGAGGAACGAGAAGCCGCTGCTGCTGCGATCGCCGTCGAGCACGGCAAGGATCGACGGCGGCAGGCCGCCCAGCGGCTCGCCGTCGACGACCGCGCCGGCGTCGTCGGCGAGCAGGCGAATGTAGAGGCGGTTGTTCTTGCGTGCCTTGTTGAAGGCCTTGACCATCTGGGCGACGCCGCGCGCCTGCATCGGCTGGCGCGTCTCGCGCTGTTCCCACTGGGCCAGGCGCGATCCGTCGGCGACGAGCAGCGTGAGGTCGCCGGTGGCGTTCACCGGTATCGCGACCTGCACGGTGTGCGTGACTTCGTCGCCGCGATAGTTGCGGACGAGCACCTTCACGGGCACCGTCGCGCCGGGACGCACCACCGTCGTATCGACCCACACGCGTTCGAGCTCCGCCGTGCGCGGCGACTCCGACGAGACGATCGTCAGGTCGAGCCCGTCGATCTCCACCGGCTCGTAGTCGTTCGTCAGCAGGAAGGCGAGGGGGCCGGCGACGTACGCCGCGGCGCCGACCGACGGCGAGTCGCCCGTGAACATGTCCTCGAAGGCGATCTCGCCGTGCTGCGCGACCAGCGCCTTGCCCTTCACCGTGAAGCTCGACGCGCCGAACTCGCGCTCGTACGACTTCAGCGTATCGACGACCCCGAGATAGGTGAGCAGCGGCGTGAACAACTGGTCGCGGACGACGCGGAAGGTGAACTCGCGACGGGGACCGCGATCGGTCTCGAGCGCGATGTGGATCGGCAGCATCGACGGGCCGCGTCCGAGCGAGCCCGCGATGGCCGTCGCGCGATCCTGATCGATCGTGCCGATGACGTCGCCGAGCGAAGCAATCTTCGTGGACGACAGCAGGCTCGGCAGCACGACGTGCACGAGCGCCCTGGTCATCGGGAAGGTCGTCGGGCCCAGGTTGTAGAAGGGGTGGCCGAACGCGTAGACCCGATCGCCAACGACATTGGTGACCGTGCCGGTGGCGCCGAGCGCGAGATCGCCGGCGATGAGGCCAACGCCGAGGGCATCGCCAGGGCCGAGCTTTCCCTCCGTTGTTTCAGCAGCGCCCGCGGCTCCCGCGCCAGAGACGGGCTGGAATCCGCTCGCGGCAAAAGAGCGCGAGAGCAGGTCGGCCGTGTCGCCGGCGAAACCGCCGATGACCAGCGGCGTCGCGATCGGCTTGAGCATCGCGCCGAGCTGCGGTCCGCTCCAGCCCTCGACCTGCTCGCCGCTGAATCGGACGTCGGTACTCGGATCGCGCGAAGGGCGACGTGCGCGCGAAGACGTGCTGGAGGGTCGCGGCCAGCGAGGCCGTCGTGACCGGAAGCTCGAGGCGGGCGGAAGCCGTCGCCGGCCGATGCGCCTGAGCCGACGTCGCGTCGACCATCTCGTCGAACGGCGTGATGCCGGCAATCGGCTCGCGCTGGAACTGGCCGAGCGAATACGAGACGGCGCCGATCAGCCGGCCGTCCACGTAGACGGGGCTGCCGCTCATCCCGGCGATGACGCCGGTGGTCGCCAGCGGGCCGCCCTCGAGCCGCGCGAGGATCAGGTTCCGGCTGGGGCCCATGATGTTGCGAAGGACGCCCAGGATATGGACCTTGAACGGCTCGACGCGATTGCCTTCGAACACGGTCCGGCCGACGCCTTCCATGCCGGCAGTGACTTCCTGGATGGGCATGACCGGCGCGACGGCGCGCGCGGGCCAGACCGCGGCAGAGGCGAGAAGAAGCGCGACGAGCGCGCGACGTACAGACATCGGGACGTTGGACCTGTCCTTTTGACGTTCGTGGGGACGAAGCCGGTCGGCTCCGTTGATCGATTATAAGCCGACCGCCATTGCCGGACACGGTGAAACCGCGTGAAATTTGACAGTCATGGCAGCGGTTTGCTACGGTCTCGGGGAGTTCACTCGATGAAGATCCCGCGTCGCGCCCTCCGTCGTGTGCCCGGCTGTTGCCGGCGGCACGGGTGCGTACCGGGGCTGGTGGTGGTTTTACGGCATCCCTAGAGGAGAGGCCTAGCACCGCGTTTCACGACCCCAGCGAGTGACGACACTAAGCCTCTCCACCAGACGGTGGACGAGGCTTTTTCAGTTTTATGGCCCAGCTCTGTGTGACCATCGGCGCCCCCACGCTCGCGGCCCTCCGCGAGCGCCGCGATGCGGCGACCCGCTACGGCGACCTGGTCGAGCTGCGCCTGGACACGCTGGCTGATCCGGATCCTGCCGGTGCGCTCCAGGGGCGCACGGGGCCGGTCATCGTGACGTGCCGTCCCACGTGGGAGGGCGGGCACTTCGCCGGCAGCGAGGAGACGCGGCTGCGCCTGCTGAAGCAGGCCTGGGATCTCGGCGCGGAGTTCGTGGACGTGGAGTGGGCCTCGCTCGCCGACGCGCCGTGGGCGCGCGGCGAACGGCTCGTGCTCTCGTCGCACGATTTCCACGGCGTTCCCTTCGACATGGCGGCGCGCTACGCGGCGATGCATGCCGCGGAGCCTGGCGTGGTCAAGCTGGCCGTCACGGCGGCGCGGCTCACCGACACGCTGGCGCTCCTTGGCCTCAAGCCGCCGTCCAATCGCCGACAGGTGCTCCTCGCGATGGGCGCGCCCGGTCTGGTCACGCGGCTGGCGCCCGATCGCTTCGGGTCCGCCTGGACGTATGCCGGGGATGGGTGGGCGCCGGGACAGATTCCGGCCGATCGGGTCCGCCGCGAATTCCGGTTCGGCAGCATCTCGCCGCGCGCCGGTCTCTACGGCGTCGTCGCGCGTCCCTCGGGGCACTCGGTGTCGCCGGCCATGCACAACCACGCGTTCGCGGCGGCCGGGCTCGACGCGCTGTACGTGCCGCTCGAAGCGGAGACCGCCGACGACTTCCTCACGTTCGCCGGCGCGATGGGCGTGCGCGGCGCCAGCGTGACGCTGCCGTTCAAGATCGACTTGCTTCACCGCGTCGAGGCCGACGAGTTGTCGCGCCGCGTCGGCGCCGTCAACACCGTGCGCCGCGACGGCCAGCGCTGGTCGGGGACGAACACCGACGTCGCGGGACTGCTCGCGCCGCTCCAGCCGCGCATGAACCTGGCCGGCGTGCGTGCCACGGTGCTCGGCGCGGGCGGAGCCGCCCGGGGGGCGGCCGTGGCGCTCGCCGGGGCCGGCGCGCGCGTCACCGTGCGAGCCCGGCGCGCCGAAGCCGCGGGCGCGATTGCCGAGTCCTTCGGCTATCAGTTCGGCGAGATGCCGCCGCCGCGCGGCAGCTGGGATCTGGTCGTCAACGCGACGTCCGCCGGCATGCATCCCGATGTCGCCGCGACGCCGTGGCCCAATCCCGTGTTCGACGGCCGCCTGGTCTACGACCTGATTTACAACCCGGCCGAAACGCGCCTGCTTCGCGAGGCTCGCGAGGCGGGATGCGAGACGCTCGGCGGCCTCGACATGCTCGTCGCGCAGGCCGCCGCGCAGTTCACCTACTGGACCGGCCGCGCCGCGGATCCAGCGCTGATGCGCGCCGCCGCGGAAGAGCGCCTCGCGGCGTTCGCGGTCGAGTCTGCTTCTCCGGCTCTCTCACGATCATGAAACTGACGACGCTCGAGGAGTTCAAGGAACTGGCGAGCCGGGGCACCTTCGTCCCGGTGTGCAAGGAGATCATCGCCGACCTGCTGACGCCGGTGTCCGCGTTCCTGAAGATCGCCGAGCACTCCGACTACGCCTTCCTGCTCGAAAGCGTGGAGGGCGGCGAGCACGTCGGACGCTACTCGTTCCTTGGCAAGGATCCGTTCCTGGTCGCTCGCGCCCGGGATGGACGGACGGTGATCGAGCGAGCGGGCCACACGGAAGAATCCGGCGAAGCGTTCATCCCGACGGTGCGGCGCCTGATGGCCGACTTCCATGCGCCATACGTGCCGGGGCTTCCGCGATTCACGGGCGGGGCAGTCGGCTACCTGGCCTACGACGCGGCGCACTGGTTCGAGCCCGTGCCGACGGCCAGCGGTCCTCTCGAAGGTCCGGCGGCCGAGGCGGATCTCGCGGTGTTCATGCTGTTCGATACGGTGCTGGCCTTCGACCACGCACAGCACCGGCTCCTCATCATCGCCAACGCGCGCATCACCGCGGACGACGACCTCGAGGCGCTGTATCAGTTCGCGTGCGCGCGCATCCAGTTCCTGGAGGCGGAGCTCGAGCGGAGCCTGTCGGCCTCGCGATCGGCGCCCGGTGGGGCGGTGACGCTGCGCGCGAACATGACCAAGGACGCCTACGAGGCGAACGTGCGGACGGCGAAGGAGCACATCGCCGCCGGCGACATCTATCAGGTCGTCCTGTCGCAGCGCTTCGAGGCTGACGTCACCGCCGATCCATTCACGGTCTACCGCGCGCTCCGTTACGTGAACCCGTCGCCCTACATGTATTTCATGCGCATGGGCAAGCTGGCGGTCGTCGGCTCGTCGCCCGAGATGCTGGTGCGGGTCGAGGGCCGTCACGCGCTGACGCACCCCATCGCGGGCACGCGGCCGCGCGGGCGCACGGACGAAGAGGACCTGCGACTGGCCGAGGAACTGAAGCGCAACGAGAAGGAACGCGCCGAGCACGTCATGCTGGTCGATCTGGGACGCAACGACATCGGCCGCGTCTGCGAGTACGGCACGGTTCGCGTCCCGCAGTTCATGGCGCTCGAGCGCTACTCGCACGTCATGCACCTGGTGTCGGTCGTCGAAGGCACGCTGGCCGCCGAGACGGATCGCCTCGACGCGCTGGCGTCGTGTTTCCCCGCGGGCACCGTGTCTGGCGCGCCGAAGGTGCGCGCCATGCAAATCATCTCGGAGCTCGAGCCGACGCGGCGCGGCATCTACGCGGGCGCCGTCGGGTATCTCGACTTCGCGGGGAACCTCGATTTCTGCATCACGATCCGCACGGTCGTGATGGTGAACGGGAAGGCCTACATCCAGGCCGGCGCCGGCATCGTCGCCGACTCGAACCCCGCCGCGGAATACGAGGAAACGCGGGACAAGGCTCGCGCCGTCGTGCAGGCGCTCGAGCTGGCGCAGAACGGACTCTGAGCGAACGCATGGTTTTCGTGCTCGACAACTACGACTCGTTCACCTACAACCTCGTGCAGTACCTGGGCGAGCTCGGGCAGACGCTCGACGTGCGCAGGAACGACCAGGTCACGCTTGACGAGATCGCCGCGCTCCGGCCGTCGCACATCGTCATCTCGCCGGGCCCGGGCCGCCCGGAGGATGCGGGCATCACGCCGGCGCTGATCGAGCGATTCGGTCCGACGGTCCCGATTCTTGGCGTCTGTCTGGGCCATCAGGCGATTGGCCTCGTGTGCGGCGGCAAGGTCGTGCGCGCGCCCGTGCCGATGCACGGCAAGACCTCCACGATCGATCACGACGGCACGGGCGTCTTCGCCGGGCTGGCGAGCCCCATCGAGGCGTCGCGGTATCACTCGCTGGTCGTGCAGGAAGACGGGCTGCCCGAGGAGCTCGAGATCACCGCGCGCTCGCGCGGCGACAACGTGATCATGGGATTGCGGCACCGCCGCTGGCCGCTGATGGGCGTGCAGTTTCATCCGGAGTCGATCCTGACCGGCGAGGGCCGGCGGATGCTCCGGAACTTTCTCGACGGCAAGTAGACCTGGGACGAGCTGTGCTGCCTGACCTGCTTCTGAAGCTGACGCGTCACGAGGACCTGACCGCCGAGGAAGCCGCGGCGGCGATGGACCTCGTCATGACGGGGCAGGCGACGCCCGCGCAGCTGGCGGCCCTGCTGGTCGGCTTGTCGATGAAGGGCGAGCGTCCGCAGGAGATCGTCGGTCTCGCCCGGACGATGAGGTCGCATTCGGTGAAGCTGTCGCGGCCGTTTCCGGATGCCTTCGATACCTGCGGCACCGGCGGGGATCGTGCCGGAACCATCAACGTGTCGTCCGCGGCGGCACTCGTCATGGCCGCGTGCGGCGTGCGGGTGGCCAAGCACGGCAATCGCTCGGTGTCGAGCCGCTGCGGCAGCGCGGACGTGCTCGAGGCGCTCGGCGTGACGATCGCGCCTGGGCCCGCGGTGGTCGAGCGGAGCCTGGACGAGGCGGGCATCGCGTTTCTGTTCGCGCCGTCCTTCCACCCGTCGATGAAGCACGCGGCAGCGACGCGTCGCGAGCTGGGGCTTCGCACGGCGTTCAATCTTCTCGGCCCGCTGACAAATCCCGTGGGTCCGCGACGCCAGATCGTCGGCGTGCCGCGGCCGGAGCACACCGAGCTGGTCGCGCGAGCGCTCCTGATGCTTGGCTCGGAGCGCGTGTGGGTCGTGCACGGCGCCGACGGCCTGGACGAAATCTCGACGACGGGCTACACCAAGGTCTCGGAGGCGTTCGAGGACACCGTGCGGACGTTTCACGTGCACCCGGGCGACTTCGGCCTGCGGCGCGAGACGCTGCCCGCGCTGGCCGGCGGCGACGCGGCGCACAACGCCGCCGCGATCAGGCGCCTGCTCGACGGCGAGCGCGGCGCGATGCGCGACATCGTCCTCCTGAACGCCGGCGCGGGTCTCTTCGTCGCGGGCAAAGTGTCGAGCGTCCGCGAAGGGATCGACGCAGCGAATGCGGCAATAGACGACGCGAGTGCGGCCCGGGCGCTGGACCAGCTGGTGCGGGTGACGGCGTCGGCGCAGTCGGAGCAGCGCGTATGACCGGGCGGCCGGCCGATCTGCTCGAGACGATCGTCGCTGCGACGCGCACGCGCGTGCAGGCCCGCCGCGAGCTGGTGCCCGAGGCGGCGCTCGAGGCGCGGGTCGCATCGCAGGCCGGCACCCGGGGATTCCGGGCGGCGCTGTCTCGCCCTGGCGTGAACGTCATCGCGGAGTGCAAGCGCCGATCGCCGTCGAAGGGCCTGCTGCGCGCCGACTACGACCCTGTTCGCATCGCGCGGTCCTACGAACAGGCGGGCGCCGCGGCCATCTCGGTGTTGACGGAGCCCACGTTCTTCGACGGGGAGCTCTCGCATCTCGAGGCCGTCCGCGCCGCTGTCGAGATTCCTCTGCTGCGCAAGGACTTCATCGTCGATCGCTATCAGTTGCTCGAAGCCCGAGCGGCCGGCGCCGACGCCATCCTGCTGATCGTGGCGGCGCTCGATCACGCGAGCCTCGTGAGCCTTCGGCGCGAGGCGGAATCGCTCGAGCTGGACGCGCTGGTGGAGGTGCATGACGGCGACGAGCTGGATCGGGCGATCGCGGCGGGTGCGGACGTCATCGGCGTGAACAATCGCAATCTGCGGACCCTCGAGGTGGACCTCGAGGCGTCCGATCGGCTGGCTGCCCGCATGCCGGCGCATGTCGTCGCCGTGGCGGAAAGCGGCCTGCGTTCGCGCGAGGACATCGACCGCCTGGCCGCGCGCGGCTATCACGCGTTCCTCGTCGGCGAGCGGCTGATGACTGCGGCGGATCCGGGCGCGGCGCTTGGCGCGCTGACCGGCCGGGGAGTGTCCGCATGATCGTCAAGATCTGCGGGATCACGCGGCCGCAGGACGCCGAGCGGGCCGTCGCGCTTGGCGCAACCGCGATCGGGTTCATCTTCTGGCCGTCGAGCCCAAGACGCGTCGGGCTCGAGGCCGCCCGGTCGATTGGTCGGCTGGTGCCGGCGTCCGTGTTGAAAGTCGGCGTCTTCGTCGACGCGCCGGCCGCGGAACTGGCGCGCACCGTGGATGAGGCCGGTCTTGATGCCGTGCAACTCCACGGATCGGAATCGCCGGACCTCGTGCGCGGCCTCGAGGCGCGCGTGATCAAGGCCGTTGCGCTGGGATCGCCGGACGCCGAGGCGCAGATCGCGCAGTGGACCGGCACGACGCTGCTGCTCGACGCGCACGACCCCGTCCGCCACGGCGGCACGGGCCGCGTCGTCGACTGGGACCGTGCGGCCGGGCTCGCGCGACGCCACGAGGTCATCCTCGCGGGAGGGTTGAACCCGGAGAACGTGGCAGAGGCCGTGCGCCGCGTGCGACCGGCCGGTATCGATGTCTCGTCGGGGGTCGAGCAGACGCCCGGCGTCAAGGATCTGGTCAAGCTCGCCGCGCTCTTCGACGCGCTGGCGAGCGTGGAGGTGTGAGCCGTGAGCGTGAAGCCGGCGGTTGAGCGTCCAGTGTTCGGGCTGCGAGATCCCGACGAGCGTGGCTACTACGGCCCGTTCGGCGGCAGCTTCGTGCCCGAGACGCTGGTTGCGCCCATTGACGAGCTCAAGCGCGCGTACTTTCGCGTGCGCGAAGACGCCGGGTTCCTCGCCGAGCTCGACGACCTGCTCGCGAACTTCGTCGGGCGGCCGACACCGCTCTACGAGGCGAAGCGTCTGGCGCAGGAAGCCGGAGGCGCGCGGATCTTCCTGAAGCGCGAAGACCTCACGCACACCGGCGCGCACAAGATCAACAACGCACTCGGTCAGGCGCTGCTCGCCCGTCGCATGGGCAAACGACGCATCGTCGCCGAGACGGGCGCCGGTCAGCACGGCGTCGCGACGGCGACGGCCTGCGCGCTGCTCGGCCTCGAATGCGTCGTCTACATGGGCGCCGAGGACATGGCGCGCCAGGCGCCGAACGTGCTGCGCATGCGGCTGCTCGGCGCCGCCGTCTGCCAGGTGGATGCCGGAAGCCGCACGCTGAAGGACGCGATCAACGAGGCGATGCGCGACTGGGTGACCAACGTCGCCGACACGTACTACCTGCTCGGCAGCGTGCTCGGGCCGCATCCATATCCGCTGATGGTTCGCGAGTTCCAGGCGATCATCGGCCGCGAAGCCCGGGCGCAGATCCTCACGCAGGCCGATCGGTTGCCGACCGCCATCGTCGCGTCGGTGGGCGGCGGCAGCAACGCCATGGGGATCTTCGACGCCTTCGTCGCGGACCGCGGTGTCCGTCTCGTCGGCGTCGAAGCCGGAGGCGAGGGCATCGTGCCCGGCCGTCACGCCGCCCGGTTTGCGGGTGGCGCCGTCGGCATCCTGCAGGGCACGCGGACCTGGGTGTTGCAGGATGGGGACGGCAACATCGAGCTCACGCACTCGATCTCGGCAGGTCTCGACTACGCGGCCGTCGGCCCGGAGCACGCGTGGCTGCACGAGCAGGGCCGCACCGAGTACGCGCACGCGAGCGACGACGAGGCGCTCGCGGCGTTTGCGACGCTGGCGAGGCTCGAGGGCATTCTGCCGGCGCTCGAGTCGTCGCATGCCGTGGCTCATGCCATCGGCCTGGCCCGGGACCTTGGCCGCGACGCGATCGTGCTGGTGAATCTTTCCGGCCGCGGCGACAAGGACCTGGCGACGGTCGAGAAGTCACGAATGAAGAATGAAGAATGAAGAATGAAGAATGAAAGAAGCGGATCGACTGTAGCGCAGGCCTTCAGGCCTGCTGACCTGAGCACGCGAACGCAATGAGCAGATTCACACGAACGTTCGAACGACTGAAATCCGAAGGCCGCACCGGCCTCGTGACGTACATCACCGCCGGCGATCCGTCGCTCGCGCGGACGCGCGAGCTGCTGCCGGCGCTCGTCCGCGCCGGGGCCGACGTGCTCGAGATCGGCGTGCCGTTCTCGGAGCCGTTGGCCGACGGCCCGGTGATTCAACGCGCGACCGAGCGGGCGCTGAAGGCGGGTGCGACGCTCGACAAGGTGCTCACGGTCGTCGAGGAGGTGCGTCCCTCGATCGACGTGCCTCTGGTGCTGTTCACCTACGTCAATCCCGTGGCCCGCATGGGTTTCGAGCGCTTCGCGGAGCGCGCGGCGCGGGCGGGCATCGACGGCGTGCTGACGCTCGACCTGCCCATCGAGGAAGCGGATGAGTTTCGCGGCCTGCTGGATAAGGCCGGGCTTGATACAATTTTCCTCTTGAGTCCTACGACGACCCCGGAGCGGTTGGCGCGTGCCGCCGCGCTCGGCCGGGGCTTCCTCTACGGCATCTCGCGGCTCGGGCGTGACCGGCGCGCGCGACCAGGTCGCGGCGAGCGCGTCGGAGCTCGCGGCTCGTGTGCGTGGCGTGACCACCCTGCCGCTCGCGCTCGGCTTCGGCGTGTCGCGGCCGGATCACGTCCAGGACATCGGACGAATCGCGGACGCCGCCGTCGTCGGCAGCGCGCTCGTGCAGGTGATCGCCGACGCGGGCGACAGCGCGTCGCTCGTGCCGGACGTCGAGGCCTACGTGCGATGGCTCGGCGGCCGCGGCGTCGCGCCGACGCCGCACGTGGTGGGTGAACGGGCGTGAGCTCGATCGACGATCTGCGAACGCGGATCGACGCGCTGGATGTGCGGCTCGTCGAGTTGCTGAACCAGCGCGCGGCCTGCGCGCTCGAGATCGGCGAGATCAAGCGCGCGCTCGGGCTCGACATCTATCAACCCGAGCGTGAGTCGCAGGTGCTGCAGAACGTTCAGCAGCACGCAGAGGCAATCGGCGGGCCGCTCGGCGGCGAAGCGCTCACGCGGCTCTTCGAGCGCATCATCGACGAAGCGCGGCGACTGGAACGCGAATCGGCGTCCGGCCATTCGGCTGGAGACGGGAAGGCGCCGGCCTGACGGCTGGCGGGAAGTTTCCGCGCTGCGTGGTCCGCGGCGCACAGAAAGCAGGAAAGGTGGAGGTTAGCAGCATGGTCGTAGTAATGCAGGAACGGGCGAGCGAGGACCAGATCGAGAAGGTCGTCGCGCACCTGGTGGCGCTCGGTATGGACGTGCACCGGTCGACCGGCGTGAGCCGCACGGTGCTGGGCGCGGTCGGCGACGATCGCCGGCTCGACCCGCGGCTCATCGAGTTGCTCGAAGGGGTCAGCGAGGTGCTGCGCGTCACCGAGCCGTACAAGCTGGCCAGCCGCGCGTTCAAGCCGGAGGGCACCGTCGTCACCCTTGGCGACGTGCGGATAGGCGGCGACGAGGTCATCGTGATGGCCGGGCCCTGCTCGGCAGAGAGCGAGGAGCAGGTCAACACGACGGCCGCCGCCGTGAAGAAGGCCGGCGCGAAGGTGCTGCGTGGCGGCGCGTTCAAGCCGCGCAGCTCGCCATACAGCTTCCAGGGCCTGGGCGAAGAGGGGCTGCGGATGCTGCGCGCCGCGGCGAATCAGCACGACCTGCAGCTGGTGTCAGAGGTGATGGACATCAGCCAGATCGAGGTGATCGACAAGTACTGCGACATGTTCCAGGTCGGCGCGCGCAACATGCAGAACTTCACGCTGCTGCGCGAGCTGGGACGCACCCGCAAGGCGGTGCTCTTGAAGCGCGGCATCGCGGCGACCATCGAAGAGTGGCTCCTGTCGGCGGAGTACATCCTGGCCGGCGGCAACAGCCAGGTCGTCCTCTGCGAGCGCGGCATCCGCACGTTCGAGAGCTATACCCGCAACACGCTCGACATCTCGGCGATTCCGGTCGTGAAGAAGCTGAGCCACCTGCCGATCATCGCGGACCCGAGCCACGCCACGGGGCGTCGCGACAAGGTCGCGCCGATGGCCCGTGCGGTGGTCGCGGCCGGCGCCGACGGCGTCATCATCGAGGTGCACAACGATCCGGATCACGCGCTCAGCGACGGCGCGCAGTCGATGTTCCCGCAGCAGTTCGACCGGTTGATGGCCGAGCTCCGGATCATCGCGCCGGCCATCGGCCGGACCATCTGCCTCGAGCCGGTGATGCGGCGCGGGTGGAGCTAGGCGGCCGGCGGCTGTGAGTCCCGACGGCGACTTTCGTCGCATCGCGATCGTCGGCGTCGGCCTGATCGGCGGATCGCTGGCGTTTGCCGTCCGGCGGCGCTTTCCCGACGTCGCGATCGTCGGCATCGATCGCGACGACGTCGTGACGGCGGCGAGGCAGCTGGGGGCCTTGAGTCAGGGCACGACGGATCTCGCCGGGGTGGCCGGTGCCGATCTCGTCGTGCTGGCGGCGCCGGTCGTCGCCAATCTGGAGGCGATGGAGCGCCTGCCATCGCTGCTCGATGGCCCCGCGATCGTCACCGACGTCGGCAGCACGAAGCGCGCGACCGTGGACGCCGCGCGGGCGCTGCCGGCGACGGCTGCAGTTCATCGGGGGCCATCCCCTCGCGGGCGCGGCCAGGGGCGGCATCGAAGCGTCGCGGCCGGATCTCTTCGAGCGCCGTACCTGGGTGCTGACGCCGTCGCTCACGACATCGCGTGAAGTCGTCGAGCGCGTGGGCGGGTTCGTGCGGGCTCTCGGCGCCGTGCCGCTCGAGCTCGACGCCGAGACCCACGATCGCGTCCTCGCCTTCACCAGTCACCTGCCACAACTCACCGCCAGCGCGCTCATGCAGGTCGTCGGCGACGGGGTCGGCGATCACGGCCTGCAGTTCTCCGGCGGCGGACTCGCCGACACGACGCGAGTGGCTGCCAGCCCCGCCCGCATCTGGACCGACATCTGCCAGACCAACGCCGACGAGCTCGTCCCCGCACTCGATCGGCTGATTGAATCGCTGCAGTCTGCCCGGCGGGACCTCGCCTCGGGCCGGACGCTCGAGCCGATGTTCGAGTCGGCGCAGCGCTGGCGCGCCAAGCTGAGAACCTGACGGCTCTCGTGCCAGTGCCCGTGCTGGTGCCTGTGCGTGCCTGTGCCAGGTGCCTGGTGCGCTGCGGACACCTGCGAGCTGGCACTGGCACGTGGCACCGCACTAGGCACCAGCACAGGCACCGGCACTGGCGACGATCAATAATCGCCCGTATGGACAAGGTCCTCCGCTCTGCCGACGAGGCCGTCGCGCGGATCCCCGACGGGGCGACGCTGATGGTCGGCGGGTTCGGCGTCTGCGGCAATCCCGAGAACCTGCTGGCCGCGCTGCTGCGTCGCGGCACGAAGAACCTCACGGTCATCAGCAACAACGCCGGCATCGACGACTTCGGCCTCGGGCCGATCCTGAAGGCGAAGCAGATCCGCAAGATGATCGCGACCTACGTCGGCGAGAACAAGGAATTCGAACGGCAGTTCCTCGCCGGCGAGCTGGAGGTCGAGCTGGTGCCGCAGGGCACGTTCTCCGAGCGCATCCGCGCCGGCGGCGCCGGCATCGGCGGCTTCTTCACCCCGACCGGCTACGGCACGGTCGTCGCGGAAGGGAAGGAGACGCGCGTCATCGACGGGCGGAATTTCGTGCTCGAGATGCCGTTGAAGGCCGACTTCGCGTTCGTCCGCGCGTTCATCGGCGATCGCGCCGGCAACCTCGTCTTCCGCAAGACGGCCCGGAACTTCAACCCGATGATGGCCACCGCCGCGCGCGTGACGTTCGCGGAGGTCGAGCACCTCGTCGAGCCTGGCGAGATCGAGCCGGACGAGGTGCATACGCCTGGCATCTTCGTGCAGCACATCCTGCACGGCACGTCGTACTCGCACCGTGTCGAGAAGCGCACTGTGAGGGAGCCCCGTGGATAAGCGCGATCGCATCGTCATCCGCGTCGCCCGGGAACTTCGCGACGGCGACTACGTCAACCTCGGCATCGGCATGCCGACGCTCGTCGCCAATCACGTGCCCGCCGGCGTGGACATCACGCTGCACTCGGAGAACGGCATGCTCGGCGTCGGCCCGTATCCGCTCGAGGCCGATGTCGACGCCGATCTGATCAACGCGGGCAAGGAAACGGTGTCCGAGACCGCCGGCTGCTGCTACTTCAGCTCGGCCGACTCGTTCGCGATGGTGCGCGGCGGACACATCGACGTGACCGTGCTCGGCGCACTGCAGGTCGATCAGGACGGCAACCTCGCCAACTGGATGATCCCGGGGAAGATGGTGAAGGGGATGGGCGGCGCGATGGACCTCGTCGCCGGCGCACGTCGCGTGATCGTGGCCATGGAACACACCACCAGAGACGGCGGCGCGAAGATCCTGACGCGCTGCTCGTTGCCGCTCACCGGCGCGAAGGTCGTGAACCTGATCGTCACCGAGATGGCGGTGATCGAAGTGACGCCGGCAAGGCCTCGTGCTGAAAGAGCGGGCGGAGGACACGACCGTCGACGCCATTCGCGCGGCCACCGAGGCCGAGCTGCTCGTCGCCGGCGACGTGGGAGTGTTCTAGATGAGCGTGGTGATTGCCTCGGCCTGTCGCACCGCGATCGGCTCGTTCGGCGGGACGCTGGCGCCGTTGACGGCGCCCGAGCTCGGAGCGGTCGTCGTGAAAGAGGCGATCGCGCGTGCGGGCGCGGATCCTGGCCAGATCGATGACGTCGTGCTTGGTTGCGTGCTGCAAGCCGGCGCCGGGATGAACGTCGCGCGACAGGCGGCGCTCGGAGCCGGGCTCCCGACGAGCGTTCCCGCCGAGACCATCAACCGCGTCTGCGGCTCCGGTCTTGCCGCCGTGATGCATGCCGCGGACGCGATTGCGGCGGGCTCAGCGGAGATCGTCGTCGCTGGCGGCACCGAGTCGATGTCCAACGCGCCGTACCTCTTGAAGGGCGCGCGCTGGGGCTATCGGATGGGCAACGCCGAAGCCGTCGACATGATGGTGGCCGAGGGCCTGACCTGCTCGATCGAGGGCTGCCACATGGGCAACACGGCCGAGGCGATTGCCGCGCGCTACGGCATCACGCGGACCCGGCAGGACGAGTTCGCGGCGGAGAGCCAGCGCCGCGCCCTCGCGGCGATTGAGGCCGGCTGGTTCGCGCGCGAGATTGTCGCGGTCAGTGTCTCGCAGAAGAAGGGCGATCCGATCCAGTTCGCGCGCGACGAATATCCGCGCGCCGGAACGACGGTCGAGAAGCTTGCCGGGCTCAAGCCCGCCTTCCAGAAGGATGGCACCGTCACCGCCGGCAACGCGTCGGGCATCAACGACGGCGCCGCGGCGCTCGTGGTCACCAGCGAAAAGCACGCGGCGTCGCGAGGGTGGCGGCCAATCGCGCGCATCGTCTCGCACGCGATTGCCGGCGTGGATCCGATGTTCATGGGGCTGGGCCCGGTGCCGGCGGTCAGGAAGGCGCTCGATCGCGCCGGACGTCGCGCCGCGGACGTCGATCTCTTCGAGCTCAACGAAGCCTTCGCCGTGCAGGCCATCGCCGTCGCACAGGATCTGGGGCTCGATCCCGGAGCGCGTGAACGTGGGCGGCGGGGCAGTCGCTCTCGGACATCCGATCGGCGCCAGCGGCGCTCGCGTGCTCGTCACGCTGCTCGGACACCTCGAGCGCACGAACGGAACACTTGGCGTCGCGTCGCTCTGCGTGGGCGGCGGCATGGGCGTCGCGATGGTGGTCGAACGCCTCGGAGGGACGATCGCCGGTGCCGGACGCGTCGCCTCCGCGCGCTGATCGGGGCGCCGCGAAACCGCTCTCGTCCCTCGACGACGGCGCCGTCGTCGCGGCGGCGCTGAAGGGCCGGCCCGAGGCCTGCGAGGAGATCGTGCGCCGCTACGAGCGGCCGATCTACGGCCTCATCGCGCGCATGGTCCGCGACGAGGCGCAGGCCGAGGACCTCACGCAGGACACCTTCCTGAAGATGTTCCGTGCGCTCGCGCGGTACGACCCGACGATGCGCTTCTCGAGCTGGCTCTTCCGCATCGCTCACAACACCGCCATCGACTACCTCCGCCAGCGCCGGCTGCTGATCGCGACGCCGGTCGACGATCCAGACGACGAGTCCGATCCGCTGCAGGAGCTGCCGGATCCCTCCGCCATCAGCCCGGAGCGGTCGGCCGAGCGCTCCGAGCTGGCGGCCGCCGTGGATCGGGCATTGGATCGCGTTCGCCCCGACTACCGCGCGGTGCTCGTCTTGCGCTATCAGGAAGGCCTCGAATATCAGGACATCGCGGACGTCCTTGGCGCGCCACTGGGCACGGTCAAGACGTTCCTCCACAGGGCCAGGCGCGACCTGGCCCGCGAGCTGACCGCCGCCGGCTGGGGGCTGAAACCCGGCCCCTCGGCAGGCCGTAAGGCTGAATAGGTCATGACGCCAGAGGACCAGGACCGAGTCGCGCGTGCGCTGCTGGCCGGGCTGCCGAGGCGTGAGCCGTCGGCGGCCTTCCGGCGCCGGCTGCTCGCGGCCACTCGCGCGGAGTGGCCGGTGTCCGATGCGCCTGCGCGAGCGCACCGGCGTCCGGTCCGAGCTGGCGGTGTCGGCCGGAGTGTTGATTGGGGCCGCGGCGCTGACGCTCGCGCCGGTGGCGCTCCTCGTGGTCGCGTTCTTCCTCGACGCCGGCGTGGTCGTGAAGGGCCTGGCGCGAGGGTGTGTAGTGCTCGTGGAATGGCTGAGCGCGGGGCTCTCGCTGTGGGATCTCACGGCGCGGGTCGCGGTGGCGGCAGGCAACGCCGTCGCCAGTCCGACCGGCACGCTGCTGCTCATCGCAGGAGTGTTGACGGCGTCGCTGGCGCTGGCGGGATTGAGCCGGGTCCTTCCCGGCGAACAGGGAGAGTTGTGATGCGAGTCCTGATGCGGCTGGGCACCATGCTGATGCTGCTCGCCGTTGGCCTGGGCACGACGGCCATCGCGCGCGGCGCGGCGCCCGTGGACGAAGGGCTGAGGCACCGCGTCGAGCGGCGCTTCGAGGTGCTGCCCGTTCGCGGCGGCGTCGTGCTGACGCCGAAGCGCCACGGCGACGTGAAATCGATCGAGATTCGCGACGGCGTGATCGCGCTCAACGGCGATCCGGCCACCGGCTCCGAGCTGCGCGAGAAGCTCGGCGACGACGCCGAGCTGGTGTTGCAGGTGTCGTACCTCTCGGCGGAGACGCTCGCGCATTGGGGGCAGCCGTCCGTCGCGGCGCCGCCTGCGAGCTCGCAGGAGCCCGCGCCCGCCGCACCCGAAGCGGCGCCAGTTCCCGCGCCGCCGAGTCCTCCGGCGCCGTCCGACGAGTCGAACGGCGAGCGCCGCTCGCACCGCCATCGCAGCGCGTCGCGCGTCCACGTCGGCGGCGGGATTACCGTCGGCGAGGATGAGGAGGTCGGCGATGCCGTGGTCGCCATCGGCGGCAGCGTCACCGTGCTGGGCCACGTGGACGACGACGTGGTCGCGATTGGCGGCGGCGTGCACCTGGGCCCGAAGGCCGTCGTGCGGGGCGGCGTCACGAGCATCGGCGGTCACATCGAGCGCGAGCCGGGCTCGGTGGTCGACGGGGAGATCAACGAGGTCCGGATCGGGCCGCCGGCCTTCATGCTGCACGCGCCGCAGTTCATGGGGTTCGCGCCGGGCTGGGACGCGATGCACGGATGGCTGCGCCTGGTCGGCACGGTGATTCGCCTCGGCATCGTGCTGCTGCTCACGATTCTCGTGGCGCTGCTCGCCGCGCGTCCCGTCGAGCGCATCGGCGATCGCGCGGCGCGCGAGCCGTGGATGAGCGGCTTCACGGGTCTGCTCGCGCAGTTGCTCTTCATCCCGGTGCTGGTGCTCACGGTCGTCGTGCTGGCCGTGTCGATCATCGGGATTCCGCTGCTCGTCCTCGTGCCGTTCGGTGTCGTCGCGTTCCTGCTGGCGATGCTCGTCGGCTTCGCCGGCGTGAGCCTCCGCGTGGGGCAGTGGGCCGTCGGGCCGCATCGCGCCGTGCCGCTGGCCATGGCCGTCGGCGTGATCCTGATCGCAGCCGTCGCGCTCGTGTCGCGCGGCATCGGACTGCTGCCGATTCCGACCTGGTTCCTCACCTGGCCGCTCGGCATCGCCGGGTTCTTCGTCGAGTATGTCGCGTGGACCGTGGGCCTCGGCGCCGCGCTGCTCACGCGATTCGGATCGCGGCGTGGACCCTACGAAGGAGTGGATGTCGTGCCGCCGCCGATTCCTACGTTCGACGGCCCGAGCGCGGTGTGACACGTGCTTCCGAGAGTCACGGCTGCAGACGCTGACTGTCGTTCCGCCGGCACGGACGGCCCGGCAGATCTTCTGGGCCGTCCAGGTTCGGCCTCTAGAACTCGCCGTTATCGCGCACGCCCGGCTTCACCTGCACTGATGTGTTGCCGGCGACAATCGTCTTGCTCCCGCGCAGGAGCCGGAGCTGCACGCGGTAGCTGTCGGCGGTCTGGAAGGTGTGAGAGGCCGACCAGCGGTGCTCGATCGTGCTCTTGCCTGCCTCGTACGGCGGGCAGTCATTGCTCGACTCCGACTTGGTGCCGTCGCCCCAGTCCCATTCGAGCCCAGGACAGTAGAACTCGTCGTTGTCCGACGAGCCGCCCTTGAGCTCGGCCGACACGAAGACCTTCGCCGGAGAAAACGAGATGGGGGGCGTCGCCTTGAGGACGAGCGTCACCCCTTTCTTCTTGTCCTTGTCGTTCTTGTCGTCGTTCTGCGCCCGGCCAGCCTGACCGATGAGCATCAGGCCCGCTGTAATCGCGACGACGAGGTGGCGCGCCCGGTGACGTCCCGTGCGTCTGCCGCTGAGCGGGATCATGCAGACCGTCCTTCGGGGGAAGGGACCTCTGCCGCAATTGTATATCTACAGGGCGCAATCCCCGCCGGTGAAACGGCCGGCCCGGATGGGCGATAATCGCCGGATGCCCCACGCCGCAGAGCGCCCGCCGTTCATCGATGCCTTGCCACTCGATCGCGTCGAGGCGGAGTGGCTCGTGGTTCCGGTTTTCGACGGCGACGACTTCGCGGACCTGCCGGGACTGGACGCCGCAACCGGCGGCGAGGTCTTGCGTGCCACCAGCCGGCGCGAGATCACGGGAAAGCCGTTCGAGCTCTTCGTCACACCAGTCACGGCCGGATGGCGCGTGCGCCGCGTGGCGCTCGTCGGCGCGGGTCCCCGGGCCGGTTTCGGCGCAGACCTCGCGCGACGCATCGCGACGACAGGGGTGCTGGCGGCTCGCCAGCGCCGAGTGGATCACGTCGCCGTCGCGCTTCGTGGAGGCGAACTGCCCGCCGCGTCGCCTGAGCGCCTCGCGCAAAGCGCCGCCGAGGGCATCGTCCTCGGGCAGGTCGAGACCGGCCGGCACAAGAACGGCGTTCCGGAGTTGGTCCGACTCACCGACGTGCGCCTCGCGACGAACGGTCGATCGGAGGCGGCGCTCACGAGCGCAATCGAGCAGGGGCGGGTGCTCGCGGAGCGCACGAACTTCGCCCGGGACCTCGCCAACGAGCCTGCCAACGTGCTCACGCCGAACGTGATGGCCGAGCGCGCGCGGGCCGCCGCGACGTCCGCGGGATTGACGGTGGAAGTGCTCGACGAGGAGCGCATCGAAGCGCTGGGCATGGGCCTCCTGCTCGGCGTCGCGCGCGGCAGCGCCGAGCCGCCGCGCGTGCTCGTGCTGCGACACGATCCTCCCGGCGCGCCCGAGTCTCCGGTGCTCGGCCTGGTGGGGAAGGGCATCACGTTCGACACCGGCGGCATCTCGATCAAGCCGGCCGACGGCATGGATCGGATGAAGGCCGACATGGCCGGAGGCGCCGCCGTCATCGCCGCGATGCTCGCGATTGCCGATCTCCAGGCGCCGACGCGCGTTGTGGCCGTCGTGCCGATGACGGAGAACATGCCCGGCGGCCGCGCGGTGAAGCCCGGCGACGTGCTGCGCGGCGCCAGCGGCAAAACCGTGGAGGTGCTGAACACCGACGCCGAGGGGCGGCTGATTCTTGGAGACGGGTTGTGGTACGCGCAGCAGCTCGGGGCCACGCATCTGGTCGACGTCGCGACGCTCACGGGCGCGTGCGTCGTGGCGCTTGGGAAGCTGAACACCGGACTGTTCGGTCGGCCCGACGAGTTCGTGAGCGCGGCACGCGATCTCGGCGCGATGACCGGCGATCGCCTGTGGCCGATGCCGTCGACTGACGACTACTTCGAGGCGCTGAAAAGCGACGTCGCCGACATGACGAACACCGGCGGACGTCCAGGCGGCGCGGTGACCGCGGCGGTGTTCCTCAAGCAGTTCGCGGGCGAGCTTCCGTGGCTGCACCTCGACGTGGCCGGGACCGCGTGGACCGACGACGCCAAGCCGTGGCAGGTGAGGGGCGCCACCGGCGCCGTCACCCGACTGCTGGCGGAGCTCGCGCTCGAGCCGGAGGCGTGGACGAAAGCGCGGTAGACTGATCTCGTGATAGCCCCGCCGTCCCCGATCATCGTGCGGGTCGTCGGGCCGCCGACCGAAGCGGCGACCCTCGGTGACGTGATCCTTCAGGCCATGGGGATCGCCGGAGTGCTGACCTTGATTGCGGTGGTCTCCGGCCTCGTGCTCGGCGGCCTCTTCATCCTGATGCGGATTCGCCGTCCGTTGAACACCTTCAACGGCGAGAACAGCAACGAGCTCTCACTTCACTTGACCGAGTGACGCTTGGTCGTCGCCGGCGGCGTTGCCGTGTTCAGAGCCGTCGCGCCGTCGTCCGCACCCGACGCGCCTTTCGAACCCGTCGCACCTGACGCGGCCTTCACGTTCTTGAGCGAGCGCTGGTACTCGCGCAGCCCGTCGAACAACGCCTCGGCGATTTTCTGCCGGTAAGCGCCGGTCTTCAGGAGCCGTCCCTCCTGCTGGTGCGTGACGAACGAGATCTCCGCGAGGATGCTCGGCATGCCTGCGCCAATCAGCACGACAAACGGCGCCTGCCTCACGCCGAGGTCCCGTATGCCCTTGTTGCCGCTCGCCAGGTGGTCGACCATCGCGCGCTGCACGAGCGTCGCGAAATCGCGCGACTCGTCCAGCTTGTTGTTCAGCGTGATGGCCTTCACGATGTCCGGCAGGTTGTGCATGGTCTGCCCGGACGCCGAGTTCTCGCGCGCCGCGACCGCCTCGGCGTCGGGGTTCGACGCGAAGTTCAGGAAGTACGTCTCGACGCCGCGCGCGCTGGGATTGCGGCTCGCGTTGGCGTGAATCGAGAGGAAGAGATCCGCGCTCTCACGGTTGGCGATGGCCGTGCGCTCCTCGAGCGGAATGAAGACGTCCGTGCTGCGCGTCAGCACGACCTCAACGCCCGGCGACTTCAGGAGCAGCTTCTGCAGGCGCAGCGCGACGTCGAGCACGAGGTCGGCCTCGTTCAATCCCTTGCTCTGCGCGCCGGGATCGTGCCCGCCGTGTCCCGGATCGATCACGATCCGCGAGATGCCGAGCCCGAGCTGGCGCGACAGCGAGAAGCGGCCCTGGAGGTTCTGCGAGGGCGGCGCCGGAATCACGGTGGCCGGCGGAATTGCCGCGGCCGCGGCGCCGGCGGCGTGCTTCGCCGGGAGCGGCACCTCCACGTTGGGCGCAGTCGCAGGCGCGACCGTCGCGCCTGGCGCCATGTTCTCGACCGGCGGCGCCGGCTTGATCGTCTCGTCGGCCGGAATGACGACGCGCTCGGCAGCCGGCGTCGGAATCGGAGCTGCCGGCGCGGGTGACGCGGCGGCGATCGACACCGGACGCGATGCCTCGAGCGTGGCCGGCATCACGGTGTCGTCCGACGGCGCCGCGGATGCCTTGAGGACGCCCGGCGGCGCGACCGCCTTGCCCGTGCGATCCAGATCGACGACGACGCGGAACGGGTTGTAGAGCGTGAAGACGTTGTATTGCCCGGCCGACGTGAGATCGAGCACGACCCGGGTGGTGCCGCTCGGCCGCGGGCCGACGCGCACGGCCTTGACGATGCCTTCGTCAAAGCTCGCCGCGGGCTGGACGCCCGAGCTCACTTCGGTGCCGTGCAGATCCACGAACACCCGATCCGGAGTGGCGATGCGATCGTGATTGAAGTCCACTTCGCGATCGAGCTCGATGGCGATCCGCACGACGTCGGGCAGGACGGTGCGCCGGACGGCGCGCAGCGACGCCACCGATCCGGTCGCGCGAGCGGGCGGAGTCGTGAGCACGGCCGGGGCCGGAATCGGTGGCTCAGGCGTCGGCGACGGAGCAGAGGTGACGACGCGGGCCGGCGCAGGCGCCGGGGGGACAGGCGCCGCCGGCGCGGGCGCAGACAGCGGAGCTGGCCGCCGCCCGGCGGCTCTGCGCGGGGTCGCTGACGCCGGAGAGACGCGCCATGGCCGGCTTCGCCTGCCGCAGCAGCGGCGACGCCGGGTATTCGCCCGACAGGCGCTTCAGGAGCGAAACGGCTTGTGCGCGATCGCTCTCGACGTGGAACCGCGCGTAGCTCGACGCCGACAGCATCGCGGCCTGCCACAACGCGTTGTCGCTGTAGCTGCTGCGCGGGTAGCGGCCGACAAACGACTGGTAGCCCGCCACGACGCGCGTCACGTCCTTGCGGACGCCGTCGGCCGGACGACCCGAGTCGATCGCCTTTCTGGCCGACTGCTCGCGGGCCTGGAGCTTCGCGTACATGGCCTTGGGCGTCGTCTGCGCGTGGATCGGCGCGGCGACAGCCAGCAATGAAGCGACGATGAGAATCAGGATTCGGCGCATGACTAACATCTCCCGCTACCGCATCTGCGCGTCCACCTCGTCGAAGTAGTCCTTGGCGACGAGCACCTCGCGAGCCTTGCCGCCGGCGGCGCCCGAGACGAGCCCGTCGGCCTCCATCATGTCCACCAGGCGCGCCGCGCGGCTGAAGCCGATCCGCAGGCGGCGCTGCAGGTAGGAAATTGACGCCTGGCCGCTCTGCACCACGATGCGAGAGGCCTCGTCGTAGAGATCGTCCTTCTCGAACTCCAGCGCCGCCGTCTGCTTCTCCTCGGCGGTGATCGTCTCGTCGTACACCGGCTTGCCCTGCTTGCGCAGGAAGCTCGCCAGCCGCGCGCTCTCCTGTTCCGAGATGTAGGGACCGTGGAGCCGCACGTACCGTGACGAGGCCGGCGGCAGGAACAGCATGTCGCCCTTCCCGAGCAGCTGCTCGGCGCCGTTGCCGTCGAGGACCGTGCGCGAATCGATGCGCGACGAGACGCGGAAGGCAATGCGCGCCGGCAGGTTCGCCTTGATGAGGCCGGTGATGACGTCCACCGAGGGCCGCTGGGTCGCGAGGATCAGGTGAATGCCGACCGCCCGGGCCATTTGCGCGAGCCGGCAGATCGATTCCTCGACTTCGTTGCCGGCGACCATCATCAGGTCAGCGAGCTCGTCGATGACGACGACGATGAACGGAAGCGGCCGGGCCTGCTCGACCTCGGGCTTCTCGCCGGCCTCCTCCGCCATGTGCCGCAGGTTGCGGTTGTACTGCTCGATGTTGCGCACGCCCAGCGCCGCGAGCGTCTTGTACCGCTCTTCCATCTCGTGCACGGCCCAGCGCAGCGCGTTGGCGGCCTGCTTCGGATCGACGACGACCGGCGTCAGCAGGTGCGGGATGTCTTCGTACATCCCCAGCTCGAGACGCTTCGGGTCGATCATGATCAGCCGCACCTCGTCGGGCGTCGCGCGGTAGAGGATGCTGGTGAGCATCGCGTTCAGGCCGACGGACTTGCCCGTGCCGGTCGATCCCGCGATGAGCAGGTGCGGCATCGTCGCCAGATCGGCGAGGAACGGCTCGCCGTGGATCGTCTTGCCGAGCGCCAGGGTCAGCTTCGAGGGCGAGCGCTGGTAGTCCTCCGACTCCAGAAGCTCGCGCAGGGAGATCTGCTCGCGAATCTGATTCGGCACCTGGATGCCGACCGTGGACTTGCCGGGCAGCCGGTCGATGATGATCGACTCGGCCTGGAGCGCGAGGCAGAGGTCTTCGGCGAGGCTGGTGATCTTGCTGTACTTCACGCCAGCCTCGGGCTTGTATTCGAAGGTCGTGACGACCGGGCCGGGGTGGATCTGGACGACGCTGCCCTCGACCGCGAACTCGCGGCACTTCTCTTCGAGCAGGCGCGCGCCTTCCATCAGCTCGCGCTCATCGAGCTTGCGTTCTGCCTTGGGCGCGTCGAGCAGCGACAGCGGTGGCGGCGTGAAGCCGCCCATGCGCCGTTCGACCGGCGCCCGTGACGTCACGTCGGAGTCGCCGAGCGGCAGGACCGGTGCCGTGACGCGCGCGCGCTCGCGCACCTGCGGCATGGTCTCGGGGGCGCGCCGGGAGGGCGCGGCGGCTGCCGGCTCGTTGTCCTCGTCGTCTTCAATCGGCTCGCGATCCTTGCCGCGTTCCTTGCCGCGCTCCCTCTCTTTTCCTTCTCTTTCGCGCGCGCGGCCTTCGCAGCGGCGACGGCGGTCGCCGCCTCGGCCCCGGCGGCGGGACCGTTCTTGCGCGTGTGCTTGGCGATGACCTCGCGGCGCTCCGCTTCACGCTGGCGCTCCTCGCGCCAGCTGCGGAACGCGGCGATGCCGCGACCCGAGACGTCAGATGTCGTCTCGAAGAGCGCACGGAACGTGCGGCCGAACGAGAACTGCGTCGAGAGGATCACGGCCAGCGCCAGCAGCGTCAGCACGACGATGATCGCGCCGGGCCGGTTCAGATAGGCCTGGCACAGGTCGCCGATCCACTCGCCGACGTAGCCGCCGGCGCGGAACGTCCGGCCGTTCACGTCGGCGCTGCCGACGACCAGCGCGAAGAGCGCGCTCAGGCAGCCGACGAACAGTCCGGCGCCTGTCGCCTTGGTGTAGGCGGAGTCCACCGGACGGCACCAGAAGAGGTTCCATCCCACGATGCCGAGCACCATCGGCACCAGGTAGGAGGCGTAGCCCAGCACCTGGAGCGACACCTCCGACAGGAAGGCGCCCACGAGCCCGACGAAGTTCGACGCGCGGTGCGTGTCGCCCGCGGTGAAGAACCACACGGGATCGGAGGATTCGTGCGTCACGAGCGCAATCAGCCAGATGAGCGACGCCGCGAACACCGCGACGCCGGCAAACTCGCTGGCACGTCTCGAGAGAGTGGTTGTCGTGGCCACGGGCGATCAGATCTCCATGACGATGGGGAGCACCAGCGGACGCCGTCCCGTCCGCTTGCGGAAGAAGCGCCGGACCTCGACCCGGATGGCTTCGCGCAGCAGGCCCGGATCGGTCCGCTCCTCGCGTGAGAGGTCCTCGATGAATGCGGCCAGCAGCTGCGAGGCTTCGCTGATGAGCGGCTCGCTGGCCGCATCGGCGACGACGCCGCGCGTGACGATCTCCGGCGACCCGACGAGCCCGCCGTCGTGCGCGCGCATGGCGACCACCGGCAGCACGATGCCATCGCCGGCCAGGTGCCGCCGATCCCTGATGACCTCGTCGGCGACCTCGCCCACGCGCGTGTCGTCGATCAGGACGCGGCCCGGTCGGCGCCTTCGCGACGATGGCGGCAGAGTCCATGCCGAACTGCATCACGTCGCCGTTTTCCGCGACCAGCACGTCCATCGGCTGCTTCGCGCCGCGCGTGACACGCTCGGCGACGCGGCGATGGTGCGCCAGATGGCGGAACTCGCCGTGCACGGGCACGAAGAACCGCGGCTGCACCAGCGAGAGCACGAGCTTGAGGTCCTCTTCGCTGCCGTGCCCCGAGACGTGCACGTGGCGCGTCGACTCGGTGATCACCTCGGCGCCGCGGCGGGTCACGTGATCGATGACTCGACCGATGGCTTTTTCGTTGCCGGGAATCGCCCGCGCCGACAGCACGACCGTGTCGCCGGGGCCCAGCTTCACGTGGCGATGGTCGTCGATGGCGATTCGCGACAGCGCCGAGCGCGGCTCTCCCTGCGATCCGGTCGCGATGCAGAGCACGTCCTTCGCCGGGAACGACGGCACGTCCGACTCGCGGATCTGCACGCCCTCCTGCATCGTCAGGTAACCGAGCCGGAGCGCGATTTCGGAGTTCTGGATCATTCCGCGCCCGACGAAGGCGACCTTGCGGCCGAACCGTTCGGCGAGCCGGACCAGGACCTGAATCCGATGCATGCTCGAAGAAAACGTCGCGACGACGAGCAGCCCGGTTGCGGACGTGAAGATCTCTTCGAACGCGCCGGCGACCTCCAGCTCCGAGCCCGTGACGCCGGGACGGTCGACGTTCGTGCTGTCGGCGAAGAGCGCCAGGACGCCGTCGGATCCGAGCGTCGCGAAGCGATGGAGGTCGAAGTGCCGGCCGTCGAGCGGCGTATGGTCGATCTTGAAGTCGCCGGTGTGGACGATGGTCCCGACCGGCGTGTGAATCGCCAGCGCGACGGCGTCCGGGATGCTGTGCGTGACGCGGACGAACTCGACGACCAGCGGCCCGACTTCCATGCGCGCGGGCGGCTCGACGACGCGAAGGCGATCGCCGGCGTCAATCTGGTGTTCTTCCAGCTTCGGCTCGACAAGCGCGAGCGTGAACGCGGTGCCGTAGACCGGTCCGTCAACCAGTGGCCACACGTATGGCACGCCGCCGATGTGGTCCTCGTGCCCATGCGTCAGCACGAGCGCCGAGACGCGGCGCGACTGCAGATAGGTCAGATCCGGCACGACGAGATCGACGCCGGGCAGCTCGGGGCCCGGAAACATCGCTCCGGCGTCGATGACGAGGGTCGTCTCACCCCATGAGACGGCCATCATGTTCATGCCGAATTCGCCGAGCCCGCCCAGCGGGACGACCTCGAGCGTGTCCTGTGCGTCTGCCATTCGGGTTCCCAGCGCGCGATCATCGACACCAAAGGCAGGCCCGCATCAGCGAGACGCGCCTTCGTGATTGCCACGACTGACGGGCGGGGAGCCCGAGTGTCGCGGCGCAGGCCGCTGGAACAGCCTGACGAACCGTCAGTACCGGAGGGAGCGAACGCCGGAAACTATAGCACAGACAGCATTTGTCTAGAGTTTTCGTCGCAGGGCCGAACCTCGGCTCGGCCCCCCGGCGATCGCACGGCCGAACTTCAGTTCGGCCTGCGGAGCGCCTCCGCCAACCGCACCAGCTCGTCGACCGCCAGCGTCTCCGGACGCCGCCGCCCGTCCATCCCCGCCGAGTCGAGAACAGCCGCGGGCTGCCGATTGAGGCTGGCCGCGACCGGCGCCAGGGCGTTCGCCAGCATCTTCCGCCGCATGGTGAAGATGCCGCGCACCAGCGGGCCGAAGGTGGAGGGAAGGCTGACCGGCGGCGCCGCGGAGAAATCGAGGCGGACGACCGCTGACGTGACTTCGGGCATCGGGCGAAACGCCCCTGGCGGAAGGGTCAGGAGCCGGGACGGCTTCGCCGCCACGGCGACGAAGATGGCAAGCGGACCGTAGTCCCGTCCGCCGGGGCCAGCGAGCACGCGATCGGCGACCTCTTTCTGGAGCATCACCGTGGCGTCGCGAAAGCGGTGAGGCGTCGCGGACAGCTCCAGCAGGCGAATCAGGATGGGCGACGACACGTTGTAGGGGAGGTTGCCGGCCACTCGCGTGTCGGCCGGCAGGCCGAGCGTGTCGACGTCCGCCTGCAGAAAATCACCCTGGACGACGGTCAGGCCGCCGAGGTGTTCGGCTTCCAGCTCGGCGGCGAGGTCCCGGTCGAGCTCCACGGCGACGACGCGTCCCGCGCGCGAGGCGAGCGGGCGGGTGAGCGCGCCGCGGCCGGGGCCAATCTCGAGGAAGGTGTCCGCGTCTGACGGCGCGATGGCGTCGACGACCTTCCGCGCCCACGCCGCTTCGAGGAAGTGTTGTCCGAAGCGCTTCCTCGCCCTCATCCGTCCTCGCCTTCCTCGCCTGCCTCGCCCTCGTCGCAGCCTCGTACCACACGTCCTCGGCTTCCTGAATCTCCTGCTCGGACAGTCCGAAGTAGTGACCCGCCTCGTGAATCAGCGTGAGGCAAATCTCTTCGAAGAGCTCGTCCTCGGACTCACATTCCTCTTCGAGCGGACGCTGATAAATCGTGATGCGGTCCGGCAGGGCGTTGCCGTGGCCCCAGTGCCGCTCGGTGAGAGGCGTGCCCTGGTAGAGGCCGAAGAGCACTTCGTCCGGGTCGAAGCCCATGTCGGCCAGCACCGCCTGGTCGGGAGCCTCCTCCACGAGGATCTCGACGTTCTGCATGCGCTCGCGAAAGCGCCGGGGAATCGAGCGCATCGCCTCGCGGACCAGCGCCTCGAACTGCGAGCGTGTCATTTCACGCGCCGGCGCTGAGAAGGAGCGGCGCGCTTTTTCGCGGCGGCGCCTCGCTTTGGGCGGCCGGGAGCGCGCGACGTGCCAAGCGTCTTGTAATACCGGCAGAGATCGCGCGCGGCGCAGCGGTCGCACATCGGCTTCGGACGACAGATGCGGCGGCCGTGCAGGATCAACATGTCCGATGACACCGTCCAGCGCTCCTTCGGCAGCGCCTTCTGCAGCTGCTTCTCGACGACCTCGGGATTATCTGAGGTCGCGATGCCCAGCCGATTGGCCACGCGCAGCACGTGCCGATCGACCGGCAGGCCCGGAACGCCGAGCGCGTGCCCCAGCACGACATTGGCGGTCTTGCGCCCCACGCCGGGCAGCTCGACGAGGGCGTCCATGCTGGAGGGCACCTCGCCGCCGTGCCGTTCGACGAGCGCCTGCGCAGCGCCGATGATCGAGCGCGTCTTCGCCCGGAAGAAGCCCGTTGTCACGATGATCGGCTCGACGTCGGCGGGATTGGCCGCGGCCAGCGCGCGCGCGTCCGGATACTTCGCGAACAGGCTGGGCGTGACGATGTTCACGCGCGCGTCGGTGGACTGCGCGGAAAGGATCGTCGCGATCAACAGCTCGAACGGCGAGTGGTAGTGGAGCTCGGTATCGGCGCCGGGGTGTTGCGTCGAGAGGCGATCGAGGATCTCGCGGGTCTCGCGAGCCGGACGCGGATCCGCCACGGCGGCCTCAGTGCACCGGACCGCCGGGCGCGGGATTCACGTTGCGCAGCTGCTCCTGGAGCGCCGCGATCAGGTTGGGCAGCACCTGAAATGGCACGACCACGCGCGCCCGCACCGGGGCGCGGACGACCATGTCGGTGCCCGGCGTGGCCGCGTTGAGCGTGCGGATCTCGTCCTCGGAGAGCGGCTGCACCTCGCAGAAGGTGATCGTGCAGTCGAACGGCGTCTGCGAGATCGCGCAGAAGTTCGCGTACGTCCGCTCGGACCGTCCGCCGTCGTCGGGAACGATCGTGAAGTTGATCTGCTTCAGCTCGGCCATGACAGGAGTGTAGACCAGGTCCCGCAGGTCGAGCGGGTCGATCAGGTCGAACGGGTCGATCGGGTCGATCGGGTCGATCAGGTCAGCCCGTCTCAGTAGCGCCGCATCACGCCGACCACGACACCCTGGACCTGCACGTCGTCGGCGGGGACGATGATCGGGTTCATGGTCGGGTTGGCGGGTTGCAGGCGGATGTTCTCGTGCTCGCGGTAGAACTTCTTCAGCGTCGCGTCGCGGCCGCCGAGCAGCGCAATGACCATCTCGCCGTTCTCGGCTGTCTTGCGATCCTCGACGATGACGAAGTCGCCGTCGCGAATCTGCTCGTCGATCATCGAGTTGCCGCGCACGCGCAGGACGTAGGTGTCGCGCCGGCCGACGAGATCCTCGGGCACCGAAATCGTCTCGTTGGAGGCGACGGCCTCGATGGGCATGCCGGCGGCGACATAGCCGAGCATCGGCAGCTCGACGGCGCGTCCCGCGGCTCGCGTCGGCACCAGTTCCACCGACCGGCTGCGGTTCCACGCGCGCTTGATGAAGCCCTTCTCCTGCAGGTTCGTCAGGTGCTTGTGCACCGTGGCCAGCGACGACAGGCTGAACTTTCGCCCAATCTCCTCGAGGCTCGGGGCGTAGCCGTGGCGCTGGATGAACTCGTTGAGGTAATCGAGGATCTCGCGCTGGCGTTTGGTGAGCGGCATCATGGCGGGCACATGATACGCAAACAAAAGGCGAAGGTCAACACCCGCCGTGCTAGCATGGCCGCCCGTGCGGATCCCGTTTCCGCTTCTCGCTCCGTCCTCCCGACCGTTCGACGTCGTCGGCCTCGGCCAGAACAGCGTCGACCTCCTCGCGGTCGTCAACGGCTTCCCCCGAAGCAACACCAAGCACCGGCTCGAGCGGTTCACGCAGCTGCCCGGCGGACAGATCGCGACGTCGATGGTGTGCTGCGCGCGGCTCGGATGGCGCGCGCGATACGTCGGGCGGTTCGGCTCCGATGAGCTCGGCCGGTTCGGGCTCGAGAGCCTGCGAGGCGAAGGCGTCGATGTCTCCGCGTCGAAGGCCGTCGAGGCGAGGACGCGCACGGCGATCGTTCTGGTCGACAGCCGGACGGGCGACCGCACCGTCCTCTGGGATCGCGATTCCGCGCTGGCGATTCGACCGGGCGACGTCGAGCCCGACGTCTGGGCCACCGCGCGCGCGCTTCACGTGGACTGCGAAGACATCGCCGCGGCGACCGAGGCCGCGCGAATCGCGCGCGAACACGGCGTCCTGACGCTCATCGACGTCGAGGCTGTGCTGCCAGGTGTCCCCGCGCTCCTCCGTCACATCGACGTCATCGTCGCGTCCGAAGGCTTCCCGCAGAGACTCACGGGACATCAGGACACCGGCACCGCTCTGGCAGCCATGGCGCGCGAGTACGCGCCGGTCGTGGCGTGCGTCACGCTCGGCAGCGCCGGCAGCCTGGCGATCTGCCAGGGCCGCGAGATTCGCACGCCGGCCTTCGACGTGCCGGTCATCGACAGCACAGGGGCTGGCGACGCCTTCCGAGGCGGCTTTCTCAGCGGCTACTTCGCGGCCGGCGCCGACGCCGAGATCGAGGACGTCCTGACCTACGCGACGGCCGTGGCAGGACTGAAGTGCCGCTCCCTCGGCGCGCGGGACGGGCTGCCGCGAACCTCCGACGTCGAGCAATTCCTCAGGCGCTGACGCGGCGCGACTCAACCAAACCGCTGGCGCGGCGGTCAAAGAGGGGTAGGGAACAGGAAGGCTTGACTGCCTCGACAAGCGACACGCGCCAGTGGCCGGGAACCGCATCGCCGGCGTTGCGGGTTCGCATGCTTAACCCCGAGCGGCCCGCTTCGTCTGCCGGCGGCCTCGACTCGCGCACCGACGACGAGCTGGTCGGAGCGTGCCTTGACGGCCGTCGTGACGCCTTCGACCTCATCGTCGCGCGGCACCAGAAGTCGGTCTATCAGATCTGCTTCCGCTTTGCCGGCAACCACGCTGATGCGAGCGACCTCTCGCAGGAGACGTTTCTGCGCGCGTGGCGCGGGCTCCGTGGTTTCAAGCGACAGGCCGCGCTCGGCACCTGGCTCCATCGCATCGCCGTGAATGCCTCGCTCAATCGAGTATCGAGCCGTCCGCCCGCGGCTGAGAACGTGGACGATCTTCGGCTGCCGGACGATCGCACCGAGACGCCGGCCGACGGCGTGATTCGTGGCCAGCAGGCGGCATCCGTGAGGCGCGCCATCGCCGCGCTGCCGGATCGCCAGCGTGCGACGGTCATCCTTCGCGTGTACCACGAGCTGCCGCATCACGAGATCGCGGCGATTCTTGGCAGCTCGGTCGGATCGGTGAAGGCCAACTTCTTCCACGCGCTTCGCAATCTGCGCCGCCTTCTTGGAGAGCAGCCGTGACCGGCCATCTCACGCCGGACGAGCAGATCGACTCGCTCGAGGGCACGCTCGGGCCGGATCGCGCCGCGCACCTCGACGTCTGCGGGACGTGCCGGGACGCCGTCGCCCGGCTGCGCGAGACATTCGATGCGGCCCGCCGCGTGGACGTGCCCGAGCCGTCGCCCCTCTTCTGGCAGCACCAGGCCGCACGCATCTCGGAGCTGGTGGCTGGCGAGTCGATTCAGCGTCCGCGATCGGCCTGGACGTACGCCGCCTGGGCTGGCAGTGCAGCCGCCGTGGCCGCGGCCGGGCTGCTGTTCCTGCGCACGGCCTCGACGCCGGCGCCTTCTTCGCTGGCGGTGGGCCTTCAGGCCCGCGATGCCTCGCCGGCCCTTTCGGAGCCGGCGCCTCGCGACGGTTCGGACGAGCGCGCCTGGTCGGTGGTCGAAGACCTGGGCGGCGAGATCGACGGCGACGCAGCCACGGCGGCGCTGACGCCGGCAACGGGCGCCGCCGACCGCGCGATCGAGGACCTCGATAGCGACGAGCAGGCTGAGCTCGTTCGCGTGTTGCAGCGCGAGCTGAAGCGGAAAACGGGATGATGCGCGTCGGCGCCGCGATTCTCTTTGCGATGACGCTCTGTGCCGCGGTGTCCGCGCAGCAGGCCGCGCCCCCGGATCCAGAGCGGCTGCCGCCGCGTGAGGTGCAGCGGCTGTTCGATGCCTACGTGCTGATGCAGGCGCAGGAACGCCTCGGGATCAGCGACGCGCAGTACCCGCAGTTCGTCCAGCGGCTGAAGGCGCTGCTCGACACGCGCCGCCGCACGGTCGTCGCGCGGACCGCGCTCATTCAAGAGCTCGCGCGGGGCACGTCCGAACAGGCAGGAGGCCTTGCCCTGGACGATGCGGGGATCAAGGAGAGGCTGGAGCGGCTGCGAGAGCTGGACGATCGGGGCGCCGCTGATGTGCGCCAGGCCTACGACGCGCTGGACCAGGTGCTGGATCTCCGCCAGCGCGCGCGACTCCGGGTGTTCGAGGAGCAGATGGAACGCCGAAAGGTCGAGCTGCTGACGCGCGCGCGACAAGCGGCCCGCGCCTCGCGCAACGGCGCTCCGAAGGACCAGCCCTGACCCGATCGACCTCGACCGTCGACCTGCCGACCCGCCCGACCTGCTCGACCCGGTTCTCACCCGTGGTACGATGGTCCCGTGGTGCGGTGCCGCATCTCCGACGGAGGCTTCCGCATGCGTCATTCCGTTCTGATCGTCGCGACCCTGGCGCTCGCCGCAGTGGCCGCCGCCCAGGCCGCTGATATCGGCACGCGCGCCGACGCCGACGCGCTCGAGCGAAAGATCGTCCAGATCGCCACCAATGGCCTGGCGCAAAGGCCGGCCGAAAAGAGCACGCCCGTGCTCGAGCGTGAGCTCAACGCGTATCTTCAGGCCCACGCGCGCGGAGCAGATGCCCAAGGGCGTCATCGATCCGCGCGTGTCGATCCTCCCCGACGGCCGCTTGTCCGGAACCGCCACGGTCGATCTCGACGCCGTGCGAACGTCGAAGGAGCGGGGCATGATGAGCCCATGGACGCTGCTGCGCGGCACCGTGCCCGTCGAAGCGACCGGCATCCTCCGCACCGAGAACGGCGTCGCTGCGTTCACGCTCGAGAGCGCGACGGTCGGCGGCATCCCCGTGCCGAAGAGCGTGCTGCAGGAGCTGGTCAGCTACTACTCGCAGGGGCCCAACGCGAAAGACGGCGTGAACTTCGAGGCGCCGTTCCGTCTGCCCGCGCACATCCGGGAAATTCACACGGCGATGGGTCGGGCCACGGTCGTGCAATAGCGCGCCGATGACCGCCGGCGAGTACCTGCAGACCCCGCTGCAGTTCCTGAAGGGCGTCGGCCCGCGCAAGGCGGCCGACTTCACGCGCGCCGGCCTTTCCACGATCGAAGATCTCCTCTTCCGCTTCCCGCTGCGCTACGAAGACCGCAGCCGCCTGCAGACGATCGCGTCGCTTCGCGAAGGCCAGACGGTCTCGATTGCCGGGGAGATCATCACGGCCGGACTGCGCGGCACGCGGCGTCCCGGCGTGCGGATCTTCGAGGCGCTGCTCCGCGACGAGTCCGGCACGGTGCGCCTGTCCTGGTTCAACTCGGCGTACCTGAAGGATCAGATCAGGCCGCGCACCCGGATGGTCGTGTACGGCACGTTCGAACGCAACCAGTGGACGGGCCTGCAGATCACCAACCCGCAGTTCGAGGTCATCGACAGCGACGAGATCGAAACGCTTCACACGGGCCGTATCGTCCCGATCTACGAACGCGCGCGGTCGATCACTCCGAAGATGCAGCGGAAGCTGGTGGCCGACGCGTTGGCGGGACTTCCCGACGATCTGCCAGAGCCGCTGCCGGCCGACGTGCGCGGCGCCCTGCGGCTGCCGGATCGCCGCGCCGCGCTCGTCGCGACGCACTTCCCGGAGGCCGATCAACCCCTCGCAGTTCTCAACGGGTTTCGAACGCCGGCACAGCGTCGACTGATCCTGGAGGAATTCTTCCGTTTTCAGGTCGGCCTGCTGCTGCGACGGCGGGAGAGCGATGCCGAGCGCAAGGGCTTCACGATCCACGTCGACGATCGGATCCGTCAGACGCTGCGAAGCGTGCTCCCGTTTCACCTCACCGGCGGCCAGCGCCAGGCGCTGAAGGACATCGGCGAGGACATGCAGAAGCCGCAGCCGATGAACCGGCTGCTGCAGGGTGACGTCGGCTCGGGCAAGACGATCGTGGCGCTGCTGGCGTCGCTCCTCGCGATGGAGAACGGCCGGCAGGTCGCCTTCATGGCGCCGACCGAAATCCTCGCCGAGCAGCATCATGCGACGATCGCGCGGCTGCTGGCGTCGACGCGATTCAAGGTCGCGCTGCTGACCGGCTCGGTGTCCGCGACGACTCGCCGCGCGCTCCTCGGTCAGGTCGCGGCCGGGCAGATCGACCTGGTCGTCGGCACGCACGCGATCGTCCAGGAGGACGTCACGTTCAAGGCGCTCGGGCTCGCGGTGGTGGACGAGCAGCACCGTTTCGGCGTCATGCAGCGCGCGACCCTGCGCGGCAAAGGTCTGCGGCCCGACATGCTCGTCATGACGGCCACGCCGATTCCCCGCACGCTCGCGTTGACGACCTACGGCGATCTCGACGTGTCGAGCATTCGCGAGCTTCCGCCGGGCCGCACGCCCATCCGGACGACGGCGAGGCCTGAATCACGGCATGCGGACATCTACGCGTTCGTGCGCGACGAGCTGGAGGCCGGCCGCCAGGCCTACGTCATCTATCCGATCATCGAGGAGTCCGAGAAGGTCGACCTCAAGGCCGCGACGCAGATGGCCGATCACCTCGCGCACGAGGTGTTCCCGGCCTATCGCGTGGCGCTGCTGCACGGACGCATGAAGCAGGACGCGAAGGACCGGATCATGCGCTCGTTCGCCGGCGGCGAGATTCATGTGCTCGTCTCGACGACGGTCGTCGAGGTCGGCGTGGACGTGCCGAACGCGACGGTGATGCTGGTCGAGCACGCCGAGCGATTCGGCCTCGCGCAGCTGCACCAGCTGCGCGGACGCGTCGGGCGCGGCACGCACGCCTCGTCCTGCATCCTGGTCTATCAATTTCCGCTCGGCGACCAGGCCGAAGAGCGCCTGAAGGTGTTGACGCAGACGACCGACGGGTTCGTGATCGCGGAGAAGGATCTCGAGCTGCGGGGGTTCGGCGATCTGTCCGGGACGCGCCAGTCGGGGATGCCCGCGCTCAGGCTGGGCGATCTGCGCCGAGACTTCGCGCTGATGGTCGAGGCGCGCGAGGCCGCCGAGCGATGGCTCGCCAGCGCGCCGCCGGCCGCCGATCTGGAGTCGATGCGCCGCGCGTGGGGCGAGCGGTTCGGCCTCGTGGAAGTGGGCTAGTGAGGGGGCCGGGGCTGCGCATCATCGCCGGCGCGCTGAAAGGCCGCCGCATCGAGACGCCCGGCTGGGCCGGCCTGCGTCCGACATCCGACCGGCTGCGCGAGACGCTCTTCAACATCCTCAGTCCGCGGATACACGGTGCCCGCGTGCTCGACGGATTTTCAGGGACGGGCGCCGTCGGCCTCGAGGCCATCAGCCGCGGCGCGGCCGACGTCATGTTCGTGGATCATGACCCGCGTGCCATCGCGCTCATCACCTCGAACGTCGAGCGATGTGGTGTGACCGGGCATGCTATCATCCGCAGAGAACTTGGACGTCAGGCGTTGCCGTCGGACGCGCTGTTCGACCTCATCGTTCTCGATCCCCCGTACGACATGAACCCTCACGGCGCGCTCACGTCGTTGGCGCCGCACCTGGCGGCCGAAGGTGTGCTGGTGCTCGAACACGCGCGGAAGCAGGGCGCGCCCGACGTGGACGGGCTCACACGCACGCGTGAGGTGAGGGCGGGGTCGAGCCTGCTGACGTTCTACCGGAGATCGGACGCGTGACGCGACTGGCGATTTGCCCCGGCTCGTTCGATCCGCTGACGGTGGGCCATGTGGATCTCGTCGAGCGCGCTGCCGCGCTCTTCGACCGCGTCGTCGTGGCGATTCTGGTGAACAGCGACAAATCGCCGCTCTTCACCCAGGCGGAGCGCGTGGCGATCGTCCGCGAGGTGTTCGCGCCCGTGAAGAACGTCGACGTGGAGGCCTTTGACGGGCTGCTCGTCGACTACGCGGATCGCCGCGGCGCGGTCGCGATCGTGCGCGGGCTCCGCAGCGCGACGGACACGGACTACGAGCTGTCGATGTCGCTGATGAACCGGCATCTCAAGCCGTCGGTCGACACCGTGTTCCTGCCGACCGCGGCGTCGGTGGCGCATGTCAGTTCACGGCTGGTGAAGGAAGTGTGGCGTCTCGGCGGCGATGTCGGCGGCTTGGTGCCGCCGGCCGTCGAGGCGCGTTTGCGCGCGATGCGGGCGATGGACGCCCCGGCGCGGTAAGGAGCGGGTGCTCGCATGCTGGCGGAACGGATGAGTCGTATTTCGGCGTCCCCGACGCTGAAGGTGCTGGTCGAGGCCGAGAAGCTGAGGCAGCAGGGCGTGGACGTCGTGGAGTTCGGCGCGGGCGAGCCCGATTTCCCGACGCCCGACCACGTCAAGGCCGCCGCGCACGCTGCCATCGACGCCAACTTCACCAAGTACACGCCGGCGGCGGGCACAGGCGAGCTGAAGCAGGCGATCGCGACGCGCTACAAGAACCTCTACGGCATCGACTACAAGGCCAACGAGGTCATCGTCAGCGCCGGCGGCAAGCAGGCGCTCTACGACATCGCGATCGTGCTGTTCGGCGCCGGCGACGAGGTGATCACGCACGCCCCGTACTGGCCGACGCTCACCGAGCAGGTGAAGCTCGCCGACGCGACTCCCGTGCTCGTCCACACCTACGCGGAGGACGGCTTCAAGATCACCGCGCAGCCGATCCTCGACGCCGTGACGCCGAACACGCGCGCGGTGATCATCAACTCGCCGTGCAATCCGACCGGCGCGCTGATGAACGAAGAAGAGATGACGCGCCTGGCCGACGGCCTCAAGGACACGAACATCTGGGTCATCGTCGACCTCTGCTACGAGCAGCTGATCTACGAGCCGGTGCCGCACAACCTGCCGAAGATCCTGTTCGACCGCATGCGCGACCGCACGATCCTCTGCGGGTCGGCGTCGAAGTCGGTACTCGATGACCGGCTGGCGCTGCGGCTGGGCCGTGGGCCCGGCGGAAGTGATCTCGGCGTGCAACGCGCTCCAGAGCCACTCGACGTCGAACGCCTCGTCGATCTCGCAGAAGGCGGCGTTTGCGGCCGTGACTGGCCCGCAGGGTTTCGTCGGCGAGATGGTGGCCGAGTACAAGAAGCGGCGCGACGCCCTGCATGCATGGCTGACCGCCGACCCGCGCATCAAGTGCGTGAAGCCGGACGGCGCGTTCTATCTGTTCATCGACATCTCGGCGCTGCTGTCGCCGGACGGCATTCGGACGTCGGCCGAGTTCGCCGAGCGCCTGCTGCACGAGGGCCATGTCGCGCTGACGGCCGGCGAAGGCTTCGACGCGCCCGGCTTCCTGCGCATCTCGTACGCGACGTCGGTGGAGCAGTTGAAGGAAGGCACGAAGCGCATCCAGAACTTCATCCAGAAGCTGGAGCACGAGGGGAAGATTCCCGCGGTGCAGCGCGCCTGACGGTTGTCGATTGCGGATTGATGATTGCGATTGACGTCACTTCCTCCGACATTCGCCTGCACAGCTTGAACGCATCGTCGGCGCGCCGCATGTGCGCGCCGACGCCGCGACCCTCCTCGAATACGGCACCGACGCGCTGAAGCGGGGCCACCCGGCCGACCTGGTCGTCATCCCGGGCTCGGCCGCCGAGATCAGCGCCATCGCGCGGCTCTGCCACGACATGCGCGTGCCGCTGGTGGTTCGCGGCGCCGGCACCGGCTATTCAGGAGGCGCCGTCCCGACCGAAGGCGGCATCGTCCTCAGCGTCGAACGCCTCAATCGCATCCTCGAGATCGATCCAGGAAACCTGCTGGCGGTCGTCCAGCCCGCCGTCATCACCGGCGAGTTGCAGGCAGCCGTCGAGGCGCAGGGCCTCTTCTATCCGCCGGATCCACAGAGCCTGAAAGAGTCGTCGATCGGCGGCAACGTCGCCGAGTGCGCCGGCGGTCCGCGCGCGTTCAAGTACGGCGTCACGAAGCGCTACGTGCTCGGGCTCGAGGCGGTGCTGCCGACCGGGGAGGTCATCCGCACCGGCGGTCGCACCGTGAAGAACGTCGTCGGCTACGACCTCACGCAGCTGCTCGTCGGATCGGAAGGGACGCTCGCGATCATCACGGAGATCATCGCTTCGGCTGGTGCCGAAGCCGCCGGCCGTTGCCACGCTGCGCGCGTGCTTTGCGGACGTTCGCGCCGCGGCGCGGGCCGTTGGCGCCCTGGTGGGCCGGCGTGTCGTTCCGTCGACGCTCGAGCTGATGGATCGCGACTCGCTCGATACCGTGGCGGCGTACGTCGGAGAGCGTCTCGCGCCCGAGGGCACCGGGGCGCTCCTGCTGATTGAGGTGGACGGCGTCCCCGCGGCGGTGGAGGCGGAGGCGGACGCGGTGGCCGCAGCCTGCCGCGACGTCGGCGCGCTCGAGGTGCTGCGCGCGCGAAGCGAACAGGAACGCGAGGCGCTGTGGCGCGTGCGCCGCGAGACGTCCTACGCGCTTCGCACCATCGCGCCGCTCAAGTTGAACAACGACGTCGTCGTGCCGCACGGGCGCGTCCCGGAACTGATCGATCTGGTCGAGCGGCTCCGCGCCGAATACCGCCTGCGCATCCCGAGCTTCGGACACGCCGGCGACGGCAACATCCACGTCAACGTGATGGTGGATCCAGCCGACGCCGAGGCCATGGCGCGCGCGACGAAGGCCGTCGGCGCGCTGATGGAAGGCGTCGTGGCGCTCCAGGGCTCCATCAGCGGCGAGCACGGCATCGGCTTCGCGAAGAAGCCGTACATCGGCCTCGAGCTTTCGGAGGACGTAATTGCCCTCATGAAACGCGTGAAGGCCGCGTTCGATCCCCACGGCATCTTGAATCCGGGCAAGATCTTCCCGTAGACCCGGCAGGCCTGAAGGCCTGCGCTACAGATGGTCAGGCCCGGGCAGGCCTGAAGGCCTGCGCTACAGATCGCAAGTTCGGCCGGTTATGATGGGCGTTTCAGACCAAAAGGAGCAGCTCGACCATGAAGCGATTGCTCGGCGGAATCTTTCTCGCGCTCGTGATTGGCGTGCCGGCGTACGCGGCGCTGAAGGCCGGCGGCGCGGCGCCTGATTTCTCGACGAAGGCCTCGCTGGCCGGCAAGGAGTTCGACTACTCCCTGAAGGCCGCGCTCGCCAAGGGCCCGGTGGTGGTCTATTTCTACCCCTCGGCGTTCACCGGCGGCTGCAACATCGAGGCGCATACCTTCGCGGAGACCAAGGAGAAGTTCGACGCCGCCGGCGCGACGGTCATCGGCGTCTCGCGCGACAGCATCGCGCGGCTGAACGCGTTCTCGTCGGATCCGCAGTACTGCGCCGGCAAGATCCCGGTGGCGTCCGATGCCGACGGATCGATTGCAAAGGCGTTCGATCTCAAGAGCAATGCGGGCAAGCCGGGCATGAAGGACTCGCGCGGCGAGGACATCGACCACGACTTCACGGAGCGGACGACGTTCGTGATCAAGCAGGATCACACGATCGCGGCGACGTTCTCGTCGGCCGACGACAAGATCACGCCGGCGCAGCACGTGGAGAAGTCGCTCGAAGCGGTGCAGCAACTGGCAGGGAAGTAGGACTCGGATCGGACTTCGGACTGCAGGAAGGCGGGGCTGAAGCCCCGCCCTACTGTTCTGCCTACCGCCTACCGCCTACCGCCTACTGCCTACTGCCTACTGATTCGTCACGAGAAGCACGCGTTCGAGATCGCGGTGGGGCTCGGGCCGCAGGAACGTCCTGAGCTTCACCGCCGACGCATTGAAGTAGAGCACCTCTCCCAGCACGCGCGGCTTCAGCGATCCCATCTGCGACAACCGATCGAGCTGTTCGGCGTCGATGACGCACAGCACTCGCTCCGGCGAGCGCAGGTAGTCGATGACGTGCTGGTCGTTCAGCAGGTCGATGTTCTTCACGCCCGTGTAGAACACCAGGTTTCGCACGAACACCCGATACGTGGCCACGGGCTCCTGTCCGGTGCGATGCCGCAGGACAATCGTCGCCATGTCCTGGACGGGGTCGCGGCCCGCCGGCGACAGCCCGTACTGCAGACTGGCCAGCGTGAGCGCGCCCGCCAGCGTGATCCCCAGCGGCACCGCGCGCGCGGTGTTCGCCACGCCGACCGCCAGCGCGATCGCGGCGCTCACTCCAATCCCGACGATGGACGCCAGCACGAACACCGACGGCACCATCACGACGATCGGCTCGCGCGCGATAGAGCAGGACCGCCATCGTCGCCAGGAGCAGCCCGAGGACGATCGCCGGCCCCTGCAGCCACCAGTCACGTCCGCTGCGCGCGCGAAGGCGTTCGCGCACCTCGCGCGCGAGCAGCAGCGCCAGCGGCGGCAGGATGGGCAGGATGTAGCGCGGCTGCTTGCCGATCGACGCCGTGAAGAACAGCAGCGGCAGGAACGCCCAGATCAGCAGTCGCGCCGTCTCTCGCGACGGGCCGAGCCGCGTGCGCGCCCCAGCTCCAGAGTCGGGGGAGCGCCGCCGCGGCAACGGGCGTCCACGGCAGCATGCCGCCGGCCACGATCGGCAGGTAGAACCAGAGCGGGCGCGGGTCGTTGTAGCGGCTCGTCGCGAACCGCTCGACGTTGTCGCCGATGAAGAAGCTGTCGAGATACGCCTTGCCGTGCACGAGCGTCATCGCGACATACCACGGCGCGCCAATCGCGAGCGCCACGACGGCGACGACGAGCGCCTGCGTGACCGTCAGCCGGAATCGCGCGCGCTCGAGGATCCAGATCGGAATCAGCACCAGCGCGGCGACGACCAGGGCGACAGGTCCCTTCGTCAGGAAGCCAAGCCCCGCGGCGACGCCGGCGAGCAGCAGCCATCGGCTCGCGCGCGGATCGTCGTCCACCGTGCCGGCCAACGCTGCCAGGATCGACAGCGTGATGAAGAAGGCGAGCGGAAGATCGGGCAGCGCGAGCCGTCCGATGGAAAAGTAGCCGAACGCCGTCGCGACGATCGCGCCGCGCCAGGAGTCCCGTCGCCTCGTCGAACATGCGACGCCCGGCGACCAGCGTGACGAGCGCCAGGCCGATGCCGGCCAGCGCCGCCCACGCGCGCGCCTGCGCCTCGCCGACCCCGCCTGCGACATAGCTCGAGCTGACGAGCCAATAGAAGAAGATTGGCTTCTGGAACCGGAATTCGTAGTTGTAGTGCGGCGTCAGCCAGTCGCCGCTCTCCACCATTTCGCGGCCGGCTTCGGCGTAGAAGCCTTCGTCCGAGTCCCCAATGGCCGGACGGCCGAGGCCGGCAAAAAAGGTGACGCTGGCAAGCAGGATCAGCAGCAGAGCCGAACGACGCACAGCCCTCGATTGTATAGTGCGAAGGGGAGCCAGCCGTCAGATGCCACGCACCGTCGCCGTTATCGGCGCGTCCAGCGACCGCCGCAAGTTCGGGAACAAGGCCGTCCGGGCCTTCCACGCGCACGGAGACACCGTCTATCCGGTGAACCCGCACGAGCGGCTGATCGAGGGGCTCGCCGTCTACCCGTCCGTCCTGGCCATCCCGGGGACGATCGACATGGCGACGATGTACGTGCCGCCCGAGATTGGCGTGCAAATCCTCGACGAGCTCGCGCGGAAGGGAGTGGCCGAGGTGTGGCTGAATCCCGGAAGTGAATCCGACGCGCTGGTCGCGCGCGCACGGGCGCTCGGCCTCAACATCATCGAGGCCTGCAGCGTCGTCGGTATCGGGGACTCCCCGTCGCGATACTGAGGGCCGTCTGGCGCACATCGCCTGCGACGGCGCGCGTGTTCTTGACAGCTGGTCGAGTGGTTCCTATACTCGCTTATAGTTTTCGTCGCGCGTCCCCGGCGCCGACGTCGATCAGTCCCACCCGTCTGGAGCCCGAGCGGCTCACTTCCTGCACCACAACACATGGCACCGAACAACCAGAAGCGGAATCCGTCCGCACCCCGCGGCGGCAACGGCACCACGCGACACGCCCTGACGCCCCGGTCGCGGATGCGCCGACCACTCCACCTGAGGGCCGGTTGAACATCACCGATCTGAAGGACATGAGCATTCAAAAGCTCACCCAGATCGCCAAGGACCTCAACGTCGCCGGCGCCACCGGCATGCGCAAGCAGGAGCTGATCTTCCAGATCCTCAAGGCGCAGACCGAGCAGAGCGGGTTCATCTTCTCGGAAGGCGTGCTCGAAGTGCTGCCGGACGGCTTCGGCTTCCTGCGCGCGCCCGACTACAACTACCTGCCCGGCCCCGACGACATCTACGTGTCGCCCTCGCAGATCCGCAAGTTCGACCTGCAGACCGGCGACACCGTGTCGGGCCAGATCCGGCCGCCGAAGGAAGGGGAGCGCTACTTCGCGCTCATCAAGGTCGAGGCCGTCAACTTCGAGGCGCCCGACGCCGCGCGCGACAAGTTGTTCTTCGAGAACCTCACGCCGCTCTATCCGCAGGAGCGCATCCGCCTCGAGACGACGGCGGAGAACCTGTCGGGTCGCGTGATGGACCTGATGACGCCGATCGGGAAAGGCCAGCGCGGCCTCATCGTCGCGGCCCCGCGCACGGGCAAGACGATGCTGCTGCAGAACATCGCGCAGTCGATCACCGCGAATCACCCTGAGGTGTACCTCATCGTCCTGCTGATTGACGAGCGGCCGGAGGAAGTGACCGACATGCAGCGCTCGGTGCAGGGCGAGGTGATCTCGTCGACGTTCGACGAGCCGGCGCAGCGTCACGTCCAGGTGGCCGAGATGGTGATCGAGAAGGCGAAGCGCCTCGTCGAGCACCGCAAGGACGTCGTCATCCTGCTCGACTCGATCACACGCCTGGCGCGTGCCTACAACACCGTCATTCCGCCGTCGGGGAAGGTGCTCTCAGGCGGCCTCGACAGCAACGCCCTGCAGAAGCCGAAGCGGTTCTTCGGCGCGGCGCGGAACATCGAGGAAGGCGGGTCGCTCACCATCATGGCGACCGCGCTCATCGACACCGGCTCGCGCATGGACGACATCATCTTCGAGGAGTTCAAGGGCACGGGCAACATGGAGATCCACCTGGACCGCAAGCTGGTGGACAAGCGCGTGTTCCCGGCCATCGACATCCAGAAGAGCGGCACGCGCAAGGAAGAACTGCTGCTGGCGAAGGAAGACCTGAACCGGGTCTACGTCCTTCGCAAGGTGCTCACGCCGCTGTCGCCGGTCGAGGCGATGGAGCTGCTGCTCGACAAGATGGGCAAGACGAAGAGCAACGCCGACTTCCTGTCGGCGATGCAGAAGATGGGATAGGGCTTCGGCCCGAGCTGCGACGGAAAAGACACCTGGATTCTGGGATTCAGGGATTGAACAATAGCCTTTCTCAATCCCAGAAATCCCGAAATCCTGGTGTCTTTTTCTTTCCGAAGTCACTCGATCGAATTCACTCCGTTCGAAGCGCTTCCGTGGGCTCGATGGCCGCCGCGCGGCGCGCGGGGACGTAGCTGGCGGCCATGCTGACCGCCGCGAGCATCGCTCCGAGCCCGATCGCGAGCGGCAGGTTGCCCGTGACGATGCCGAACGCGCGCCTGTTCGAGCGCGCGACCGGCCAGGTAGGACAGCGCCAGCCCGACGACGACGCCGACGACGGTGAGTCGCACGGCGGTCGACCCCGTCATCTTGATCACGTCCCACGACGTCGCCCCGAGGGCGACGCGCACGCCGATCTCGCGCGTGCGGCGCAGCGTCAGGAACGACATCAGGCTGTAGAGGCCGACCGACGACAGCAGCGCCGACACGCCGGCGATGATTGCAAGCGTGTTGCTGACGAACCGAAGGCCCGCCACCTTGTCTGCCACGACCGCCTCGTAGGTCTTCAGCTCCACCACCGGCTGATCCGGATCGGCGGCCTGCACCGCGGCGCGGAGGTTCGCGCCAAGCTGCGCGGGATCCCCGACGGTTCGCACCAAGAACGCGAAGCTCATGGGCGGAGCCTGCGCGAACGGCAAGTAGATCACCTGATCGGGCGCGAACATGGGAATCCAGTCCTGCTTCACGTCGCCGACCACGCCGACGACGGCGATGAGCGGACCGTCGGATGCCAACCGGAACCGCCGCCCGAGCGGAGAGGTGTTGGGCCAGAACTTACGGACGACTGCCTGACTCACCACCGCCACCAGCGGCGCCCGCTCGTCGTCCGCGGACGTGAGCGCGCGCCCGGCCACGAGCGGCACGCGAAGGACGGCGAGCGCGTTTGGCGTGATCGGCCTCGGGACGACCGTGACGGCATTCGATTCGGTGGGTTGCACTTCTTCGGTCCAGAAGCGCGTGAGGTGATACTGCCCGCTGTATGGAAGGTCCTGGATGACGGCGGCATCCAGGACTGCCGGCGACGTCTTGAGCTGCGTGAGGACGGTCTCGACGAACTGGCGTCGCTTGACCGGATCGGCATAGCGCGCCTCGGGCAGCGGCACGCTGCCCGTCAGCACCGACGTCGCATCGAACCCGGTCGGCCCGTCCGTGGCGCGATAGAGGGCTGAGAGCATGAGCCCGGCCGTGGCGAGCAGGGCCAGCGTCAACGCGATCTGCGCCGTCGCCAGCACTGCGCGTCCACGTTGACGGCTCGCGCCGTCGCTGACGCGCGTGCCCGGGCGAAGCGTCTCGCTCACGCTGCCGCGCGCAGCGCGCCACGCGGGAATCACGGCCGCGCCGAGCGTGGCGACGAGGGCGATCAGTACCGTCACCGCGAACGTCCGCGGTTCCAGCGACATGTACACGATGCCGGGAATGAACCGGAGCGCGGCCTGGGGCAACGCCGCACGCGCCGCCTGGAGCGCCGCCCATACCAGCGGCATCGCGAGCACGACGGCCAGCGACGACAGGACCAGCGCTTCGAGCACGAGCTGCCACATCAGGCGGCCACGCCCGGCTCCGAGGGCGAGGCGGACCGCCAGCTCGCGCGATCGTTCCGTGTTTCGCGCGAGCAGCAGGTTCGCGACGTTGGCGCACGCCACCATCAGCAACAGGAATGCCGCCACCTGGAAGACGGCGATGAATGGCGGCGTGACAGGGTCGCCGAGGCCTTCGGTGAACGGACGGATGCTGACCTGTCGTGTCGCATAGACTTCGGGAGACAAACGCTTCTGGGCGGCCAGCAGGATCTGCAGCTGATTCTCCGCGGACTGCGCGGTTGCGCCGGGCGCGAGACGCCCGAACACCATCAGGCCGCCGTTCTTCCGCTCCGATCGCGCGTCCGGCGTGAAGGCCAGCGGCGCCCAGACGTCAGGGCCGAACGGCACTCTGAAGTCAGGAGTCATGACGCCGACGACACGATGAGGAATGCCGTCGAGCCAGATCGTGCGCCCGATCACGTCGCGGGCGCCGCCAAACTGCCGCATCCAGAAGGCGTGGCTCAGGACGGCGACAGGCTCACTGGCCCGCTCGTCAGAGTCGACCAGCGTGCGCCCGAGCTCTGCCTGCGCTCCGAGGATCTCGAAGAACGCGGGCGACACCCGAAATCCGGGAATTTGCTGTGGCGGACCGTCCTTCGTGTAGTTCGGATCCCACCAGGATGCCGCCGCGAGGCGATCCATCACATCGCGGGTCTGTTCGCGCCACTCGATGAAGTCACCTTGCGCGACGGACGTTCGATTGAAGATAGGCGTGTGGCCGTCGGACGCGATCATGACGGCCCGCGACACTCCGGGATACCGGAACGGCCGCAGCACCATCGCGTCGGCCAGCGCGAAGATCGTCGCGTTTGCCGCGAGGGCCACCGCCAGGACGATGACGACGGTGAGCGAGAGGGCCGGATGGTGGCGGACGCTGCGCCAGGCCTGGCGAAGGTCGTACCCAGAGCAGGCCGAGCATCCCGGCGCGATCGGGCGCGGGTTCGGGAAGACGCTGGGGCATGCGGGATCTCCCTGGCAGATGAGCGGCGAGCCGGTGCAGCGTGAGGCCCAGTGCCTGACGCCGGTACCACCAGCGGGCGCGCGACGGGCCGAATCGTGCGCACGCCGACGAGAATTCTTCCTGGAGATCGCCGAGCACGCTGTCGCGCCACTCGGGATCGGCAAAGGCGAACGCGAGCAGACGAGCAGCCAGGCGCGGCGGGGAAGGCGTCACGGTTGTTCCAGGATCGTTTCGAGCCCGGTGGAGAGGCGCTGGAGCGCCCCGTGCGTCGCGCGGAGGGCCTCGACTCCCTTGGGCGTGACGGCGAAGATCCGCCGTGCGCGGCCGCCGCGCTCGTCGGATGGATCCTTCATGACCGACCGGAGGCAGCCTTTGCCTTCGAGGCGCTCGAGGGCGGTGTAGAGCGCGCCACGCGCGATGTTGCGCTCGGTGCGCTCCTCGATCAGGCTCCGGAGGGGCACGGCGTACGCGTCCTCCTTCAGTTGGAGGACGGCGAGGAGCACGGCGTATTCGAAGTCACCCAGGTGTGCAGCCATGTCTACAATGCAGTCATAGTATGTCTACGTTGTAGGCAAAGTAAAGTTCCGGGTCCGCGCTGGTCCGCGCGGGTCTGCGGTCTCGGTCGGAATCAGTCCCCATCCGTCTGTAGCGCAGGCCTTCAGGCCTGCCAAACGGGCTGAGTTTCACGGCTGCTAAGGTTTTAGCACTTTTCTGTAGACAGGCGTTCCGGGTCGTGCTAGTTTCTTAGCACACCGGAGGAACACGCCCTTGGTACCACCTGTCGCACGCCGAACTGGCACCTGGTTGTTGACCCTGAGCCTGGCCGCAGCGCTGCCGCCAATCCTCGACCCGCACCCGCACGCCGCGGCTGGAACTGCGATCGCCGCCGCGCAACCGACGCCGCGGGTCGTGCTGTCCCTGGCCGATGGCCTGAAGTCCGTCAAGGCTGACGAGCGCGCATCGGCCGCACGCGAGCTCGGCCTGCGGGGCACCGACGCGGTCTCCGCGATTCCCTCGCTCGTGGTCCTGCTCGGCGACGAAACGCTCGTCTCGTCGCTCCCGTGCGGCGACGACGGGGATGGCTGGAAGCGCTGCGGAGAGAGCAGCGAGATCTTCGACTGCGCGACGTCACCGGCGCGCGAAGCGTCGCGTGCGCTGGCGCGCATCGGCCTGGCGGCGATGAAGCCGCTGGTCGACGCATTGACCGATGTCAGCGCCACCGTGCGGCGGTACGCCGCGATCGCCATCGGGCTCGCCGACGACAAAGCCGTGGTGCGGCCCGCGCTCGTCAGCCTGCAGACGACGCTTCGAGATACGGACTGGCAGGTGCGGCGCAGCGCGGTCTGGGCGCTCGGCGAAGTGCGCGACACCAGCCTGCTGACGCCAATCGCCGCGCGCCTGAAGGACGACAACGCGAGCGTGCGACGCATGGCGGCGCACGGCCTGGGCGAGATGGAGGATCGCCGCGCGGTGTCCGCGCTCGATCGACGCGCTGGGCGATCCCGAGTGGAGCGTGCGCCGCGAGGTCGTCCACGCGCTCGGCGAGCTGCACGCCACCGAGGCCGTCGACGCGCTCGTCAAGCGCCTCGACGACGAGCATCCCGAGGTGCGCTACGTGGCCGTGTGGGCGCTTGGCGAGATCAAGGATCAGCGCGCGACGCCGGGCCTGCGCCACTCGCTCGACGACCGCGAGGCCACCGTGCGGCGGCAGGCGGCGTGGGCGCTTGGCGAAATGCACGACGCGTCGAGCGTGGACGCGCTGCTGAATACGCTGACACACGACTCGGCCCCCACGGTCCGGCACATGGCGGCGTGGGCGCTCGGCGAGCTGCACGAGGAGCGATCGGTTCGAGGGCTCGCGGCCGGCTTGAAGGACAGCGACCGCGACGTGCGCGACATGACGGCGTGGGCGCTGGGCGAGCTCGAGAGCGCCGACGGCCTCGATCCGCTGATGGCCGCGCTGCACGACCCCGAATGGCGAGTCCGCGCGAAAGCGGCGTGGGCGATTGGCCAGATCGCCGATCACCGCAGCGCGGATGCGCTGACGGCGAGCCTGAAGGACGAACGGCCGGAAGTCCGGCAGATGGCGGCCTGGGCGCTGGCCCAGGTCACCGAGCGCTAGCAGAGGAGAACCGACGTGTCCCGATCCATTCGCGTGACCATATGCGCGGCGGCTGCCGCGCTCTCGATTGGCAGCCTGGCGCTGGCGCGTCAAGTGCCGACCCCGACACCGACCCCGACACCGATGCCCCGGGCGATGCCGACGCCGACGCCCACGCCGACGCCGACTCCGCACATCGCGATGCACGGCCACTGGCGCGGCGGCGGCGACCATGCGACGTTGCCGCCGGCGACTGTTGCCGCCCTGATTGAGGCGCTGCACGACACCGACGCCGACGTCCGTCAGCAGGTGCTGATGCTGCTGATGCGGCTGGACGTCGACGTGCCGATGCAGACCGTCCTGGACTCTCGCGCGCGCCAGCGACAGCGACACGCGCGGCGCCGCGCTGCAGTTCCTGTCCCGCTCGAAGGATCCGCAGGCGCTCCCCGCGATTGAAGCCGCCCTCAAGGACGCCGACGCGGACGTCCGCGCCGCCGCCTGCGTCGCGCTCGGCGAGCGGGGCGATCCGGCCGTGGTGCCACAACTGACGGCGGCGCTGAAGGACTCGAACGGCGACGTCCGCCACGCGGCGGCCAGCGCCCTGGGCGAGCTCCTCGGCCGGTGAGGACTGGACGAGCCGGCCGACGTTCTGCTAAATTGTTAGCATAGATTCTGGAGCCCACGACCCTTGCCGAAGAACCAGCTGGGAAATCTGAGCCGCCGAGAGCGGCAAATCATGGACGTGCTCTTCCAGCGCGGCCGTGCGACGGCCGCCGACGTGCAGGAAGCGCTGCCCGACGCGCCGGGCTATTCGGCCGTGCGCGCGCTGTTGCGCATCCTCGAAGAGAAAGGGCACGCGCGGCACGAGGCCGATGGCCCGCGCTACGTCTACCTGCCGCGGCACGACCGCGACAAGGCCCGTCAGTCGGCGATGCGCCATCTCGTGCAGACCTTCTTCGACGGCTCGACCGGCGACGCCGTGGCGGCGCTGCTCGGAACGGACGTCTCGCGCCTGTCGTCCGATGAACTGGAACGCCTCGCGGTGCTCATCGCCGAGGCCCGCAGGGAGGACGCATGATCGCCTTCGATTCGTTCTCGGCGCCGGTCGTCGGCAGCTTGCTGGTCCGCGTGACCGCGGTGCTGGCCCTGAGCTGGCTCGGCGCGCGGATTGCCGCTCGCGGCTCGGCCTCGATGCGTCACGCGTTGTGGGTCGCGGCATTCGTGGGCGTGCTCGCCCTGCCGCTGGCCGCGCGGTTCATGCCGTCGCTCGAGCTGCCGCTCCTCCCCGCAGCGGAGCAGACGCGGTTGCCCGCGCCGCAGCCGGCGCAGATGACCTCCTCGTCCGCGGCGCCACGAGCGTCTGCGACGCCGATCAACCTGACGCCGTCCGCCGCCGCCCGCGTGTCAGTGGCGTCCGCGCCTGAGACGCCCCGGACGTCCTGGATGGCGAGCCTCGCGTCGATCACGTCGCTCGGCTGGGCCTTCATCGCCTGGCTCGCGATTGGCGCCGGTCTCGTCGGCCGCTACCTGCTGGGCCTCGCCATCGTCGCGCGGATCACGCGCCGGGCAACCGAGATGCGCGATGGCCGCTGGCTCGACGCGCTCGACGTCGCGACCGCGACGCTGGGGATCGTCGAGACACCGCGCCTCGTCGTGTCGCCGGATGTGAGCATGCCGTTCACCTGCGGCTTCATGCGCGCCACGCTGGTCGTGCCCGAGTCGGCGGAGGAGTGGTCCGACGAGCGCATCGACGTGGTCCTGCGGCACGAGCTCGCGCACGTCGCGCGCCGCGACTGCCTGGTGCAGGCGATGACGCAGGCGGCCCTGGCCGTTTACTGGTTCCACCCGCTGGCGTGGGTTGCCGCGCGGCACCTGCGCTCGGAGCGCGAGCGCGCGTGCGATGACCTCGTCCTCGCGACCGGAACGCGCGGCACGACCTACGCCGAGCATCTGCTCGACATCGCGCGCTCGGCCACGACGGACAGCTCGCCACTTGCCGCCGCCGCGCTGGCGATGGCCCGGCCGTCCGAGCTCGAGGGCCGCCTGTTGGCGATTCTCGACCCCCGCCGCGAGCGCGGCCGCGCCAGCCGCCGGCGCATCCTTCAAGTCGCAGCGATCGCCGTTGTGGTCATTGCACCGCTGGCGAGCGTGACGCTCGTCGCGCGCGGGGCTGCCACGCCGATTCAGAGCGAAGCGTCGGCCGGGCCGTCGGCGCCGCTGGCCACCGTGCAGGCAGACACCAAAGTGATCGCGTCGGCCACCGCCACGTCGACGTCACTCGCGACGAAGACCGCGCAGCGAACCATCGAATTCCAGACGACCACGGAGCGCGTCTCCCGCGAGGTCGCGACGCTCCTGGCGCAGGGCGCCGTGGGCGGCGTGCTCGGCGGCGTGTCGGGCGGCGTTCGCTGGTGGCGTCGTCGGCGGAGTGCCCGTCGGGATCCAGCACGGTGAAGGTCGTGGCGCTGGCGTCGGTGTGAGTCAGAGCCCGCGAAGGCGACGAAAACGACGACGAGCGGAAGCCCGTCTCGCCGGCCGTGGTTCAGGCGCTGACCGAGGCGCTCAAGGACAGCGACGCCGAAGTGCGCAAGTCGGCGATGCAGGCGCTCGCGCGTTTCCGCGTGCCGGCCGCCTACGACGCGTTCGTCGCAGGGCTGAAGGACTCGGATGCCGAGGTTCGCCAGCAGGCGGCTTTCGCGCTGTCGCAGCTGCGCGACGGGCGGGCGACCGATCCGCTGATTGGCGCGCTGAAGGACAGCGACGCAGAGGTGCGGCAGCAGGCGGCGTTCGCGCTGAGCCAGCTGCGCGATCCGCGCGCAGTCCCCGCGCTGACCTCGGCCCTGAAGGAGGATCAGAGCGACGAGGTGCGCGAGCAGGCGATCTTCGCCCTCTCGCAGATTCGCGACGTCAGCGCGGTGCCGGCGCTGACGACCGCGCTGTCGGATCCGAAGGCGAACGTTCGTCAGCAGGCCGCGTTCGCGCTGAGCCAGATCGGCGACGAGAAGGCGGTGCCCGCGCTCGTCGGCGCGCTCAAGGACAAGGACGCCGAAGTGCGAGAGCAGGCGGCGTTCGCGTTGAGCCAGATCGGCGACGAGTCGGCCATCGAGCCGCTGACGGCGCTCCTGAAAGATCCGGCGTCGGAAGTGCGGCAGCAGGCGATCTTCGCGCTGTCGCAGCTGGCGGGAGGCGAGCGGCATCACCGCACGCCGCGGGCAGTGCTGGCCGGTCCCGGACAGGCGTCGCGCCGGTCGCTCCGCCGGCGCCGGTGGCGGCTCCGACACCGGCGCCCGCGCCGGCGCCTCTGCCCCGTTAGCGGTCAGGAGGTCTTCGGTCGGGACGTCCAGCGCGACGGCCGGCGTCCGAGGAGCGGGCGGCGCGCAGGATCAGCTTGACGTGCAGGCTGCCCGCCGCCCCTGGAACTACTTGCCGTTGGCGCTCTTCGGCACCTTGACCGTCGCCGTCGCCGTCGACAGGTTGCCCGCCGCGTCGGTGCACTGCACGGTCAGCGTATACCGGCGCTCGCCGCCGTTCGACTTCGACGCTCGGAGCTGCGCCGTCATCGGTCCGGTCTGCGCCATGTCGCCAGGATGCGGATCGGTGCTCGCCAGGCCGACCAGGCTGCAGGAGGGCGCGGCGCCCGAGTCGTCGCTGGCGCTCACGGTCAACGTCACCGGGACCATCTGGTTGTTTGGCGGCCACAGCGTGTCCGGCGACGCGTGCACCCACGCGATGGCGGGCGCCGTCGTGTCCGCGTTGTCTTCTGGCGTGATCGTGAGGCGGAAGGCGCGCGCCTCTCCGTTGAACGTCCCGTCGCCGACGATGACGCCGGTGTTGTTCAGCGCATACGCGGTGCCCAGCACCCAGCCGGAGCCGCTGGGCAGCATGTCGTTGAGGTCCGTCAGCGTGCCGTTCTGCCAGAGGAACGCGTGGACCTCATTCGCCGCCGTCAGTGACCAGCCGACGACATCGCCGGCGTTGTTGACGGCCATCGCCTGACTCATCACGCCGCCCAGCGTGCCCAGGCTCTGCGGCGTCGTGTCGTTCGACCAGCGAGTGGCCAGCAGATGTGCTGTTGCCCGTGTCCTGCGACCAGCCGACGACGACGCCGCTGTCGTTGATGCCGTTCGCCTGCGCGTTCGTGCCGCCGAGCGACGGTCAGCGCGTGCAGCGTGCTGTCGAAGCGCACCGCCTGCTGGTGAGCGCGGCGTCCTTCGCGTAGCCGACGACGACGTTCGCTGGCGTTGATGCCGGTCGGCCGCGCTCGAGTGCCGCCGCCGAGGTCGCCGATGTCCTCGGCCGGGTCGGCGCCAGACTGCCGGAACCCGTGCGCCTTTCCAGCGGCAGTGAAGCCCGCGACGACGCCCGAGGCGTTGACGGCCGTCGCCGTCGCGCTGGACGCGCCTGAGAGATAGGGCACCGCCGTCAGCACGTTGCTCACGCTGTCGTAGCGGTACGGCTGCCGGAAACCGCTTGACGGGGATATAGCTGCCGACGACGACGCCGGCGTCGTTGACCGCCAGGGCCTGCAGCGCATCACCGGCGTCCGGCACGGGCACGAACGCCCATGTCGCACCGTGGGTGAATCCAAAGTCCATGGTCGCCGTCGTTGCCGAAGCCGACGGCAAGACCGGACGCGTTGACGCCGCGTCCGTTCGTCACGACTCCGGTCGGGCCAAGGTCCTCGACGGTGACGGTCGGGCCGGACGCGCGGATGACGGCCGATGGGGTGATGGCAACCATCGCCAGCACCATCAGCGTGGCAAGCGTCGATCGAGCGTGCATCGCAGACTCCTGCGACTGGGGGCGCAGAGAGTGGTGGCAAGGCACGTGCCCGCGGCCGAGGTAATCGGAATTGCCCGCGGATGCAGGGATTTGCGTGAGCGGCTGTCGGAGGCGTGGATACTGCCCGCGTTCCGAAACGGAACACGGAGCCTCAGGATTGAAAGCGGCGGCCGGCTACGCGTTGCTCGGGGCGGACGTCTCCGGCGCGGGCAGCGCGGCCGGATCCGTGCCGGCCAGAATCTGCCGGAGCTCGTCGCCTTCCATGACTTCACGTTCGAGCAGCCGGCGGGTGACCGCTTCCAGCTGATCGCGCTGGCCCGTGAGCACGTCGCGGGCCATGTCGTGCGCCTCGGTCATGATGCGCTTGATCTCCGCGTCGATCAGCCGCGCGGTGTCCTCGGCGAAGGCGCTGCGCTCGGAGGGAATGCCGATGTCGAGGAATCGGTTCCGCTTTTCCCCCGCGTAGTTGATCGCCCCGACCGAGTCGCTCATGCCCCACTCGGTCACCATGGCGCGCGCGATGTCAGAGGCGCGCTGCAGGTCGTTCTGCGCGCCCGTGGAGATCTCGCCGAGCGCGATCTCCTCGGCCGTCCGGCCGCCGAGCAGCACCGCCAGCTGGTGGCGCAGATCGGTCCGGGTCATCAGGTACTTGTCTTCGAGCGGCAACTGCATCGTGTAGCCGAGCGCGCCGAAGCCGCGCTGCACGATCGAGATCTTGTGCACCGGATCGAGGCCAGGCAGGGCAGACGCCACCAGCGCGTGGCCGGCCTCGTGGTACGCGACGATCTCCCGCTCGCGGGCGTTCATGACGCGCTTCTTCTCGAGACCCGCGATCAACCGGTCGATCGCCTCGTCGAAATCGCGCATGTCGACCGCCGTCTTGTCCTTCCGCGCGGCGAGCAGGGCGGCCTCGTTCACGAGGTTGGCGAGATCGGCGCCCGCAAAGCCGACGGTGCGGCCAGCCACGACCTTGAGATCCACGGTCGGCGCCACCTTCACCTGACGCGTGTGAATCTTCAGGACCTGCTCGCGGCCCTTGATGTCCGGCTTGTCGACGAGCACCTGGCGGTCGAAGCGGCCGGGGCGCAGCAGCGCGGGGTCGAGTACCTCGGGCCGGTTGGTCGCGCCCATGATGATGACGGCCTTGCGGGAATCGAAGCCGTCCATCTCCGCGAGCAGCTGGTTCAGCGTCTGCTCGCGCTCTTCGTGGCTGCCCATCGGGCTCTGCACGCGGGCCTTGCCGAGCGCGTCGAGCTCGTCGATGAAGACGATGCACGGCGACTTGGCTTCGGCCTGCGCGAAGAGGTCCCGGACGCGGGCGGCGCCCACGCCGACGAACATCTCGACGAACTCCGATCCGCTGAGCGAGAAGAACGGCACCTTGGCTTCGCCCGCCACGGCGCGTGCAAGAAGCGTCTTGCCGGTGCCAGGAGGGCCGACGAGCAGCACGCCCTTCGGAATATGTCCGCCGAGCGCCGTGTATTTCTTCGGGGTCTTCAGGAACTCGACGATCTCGCGCAGCTCCTCTTCGGCCTCGTCCACGCCAGCCACGTCCGCGAAGCTGACTTTCACGTCGTCGTCGGCGTAGATCTTGGCGCGACTGCGCGCGAACGACATCACGCCGCCTTCGGCGCCTCCCATGCGGCGGAAGAAGAAGCTCCAGACCGCGACGAGCAGCACGAGCGGGATGATCCAGCCGAGCACCTCCGGCAGCCAGCGGCTCACCGTCTCGCCCGAGTACTTGACCTGGTGCGCCTCGAGATCCTCGACGAGCTTCGGATCGTCGACACGCGTGGCGACGAACTGGTCCGTGCGCTGACGTCCTTCGCCCTGTGCCTCCCGGAGCTTGCCGTTGATGGTCTGGTCGCTCACCGTCGCCTCGACGACCTGACCGCTGCGGACGAGCGACTTGAACTCGCTGTAGGTGATCTGCCGGCCCGCCGGGTGCGAGGAACCACGCCTGGAGGACCGCGAGGACCACGAGCAGTCCGAGGACGTACCAGATCGAGAAGGTCGGCCGTGAGGAGCCGAGCGTCCGGCGCTCGCCGGGCTTCCTTTCTCGCGAGCCGAGAGTGGGCTTGGTGGCCAAGAGTCTCCTTCGTTACGCCGACGGGGCGAGCTCGCCCCTGCGGAACGCGATTCGATCGCCGTCGGCGTCGATGAGCACGCGGTCGCCCTCGTGGAACCGGCCTTCGAGCACCTCACGCGCGAGCGGATCGAGCACGAGGCGCTGGATGGTCCGCTTCAGCGGCCTCGCGCCATACGCCGGATCGTAGCCTTCCTGCACGAGCAGGGTGCGCGCCGCCGGCGTGAGCTCGACGTGGATTTTCCGATCTTCGAGGCGCTGCAGCAGCTGCCGCGCCTGGATGTCGATGATCGACGCCATGTCGCTGCGGCTCAGCGGATGGAAGACGATCGTCTCGTCGATCCGGTTCAGGAACTCGGGACGGAAGTGCGTCCGCAGCGTGTCGAGCACCTGCCGCCGGACGCCTTCCGAAAGCGTGCCCTCCGCGGCCTGCTCGGTCAGATACTGGCTGCCAAGGTTCGAGGTCATGATCACGACGGTGTTCCGGAAGTCGACCGTCCGGCCCTTGCCGTCCGTGAGCCGGCCGTCGTCGAGCAGCTGCAACATCACGTTCAGGACTTCCGGGTTCGCCTTTTCGATCTCGTCGAAGAGCACCACGGCATACGGACGCCTGCGGACAGCCTCGGTGAGCTGCCCGGCTTCATCGTATCCCACGTAGCCCGGAGGCGCACCGATCAGGCGCGACACGGTGTGCTTCTCCTGGTATTCCGACATGTCGATCCGGATCATCGCCTGGTCGTCGTCGAACAGGAAGTCGGCGAGCGCGCGCGCCATCTCCGTCTTGCCGACGCCAGTCGGTCCAAGGAACAGGAAGCTGCCGAGCGGCCGGTTCGGATCCTGCAGCCCCGCGCGGGCGCGACGAATCGCGTTCGACACGGCGACCACGGCCTCGTCCTGGCCGACGACGCGAGCGTGGAGGCGGTCCTCCATCGTGAGCAGTTTCTGGACTTCGCCCTCCATCAGCTTGCTGACGGGAATGTGCGTCCAGCGGCTGACGACCTCGGCGATGTCTTCCTCGTCGACTTGTTCCTTGAGCAATTGCGGCCCGGAGGCCAGGCGCGCTTCGCCCTCGGCGATCTCGCGCTCGAGCGCGGGCAGGCGGCCGTATTGCAGCTCCGAGGCTTTCGCGTAGTCGCCGGATCGCTGCGCCTGCTCGATCTGGCGGCGCACGGATTCGAGCTCTTCCTTCTGCTTCCGCGTCTGCTGGATGGCGCCCTTCTCCTGCTCCCACTGCGCCTTCAGGCGGCCGCGATCCTCTTTCAGATCCGCGAGCTCGCGCTCGAGACGCTGCAGGCGTTCGGCGGACGCCTTGTCGGTCTCCTTCTTGAGCGCTTCGCGCTCGATCTCGAGCTGCATGACGCGGCGCTCGACCTCGTCGAGCTCGGCCGGCATCGAGTCGATCTCCATGCGCAGCCGCGAGGCGGCTTCGTCGATGAGATCGATCGCCTTGTCGGGCAGGAAGCGATCCGCGATGTAGCGATGCGACAGCACGGCGGCCGCCACCAGCGCGGCATCCTTGAACTGCACGCCGTGGTGGATCTCGTACCGCTCGCGCAGGCCCCGGAGAATGCTGATCGTGTCCTCGACCGACGGCTCGCCGACCATCACCGGCTGGAATCGCCGTTCGAGGGCCGCGTCCTTCTCGATGTGCTTGCGGTATTCGTCGAGGGTCGTCGCGCCGATGGTGTGCAGCTCGCCTCGCGCCAGCATGGGCTTCAACATGTTGGACGCGTCGAGCGAGCCTTCGGCCGCGCCGGCGCCGACCACCGTATGCAATTCGTCGATGAAGAGGACGATCTCGCCCTCGGCGTCGAGGATCTCCTTGAGGACGGCCTTGAGCCGCTCCTCGAACTCGCCGCGGTATTTCGCGCCGGCGACCAGGGCGCCCATGTCGAGGCCGATGATCTTCTTGTCCTTGAGCCCCTCCGGGACGTCGCCGCGGACGATCCGCTGCGCGAGGCCCTCGACGACCGCGGTCTTGCCGACGCCCGGCTCGCCGATCAGCACGGGATTGTTCTTCGTGCGGCGAGACAGCACCTGAATCACGCGGCGGATCTCGTCGTCGCGCCCGATGACGGGATCGAGCTTGCCCTTCTGCGCGAGCGCGGTCAGATCGCGGCCGTAGCGCTCGAGCGCCTGGTACTTGCCTTCCGGGTTCTGGTCCGTCACGCGCTGGCTGCCGCGAATCGTCGTGAGCGCTTCGAAGATGCGATCGCGAGTGAGGCCGGCCTGCTGCAGGATCCGTGCGGCAGGGGAGCGCCCGGTCTCGCTGGCGACGGCGATGAAGAGGTGTTCCGTGCTGACGTACTCGTCCTTCAGCCGTTCGGCTTCGGCCTCGGCGAGATCGGCGACGAGCTTCAGCCGCGGAGAAATCGACGCGGACGATCCGCCGTGCACTTTCGGCTGCTGGCCAAGCGCCTTCCGTGCCTCACGGGCAATCGTCGCCGGGTCGATCTGCAGCTTGCGCAGCAACGCCGGGACGACGCCGTCCTGCTGTTCGGCGAGGGTGACGAGCAGATGCTCGGGCTCGATTTGTGGATGGCCGTCGGTCTCGGCGAGCTTCTGCGCGCCGAGGACGGCTTCCGAGGCCTTTTCGGTGAATTTGTTGAGATTCATTGCTCTGTCCGACGGCCGGGCTGAAGTCCGGCCCGTACGACGATAGACATGCTTCAGCCGCGCGACTTAGGCCGAACTTCAGTTCGGCCTGTCGACTCACGCCGCGGGGTCCTTCTTCTTCTGCAACTCCGCCAGCGCCTCGTAGTGTTCGCGCTCGGCCGGTGAGAGCTCTTTGGGCAACTGCACCGCGAGCGTGGCGTAGAGATCGCTCTTCTCTCCAGGCTTCCCCGCGAGCGACAGGCCCTGTCCCCGCAGCCTGAACACCTGTCCGTTCTGCGTGGTCGGCGGCACCTTCAAGCGCAGCGTGCGGCCGCCGAGCGCCGGCACCTCCACCTCGCCCCCGAGCACCGCGACCGTGACGGGCACGTTGACCTTCACGTAGAGGTCGCGGCCCTTGCGCTCGAAGAGCGCGTGGGGCGCCAGCCGTACCCGGAGATACAAGTCTCCTGATGGCGCGCCGCTTTGTCCACGTTCGCCTTCGCCGCTCACACGAACGCGGGATCCGTCGCCGACGCCTGCCGGCACGCGGACATCCACCGTGCGCGAGTGGCCGTCGTGCTTCATCGAGAGCCGTCGCGTGACGCCCTGGTCGGCCTCTTCGAGCGTGAGCTCGATCTCGTGCTCGAGATCGCGGCCCTGTCGCGCTCGCGTGCGTCCAGCCCGCGCGCGCCGTCCACCGCCAGGCTCTGCCGTGGCGCCGCCGAAGAACGTGTTGAAGAAGTCGGAGAAGGGAGTGTCGGTCCCGAACATCTCCTGCATTTCTTCTTCGGTCATCGTGCGGTAGCCGCCGCCGCCCGTGCCCATGTTCACGGACCAGCCGCCCTGCTCGAACGGATTCGGTCCGCCGGCGCGCTCGGCCTGCTCGTAGGCGCGCCAGTTGGCGCCAAGCTCGTCGTACTTGCGGCGCTTCTCGGGCTCGCCGAGCACCTCGTAGGCTTCGTTGATTTCCTTGAAACGCGCCTCGGCCGACTTGTCGCCCGGGTTGACGTCGGGATGGTGCTTCCGCGCCAGCTTGCGGTACGCCTGCTTCAGTTCCTTGTCGGTGGCGGTCTTGGCGACGCCGAGCGTCGCGTAGTAGTCCTTGAAATCCATCGGTCAGAGCCCCAGCAACCGGCTGAGCGCATCCAGCTCGCGTACGAGGCGTTGCCTCGAGTCCGTCCGCGCCGTCAACTCGTCGTGGAGGAGCGGCCGCATCCGCTCGACGGCCTCGGCCACCTCGAGCAGCCGCTGCACGCCGGCCAGGTTCACGCCGACTTCGTCCACCAGGTGCTTGATCAGGCGCAGCCGATCGAGCTCCTCTTCCGTATAGACACGCATGCTGCCGAGCGTGCGTCCCGGCTGCACCAGCCCGAGGCGCTCGTACTTCCGCAGCGTCTGGGGGTGCATCCCCAGCCGCCGGGCCGCCATGCTGATCAGATACAAGTCCTCAGAGGGCGCCATGGTCAAGCTTGCGTCACATCAACTGTAGACATTGATATGATGCGTGTCAACGTCAGCGGTTTCCCGCCCGCCTCGCGCTCGATGCGCTTCGGCGCGGCAGGCCGGCACCGTCGCACCCCGCGCACGCGCCGCGCACCCCGCGCACCCTACGCACCTGCGTCATACTGGTCCTTCCGTGTCCGTTGTCCCCTCCGATTTCCTCACAATCGCCCTGCTCGTCCTGCTCGAAGGCCTCCTGAGCGCCGACAACGCGATGGTTCTGGCGGTGCTCGTCCTCGGGCTGCCGACCAACCAGCAGCGCCCGGCCCTGCGCTACGGCATCCTGGGGGCGTTCCTCTTTCGGACAATCGCCACGCTGACGGCCCTCCAGATGATGCGGCTGGGGTTCGTGAAGCTGCTGGGCGGGGCCTATCTGCTCTGGCTGCCGTATCAGCACTTCTTCCTGCATGGCGACGCCGCCGCGCGCCGCGGGCCGAAGCCCGCGAAAGGCTGGCTGGGCCTGTCGCCGTTCTGGGCGACGGTGATCAAGGTCGAGCTGACCGACATCGTGTTCGCCGTCGACTCGATCCTCGTGGGCGTGGCGATGTCATCGAAGACGTGGGTCGTCCTGACCGGCGGCATTCTCGGGATCGTCGCCATGCGGCTGGTCATCGGCCAGCTGCTGACGATCGTGCGGCGCTACCCGCCTATCGTCGACGGCGCCTTCATCATCATCGCGTGGGTCGGCGCGAAGCTGCTCCTCGAGTGGCTGCATCTTCGAGGCTGGGTCCATTTCGAAGTCCCGCAGTGGCTCTCGCTCGGGCTCATCGTCGTGATTTTCACGGTGTCGTACCTGTACGCCCGCAGCCACGGGCCTGTGGTGACGGCGGAGGACGAGGCGAAGACGGCTGACGCGACGCGCGCAGTCGGCGGCCGATGATGCGGGAGGTCGTCGCACGGCTCGCGGCGCGAATCGGCGACCGGCGCCGGCTCCTGAACGCCGCCGTGATTCTCGTGGCGGCGGCCATCTTCGCGGCGCAAATCGCGGCGCTCGTCTGGGTGGGTCGCTACGCGCTCGCCGTCAACCGGCTTGCCAGCGGCGTCGGCGACGTCACGTTCTTCGGCGCGGACGGCAAGCCCTGGTTCACGCTCGACGAGCATCGCCACGACGTCTCGCTCGACGCGATCTCGCCGTACCTGCAGAACGCGTTCATCGCCACCGAGGACCGACGGTTCTACTACCACCCGGGCATCGATCCGCTGGGACTCGCGCGCGCGCTGCGCGACAACGTGCGTCAGGGCGAAGCGCGCGAGGGCGCGTCGACGCTGACGCAACAGCTCGCGCGCACGCTGTTCCTCACGAACCAGCGAACAGTCGGCCGGAAGCTCAAGGAGGCCGTCATCGCGGTCATGCTCGAGACGCGTCTCAGCAAGTCGCAGATCCTCGAGCTCTACCTGAACCGCGTGTATCTCAGCGCAGGCCTCTACGGCGTCGAGACGATGTCGACGAGCCTGTTCGGGAAGCACGCGCGCGATCTCACGCTCGCCGAAGCGGCGCTGATCGCGGGTCTCGTCAAGGCGCCATCCGCGCTTTCGCCGTGGACGAACCTGGATGGCGCGCGCAGGCGCAGCGAGCACGTGCTCGATCGGATGCAGGCGTCGGGCTACATCACGGCCGCGGACGCCGCCTCCGCGCGGCGTCAGACACTGCGCATCCGGCCATACCCGGCCGAAGCCTCTGCGCGCTACGGCTACGCGAAAGAGTGGCTGCGGCAGCAGTTCCGCGACGAGTTCGGCGGCGACCGGCCGCCCGACTGGGAAGTGCACACCACCGTCCTTCCGGCGCTGCAGGACATGGCGGAGCAGTCCGTGGCGAACGGACTGTCGCGTCTGGGAATTCGAGACCTGCAGGCGGCGCTCGTCGCGCTCGATCCCGCCACGGGCCGTGTCCTTGCGATCGTCGGCGGCCGCGATTTCAGGACGTCCACGTTCAACCGCGCCTGGCGCAGTCGTCGTCAGCCGGGATCGGCGTTCAAGCCCTTCGTGTATGCGGCGGCGCTCGAGCATGGAATGACGCCGGTGACGGTTCTCGACGGCCTCGCGGCGATGGCGCCGCAGGGCAACGAGGAGTGGACGCCGCGCAACGTCTCGGGCACCGTGGACGACCGCCTCACGATCCGCCAGGCGTTCATCGAGTCGAACAACCGCGCCGCGGTTGCGCTCCAGCAGCGCATCGGGGCGGGCAGCATCCTGTCAATCGCCGCGTCGATGGGGATCCGCGACCAGCCCAACGTGCCGTCCCTTGCGTTGGGTCCGGGCCTCGTGACACCGCTCGATCTGACCGCGGCGTACGCCGACGTTCCCAAACGGCGGCTATGCCGTGTCTCCGCACGGCATCCTCCGCGTCGTCGACGACACAGGCGATGTCGCTTTCGAGGCGTCCGAGGATCAGCGACGCGTGCTGCCAGAGGACGTCGCGTTCCAGCTCGTGACCCTGATGAGCGACGTCGTGGACCGTGGCACCGCCACCGCGGTGCGCGCGTGGGGCGTCCGCTTTCCTGTGGCAGGGAAGACCGGCACGACGAACGACTTCAAGGACGCGTGGTTCGTCGGCTACTCGACGTCGATGGTGGTCGGCGTCTGGGTCGGGATGGATCAACCGGAGCGCATTCGTGAGGGCGGCACCGGAAGCCGGCTGGCGTTGCCGATCTGGGCCGAGTTCATGCGCCGGGCGAGCCGGATCGAACGGCCAGGAACGTTCACGCCGCCCGACGGCATGCGCGCCGTCGAGCTCTGCCACGTCTCGTACCTGCGGCCGGTGGACGGCTGTCCGATCTACACCGAGTACTTCAAGGCGTCGGATGCGATACCCTCAGCCCACTGCCAGATTCACAGCGGCAGCATCAAGCAGCGCGCCGAACGCGTCATCGAACGCGTCGTCGGGGGCCTGCTCGGCTCGCTGTGGAAAAAGGTCACGGGGCACAAATAGAACCGGGAGTGCATGATGGCGCGCGGCTGGGAGAGCAAGGCGATCGAGTCGCAGCAGGACGACGCGCGAGGCGCGAAGAAGCCTGCGCGCCCTTCGCCACAAGTGGACCCTGCACGCCGCGCGCTCGAGTTGGCGCGCGCCCGAGTGCTCGCAGACCTCGAGCGAGCGACACAGCTGCCGCATCGCCGGATGCTGGAGCAGGCGCTCGCGGATCTCGACGCGAAGCTCGCGTAGGACGTCTTCGGACCTGCGATCAGGCCGCGCGGGCCGCGGTTCGGCGCAGCCGATCCAGCTGCGACCGGAAGCACCGGAAGCAGAGCGTGTGATACCGATCCCAGCGCACGACGCCGTGGTAGCGGAAGAGCGCCCGCTGCCGCTCGCAGCCACGGCAGACCTTGCGCACCGATCCCCGGCCTGACCGCGCCGGCCTTCCGAATCCACGCGACCGCACCGTTTCGAACGCCTCACTCATCATCAGCGCCAGCATGACCGACCTCCTGATGCGGGGATCGTGGCGCGAGGAGCCGTCAAGATAGGTCGCGGCTATCCGCCGGGACGCTGGCGCGGCTCGGGCGGGGCCGTCGCTGGCTGTGATTCCGAGAGTTCCTCCATCCGTTGCGTCAGGCCGTACAGGTCGGTCTTCTGGGCCAGGTCGCGGATTTCGCTGGCCCTCACGGACGTCTGGACCTTGAAGTGCGTCGCGATGTCCTCGAGCAGTTGAAGGACGGCCGTCATCTCGCGTTCCGCCAACAGGTTGACCTGCAGATCGAGGTGAGCCCGCTTGTCTGACTGGCGCGAGAGGCGGTTCTGGCTGGCCAGCACGAAGAGCGCCAGGAAGATCGCCTCGAGCGAGACCGTCATCGTCAGGAACGAAAAGGGAAACGGATCGAAAACCAGGCGCGGGAACAGTCCGGCGTTGACGACAACCCAGGCAACGAACCACGTCAGGTGGATCAGGAGGGACGGGCCACTGGCGATCGTCGTGGCAATCCAGTCGCTGAACTGCTCGGCGCGCGATCGCGCCGCGAGATTCGCGTCCTCCCAGTTCTTGATGACCTGGAGGTCTTCTTCCACGGCGGCTTCAAGACCCGGCGAGTCGGTCACTCCGGCGCGTGAACGCGATGGCATGGCTGTATGTCCTTCCGACACCCGAGCGTGAGGCACCCTGTTGGCCACTCGCTGCCTCGGCCGTTCATGTCCGACCAAAGCACATGTCACGCCAACCGCCGGTCCATTGCCAGCCGGCCGGGTTCCGGATAGGCTCGCGCCGGGAGGACCGGCGAGTTGCCACCACGCGCGCGCAGTCAGGAAGTGATCCGCCACTGGCGCATCCTGCGTCAGCTCTGGGAGTCGAAATACGGCCGGACCGTGCAGCAACTGGCCGACGACGTCGCGCATCGGCAAGCGCACGATTCAACGGGACATCGTCGCGCTCCAGGAAGCCGGGTTCCCGCTGGAGCAAAGGGAGCGCGGCGAGCGGCTGGTCTGGACGCTGAACAGGGACGCGTTCACGAGCCTCATCGCCGCAGGATTGACGCTGCCCGAGCTCTGCGCGCTGTATTTCAGCCGCGCCCTGCTCGAGTACCTGACGGGCACGTTCTTCCAGAAGGACCTGCAGACCGCCTTCGAGAAGTTCGAAGACTGCCTGACGCCCGCGCAGCAGGAGTATCTGGACCAGTTCCCGAAGATCGTCTCCGCCAAGCCGGAGCCGAAGAAGAAGGCGCCGGTCGGCGTGCCGGCGTTCGTCGGACGCCTGATCGCCGCGGCGCTCGACAACCGGCCGATTACGATGACGTACGACTCGCGCAGCAGCCGGAAGGTGAAGGCGTACGTCGCCGAGCCTTACGGCGTCGTCTACGGCCTCGGCGGCCTGTACCTCGTGGCATTCGTGCCGGCGTATCAGGAGCTTCGCCTGTTCGCGGTGGAGCGGATCAAGAAGCTGAGCGTCGGGGAGGGGCGCTTCACGCCGAGCAGCGCGGCGCAGCAGAAGATCGCGAGCCTGGGCGACTCGCTGGGCATCAACCTCGGTGGACGCGCCGAGCCGGTCGCCATCGAGTTCCAGCCGGAGGCCGCGCCCTACGTGCTGGAGCGCGAATTCCACGCGTCGCAGTCGGTCGAGACGACCGAGGACGGACGCGTCATCCTCAAGATGAAGGTCGTCGTCGATTGGGGGCTGACGGCGTGGGTGATGGGATTCGGTCCGCGTGCCCGGGTGCTGACGCCGCGACGACTGGCGCAGCAGGTGTTCGAGCAGGTCGAGGAGATGCGCGACATCTACGCGCCGAAGATCCCGCTCGACGTGCCGACGGCGAAGAAACCGTCAGCAGGGCAGGGCGGGTTGCCGTTCAAGAAGTAGGGGTCCGCCTTCGCCCTGCGGGCTTCGGCGCGATTGGCTTCGCCAACCCGCAACCGCCACCCGCAACCATCAATCCAGCTTGTACGTCTTCTTCGCCAGCTCGTACGTCAGCGCGCGCATCATCTGCCGCGCGTCGTCCATCGAGACGATGTGCCGCGCGACGAGGTCGGCGAGGAAGTTGGCGTCGACACGACGAGACACGTCGTGCCGCGCCGGGATCGACGGGAACGCGCGCGTGTCGTCGTTGAAGCCGGCCGTGTTGTAGATTCCGGCCGTCTCGGTGACCTGGTACCGGAAGCGCGTCATGCCCTCGAGGCTGTCATGGAACCACCACGGCGGCCCGAGGCGCAGGCACGGGTAGTGGCCGGCCAACGGCGCCAGTTCACGCGAATACGTCGTCTCGTCGAGCGTGAAGAGCACGAGCGTGAGGCGGGTGTCGTTCCCGTACTTGTTGAGCAGCGGCTTCAGGTTGCGCGTGTACTCCGTCTGAATCGGGATGTCGCAGCCGCGATCCGGCCCGAACTTCTCGAAGACCGCGAGCATTGTGATTGCGATCGGACCCTGGATGCAGCTGCATCACGAGCCCGTCCTCGGTGCTCATGCGCGCCATCTCCATGAGCATGTGTCCCGTGAAGGCGCGTGCGTCTGCTTCAGTGGCCTTCCCGGCGAGCGCCCGCCCGAACAGGGCATTCACGTCACCGGCTGACAGTTCGGCCGTGAACGGCGTCTCGGCCGCGTGGTCGGTGGCCGTCGCGCCCATCGACTTGAAGAACGCGCGCCGGCTCTCGAGAGCGCGGATATAGGCCGCGTACGATGTGATGTCCTCGCCCGTGGCCGCCGACAGTCGACCGATCTCCGCCGCGAACTGCGGATGCCTGATGTTGATGGCCAGGTCCGGCCGGAACGTCGGGCGGACGACGCCGCTCCATCCGGAGTCGCGAATCTGCCGATGGAACTCGAGCGTGTCGGTGGCCGCATCGGTCGTGCAGAGCACTTCGATCTTGAAGCGCTCGAAGAGCGCCCGGGGCCGGAACTCGGGACGCCGCAGGCTCGCGTCGATCCGATCGTAGATGCGCATCGCCGTCGCGCTCGTCAGCGGCTCGTCGATGCCGAAGACGCCCTCGAACTCGTGCGCCAGCCACGCGCCGCTCGGCGTGCCGCGGAACAGGTAGAAGTGGTCCGCGAACCGCTGCCAGATCGCGCGCGGGTCGCGTTTCGACCGCGCCGCCGTCGAGCCGTGGGATGCCGAGCGACTCCATCGGCACGCCCTGCGAGTAGAGCATGCGGACGATGTAGTGATCCGGGATGACGATCAGCGCGGCCGGGTTCGAGAAGGGCTCGTCGAGCGCGAGCAGCTTCGGATCGACGTGGCCATGCGGGCAGACGAGCGGCAGCGATCCGAATTCGTCGTACAGCGCCTGCGCGGTGGCGCGCACGGCGGGAATCGGACTGAAGTAGCGGTCGGGAGCGAGCATGGCGCGAGTATATCGCCGCCCGCGCCGGCCCAATTGGTCAGGGCGACGCGAGGAACCGGTAGCCCACGCTGCGCACCGTCAGCAGGTGCTTCGGCTCGGCGGGATTGTCTTCGACGTACCGCCGAAGCCGGACGATGAAGTTGTCAATCGCGCGGGTGTCGGTGTCCTCGTGCACGCCCCACACCTGCTCGAGGATCTCCTTGCGCGAGACGACCTGCCCCTCGCGCTGCACGAGAAACCGCAGGAGGTTTGCCTCCATCAGCGTGAGCGGAACCACGCGCTCGCCGCGGCGCACCTCGAGCGCCGCGAAGTCCACCTCGCGCCCGGCGAACGAGAACTTGTCGGGAACGGGCGGTTCCGGCGTGCCGCGGTGCCGGCGCCGGCCGCGCCCACGTCACGCGACGCAGCAGCGCCGCGACGCGCGCGATCAGCACCGACAGCTCGAACGGCTTCGGCAGGTAGTCGTCCGCCCCCGCCTCGAAGCCCTTCACCACGTCGTCGGCCCGCCCGCGCGCGGTGAGCATCAGCACGGGCAGGTAGCGGCCTTCCTGCCTGAGACGCGACACCACTTCGAAGCCATTCAGCCCCGGCAGCATGACGTCGAGGACGACGAGGTCCACCGGATCCACCTCGGCGCGAATGCGAGTCGATCGCGGCCTCTCCGGTCTCGACGACTTCGGCGTCGTGCCCTTCGGCCTCGAGATTGAAGCGAAGGCCATCCGCGAGATGCTGTTCGTCTTCGACGACGAGGATGCGGCTCATGCCGAGGGCGCCGTCGGGAGCTGCAGCGTGAACGTGCTGCCCTGGCCGGGACCCGGGCTCTCGGCGAACACGCGTCCGCCGTGCTTGCGCGCGACGGAGCTGACGATGAAGAGCCCGAGTCCGGTGCCCTTGATGCGCATGGCCACAGCCTCGGGAATGCGATAGAACCTGCGGAAGATGCGCTTCAGCTCGGGCTTCGAGATGCCGATGCCCTTGTCGCGCACACGCACCGCCACGCGCCGATCGTCGACGTCCGCGAGCTCGACGCTCACGTCCACCTGGCCGTTCGAGTACTTGATGGCGTTGTCGACCAGGTTCGAGACGGCGGCCTTCAGCTCGTCCGGATCGCCAAGCACGCGTGCCTGATCGGCCGTCGCAAGCGCCTCGTGATACGCCAGCGCCTCGGTGGGGAGGTGGTGCCGGACTCGGGCCAGCTCGAGGCACTCGGGCACCATCTGCCGCAAATCGATCGGCACCTGGTGCAGGACGCGGCCACGCGCGCTCGTCTTGCCGGCGCGCAGCACCTGCTCGACGAGCTGCAGCAGGCGATCCGTGTCGTTCATCATCACGCGATAGAACTCGCGACGCTTCTCGTCAGGGAGGTCGCGCCGCTCGAGCGTCTCGAGATAGAGGCGGATCGACGCGACGGGCGTCTTCAACTCGTGCGTCACGGCGTTGATGAACGCGTCGTGCTGCTCGGTGCGCCGCACCTCCCGCACCAGGAAGATCGTGTTCAGGACGACGCCGGTGATGACGATGGGGAAGAGGATGATGCCCGTGATGAAAAGCAGCCCCTCGCGCCAGTTGATGACGACCCACCCGACGTTCAGGGCGACGGCGGCAGCCGCCAGACAGGCCCCCAGCAGCGCGAAGACGAGAGACTTCCGCTTGGGAGCCGAGATCATGGGGTCAGGATAGCAATAGGGAATAGGGAATAGGAAATAGGGAATAGGGAATGGGAAGGGAAAAAGACAAAGGGCACAGTGACCTGTGTCGCTGTGCCCTCCGTCCGAGCTGTCTTCCATCCGCTATTTGCTGCGATTTGACGGCTCTACGCGGCCCGCTGGCTCTCGCCACGGCGGCGCCCTTCGACGTCCACGACGCGGACGCGCTGGGCAATGCCGAAGCGCTCGAGCAGGCGAATCTGGATCCAGGTGAGGTCGAGCTCGTACCAGGCGAGCCCGTGACGTGCCGACGTCGGGTGGGCGTGGTGGTTGTTGTGCCAGCCCTCGCCGAAGGTCAGCATCGCGACCCACCAGCTGTTCTTCGAGTCGTCCTTGGTGTCGAAGCGTCTTCCGCCCCACATGTGCGTCGCCGAGTTCACCAGCCACGTCGCGTGCAGGCCGACGGTCACCCGGAAGAACACCAGCCAGAACACCATCGGCCAGCCGCCGAGGGCGAGGACCACGAAGCCGAACACTGTCAGCGGCACCCAGTGCCACGTGTTGAGCCAGCGGTAGAACGGATCCGCGGCCAGGTCCGGCGCGTAGCGCGACATCAGTCTCGGTGTCGTTGTGGTGACCCTCGCCGAAGAGGATCCATCCCATGTGCGCCCAGAAGCCGCCGTGGTGCGGCGTGTGCGGATCGGAGTCGGTGTCGGAGTGCTGGTGGTGGAGGCGGTGCGTCGCGACCCAGAAGATCGGGCCGCCCTCGAGCGTCAGCGCGCCGCAGACCGCGAAGAAGTACTCGAGCAGCTTGGGTACCTTGTAGGACCGGTGCGTGTGCAGCCGGTGATAGCCCATGCCGATGCCGAGGCCGATGCACATCCAGTAGAAGAAGGCGGTCAGCGCGACGGCCTTCCACGAGAAGAAGAACAACGGGGCCGCGATCGCGGCGAGGTGAAACGGCACCATCGCTGCAAACGTAATCCAGTTGATCGTCTCGTATCGATCAGCTCTCGGCTGGTAAAGGCTCGTATCGGCGCTTGCCACGCATGTCCTCCGCAACACTCTTGAGTACGCAACAAAGGCGGGACCAGCGATCGACCGCTCCCGCCTTGGTTCATCGGCCTCGGGGCAAGAAGACAGTAGCAAGCGGACGGACCAGTTTGTGTAAGACTTCTGTAATTCACCGGGTTTCATGGACTTCTGGTCTGTAAGAGTTTTGTAATCGCCTCTCTTCCTATGCGCCCACTGCCTGCTGCCCTCGTCTTGCTGGCCCTGAGTGTCTCCGCGCCCGGCGTCGTGTCGCTGGCCGCCCAGACGCCGTCCGCCACGCCGCCTGTCACACTCACGCCGCAACAGGCGATTGCCGTCCGCCGGCCCGGGGACTTGCAGTGGTCGCCGGACGGCGCGCGCCTGGTCTTCACGATCGACGAGCCGGCCTCGGGCTCGGAGCGCCGAACGCACCTCTGGGTGTACGACCGGCGCGACCCGGGTGTCCGGCAGTTCACGAACTCGGCGAAGACGGAACGCCATCCACGCTGGTCGCCCGACGGCACTCGGCTGGCCTTTCTCTCCGATCGCGACGGCCCCGCGCAGATCTACCTGCTGAACAGCGCCGGCGGCGAGGCGTGGGCGCTCACGAAGGGCAAGCGCGCGGTCCAGGACTTCGAGTGGTCACCCGATGGACGATCGATCGCCTTCCTCGCGCCCGAGGCGAAGACGGACGACGACGAGAAGAAGGACAAGGACAAAGACGACGCGCGCGTCGTCGACAAGGACGACCGGCCGGCGCACCTCTGGACGGTGGACGTCGCCACCGCCGCCGTGGAGGCCAAACGCCTGATTGGCGCGCCGTGGAAATTCAGCGAGCTTGCGTGGACGCCCGCGGGCGATCGGCTGATTGTTGTCGCCACAGATCGTCCGGAGTCGGATCAGCTCACCGAGCGCATCTTCGGCGTCTCCATCGCGACGCCGGCGATGACCGAGGTGCTTGCTCCGGTCGGCCCGTTCTCGGACATTCGCGTGTCGCCGGATGGCGCGTCGCTGGCGTACGTCGCATCGCGCGTGGACGGTCCGTCGCCGCACGACTTGTTCGTGGCGTCGCTCGCCGACCGCCGTCCGCGCAACGTCAGCGCGTCGCCAATCGACCGCCCGGTGCAGGACTATCGCTGGCGCAAGGACGGCAGTCTCTTCGTTGTCGCCGAGGACGGCTTCCGCGACGCGATCTGGACGCTCGACGCGGCCGGCAAGGGCACGCGCCTTCCCTCGCCCGGGATGACGTTCAGCGCCGTCTCACTCGATTCCGACGGCCACGCGTGGTTCGTCGGCCAGCAGATGCACCGCGTGCAGGAGATCTACGAGTGGGATCTCGCGTCCGCGCCCGTCTCGAAGACGGCCATCAACGAGGCGTTCGCGAAGGTTCCGCTCCTCACGCCCGAGTTCGTGCGCTATGCGAGCTTCGACGGTCGCAGCATCGAGGGCGCGCTGCTTCTGCCGGGCGGCAAGCGGCCGGTCGCGCCGATGCGCACCGTCGTCCTGATTCACGGCGGGCCCACCGGCGCCTGGCGCGACACGTACGAGACGTGGGGGCAGCTGCTCGCGGCGCACGGATTCGCGGTCTTCTATCCGAACGTCCGCGGATCCACCGGTTACGGTCACGACTTCATGGTGCTCAACCGCGGCGACTGGGGCGGCGGCGACTTCAAGGACGTGATGGCTGGCGTGGACTGGCTCGTCAAGGAGCGCATCGCCGATCCGGAGAAGCTCGGGATCGCGGGGTGGTCCTACGGCGGCTACATGGCGTCGTGGGCGATCACGCAGACGAATCGCTTCAAGGCGGCGGTGACCGGCGCGGGCATGTCCGACCTCGCCATGGAGTTCGGCACCGAGGACGGCTCCGCGTACGACGAGTGGTTTTACGGTCTGCCGTACGAGAAGCCAGACGGCTTCCGCAAGAGCTCGCCGCTGACCTACATCACCAACGCGAAGACGCCGACGCTGATTCTCCAGGGCGAAGACGACGTGGTCGACCCGCTCGGACAGAGCACGGCGCTCTATCGCGCGCTGAAGCGCTACGGCGTCGAGTGCGAGCTCGTGCAGTACCCGCGCGAAGGGCACGGCCTTCGCGAGGAGAAGCACCTGACCGATCGCCTCACGCGAATCGTCGCGTGGTTCGAGAAGTACTTGCCGTAACGCGATCCTGTCGCGCCGGACCTGCAGTAGGGCCGGGCTTCAGCCCGGCCAATCTCAGCCGCTCGACGGATCTGCAGTAGGGCGGGGCTTCAGCCCCGCCACCCTCATCGCACTCTCAACGTCGCCTGATTCGAGTACGCCGAGTTGCCGTTCGCGTTGAACGCGCGCACGCGATACACCCACTGGCCGGCCGTGACGGTCTGAGAGAACGTCGTGACGTTCGCGCCGACGCTGCCCGAGGGCCGTGAACGACAGCGTCTTCGCCTTCACGGCGCGCTCGATCGAGAACCCGGTCTCGTTGCTCGACGCGTCCGTCCAGCGCAGCGTCACCAGCCGGTTCGCGCCGGCAGTGGCCGTGAGGTTCGTCGGCGCTGCCGGCGGCGCGGGAGCCGAGGCGGTGATCGTCAACGACTTCGTCGCGGTCGCGCCGGCGTTGTCGGTCACCTTCAGCGTGGCGGTGAACGTCCCGGCTGTGGTGTATGTGTGTGAGGTCGTCGCTCCGGAGCCCGTCCCGCCGTCACCGAACGTCCACGCGTAGCTTGTGATCGTGCCGTCGGGATCGTTCGAGCCGGCGCTGCTGAAGCTCACGGCCAGAGGCGTCGTGCCCGACGTCGGCGTTGCCGAGGCCGCCGCGACGGGCGGCTGGTTCGCCGGACCGCTGCTGCCGGGGATCACAACCAGGGTGATGCTCTGCGACGGCACCGTCAGCGCCAGGCTCGAGCCGGTGAGCGCCACATCCGCGAGGCGGTTGATCGCATTCGCCGACGTCAACTGCCAGACCTGCGCCGCGGCGCCGGCCGTGAAGTTGGCGAGCGACAGCGTCACCGGCGTGCTGCCGGCGATCTTGTTAATCACCATCACCGTCATCGCGCCGTCGGAGGTTCGCGTCGCGCCGAAGACGGACAGATTGTCAGGATTCGACGACGAGGTCGTTTTCACGCTCGTGTCGCCGAACCCCGAGAGCTGACCGTCGTAGTTCCGGAAGATCTTGATCGCTTTGTAGGTCGGCGTGGCCGTGTCGGGAGTCGTCCAGCGCGCGGCCATGTCCAATGACTCTCGGCCGAAGATCCCCAGCACATCCGCTTGCGTCGTCGCGCCGTTGATGTGGCTCTCGGCGCCCCAGTTGTATTCGGTGATGCCGATCTGGGTGCCGGGGTAGTACTGATTGACCCAATCGTGCAGTTGCGGAATGTAGCGGATGACCGAGCCAATCCAGCTCGTGTCCACGTACGTCGGATCCCAGAGCGACCGCGTCGACTTGTTGCGCGACGCTTGCATCGCCGCCGACGTGTCGTTGCCGAACTCTCCGCCCTGCGGGTAATAGTGCGCGGTGAGCACGTCGACCAGGCGCCGTCCTTCAGTGGCGCTCTGCATGCTGCATCTGCTGGAGCAGCCACGGCAGGTAGTCCATCTGGCCGTGCGAGGAGCGGTCCGGCAGGAGCGACCAGTCCGTCCAACCATGCGTGCTCCCGTACCACTGGTCGTAGCCGGAGAGCTTCGTCCCGAGCCAGCCCCATTCCTCACCGACGACCACCAGCGCGCCGGGATCCGCGTTCTTCACCTCTCGCGCGTACGTCAGGTACTTGTCGCGCATCTCGTCCATGGCGGCGCCCGTCGGGTGCACGTCGCGATGCGTCGAGTGCCAGAGGGACGGCTCGTTGTCGAGGATGTAGTAACGCACGCCGCCGTTGACGGCGAGTCCCCACCGCGTGACGAGATGGGCAATCCAGCCCCGTTGAATCAGGTTGCTGTTCGCGACGTTGGCGTCGGTCGGCGTATTCCAGGTGATGTTGGCGCCGTCGCTGGCGCGCACCCCGTTGCCGGCGTCGGCGTACCACTGCGAGTCGTTGCCGGTCTGCGCGCCGTACTTGGCGATGGAGTAGCTGGCGAGCTTGCTCCTGTTCGAGCCCAGTGTCGCGATGTAGTCGATGATCGGGATCGTGATCATCGGCTCTGCGTGGCCGGCACGGGTCGAAGTGACGAAGTCGTCGCCGCGCTGCCCCGCGGTGCTGCTCGAATCGCCGATGCTCTCGAAATACCAGTCCTGCCCGCGATTGTCCGCGTTCAGCTGCCAGTTGTAGCGCGACGTGTTGTTGCCGCCGTACCGGTTGACCGGCACGTTCAAGTCGGCGAGCTGTGTCGTCGTCGCATAGGCCACGCCGTAGACGTTGGGGTTGATGGCGTGCTTCGAGGCGGCAGCATCAACGGTCACCGTCACGGCCCCGTTCTGTGCCGAGACGACGGCGACGGCGACGACAACGGCGGTGGAGGACAGCAGCGGGAAGAGCAGTCGCCTCATGACGCGAACTCCTTGACGTACGGGGAGCTGGGGAAGCGCGTGCCAGTATGCGCCAGCCGCGCGACCCGGAGTTGCCGAATCACCAGCTCGTGTAGCGAACTCGCGACGCCTGTGGACATCGGGATACGGCGTGCTGCAATTCGCTCGCCCCGTCCGTCCGCGCACGGCTGAGCTTCCGCAGATCTGTGCACTCCACGCGAGGTCACTGGCGCCGCCGAGGGTTTTCGGGCACACTCCTTCTCAGATTCGGCGCCGAGCGGCGCCGAGACCGATGTGCCCGGCCCGACGTTCCGGGGAGTTGTCATGACAAAAGCGATATCCAGCGCCTCCGCCGAGGCCCGCCTCCGGGCCGCCCTCACGTTCCTCTCCAGCGCTTCTCCGTCGAGCCCGATCACGATCGTCGCCGCCTCGCGTGGCGCCGCGGACGATCTCGCGCGCGGCCTGGCCCGGGTGCGAGGCGCCACCTTCGGCGTTCGCCGATACGGCTTCAACGAGCTGGTCGCCAAACTCGCGGCCGTGCCTCTGGCGCGCCGGGACCAGACGGTCGCGTCGCCACTCAGCGTCGAGGCGATCGCCGCCCGCGCCGCGTTCGAGCTGGCCGACGATCTCGAGTACTTCAATCCCGTCGCGGCGACCCCGGGATTTCCGCGCGCCGTCGCGCGAACTCTCACGGAGGTCTCGCAGGCGGGCGTGGGCTCTGACCGTCTGGCTGAAATCGGCGCGGCGGGGTCGGATCTGGCCGCGCTCGACAGTCGCGTGCAGGCCGACACGGCGAAGGCTGGCCTTGCGGCGCGCGCGCAGGTGCTGGCCACAGCGGCTCGCGCGGTCGCCGTCAGCGATCTCGTGGGCTCGGGAGAGCCGCTCGTGCTGCTGGACGTGCCCGTCAGCAGTCCGCTCGAGGCCGATGTCATCGCCGCGCTGCTCGCCCGAGCGGCGGCGTCGCTCGTGACGCTGCCGGCCGAGGATTACGAGACGCACGACGCGCTCGTCGCGCTCGGTCTGGCCATCGAGCCTGTCGCCGACGATCGGCCGGCGGCAGCGCTGACGCGGCTCGGGCGGTACTTGTTCTCTTCGGAGACGCCGCCGCAGGCGGAGCGCGACGCATCCGTGCAGTTGTTCTCCGCGCCCGGCGAAGGACGCGAGTGCCTCGAGATCGCGCGGCGGATCCTCGCATGCGCCGCTGACGGCGTGCGCTTCGACGAGATGGCCGTCCTCGTGCGATCGCCGCAGCAGTACATCGGGCTCCTCGAACATGCCTGTGCGCGAGCCGGGATCCCGGCGTGGTTCGATCGCGGCACCCGCCGGCCCGATCCCGCCGGGCGGGCGCTGCTGGCGCTGCTGGCGTGCGCGACGGAGGACCTGTCCGCTCGCCGGTTCGCCGAATACCTGTCGCTCGGTCAGGTGCCGACCGCGGACGAATCGCGTGCCGCCGCCGAGACGTGGGCCCACTGGACCGACGAGCAGGAAGGCGAGCCGTCCGACGACACGAGCGAGGCGATCAGGCAGGCCGAGTCCGCCGATGCGGGCCGCGACGGGCTGGACGCGATTGCCGCGGGCACGCTGCGCGCCCCGTGGCAATGGGAACACCTGCTGATCGACTCGAAGCTCATTCACTACCGCGACCGATGGCACCGGCGGTTGAGGGGCCTCGACGCGGAGCTGGCGCGCAAGCTCGAGACGCTCATCCGCGACGAACCGGAGTCTCCACGCATTCCCGCGATTGAGCGCGAGCGCGCGAACCTGAGCGGCCTCAGGGATTTCGCGCTGCCGCTGGTCGACGAGCTGGCCGGATGGCCCGAGCGGGATCTCTGGGCGGCCTGGCTCGCGCGGCTCCATGCGCTCGTGCCGAGGGTGCTGCGGCGTCCGACGCGCGTGCTGCGCGTGCTGTCAGAGCTGACTCCGCTCGCCGACGTCGGTCCCGTGACGCTCCGGGAAGTGAGCGACGTGCTCGCTGAGCGCCTGCGGTTGCTCGCGGTCGAGCCGCCCAATCGCCGATACGGCCGCGTCTTCGTCGGCAGCCCGCATCAGGCGCGCGGCCGCAGCTTCCGCGTCGTCTTCCTGCCCGGCCTGGCCGAACGGCTGTTTCCGCGACGGCCGCACGAGGATCCGCTGCTGCTCGATGAGCGGCGCGCGGCGCTTGGCAGCAACCTGGCCGTGCAATCGACGCGCGGCGCACGAGAGCGCCTGCTGCTGCAACTGGCGGCTGGCGCCGCCACCGAGCGCGTCTACGTCTCCTTCCCGAGCCTCGAGCTCGGCGAGTCGCGTCCGCGCGTGCCGTCGTTCTACGCCCTCGACGTCATGCGCGCGGTGACGGGCACGCTTCCGAGTCACGAGGAGCTCGCGTGGGCGGCGGCTGCCGCATCAGGCGCGCGCCTGGCGTGGCCCGCGCCTCGCGATCCGCGCGAAGCCATCGACGACCTCGAGCACGATCTCGCGGTGCTGGCAGGGCTGTTCAGGCAGGACGGCAAGTCCGCGGCGGGGCACGCGCACTACCTGCTGAAACTGAACCCGTTCCTGCGTCTCTCGGTGATCGACCGCTGGAGCCGCTCGCAAGTCCAATGGTCGCCCCACGACGGCATCGTCCGCGCCACGGATGTCACGCGGCCGCTGTTGGACGAGCGACGGCTGACGCGCCGCGCGTACTCGCTCTCGGCCCTGCAGCACTACGCCGCGTGTCCCTACCGCTTTCTGCTGTCGGCCGTCTATCGGCTCGCGCCGGCCGAAGAGCCCGAGCCGTTGCAGCGCATGGACCCGCTCACCCGAGGGAGCCTCTTCCATGCGATTCAGACGCAGTTCTTTCGCAGGCTGGCGGCGGAAGGCCGCCTGCCGATCGCGTCTGCCGCCGCGGTGCGCGACACGCTGACCCGCACGGTTGGCGACGTCGCCGACCGTTATCGCGATGACCTCGCGCCAGCCGTGCCGCGCGTGTGGGACGACGAGGTGCGGACGCTGGAGCGAGACCTGCTGCGCTGGCTCGAGACGATCGGCCCTGAGCCCGGCGGCTGGGAGCCGTGGCGCTTCGAGTTTGCCTTCGGGCTGCCCGAAGATCCCGAGCGCGATCCGCACAGCCTCAGAGAGCCGGCCGTCGTGGACGGGGGCTTTCGCCTGCGTGGCTCGATCGATCTCGTCGAGCGGCATCCACCGACGGGACGGCTGCGCGTCACCGACCACAAGACCGGCCGGAACCGCAGCACGCGCGACCAGGTCATCTCCGGCGGCGAGGTACTGCAGCCGGTTCTCTATTCAGTCGCGCTCGAGAGCCTGCTCCACACGCCGGTGCAGTCAGGGCGACTCTACTTCTGCACGTGCGGCCGGGGGATTCGAAGCGCACGAGATTCCGCTCGTCGAGCGCACGCGTGCGCTTGGTGTCGAAGCGCTCCAGGTCGTGGACCGCGCGATCGAGCTCGGGCGGCTCATGGCGGCGCCGGGTCCTGATGCGTGCACCTACTGCGACTTCAAGGCGGTGTGCGGTCCGGCCGAGCACCGGCGCACCGCCCGCAAGCACCCGGCGCTGCTTCAGGACCTTGCCGAGCTGAGGAGCCGTCCATGACGCCGCTACCGGATCAGCGAGAGCGCGATCTCATTGCGACGGCCCTCGACCGCACGCTGGTCGTAGAGGCCGCTGCCGGCACCGGCAAGACGACTGCGCTCGTCAACCGGATCGTCAACGTCATCCGAGCCGGTGTCGACGTGGATCAGATTGTCGCCGTCACGTTTACGGAGAAGGCAGCCGGCGAGCTGAAGTTGAAGCTGCGCGAGCGCATCGAGCTGGAGCGGCGCGCCGCGCGAGCGCAGGACGACACGGCGGCGGTGGCCGCCTTCGAGCGCGCGCTGGGCCATCTCGAAGAGGCGCACGTCAGCACCATCCACACGTTTTGCGCGGACCTGCTGCGCGAGCGGCCGGTCGAGGCGCGAATCGACCCGCTCTTCGTCGTGCTTGAACGAATCTCAGTCCGAGCGCATCTACGACGAGGTGTTCCGGACGTGGCTGCACGGCCAGCTGCTGTCGCCGAGAGACGGGGTGCGACGGTCGCTGCGCCGCACCGCGAAACGGAACTTCGGCCGCGACGTGGACGAGGACGGGCCGGTGCAGCGTTTATGGCACGCCGGGTGGACGCTCCTCCAGTGGCGCGACCACGCCGCGCCCTGGTCGCGCGACCCTGATTGGGACAGAGAGCGGGCCATCGACGCGCTGCTCCAGGCGGTCGAAATTCTCGGCGCGCTCGCTGAGCGCGCATCGTGGCGCGACGATCCCGTGTTCAAGAATCTCGCGGCGGCTCGCGCGCTGGCCGTCGAGATTGGACGAGCCCGGCAGGAAGGGCCGCTCGACTACGACGGCTGGGAGTCGACGCTCGTCGACCTGTCGAAGAATCGCGACCTCGCGCGGCACAAGGGAGGCCGTCAGGCCTACGCGCCCGGGATCTCGCGCGACGACATTCTCGGCGCCAGGGCGCAGTTGATCGAATCGCTCGGCGCGTTTCAGCGCACGGCCGACGCCGATCTCGCGGCGCGCCTGAGAGACGATCTCGCGGATCTCGTCGTGGCGTACGACGAGGCCAAGCAGGCGCAAGGGGCGCTGGATTTCCTGGATCTGCTGGTCCGGGCACGCGACCTCGTGCGAGATAACCGGGCAGGCGAGGCGGAGCTTCCAGGGGCGCTTCACGAAGCTGTTCGTCGACGAGTTCCAGGACACCGATCCGCTGCAGGCCGAGCTGCTCGTCCTGCTCGCGGCCGACGAGTCGAGCCTCGACGCCACGCACCCTGACTGGCGCACGGCCGTCGTCCGGCCGGGCGCGCTCTTCATCGTCGGGGATCCGAAGCAGTCGATCTACCGGTTCCGCCGCGCCGACGTCGGCGTCTATCGCGACGTCTGCGCGCGCCTCGAGGCCGGCGGCGCCACGCGCGTGCCGCTGCAGGCGAGTTTCAGGGCGTCGGAGAACATCCAGCGCGCGGTCAACGCCGCCTTCGCGCCCGTGATGACTGACGATCCGGTGACGCTGCAGGCGACATACATGCCGCTCTTGAAGGTTCGCGACGACCTGCCGGCGCAGCCCTCGGTCGTCGTCCTCCCCGTGCCGCGGCCGTACGGACGGACCAAGCAGGTGACGGCCTACGCGATCGAGGACTCGCTGCCGGACGCGGTCGGCGCCTTCGTCGCGTGGCTGGTCAACGAGAGCAAGTGGCGCGTCACGGAACGCACCGGCGAGCCGGCCGTGCCGCTCGAGGCGCGTCACATCTGTCTGCTGTTCCGCCGCTTCACCAGCTGGCAGAACGACATGACGCGCCCGTACGTGCAGGCGCTCGAATCCCGCGGCGTCCCGCACCTGCTCGTCGGCGGCAAGCAGTTCCACAACCGTGAAGAAGTGGAGACGCTGCGCCTGGCGCTGACGGCGATCGAATGGCCCGACGATGAGCTGAGTGTCTACGGAACGGTGAGAGGCTCGCTGTTTGGCGTCGGCGAAGAGGAGTTGCTCGAGTATCGCCTGACCCTCGGCGCGCTTCACCCGTTCAAGCCGGCCGCTGATGTTCCCGAGCGACTGAAGCCGGTCGTCGACGCTCTCGAGGTGCTGGCGGATTTGCATCGGCGCCGCAACGAGCGTCCCGTCGCCGATACCATCACGAACCTGTTGACTGTCACCCGCGCGCACGTCGGCCTGGTGTTGCGTCCGGCGGGCGAGCAGGCGCTGGCGAACGTGCTGCACCTTGCCGAGCTGGCGCGCCAGTATGAAGCCGACGGCGGCATCTCGTTCCGTGGATTCGTCGAAGAGCTGCGCGAGGCGGTCGATCGCTCGGAGGCGCCGGAGGCGCCGATCCTCGAGGAAGGCAGCGACGGCGTCCGGCTCATGACGGTGCACAAGGCGAAGGGCCTGGAATTTCCCGTCGTGATTCTGGCGGACATCACTGCGCGGATGCGGCCGGGAGAAGCGTCGCGGCACCTCGATCCCGATCACCAGAAGTGCGCGGTCCGCCTCGCAGGACTGGTGCCGCAGGATCTCGCGGATCACCAGGACGAGGAGCGCGATCGCGAGGAGGCGGAAGGGGTGCGTCTCGCGTATGTCGCGGCGACGCGCGCGCGCGACCTCCTCGTGGTGCCAGCGGTTGGCGATTGCCCGTACGCGGAAGGGTGGATCAATCCGTTGAACCAGGCAATCTATCCCGCCCTCGCCGTGCGCCGGACATCCGAGGCGCCGCCGGGATTGGGTGGCGTGACGTTCGGGCTCGACTCGGTCGTCGAGCGTCCCGAGAACGACCCCGCGCGCTCGGACACGGTATGTCCCGGCTTGCATCAGATCGGCGAGGACGCGCCGTGCCACGTCGTCTGGTGGGATCCGTCGTGTCTGTCTCTTGGCGTGGAGCAGCGGTTCGGCCTTCGCCGCGACGACCTGATCGCCCGCGACGTGCCGGCGGACGTCGTCGAGGAGAAGCTGCGCGGGTATCGCGACTGGCAGCAGTGGCGCGACAGCGCACTGGAGGCCGGCGCGCAGCCGTCGGTGCAGGTGAAGACTGCGGGCGAGTGGGCGCGATCGGGACAGTGGCTCCCGGGCATCGACGAACTGCCGCCGGTGGACGAGCTGTCGGTCGCACGCGATCTGCTGACGCCATCGGGCCGCCGGTTCGGCAGCCTCGTGCACGCGGTGCTTGCCAATGCGGTCCTGGGCGACGGCGGCGAGAGCGTCGAGGCGCTTGCACAGGTCCAGGCGCGTCTGCTCGGCGCGCCCGCGGAGGAAGCCGCCGCGGCGGCCGGGATCGCGAGGGGCGTGCTGACCCACCCGATTCTGCAGGAGGCCGCACGCGCCGCGGCGCGCGGCGCGTGCCGTCGAGAGATGCCGGTCACGTTCAGCTGTCCCGACGGCACCGTCATCGAGGGGGTCGTGGACCTCGCGTTCGAAGATGATGGACGCTGGACGGTCGTCGACTTCAAGACCGACATCGAAATCGGCCGAAACGGCTTGCAGACCTATCGGCGCCAGGTTGGCTTCTATGGAGCAGCCATCACACGCGCGACAAGTCAGCCGGCTCGCGGCGTCCTCTTGAGAATCTGACCATGGCAGACCGCGACTGGGTCTCGCAGGGGATCGGAGAGCAGGCCTTCGCCGCGCTGGCGGATGGACTGCCCGGCGGCCGAGGTGTGGTCACTCCTGCTCGAGGCATTTGCTCGTCGCGCCTCCGCGCGAACGCCGGCGGACGTCCGGCAGCAATATGCGCGGGACGGCTTCACGCAGCCTGCGCCAGTCGATCAGCGCACGCTCGTCGAGATTGACGGTCATCTGCTGGCGGCGGCACATGAGTTCGAGGCCATCGAGCTCGCGCCGTTGGCGCCGCTCGCGGTGTGCTCGGCCGTTGCGCGCACGAGCCAGAACCGGATCGTGTCGGCGCTGCGCGGCACTGAGGTCGTCTCGGACCCGACCAACGTGCTGGCGCTCGAGTGCGCGGCGCGACTGCAGGCAGACGCGGCGGCGGTGGTCCGACTGGCGACGTCGCACCGTGCCGTGCGCGCGCAGCCCGTGCCGAAGCAACCGGGCTTCGCGCCGCACTTCCGGTTGTTCTGCCTCGCCAGCGGCGGACGCGAGCAGGCGAACCAGACATTCGTGGCGGGTGAGGTGCAGCGCCACATCACCACACATCTCGCCGCGCTCGATCGACTCGAAGCCAACGGCTATGCGTTTCCGAACCGGAGGCTCAATGTGCTGGCGACGCCCGAACGCGCCGAGGTGGCGGATCGAATCGCGGCCAGCATCTCCGGGATCGCCGTGTCGAGAGGCGAACTGACCCACGAGTACTACGACGGCCTGCGCTTTCAGATTGCCGTGGGTGGCCAGGACGGCGGCATCCCGCTGATCGACGGAGGCGCCTTCGACTGGCTGTCGACGCTCACGTCGAATCGCAAGATGGCGTATGTGGCGAGCGGCCTGGGATCGCAGCTGGCCGCGTTCGCGTTCAGGCGGCCCGTGACGTGAGCGGGCGCGATACACTTTTGATCGTCCGGAGGTGAATGGATGAGCCAGACTGCAAAAGCGCACTGGGAAGGGGACCTCAAGAGCGGCAAGGGCACCATCGCGCTCGGCAGCGGAGCCTTTCAGGGGGCCTACTCGTTCAAGACGCGCTTCGAGGGCGCGCCAGGCACGACGCCGGAGGAATTGCTCGGCGCCGCACATGCCGGGTGCTTCACCATGGCGCTATCGGCGGCGCTCACCACGGCGGGACACGCGCCGACGAGCCTGGATACGACCGCCGCGGTGACGCTCGCGAAGACCGGCGACAAGTTCTCGATCACGCGGATCGATCTGACGACGCGCGGGGTGGTGCCGGGATTGGCGGAGACCGAGTTCCAGCGCCTCGCCGAGGACGCGAAGCAGAACTGCATCATCTCGCGCGCGATCGCGAACGTGCCGATGACGCTCGACGCCGCGCTCGCCGTCACCGCGTGACGCGCCGCGAGCTGCTGGCGAGCGGGTTCGCCGGCGCCGCGACGCTGGCGGCACGAGGGAAGGCGATGGCCGAAGCCCGCACCATCCGCGAGTCCGTCGATCACCTCCTGCTCGGCGCGCGCGATCTCGACGAGGGCATTGCGTGGCTGGAAGCGCGCACCGGCGTGAAGGCGCAGCCCGGAGGCAGTCATCCGGGCGTCGGCACGCGCAACGCCCTCGTGTCGCTCGGCGGCCGCCAGTATCTCGAAATCATCGCGCCCGACCCCGCGCAGGCTGCGTTCAACTTCAACCTCGATCTGCGCGCGCTTCCGGCGCCGCGCCTCGTGACGTGGGCGGTCTCGACGCCGGACGTCGACGCGGCCGCTGCAGCCGCGCGCCGCCACGGGCTCGAAGTCTTCGGCCCGCGCGACGGCTCGCGCACACGACCGGATGGCTCCGTGCTGCAGTGGAGAAGCGCGGGCGTGAAGGCGTCCTTCGCCGAGGCAGATGTCGACCCGGTGCCGTTCTTCATCGAATGGGCATCCAGCTCGCATCACCCGTCTTCCGACGCGCCGTCGGGATGCCGGCTGGTGGACGTCGCGATTGCGGGGCCAGACCCGGTGAAGCTGGAGGCCGTGCTCGCCAGCCTTGGCGTCGACGCGACGGTGGCGAAGGCCGCGCATGCGCGGTTGAGCGCGACGCTCGACACGCCGAAGGGGAGAGTGACGTTGCAGTAGGACGGGCCTCAGGCCCGTCGAGCCACGCCGGGGCTGAAGCCCCGGCCTACTGCTTTTCAACCCAGCCATCCACGCGCGCTTCGAGCACCGACAGCGGCACGGCGCCGCTCGAGAGCACCAGGTCGTTGAACGCTCGCAGGCTGAACTTGTTCCCGAGCTTCTGCTCGGACCGGTGCCGCAGTTCCTGGATCTTCAGCTCGCCGATCTTGTAGGCCAGCGCCTGGCCCGGCCACCCGATGTAGCGATCGATCTCGTTGGTGACGTCGAGCTCGGTCTTCGCGGCGTTCTCCATGAAGTACTTGATCGCGCGCGCGCGGTCCCAGTGCATCGTGTGCATGCCGGTGTCGACGACCAGCCGCACCGCTCGCCACATCTCGTAGGTCAGCCGTCCGAACCGCGAGTACGGGTCGTCGTCATAGAGACCCATGTCTTCGCCGAGTGATTCCGAGTAGAGCGCCCAGCCCTCGACATACGCGGTGAAGCCCGGCGTTGCGCCTGAAGGCCGGCATCGCGCCGAGCTCCTGCGCGACGGCGCCCTGCAGGCAGTGGCCGGGCTCGGCCTCGTGCAGCGTCAGCGCGAGCATCTCCCACTTCGGCCGCGTCTCGGGTTTGTAGAGGTTCACCATGTAGTACGACGGCCGCTCGGCCTCCACCGACCCGGGATTGGCGTACGCCGTGGTCACGTTCGGCGCGACGGCATCGGGAATCGGCCGCACGCCATACGGCATGCGCGGCGGCGTCCCGATGACTTTCACGAGCTCGGGATCGATCCGCTTGGCCAGCGCGCGGTAGCCGTCGAGCAGCTCGGGGCCGGTCTTGTAGAAGAACCGCGGATCGCTCCTGAGGAACGTGAAGAACTCCGCGAGCGTCCCGGTGAAGTGCGCCTGCTCTTTCACGCGCTCCATCTCGGCATGGATACGCGCGACCTCCTTCAGGCCGATCTCGTGAATCTGCTGCGGCGTGAGGTCCGTCGTCGTGTAGAGCCGGGCGAAGTACGCGTAGCCTTCCAGGCCGCTGCTCGTCTGGGACCAGCCGATCTGGTCGTAGCAGGCGGGCAGGTATTCGCGATCGATGAAGTCGCGCAGCTTCGCGAACGCCGGGATGACCGCCGTGCGCACGCGCTCGAGACCCGAGGCGGACAATCGCGCCCGGTCCGTCTCGGCGACGCGATCGGGGAAGTGCGTGAACGGGCGATAGAAACCGCTGGCCGCCGGATCGCCCTTGACCTGGCCGTCGAGCTGCGTCCGCACGCGCGAGACGATCACCTTCGGCAGCAGGACGTTGGTCCGGATGCCCTCGCGCATGAGCGCGATGTTCTGGTCGATGTAGGCCGGGAATGCCGCGAGCCGCGCGAGCCAGTCGTCGTAGTCCTTCGCCGACGCGAACGTGAGCATGTCCACGACCTGCTCGCTGTTCTGCACGCCGCCGTAGGTGTCGGTGCGAATGAGCTGGTAGCGGTACTTGAAGCCCTCGACCGTCATCCGGTATTGGTAGCGGAAGACGTCGTAGTTGATCTGGTCGTCCGGGCTCAGCGACGCGCGGGGGAACGCCTCGATCTCGGCGAGCACGGCTTCGCGGTGCTTCTGCCGCCGCTCCAGCGCGGCCACTGATGAGGTCGTCCCAGCGATCGTTCCAGCGCTTGTCGCCGAGCGACGAGGCGGTGAGGGGGCTTTCGGCGAGCTCCCACTCCCATTCGCGATCGAAGAGCGCGTGCAGCCGCCGGCCGGCCTCGTTCGACGGTGCCTGCGCGCCGAGCGTGACGGCAAGTGCGGCGAGCGTCACGGGCAGGATCCAGAGCGCCTGACGGAGCATGGGATATCGGGTGCGCATGGGGAACTCGGGATATCATACGCGCCGCCCGCATGAGCCTCGACGCCTACACCCTCATCGGCTGCGGGGTCATCGCCGCCCTCTTCCTCACGGCCTTCAGCATCCGTCGCAGCCCGACCTTTGGCGGGTTCGCGTTCACGGTGAGCATCTTCGGCGGCGTGGCGGCGGCGCTGTTCTTTCCGCAGTGCTTCATCAGCCTGGAACGGTTTCAAGCTCAGCACGCTCATCCTTCCCCTGATTCAAATCATCATGTTCGGGATGGGCACCACGCTCAGCGTGGCGGACTTCGCCCGCGTGCTGCTCGTCCCACGCTCGGTGATCATTGGCGTCATCCTGCACTTCGGGATCATGCCGACCACGGGGTTTCTCCTGACGAAGCTGTTCGGGTTTCAGGGCGAGCTGGCGGCGGGCATCGTGCTGGTCGGCGCGATGCCGAGCGGCGTCGCCTCGAACGTGATTACGTATCTCTCGGGCGGAAACGTGCCGCTCTCGGTGACGATCACCGCGGTCTCGACGCTCATGTCGCCGTTTCTGAGCCCGCTGGCCGTGAAGTACTTCGCCGGTCAGTACGTGCCGGTGGACGCCGTGCAGATGATGTTCGAGATCCTGAAGATGATCGTCGTCCCGATCATCGCGGGGCTCATCGTCAACCGGCTGTTCTTCCAGCGCATGCGCTGGCTCGACCGCGTGCTGCCGATCGTCTCGATGGCGGCGATCTGCGTCATTCTCACCATCATCACCTCGCTTTCACGCGACAAGCTGCTGTCGGTGGCGTTCGCGCTGATTGCCGTCGTGATACTCCACAACAGCGCGGGCTATCTGCTCGGCTACTGGAGCGCGCGGCTGGCGGGCATGGTCGAGGCCGATGCCCGGACCGTGGCCATCGAGGTCGGGTTGCAGAATGCGGGCATGGCGTCGGGCCTGGCGATCAACGTCCTGCACAGCTCGGACGCCGGGCTGGCGGCGGCGCTCTTCGGCCCCTGGATGAACATCTCGGGTTCGGTGCTCGCGTCGTGGTGGCGCCGGCGTCCTGCGGGCGGGCCGCAGGGCGACGCGCCACCCGCCGCATAGCAAGGAGGATGGCGATGAAGCGCGCAGTGCGGCAACTCCTCGACAGGCGTAGCTTCTTCCGGTCCGTCGGCGCCGCGGCAGGCGCTGCGGCGGCGGTGTCGCTCGACTCGGCCGACGCGCGGGCGGCGGAGGCCGCGGCGCTCGTGCAATCGAACGTCAAGCGCGCGTCGGAGCCGTCGGCGCTGAAGATCACCGACGTCCGCGTCGCGGTCGTCGTCAAGGCGCCGATGACGTGTCCGATCATCCGCGTCGATACCAACCAGGGCCTCGTCGGCTGGGGCGAGGTACGCGACGGCGCGAGCGAGACGTACGCGCTGATGCTCAAGAGCCGCCTCCTGGGCGAGAACCCGTGCAACGTCGACAAGATCTTCCGGAAGATCAAGCAGTTCGGCGGGCACTCGCGGCAGGGCGGCGGCGTGTGCGGAATCGAGATGGCGATGATGGATCTCGCCGGCAAGGCCTGGGGCGTGCCGTGCTGGCAGATGCTGGGCGGCAGGTTCCGCGATCGCGTGCGGCTGTACGCCGACACCACGGAGACCGAGGACCCGAAGGAGCAGGGGCTGCGGTTGAAGGCGCGCATGGATCGCGGCCTCACGTTCCTCAAGCAGGACTTCGGCATCGACCTTCTCAAGGACAAGCCGGGCATGCTGAGCATGCCCTCAGGTGAGGTGCCCTGGGGCGGAGACATGACGCCGCATCCGTTCACGGCCGTGTCCATCACCGACAAGGGCATCGAGTTCCTGTCCGACTGGATCGGGACCATTCGCGGCGTCATCGGGATGGACATCCCGCTCGCCTCCGATCACTACGGGCACATCACGGTCAACAGCTGCATCAAGCTGGCCCGCGCGATGGAGAAGTGGAGCCTCGCGTGGATGGAAGACATGGTGCCGTGGCAGTACACGTCGACGCTGAAGCAGATTCGCGACGCGGTGGACATCCCGCTGCTCACGGGCGAGGACATCTACCTGAAGGAAGAGTTCATCAAGCTGATCGACGCCGGCGCGATCGACATGATCCACCCGGACCTCGCCACGTCAGGCGGCCTGATCGAGACCAAGAAGATCGGCGACTACGCGCACGAGCACGGCGTGCCGATGGCGATGCACTTCGCCGGCTCGCCGGTGTCGTTCATGGCGAACGTGCACACGGCGGCCGCCTCGGAGAACTTCATCGCGCTCGAGCACCACTCGCTGGATGTGCCCTGGTGGGAAACGCTGGTGACGACCGCGGACGGCAAGCCGCTCGTCGATCACGGCTTCGCGCCGGTGCCCAACACGCCTGGTCTCGGGGTGGAGATCGCCGAGGAGGCCGTGAAGGCGCACCTCCGTCCCGGCTCCGACTACTTCGCGCCGACGACCGAATGGGACAAGGAGCGGAGCTGGGACCGCCTCTGGAGCTGAGAATCCGGGGATATCACGGCGTCATGAGCAGCGCCGCGTCGGTCTCGATGGCGTTCCAGAGATGACCGATCCGCAGGTTCTCGTTCGCGCTGTGCTGGTTGTTGTCGGGATTCGCGGTGGGCACCAGGACGGTGCGCGTCTGCAGCTCGCGCTCGATGAGCGACAGCGGCACGCTGCCGCCGCTGGTTGGCTGCAGCGCGAGCGGGGTCCGGACGGCGCTCAGCGCGGCGATGATCGGCCGGACGACCGGGAGATCGAGCGGAGTTCGCACGGCGTCATACCCGCCGGGCTCGACGACCACGCGGGCGATCCTCGGATGGGCCTGTCGCTCCTCTGGCGTCGGCTCGGCGCTCGTGACGAAGTAGCCCTGCGCGCGGATGTGGTCGATGATCCGCTCCGCCTGACGGTCGTGCGTCAATCCTTTCACCAGCCGCAGATCGATCGACGCGGTCGCCGTGGACGGGACCACGTTGGTCGCGGCGTCCCCGACGTGACCGCTCGCGAGGCCGCGAATGTTGAGCGACGGCTCGTTGATCAGGGCTGACAGCGACGCGCCGGCGCCTTCCGTGCGCGCAAGCCCGAGGTCCTTCTTCAGCGCCTCGTCGTTGTTCGGCAGCTCCGACAGCGCGTGTTGTCTCCTCCGCGGTCAGCGGCACGACGTCGTCGTAGAAGTGCGGCGACGAGGACGCGACCGTCTGCGTCCTTCATCGATGCCAGCAGCTGCGCGAGCATCAGCGCCGGGTTCGGCGCCCAGTTGCCGTAGTGGCCGCTGTGGAGCTCGCGCGTCGGGCCGTAGACGGTGATGTCCAGGCCTTGAAATCCGCGCGCGCCGAAGGTGATGGTCTGGCGGCCGCCGTACTCGGGGCCGTCGCGGATCACCCAGAGGTCCGCGCGCAGCAGGTCCCGATTCGCCTTCAGAATCTCCGGCAAGTGAGGGGAACCCAACTCTTCCTCGCCCTCGAAGACGAACTTGATCGTCGCCGACGGGACCATGTGCGCGGCCTGCAGTGCGTCGAGCGCCGTGAGGATGGTGACGATTGGTGCCTTGTCGTCGGACGCCGATCGTCCGTAGATCCGCCAGTCGGGATCGATGGGCCCCGAGGAGGGCAGCGCCACCGTCGCCGCTCCCTTGTCGAGCCGCCCCGCGCGAACGACCGGCTCGAACGGCGGCGTGGCCCACTGCGCCGGATCCACCGGCTGGCCATCGTAATGGGCGTACAGCACGTAGGTGTGTGTGGGATGCGGCGCGACCAGCTCACCGTAGACGACGGGGGGCGCGTCGGGAACCGTCAACAGGCGAGGGTTGAGACCCCGCGCGGCCATCGCCTTCATGATGGCGTCGGCGTTTTGCCGGATATGCCCGCTGTCTTTCGCGACGTTGGGCAGCCGCAGGAAGTCCAGATAGTCGGCCACGATCTGGCGCTCGTGCGCCTGCCGCCACGTTCGCGCGGCCTGAGCGGCGTCCTGTCCTCCGACGGGGCAGGCAAGAGCCACACACACGGCAACCGTTCCGGCGAACGTCCTTCGCATCCACGCTCCTTGTCGATTCGTTCTGGCGCGGCTCACAACGCCGCGATCCAGGCGGCCACGCGATCGGCGACCCGATCGAGGATGTCGGCTTCGCTGTGGCCTGACGACTTCGGCACGGCAAAGCTGTGGTCGCCGCCTTCGATGAACTCGTAGTCCACGCGCGTCTTCAGCGCGCCGAACACCGGCTCGATCTCCTCGCGCGCGCCGAACGTGTCGCGCGTGCCCTGGACGAGCAGGATGGGGATCTCAATCGCAGGCAGGTGGGCGACGCGCGGTCTTCTCGGGCTGGCCCGGCGGATGGAGCGGGTAGCCGAGCAGCACGAGCCCGCCGACGCGCCGCCAGGCCTCGCTGTCTGGCTTCGAGGCCGCCACCTGCGACGCGATGCGTCCTCCCATCGACTTGCCCCCGATGGCGATCGTCTCCTTCGGGTTGAGGCGACCAACCACCGCGTCGAGCACCGTCGTCCAGGTCGCTTCGAGAATCGGCGCGCGATCCGGCGCCTGGCGCTTTCGCTCCATGTAAAGAAAGTTGAAGGTGACCACCGACACCCCGCGATCCGACAGGCGGCGGGCGGTCGCCACCATGAAGCGGTGACGCTGGTCGGCCCCTGCGCCGTGCGCGAGCACCAGAAGAGGAGCGCTCGTGCCGGCGGAGAAGTGTCGCGCCGTCGTCGATCCGTCCGCGACCTCAACCGTGAACTCGACAGGATCCGTGGCCATGTCCGCGTCACGCTACCAGAGCGATCAGCCCAGGTAAAGCCGCGCGATTGGCGATAGACTGCGCCCATGCGGCTTCTTCAGACACAGCAGGCCCACGAGCCTCAGGTGGATCTCCTCAAAACCTACGACGCCGTCATCGTCGGCTCTGGTGCGGCCGGCGGCATGGCGGCCTACGCGCTCACCGAGCGCGGCCTCGACGTCCTGCTGCTCGAGGCCGGCAAGCAGATCGATACCACTCAGGTGCTGCACTCGATGGAGTGGCCGTACGACCATCCGCGTCGCGGCGACATGCCGTCGAAGTTCCACGCGCTCTCGCGCAACGAATACAACATCCGCCAGCCGCCGTATGCGAACGGGCTCGGCAAGTACGACAAGGTCTTCTCCTACGTGCAGGGCTGGGGCGGCTCGGATTACAGCACCTCGATTGTGGTCAACGAGAAGGACCACCCGTACACCGGCACCAACTACGCCTGGGTCCGCGCGCGGTGTCTCGGCGGCAAGACGAACATCTGGGGCCGCCTCGCGCTGCGCCTCTCGGACTACGACTTCAAGGGCAAGTCGCATGACGGCTACGGCGATGGACTGGCCGATCAGCTACGCCGACATCGAGCCGTACTACGACAAGGTCGACTTGCTGCTCGGCATCTCCGGTGTGAAAGAGAACCTGCCGCAGCTGCCCGACGGAAAGTTTCAGCGGCCGTACAAGCTGAATGCCGCCGAGGTGCAACTGCGGAACGGGCTCAAGAAGATGGGACGGACGGCGACGCCCTATCGCGCCGGTGTCACGACCGACGGTCTGGTCCACAACAAGTACCCGCAGCAAGTGCTACGGCCGCGGCGCCTGCAGCCGCCACGTCGGCGGCTGCGACATCCACGCGGCGTTCGATTCGCCGACCGGCCTCATCTATCCGGCCCGGGACACGGGGAAGCTGACGATCCGCACGAACGCGACGGCGCACGAGGTGCAGGTCGACCCGGCGACGGGCAAGGCGAAAGGCGTCGGCTTCGTCGACACCGTCACGGGCAAGTCGTACTCGGTGAAGGGCCGCACGGTCATCCTCGCGGCCTCGACGCTCGAGTCCGCGCGCCTGATGCTGCTGTCGAAGTCGTCTTCGCATCCCAACGGCATCGGCAACTCGACGAGCGGCCTCGTCGGCCATCACTTCTGCGAGCACCTGATGGGCCCGCACGTCACCGGGCTCGTCAAGGACCTCGTCGGCAAGCCGCACACGCTGGATGACGGGCGGCCGGGCGGTTTCTACGTGCCGCGCTTCCGGAATCTCACCGACAAGCAGCCTGACTTCATCCGCGGCTACGGCTTCGAAGGCGAGGGCGGGATGTCGATGGGGCCGGGCAATGGCGCCGGCGAGGCGGGCTTCGGCAAGGCGTGGAAGCAGCACGTGCGCGACTACGCCGGCGCCTACATCAGCATGGGCGGCTTCGGCGAGGTGCTGCCGCGCTACGAGAACAGCGTCAGCCTCGATCCCGCGGTGAAGGACAAGTGGGGCATTCCGGTGCTGCGGTTCGACTACAACTTCGGCGAGAACGAGAAGAAGATGGCCGAGGACATGGCCGTCGCCGGGCGCGAGATGTTCGAGGCGGCCGGCATCGAAGTCGTCAGCGTCGGCAAGAATCTGCTCACCCCGGGCTGGTCGATCCACGAGCTCGGCACCGCCCGGATGGGATCGGATCCGAAGACGTCGGTGCTGAATCAATACCAGCAGTCACACGACGTGAAGAACCTGTTCGTGGTCGACGGCAGCAGCCACGTGAACGCGTCGTGCCAGAACCCGACCTGGACGATCATGGCGCTCGCCTGGCGATCCTGCGAGCACCTGGCCGACGCGCTCGGCCGAGGAGAGCTGTGATGGAGGAGCGAACCAACGGCATGACGCGCCGTGAGCTGCTGAAGGCGGCGGGAGCGGCAGCGGCCGCCGTGCCGCTGGCCGGCGGCGACGTGCTGGCGGCAGTCGCCGCGACCGCGGCCGCGACGCACTTCTTCACGCCCGCCCAGCTGGCGATGGTCGACGAGCTCTCCGAGATCATCATCCCGGCGGACGACCATTCAGGCGGCGCCCGCGCCGCGAAGGTCGCGGCCTACATCGACTACCGGCTTGCCGAGTCGTTCGACGACGAGCCGCGGACGAAGTGGACGGAGGGTCTCGCTCGCATCGACGCGCTGTCGCGTGAGAAGAAGGGCGCCGCCGTTCATGCAGCTCTCGGCTGACGATCGCGTGGCGATCGTCACCGCGATGGCGGCTGAGGAGCAGAGCCCGACGACGGTGGAAGGGAAGTTCTTCGGCGAGCTCAAGGACCGGACGTCGGACGCGTACTACTCGTCGAAGATCGGCCTGCACGACGACCTCGAATACAAGGGCAACGTCCTGCAGGAGGAATACTCGGGCACCGACGTCTCGAACTCGTGACCGGACGCAGGCGGGCTTGCGCCCGGAGGCACCAGCCGCCCGAGTCCGCGGTCGCTATCCGTGGCGAGCTTCGGTTTCGGCTGGCGGGGGCGTCTGGGGCGGATTGGCCGGCGCGGCTGCCTCGGGCGTGGCGGTCGTGCTGGCCTGCCGGTCCTGCTCGATCTCCTGCTCCAGCCGGTTCTGCAAGTCCTTCGACGCGCGCTTGAATTCGTTGATCCCCTGGCCGAGCGCCTTGCCGATCTCGGGCAGACGGCGCGGACCGAACACGATCAGCGCGATCACGAAGATCACCAGCAGCTCCGGAAATCCAATCGAACCCATCGGGCCTCCGCGCCCGGTCAGTGCAAGGCTCGTTCCGGCTCAGGCGTCCACGAGGCCGTGAAGGCAGCGGACGGTCCGATCGGCGTCCTCGCCGTCCACCACCAGGCTGATGGAGCACTCGGACGAGCCCATCGCGATCGCGATGACGTTGATCCCCTCGGCGCCGAGAGCCCCGAAGACGCGGCCCGCGATCCCGGGCGTCTCCTTGATGGCGCCGCCCACGACCGTGACGATCACGACCTTGTCGAGCGTCCAGATGCTCTCGATGTCGCTCCGCTCGAGCTCGTGGCGGAACTCGTGCTTCAGCGCGTCGACCACCGTGGACGCGGTCGCCGTCGACACCAGGAAACAGATGCTCTGCTCGGACGATGCCTGCGAGATCATCGAGACGCTCGTGCCGGTGCGGGCGACGGATCCGAACGCGCGCGCCGCGATGCCCGGCACGCCCAGCATCCCGCGGCCTTCGATGGTGACCAGGCTCTGTGCCCGGATCGCGGTGACGCCTTTCAGGAGGCGATCGTCGCCGTCGGTGCGTCCGACCACGAGCGTCCCTGGATGCGACGGGTTGAACGTGTTCCGAATCCGGATCGGGATGCCCAGTTCGAGCGCCGGCATGACCGTCTTCGGATGCAGCACCTTCGCGCCGAAGTACGCAAGCTCGGACATCTCGCGATACGACAGCGTGTCGAGCGTCCGCACGCCCTGGACGACTCGCGGGTCGGCGGTCATCACGCCGTCGACGTCCGTGTAAATCCAGACCTCGTCCGCCTTGATCGCCGCGCCGAGGATCGCGCTCGAGTAGTCGCTGCCGCCGCGTCCGAGCGTCGTCACGACGCCCTCGGAGGTGGCGCCGATGAAGCCGGTGACCACCGGGACGCCGCCGCTGTCCATCAGCGGAACCACGACGTCGGCGGCCTGGCGCGCGGTGACGTCCATCACCGGCACGGCGGCCTGAAACGTCGCGTCCGTCCTCACGACGCTGGCGGCGTCGATCGGCCTGGAGTCGAGGCCACGTGCGCGGATGGCCGCCGCCAGCAGATGGACGCTCATGCGCTCGCCGAGCGAGCCCACCGCGTCGAGCGCGCGCGGCGAGGCTTCGCCGAGGACGCCGAGCGCATCGCAGAGCAGCGCGAACTCGTCGAGCCTGGTCTCGATGGGTGCCTTGACGGCGGTGTGCTCGTCCGGCGACAGCTGCAATTCCTGGATCGCCTGCTCGTGCCTGGCGCGAACGGTTTGCGCGAAGCCCCGGACTTTGTCGGGATGGCCCGACGTGGCCGCACTCGCGCCGCCAAGCAGCGCGTCGGTGACGCCGCTCATCGCAGAGGTCACGACGGCCACGTGATGGCCCTCGGCGCGAAGATCACGAACGATGTCGGCCGCCTGGCCGATGGCTTTGGCGCTGCCGACGGAAGTGCCGCCGAACTTGACGACGAGACGTTTCATAGACGGGGGTCAGAGGACAGGAATGGACAGGCAACGTGCAGGCGTGCAGGGTGCAAGGTGCAGGGTGCAAGGTGCAACTGAGACGCGCAGGCAACGCACCGATCATACACGGGCGAAGCGCGAGAGCCGGAACGGCGTGAGATCCGTGAAGGGCGCTCGTCCCGCGATCTCGTCGGCCACGAGCTCGCCGATGGCGGGCGCGAACTTGAAGCCGTGGCCCGAGCAGGCGCTCACCAGGTACACGCGGTCGTGCTGCGGATGCCGGTCAAGGATGAAGTGCTCATCGGGCGTGTTCGTGTAGAAGCAGACGGCGGTCGCCGACGGCGCGCCGAGTCCCGGGACGAACGGCGCCGCGAACTCGAGAAACTGCTCGGGCTCGGCAGGTGAGACCTCGCGCCGAATCGCGTCCGCGGTCGACGTCTCGCCGTTGTGGTGCTCGGCGAGCTTCAGCCCGTGGCCCTGGTCCGGCAGGCCGTACAACATCCGGCCGTCGGGTGCCTCGAGCAGGAAGATCGGCAGCGCCCCCGGCGCGTATCGCGCGTCGCCGGCGGTGTGAAACCAGTACTGCACGGCGCGTTCAACGACCAGCGGCAACGCCAAATCCGGCAGCAGCGTCGTCATCCAGCCGCCTGCGGCGAGCACGAGCCGTTCGGCCTCGAATTGCTCGCCGGCCGCAGTGCGCACCATCACGCCGTCGTCGCCGACCTCGAAGCCCGCGACGGCCGCGTCGAATCGGAGATCGGCGCCCCGCGCGGCCGCGCTCGACAGGAGCGCCGAAACAGCGCGCTCGGGATTGAGCACGCCGGCACGGGGCTCGAATAGTCCGATCGCGTCGGCTGGCGGGGTCAGCGCCGGCACTCGCGCGGCGAGCTCGTCGCGGGACCACACCTGGACGGGCACGCCGTGACGTGCGGCGCTGGTGCGGGCGCCGCTGACGAGCGGACCGTCCGCCGGACCAATCATCAGGCCGCCGGTTGGCTGGTACAGGCGCGTACGCGATTCCGCCTCGAGCTCGGCCCAGAGACCGAAAGCGCGCTGCACCATCGGCACGTAGTGCGGATGCTCGTAGTACGCCTCGCGGATGATGCGCGACCGCCCGTGCGTCGAGCCGAGCGCATGCGGTGGATGGTACCGATCGAGGCCGACGACGCGCACGTCACGCGTCGCCAGGCGCCAGGCCAGAGCGGCGCCCATCGCGCCGAGACCCACCACGATGACATCGGATCGCTGCCCGGACATCCAACGGATCATACGGGATTGGCGGGCCGTGGTGTACCGTTGGAAGGACGGGAAGGTGACATGTCGCTGCTCTGGTCTTATCTCCAGCGCTACCGCTCACTCGTGGCGCTGGCCCTGGTACTCGCCGCCATCAACCAGATCTTCTCTCTGCTCGACCCGCTGATCTTTCGGCACGTGATCGACCAGTACGCCACGCGCTACAAGGAGTACACGACGGGCGAGTTCTTCCGGGGCGTCAGCGTGCTGCTGCTGGCCGCCGTCGGCGTGGCATTCGTCTCGCGCGTCGCGAAGAACTTCCAGGACTACTTCATCAACGTCATCACGCAGCGGCTGGGCGCGCAGATCTACGCGGACGGCATCCGGCATTCCCTCGCGCTGCCGTACCAGGTCTTCGAGGACCAGCGCAGCGGCGAGACGCTCGGCCTGATGCAGAAGGTGCGGAACGACGTCGAGAAGCTGATCTCGCAGTCGATCAACGTCGTCTTCACCACGCTGGTGGGCATCCTCTTCGTTCTCGTCTACGCCTTCCGGGTGCACTGGCTGATCGCGCCCGTGTACCTCTCGACGATCCCCGTGCTGGGCATCCTGAGCTCAACGCTCAGCCGCCGCATCAAGAAGATTCAGATCACGATCGTCGCCGAGACGACGGCGCTGGCGGGCTCGACGACGGAGTCGCTGAGGAACATCGAGCTGGTGAAGAGCCTCGGGCTGGCGACGCAGGAGGTGGCGCGCCTGAACTCGACGACCGATCGGATCCTCGCGCTCGAGCTGAAGAAGGTCCGCTACCTGCGGAGCCTGAGCTTCATCCAGGGCACTGCCGTGAATGCGCTCCGGACGAGCATCATGTTCCTGATGCTCTACCTGATCTACACGCAGGCGATCACGGTGGGGCAGTTCTTCTCGCTGTTCATCTACTCGTTCTTCATCTTTGGCCCGTTGCAGGAGCTCGGCAACGTCATCAACGTCTACCGGGAGACCGAGGCGTCGCTGCTGCGGTTTCAGAAGATCCTCGACACGCCGATCGAACCGAAACCGGCGAATCCTGTCGCCGTCAGCAATCTCGAGACGCTGTCGTTCGAGCACCTCACGTTCACGCACCTGACGGCGGCGTCGCCCGCCCTCACGGACGTCTCGTTCTCAGTCCAGCGAGGCGACACCGTCGCGTTCGTCGGTCCCTCGGGCGCGGGGAAGTCCACGCTCGTGAAGCTGCTCGTAGGCCTGTATCGCCCGCAGGACGGCCGGATTCTCTACAACGGGCACGTGCACGACACGGTGGACCTCGACGGCATGCGCGAGCGCATCGGCTTCGTCACCCAGGACACGCAGCTGTTTTCCGGGTCGATCCGCGAGAACCTGCGCTTCGTCCGGCCGGAGGCCACCGACGCCGAGTGCCTGGCCGCGCTGAAGGAGGCGGCGTGCGACAGCCTGCTCGCGCGTGCGGACAGGGGCCTCGATACGGTCATCGGCGAGGGCGGGGTGAAGGTGTCGGGCGGCGAGCGTCAGCGCCTCTCGATCGCCCGCGCGCTCCTCCGGCGGCCGCATCTGCTGATCTTCGACGAGGCGACTTCGTCACTCGACTCGATCACCGAGGAAGAGATCAGCCAGACGATTCGGGACGTCAACCGCGCCGAGGACGCCATCACGATCCTGATTGCGCATCGCCTCTCGACAATCATGCACGCCGATCGCATCTACGTCCTCGAACGCGGCCGGATCGTCGAGGAGGGCCGGCACGACACGCTGCTCGAGGAGCGCGGTCTGTATTACGCGATGTGGCGCCAGCAGGTGGGCGAGCGCCGACGCCTCGACTCCGCGAAGGGGCCGGTCATCGCCGGCGCGACGGTTCCCGCGCCGCGCGCGACGATGTGACGGCCGTGCGCGCGCACATCCTCCAGCACGTGCCGTTCGAGAGCCCGGGCAGCATCCTGACGGCGCTGCAGGCGCTTGGCGCCGACGTCGGCGACGACGCGGCTGCTATGCGGGAGAGCGTCTGCCGGCCGCGGCGAGACGTCGATCTGCTCGTCGTGATGGGCGGACCGATGAGCGTGAACGACGAGGCCGACTATCCGTGGCTCGTGGACGAGAAGGCGCTCGTTGCCGACGCGATCGCCAACGGCCGAGCGGTGCTCGGCGTGTGCCTTGGCGCGCAGGTCATCGCGAGCGCGCTCGGATATCGCGTGTTCAAGAACCGCGAGCCGGAGATTGGGTGGTTCCCGATTCAGCCGACCGTCGAGGGACGAGGCCATGGGCCTCAGATGGGTCGGGCCGCGTCTTCCACTGGCACGGCGAGACGTTCGACCTGCCGGCCGGCGCCACGCTTCTGGCGTCGAGCGCCGGGTGCGTCAACCAGGCGTTCTCGCTCGGCCCGCGCGTGCTCGGGTTGCAATTCCATCTCGAAGTCACGCCCGTCCGACGTGCAGAACATGGTCGAGCACGGACGTGACGAACTCGTCCCCGGCCGGTTCGTCCAGCAGGAAGCCGAGATCCTGGCGGCACCCGCCAGCGACTACGAGGCACATCAACGCGATGATGACGGCGGTCATCGGCCGGATGACGGCCGGAGCGCCGTGATCCGGCGTCACTCGTGCCGCAGCGCCTGCAGAGGCTCGATCCGGCAGGCGCGCCTCGCCGGCACGAGACCTGAAATGGCAGCCACGATGCCGAGGACGATCAGGGCGGCGGCCGCCGTCCAGACGTCGGTCGGGGGAACGCCGAAGAGCTGAGATGACACGGCGCGGCTGAGGAAGTAGGCGCAGGGCAGTCCGAAAAGCAGTCCGGCTCCCGCCAGAAGGCCCACTTCGCCCATCACCAGGTGCAGCACCGACGCGCGCGAGGCCCCGAGCGCCAGCCTGAGGCCGATCTCTTTCGTCCGGCGCGCCACGATGAACGACATCACGCCGTACAGAGCCCAGAGCCGCCATGATGGTGGCCAGCGCCGCGAAAACAACTGAGAGCGACGCGATGAGCCGTTCGGTGCTGAGCGTATCGTCCAGTTGACGCTCCACCGTCTTCATCTCGTCGATTGGGATGGACGGATCGAGCGCCGCGACGACACGGTGCAGCGCGGGCATCAGCGCGGTCGGCGTGATCCGCGAGCGGACGTAGAAGGTCGCCTGAATCGGGAAGTTGACCTGCTGCGACGAGAAGAACGCCGACGGTTTCATGCCGTTGCGCGGCCCCGCGTAGAGGGAATCCTCGACGACGCCGACGATCTGCGATGCCCAGCTTGTCGGCATGCTCCCCGACACCGAACCGCCGTCCGACGGCGCTCTGATGGCCGAAGAATCGCTCGGCGAAACGCCGGTTCACGATGGCGACGTTCGGCTCCTTTGCGCCGGCCGATGGATCGAACGCGTCGCGGACGTCGAAGTCACGGCCCTCGACGACCTTGATACCCATCGTCCGCCAGTATCCTGGCGAGACGATGTTGTTTTCGATCTCGACGTTCTCGCCTTCTTTCGGGACGTGCCCCTCCACGCGGGTGTGCCAGCCTGGCGCCCAGCCCTGGAGCAGCGGCATCCACGTGAACGCCGCGGCGTCCACGTCCGGCGTCGCCCGCACCTCCCGCAGCACGTCGTCGTAGAACCGGCGAAGCTGCGGAACGGTGTAGCCGCTCTTGGCAGGATTCAGGCCGAAGGTGACGAGCTGGTCGATCGACTGCAGCCCGATGTCGGCGTGTTTGAGGTTTGCCAGGGTGCGGGCAAACAGACCGGCCCCGACCAGCAGCAGGAACGAGAGCGCGACCTGCGCGGCGACCAGCGCCTTCCTGAGCCGCGCGGATCCGATCGAGCCGACGACGGCACCGGCTTCGTCCTTGAGGCTGGCCACGAGATCGAGGCGCGTGGACTGCAGCGCCGGCGCAATGCCGAACAGGAGGCCCGTGACGAGAGTGGCCGCGACACCGAACAGCAGCACGCGCAGGTCGGGGTCGGCGTGCAGCAGCAGGGCTCGGGCCGTTGGCGGGCAGCATGGCGAGCAACGCGCGCGCGGCCACCGCGGAGAGCGCCAGTCCGAGCACCGCGCCGGAGACGGCCAGCAGCAGGCTTTCGACGAGGAGCTGACCGACGAGGGCCCGGCGGCTCGCGCCAAGAGACAGGCGCACGGAGATTTCCTTCTGCCGCGCGACGCCTCGCGCGATGAGAAGGCTGGCGACGTTCGAGCAGGCGATCAGCAGGATCACGGCTGCCATGCTCATCAGCACCGCCAACGCCGTCGAGGTACTGCTCGCGCAGGCTCGAGTACCCGGTGGCCGCGCGCTCGATGACGACCGTGCGCTTCAGGAACTGCTGACGGTCGTAGGCGGACTGCCGGCCGATCTGCGCGTCGGTGGCCTGTGCTTCGAGCAACTGGTGGAACAGCGGCTGCAGCGACGCAGACGCCGACTCGACGGTGTATCCCGCCTTCAACCGCCCGAAGACCTGCACGAACTCGTAGTGCGGATCGTTGAGGCCGTCCTCCTCCGGCGTGACCAGCGCCTTCATCCGCACCGGCAGCCAGAGGTCGGGCGCCTGGGCGGGATCGATGCCGTTGAACCCCGCGTCTGCGATCCCGACCACCTCCATCGGGTGGCGGTTCACCAGCACTTTGGTGCCGACGACATCGGCCCGTCCGCCGAGCCGATGCGGACCAGTAGCGATGACTCAAGACCACGACCGGATGCCCGCGATCGACGGTGTCGTCGGCGGCGCGTCGAGAAGACGCGTCCGGCGGCCGGGCCGACGCGAAGCGCCTCGAAGTAGTTGCCGGACACGAGCTCGGCTCGCGCCGGCGCGGTGTCCTTCCCGATCGTGAGCGCGACAGACGAAGACGTGCGGCAGAACACGCTGTCGAAGGCGACCGCACGCCGCTGGAACTCGCGCAGGACGGGCACGGAGCTGGCCCGGACCTCGCGCGTGTCGCCGAGATTCGGGCCGGTCGACCAGATCATCACCAGCCGCTCGGGCTCTGACACCGGCAGCAGGCGGAGGACCAGCTGGTCGAGCAGCGTGAAGACGGTGGCGTTGACGCCGATGCCGAGCGCGATCGAGAAGACGGCGGCCGCCGTGAACGCCGGCGTTCTGCGCAACTGGCGCAGGCCGTAGCGGACGGCGCGCCAGGTCTGCTCGACGGCGGGGAAGGTCTGCAGGTCGCTGCGGTCTTCGCGGAGCCGCGTCGTATTCCCGAACTGGCGTCGCGCCGCCGTCATCGCCTGTTCAGGGGACAGGCCCTCACGCTCGTACCGCTCGGCCAGCAACTGCAGATGCAGCTCCACTTCGTCGTCGAAGTGCGCATCGTGGGGGCGGCGGCCGAGAAGCCCCGACAGGCGGGAGAGGCGCGCGCGAACCCAGCCGGTCATCTGCGGCCGCTCTCATCCAGACGGAGCACGCGCGCGATGACACCCGAGATCTCGGTTCCACTGCGCGGTCTCGCGGGCGAGCTGCCGCCTGCCACCCGCGGTGATGGCGTAGAACTTGGCGCGCCGGTTGTTCTCCGAGGTGCCCCAGCTGGCGGAGATCCACTCCTGTTGCTGCAGCCGCAGGAGGGACGTGTAGACGGTGCCTTCGTTCAGGCGGAGCACCTGATCGCTCACCTGTTCGAGGCGGCGTGCCAGGCCGTAGCCGTGCAGCGGCCCCATGACGTCCAGCGTCTTGAGGATCATCAGGTCGAGCGTGCCTTGGAGCAGCTCGGCGCGGGCGTTGTCGTCGGGGCGTCCTTTGGCCATTCCAAATAAGATAGGACACGCTCCTTTGGAATGTCAATAGGAGTGGGGAACTCCCGTCACCTCACCGAAGGATCATCGCCGGTCTTGGAATCTCGCCGGCGGGCTCGCCGGGGTATAGCACTCGGGCGAGGAAGAGACCTGACGGCGGAGCGGTGAGGGCAGCGGGGAGCCCCTTGGGGTCGTGGAGCAGCGCGGCCGCGGCCGACGGCGGCAGCGCGCCCTTGCCGATCTCGACGAGCACCCCCACGAGACGGCGGACCAGCTTCCACAGGAAGTGCGATCCTTCAATCACGATCAGGATCGCGTCGCCGTCCTCCTCGATCCGGCACTCGCCGATTTCCACGATCGTGGACTTCTCGTCGGGGTCGTCGTCGGTGAACCCGCGGAAGTCGCGGCGGCCGACGAAGGCCGCGGCGCCCTCTCGCATCTGCTGGACGTTGAGCGGGTCCCTGACCCACCAGACGAAGGGCTTCGCGAACGCGGTGCGCCGGCGCGCGATCACGTAGACGTACGCGCGGGCAACCGCGTCGTGCCGCGCGTGAAACTTGTGCGGCGCCTTGTCGACCGAGAGCACGTTGATGTCGGCCGGCAGCGCGTCGTTGATCCGCCGTCGCAGGCTCTCGGGCGGCAGCGACGTCCGCACGTCGAGGTGCGCGATCTGGGCGAGGGCGTGGACGCCGGCGTCGGTCCGGCCCGAGCCGTACAACTCGAAGTCGCGCGCGTCAGTGGCCTCGATGACCGCGTGATGCAGTTCGCCCTGGACCGTCCGGGCATTCTTCTGGATCTGCCAGCCGCTGTAGCGGGTGCCGGCGTATTCGATCCGCAGCTTGAAGCGCGGCATTCGGGAAAGTCTACCGCGGCCGATTCATGCCGCCAGGCCCGGATGCCGATTGCCGTGGGTGGGACGAGGCTGTCCCGGGCCGGGCAGGCCGGTATTTTGACGAGGGCCGGCGGCGGTTCCGTGCCAGGCGGCGGACGGCTTGACTTCGCCGGCGGGTTCCTCCAATATCGAAGTGCGCGGCGATTTCCTCGACTTGATGGGCCGCGCGTCACCGGTCGAAATGGGCCGGGACTACCATCTAAGTCGCGCTCCAAAGGCTCGCGACCGAAAGTCGGGCGAGCCTTTTGTCTTTTGTACGCGGTTTCGCTGGGGGAACGAGAGCACTCACATGAGCCATCAGACCTACACGTTCACGTCCGAGTCGGTGTCGGAAGGGCATCCGGACAAAGTCTGCGACTACATCGCCGACTCGATTCTCGATGCCTGCCTCGCGCAGGACACTGCGAGCCACGTCGCCTGCGAAGTCCTCTGCAAGGACAACCACGTCGTGCTGGCCGGTGAGATCACCACCAACGGCACGCTCGATTACGAGGCCATCGCGCGCCAGGCGATTCGCGAAATCGGCTACACGGACCCGGCCGAGAAGTTCAACGCCGACGGCGTGAAGGTCACGGTGCTCATCTCGCAGCAGTCGGGCGAGATCAACGCGGGCGTGGTGAAGGCCACCGACGACCAGAAGGAGCAGGGCGCCGGCGACCAGGGCATCATGTTCGGCTATGCCGCGGCCGAGAGCCCCGAGCTCATGCCGCTGCCGATCGTCCTGGCGCACAAGCTCACCAAGGGCCTCGCCGACGATCGGCGCAGCGGGAACTTCGACTGGCTGCGTCCCGACGCCAAGTCGCAGGTCTCGGTCGTCTACGAAGGCAACACTCCGGTTCGCGTCTCCAGCATCCTCATCTCCACCCAGCACGCCAACACCATCGGCCAGTCGGAGATTCGCGACTACGTCGAAAAGGTCCTCGCGCCGCGTGTCCTCGGCGAGTGGTTCACGCCGGACGTCGAAGTGATCGTCAACCCCAGCGGGTCGTTCGTCCACGGCGGCCCGTCGGCGGACTGCGGCGTCACCGGGCGCAAGATCATCGTCGACTCGTACGGCGGCGCCGGACGTCACGGCGGCGGTGCATTCAGCGGCAAGGACCCCTCGAAGGTCGATCGCAGCGGCGCCTACTACTGCCGCTACGTCGCGCGCCGCATCGTCCAGGCCGGCCTGGCCGAGCGCGCCGAAGTGCAGGTGTCGTACGCCATCGGCCGCGCCAAGCCGATGTCGATCAAGGTCGACACGTTCGGCACCGGCGACGAGGCCAAGGCGGAGAAGTTCGTCTACGACAACTTCGATTTCCGTCCGGCAAACATCATCAAGGAGCTGGAGCTGCTCCAGCCGCTCTATCGCAAGACGACGAACTACGGGCACTTCGGCAAGGCCGGTCTCCCCTGGGAGAAGCCGGTCCCCGTGGCCGTCTAGTCCTGCGCGGTTTTCCACACCGGGCCCGGACCGCCACGCGGCGGCCGGGCCCGTCGTGCGTACGGCGACGGTGCAATCGATGTGCCGAACGCCGGCGAAGCTGAGAGGACGCTACCGCTTCGAAAGGTGCGCTGAGGCGCGCTCCAGCGACTCGCCCAGGCGCTTCAGTTCCTCTCCGTACGTCGCCCAGTCTCCCTGTCGCTGCGCCGCGACCGCGCGTTCAAAGTGTGAGCGCGCTTCCGTGAGGAGCGCGTTCACGTCGGCTGCTGCGGCCGTTGGCGCCGGCCCGCCGGCCTGAGATGCGGACGGCGATGGCGCTGTTTCCTGGCGCTCCTGCCCACCGAAGAGGCGCGACGAGCGCCGCCTCGAGCGTCGGTTCCATCACGATCGAATCGCGATACGCGACGATGACGCGCTTCAGTTCCGGGATCTTGCCGCCCTGGCTGCGCAGGTAGAGGGGGCGGATATAGATCAGCGACTCCTCGATCGGGATCACGAGCAGCGTGCCCTGAATCACTTCGGAGCCCTGCTGGTTCCACAACGTGATCTGCGGAGAGATGGTCTGGTCCTGGTTGATTCGCGAGACGACCTGGCGCGGGCCGAAGACGACTTTCTGCTTCGGGAACCGGAAGACGATCAGCCGCCCGTAGTGCGGCGCGTCGCTTTCCGCGACAATCCACGCCGCGAGGTTGTCCTTCCGCCGCGGGTTGAGCGGCACCATCTGGATGAACTCGGCCTTCGTCTCGCCGGGCAGCCGCATGATCGTGTAGTACGGCTGCATCGGCTCCTTGTCATCGTCGATCGTCGGAAGCTCCCACTGATCTTCCTTGTTGTAGAAGACCACGGGATTCGTCATGTGATAGGTCGCGAACATCGCCGTCTGCATGGCGAAGAGGTGATGCGGGTAACGGATGTGCGCGCGCAGTTCGGCGGGCATCTTGTCGAGCGGCTGCAGCAGCCCCGGGAACGCCCGGCCGATGGCGAGCGCAATCGGATCCGTCGGGTCGGCGAGATAGAAGCTCGTCGTGCCGTGGTAGGCGTCGACGACGATCTTGACGGAGTTCCGGATGTAGTTGATCTCGCTGGTGGCCGGCGTCGAGTAGGGATAACTGTCCGACGTCGTGTAGGCGTCTTCCATCCAGTAGAGGCGCCCGCCGGCGACCACGATGTAGGGATCGCCCTCATATCTCAGGAACGGCGCAATCTGCTGGAGCCGTTCGTCGATGCGCCGGTGGAAGAGCACGCGGCTCGTGTCGACGATGTCGTTGCTGAAGAGGACCTGCTGCGAGCGGAACCGCAGGGCGAACAGCAGCTTGCGCCAGCTCGAGTCGACGGGCACGCCGCCGTTGCCGGCGTAGTGGGACGTGACGTTGTCGTCGCCGCGCGGGTAGTCGAACTCGGGCGCGTGCGTCCCGACGAAGACGTAGTCGTTGGACAGCTCGCCGAAGTAGAGCCGCGGCTCGGTCACGACGAGATCGGCGGTGGAGACCGGCGGCAGGTCCTTCACGAAGAGCATCGGCAGGCCTTCGTTCGTGACCTGGTTGACGGGGCCCAGCGTGAGGCCGTAGCCGTGCGTGAACGTCAGGTGCTCGTTGATCCACGTCCGGTTCGACAGCGCCTGTGAGTTCAGCTCGCGCGCCGAGAGCATGACCTGCCGATACTCGCCGTTGATGATGTACCGGTCGTTGTCCACCGACGCGAAGTCGTAGTACGGCCGGATCTCCTGCAGCTGCGCGAACGTGTCGAGCAGCGGCTGGTGATCCCAGAGACGCACGTTCGTCAGCGTCGCCGCGTTCGCGGCGATGTCGGCGGCGCTGAGCGTGGCGTCGCCAGTGAGCTCGCGCTCGGTGACGTTGTCGAGGCCGAAGGCCTTGAGCGTCGCGGCGATGTTGTTCGCCATGTAGGGCG
>CAWBBN010000003.1:0-68026 GCA_963787035.1 Vicinamibacteria bacterium
GACAACATGAAGCGGCTCGTCCGGCGCGCCGCGACCGAGGGGGCCCGAATCGTGATGGGCGGGCACTCGACCGTGCCGTTTGCCGGCCGCGGCGAGGCGCCCTGGCGCGAGCTGGAACTGTTGGTGGAAAGCGGCTTCACGCCGCTCGAGGCGATCACGGCGGCCACGGGCACCGCGGCGGGTTTCCTCTACCGCGAGCAGGAGCTGGGTACGTTGCGGCCCGGCTTGGCCGCGGATCTCGTCGTGCTCGACCAGGACCCGCTGAAGAGCATCCGGAACATCCGGACCGTCGAACGGGTCATGGCGTCTGGCGAATGGGTCGACGTCGAGCGCTACCGGAAGTATTGACGAACCGGGAGGGCCCGAGACCGGCAGAGCTTCCTGAAGTTTGCTTTCATGTTGACACCCCGCGCCAGATCTCTTTACATCGCAAGAGTTGACCCTGTAGCCCGCCGTGGCGATGCGGCGGCGCATGTTGCTCCTGTACGGAGGCAGCCACCATGACCGTCGCGTCTGTTCGATCGTCCTTCAGCGCCACGACTCCACGCGCGCGGCAACGTGTTCGATGGGCCACGCGTGCTGCACTGGCGTTCGTCCTGCTGCTGGGCATTGCGGGAGGCGCGCGAGCGCAGTCCATCCTCGGGACGGTGCGCGGCACGGTGTTCGACGCGCAGCACAACGTGGTGCCCGGCGCGTCGGTGGTGGTGACCGACGAATCCACCAACGTGGCTCGAGACGCGGTGACCGACACCGAAGGCAACTTCGAGGTCTCGGGCCTGCGGCCCGGGTCCTACACGCGTCGAGGTGTCGCTGACGGGATTCAAGAAGGTGAAGCGCGCGGGTCTGTTGCTGCGCGCCGCCGCCGTCGCTCTGGCCGACATTCAGCTCGAAGTCGGGGGCCTCGACGAGGTCATCCAGGTGACGGCCGAGGGCCAGAACAACATCACGCTCGACAGCCAGGCCATATCTCGCGGACTCGACGAGCAGCAGCTTCGCGATCTGCCTCGGAACAGCCGTGACGTGCAGGACTTCCTGACGCTGAACCCGAACGTCGTTGGCGGGTTCGACGCGATCCAGTTCCTGGGCGGCCGCACTTACGGCGTGTCGTACGTCCAGGACGGGCAGCCCTCGGCCGCAGGCATCTTCGGCGAGGTCTCGAACGCCGCGCCCGGCCTGGATGCCATTTCCGAAATGCAGGTGCTGTCGAACTCGTACAGCGCGGAGTACGGCGGCCTGGCGGGCGTGGTCATCAGCACCAAGCGCGGCGCCAACCAGTTCCACGGAAGCGGCTTCTACGATTTCAACTCCAACGCGCTGAACGCGCTGACCTACGGCGAAACGCTGAACGGCGTGACTCGCGACGACCCCAACGCCGACACGCACGAGCACCGGTACGGCGTCAGCTTCGGCGGGCCTATCATCAAGGACCGCACGTTTTTCTTCGCCAACTACGAGGGCAGCCGGTTGAAGCAGCTTGGCGGCGGCGCGCGCGCGATCGTGCCGACGGCCGCGATGCGTGGGGGCGATTTCTCGGGCGCCAGCTTCATCCTGACCGACCCGGAAACAGGACTGCCGTTCCCGAACAACGTCATCCCGGCGAACCGCATCGATCCCGCCGCCAAGAACATCATGGCTTTCTTCTATCCGATGCCCAACCAGGATCAGCTCGCGAACGGGTACGGCGCGTACCGGCAGATTCTGCCGCTCGACCGCAACCGCGACAGGTCCGACTTCCGCGTCGATCACGAGCTGACGAAGAAGGACTCGCTGTTCTCGCGATTCAGCTGGCAGAACCGCGACCCCGACGCGTTCACGTTCGAGCAGACCGGCGGCAACGGCGGCACCGGGCTCGTCAACTCCGGCATTCTCGATCGCAGCTCGAAGGCCATCACGTGGGCCAACGGCTGGACGCGTGTGTTGAACAGCACCATGGTGAACGAGCTGCGCGCGGGCTACAGTTCCACGACGGCCAATCGCAAGAGCCACTTCGTTGCAGGGCAGGTCGGGCAAGAGCTGGGGATCGACGTGCCGGCGCTGGCTCAAAACGTACCCGGCTTCCCGACCTTCCTCTTTTCCGGCGCAAACCGGCCTTCAGATATCCGCGACCAACGCCAGAACACGTTCCGCGACGTGGACCAGTCGTCGATCTCGATCAGCAACAACCTGACCTGGCTCAAAGGCCAGCACTCGCTGAAGCTTGGCGGCCTCTACAGCCGCAACATGGCGAAGGACGGGTACTCGACCGGCGCCAACGAGTCGAAGGGCCGGTACACCTTCTCGGGCTTCGCGACGGGCAACGCGCTCGGCGACCTGCTCCTCGGTCTGCCGTTTCGTTCCAACGAGCAGCGGAATACGCGCGGCGACGAGCCCATGGATACCTACTCGAACGACTGGGCCCTGTTCGGGCAGGACGACTGGAAGGTCAACTCGCGCCTCACGCTGTTCCTGGGCCTTCGCTACGAGGTCACGGGACTCTTCGTCGACAGGAACAACATCTACGCCAACTTCGTCACCGACGACGGCGGCCATCACGTCGTCCCGAATGCCAGCATTGCGGAGTTGCTGCCGCCGGGCGCCGTCTCGCTGGATCGCACGCTGACCGCTGATCAGGTCGGCGTCGGGCCTGCCCTGATGCACACGGATCGCAACAACTTCAGCCCGCGACTCGGCTTTGCCTACCGGCTCGATCAGAGCAACAAGACGGTCCTGCGCGGCGGCTTCGGGATCTTTCATCCCACGGGCGCCGCGCAGGGCGCCCGCGACATCATGTCGCGCAATCCGTTCCGCTACTCGATCACGCACAATAAGCCGACGCTCGAGAACGGGTTCACGACCGGCACCGTCAGCACGGCGCAGGACTTCGGCAACCAGGGCCTCGATCTGAACCTGCAGAGCCCCGACATCTACCAGTACAACATCACCCTCGAGCGCGAGCTGCCCGGCGACCTGGGCCTTCGCGTCAGCTACATCGGCTCGACGATGAGGAAACTGCTGGTGAGCCGGGACGCTGAATACCGTGCAAGGCCAGCGACGTGCCGCTCGGCGATGTCGAACGAAGATCCCGAGGCGCATGCGAGGCTGCCGTATCCCATCTACAACCCGTTCATGGACATCACGTCGAATGCGGGCTCGGGACAGTTCAACGCGTTGCAGCTCGAGGTCACCCGACGCTTCCGCCATGGCTTCGCCATGGACGCGGCCTACACGCTGGCTCACTCCGACAGCAACGCGCCCGACAGCGGCAACAGCACGATCGGCGTCGTGCAGTACGACCCGTACAACATCGAGCTGGATCGCGGTCCCGATCCCAACGTCGTCAGGCACCGGTTCGTGTTCAACTCCACGTGGCAGCTGCCGTTCGGTCGCGGTCGCAGCCCATGGGGCGGACATGCCGCGCTGGGCCGATGCGGTGGTCGGCGGCTGGACGATCGCGACGATCATGCAGGCGCGATCGGGTCAGTACCTGACGCCGTTTTTCACCTACGGCACCGATCCGATCTTCCCGGCGAATACGGGCCGTGCGCTCGACGGGGTGGGCCAGTTCGGCGAAGCGTGGCGGCCCGACGTCAACGGCGATCCCAACGTCGGGGGCAGCCGCGAGCCAGTTCTTCAATCCGGCGGTGTACTCGATTCCGGCGCCGGGCACGCTCGGCACCGCGAAGAAAGGCAGCCTGCTGGGCCCGGGCACCTGGGTCGTGAACTTCGCCTTCTACAAGGACATCGTCAAGGCGTCGGGTTACACGGTGGAATTCACGGCGCTGATGGACAACGCCTTCAACCACCCGCAGTTCTACGTGCCGGACCTCGGCACGGACGGCTTTGCCGACCTCACGGATCTGTTGATCAACGACACGCCCGACAACGGCACGACCAGCGTGCTGGGCGCGGACACGGTAGGCAACGTCGAGGGATTCAGCCCGGGGCGTGCCATCCGCTTCGGCCTCCGTGTGCGGTTCTGAGCTGAGGACCGGAAATCGGTCAGGGGACGAGAGCGCTGGACACTTCACTCATTGACCGCGAGGTACGATGTGTGGAGTGTCACGCGCAACCTGGCTTGGCCGGGCGAGCCTTCTCGTGCTCGTCGTGTCGTGCCTCGCCTGCGGAGGGAAATCGCCGACGGCGCCATCGCCCACGCCGACACCCACTCCCCTTCCCACGACCCCGCCGGATCCCTTGCGCGATGCCGCCGTCCGCGGCAGGCAAGCTCGTGGGCGCCGCGGTGCAGTCGTCCTTCCTGAACGATCCGCGCTACACCGAAGTCTTCGACCGGCACTTCAACTACGTGACGGCCGAATACGAGATGAAGTGGGATCCGATCGAGCGCGTCCGCGGCAGTGAAGACTTTCTCGGCGGCGACGCGATCGCCTCGTACGCCGCCGGCATGGGCATGAAGCTCAAGGGACACGCGCTCGTCTGGCACGGCGCCGTTCCCGGCTGGGCGAACGGCCTCTCGAACGCCGACTTCCGAGCCGCCGTCGAGCGCCACATCCGCACGGTCGCCGATCACTATCGCGGTCAGGTCTACGCCTGGGACGTCGTCAACGAGGCGATCGCGGATGACGGACCAGGGCTTCGGGACTCCGTGTTCCGGCAGAAGCTCGGCGACGGCTACATCGCCGATGCCTTTCGGCTCGCGCACCAGGTCGATCCGCAGGCGCTGCTCTTCTACAACGACTACGGCGGCGAAGACCTGAACGCGAAGGCGGACCGCATCTACGATCTCGTGCGCGGCCTGGTGCAGCAGGGCGTGCCGATCGACGGCGTGGGCCTGCAGATGCACATCAGCGCCTCGAATCCACCCGACGCCGCGGCCGTTGCCTCGAACATGCGCCGGCTCGTGTCGCTCGGGCTTCGCGTCAACATCAGCGAGATGGACGTCCAGGTGCGCGACCTCTCGCCGGCCACGCGGCTCGACGTCCAGAAGTCCGTCTACCACTCCATCGTCGGCGCGTGCGTCGCTGAAGCGCGCTGCGAGGCCGTCACGTTCTGGGGATTCACGGACGCGCACTCGTGGCTCAACTCGCCGGTCGGCGGCGATGCCCCGCTCCTCTTCGACGCCCTGTACGCGCCGAAGCCCGCGTTCTACGGCGTCCAGGACGCGTTCTCACACCGGTAGCGTATTCAGTCGCCCTTGGGCCCGGTCAGTCCGAATCCCGCGCCGGCCGGATCGGTGGCGATGACGATCCACTCGCCAGTCGGCACTTCGTGAGGCCCCATGAGCACCGGCCCCCATTGGCTGCAATTGCCCGAGCGGCCGCTGCGATCGACGGCACGCCGATGTAGAACAGCCACGCGGGGGGCTGCCGCTCGTCCTGGCGCTGCATGATGGCGCCGAGGCGCTGGCCGCCGTGGTCGATGAAGCAGTAGTCGCCCATCGGCCCCATGTTCATCGACTCGTTGAACTCGAAGCCGAAGTGGCGGGCGTAGAACGCTTTCGCTGCCGCAAGATCCGGGCTGGCCAGCTCGTTCCAGTTCACGCGCTGCTGGGCGTGACGGTCGAACACGTCGCTCGTCGTGTCGGCCGCGCCAGGCGGCGGGGTCGGCGTCATCAGGTAGAAGGGCACGCCCTGAGGATCGGTGACCATGGCGATCCGGCCGACGGTCGGAATGTTCGCCGCCGGCATCTGAACCTTTCCTCCGTCAGCGACGATGGCCGCGAGCTGCCCGTCGACATCCGGCGTCGACAGGTAGCCGATCCAGCGCGGCGTTCGCCGTTCTGCAGCATGTCTGCTGAGAGGCGAAGGACGCCGCCGGCAAATTTGCCGTCGGAACGATTGATCATGCGGTAGTCCATACCGCCAGGCTGTTGCGGTTCCGCTTGGCCGATCTTCCATCCGACGACGGCGGCGTAGAACGGCGCGATCGCATCGGGGTCGGGCGTCATGAGCTCGTACCAGATGAAGCTGCCAGCAGCGTTAGGCATATGTCGTGGTCCCGCGGGCCATTCTGCCACAGCGCTGGCGCATCGTCCTGTTCGAGACTAGAGTGCCGGCGTATGACTCAGGACCCTCCAGATCTCGTGTCTCGACGGTCGCTTCTCGAGCGGGCGCTCGGCGCGTCTCTCGCATTCGGACTTCCGGGCACAGCGGCCGCCGCCTCGACCGCCGGCGCCACGCCTGCGCGGCTCAAGGTCGTCGTCACCGGCGGACATCCTGGCGACCCGGAGTACGGATGCGGCGGCACCATCGCGCGGTACGCGGACCTCGGACACGACGTGGTGCTCCTGTATCTGAACAAGGGGCTGACCCCTGAAGCCGCCCAGGCCGGCAACGCTCCCGATCGCGTGGCTGAGGCGGCGAAAGGCCTGCGAGATCCTGAAGGCGCGGCCGCTCTACGCCGGCCAGATCGACGGGAACGCCATCGTGGACCGCGAACGCTACGAGCAGTTCCACACGTTGCTCGAGGCCGAGAGGCCTGACGTCGTCTTCACCCACTGGCCCATCGACAACCACGCCGACCATCGGGCAATCTCGATGCTCGTGTACGACGCCTGGCTGCGCATGAAGAGGAGCTTCGCGCTCTACTACTACGAGGTCTCGAACGGCGAAGACACAGTGCAGTTCACGCCGACGCACTACGTGGACATCTCCGCGGTCGCCGAGCGCAAGCGGACCGCGTGCTACGCGCACGCCAGCCAGACGCCGGATCGGTTCTACCAGCTGCAGGAGACCGTCACCCGGATGCGAGGCATCGAGCGCGGGACGGCTCAGGCGGAGGGGTTCATCCGCCACGTGCAGAGCCCCGACTTCGCGCTGCCGCTGATTTCGTAGCGGTCGCGGCCGCATGTCGATCTCGCCGGCCCTCGTTCGACGTCAAGATAGAACGGGGGCCGCCGGCGAGCTGGTCCGGGTTCCTCCGAAGGCCAGGAGCTCACGAGACATGCGCTACATGATGTTCATCAAGCACGCTCAGGATTACGGCAACGTCCAGGCCCCCGCCGGCCTGTATGAAGACATGGGCAAGTTCATCGAAGAGACCACGAAGAGCGGCAACTTCGTCGGCGGCGCGGGCCTGCAGCCGACGTCGGCTGGGACGCGGGTGCGGCTCAAGGGCGGCAAGATCACGGTGGTCGACGGGCCGTTCACCGAGTCCAAGGAGATCGTCGGCGGCTACGCGATCATCGACGCGAAGTCGCGCGAAGAGGCGCTCGCGCTGGCGCGCCGCTTCATGGAGCTCCACCTGAAGCACTGGCCCACGTTCGAGGGCGAGTGCGAGATGCGCCCCTTCGAAGAGGAGGTACAGCCGCCGACCCACTAGAATGCGCCGGTATGCTCACGACCGCCGGCTCTCTGCGCCAACTCGCCACGGCGGCGCTGCTCATCGCGTGCAGCGTCGCGTTGACCGCCGCCGATTCCGGGTCCCGGGGACAGGCAGGCGCGACGGCTGGGCGCACCCTCATCGCGACGGCTTCGCTCGAAACCGATGCCGCAGTCACGCCGCTCGGCATCGACGATCCGGCGCCGCGATTCACCTGGCGGCTGACGGGCCCGGGCGACATCCGGCAACTCTCGCTGCAGGTGCTCGTCGCATCGCGCGCCGATCGTCTGCGTGCCGGGCGCCGCCGATGTGTGGGACTCGGGTGAGGTGAAATCGTCCGAGCCCGGCGTGCCTCTACGCGGGCCCGGCGCTCCGTGCGCACACCCGGTATTTCTGGACGGTGCGCGTCGTCACGAACGCATCCGACGGATGGGCGGAGCCGTCGTGGTTCGAGACTGGACTCCTGTCCGCCGGCGATTGGAAGGGTCAGTGGATCGCCGGGCCCGAACGCCGGGGGCCGCTCACCGAGGCCGAGGGCGTGGCCGACGACGCGGAGATTCGCGCGACTGACGAATTCTGCCGTCCCGTCAGCTGGCTCACGACTGGCTTTGTCGGCGGCACTGAAGAAGAACAACCAGGGCGAGTGCCGCGAGATCCGGCCGGCCCCGATGTTCCGCAAGACCTTCCGCGTGACGAAGCCGGTCGTCGGCGCCCGTCTCTACGCCACCGGCCTCGCGTACCAGGACGTGGCGATCAACGGCCGCGCGACGTCGAACCGCGTCCTCGAGCCCGCGTTCACGAACTACGCGAAGACAGTGCTCTACACGACCGACGACGTGACGGGCCTGCTGAGGCCGGGCGAGAACGTCGTGTCGGTCGTGCTCGGCTCGGGTCACTTCGACGACGCCGCGCGCACGTGGGACTGGGGCTGGGAGGATGCCGAGTGGCGCGCGACGCCCCGGCTGCGGCTCGATCTCCGCGTGTGCGTACGCCGACGGCACCGAGGAGATCGTCGCCTCCGATCCGACATGGAAGGTCGCCGACGGGCCGACGCGCTTCGACAACTACTATCTCGGCGAGACCTTCGACGCCCGTCGCGACGTGCCTGGATGGAAAGAGGCTGGCTTCGACGACCACGCCTGGACGGCCGCGCGCGGCGTGGATGGCCCCACGGGAGTGCTGCACGCCGAAGCGCACGAGCCGATCGCAGAGGTCTCGTCCAGGGAGCCCGGCACGCGCCACGAGCCGAAGCCCGGCATCGTCGTCTACGACATCGGGCAGAACCTGACGGGCTGGGCGGAGCTGGCGGTCGAAGCGCCGCGCGGCACGGCGATTGAGATCTTCTACAGCGAGAAGCTGGCCGACGACGGGACCGCGAGCACGGCGGGAAACGATCTGGTGTACGGCCAGCTGCAGACCGACTACTACGTGGCGCGCGGCGGCGGCCGCGAGTCGTGGACGCCGCGATTCAGCTACAAGGGATTCCAGTACGTCCAGCTGTCCGGCCCGAACCACGCGCCGCTCCCCGCGGGCGTCACCGTGTCTCTTGCCAGCGTGCGGCAGGTCCGGTCGAGCGTCGCGTCGACTGGCGAGCTGGACGTCTCGCAGCCGACGCTCGCGCGCATCCACCGCAACACGCAGTGGGCGGTGCAGAGCAACCTTCACGGCGATCATCACCGACACGCCCGTGTACGAGAAGAACGGGTGGACCGGCGACGCGCAGCTGATGGCGCCCACGGCGTCGCTGCTGTTCGATACCGAGCGGCTCTATCGAAAGATGTTCCAGGACATGGCCGACGCGCAGACGGCCGACGGAGAAGTGCCGCTGCTCAGCCCGAGCAACCGCAACTACGGCTACGTCGGCAAGCCCGCGTTCAAGCCGGTGGACTGCTGCGGCGCGACGCCGGCGTGGGATGCGTTCTGGTTCGTGCTTCCGTGGGAGAGCTACCAGCGGTATGGGGACGTCCGAGCGCTCGAGCGGACGTATCCGCTGATGAAGAAGTATCTCGACGACTGGATCCCCCGGTGGACCGCGAAGGACGGAGACGCCTACGCCTACACGCTGACGTCAGGCCTCGGAGACTGGCTGCCGCCGAAGGACGTGCCGACGATCAACGCGCTCGTCTCGACGGCGTTTCTGGCGAGGATGGCCGAGATCGCTGCCGGCACCGCGCGCGCGCTGCACGACGGGCCCGCCGCGGCCAAGTACGACGCGCTCTTCGCTCACGTGAGGAGGGACTTCAACGCGCGGTTCCTGTCAGCCGATGGCGTCTACCGCGAGAAAGCCGAGGACGGGTTCGTCCAGACCGCCCAGATCCTGCCGCTCGCGTTTCACCTCGTGCCTGACGCCCAGCGCGCGGCGGTGGCCGAGCGCCTGGCCGACGACATCACGAACCGGCGCGGCGGTCACGCGTACGTCGGCGTGATCGGCGCGGCGTACATCCTGCCGGTGCTGACGGCGACAGGGCACCACGACGTCGCGTTCACCGTCGCGACCAGGACGGACGAGCCGAGCTGGGGCTACTGGACCGACGCGCTGAAGTTCACGGCGCTCGGCGAGAGCTGGCCGGCGGACACGCGCTCGCGGAACCACCACTTCTTCGGGGCGATCGTGCAGTGGTTCTACGAGGACCTTGCCGGGCTGAGGCCGCTCGAGCCGGGCTTCGCGCTGATCGGCTTCACGCCGCACGTGCCGACCGAAGGGCTCGACCACGTGGCGGCGCGATACGACAGCGTCCGCGGGCCGATTCGATCGGAATGGACGAAGAGCGCGGACGGCATCCACTTCCGCGTGACGGTTCCGCCCACCTCGCGCGGCCGGATCGATCTGCCGGCGTCGGATCCGATGCTGGTGCGTGTCCTGCACGGGGCCGGCGACGGCAACGTCGCGCTCGCCGACGCGCCTGGCGTCCGCGTCGGCCAGAGCGAGGACGGCCACGTCCGGCTGGAATTCGGATCGGGCGAGTACGAGTTCCTGGTGCGCGGCCGTCCCTGAGCAGAAAAGAGCGCTGAGGCCGACGGACGCGGAGCATCCGCTCAGCGCTACGGCAAGGCCGGCGTCGTTCCCGTTCGCTGGGCGGTGATGGTGGTCGAAGCGCCTTCGACGCCTTCCGCGTCGGCCTTCACCTGGATGTTCCCGGCCTGGCGGGTCGCGCGCACGACCAGGAGCGCACGACCGTTGAAGAGCTTTCGCGAGGTTCCCACGTACAGGCTCGAGACTGGTGGGGTCCGCATTGCCGACTGCGGCAATCGTGGCAGGTCCCGTCAGCGCGAAACGCACTTGCGCATCAGCGGTGGGCTGCAGTCGCCCGTGAGCGTCGACGGCCTCCACGACGACGACGACAGATCCTGACCGTCGGCGGCAATCGTCGGGCGATCGGCCGTGAGCCGCAGCCGCGCTGTCGCGCCGGACGTCGTCAGCACGCTCTCCGCGACGACGCGATCGCCGTTCAGGCCGACGGCCTTCAACGTGCCGGGGGCGTAGGGTACGGTGAACAGTGCCCGGAACTCCTGGGCCTCGCCGGTCGGCTGCTCGGCAATCACCTTGTCGTTCAGGAGCAGCCGCACCCGCTCGGTGCCTGCGTAGACCTCCACCTGGAGGTCCTTCCTTCATGACCAGGCCACGTCCAGCTCGCCAGCGCGGGCGGGACAGCCCAGAGCGTCGCCACGATGGCTTGCCCGTCCGGCGCGGGCAGGCGCACCGCCGCGTAGACGCGATCGCGTCGATTCCAGAGGATGTCGCGGTAATACGACTGCGGCTTGCGCTGTCCGGTGAGGTCGATGTCGCCGCAGGTCGCCTCGTGATACGGCCACCCCGTGAAGAATGCGCTCATCATCGGGCTCTTCGAGGCGTCCTCTGATTTCTCGTCCGTGGCGGGAAAGGGATTCTTGCCGTCGGCGCCCATGGACGACATGGCCGGCTTGATCATCTTCAACAGGTTGGTGACCTGCGCTGCTCGCTCGGGCGTGCCTACGCTCCAGCCACCGATGCCCGATTCGCCGAGATAGTCGATCGCCGTCCACACGAACTCGCCAATCGCATACGGCAGCTCGTGCGCGAGACGCCATTCCTGGAAGGCATCGCGCGGCAGCGATTCGGTGGTCATCATCACGCGGGAGGGCACGCGCTGGTGATCCTTCGCGTGGTTCGCGGCGATGTTGTAGTTGTAGCCGGCGATGTCGACGTTCGCGATCGAGGCGTCGGCGTTGGCGCTGAAGGTGGCGCCGGGAAACGCCTGCGCGAGCGGACGGGTGCCATCGAGCGATCGGATGTATGCCGCGATCTCCTTTCCGCGCGGCCCGCCATCGGGTGTCCACGCTTCCTGGATCTCGTTGCCGATGCCCCACATGACGATCGACGGGTGGTTGCGATCGCGGAGCACCATCGCCGCGGCATCCGGCCGCCACCACTCGTCGAACTCGCGCGCCATGTGGTACTTGACCTTGGGCGTCTTCCAGACGTCGAAGGGCTCGTCGAGCACGAGCAGCCCCAGGCGGTCGCACGCGTCGAGGAACGCCGGGGACGGCACGTTGTGCGCCGTGCGGACGGCATTGAAGCCTGCGGCCTTCAGCAGCTCGACGCGACGCGCCTCGGCGCGATCGAAGGCCGCGGCGCCAAGCGGCCCGTTGTCGTGGTGCACGCTGCCCCCGGCCAGCTCGATGGGCATGCCGTTCAGCAGGAATCCCTTCTCGGCTGACCAGGCGACAGAACGAATGCCGAAAGGCGTCGTGACCTGATCGAGGACGGTTCCGCCCGGAGGATCCTGCTGACGGCCTGGTAAAGGTGCGGCGTCGACGGCGACCAGAGCGCGGGATTCGAGACAGCGATTTCCTGGGTGACGTCGGTATCGCCCGCCGCGGCAGCCTGCGCGAGACGCGCATGGCCCGCCGGCGCCCGCAGGACCCACGATCGCCGTCTCGACGACGACATCCGTCGCACGGCCTGTGTCGTTCGAGACGATGGTGTGGACGACGACCTTCGCTGACCCGCTGGCGATCTCCGGCGTCGTGACGAACACGCCCCAGTGTCCGACGTGCACGGGGTCGGTCACCACGACCCGGACGTGGCGGTAGATCCGGAGCCGGAATACCACCGGCTGTTCGGCTGTGAGGCGTTGTCGACGCGCACGGCGAGCACATTGCGAGCTCCGTACACGAGACCGGAGGTGAGGTCGTACGCGACGCCCGAATACCCGCTCGGACGCGTGCCGAGCTTCTCGCCGTTGAGATAGACAGTGGCGTTGCGGTAGATGCCGTCGAACTCGACGCTGATCCGCTGGCCTTTCCAGGCGGACGGCGCCTGGAACGTCCGGCGGTACAGCCCACGCCGGCTGGAAAGAATCCGCCGCCGCCTTTGGTGGGACTCGTCTCGGCCGGCGGCGACTCGATGCTCCAGTCGTGCGGCAGCTGCACCACGCGCCAGCTCGCGTCGTCGAAGCTGGCGGCCTCGGCGCCCGCGGTGTCGCCCAGCGCGAACTTCCAGTCGAAATCCGCGCTGAGCACCTGGCGCGGCGCGGACGGGCGCGGCCGACGCCGCGGAGGCAATCGCGAGAAGGACGACACCGAGCCAGAACGCGGTGCGCTCGGTCATGACACTGCTTCTTCGTGGCCGTGAACGTGCCCTCGACGCCGGCGACCGCAATCGACCCCTTCAGCCCGCCGTCGTCGCCCAGCGTGCCCGTGAAGACGAGGTGATACGTCGTGCCTTCGTGGTCGTTGTCGAACTCGAACGTGACAGTCTTGTCCTTCACGGTGCCGGTGACCGGGATGTCCTTGCCTTCAAGGGTCGCCGTGCCCGACAGCGTCTCGCCGTCCTGCTTCCAGACGGTCGTGAACTTGACGGGGTTGCCGACGACGTCGCCGTCGACATTCCAGGTGCCGGCCACATCGGCGGCAAGAACAGTGACGGCGGTCAGGGCGACGGCGACGATCGCAAGCGCAAGCTTCTTCATCCGAACCTCAGGAGAATGGGGAACGGGAACCGGCAACGGCAAGACAAGACACTGTTAACGAACGTCGATTCTGACAATTGATAGTGTTCACTGTCAATACGAACCATAGCTCTGCAGTTCCAGAGCGTGCCTCACTCGAGGCCCAGGACGAGCGCCACGGTCTGTCGTGCGACTTCGGCTTCGCTGAGGCCAAGGACGTTCTGGCCGAGAGCTGTCCACTGGGCGTAGTGCGTCGTCGTGGCGACCAGCACGTGCACGACCCATTCCGGCCGCATGCGTTTGAAGGCGCCCTGCGACTGCCGCCGCGCGATGTAGTCCCGGAGAAAGCCAAGGAACGGGCCGCTGTATTTCGAGTGGCCAATCCGGGCGAGATCGTGCCCCTCGAGGGTGGCGTACATCATCAGCCGGTGGTAGATGGTGTCGCGGCGGAACGACTCGAGGATCGCCTCTGCGACCGCGCGAAAGAGCGCCTCGTCCTGGTGACGATCCGCCAGAGACTTCAGGTGTGTGATCCAGCGGTCGACGCTGGCCGCAGGCACGCGGTCCTCGAGAATCGCCGCGTAGAGGCTTTCCTTCTTCGGAAAGTGCCTGAAGAGCACGGTCTCCGTGGTGCCGACCGCCGCGGCAATCTGACGCGTCGTCGTGCCCGCGAAGCCGCGGTGCGCGAAGAGCTCCGCCGCCGCGTCCAGAATCTGGCGCCGCCGCTCGTCGCGGGGGACGTACTTGCGCGCGCGACTCTTCGGTCGCCGCGCGGCGACCGAGCGTTTCACTGCGCGCATGGCGACGCTCGGCGGGCGAGAACAGCGCTGGATGGTAGCACCTGCTTACATCTACCACGCGCGCGGCGCGGTGTCGAGCGACGGCCTCCGGCGCCGGTCAGTGCGCGGTGACGAGCGCGCGGGCGGCGAGCTGGCCCTGACGCGCGTAGTCGATCGATTCGGCAAGGACGCGCGCCGTTTCCTGCGGCGCGTGGAAGCCCATCGAGTTCTCCGCCGCGACGAAATCCAGCCGCCATTGGGCCTTGCGCTGGAGCGCCAGCGCCGGCGCCAGCTGCGCATCGGTGGCGCCGCTCTTCTTTGCTGCCGCGACCGCGTCGAGCATGGCGATGTAGGCCGCCGCCGAGCGGTGGAGCAGCGTGTAGGTCCGCTCCTGGATGGCGGCGACCCGCGCTTGAATCTCGCCTTCCGAGTACGGATGGCACACCTGACAGGCGCGCGGCACGTTCACGAGCGGGCTGCGGACCCAGTGGTCCGAAACCTTCATCGCGCCTTCGCGCTTGTAGGGCATGTGGCAGTCGGCGCACGCGACGCCGCTTCTCGCGTGAATGCCCTGGCTCCACGTCTCGAACTCCGGGTGCTGCGCCTTCAGCACGTGCGCGCCGGTCTCGCCGTGCTCCCAGTCGTAGAACGTGTGGCCGTCGGGGAACTTGTAGCTGTCGTAGTAGCTCTCGATCTGCTCGACCTTCAACCCGTTGTTCCACGGGTAGAAGAGCGTCACCTTCGGGCCGCAGTAGGTACTCGACGTGGCACTGCCCGCAGACGAACGACCGCATCTCCTGCCGTGAGGCGTCGACGTTCGGATCGTACGGCTTGCTGCGATCGCCCTGCCGCCAGCGCTCGATGCTCTCGAGGTGCGGCACCGCCGCCGAGCCGGCCGCGAGCGCCTGAATGCCGCGGATGAACCCGGGCCTCGTCACGCGGAGCTCCATGCTCTGGGGATCGTGACAATCCACACAGCTCACCGGATGCGCCCGTCGGTGTGCTTGAACGTGATTGCCGTACCGGCAACGGGATCCTCGGAGCCGGTCTTGACGACCTCGGCGTGCGCCTCGCCATATGACAGCGTCGTCATCGCCTCGAAGCCCTTGAACACGTCCCCGCCGCCCAGGCGGCGATAGGTGGGGATGACCGACATGTGGCACTGCACGCACGAGCCCGGCTGCTCGCGCTCCGTGACGCGCTTGGTCTGCTCCTGGTCCTGAAGCATGTAGGCGTGGCCGCGGCGGTCGCGGTAGTCGATGGCGAAGGCGTATCCCGCGAAGAGCCGCGTGAGCCAGGGATTCGCGGCCGCCTTCTCCGACGGCAGCGTCTCCGACCCGCCGAAGCGCGTCTGTGTCATTTCGGCGGTGCGCTTGTAGTCGTCGTACTCGCGCGCCCAGTTGATCCCCCAGGCGGCCGGATCGGTCGTCTCTTCACGGACCTCCACGAGCCGGACGTACGGGTTCTTCGCTTCCTGCTTGCGCTGGAAGACGGACGTGAGCAGCGCGCCGAGCGAGGAAGACGGCCACGGCGCACACGCCTGCGATGGCGGCGAAGATCGCCACCGGCCGCCGGTCGAGTCCGGATCTCGAGTCGCTCATGAGGTCACCTCAGAATCTCGCGCCATGTCCAACGCCGCGATGACAGTGCACGCACATCACCGCGTCTTCCCGCGTCGTGCTGCCCCGGACGATGTCGTGGACGAAGTCGCCGTGGCAGCGGAGGCAGGCCTCCTGGAGGATCCGTGCGTTGCCGGGCTTGATCATGATCGGATCGTGAAAGTCCATGAACGTGAAGCCCTTGGAGTGGTGATAGCCGTTGCTCGCCTTGGCCAGGTACTTCGGGATGAACGCGTGCGGCAGGTGGCAGTCGACGCAGCGCGCGAACGCGCGGTGCGGCCCGCGCGCCCACGACGCGTACTGGTCGTTCATCACGTGGCAGTTATTGCAGGCGCGGGGATCCGTTGAGAAGTAGCTGAAGCCTTCGGCGTACCGGAAGGTGTACGCACCAAGCCCGGCCACGGTGCCGACGAGAGCCGCGAGGATGAACGCGCGCATGGGCCGGAGCCGGGAGACCGGGGCGGACTATACGCCGGTGGGCCGAGCGGGCGCAATGCGCGGCCGGCAGGCGCCCGGCCTGAACCTCGTTGACAGCTTACCCGTATGTAATCTACAGTAGAGTCACACAGATGGCCGACGAGACCGAAGACGTCCTCAAGGGCACGCTCGACATGCTGATCCTGAAGGCGCTCGACCTGGCGCCGATGCACGGCTGGGGCATCGGCGAGCGGATCGCGCAGCTCTCGCAGAACGTGTTCCAGCTGCAGACCGGCACCCTCTACCCCGCGCTGCAGCGCCTGCTCCGCCGAGGCTGGCTCACCGCTGAATGGCGCACCACCGAGAACGGCCGCAAGGCGCGCTACTACAAGCTGACCGCCAGCGGACGGCAGCAGCTCCTGGCCGAGCGCTCGTCCTGGGATCGCGCGAGCCTCGCGGTCCGGCGGATCCTCAACGCGGAATCCTGAGGCACGCCATGTCCTGGATCCACGGCATCGGCTATCGGCTGCGCGAGCTGCTGCGCCCCGGCTCCGCGGACGACGAGCTCACGGACGAGCTGCGCGACCATCTCGACCGGGAGAGCGCTCGACAATCCGAGCGTGGCGCCGGCGAGGACGCCCACCGGCAGGCGGTCCTGCGCGCCGGACATGCGGACCTCGCGCGCGAGAACGCCGCCGACGATCGCACGGGACGACTGCTCGCGGATCTCGCGCGCGACCTCCAGTACGGCGCGCGCTCGATTCGCCGCGCGCCCGGCTTCGCCGCCGCCGTCATCCTCTCGCTCGGCCTCGGTGTCGGCGGCACCACGGCCATCTTCAGCGTCGTCAACGCCGTGCTGCTGCGGCCGTTGCCCTATCCGCGATCCGAGGAGATCCACCGCGCGCGGATCTGGTGGGGCGACTTCTCCGCCGTGCTCTCGGTGGCCGACTTCGTCGCGCTCACCGAGACCAGCCAGGGCATCGCCGAGGTCGCGCGTTCTTCTATCCGGACAGCGGCTTCGCCGTGGCGGGACCGGACGGGCCAGATGTCCTTCGCGGCATCTTCGTCACGAGCGAGCTGATGCGCCTGCTGCAGGTCGCTCCGCTCGTCGGGGCCGGGATTCCAGGGCACCGCGCAGGGCTGTCAGGCCCTCATCGGCGAGAGCGTGTGGGAGCGGCGGTTCGACAGGCGCGCGACGCCATCGGCCGCGTCCTCACGCTCGACGAGAAGCCCTGCACGGTCGTCGGCGTGATGGCGCGCGGATTCCAAGTGCCCGGCGAGCGCGACGACGAAGTGTGGGTGCGCGTGCCGCTGGATCCGCCGAAACGGCGGGGCGGGTATTACATCCACGTGCTCGTGCGAGTGCCAACCGGCGTCGCCGCCGACCAGGCCGCCGCGCGGCTCACCGCCGTCGTCACGCCCGTCCTCCGCGAACGATTCGGCGTGAAGGATAGACACGTGGCGGTACGCGCTGAGGCCGGAACGCGAGCGGCTCGTCGGCGACATCCGCGAGACCCTGCTCATGCTGTTCTGCGGCGTATCGCTCGTGCTGCTGGTGGCCGTGGTGAACGTCGCGAACCTGATGCTGGCCCGCGGGACCGTTCGCACGCGCGAGCTCGCCGTTCGCGCGTCGCTCGGCGCGCGGAAGGGCCGGCTCGCCAGGCAACTGCTCACCGAGTCGGCGCTGCTCGGCGTGCTCGGCGGCGCGCTCGGCCTTGCCATCGCCGCCATCGCGCTGGACGTGGCGGGAACGGCCGCGAGCGCGGTGATTCCGCGCATGAACGAAGTGCGGCTGGATCCCGTCGTCGTCGCGTTCGCGCTGTCGCTGGGCCTGGGCGCGGGCCTCGTGGCCGGCGTGCTTCCGGTCGCGCGCCTGCCCTGGACGCGGCTGGGGACGTGGCTGCGCGATGGCGGACGGACCACCGGTGAAGGCGCACACACCGGACGGCTGCGCGGCGCGCTCGTCGTCGCGGAGATCGCGCTGACGCTGATGGTGCTCACCGGGTCGGCGCTGCTCGTGAAGAGCCTGCTGCGCGCGCAGCGCGAGGACCCCGGCTTCCGGTCCCAGGGCGTGCTGACGTTTCTGCTCAGCCTGCCGGAGGATCGCTACAAGCCTGCGGAACGCACAGGCGCGTTTCTGACGAGCGCCGTGGCGCGTCTGCGTGGCGTCCCCGGCGTGGTCGACGTCGCCGCGGCGTCAGTCGCTGCCGCCGGACCTGCTGACTTTCTCCAACAACTACACCCTCGAAGGGCAGACGCCGAACACCGCGGGACGCAACGACGTCGCGGACTGGAACATGGTGACGCCTTCCTATTTCAGAGACGCTGCAGATGGCGCTCGTCGCGGGACGCGAGTTCGACGGGCACGACCTCGACACGTCGCCGGCGGTCGCAGTGGTGAACGAAGCCTTCGTCCGGCGCCACTATCCGGACGGCCGCGCGCTCGGCAAGCGGTTGAAGGGCGGCGATTGGATCCGTCGCAGCCGTGGACCACGATCGTCGGCGTCGTTCGGGACGTGCCGTATGAGTCCGGCGTCTGGGGCGGCACGCAGCCGATGGTCTACGAGCCGTATCTGCAGAACCGGTGGTATCGATCACCCTACTTCGCCGTGCGGACCGCCGGCGATCCCTCGCAGATCGTCCCCGCGATCCGGAGTGCGCTTCGCGAGATGGATCCGCGGCTGCCGCTGCATGACGTCATCACGATGGACGACGAGGTGGAGCGTTCGACGTCGGTGCCGAGGCTTCGTGGAGGGCTGTTTGCCGTGCTCGGCATCTTGCCCTGGCGCTGGCCGCGACGGGCATCTACGGCGTGATGGCGTATCACGTCAGCCGGCGGACGGCGCGACACGGCCATCCGACGGGCGCTCGGCGCGAGCCGCAGGCAGGTGCTTGACGTCGACGCTCGGCATGGGCCTGCGGATGATCGTGGTGGGCGTGGCGATCGGCATGCGTCGCGGCGCTGGCCACGGCGCGCAGCCTGGCGTCGATGCTCTATCAGCGTGGATCCGCACGATCCCGCCGTGCTCGTCAGCGCGACGGCCGTCGTGATGATTCCGGCGATCCCGCGTGTCTCGTGCCGGCGATTCGCGCCTCACAGGTCGATCCTGCGACGTTGCTGCGGGATGAATGACTCGGCAGGGGCGGACTTCAGTTCGGTCGCACGGCGCGGCTGAAGCCGCGCCCTACGTACGACGCGCTCTTGAAGAACGCCTGCACGACGTCGCGGCATTCGTCTTCCAGCACGCCGCCGACGACTTCCACGCTGATGATTCAACGACGGCAATCTCCAGCGCGCGCGATGGTTGAGACGACCGCGCCGGCTTTCGGCTCCGTCGCGCCGAAGACGAGCGTGCCGATGCGCGCGTGCACGAGCGCGCCGACGCACATCAGGCAGGGCTCGATCGTCACGTACATCACCGCACTCGGTGAGCCGGTAGTTGCCGACGCCACGCGCCGCGTCGCGGAGCGCCACGATCTCCGCGTGCGCGGTGGGATCGACGGCGCCAATCGGCTGATTGAATCCGCGTCCGACGACCTGTCCGTCGAGGACGACGACCGCGCCGACGGGGACCTCGCCGGCGGCCTCGGCGCGGCGCGCTTCGTCCAGCGCGAGCCTCATGAACTGCTCGTGATCCTGCACGACGCGATCATACAGGCCGGTTGAGATCGGCCGGATCAGGGGCCAGAATGAGTCGAACATGCCTCCCCGGCCGCTCGCCTGCCTGGCTGCCGCGCTCGTTCTCGCGAGCGTCATGCCCGCGCGCGGGTCGGACACGGTCTTCTCGCCGCGCGTTGGCGGCGGCTGCATGCGCGGCTCGACGCGCACGACATCCCGGGATCCCGAACGGCACTGGCATCGCTGGCGACGCAATCGCTCGACTCGTCCAGCGCGCTGGCGCTCGAGGCGGCCCGCGGCCGATTCGCGCTGCTGACGTACGACCTCGACGCCGCGAGGACGACGCTGACGGCCGCCGTTCGCGACGCGGACGGCCGCCGGCGCGAGCAGTCCTGGCGGCCCGCTCGCGGGTGTGGCTCGCGCAGACGCTGGTCGCTCTCGGCGATGTCCCCGCGGCCCGGGAGCTCACGCGCAAGGCCTACGACGTCCTCGTGGCCGAGCACGACGAGCGCGGGCGAGTTCGGCGCGCTCCAGCTGTTGACGACGTTCTCGCATGTGAATCAGCGCACGTTGATGGTGCGCCAGCTGAAGATCGCCAGCGACCTCGACGACCCGGTGCTCGAGTCGCGCGTGCGCAATCACTGGGCGTCGGCGCTGCTTGCCGCGGGACGATTTGGACCCGCACTTGCCGAGGCCGAACATGCCGAGCGCCTCGCCCGCAGCCGGCCGCAGCAGGGCGGCTGGCTCATCTCACACGCGCTGGGATTCCACGCGTGGGCGCTGCGGGCGCACGGCGACTTCTCCGCCGCGCTTGCGCTGAACCGCGAAGCGGTTCGCGAAGCCATGGCGTACGGCGATCTCGAATCGGCCGCATGGAACTGGGTCGGCGCCGGCGACAGCCTCGACGGGATGTTCCGCATGCGCGAGATGGCCGAGGCGATGCGACAGGGCCTGGCGGTCGCGCGCCAGTCGGGCATGCCGGCGCTCGTCCACAGCCTGACGGCCTCGGTGGCGCGCGGCGAGTTCGCAAACCGCCGCTGGGCCGCGGCGGCGCGGCTCTACGAGGAGGCTCTCGCACGGCCGCTCGGTGATTCTCCCGTCTACCCGACCGTGCGGCTGTCGGAGTGCCGTCGACAGCTCGGTCAGCTGGACGAAGCGCTCCGGCAGGCAGACCGCGCGCTCGCCGCCGCGCGCGAGCGCGCGGAGCCCGACGGCGAGACACAGGCGCTCGCGCAGCGCGCCGAGGTCCTGCAGGATCTCGGCCGCGAAGAAGAGGCGCGGCGCTCGATCACGGATTGCCTGGAGCGCCTGGAAGCGATGCGCCGCGATCTGGCGCCGTCGGATGTGCTGAAGCGCGGATTCGCCGACGTCCACGACGACTACGCCGTGGCCGTGGACATCCTGGGCCGTCAGCATCGCGCGGAAGACGCGCTCGCCGCCGCGGAGCAGGGACGGGCGCGAGCGCTCGCGGACCTGCTGCTGTCGCGCCGCGCGGCCGAGCGCACGCAGATGGCCGAGGACGCGCGACGACGAAAGCGTGGCGACTCGAAGCGACTCCGTCAGGGACGGACGACACCTCCGCTGATGCCACGGCGCTGACCCCGGACGATCCGCCCGACCTTCCCGAGGACGTCGCGTTTCGCAGTACCGCCGCGGCCCCCGCCCTCGACGCCAGGGCGCTCGCCGACCTGGCGCGCCGACTCGACACGACGCTCGCTCGTCTACTGGATTCAGGATCGCGGGAGCTACGTGTGGACCGTGGGCCAGGACGGCGGCGTCCACAGCGCGCGGATCGCCCTCAGACGCGCGGCCATCGACGACCTCGTGCGCATCGCGACGACGAGCTGGCCGAACGTTGCCGTGCGCGGCAGCGCGGCCACTCATCTGGCGTCAGCTCCGCACGAGGCGGCTCCCGCGTTGTCACGGCTGTACACCGCGCTGATTGCCCCGGTCGCGCCGTGGCTGCCGTCGGCGCCAGGCGCGCGCCTGACGATCGTCCCGCACGGGTCGCTGTTTCAGTTGTCGTTCGGGGCGCTCATCGACCCGCGCGGGCGCTATCTGATCGAGCGCTACTCTCCAGGCTACGCGCCGGGCGGCGCCGCGCTGGCCGACGCGTTGACGCCGCATGCCGATCGCCCGCCTGCCGCGGGCGCGCTGCTCGTCGCGGATCCACGGCGCGCGCGTCAGCCCCGATGGCACCGTGCTGCCGCAGCTGGCCGGCGCGCGTGCCGAGGTGCGGCTCGTCGCGCGGACGCTGTCGGCCGAGGACACAGTCGGACACCGTGCTCGTCGGCGAGACAGCCACTGAAGAGGCGGTCCGCGCTGCCGCGCCTCGCGCGAGGGTGATTCATTTCGCCGCGCATGCCTTCGCGGACGAGGGCGGCGACCGTGATCCGTTCATCGCGCTGGCGGCGTCGCGCGGCGTGCACGGCGCCCACGCGGTGGATGGACGGCTCACGGCGTCGGAGATCTACGCGCTGCCACTGACGGCCGACCTGGTCGTCCTCAGCGCGTGCCGATCGGCGAGCGGCAAGATCTCGAGCGACGGCATCGCCGATCTCTCGCGGGCCTTCATCGCCGCCGGCGCGCCGAGCGTCGTCGCGTCGCTCTGGGAGGCGGCCGATGCGACGACCGCGATTCTGATGAAGGCGTTCTATCGCGCCTACGCCGCCGGAGAGCCCAAGGACCGCGCACTCCGTGAGGCGCAGTTGCATCTCCTCCGCGAGTTGCGGGCAGGGCACGTGACGGTCGACGATGAACGGCACTCGCGCCACGCTGCCGGAGCACCCGATGTTCTGGGCGGGATTCGTGCTTCAGGGAAAGCCGTGACGTTGCGGATTGCCGGTTGCGGGTTGCGGGTTGGACGGTCGTAGGGCCGGACTTCAGTCCGGCCTGCAGTCCGTAGCTCTGCAGTCTGCTAGAGTTCCCCCATGCGCCGGTTTGCGCTCGCGGTCCTGATCCTTCCCGCCTTCGCGATCGCGCTGGCGGGTCAGACTGGCCCGCCGCAGAAGTCCAGCCGCGACTGGAAGAGGCTCGAGGCGCCCGGGCTCACCGTCATGGGCAACGCCGGCGCCGACGAGCTGCGCCGCACCGCCACGTCGATTCTGCGCTTCAGGGCGGCGATGCGATCGCTGCTGCCCTTCGTCCGCCTCGATCCGCCGGCGCCCACCGTGGCGGTCGTCTTCCGCGACGACAACGCGATGACGCCCTTCAAGCCGCGCGATCGCGGCAAGCCGATGGACATGGTGGCGGCCTACTTCGCCCCCCATCCCGACGTGAACTACATCGTCTTGTCGATCGGCCGCCGCGAGTTCACGTACCAGGTCGTCTTCCACGAGTACACGCACCTGCTCGTCAACCAGAACATCTCGCGGCTGCCGCTCTGGCTGAACGAGGGCTTCGCCGACTTCTTCAGCACGTTCGACGGCAGCGAGGTGGACCGCCGCCTGATTGTCGGCCGGCCGCTCGATCGCTACGTCGGCCTGCTCGTGGGCCGCGCGCCGCCCGTGCCGATGAGCGCGTTCATCGATCCCGCCTCGATGCGCGATCTCTATCGCGATGACCTGACGACGGCGCGGTTCTACGCGCAGAGCTGGGCGCTCGTGCACTACCTGATGCTCGCCGACAACGCGACGCACCGGCCCGCCCTTGGCGCGTTCATGTCGGCGCTGCAGAACGGCGATCCGGCCGATCAGGCGTTCAAGCGCGTCTTCGGCCCCGACCTGACGACGCTCGACACGGCGCTGAACAAGTACCTCGGGTTGATGAAGCTGCCCGCGATCCAGGTGAACGCGCCGGATGTCCAGGTCACGGCCGACGCGACCGCGATGACCGAAGCGGACGCCGAGCAGCTGCAGGGCGACCTGCAGGTGCGGACGGCCGCGTTCGAAGAGGCGGACAAGCATCTCGACAAGGCGCTGGCGATCGATCGGCAGCACGTGCAGGCGCGGCTGTCGCGCGCGCGCGGCCTGGTCGCGCAGGATCGCGCCGCCGACGCGCTCGACATCCTCAGCGCGCCCGATCTCATGGCCGGCGACGACTTCGCCAGCGGCTACCTTCGCGCCGAAGCCGACCTCGACCTGCGCCACTACGACGCGGCCGAGCGCGGGTACCGGCACGCCGTCGACGAGCGCCCTGACTTTGCGTTCGGCTATTACGGCCTGAGCCTCGCGCAGCTGGGTCTGGGACGTCCCGAAGCGGCGGCCACGTTCACGCGCGTGATGCAGCTCAGTCCCAGTCCAGGCTGGTACCTGACGCGGCTGCTCGACTCGCAGCGCCTGGGCCTGGACCGCTTCGCCATCTCGGACGCGACCAACTTCGTCGATCAGTCGGGGTGGACGAACACGTCGAGCCCGTATGCGATGTACATCGCCGCGATCACCTACCTGCGGCGAAACGAGAAGGACAAGGCAGCCGAAGTCCTGGAGGCGATCCGCAGCCACGTGGCGCCGACGTCGTGGCAGGCGGACATCGCGTCGTTTCTCGAAGGGAAGACCACCGGGCAGGCGCTGGTCTTGAAGACGACGTTACCAGGCCCGCTGACAGAAGCGCACGCGTACATCGGGATCAAGGCGCATCTCGACGGCGATCTGCGGTCGGCGTACCAGCACCTCGAGTGGGTGCGCGACAAGGGCGTGCGCAGTTATACGGAGTACCGCCTGGCACTCGGCGAGCTCGATCGGATGGATCGCGTTCGCTAGAGATCCTTTGCGCGTTCTTCTCCGCCGTCAGCGCCAGCTCCATCGCCAGGAACGCGTGCTTCTGCGGCATCGCCGTCTCCGTGCGATTCAGGATGTCGTCCACGAGCTGCGTGCCGTATTTCAGCACGACATCCGAGCTGTCGATGTACCGCGTCTCTTTCTGATCGACCAGGAAGAGATGGTTGCCGCCAGATCGGCCGCCGATGTCCACGTTCTTCCGCACCTCGATGAAGCCGTCGGTGCCGAGGATGGTCAGGCGCCCGTCGCCCCACGTGCTGAGGCCGTCCGGCGTGAACCAGTCCACGCGGATGTAGCCCATGCCGCCGTTGCCGCGGACCATCACGTCGCCGAAGTCCTCGAGGCCCGGATACTTCGGGTTGTTCACGTTGCCGACCTGCGACGCGACAATCGTCGCCTCGGTCGAGCCCGTGAAGAAGAGGAACTGATCGAAGTCGTGTGACGCGATGTCGGTGAGGATGCCGCCGTAGTTCTCCTTCTTGAAGAACCACTCGGGCCGCGTCTTGGGCGTCATGCGATGCGGGCCGAGGCACACGGTCTGGACCACCTTGCCGATCGCGCCGGCCTTCACGAGCTCTCCTGCCTTCACCGTCGCCTTGTTCTCGTAGTGCTCGCTGTACAGGATCGAATAGATCCGCCTGGTCTCCGCCTGGACCTTCCTCACTTCCGCCAGCTGCTCCAGCGTCGTCATCGCCGGCTTGTCGGACATGAAGTCCTTGCCGGCCTTCATCACGCGGATGCCGAGCGGCGCGCGGTCGCTGGCGATCGAGGCGCTGACCACGAGCTTGATGTTCGGGTCGTCCAGGATCTCCTGCTCGCTCTTCGCGAGCGGCACCTGCGGGTAGCGCTTCTGGAACTGCGCGATCAGCTCGGGCTCGGTCGCGTAGAACTTGACCAGTTGGCCGCCGCCGCGGGTCACGGCTTCGCACTGGCCGTAGATGTGGCCGTGGTTGAGGCCGATGGCGGCGAACTGAATCCGCGGCGGCCCCGGCGGCTGCGGCGCGGGCTGCGCCTGCGCGGCAGTCGACGCGGACGTTGCCGAGCGCGAACGCCGACAGCGCCCGCGGTGAGCAGGGATGACTTCAGGAAATCACGGCGTCCGGTCGGGGTAGACATGGGCCGCATCTTATTTGAAGTTCTCGACGAGCGCGATGTCGCTGTTCACCTGGTCAACCTGCAAGTACAGCAACGACCGCTCGTCCGGAGAGAGCGCGAGCCCGGACTCCCATGTCACGGGCGGCTTGGCAGAGCGGCAACGTGAACGACGCGGCGCAGTGGCGAACTCGACGAAACTCGAGCGCGAAGGGTCTGACGTCGCTGTTCACGAAATACAGCGCCGTTCTGGCAAGCGCCCAGTAACCCCAATAGCCGGGCTTTGGGAAGTCGATGACCGGCGTCTCATCTCCGCCGCTCGTCGGAACGCGCCAAAGGCCCGGCACGGTGAGCCCCTTCGTGTAATAGAGCGTCCTCCCGTCCGTGACTCGAACGCGGCAAACCCACCTTGCTTCGTGACCTGCATCGCAGGTCCGCCAGCGGCTGGCACTTTCCACACTTCCCAGCGCGGGGTCCGCTTCGATGCGAAATACACCCATCGACCGTCGCGCGACCAGCTCGGCACCACATCGTCGGTGGTTTCGGTCGTCAGACGGTGCGCCGGCCCGCCGTCCGGATCGATGACGAAGATGTCGGCGGCCCCGCCGACGCGCGCGTCGAACGCGATGTGCCGTCCGTCGGGAGACCAGCGCGGTGTCCCGGTATTGCTGCGCCCGAGCGAGGTCAATTGGACGGCGTTCGCGCCGTCGACGTCGGACGCCCAGAATCTCGAACGCCCCGCCGCGATCCGAGTGAAAGGCGATTCTCTTCCCGTCCGAAGAGGCCTGCGGTCCGCCTTCGTAGCGCGTGGATGCGAGCACCGCCCGCACGGGTGTCGCGCGAGCGGGAGATGTCGAGACGTCGAACTGCCAGATGTTGGCGTCGAAAGACCGGTGGGCGTACGCAAGGCGATTCCCGCGGGCCGCGAGCGCCGGAGACGCCGCGTTGCCATCCGGCACGGGCAGGCGCTCAGGTGCGCCGCCAGACGCGGACACGCGCCACAGCGTGCCATCAGTCAGTCCCCCGCCTGACGAGACACGAGATCGCGCCCGTCAGGTGTCCAGGCGATTCGTTCCAGCCACGCGTCCGCGAACGTGAGCCGGCGCGGCTCGCCGCCGACAAACGGCACCAGGTAGATTTCGCCGACGCCTCCGCTCGTCACGCGGATGAAGGCGACGGTCCGGCCATCCGGTGAGATCGCTGGAGCGACGTCGCGCACGTTCCCTGGAGGCGGCGACGTGAGCCGGCGCGACGCCGAACCATCGGCCGCCACCACAAACACGCTTCCCTGATCCTCCCCGGGACCTCTGTCAGAGATCGCGAGGAAGCGTGTGTCAGGAGACCAGCTCAGGCCGGCCCCATACAATTCCCAGTGGTTCTCCCACCGGACCCCGGCAATCCGTCGCTCAGATCCCCCGAGCGCCGGGACGATGAACACTCCGCTCTCCGCCGGCGACACCCGAACAAACGCGATATACCGGCCGTCGGGCGACCACGCGGGATTTCGATCGGGATTCGGGTTGGTCGTAAGGCGCAGCGGCGCTCCGGCACCGATCAGCTGAACGTAGATGTCTTCGTTGCCCACATCGCCGTCCCACACGAACGCCACCTGGTTTCCGTCAGGCGAGAACGCCGGCGCCGTTTCCTGACCGGGCAAGCTCGTCAACGGAACCCGGGGCAATGTCACCCCGAGCACGGAGGCTGCCGGCGCCACGCCTGGCGCGGATGATCTGCGATGCATCCAGAATCCGCCGACGGCAGCGCCGAGGAGCATTACGGCCAGGCCGACGCCGCCAATCAGCAGGCCCGGACTGCGCTCTGAGCTATGCCCCGAAGACGGCGGCGAGCCATCGGCTGCAACGTCAGCGATCAGCCGGTAGCCGCTCTTCGGGATGGTCTGGATGACACGGGACTGCTTCGCGTCGTCGCCAAATACGCGCCGGAGGTCCGAGATGCAACGGGTGAGCACATCGTCGGAAACGAATGTGTCGGCCCAAACGGTGCTGATGAGCAGTTCCTTCGGGACTACGCGGCCGGCATGTGTCGCCAGGCACACGAGTACTTGCATCGCTTTTGGCTCGAGGCGAGTGGCGCCCTCGGGGCCGGTGACGGTATTGAGCGATGGCTCGACATAATGCGATGCGCCGACGTGAAAACTCTCGTAAGCGGCCATTCTCGGGTGGACAGGAACCTTATATACCCACCCTGCAAGGGCCGCCATGCCGGCGGCGTCACCGCCCGCAGCGAAACTGCTGCCCTTCGAAGTCGAACGACACTCGGCGGCACCCGAGCGCGCGCACGCCGAGGACGCCGTCGATGCTTGCCGGATAGTTGTCCAGGGCGCGGTCGAGCGACCAGGCCTGCAGCGTGTCCCAGACTTGCAGTCCGAGGCCCGCGTTGCGCAACTCGAGTCGCAGGAGTCTCGCGGCGCCCGAGGCGTATTGCACGGTTTTGTCACCTTTCCACCGCGGGTGTTCCAACGCGTTGGGCATTGCGGCTCTTGAAGAGCACGAGATCGGCACTGCCGGTGTCGAGCAGCAGGCGAACGGATGCCCCAGCGATGGCCATGCGCACGGTGATGAACGGCCAGGCCAGCTCCATGGCGGCGCCCGGCTCGTTCAGCACGTCCGGCGCGATCGTCAGCAGGCGGTTCTGGTAGTCGATCGAGAAGCTGGCCCGCGCGAGCACGTCGAGTCCGACGATGGCATCGACGCGTACGCCGTTCAAGTACCGAGAGATCGCCGACCATCGCCGGGACGGGTCCGGTCCGCAGCCCGCCGATCTGAAAGCCCTCGATGACGGCGCTTTCGACAGGAACTTGCTGACCGAACGCGACGAGCGTGGACTGAACCGCCTGGAGGTGCAGCTTCCTGGCCAGGCGGGCGTCGACGACGCTGGGAATCGTGCCGGTGTCGATCAGCAGATTGAGCCCGGCGACCGATCCGATGGCTCCCTTCGTGACGACCAGATGCTGCTGAACGAGCTCGAAGGGCACGCCCGGCCTGGTCTCGGCAGGAATTGGTGGCTGGCCCAGCAGGAGCGCCGCAGCGACGACGAGCGAACACGTGGACCCAAAAGCCATGACTACCCTCTGTGCGTTGAGCGCACGGATGGAGAGTCAGGGCGCGGCCTGTCGAAAGTCCTGTGGGAGCCCTGAGGTTTGACCGAGGTTGTGCCGAGGCGCTGCGATCGGAACGATCGTACGAGAGCGCATCAGCGACACATCAGCGAATATCTGTGGATTTACTTGCCTTGATCGTCAAATCACCCGCCGATACGACGTCAGCGTCGGCGTCCCGTCGTCGGTGACCGCCAGAATGACGTGGGCGGTGCCGGCGACTTTCGGCGTCACCGTGACACGCGACGTGTCGAAGCGATCGAGCGTGACGCGCGGTGCGGGTTGCGGCGGGCCGCCTTCGGGTGACGGCGGAATCCCGCCGGCGCCGGGCGCGAACGCGGCGCGCAGTCCGCCCTCGTAGACGGGATGGCCCGGAATCCCGGTGCCCGCCTCGGGATAGTAGAACCACGAATACGTCAGGGCATTCCCGTCGGGATCGCGTGTCGCCGACGCATCGAGCGTGACCGGCGTGCCGACGGTCGCGTCAATCGCAATCGGCGCCTTGCCGTCGCTCCCGTTCACGACGACGACGGGGTTGTGGTTCGCGTGCGGCGCGTCGACGGACCACGCCATGCGCGCGGCGAAGTCGTGCTGGAACGCCGTCCGCCATCGCCAGATCGTCGCCTGATCCGACGTGTAGCTCCGACCGTCGACGCCGACGACCGTGTCGCGCGAGTTGTCGTTGCCGGGGTATGAATCGCCGCCCTGCGGTCCAGATGGCGCGCGGCTCTCCCGCGGGCTGGCGCCACACATAGCGTCCGCCCCAGCCGCCCCACGACGGATTCATGAACGCGTCGAGCCCGTTGCCGATCAGGCCGAGGAACGACGGCGTGTCGCCTTCGTGGATGCAGCACGGCTTCGGATAGAGCTTCCCCAGCGGCCCCTGGGCGCGGATGTTCGCGTTCACCCAGTCGTCGCTGAACGTCGTGAAGTCGGCGCCAGGCGCGTTGCGGTAGAACCGATCGCCGCTGATGCCGGTCCACGTCGCCATGTAGTACTGCTCGCCGTCCGGCGTCGACGGCGACACGATGTAGAAGAGCGACGGGAACTCGCGCCGGATCCACGGGCCCGCGTCGTCCTGGTCGGAGATCGAGTAGACGCGGATCTTCGAGACGAACGCGTCGACCTCGGATGCCGAGCGCGACGCGCGCACGTCCATCAGCGCCTGCGCCAGCGTGTTCGTGCCGCCCCACGCGGCAATCCAGAGCGGACGTGCGTCCGCCTTGTCCACAGCGCGAACGATCGCGGCCGAGCCTTCTGACGACTTCCCCGCGCCGGCCGCGGCCATCCCGTAGCCCGGCTGCCCCGACGAGACGACGGAACGGAGCGCCGACGGCGTCGGGGAATCCGGGCTCGTGCTTCAACAGGTTCGGGCGAACCTGCTCGTACGCGTCGATGACGGAATCGAATCACGTCGGGGCGCACGCGGTTCCGCATCCACGTGGACGTCGTCGCGACGAGGCCCTCGATGTCGTACTGGTTCGAGTAGACGAGGAGCCGGACCATCGACATCTGGTCGTCCGGCTCGTTGGCGATATCGGTGAGAACGAGAAGGCGAGGACGGGCGACGTACGGGTCGAGTGCGCAGCCTGCAACGTGCCGGAGAAGGTTCAGCCGCCGACGTGCTGACGATGGCGGCCGTGAGGAGGACGATGTTCAGGAGGCTGCGCACGGGTGCGCACGGTACTACAAGTGCTGCAGTGCTGCAGTGCTGCAGGTGCGGTGCAGGGTGCAGCAGTGCAGGGTGCAGGGTCAAGCTGGATTGCTGCATCCCTGCACCTTGCACTCTGCACTCTGCATTCTTCATTCTTCATTCGTCGTTCTACCGCCGCCGTCCTCCGCCGCCCCGAGCCCCGCCGCCGCCGCGGCTGGCGCCGCCACCGCCGCCGCGATAGCTCCCGGCGCTGCCGCCGCCGCTGCGCTGGTACGTGCTGGAGTCGCGGGTGCGCGTCGCGCCTTCCTTGCGCGCGGCGCTGTCGCGATTGACATTCGAATCCGGCCGGTCGACGTTGTTCCAGTTGCCGTTGTCGTACCTTCGACCAGCCGCCGCCGTCGTTCTTCTTGTAGACGTTCCCGTCGTGGCCGGCGTACATGTTGTCGCCGTTGCCGGCGACGAAACCGTTGTTGCCTGCTCCTGGTCCGTTTCTCGTGATCGCGCCGCCGTTGTCAGTGCGCGTCGCGCGCGTTGTCGTCCCGGTTCGGTTGTTGGTGACGCGCGCGGTCTGCGCCCAGTTGTCGCCGCGCTGCACGGACGTCGCCCCCCAGCTGCCGTAGACGTTGGATCCCTGACGGGTGTGGGCGACCGCGCCGGTTCTCGGGTTATACGCCGAGCCGGCGCCGCGCGCGCCGTACGGCCCGTACGCCATCGCGCCGCGCGAATACGTGCCCGTGCGCGGGTTGTAGCGCGCGCCCGCGGTGACGCCGCCATAGGGGCCGTAGGCCGACACACGGCGGCCATACGCGCCCGTGTAGGGGTTGTACCAGGCCGACGCGCCATACGACCGGTAGTACGGATAGTAGACAGGATAGAAGCCGCCGTAGCCGACGTACGGCGGGTAATACCAGCCCGTGCCCCACACCGCGCAGCCCCACGCGACCATCATCCCCGTGTAGCCGGCCACTGCGGCGAACGTCACCCAGTCGTCGTCGCTCTTGTCCTCGACGACGGTGACGTAGGTCACGTTGTGCGAGGGCGAGCTCGGCGGGATCTCGTAGATCTCCTTCGGGATGCTGCTGGCGACCTCCCACGGACCGGTGGCGGCCTTCGACGTGAACCACACGCCATCGGTGCACATGTAGTAGACGTCACCGAACTTGATGATGTCCTTGTCGGTGTTCGTGGCGCGCGCGACCTGGGTCTGCGGGATCGCCTCGAACTTCGGGTCGCCCTGGTACTGGACGTCAGGCGCCTTCAGCTGTTTGCGGTTCACGCGCGCGGTCTGCGGCACCTGCGCGAGCAGCACCGCCTCGTTGGCCTGGTCGGTGCCCGGGACCGACGCGAGCACGCGCGAACGCGGATGCTCCGGCGGAATCTGCTTGAACTGCGGCGGCAGCGAGGGCGTCGCGAACGTCCACGGGCCGTTGAAGTCCGGCGCCGAGAACCAGCGCCCCGAAACGAGATAGTAGATCGGGCCGTCCTTCTGGACGCGGAAGACGTCGCTCTCCGTGTTCTCGATCCAGAGCAGATCCTTCGTGCCTTCCACGAGGAGATAGTTCGGCGCGCCCTCGATCAGGATCATCTCCGCCGGCGCCGTGCTCACGAACACCTTGGGCATCTTCTTCGCGTCGATCTTGTCGCCCGGGTAGTTCGCCTTGACCTCTTTCCAGTTCTCGTCGGGCGGGAGCTTCTTGAAGCTCTCGGGGAGCTTGCCGGCAGGCGACCAGGGACCGTCGATCGCCATGGCCGTGTACCAGTACTTGCCGTCGCGGAGGTACAGCGTCTTCGACGGGCCATCCTGGAAGACGTCCCAGTTCGTGTTGATCACGTACTTGAGATCGTTCTCCTTGATCGGGCTCCAGATCGGATCGCCGTCGAACCCGACGAGAATCGCCTTGGTCGAGCTGTAGAAGATCTTCGGCGCGTCGGCCTTCACGCCATCGACGTTCTTCGGGATGATCGCGCTCTTGTCGATGTTGGCGAGCACGCGGTCGAGCGCGATCACGCGCTGCGGCTTCGAGTTGACCCCCGTCTGCAATTCGGCCGCGATGTCCTGCGTCTGCTCGCGGCTGGCCGTGGCGAAGTTCATCTCGCTGATCTTCAGCTTCTCGAAGCTCACGAGGCGCTTGTCCATCGCGACGCTGGTGTCGGCCTCGTACTTCACCGTGCCCAGAATCGGTTTCTCCGCGCCGGCGACCTCGTACGCCACCGCGGCATACGCCACGATGTGCTCCTTGTTGTCCCAGCTCGACACCTGCGGCTGGTAGAGCGTCAGGTGCGCGCCGGCCGGCGTCGTGGCGCTCTTCGGCCAGCCGCCGTCGGCAGGCGCGGGGGCCGCCGTGGCGGGCGTCGCGGTGGCGGCGGGCTTGGCGGGAGTCGCGCTGGCAACGGGCTTGGCCGGCGTCGCCGACGGCTTCGCCGGCGCCGCCTGCGCGGCGGCAATCGCTTCGGCAAACGGCGTGGCGGCAAACGACACCGCCGTGAGGAGAGCGACGACGGACTTCAGCGAGGAATGGGTTCGCATGATCTCTCGGGCCAGATTCGGAGGACGGGCACGAGACCGGCGGGGGCGGCCGGCCTCGTCTACGCACGGGTGTCGGGGTCGACGATTACTTCTCGACCTTGACGTTGTTCAGACGCACCGGCTCGCTCGAGTAGTTCTCGAGCTCGACCTGGTTCTTGTCCTTGTCGAACGAGATCTTCGTCGCGACCGACGCCTTGCCCTCGCCCTTGCCGTCCTTGTCGAGACGGATCTCGATGAGCGTGAACGGGTAATCCATCGTCCTGGGCTGGTTGCGCGCTTCCCACATCGAGATGTACCGGTCGGTCAGGATGGTGATGCTTGCGGCCGCCCTCATCGGTCGGCACCTGGCGCGTGTAGCGCAGCCGCCAGCCCATGCGGATGTTGTTGGGATCCTGTCCCATGTGGCCCGGCACCCGGATGACGCCGCAGTCCGGCTGCTTCTGGAGCAGCGAGAGCAGCTTGTCGGGGCCCTTCTCGAGGAACGTCGAGATGAGCGCTTTGCGCTCCTCGTCGGTGGACCAGCGAGTGATGTTGATGTCGACCGTGGCGTTGGCGCCCGTCGCCACGTTGCTCATGCTGATGGCGAAGGCCGTCATCCGCAAGGGCTCGCCGCTGGTCTGCGCGTCGATCACCCGCGTGGATGCCAGCGCCAGCAGGCCGATCCCGGTCAGCCCAATCAGAATCCGTCCGGAAGTCTTCAAGGTGCCTCCTCTGCGCAACGGTTCCCCGCGACCGCGGGGAGCCGACCATCAACAATAGCCGAAAACCGCCCTGAGACCGTCGCGACCTGTGGCAGGATACGGCCGTCCACGAATCGTGTGACTGGAGGTCGTGCATGAAGTGCCTGCCGCTCGCATCGACGCTGCTGTTCGTCACTGCCACAGTTGCCGCCGCCGGTCCGGCGTCCGGCGCCTTCAAGGCAGACAAGAACGGCGCGATCGCTGCCCAAGTACGCCGCCGGATACACGGTCCGCGACTCCAGGCACGCGCATGCGTCCCGGGTGGAACTCCTCCTCACCGATGTGCAGGTCGATACGTCCGCTCTCACAGCTGAGCTGGACCCGCACATGGCCGCCATCAACCTCGACGCGATCAACGATCGCAACTACATCCTGCTGTGGGTCAGCGCGGACGGCAGCGTCTCGATGAACGCCACCTTCTCGAAGACGATGACGCAGTACATGGACGATACGAGCAGCGGCCTGAAAGCGACGCTCACGACGAACACGCCGACGCGCGTCGAGGGACGGCTGTTCTCGCCGTCTCCGCTGAAGACGATGGACGGGACGGCCTACAGCGTCGACGTGAAGTTCGCGGCGGACGTGCCGCCGGTCGCCGCGGGAACTCCGCTGCCCGCCGGCGGAGGCGATCCCGGGAAGGCGTTCTCCGCCCTTCTGCTGGCCGCGACGAACAAGAACTGGCCCGGCATCAAGGCGGCGTCTGGGCCGACGGCGCTGAAGATGTTCGACAACGACTACGACACTCCGGCCGAGAAGGCGAAGTCCACGGACGACATGCTCAACGCGTGGATCGCGCGGAAGAAGATGAAGATCACCGGAGGCCAGCTGCATGGCGACACTGCCATCCTCGAAGTCGAAGGCGAGATGTTCGAGGGACAGAACTCGCTCTCGCTCGTGCAGATGGTGAAGTCCGGGCCGGCCTGGAAGTTCGAGCAGGCCAAGCGCGTCGGCATGGTGCCGTGATCGCCATCACGCGCAACCGCAATCCGCAACCCTACTGTGCGTTCTTCGCGTAGCCCGAGTTCGTCGTGACGACCTTGATTTGCTTGGCCTTGACGTCGAGCACCGTCTGCCTGCGGGTAACTGACGCCATCGGGCAGCCGGTCGAACGTCACCGACAGCGTGACCTGATCGTCCTTCGGGTCTTCGACATACGACGTGACGTCGTAGCTGCTGAGCGCCTTGGCGGCCATGTTCAAGCCGATCGCGAGTGAGTCGCCGGGCTTGAGGTAGTCCTTCACCGCGAGGAGCGCGGTTCCCGCGGACGGATCCGGCTTCATCGAGACGTTGCCGGCGGTCTGCGCCGCCTGAATCTTGTCCTTGTCTGGCGGCACGTACTCCTTCACCAGCGCGGCGACCTGGCCCATGTAGTCCTTGATCTCGCCGACCTTCTTCTCGACGACGTGTTCCTTCACTCGCCCGCCGCCGCGCCGGCCTCCACCTCCACCACTCTGCTCCTGTTTCGGCGCCGGCTGGTCGCCGATCGGCGTCTTCTGGACCTTCCCGTCAGCGCCGTATCGACATTGCTTCTGCTCCTTCTTCTTGACCTCGCCCTTCATGCTGATTTCGGTGGTTTCGGTCCAGGTATAGGACTTGAGCGCGGCCTGATTCGCTGCCAGCGCCTCCTTGAGAGCGGCGACCTTCTGGCCTTTCGCGGCAGCATCGTCGGCCTGCGGAGCGGCGGCCGAGCTGGCCATCATGGCAACGAGTGTGAAGACGGCGGTCATCTGTATCCTCCGGGATCTCGCGCGCGTGGAAACCGATGCGCTACAGTGCACGATCTCCCGGTTCAAGTCCACTCGAGTGCACCAGAGAAGCACAGCGTCGCGCACATGAGCGTTGGAATCCCGCGTCGGGCGATGATGGCCCTCGCGTGCGCCGCGATCTGCGCCGCGCATGCCGCCGAGCCGGGCCGCTGGATCGAGCCGGTAACCGGCATGCAGTCGCAGCGAAATTCCGGCGAGGGACATCTCACGATGGGCGCGCCGGGCGAGGAACCGGGACGCGACGCCCAGGAAGCGCCAGCACGTGGTCACGATCTCGCGATCGTTCTGGATGGGCGTGTACGAAGTGGGACCCAGGCCCAAGTGGCGGCGTGTCATGGGCACGAACCCCAGCACGTACACGTCTCCGGACGGCTCGCTCCCGGTCGAGCAGGTCACCTGGCACGACGTTCACGAGTTCCTGGGCCGGCTCACCGCGCGATCACAGCGGCCGAGTCACATCCGCCTGCCCACGGAGGCAGAGTGAGGAGTTCGACGATGCCGCGCCGGAACGACGACGGCCTACAACGTTCGTTCCGCGTTGACGCGTGCTGACGCGAACCACCGACGCCGACACCCGGCACGCCGGTCGCGGCGCGTGGCCGGACGATGAAGGTCGGATCGTTTCGGCCGAACGCCTGGGGCCTCTTCGACATGCACGGCAACGTGTGGGAGTGGACGGAGGACGACCACTGTCCGTATCCCCAAGGTCTCTCGACGGATCCGCGCGGCGCGTGCGATGCGCCGTTGAAGGTGATCCGCGGCGGCAGCTGGTACTTCGCGGCCGACAGTGCACGGTGCGCGCTTCGCTACACGCACAGGCCGCAGGACCGTGGGTTCAGTAGGCGTCCGAGTCGTCTCGATGCCCACAGAGACGATGCAGTAGGCCGGGGCTTCAGCCCCGGCGAGCTATCTTTGCGCCTCGGTGGCCGCGCCAGCGGGCGGGGCCCCAGACTCCAGGCGCTTCCTGATCTCACGGAGTACGTCGGTCGCTTCAGAGCGCAGCCGTCGCTGGACGACTAACCGGACGAGGCCGCCGAACATCCCGCCGAGGACGTCCACCTGCGAGCGGTTCATGTAGACGAGATAGCCCGGCGCGCCGGGCGCTTCGCGCACGACGGCCATCACGCCGAGCGAGGCGTTGACGTAGTGCGTCGAGAAGATCCCGACGGTCGCCGCAAGCCCTTCGGGCACGCCGGGCACGTCGCTGCGCAGCGTGCTGACATGGGTTGCGCTGACGATCGGCTTGCCCGCGATCTGCTCCTTCGACCAGTAGACGAACGATTCGACGCCCGGCATCGGCGCGCGTGGAAAACGCGCGAGGTATTGCGCGAACGTGGGCGTGTGCGCCGAGAGGAACTGGGTGTGATCGAGCAGCGCGGCCAGCGTGTCGGCCGGGCGCAACGCGTCGGACGTGCTCTCGTCGTTCGGCAGGCCCGCCAGGCCGCCCGCGAGATACTTCTCGATGCGGCGGAGCATCACGCCCTGATACGCGCTCTCGAGCGCGGCGTTCTTCGCGCCGCTCGTTCGATCGCTGCTGCGCGGCCGCCTGCTGCAGCGTGCGCATCTCGTCCCCTGAGAGTTTCAGCGAGCAGTCGCCGGGGCGGCAGTCCATGATGTCGGAGGCTTCATCCTCCTCGAGCGTGAGGCCCTTCAGGTCCTCCAGCCGCGGCGTTTCGGAGATCCGCGAGATCGCGAGCACGTACGAGTTCTTCTTCAGCGCCTCGATGCGCTGCACCCACGCCAGGAGGCGATCGCCGTCGATCGTCGTCTTCATCGCCGCGAAGACGGCGACCTCGCGGTCCTCTCCAGGAATGACGCGCGCGAGAGGCTCGCCGCGTTCGAGCTGCTTGCGCTCGCCAGCGGTCAGGACGACGGTCGGTTGGAAGAAAGCGAAGGGATCGGGCGCCGCGGCGTGCGCGGGGGCACGGGCGACGCCCAGAGCGATCAACAGGATGGCCGCCGGACGAAGGAGCCGGCTAGAGCTCAGAGAGCTCCTGCCGGGCCTCGTCCCAGGCCTTGGCTCGCTTCGCGCTTGGCATTCAGCTCCGGCTTCGATTCGTGAATCGCGACGGCCAGCGACTTCTTCTCGTTCAGCACCCGGTGCTTCAGGACCACGAACGGCACGGCCGTGTTTTTCGCCGCATGGGCGACCGCGGCGAACTGCGCGCCGCTCTGGAAGCCGTCAGCGGCCTTGTCGAGGTTCGTGCCGTAGCTCAGCAGCGGCTTCAGCGCCTTCTGCAGCTCTGGCGTCGTGGCGCGCCACCTCGGCGTGTGTCGATTCTGCACGCGGCGAAGACGGATGCGTTGCTGCGCGATGGCTCTGTGGCCGGGGCGGCTGCCTCTGGCGCGGTCACCGGCGGCGTCGCTGCGGGCGCCTCGGCTGCTCGATTCATCAGCCGCGGACCTGCAAGAACGCCGAGAGTCACCACCGCCACGAGCACAAGCACGACCGTTACGGATTTCCTGAGCGTCATGGTCCACCTCCTTGACTGACGTCCAGGATCGCTCGTGCAAGAAGCGCTGCCTCAGCCGCACGCGCCGACGAGCTGCGCGAACTTCGTCAGGTCGATATTGCCCCCCGACACCACCGCGACAACTTTTCCAGTGCCGGCTCGTCCGCTCAGCGCAGCCGCGACCGCGCAGCCCGCGGCGCCTTCGGCGATGACTCGCGCACGCTCGGCGACGAGCTTCATCGCGGCCGCCGCTTCGTCCAACGTCACGACAATCGACCCGTCGATCGATCGCAGCAGCGGCCACATCGACTCGAGCACCGACTTGCCGCCGGCGCCATCGACAAACGACGCCGTCCACCCGTCGAAGTAGAGCGGCGCGCCTGCCTTCAGCGACACGCTCAGCGGCGCGGCCGTCGCCGGCTCGGCCGCAAAGATCTTCGTCGCAGGCAGCAGCTCTCGGACGGCCGCCGAAATCCCCGACAGCAACCCTCCCCCGCCGAGCGGCGCGACGATCGCGTCCACGTCGGGCAGGTCCTCGACGATCTCCAGGCCGGCCGTCCCGTTCCCCGCGATGAACTCGTCGTCGTCGAACGGATGCACGAGATGGCCGTGCATGCGATCGGATGTCCGGCTGATGACCGTCTTCCAGCATTCGTCGTAGGTGGCGATCACGAAGTCGGCGCCGAGCTCTCGGACCGCGCGGCGCTTGGTCTCGGGCGTCGTGTCCATGATCATCACGGTGCACGGCGCGCCGACCTCACGCGCCGCCAGCGCCACGCCCTGCGCGGCGTTGCCGGCGCTGACTGTCCAGACGCCCTCTCTCAACTGCTCGCGCGACAGCTGGCGGACGACGTTATACGCGCCGCGGATCTTGAAGGAGCGAATGGGCTGCAGCACTTCGAGCTTCAGGTAGAGCTCGAGGCCGGACGGGCCGACGCCCGGCGGAAGCTCGACACGAACGAGCGGCGTGCGGCGCGCCACCTTGTAAATGTGCTTGGCAGCGTCGCGAACTGCGGCTAGTGAAACGTGGCGGGTGGACACAGAGAAATGTTACGCGGAGTTCGCAGGGCTGAAGCCTGGGCTAGATCGGGTCGATCCGGTCGCGGTATTGACGGGTCCATCTGTAGCGTCTGTCAGGCCTTCAGGCCTGCGGTGACTGTCCGACCTGCTAGACCTGCCCGACGTGCCTGACCCCGCTCGGACCTGCCTGACCTGACCGACCCGCGAGACCTGCTAGACTGGCGTCACGCCTCTCCGTGCGTCGCCTGGCGCACGAGCGCCAGCTTGTTCGCGGCGTTGAACGCGGCGACCTTGTAGCACTCGGCGAGCGTCGGGTAGTTGAAGACGGCCGTCAGGAAATAGTCGAGTCCGCCGCCGAGCGCGATCACGGCCTGGCCGACGTGAATGAGCTCGGTGGCGCCGCTGCCGATGCAGTGGCAGCCGAGCAGCCGGCCGCTGTCGCGGTCGAACAGCATCTTGAACATGCCCTGCTCGTCGCCGCGGATCGCGCCGCGCGAGATCTCCTTGTACCGGGCGATGCCGCTCTCATAGGGGATCTTCTTCGCGGTGAGCTGCTCCTCGGTGGCGCCGACCATCGACACTTCAGGAATCGCGTAGATCCCCACCGGGAAGTGCTCGCTCATCGGGTGCGCGTCGTGGTTGAACATCGCGCAGGCGGCGAGGCGCCCCTGCTCGCTCGACGTCGCCGCCAGCGCCGGGAAGCCGATGACGTCGCCGGCCGCCCAGATGTGCGGCACCGGCGTCCGGAACTGCGCGTCCACCTTCAGCCGTCCGCGGTCGTCCGCCTCGAGCCCGGCCGCCTGGAGGTTGAGGCCTTCGGTCGCACCGGTGCGGCCGGCCGAGAACAGCACGACGTCGGCGACGAGGTGCTTGCCCGACGCGAGGTGTATCAGGCCCTGCGCCTTGCCGTTGCCGACGATCTCGATCTGCGACACGGCATCGCCGCACCGGAAGATCACGTCCTTCTTCCGCAGCTGATGAATCAGCTCGTCGACGATCTCGCCGTCGAGGAACTCGAGCGGTCGCGGACGCTGATCGATCACCGTCACCTGCACGCCGAGCGCGGCGAACATCGACGCGTACTCGATGCCGATCACGCCCGCGCCGACGACGGCCATCGTGCGCGGCAGCTGCTCCAGGCTCAGGACGGTGTCGGAGGTGGTGATCGTCTTGTCGTCGCAGTCCACGCCGCGCGGCTTGCTGGGCGTCGTGCCGACGGCGATGAGGATGTGCTCCGCCGTGACCAGGCGGGCGTCCTCCTCGTTGGTCACGAGCACCGCATGCGGACCCTTGAACGACGCGCGCCCGTGAATCAGGCGAATGTCGTTTCGCGCGAGCGCGTCATGCACGTTGCCGCTCTCCCGCTGGACGACGCTCGCCACGTGCTTCACGAGCTGCTCCATCGTCGGACGCACGCGGTCGCGGTTGTCCGTGGACTCGAGGCCCGGACGCGAATAGACGCGTCGCACCGCCTCGCGGAACGTCTTCGACGGGATGGTGCCCGTGTCGATGCAGATGCCGCCCGCGGTGCGCTGGCGCTCGATGACGGCGGCGCGCTTGCCGAGCTTCGCGGCCTGGATGGCCGCGCGCTGGCCGGCAGGTCCGCTGCCGATGCAGATAAGGTCGTAGTCGAACGCGTCTGCCATGGCGGTGTCCCGGGAATCGACAGCTGAGAGTGATACTTTACCCGGGTAACCTCTCCGTGACGTCACGCCTGCTGTCGCTGGTCGTCCTGGCCGCGGCGATGTGCCGCGGTGCCGGGCGGTGTGCCCGTCGCGGCCGCCGCGGTGCGGCCAACTGCAGCCTGGCGCGGTGAAGGCGCTCGCCCGGGGCAAGATTCTCGTCGCCGGCCGGGACCTCCGAGACCCCCACTTCGCCGAAACCGTCGTCCTGATTCTCGAGCACAACGCCCAGGGCACCCTGGGACTCGTCCTGAATCGTCCCAGCGAGACACCGCTCACGCAGCTGCTCGACCTGCCGGCAGGCGGCAGCGTGCCGCTCGTCTACCAGGGTGGCCCGGTCGAGGGCTCAGGCGTGCTGGCGCTCGTCAAGTCCGACGCGGCGCGTCCCGACACCAAGGCAGTCCTCGAAGGCGTGTACGAGATCACGGCGCCGGGCGCGCTGAACGACCTGGTGAAGGCGAACGCGGGCCCGGATCGGCTGCGCGTCTACTTCGGCTACTCCGGCTGGTCGTCGGATCAGCTCGAACGCGAGACGCGCTCCGGCGCGTGGCACGTCTTCGACGCCACAGCGGCGATCGTGTTCGATCCCCACCCCGACACGCTCTGGAAGCGTCAGATCCCGCACGCAGACGAGCGTATGGCGTCAGCGCGGCTGCCCTGACGCGGGCGTAAGCTCACTTCCGCGCGCGCATCGTCGATCCGGAACTCCTGAAGTCCCTGAATCCAGTCGTCTTTGAGACGCGCGGTCCCTGTCACCAGCTCGGCGGCTGTGATAGCGTTTCGCTCTCACCCCGGAGGCCCTGTGCGCCGCATTTCATCTCTTGTCCTCGTTCTGCTCGTGCTCCTCGGACTCGCGCGCGTGCTCGCGGCGCCGCCGCGCCAGGGAGCGCGGCCCGATTCGCAGTCGCCGCCAGCCCGTGACGATTCGTCTGCGCTCAACGCGCAGGACGTCCGCGTGAACGCCATGGCGCAGCGCGGCCAGCTCTCGGTGCGCCACGTCGAGCAGGATCTGGTGCTGCCCGGCCATCAGCACGAGCGCTTCGATCAGTACTTCGACGGCGTGCGCGTGTTCGGGGGCGACATCACCCGCCAGTCGGTCGACGGCACCACGACGTCGATCTTCGGCACGTTCTACGACGGCATCGCGATCGGCACGACGCCGACCATCACGGCCGAGGCCGCGCGCGCGACCTTCGCGGAGATGAACGGCGCCGAGCTGCCGGCCGACCGGCCACTCGAGCTGGTCATCCTGCCCAGAGACGACGGCTCGTTCGCGCTGGCGTGGCGGACTCACGTCCGCACGAACGGCAAGTGGCTGCAGACGTTCCTCGACGCCAACACCGGCACCGTGCTGCTTCAGTACAACGACATGCAGACCCAGGCCGCCGTCGGCAGCGGCACCGGCGTCCTCGGCGACGCGAAGAAGATCAGCACGCGCCCGCTGAACGGCCGGTTCATCGCCGACGACCAGCTGCGCCCGCCGTCGCTCGTCACCTACGACGCGAAGGGCAGCGTGACGCGCGCCGAAAGCTGGCTCGACGGCGCATCACCGGCGGTGAGCGACACCGCCAGCGACGACGACAACGTGTGGACGGATCCTGCGAACGTGGACGCGCACGTCAATGTCGGCTGGACCTACGACTTCTACTACAAGATGTTCGGCCGCCACGGCCTGAACGATCACGACGCGCCGATTCGCTCCATCTCGCATCCGGTGAACCGATCGGATCTGCTGAGCGCGTCCGACGACGTGGTCGTCGACCTACTACCTCAACGCGTTCTGGTGCGACGGCTGCGGCCCCGGCGGCCAGGGAATGATGGTGTTCGGCGAAGGGCTGCCGAACGACTACGTCCTCTCGGACACGGGCCAGCACGTCAACTACTTCGCCGGCGCCCTCGACGTCGTCGCGCACGAGCTGACGCACGGCGTGACAGGCTACACGTCGAACCTCGAGTACCTGAACGAGTCGGGCGCGCTCAACGAGTCCTTCTCGGACATGATGGGCACGAGCGCCGAGTTCTACTACCAGACGCCCGGCCCCGGCCTTGGCCACGCCGACTACCTGATCGCCGAGGACGTCATCACGCCCGGCGGCATCCGATCGATGTCGGACCCGGCGTCGTTCGGCGATCCGGATCACTACACCCAGCGCTTCCAGGGCGCCGAAGACAACGGCGGCGTCCACACCAACTCGGCCATCCCGAACCAGGTCTTCTATCTCGCGATCGAAGGCGGCACGAACCGCACGTCCGGCCTGTCGGTGCAGGGCGTCGGCGGCGCCAACCGCGATCAGATCGAGAAGGCGTTCTATCGCGCGTTCACGCAGATGCTCCCGTCGAACGCGACGTTCCACACGGCGCGGACGGCGACCATCCAGTCGGCGCGCGACCTGTACGGCGCCGGCAGTCCGGCGGAGACCGCCGTCACCCAGGCGTGGACCGCCCTGGGCGTCAACTGAGGACATCGGCTGATGATCACCCGTCGTAACGCGCTCCCCACGCTCGTCCTGCTGCTGGCGTCTGCCGCGGTCGCCGGCGCGCAGACGAAAAAGCCGACGCACCCCGCTCCGGCGTCAAGGCCAGGCCCGCGGTCAACACCAGGTCGTGGCCGGAGCTCGTCTTCATCGACGTCGGCGGCGGCTATCACTTCAACACGTTCGATGTCAGCGAGACGCACACCGAGCCGTACTTCGCGGAGACGAAGAGCTGGACGGCCAGTTACTCGCTGGGCAATGCGCCGACGTTTGCGATCGGCGGCGGCGTCCGCGCGTGGCACAACCTGGTGGCCGCGGTGACGTTCACGAGCTTCAAGGACGACGAGCCGTCGGACATCACCGGGTCGGTGCCGAACCCGTTCTTCTTCAACAAGCCGCGCAGCTTCAGCGGCACGTCAGACCCGCTGACGCACCAGGAGCAGACGGTCCACGTGAGCGCGCTCTGGCGGGTGCGCGTCAGCCCGAAAATCGAGGTCGGCGTCGGCGGCGGGCCCTCGTTCATCTCGCTGCAGCAGGACTTCGTGAAGGACGTCGAGTTCACCGAGCAATACCCGTTCGACACGGCCACGTTTTCGAGAGCCGTCACCGAGCAGGTGAAGCAGTCTTGCGTCGGCTTCCATGTCGGCGGGGACCTGGCGTGGTACTTCACGCACAACATCGGCGTCAGCGGGACGGTGCGGTACTCGCACGCGAACGCGGACATCACGACGCCGGCGAACAACGCGATATCGATGAAGCTCGGCGGCGTCGAGACCACGGTGGGACTGCGGCTCTCGTTCGGCGGGCGTCCGGTCTCGACGGTCGGTCACACCTCCCGGCGGCCCGACGAGGACGACGGTCATCGAGCACGCGGACGGCAAGTCCGCGGACGCGCCGAAGCGCGCCGTCACCGTCGGCGAGACGCCCGCCTTCGTGAAGCGAGGCGATCCGAGCCCGCTTGCGATGCTGCCGGCGGGAACGCGGCTCACCATCCTGAGCATCAGCGAGGGCTGGGCGATGGTCGAGCTCGACGATCCCAGGTTGGCCCGTCGCGTCGTCTACGTCGAGCAACGTCTCCTGAAGATGACCGGCTCGAAGTAGCGATTCCCTTCGCTCGAGTCTGCGCCGCCATCGCCGTCCGGACATCGAGCGGTCCGGTCGTCCCCGCGGTCGGCCAGCATCGCGGCTGACGGGCCGCCGCGCGTCTGACATCGCCGGGAATTCGCTCCCACGCCGCGGAAGATCTCGCACAACCCGCCGACTGACCGTCTGCCAGCGGCCGGAATTCCCTGCAGTTTCCGCGCTCGCTCGCGAGGGACGCCGTGGCACATCCATTGCCTCGCTCTCTACATGGGCCCGGCCGCCTCCGTGGCTCCTTGAGGGGTGCACCATGGCGCGGCAAATGATCACGGTCGACGGCAACGAGGCCGCCGCCCGGGTCGCCTACCAGACCAACGACATCGTCGCGATCTATCCCATCACCCCGGCCTCGCCGATGGGCGAATGGTCGGATGAATGGGCCGCCGCCGGCCGCACCAACCTGTGGGACGTCGTCCCCACGATCATCGAGATGCAGAGCGAGGCCGGGGCCGCCGGCGCGCTCCACGGCGCGCTCCAGGCCGGGTCGCTCGCGACGACGTTCACGGCGTCGCAGGGCCTGCTGCTGATGATCCCCAACATGTTCAAGATGGCCGGCGAGCTGACGCCGACGGTCATCCACGTCGCCGCACGCACGCTGGCGACGCACGCGCTGTCGATCTTCGGAGATCACAGCGACGTCATGGCCTGCCGCGGCACCGGGTTCGCGCTGCTGGCCTCGAACTCGGTCCAGGAGACGATGGACTTCGCGCTCGTTGCGCGCGCGGCGAGCCTCAGATCCCGCATTCCGTTCCTCCACTTCTTCGACGGGTTCCGCACGTCGCATGAGATCGCCAAGATCGAGGAGCTCACCACCGACGACATGCACGCGATGATTGACGACTCGCTGGTGCGCGAGCACCGCGCGCGCGGGCTGTCGCCGGAGCACCCTGTCATCCGCGGCACGGCGCAGAACCCCGATGTCTTCTTCCAGGCTCGTGAGGCGGCGAACCGCTTCTACCTGGCGTGCCCCGAGATCGTGCAGGCGGAGATGGACCGGCTCGCGTCGCTCGTCGGCCGGCACTACCGCCTGTTCGACTATGCAGGCCCGGCCGACGCGACGCGCGTGATCGTGATGATGGGCTCGGGCGCCGAGGCCGCCGAGGAAGCCGCGGCTCGGCTGAACCAGCGCGGCGAGCGCGTTGGCATCGTCAAGGTGCGGCTGTATCGGCCGTTCTCCGTCGAACACTTCGTCGCGGCCCTGCCGCCGACCGTGCGGGCCATCGCGGTGCTGGATCGGACCAAGGAGCCAGGGACCGTCGGCGAGCCCCTCTATCTCGACGTTGTCGCAGCCATCGACGAGGCCATGGAAGCCGGCACGGCGCCCTTCGCCATCCGTCCGAAGGTCGTGGGCGGACGCTACGGGCTGTCGTCGAAAGAGTTCACGCCGGCGATGGTGAAGGCGGTCTTCGACGCGATCGCCGAGCCGCACCCGCGCAACCACTTCACGGTCGGCATCGTGGACGACGTGACCTACACGAGCCTGCCCGTGGAGAACGGCTTCACGTCGGAAGATCCCGAGGTGGTGCGGGCGGTCTTCTACGGACTGGGTCCGACGGCACGGTTGGCGCCAACAAGAACTCGATCAAGATCATCGGCGAGGAGACGCCGCTCTTCGCGCAGGGCTACTTCGTGTACGACTCGAAGAAGGCCGGCGCGATGACGGTGTCTCATCTCCGGTTCGGGCCGCGCCCGATTCGATCGACGTACCTCGTGCGCGAGGCGCAGTTCGTCGCGTGCCACCAGTTCGCGTTCCTCGACCGCGTCGACGTGCTGTCGGTGGCGGCCGCGGGCGCCGCATTCCTGCTGAACAGCCCGTACGGACCCGACGAGGTCTGGGATCACCTGCCTGCGGCCGTGCAGGACGCGATCGTCGAGAAGCGCCTCCACCTGCACGTCATCGACGCCAACCGCGTCGCGCAGATGACCGGCATGGGGCGGCGGGTCAACACGATCATGCAGACCTGCTTCTTCGCGCTGAGCGGCGTGCTGCCGCGCGAGGAGGCCATCGCCGCCATCAAGCGCGCCATCCGCAAGAGCTACAGCAAGCGCGGCGACGCCGTCGTGCAGCAGAACTACGAGGCGGTCGATCAGACGCTCGCGCACCTGTACGAATGCCAGGTGCCGGATCACGTGACGCGCGTCGACGCCCCTCACCCGCTGGTCACCGCCGGCGCGCCGGACTTCGTGAAACGTGTGACGGCGCGCATCATGGCCGGCGAGGGCGACTGGCTCCCCGTGAGCGCCTTCCCGGTGGACGGCACGTTCCCGCCGGGCACGTCGAAGTGGGAAAAGCGGAACCTCGCGCCTGAGATTCCGATCTGGGACGAGCAGCTCTGCATCCAGTGCGGCAAGTGCGTTCTCGTGTGCCCGCACGCAGCGATCCGAGCCAAGGTCTATGACCCGGGCCATCTGGACACAGCGCCCTTCGGGTTCAAGTCGGCGAAGCCGCAGTGGAAGAGTCTGGAAGACCGGCGCTACACGCTGCAGGTGGCGCCGGAAGACTGCACGGGCTGCACGCTCTGCGTCGAGGTCTGCCCGGCGCACAACAAGGCGAAGGACCACAAGGCGCTCGAGATGGCGCCGCAACCCGCGGCGATCGATCGTGAGCGCGCCAACTGGAACTTCTTCCTCGAGCTGCCCGAGATGCGGAACGCGGCGCTGCCGGGCGGCCTCGTCAAGCGGACGCAGCTGCTGCAGCCGCTCTTCGAGTTCTCGGGCGCGTGTGCCGGCTGCGGCGAGACGCCCTACCTGCGGCTGCTCACGCAGCTCTTCGGCGACCGCGCGGTGATCGCCAACGCCACCGGCTGCTCGTCCATCTACGGCGCCAACCTGCCGACGACGCCCGTACACGGTGAATCGCGAAGGACGTGGTCCGGCGTGGGCCAACTCGCTCTTCGAGGACAACGCGGAGTTCGGCCTCGGCATCCGCCTCGCGCTCGACGAGCAGCAGCGAGCGCGCGCGAGGCGCTGGTCGAGCGCATGACGCCGGAAATCGGCGACGAACTGGCCACCGGGCTGCTGCGGGCGGATCAGGTTCACGAGGAGGGCGTCGCCGCGCAGCGCGCGCGCGTCGCGGACCTCAAGGTGGCCTTGAGCCGGCTCGACCAATCCGAAGGCCGTCGATCTCGCCGCGCTCGCCGACTCGCTGATTCGCAAGAGCGTGTGGATAGTCGGCGGCGACGGCTGGGCCTACGACATCGGCTTCGGCGGGCTGGACCACGTGCTCGCGTCCGGGCAGAACGTGAAGGTGCTGGTGCTCGACACGGAGGTCTACTCGAACACAGGCGGCCAGCGCTCGAAGGCGACGCCGCGCGGCGCCGTTGCGCGCTTCGCCGCGGGTGGCAAGGAGACCGCGAAGAAGGACCTCGCGCTGATGGCGATGAGCTACGGCAACACGTACGTGGCCCGCGTCTCGCTCGGCGCCAACGACACCCAGACGCTCCAGGCGTTCGAGGAGGCCGAGGCCTTCGACGGCCCGGCGCTCATCATCGCGTTCGGGCCGTGCATCGCGCACGGCTACGACCTGAAGCACTCGCTCGAGCAGCAGAAGCACGCCGTGCAGTCCGGGTACTGGCCGCTCTTCCGGTACAACCCGGCGCGCGCCGCGGCTGGCGAGAACCCGCTCGTGCTCGACTCGAAGCCGCCCAGCCTGCCGCTCACCGAGTACTTCGGCGCGGAGCCCCGATTCGACCACCTGACGCACGCCGAGTCGGATGCCGACCGCGCGCTGCTTCACGAGGCCGAAGCCGACGTGGCAGCGCGATGGAATCTCTACGCGCAGTTCGCCGCGATGCGGCCGACGAGGCCGCTCATGAGCCCATCCTCGACGAAACCGGGCGCTGGCGCTTGCCGTCCTGCTGACGGCCTCGACGTGCCGGCAGCGGGCGGCGCCGTTGACCCGCCGCAGATCGCGCCGTCGCAGGGCCGTGCCGCCCTGATGCGCCACCACTTCGACTCGGTGATCGGCGCGCTCGATGCCGTCATCCGCGGAGATCTCTCCGAGGCCAGGTCGCAAGCCCGCCTCGTGCTGTGCGCTGCCGGATCCGGCCGGCCTCCCCGAGAGCGGAATGCCACACCTGCGGGCCCTGCGCGCGCAGGCCGAACGCGCCGAGAAGGCTGCGGATCTCGAGCAGGCCGCGGCAGCCACGGCGTCGATGCTCGCCGCCTGCGGAGACTGTCACCGCGCCGTCGGCACGATGCCGGCCCACCCGACGCCGCCCGAGCCGAAGATCGGCGGGGTGCTTGGCCACATGGAAGAGCACAAGGTCGCGGCGGACCTGATGGCCCAGGGCTTGACGACGCCGTCGTCGTCGCTCTGGATGGACGGCGCCGAAGCGCTGGCCACGGCGCCGCTGCACCGGGGCGATCTGCCAGACACCGCGAAGATCTCCAGCGACGCGCTCCAGGCCGAGGCGAACATTCACGCGCCTCGCGACGCGCGCACTAACCACGAACGACACGGCCGGGAGAGTGCGGATCTACTCGGAGCTCATCGTGTCGTGCAGCACGTGCCACGCGGCCAACGGCGGGGCAGGACCATCGCCGTAGGTCATCGAATCGCGCGCGCGCGGAAGGCGACACTCCTAGAACTTCAACACCGCTCCCGCGGTGAACTCCGCCTGAAAGACCACGTCGGTACGGAACGCCACGAAGCACGTGCCCGTGAAGCTGCCGCACGCCAGGAACGCGAGATCCGCTTCCACGAACGTCGCGAACAGGCGGCCGTCGAGGCGCAGGCCGAGGTGTCGCATGGGAAAGAGCTTGACGCCGCCGCCGGCGCTCATCGCGAACCGGATCTCGCTGTCGCCTTCGCCGGCGTAGCGCGTCAGCCCAAGCATGCCCGTCAGGAAGGGCCTGACGCGTGGGCCGCCGAACTCCTGCAGTCCGCCGCCCATCCAGTGATCCACCGTCACGCGCGCGATCGTCGCCGGGCCGAACGGCTGGCGATGCACGGTGAGGTTCGCCTCTTCGTGACTGAATAGGCCTTCGATTTGGTACCCGTGCGGGTCCCTGATCGGCACGTCGACGGCGATGCCGAACGCCGGCGCGCCATCCAGATCGACAGGCTCGCCCGTGACGAGCTCGAAGAAGTCGCCGCCAAAGCGGTAGCCGCCAAACGGCGTGATCTCAATTGGCGTCTGCGCCCGCGCCAGCGCGGGCAGGCCCAGAAGAGCCGCCAACACCCACGACACGACGCGTGCGCTGGTCATTGTCCCTTCAGGCCGCGCAGATTTGCGGCAGGATCTCGCCGATCTGTCCCCGCAGCACGGCGTCGGCGACGTCGTCGAAGGGCGTCGGCTCGGCATTGACGATGACGACGCGCGCGCCGGCCGACCTGGCAATCGGCACGGCGCCGGCAATTGGGTAGACCTGAAGGCTGGTGCCGACCGCGAGAAGCAGGTCGGACTCTTCGGCGGCGCGCATCGCCCGGGCGATCACCTGCGGCACGAGCGCCTGCCCGAAGGAAATCGTCGCGCTCTTGAGGATGCCGCCGCACTCCTCGCACGGCGGATCCTCCTCGCCCTCGCGCAGCCGCTCCAGCACTGGCCCCATCGGGCCGCGCCATCCGCAGGCCATGCACACCACATCGTGCACGGTGCCATGCACCTCGATCACGAGGTCTGCCGAGCTGCCGGCCTTCTGGTGCAAGCCGTCGATGTTCTGCGTGACCAGCGCGTGCAGCAGGCCGCGGTGCTCGAGCTCGACAAGCGCGCGATGCCCCGGCCCTGGCTGCGCCGTCCACGCGGGGTGACGGAGCCGCCCCTGCCAGGCGAGCTTCCGCACCTCGGGATCGGCCATGTAGTCGTGGATATTCGAGAGCCGCTCGGCCTTCGGGTTCTTCGTCCAGACCCCTTGAGGGCCTCGGAAGTCGGGGATCCCGGAGTCGGTCGAGATGCCGGCGCCCGTGAGCGCGACGACGCGCGAGGAACCGCTGATCCAGTCGCGGACGAGCTCCGCCGTCATCTCTGAAGTTCGGGGTCAGCGTGTCGTTTGGCGCGCGAACGATCTGTAGCGCAGGCCTTCAGGCCTGCCAGGGCGGCACCCGATGGTCTGCGCTACAGTCGCATGTGTCTAGTCTCCGCCCGCCGCCTTCAGCTTGTCGATCACCTGGCTCATCTTGTCGCGGCGCTCCAGGATCGCCTTGATCTCGCCCTTGCCGACCCACTCGCCGAGCGCGGTCGTCAGGCCCGCCTCGTCGAGCGTCTTCATCTTGTCCCAGAGATCGTGATCGTAGTACTGGAGGTTGTGGTAGAGCTGTTTCGTGTCGGTGAACGCGCGTGAGTGATCGATGAGGATGATGTTCCACTCCGAGTCGACCAGCCAGTTCCCGAGGTTCGGATCGATGTTGCCGATCAGATCGTCGAACATCTTCGCGCGCGTCAGCTCGTGCATCCAGTACGCGATGTGCGCGGCCGGAGGTCCGGCGACGCCCTTCTGCCCGGGCACGCCGCCGAGATCCTTGAAGGTCTTCGCGCCGTTGACCCACATCACGGCCGCGCCGAGATCGCCCTTCACGCGCTTCTCGACCGTGGGCGGCACCATCTGCAGGCCGAGCAGCTTGTCGAGCTCGTAGGCGGCAATCTCCGACTTGTAGCTCTCGAAGTACCCCTCGTAACGCCCGGGCCGCAGGTTCTTCCAGGCGATCGACTCGACCGGGCCGCCCGGCGCGAGCTTCGCGTGGCCCGGATGCGTCACGCCGACCGATGTGTCCTTGATGTCGAGGACTTCCGCGGTCTTGAGGTAGTCCTCGATTTCCTTGGCGTGGCCGATCCAGGTCTTGGCGCCGGCGGGCTGCTCCGGTGCCTGCGCGCGACCTGGCACGGCGAGGACGACGAGCGCGAGCGCGATGGAAAGAAATGCCTTGAGCGAACCCCGTGACCTGACCATGACGAACACTCCTGGGAGCTGAAGAGTAAACGGTTCGCGAGCGCGGACAGTATACCCGCATGCCGGGCGGGAAATGGAGATGTCGGATCAGTGCGCGGCGGCCACCAGTAGACGAACGTGAAGCCTGTAAAAATTACAGTGGGCACGCGGTATCACGTCCCCGGCGACGGCTCCCGTCGCCGCCGGCGGCGGCGCGGCGCCGGCGAGGCTGCCCTCGCCAACGAGCGGCGAGCTCGCCCGAGATCATTTGACATCCAAATAGAGATCGGCTCATATTCCATTTGGATGTCTAATAAAGAGCCGGCTCACGTCGAGGTGCTGCAGGGCACGCTCGACCTGATGGTGCTCCAGGTCCTGGAGTCGATGGGCCCGCGGCACGGCTACGCGATTGCCGAGCGCCTCGACCAGGTCTCCGCCGGCGCGCTGCAGCTGAACATGGGCACGCTCTACCCCGCCCTGATGCGCCTCGAGCAGCGCGGGCTCCTCAAGGGCACCTGGGGCACGACCGAGAACAACCGGCGCGCGCGGTTCTACGCGATCACGCCGGCCGGACGCCGCGAGCTGGCCGCCGAGCGCACGTCCTGGGAGCGCATGGTCGGCATCATGCAGGCGCTGCTCGACACGGAGTCCTGAGATGCGCGCTCCGCGAGTGGTGGGCCCGCCTGCTCGGCACATTTCGCGCGGGCCGTCCGGACGACGACCTCGAGGAGGAGATCCGGCCTCCACGCCGAGCTGGCGTCGGAACACCTCGCCGCACTCGGTCGATCGCGCGATCGAGGCGCTGCGCGATCAACGCGGCCTGCCACGACTCGAGGCGCTGATCGCCGACGCCGTCTTCGGCTGGCGGCAGATCCGGCGTCACGCCGCGGTCAGCGTCGTGGCGGTCGTCTCGCTCGGCCTCGCGATTGGCGCCACCGCGTCGGCCTTCCGCATCGTGGACGCGGTGCTGCTCCGTCCGCTCCCGGTCAGCGATCCGGATCGGCTCTCGTTCCTCCAGCTCTCCTACGTCGACTCGCAGGGCCAGCCCGACACGCGCGAGGACTTCGACTACCCGACGTACCGCGCCTACGCCCGAATCCTCGAAGGCAGCGCGGATGTGACGGTCGTCGGGATGTCAAATCCCATTGAGGCCGGCATCGGCCCGGACCGTGACAACGAGCGCGTGCTCCGCCAGTTCGTGTCGGGCAACTTCTTCGGCACGCTGGGCCTGCAGCCATCACTCGGCCGCCTCATCGCACCGGCCGACGACAACGCCGCGGGCGCGCACCCGGTGATGGTCCTCAGCTACGACTACTGGGCCCGTCGCTTTCACCACGACCCACACATCGTCGGCTCCGTCATCCACCTCGGCGACCAGCCCTACGACGTGATCGGCGTCGCGCCGGCGGACTTCATCGGCACCGAACCCGGCCTGGTGCCAGACCTGTTCGTCCCGGCGACGATGAACACGGACGCGCTGAACGCGAACGGCTGGTCGTGGTTCACGATGTGGGTGCGGCCGAAGCCAGGCATCGAGCCGGAGCAGTTGCGGCAGATTCTGCAGGCGGATTTCGATCGGGAACAGCGGGCGCAGCTGAAGGGCTTCTCGTCCGATACGCCGCGCGAGACGATCGACCGGTTCCTCGCGCAGCGGATCGCCCTGCGCCCGGCAGGGCACGGCGTCTCGCCAATTCAGACGCATCTCGGCACGCCCCTGATCATCCTCACGGCGATCGTGGTGCTCGTCCTCGTCATGGCGTGCGCGACCGTTGGGAACCTGCTGACGGGTCTGGCCATCGCCCGCGCGAAGGAGATGGCGCTCCGCGTCTCGATCGGCGCCGGCCGCGGGCGGCTGATCCAGATGATGTTCGTCGAGAGCGCGATGCTCGCGCTCGGCGCGTTCGCGCTGGGCGCGCTCGTGTCGTGGTGGGCGCCACCGGCGGTGATGTCGATGATCGAGCCGATCGAGATCCCCATCCGGCTCGTGTTCGATCTCGACTGGCGTCTTGTCGCATTCTCCGCCCTCCTGGCGCATCTTCGTGACGGGACTCTTCGGGTTCGCGCCCGCGCTACGGGCCTCGTCGGTGTCGCCCGTCACCGCGCTGAAGGGCGGCGACGCGGCGCGCTCGCGCCGTGCCGTCAAGTCGCTGCTCGTCGTGCAGATGACCTTCTGCGCGTTCGTCCTCTTCGCGGCCGGCCTCTTCAAGACGACGTTCGATCGGTTGTCGTCGCAGCCGCTCGGCTTCTCGTACGACCGAGTGCTGGCGCTGGTCGTGGATGCACGCGACGATCGGCCGCGCGCGGTGCGATGGATGCAGATGCGCGAGACGGCCGCGCACCTGCCAGGGGTGGAATCTGCGGCCGTGGCGGGCTGGCCGCTGCTGTCGGACAACGGCTGGAACATCACCATCCATCCCGCGGTGAACTCCGCCTGAAACACCACGTCGGTCCGGAACGCCACGAAGCACGTGCCCGCGGCGCTGCCGCACGCCAGGAACGCGAGATCCGCCTCCACGAACGTCGCGAAAAGGCGGCCGTCGAGGCGCAAGCCGAGATGGCGCGTCGGGAATAGCTTCACGCCGCCGCCTGCGCTCATCGCGAAGCGATATCTCGTTGTCTCCCTCGCCGGCGTAACGCGTCAGCCCCAGCATGCCCGTCAGGAACGGCCTGACGCGTGTCGCCGCCGAACTCCTGCAGTCCGCCGCCCATCCAGTGGTCCACCGTCACCGCGCGATCGTCGCCGGGCCGAACGGCTGGCGATGCACGGTGAGGTTCGCCTCTTCGTGACTGAAGAGCCCTTCGATTTGGTACCCGTGCGGGTCCCTGATCGGCACGTCGACGGCGATGCCGAACACGGGCGCGCCATCCAGATCGACAGGCTCGCCCGTGATGAGCTCGAAGAAGTCGCCGCCAAACCGGTAGCCGCCAAACGGCGTGATCTCAACGGGCGTCTGCGCCCGCGCGAGCGCGGGCAGACCCAGGAGAGCCGCCAACACCCACGACACGACGCGTGCGCTGGTCATTGCTTTTCAGGCCGCGCAGATGTCCGGGAGCATCTCGCCGATCTGCCCCCGCAGCACGGCGTCGGCGACGTCGTCGAAGGGCGTCGGCTCGGCATTGACGATGACGACCCGCGCGCCGGCCGACCTGGCAATCGGCACGGCGCCGGCAATCGGGTAGACCTGAAGGCTGGTGCCGACTGCAAGAAGCAGGTCGGACTCTTCGGCGGCGCGCATCGCCCGGGCAATCACCTGCGGCACGAGCGCCTGGCCGAAGGAAATCGTCGCGCTCTTGAGGATGCCGCCGCACGCCTCGCAGGGCGGATCCTCCTCGCCCGCGCGCAGTCGGTCGAGCACCGGCCCCATCGGTCCGCGCCATCCGCAGGCCATGCACACCACATCGTGCACGGTGCCATGCACCTCGATCACCAAGGTCTGCCGAGCTGCCGGCCTTCTGGTGCAAGCCGTCGATGTTCTGCGTGACCAGCGCGTGCAGCAGGCCGCGGCGCTCGAGCTCGACAAGCGCGCGATGCCCCGGCCCTGGCTGCGCCGTCCACGCGGGGTGATGGAGCCGCCCCTGCCAGGCGAGCTTCCGCACCTCGGGATCGGCCATGTAGTCGCGGATATTCGAGAGCCGCTCGGCCTTCGGGTTCTTCGTCCAGACGCCTTGAGGGCCCCGGAAGTCGGGGATACCGGAGTCGGTCGAGATGCCGGCGCCCGTGAGCGCGACGACGCGCGAGGAACCGCGGATCCAGTCGCGGACGAGCTCCGCCGTCATCTCTCAGTGAGTTCGAGGGGCAGCGGATGGAGCCGTTTCGGTCGCGCGAACGATCTGTAGCGCAGGCCTTCAGGCCTGCCAGGGCGGCACCCGATGGTCTGCGCTACAGTCTGACTGGGTGGTCTAGTCTCCGCCCGCCGCCTTCAGCTTGTCGATCACCTGGCTCATCTTGTCGCGGCGCTGCAGGATCGCCTTGATCTCGCCCTTGCCGACCCACTCGCCGAGCGCGGTCGTCAGGCCCGCCTCGTCGAGCGTCTTCATCTTGTCCCAGAGATCGTGATCGTAGTACTGGAGGTTGTGGTAGAGCTGTTTCGTGTCGGTGAACGCGCGTGAGTGATCGATGAGGATGATGTTCCACTCCGAGTCGACCAGCCAGTTCCCGAGGTTCGGGTCGATGTTGCCGATCAGGTCGTCGAACATCTTCGCGCGCGTCAGCTCGTGCATCCAGTACGCGATGTGCGCGGCCGGAGGTCCGGCGACGCCCTTCTGGCCGGGCACGCCGCCGAGATCCTTGAAGGTCTTCGCGCCGTTGACCCACATCACGGCCGCGCCGAGGTCGCCCTTCACGCGCTTCTCGACGGTGGGCGGCACCATCTGCAGGCCGAGCAGCTTGTCGAGCTCGTAGGCGGCAATCTCCGACTTGTAGCTTTCGTAGTACCCCTCGTAGCGTCCTGGCTTCAGGTTCTTCCAGGCGATCGACTCGACCGGGCCGCCCGGCGCGAGCTTCGCGTGGCCCGGATGCGTCACGCCGACCGATGTGTCCTTGATGTCGAGGACCTCCGCGGTCTTGAGGTAGTCCTCGATTTCCTTGGCGTGGCCGATCCAGGTCTTGGCGCCGGCGGGCTGCTCCGGCGCCTGCGCGCGACCTGGCGCGGCGAGGACGACGAGCGCGAGCGCGATGGAAAGAAATGCCTTGAGCGAACCCCGTGACCTGACCATGACGAACACTCCTGGGAGCTGAGAGTAAACGGTTCGCGAGCGCGGACAGTATACCCGCATGCCGTGCGGGCGATGGAGATGTCGGATCAGTGCGCGGCGGCCCACCCGAAAACTTACGTGAAGCTCTGCAAATATTACAGCCGGCACGCGGTACACGTCCCGGCGACGGCTCCCGTCGCCGCGTCGGCGGCGCCGCGCGTGAGCTGCCCTCGCCGACGCGCGGCGAGCTCGCCCGAGACCATTTGACATTCAAATAGAGATCGGCCATATTCCATTTGGATGCCTAATAAAGAGCCGGCTCACGTCGAGGTGCTGCAGGGCACGCTCGACCTGATGGTGCTCCAGGTCCTGGAGTCGCATGGGCCCGCGGCACGGCTACGCGATTGCCGAGCGCCTCGACCAGGTCTCCGCCGGCGCGCTGCAGCTGAACATGGGCACGCTCTACCCCGCCCTGATGCGCCTCGAGCAGCGCGGGCTCCTCAAGGGCACCTGGGGCACGACCGAGAACAACCGGCGCGCGCGGTTCTACGCGATCACGCCGGCCGGACGCCGCGAGCTGGCCGCCGAGCGCACGTCCTGGGAGCGCATGGTCGGCATCATGCAGGCGCTGCTCGACACGGAGTCCTGAGATGCGCCTCCGCGAGTGGTGGGCCCGCCTGCTCGGCACATTTCGCGCGGGCCGTCCGGACGACGACCTCGAGGAGGAGATCCGGCTCCACGCCGAGCTCGCGGAGGACACGTCGCCGCACTCGGTCGATCGCGCGATCGAGGCGCTGCGCGATCAACGCGGCCTGCCACGCCTCGAGGCGCTGATCGCCGACGCCGTCTTCGGCTGGCGGCAGATCCGGCGTCACGCCGCGGTCAGCGTCGTGGCGGTCGTCTCGCTCGGCCTCGCGATTGGCGCCACCGCGTCGGCCTTCCGCATCGTGGACGCGGTGCTGCTGCGGCCGCTCCCGGTCAGCGATCCGGATCGCCTCTCGTTCCTCCAGCTCTCCTACGTCGACTCCCAGGGCCAGCCCGACACGCGCGAGGACTTCGACTACCCGACGTACCGCGCCTACGCCCGAATCCTCGAAGGCAGCGCGGACGTGACGGTCGTCGGGATGTCGAATCCCATCGAGGCCGGCATCGGCCCGGACCGTGACAACGAGCGCGTGCTCCGCCAGTTCGTGTCGGGCAATTTCTTCGGCACGCTCGGCCTGCAGCCGTCACTCGGCCGCCTGATCGCGCCGGCCGACGACAGGGCCCCGGGCGCGCACCCGGTGATGGTCCTCAGCTACGACTACTGGGCCCGCCGCTTCCACCAGGACCCGCACGTCGTCGGCGCCGTCATTCACCTCGGCGACCAGCCGTACGACGTGATCGGCGTCGCGCCGGCGGACTTCATCGGCACCGAACCCGGGCTCGTGCCAGACCTGTTCGTCCCGGCGACGATGAACACGGATGCGCTGAACGCGAACGGCTGGTCGTGGTTCACGATGTGGGTCCGGCCGAGGCCGGGCATCGAGCCGGAGCACGTGCGGCAGATTCTGCAGGCGGATTTCGATCGGGAACGGCAGGCGCGGCTGAAAGGCTTCTCGTCCGATACGCCGCGCGAGACGATCGACCGGTTCCTGGCGCAGCGGATCGCCTTGCGCCCGGCAGGCCACGGCATCTCGCCGATCCAGACGCATCTCGGCATCGCCCCTGCTCATCCTCACGGCGCTCGTGGCGCTCGTCCTCGTCATGGCGTGCGCGACGGTCGGGAACCTGCTGACGGGCCTTGCGATCGCCCGCGCGAAGGAGATGGCGCTCCGCGTCTCGATCGGCGCCGGCCGCGGGCGGCTGATCCAGATGATGTTCGTCGAGTGCTCGATGCTGGCGCTCGGCGCATTCGCGCTGGGCGGGCTGGTGTCGTGGTGGGCGCCTCCGGCCGTGATGTCGATGATCCATCCGATCGAGATACCCATCAGGCTCGTGTTCGATCTCGACTGGCGTCTCGTCGCATTCTCCGCTGCGCTGGCCCTCGTCGTGACGGGACTCTTCGGGTTCGCGCCCGCGCTGCGGGCCTCGTCGGTGTCGCCCGTCACGGCGCTGAAGGGCGGCGAAGCGGCGCGCTCGCGCCGCGCCGTCAAGTCGCTGCTCGTCGTCCAGATGACGTTCTGCGCGTTCGTCCTCTTCGCCGCCGGCCTCTTCAAGACGACGTTCGATCGGCTGTCGTCGCAATCGTTCGGCTTCTCGTACGACCGCGTGCTGGCGCTGGTCGTGGACGCACACGACGATCGGCCGCGCGCGGCGCGATGGATGGAGATGCGGGAAGACGGCCGCGCACCTGCCTGGCGTGGAATCGGCGGCCGTGGCAGGCTGGCCGCTGCTCTCAGACAACGGATGGAACGTCACCATTCACGGCGGCGATCGGGTGGCGGACTCACAGCCGGCGCACGGACTCGGCGTCTCGACGGGCTTCTTCGCGACGCTGGGCATCGGCCTGATCGAGGGCCGCGACTTCCGAAGCGGCGACCTGGCGCCGGCGCTCGACGCGGCGAATCACCCCATTGCCGGCGTCGGCATCGTCAACGAGGCATTCGCGCGGTTCTACTTCGCGGGCAGGAGCCCGGTCGGGCGGCGAGTGTCGATGCGACAGGCCAAGGACGTGGATGCTCCGCTGGACATCATCGGCGTGGTCGCCGACACGGCGTACCGCCACGTGCGCGAGCCGATGCGACCCATCGTATTCGTGCCGTATGGGAACGTCGGCGAGGGCGTGCTGCTGGTACGAAGCGCCGGCGAGCCGCTTGCGCTGGCGCCAACGCTCGGACGGCTGCTGCGCCGGCAGTGGCCGCAGGCGCGCGTGCGCGAGCTCAGACCGGCGTCGGACTTCATCGCGACGCAGATGGTGGTCGAACGGCTGCTTGCGCGGCTGACCGGCGTCTTCGCCGGTCTCGGATTGCTGCTCGCCGGCATTGGACTCTTCGCCGTCGTCAACGACGCGGTGATTCAGCGCCGGAAGGAAATCGGCGTGCGCATCGCGCTCGGCGCCCAGAGCGTCGACGTCGCCAGGCACGTCACCGTCGGCGCGCTCGTGCTGGTCGCGCTCGGCCTCGTGGCCGGGATCGGCGGCGGCGTGGCATTCGGCCGGCTGATTGGCGCGCTGCTCTTCCAGGTGACGCCGACGGAGCCGGGTGCGCTCGTGCGCCCACTGGTCATCCTCGCGTTCGTCTTCGCGCTGGCGTCGCTGCCGCCCGTCATCCGCGCGATCCGGACGGACCCGGTCGAGACGCTTCGCAACGACTGACGGGGATGTCGGCAGGTCCATGGGTGCATGGGTCCATGGGTCCATCGGTCCATGGGTGATTGACGGTTCCAGCGCCCGCTACTCGGACGCCAGAATCGACGCTGGGTCCACACGCGCCGCGCGGCGCGCGGGCAGATAGCTCGCGGCCAGCGTCGCCAGCGCGAGCAGCGCTCCGGCTGACGCCAACGTCACCGGGTCCCATGGCGGCACGCCGAAGAGGAGCGACGACAAGGTCCGCGCGAGGACCAGCGTGGCTGCCGTCCCGGCCGCCAGCCCGACAATCGCCAGCACGCCGGCCTGCCGCAGCACGAGTCGCGTGATGTCTCCCGGGCTCGCGCCGAGCGCGAGCCGCGTGCCGAGCTCGCGCGTGCGGCGGCGCACCGAATACGACATCACGCCGTAGACGCCAATCGCCGCGAGCACCAGCGCGATTCCCGCGAACCCCGCGAGCAGCCGTGACGCCAGTCGCGTCGCGGCCGCGGATTCCTCGGCGATGTCTGACATCGTCCGCGCGCCGTGGAAGACCGCGTCTGGCTCGATGTGTCGCACGGCCGCGCGCACCGCGGGCAGCGCCGCCACCGGATCGCCCGTCGTCCGGACGAACATCGTCACGGACGGGATGGCGATCTTCTCGAACGGGACGTACATGTCCGCCCACGGCTCGGAGACGAGCGACGTCCGCCGGATGCTGCCGACGACGCCGACGATTTCCGGCTTCGAGTCGCCCATGTCGATGCGATGCCCCACCGCGGATTCGCCGGGGAAGGCGCGATCCGCCGCCGCCTGGCTGATGATGACGACCGGCGGACCGGACGCATCGTGCGCGTCGAACAGCCGGCCCGTGCGGAGCGGAATCTGCAGCGCCTCGAAATATCCCCGCGACGCCATCTGCCAGCCCACTTCGGTGGCCGCTCGCCGGCGGCGATCGGCCGATCGACGCGCTGCAGCGGCCCCGCCCACGTGTTGCCCGTGAGCGGCGTCACTTGCGCGGCGCCGACGGCTCGAACCGACGGCAGGGCGGCGATGTCGGCGAACGCGCGCGCGTAGAACGCCTGCCGCGCCTCGTCTTTCTCGTAGCGCCCATCAGGCAGCGCGAACTCCACCGTCAGCACGCCTGATGGGGTTGAAGCCAGGGTCGACCGACAGCAGCTTGCTGAAGCTGACGAGCGTGAGGCCCGCGCACGCGAGCAGGACGACGGCAAGGGCGATCTCCGCGGCGACGAGACTGGACGCCGCCCGCCGTGCGCCTGGGGTCATCGTCCCTCGGCGCTGTCCGAGCGCGCCTGCGCGGTCGGTGCGCAGGAGCCCGATGCACGCGATGGCGCTGAACATCAACGCCGACACAACGGCCGCGGCAACCGCGAAGATCAGCACGGACACGTCGATGTTCAGGTGTTCGAGGCTCGGCATGAACCCGGTGTTCGGGATGAGCGCGGCGAGCACCGGCGCGGCGTACCACGCGACGGCGACACCCGCAAAGCCGCCGGCGAGCGCGAGCGCAAGGCCCTCGGTCAGGACGTGCACGACGAGCCGACGACGGCTCGCGCCGAGCGCGACGCGGACGGCCAGCTCCTGCTGGCGTCCGAGCGCGCGCGCGAGCAGCAGGTTGCCCACGTTCGCGCACGCGATGAGCAGCACGAACCCGGCCGCGGCCAGCAGCAGGATCAGCGGACGCCGCGTGTCGCCGACGAGCGTCTCGCGCAGGCTCCGAGCCTCGTAGCGCGACCCGCGATTCTCTTCCGGGTGCTCGCGCTCCATCTGCTGCGAGATCGTCGTCAGCTCGGCGCCGGCGGCGTCGAGCGTCGCGCCCGGGCTTCAGGCGGCCGATCCCGTAGAGCCACCCTGATTTCCTGGGCGAGGGCGCCGCGTCGGGCAGCGCGTGCGTGACGATGACGTCGGTCTTCGGCAGCGTCGGGAAGCGGAAGCCGGCAGGCAGCACGCCGATCACCGCGGTGCGCGCGGCGCCAAGCTGAATGGTGCGCGCGGTGACGTTCGGGTCGGAGCCGAGCACCGTCCGCCACAGCTCGTCGCTCACCATCGCCACCGGAGGCGCGCCCTGCTTCGCATCGTCTGCCCGCAGCGAGCGACCGAGGGCGGCATGGACGCGCAGCGCGTCGAGTGCGTCGGGCGTGACGACGGCGCCCTCGATGAAGCGCGGCGTCGCCCTGACCGTAGAGCGTGGACTGATAGCCGCCGTACGCGGCGAGCGACTCGAGCGAGCGCTGGCGCTGGCGGAGATCGACGAAGTCGCCGAGGTTGATGTCCGGCTTCGTGAGGCCTGTCGTCAGGTCGCGGTACCGGAGCACGACGAGCTCGTCGGCGCGTTCGAACGGCAGCGGCCTGAGCAGGGCGGCTTCGACGATGGCGAAGAGCGCCGTGTTCGCGCCGATGCCGAGGGTCAGCGTGACGACGGCGGCGAGGGCGAAGGCCGGCTCGCGGCGGAAGATGCGCAGCGCCTGACGCACGTCATGTGTCCACATGTTCGTGACTTACGAGAGTCGCGGCCTGGAGGTTTTGGGGCCGGGACAAGGCGTGGGACCGCGGGACCAGCGACCCCCGGGAAGGTGCGGATCGTCAGAATCCCTTCGATGATCCGCCCAGAAGGAAGTACGCGGCCGCGATGGCCAGCGCGATCGGGCTGACGACAACGTAGATGACAACCGGCAGCAGGTAGATCAGCGCCACGAGCCGCACCAGCTCCAACGGCCAGTATGTGGCGCGGACCCACCAGTCGCGGAAGTGGAGGCCGATTGGCGGACCGAGCGGCAATTCCGCAGGCACGACCGGGAGGGCGATCGACGACGCGCGCGGGGCGAGCGCAGTGGCTGGCATGAAGACTCCTGGTCAGGCGCGCTCGAACTTGACCGTCTGCGCCGTCAGATTCGGCACAGCGGTCCGGTTCGCCAGGCGCCACGAATTCGTGTGCTCGACATTGTTGGCATCGTCGCTGTGCCACCATCTGAGGTCGAGCCTGGCCGGGCGGGGCAACGGCGAACCGATCACGTCTTCCAACTGGCCGAACGTCAGCACGACGACGTCCGCGTAGCGGTTTTTCAAGTGCTCGTGGAGCGCGAGGAACGTCTTGGAGATGCCAGAACCCGGCGGCACGACCGATTCACTGTTCGTCACCATTGCCTCCTCACGAGCGGATCGCCGACTCAGCCACGATGACATCTGATATCTCTCGAGGCGGCCTGAACACGATCCTCCGCCAGTTGCCACGGTATCCCAGGACATAGGTCGGGGCAGTCCCGAACAGCACACCCAGACACCTGCTTCGAAGTCGACCCGGCAGGACAAGTTTGGCGATTGGCGCGCCCTGGGGACTCGAACTCCGGGGGCCAGAGCGTCACGCGGCGGAGCTCAGATCACCCGAGCGAGAGTTCAGCCCGAGCCGACGGGACCGCGCCCTTGATCAGCAGCCACAGCATCAACGCGATCTCTCCCAGGAATGCAGGCTGGGCGTAGAGAAAGATCGCGTCCTGGTACTCGGGCATCAGCACCCCCGTCAGGCTCAGCATCACGTACGCGACGCCATTGACGGCCAGCCAGACCCCGAGGAACCGCGGCAGAAAGCCGGACCTGTAGACAAGGACCGCCAGTGGGAACAGCCACACGCCCCACAGAATCTCGGCAGACGTGACCTGATGGTCGTGCAGCCGCAGGAACAGCACGGCGAGCGCATCGCGCTGTGGTTTGTCGAAGACCGAGAGCAGGTTCGGCTCTTTCACAATCATCAGCGTGGCGGCGTCGCTCACGCTGTTGACGAAGTAGATGACCGCCGGCATCACGCCGCCGAAGATCACCACCATCACGGCCAGATGGCGATTCACGCCCTCGAAGAGCCGGTAGAACGCGAGGGTCAGCATCACGAGCACGACCGCGCCCGCCAGATCCGCGACGATGCCAAACCGGAACAGCCACTCGTGCGCGGCGATGTTGCTGACCGTGGCGGCCGCGTCGTGCGGCACGAACAAGGCATTCGGGATGTAGATCAGCCGAAGGGGGCCGATGAGGACGAGGAGAAGGTACCAGAGCCCGGCGACTCGTCCTGGATTCAGCCTGCCCATTGCGGTCCTCGGTCGGAGTGATTCGGCCTGCTTTTCAATACTCCGGCCCGCGGACAAAGGTTCCGATCGGTGCCGTTCCGGGGTCGCCGGACGGCCATTTGCAGGTTCGGGACGGGTGATCTAAAATCAGAAGTTCGTTCGCCGCAGGGCGGCCCCGCAGGGGCTGGCCGAAGCGGCATCCCCGAAGCGCCCTTAGCTCAGTTGGATAGAGCGTCTGGCTACGAACCAGGAGGTCGCAGGTTCGAGTCCTGCAGGGCGCGCCAATTCGACTCCCACCTTTCGAGCCCTTGATTCCCTTCGTCCTGTCGGAGCGACGTGAAGCCCAATCATGTGGTCAGCCCAGCCATGGCATCCGCTCGACGCATGGCATTTGGTTTAATGTTCGGAATCACTCGCTGCAGGAGGGCACATGTTTGCCGTCATCCGTCACTACCATTTCGACAAGAGCGATAGCGCTGAGATCGATCGGCTCATCGAGGAACAGTTCGTGCCAATCATCCGCAACGCCCAGGGTTTCGTCCGCTACTACTGGCTGGATACGGGGGCTGGCGAGGGCGCGTCCTGCGGCGTGTTCGAGGACAAGGCCGGCGCCGACGAATGGGTACGGCTCGCGGCAGACTTCGTACGGACAAAGATGGCGAAACTTCTGAGGGAGAAGCCTGAGATTCATAGTTAGGGACCAATCAAGGCGCACGATTGAACGGCAAATTGCCTGCCCAACAGTGTCCTGCAGTTGCTAAACCGCTAGTTCTCGAAGCCAAACGTGGGAAGCCGGAAATCAGAGGCGCTCAGTCCCTCGCGTAAATGCAGTGGAATGCGATAGAGGTTCCGCTGCAGGTCCGTCTTCACGAAGACGTAGGTCGAGGGATTGGGCGCGGGCGCCACTTTGCCGCGTTCGATGATCCGGGTCCCGGGAATCACGTGCTGGTTGGCCGGCACGTTCATCCCCGTCTCGGGGAAATCAGGGACCAGCACGCCTGGCGGCAGCGGAATCACCAGCGTCGAGTCGGGCGCCGACTCGTCGAAGACGCTCACGTACAGGAATCTCGCGTCGTCTGACCACCACGCCCAGCAGAGGCCGCTGCAGATGCGCCGGGCACGGCCCCCGTGCAGCGGAACCGCCGCCGTACCCGACAGCGGATCCTCGGCTGATCCCGGCGAGTACAGCACGGCCCACTCGCCATCCGGTGAGATGCCGCCCCGATTGTGAATCGGCGTCCGATCGCTGGCGCGCTCGCGGCCCGTCCCGTCTTTCCCGATCCGCATGAAGATGCTCGCTTCCTTCCCGAGCGTCACGAAGTACACGTCGTCGTGAGCGCCGAAGGACGGCAACGCGCCGTCGTGCGCGAGTGCCCGCGGCGGCGTGTGCCGATCGACAGGCGCCAGCCAGATTGTCGAGCCGCCGTCCGGTTGTTTCGTGGCGAATACCACCTCCCGCTCGTCGCGAGAGATGTCGTAGTTGCTGGCGAAGACGTCGTTCTCGGCGATCGGCATGCCCGGCAGCAACCGCTCGACCTTTCCCGACACCAAATCGATCAAGCGCAGGTCGCTCGACGCCGATTCCGGCGACTCGCGCAGCAGGTAGTACACGCGTCGGCCGTCGCGTGACATGCGCGGCGCAGACGCGAATCCCTCGGACGACAGGACGCGCTCGCCCGCGCCGTCGTGGATCCAGAGCGTGCTCTGCCGGCGGCCGATCGACGTGATCAGCGATCGTCCATCGGGGGCGACGGCCACGCCTTCCTCCTCGGCCGGTCCGAATGTGATCTGCTCGGGCGCGCCCGACGGATACGCCTGGCGCCAGAGGTGCGAGTGCCCGTCGACCTCGGCGCCGAAATACATCCACCGGCCATCCGGCGACCAACCTGCGGATCGGCAATGCCCATCCGGGCCGACGGAACGCCCCATCGAGCTGCCGTCAAAGGGGACGATACGGCACGACTGGAAGGTGCCGGTGCGGTCCATTTCGACGATGAGGACGGCCGACCGATCCGCCGACAGATAGGAGTAGTGCGCCATGGCGCGGTCGTGTTCGGGAAAGTACACCGCGCGCTCGTCGGCCCTGGCTTCGGTCGCCGTCACGATGCCCATATGGCCCGGCGTCCCCTTGAACTCCGAGAACATCACGTGCAGGGGGTCCAGCCACACGAGCCCGGTGGCGTTTGGCAGCATTCGCGACGGCTCGCCGCCGATGACCGGTACCGTGAACGTGTCCCACGAACTCACCGCGCCGGCCCGGCTGAGCTCCGAGTACGCCACGTGTGAACCGTCCGGAGTGAAGACCGGCGCGAACTTGATGTTCCCGTTCGTGGTCAGCCGGACGGCGTCGCCGGAGGGCAGCACCTTCGCGTAGATCTGCCCGTGGCTCAGGAATGGCTCGCCGCCGCGGATGAAGGCCACCACCCGCCCATCCGGCGAAAGCGCCGGCGCCGTCGCCGAGTCGGTGAAGTCGGTCAGCTGCTCGTACTCCGCCGACGACGCCACGAGCCGGCTGCGCGAATCGACCATGCGGACAATCGACAGCGCGAGCGCGAGCAGCGCGAGCGCGCCGATCGCTCCACGGGCGTACCGCATCCAGGCGCGATCAGCGGGCGCCGGCGGTGGTCGATCCGCCTGAGCGAAGGAGAGCTGCGAAGGCGGCGGCTCGGGGACGGGTCGCCGGAAGGCGGGGACATAGCGTCCCTTCGCGAGCTCGATGACCACCGATGCCGCGCGGCCGTCCGACTCGTAATACTCGTCCAACTTGGATCGCAGCCGCCGTGCCTGGACCCGGACGATGGTGTCGATCTTCGGATCGAAGGTCTCCCCCCAATCGAAGACGTCGACGCCAAGCGAGTACTCCTTCAGCTCCTCGCTCTTGCCTTCCAGCGTGCGATCCACGACATGCGAGAGCAGACGGCTCAGGCTCGGCGCGTTCGCGAATGTCGGACTTCGCAGCACGGCCGACAGCTCCGCCCGAACCTCATCGCCCGACACGTCGGGCATCACGGAAGCCCATCCACAGGCGAGACCTCTGGGGGAAGGATTCGATCTTACACCACGCTCGAGATAGGCCATTCACCGCCGCGTTCACCGTGAAGTCACGCCCGGTTACTCCCGCCCGCCCACACCGCTGCGATTACATCGACCCCGGCACGGCCCGAGAGGGGCCTCGTGCCAGTCCACCAACGGAGGGATCGATGAAGACAATGAGAAACACGCTTGGCATCACATGCCGGATCGCCGCGCTGGCGATCGCGGCAGTCGCGACGTTCCACCTCGGTATCCCCGCAGTCCAGGCGGAGCCCAAAGACGAGATGTTCGTGGTCGATGTCGCTGTCGACCACGAGACGTTCGCCATCATTCCGTCAACCGGATTGGTTCTGCATCCCGAAGCGCTTGGTCCGAACCGCGGCACGCCGTTCATCGTGGACGGCAAGATTTTCCCCGGCGGCACTCTGCAGACGGGCGCTGGAATGGGCGATCCGAACCAACCCGGCAGTATCGGGTCCTGGATGTGCAGGGGCACGTTCACCAGCACGCTCGGCACGGAAGACATCGGCTTCGACACGGTGCAGATGTTTCAGTTCGGCGACGGCAACAACATCTGGACCGAGGGACTCGAAGGTGGCCTGGGGAAGATCGGCGTGATCACCCACCGCACCATCGTCGGCGGCACGGGCCGGTTCAAGGGCGCCGCGGGTGAGGTGACGCAGCAAGCGCTCGGCACGAACGTGACCGGCACACCGAACATCCGCCTGACGTTCCAGATCGTCAAGCACTAGGTTCCACAAGAGGGCTGCCGTGAAACCTCGCGTCCTGACGCTATTGGTGTGCGCTGCACTCATCGGCCCGGCTGCCGCCCGGGCTGATGTCGTCACCGAGTGGAACGCGGCGGCCCTCGACGCCATCCGCGCGGAGAAGACACCTCCGCCGCCGGCGTCGAGGGCGCTGGCGATTCTGCACATCTCGATCTACGACGCGGTGAACGGCATCGCGGAGATCCGGAGAGCCGTACCTCGTCAGGAGCGCGGTGCCGGCAAGCGCCTCCATCGACGCGGCGGCGAGTGCCGCAGCACAGCTCTCGCTCGCGACGCTCTTTCCTGCCGAGTCTGAGCATTTCGAAGAGCTCTTCGCGGCAGACCTCGCGACGATTCCGGACGGCCCGGCCAGGCGGGCGGGAATCGACTGGGGCCAGCACGTGGCGCGGCAAATCCTGGCGCTGAGGGCGACCGACAACGCGGACGCAGTCATCGCGCCTGCATCCGCCACTGGACCCGGTGTCTGGCAGCCGACGCCCCCCGCCTTTGCCGCCTTCCTGCTGCCGCAGTGGGCCTTCGTCATGCCGTTCGCCATGCCGAGCGGGTCCTTCGCGCGCCCGCCAGGCCCGCCGGCGCTCGACAGCGCCCGCTGGACGGCGGACTTCGACGAAGTGAAGGCGCTGGGAGCGAGCGTCGGGTCGTCGCGCACACCCGAGCAGACGCTGATCGCGCTGTTCTGGGCCGACGGCGCTGGTACCGAAACGCCACCGGGGCATTGGAACCGCATCGCGCAGCTCGTGAGCGCCGAACGCCGCTCGACCCTCGTCGAAAAGGCGCGTCTGTTCGCGCTGGTCAACATCGCCATGGCCGATGCCGCGATCTCGGCCTGGGATGCCAAGTTCGCGTACGACTTCTGGCGTCCAGTGACCGCGATACGTAACGCCGACGCCGACGGCAACCCCGACACGATCGCCGATCCGTCCTGGAGCCCACTCCTCGTGACGCCGCCATTCCCCGATTACGTGTCAGGGCACAGCACGTTCAGCGGTGCGGCGGCGACCGTCCTCGCGCAGTTCTTCGAGTCGGATCAGGTGCGCTTCACTGTCGGGTCGGACGGCGCGCCCGGGGTGACGCGGACGTTCAGTAGTTTCACCGCAGCGGCGAGTGAGGCGGCCGCCAGTCGTGTCTACGGGGGCATCCACTTCAGGTCAGCGAGCGACGACGGCCTGGCCGCCGGAATCGCGATCGGCGAATGGACGGTGACCCACTTCCTGCAGGCGAAGGGGAATCGCTCGCGCCGGTAAGCGACTGTGCCGTTTCTGCGCGGTGCCTTCCGTTGGGCTTGCACACTGCC
>CAWBBN010000004.1:0-24115 GCA_963787035.1 Vicinamibacteria bacterium
GCTGCCGGGGCTGAAGCCCCGGCCTACGTACGTCCGCGACTGCAGTCCGCGACTGCAGTAGGGCGGGGCTTCAGCCCCGCCGATCCGCAACCCGCAACCGGCAATCCGCACCATCAACGCGCTACCGCAGCCTGAAGTCCACCGTCACCGTCATCACCACCGGCACCGCTATCTCCGTTCAACCGCGTCGGCGTGAACACCCACTGACGCACCGCTTCGAGCGCCGCTTCCTCGAGAAACGGCGTCAGCCGCAGTGACCGCGCCGACTGCACGTGCCCGTCGACGCCAATCACGGCTTCGATGATCACCGTCCCCTCGATCCGCGCCTGCTGCGCGACGACGGGATAGCGCGGCGCGACGTCGCGAACCTTCTTCGGCGGCAGGATGTCGCCGCCAACCCTGACGGGCTTGCGTGGCGGCGCCGGCTCGACGAAGCCTCCGCCGGCGTCGCTCACCGGTACGCCGGGAACGCCGAGGCCTTCGCCGGCAGGTATCCCGGTCTCGACAGCGGCACCGCCGCCTCACTGCGGTGGCGCGATGTGATCGGGCGCCGTCACTGGAGCCACATCGGGATTCGGCGTGGTGCGGCACTGGTTGGCTTGCGACCGAGGCTCTCCGGGCGGTCGCGGCGCGGGCGGCAACTGCGGGATCTTGACCTCGACGTAGATCGGCGCGGCGTGGGCCGGATCGGGCAACTCGGCGTCGGCCATGATCGGCGCGATGAACACGCCGGCGAGCACGACGCCGTGCGCCGCGATCGACAACGGCAGCAGCCACGCGCGTCGGCGCGCGACAGGAGCAGGGCGAAACAATTCAGCTGGCATCGTGGCCTCCCTGCCCTGAGCTCGGGTGACCAGCAGGGCTGCAGGACGAAATAGACGCGATGACCAGCAGCGCTGCGGTCTTGACGGATTGGACACCGGGTTGCCGGATTGCGGGGTGCTGGGTTGCGGATTGCTTGGTTGCCAAGAGCTCTTGCAAGCCTGCAAGCCGGTCAATCCGCAACCGGCACATGGCACCGGCACCGCAACCGGCACAACCCGCAACCGGCGACCAGTCGTGGTGCTAAACTGAGAACGTATGCCTGCCGCTGCTGACAAGGTCCTGCCAGCCGTCGAGACACTGACGAATCTGCTGCAGACGGTGCCCGCCGACGCGCGGCGCGAGAAGGCGTTCTACCATCTCGATCGCCTGGAAAAGCGCTCATCGCCTCACATCAGGAGGCCGTCCGCTTCGCGGCGTTCACGGTCAACAAGACCATCCACGACTCACCCGACTGGGGACCAAAGGTCGCCGAGGCCATGGAAGCGCTCCGCGTCTCGCTCGCGGAATCGGGGCACGACTTTTTGAAGGGGAACTAGGGCCCTTCGGGCGGGGCCGCTTCGCGGCGGCGGCCTTCGGCCGCCCTCGCTTCGCTCGGGCTGTCAGCCGAGCGCCTTCTTCAGCAACGCCATCTGGCCTGCGTGATACGCGTCGTGCTGGACGATGCCGTGCAGCATCACGGCGACGCTCACGCCGGTGCCGAGTCCCGCGTCGCGGGACGGACCGACAAGGGCATCCCAGCGCGCTGCCGGCAGCGCCACGATCGCCTCGCGCAGTTGGCGATGCGAGCGATCGAGTTCCGCAAGCGTCGCCTTCCATCCACCTGCCGACGGCCCGGGCCAGTCTCCGCACGCCGGCAGCGCAGGCGCCTTCCCTGGCAGCCGCTCCCGCACTTCATCGCGCCACCCGACGATGTGGCGCGCGATTTCGCCGATGGTGTGGGCCGCCTCCACCGGTCGGGCTTCGGCGTCCGAGGCAGTCACTCCCCGGACGATGCTCATGACTGACGGGCCATGCCAGGCGTCCCCGTCGTGCACGCGGTCCAGCATCTCGAGAAGCCGTTCCCGTTCGGTCATGGGGAAAGGATACTCTCGGGTCGGGTGGGTCCGTGGGTTCGTGGGCGCGCAGTAGGGCGCGGCTTCAGCCGCGCCGCGTGGCCGAACTAAGTTCGGCCCTACGAGTCCACAACCCGCAACCCGCAACCCGCAACCCGCACGCACCCGCAACCGCCGCAATCCGCAACCGGCACCGAATCGTAGTCCGGCGTTACCATCCCCCCGTGCCCGACCACCTCGCCACGCTCGTCGAGGCCGTCTCCGACGGCGACCTCTCGACGGCTGCCGCGCTGCTCGATCAGGACCCGTCGCTCGCGAGCGCGATGCACGCCGGCGCGTCGCCGCTGCACTACGCCGCGCTGCATGGGCAGCAGGAGGCTGTCGACCTGCTGATCGATCGCGGCGCGAATCTCGAAGCCGTCGACCACGAATACGGCGCGACGCCGATCGGCTGGGCCAACGAAAAGGGCCACAGCGCGCTGGTCCATCACATGCGCGCGCGCGGCGCCCGCCTCAGCCTGCACATGGCCGCGGCGTTCGGCTTTCTCGAGGACGTGAAGGAGCTGGCGGCGCGGCACCCCGATCAGCTCAACCACCTCGTCGGGTACGGCGCGCCGCTCCACATGGCGGCCCTGTGGGGTCACGACGAGATCGTCGCGTGGCTGCTGGCGTACGGCGCAAATCCGCTGCGACGGAATCAGGATGGAGAGCTGGCCATGACGATCGCCAACCGCCAGGCGTTGTCGGATGCGTCTCAGACGCCGATCGTCACGCCCGAGCGGCGGAAGGAGATCGTGGAGGGCTGCCGGCGCGCGGCGGACCTGCTGCGCGCGGTCACAAAGGAACCGCTCTAGATTGTCGGTTGCGGGTTGTCGGTTGCGGGTTGAAAGAGTCTGCAGATTCTCACAGATTCTTTCGTTCCTTCACGGCGTGACTTGCTACGAGCAAATCCGTGTGATCTGTGTAATCTGTGGACTCTTTCTCGTGGCGGCGATCAGCGCAGCGTCTTCAGCGCCCCGCAGGCGCGGTCCTTCAGCGGGCCGCTCGCATCGCAGAGCGCGGCGAGCCGCGTCTTCGCGGAATCCGTCGCGCCGGTTCGCGCGTCCGCGGTCGCGCGCAGCCACTCGAGCTCGGGATGCGAGGCACCGGCGCCGAGTGCGGCGGCTTTCTCGAGTGCCGTTCGCGCCTCCGCATCAGCGTCGGTCAGCAGCCGGCTTGCGCCGAGATAGAACCACCCGTCCGCCGAGTCGGGATGCGTGGCGGTGAACGCGGCCAGGCTCGTCGCCGCGGCGGTGTAGTCCCCCTGCCGATACGGCTCGAGCGAAGTCGTCAAAGCCGCGGCCGCGGGATCCGAACCGCGCATGACCAGGACGGTGGCGGCAGGCAGGACGAGCGCCGGCGGTTCGATCACCCATCGCGGCGCGGGCGGCGGTGCGACGGGCGCGGGCGGCGCGGCAGTTGAGGTCTCGACGCGATAGGCAACCTGAGGCTGCGGCCCATGCACCCGCCACCACGCGCTCAAGCCGATCGCCGCGAGCACCACGGCCGCCACGAGCACGGCCCAGCGCCCACGGACGCCCGAGGCCGCGATGACGCGCGCATCGAGACTCGCCGGCGGCGCGCTCTCGTCCAGCCGCGCCAGGTCTGCCTCGAGCGCCTGACAGGCGGCGCATCGCGCCATGTGCGCTGAGACGTCCCGGCGCAGATCATCCGGCACCGCGTCCCCGGCCAGCGCCATCAGCTGCTCTGGCGGCGGACAGCCGCGTTGCCGCGCATTCGGCCCGACGTTGGCTTCGAAGTCCTCGTTCATTCCGGTCTCACGGCGAATCGTTTGCGCAGCAGCTCTCGTGCGTACTGCAGGTAGCCCTTCACTTGCGTCTCCGTCAGCCCGAGCCGCCGCGCGATGTCGGCGCGATCGAGATCGTAGACATACCGAAGATGCAGGCAGACGCGATGCACGGGCTTCAGCTCGTCCACGCGCAGCCACCACGGGTCAAACGGCGCTGCCGGCTCGACGTTGGGCTCGCCGGGCGGAATGCCGCCGAGATACCGCTGCTCCACCGCGCGGCGCCGCCAGTAGTCGACGCTCCGGTTCCGCACCACCACGAACAGCCAGCCGGGGAGCTCGTCGAGGCGGATCGACGTGAAGTGCCTGTGCAGCTCGAGGAATGCCTCGGCGGCCAGGTCTTCCGCGACGTCGTGCCGCCCCACGCACTTCAGTGCATAGCGGAAGACGGCACGTGCGTGCTGCCGATAGGCGGCGTCGAACCCGTCCATTGATGATTACGCGCCGCCCTTGCTGATCGGAAGAAGCAGGCGAATGCAGGGCTGAAGCCTTCCCACGGAAACTGTGGTCCGCCAGACATTCAGGACGGCGGAAGCCGCTGCCCCACGAGGGCCTGTGCCGAACGGCTAACAGCGTCCCACGGGGGTCGGGTCGTACGCAAGGTTCGGCGTCAGCCAGCGTTCGGCCTCTTCCACGGTCACGCCCTTGCGTCGCGCGTAGTCGGCCAGCTGATCGTGCCCGATGCGGCCCACCATGAAATAGCGCGCGTCGGGATTGGCGAAGTACAGGCCGCTGACGCTCGCCGCCGGCATCATCGCGAAGTGCTCGGTGAGCGACACGCCGGCGTGCTCCGCGTGGAGCAGCGTGAACAGCGGCGCCTTCAGCGTGTGATCAGGGCACGCGGGATAGCCGAACGCCGGGCGGATGCCGCGATACTTCTCGGCGACGAGATCGTCGCTCGACAGCTGCTCGCCGGCGCCGTAGCCCCAGTCGGCGCGCGCCTGCTGATGGAGGTATTCGGCGAATGCCTCCGCGAGGCGATCGGCCAGCGCCTTCACCATGATGGCGTCGTAGTCGTTGTGATCGGCCTCGAAGCGGCCGGCCAGCTCGTCGGCGCCGATGCCGGCCGTGACCGCAAACGCGCCCAGGTAGTCGCGGCGGTCGCTGCCGATCGGCGCGATGAAGTCGGCGAGCGACCGGTTCGGACGTCCGTCGGCAATCGGCTCCTGCTGCCGCAGCATCGGGAAGCGCGTGAGCTCCGTGGCACGCGTCTCGTCGGCGAACAGGACGATGTCGTCGCCGTCGCTGGCGGCGGGCCAGAACCCGTAGACACCGCGCGCCTCGAGCAGCCGCTCCTTGACGATCCGGTTCAGCAGCGCCTGGGCGTTGTCGTACAGCTCGCGCGCGGCGTCGCCGTATTCGGGGTGGTCGAAGATCGCCGGCACGCGGCCCTTCAGCTCCCACGCGTGGAAGAAGAACGTCCAGTCGATGAACGGCACGAGCGTGGCGAGCGGAACGGTCACGTCACGCCGGCCGAGGAACGACGGCACCGGCAGGTCCGCCGCGTTCCAGTCGATCTTCAGCCGGTTGGCCTTCGCGTCCGCATACGTCAGCAGCGGCTTGCTCTGGCGCGCGCCGTGCTGCTGGCGCAGCGTCTCCTGCTCCGTTTTCGTGGACGCCAGGAACGCGCCGCGCTGCGTCTCGCTCAGCAGGCTCGACACGACGTCCACCGCGCGCGAGGCGTCGAGCACGTGCACCACCGGCCCGCTGTACTCCGGCGCGATCTTCACCGCCGTGTGCTGCCTGCTCGTCGTCGCGCCGCCGATCAGGAGCGGAGTCTTCAGGCCGCGGCGCTCCATCTCGCGCGCGACCGAGACCATCTCGTCGAGCGACGGCGTGATGAGGCCGCTCAAGCCGATCAGGTCCACCTTCTCCTCGGCGGCCGTGCGCAGGATGACGTCCTGGTGCACCATCACGCCCAGGTCGATCACCTCGTAGTTGTTGCAGCCCAGCACGACGCCGACGATGTTCTTGCCGATGTCGTGGACGTCGCCCTTCACGGTCGCCATCAGGATACGGCCCTGCGCGCCGCGTCCGCCGGCGGCCTTCTCGGCCTCCATGTACGGCTCGAGATACGCGACGGCCTTCTTCATCACGCGCGCGCTCTTCACGACCTGCGGCAGGAACATCTTGCCGGCGCCGAAGAGCTGCCCGACGGTCTTCATGCCGTCCATGAGCGGCCCCTCGATGACCTCCAGCGGCCGCGCGAACTTCTGCCGCGCTTCTTCGGCGTCCTGCTCGATGAAATCGACGACGCCGTGGACGAGCGCATACGCCAGGCGCGCCTCGACGGTCGCCTCACGCCACGTCAGATCCCGCTCGCGCTTCTTGCCGCTGCCCTTCACCTGCTCGGCGAACTCCACCATCCGCTCGGTCGCGTCGGGCCGCCGGTTGAAGATGATGTCTTCGACGTGCGTGAGCAGCTCCGCCGGGATGTCTTCGTAGACCGCCAGCTGCCCGGCGTTCACGATCCCCATGTCGAGGCCGGCCTGGATCGCGTGATACAGGAACGCGGAGTGAATCGCCTCGCGCACGCGGTCGTTGCCGCGGAAGGAGAACGAGAGATTGCTGATGCCGCCGCTGATTCGTACGCCGGGACAGCTCGCCTTGATGAGGCGCGTGGCCTCGATGAAGTTCTTCGCGAACTCGTTGTGCTCCTCGATGCCGGTGGCGATGGCGAGGATGTTCGGGTCGAAGATGATGTCGGTCGGGTCGAAGCCGGCCTGCTCGGTCAGCAGCTTGTACGCGCGCTGGCAGATCGACACCTTGCGCGCGACGGTCTCGGCCTGGCCCTTCTCGTCGAACGCCATGACGACGACCGCGGCGCCGTACTGGCGGACCAGGCGCGCCTTGGCGAGGAAGTCGGCCTCGCCTTCCTTCATGCTGATCGAGTTGACGACCGGCTTGCCCTGAACGCACTTGAGGCCCGCCTCGATGACCGACCACTTCGAGCTGTCGATCATGAACGGCACGCGCGCCACTTCGGGCTCGGTCGCCAGGTAGTTCAGGAACGTCGTCATCGCATGCTCGGAGTCGAGCATGCCCTCGTCCATGTTCACGTCGAGGATGTTGGCGCCGCCGCGCACCTGCTCGAGCGCGACCTGCACGGCCGCCGCGTAGTCGCCGGCCTTGATGAGCCGCGCGAACTTCGCCGAGCCGGTGACGTTGGTCCGCTCGCCGATCATCTGGAAGTTACTGTCGGGCCGGACGGTCAACGGCTCGAGGCCCGACAGCTGCAGGTTGTAGTTCGGGTTGCAGTCGGTTGGAGCGGGTTCGAACCGGTGCGCCGTAGGGTCGAAGGCGGATTGCGGAGCCGTTGCTGCAACTGCCGCTGCCCGCTGAACCAGACCGGCCTGATCCGCCGCGGCGGAAGGCCCTTCACCGCCTCCGCGATCGCCTTGATGTGCTCCGGGCGTCGTGCCACAGCAGCCGCCGACGATGTTGACGAGGCCGCGGCGGGCCATGTCGAGCAGCAGTGACGAGGTCTCCGCCGGCAGCTCGTCGTACGCGCCGAAGGCGTTCGGCAGGCCGGCATTCGGATAGCAGCTGACGAGGCAGGTCGCGACGTTGGCGAGCTCCTCGATGTAGGGCGCCATGTCGCGCGCGCCGAGGGCGCAGTTGATGCCGACGCTGAACGGCTTCGCGTGCGCGATCGACGTCCAGAACGCGTCGACCGTCTGGCCCGAGAGCGTGCGGCCGCTGCGATCGGTGATCGTGACCGAGATCATCACCGGGATTCGGCGGCCGGCGCGCTCGAACTCGAGCTCGCACGCGATGATTGCGGCCTTGGTGTTGAGCGTGTCGGTGATCGTCTCGATCAGGAGCACGTCCGAGCCGCCGTCGAGCAGGCCGCGGACCTGCTCGCGATACGCGTCGCGCATCTGGTCGAACGTCACCGCGCGCGCCGACGGATCGTTCACCTCCGACGACATCGACAGCGTCCGGTTCGTGGGGCCCATCGAGCCGGCGACGAACCGCGGCCGGTCAGGCGTGCGCGCCGTGAACTCGTCCGCCGCCTGCCGCGCGAGCTTCGCGCCTTCGAGGTTCAGCTCGTAGCTGAACGCCTCGAGCGCGTAGTCGGCCTGCGAGATGGCCTGGCTGCTGAACGTGTTGGTCTCGATGATGTCGGCGCCGGCCTCCAGGTATTCGCGATGGATGTCGAGGATCACGTCGGGCCGCGTCAGCACGAGCAGGTCGTTGTTGCCTTTCAGCTCGCGGCCGTGGTCCGCGAAGCGCGTGCCGCGGAAGTCGTCTTCCTGCAGCTTGCGCCGCTGGATCATCGTCCCCATCGCGCCGTCGAGAATCAGGATCCGCTCGGCGGCGGCACGTTCGAGTTGCTGCTCTCGGCTCACTGGCGCTCCCTCAGACTTCGGACTACGGACTACGGACTTCAGAGCAGGGCTGAAGCCCTGCGCCACAAGGACATGGCGCGGCTAAGGCGCGCACTGCTGCAGCGGCACTGGCCGTCATCCGACCCTGCACCCGTCGACCCTGGCACCCCTGAAACCTACTTCGTTCCACTCGCCAGCAACACCGTGAACGGATCGCCCGCGAGGCTCGCGCCGGTCGTCACGCGCACGTTCGTCAGCCCGGCGTCGGTCAGCAGGCGCTCGAGCTCCTGGTCGTCGAAGCCGAGCCACTTGTCGCCGAAGCGCTCGCGCACCCACGCTTCCGCATGGCGGCGCAGATCCAGCACCAGGACGCGGCCGCCGGGCCGCGTGATTCGCACCGCCTCGCTCAGCGCGCGGGCGGGCGACTCGGCGTGATGCAGCGCCTGCGACAGCAGCGCGATGTCCACTGACGCATCCGGCACTGGCAGCCGCTCGAGCTCGCCCTGCTTCCACGTCACGTTGCCGACACGCCGGCGCTTCGCGAGCGCCTTGGCGCGATCGAGCACTTCGCGCGACCGGTCGATCGCGATGACCTGGCGCGCGAAGCCGGCGGCTTCGATGGCGAGATAGCCGTCGCCGCAGCCGATGTCCGCGACGTCGCAGGCCGGCAGCAGGTGTCCCAGCGCGCGCGCCCACGCGGCCCAGCTCCGGCCCGGCACGAGCTGCCGCCCGTCGCCGTGCGTCGCGAAGCTCTCCTTGCGGAGGCGCTGCACTTCCTTCAGCCGCGCGGCGTCGGCCTTCGCGGCGGCGTCGTGCGCCGTCGAGGCGAAGACCTTCTCGAGCATCTGCCAGACGTCGGCGAGGCCGTTGCGCGCCGCCGGGCTCGTCGCCTGGTAGTACACGAAGCCGCCTTCGCGCCGCTCCTCGACGAGGCCGCTGTCGCGCAGCAGCCCGAGGTGCCGCGACACGCCGGACTGCGCGATGCCGAGGATCCCCGTCAGCTCGGTGACGTTCAGCCGCTCCTGGGCCACCAGCCGCAGCAGGCGCAGGCGCGCGTCGTCGCCCAGCAGGCGGAAGAGCGCCGGGGCGTCTTTCATATCTATAAATGTAGATGTATGGATTCATATAGTCAAGGGCCCAGTCGGGTCCTGGGAGGCTTCGCGGCCGGGTCCTTGGAGGCTTCGCGGCCGGGTCCTTCGGAGGCTTCGCGGTCGGGTCCTTCGGAGGCTTCGCGGTCGGGTCCTTGGGAGGCTTCGCAGTCGGGTCCTTGGAGGCTTCGCAAGTCGGGTCCTGGGACGACCAAACCTCGGGCGGGCGATTTACGTCTGATGGTTATAGCGGACGGCTTCGCGGTCCTCAGGGGGTCACGCGGGCGCCGATCACGCCATGGGTCTACGGACCGTGTCGGGGCTCCTCGGCACGGTCCGTAGTTGTTTGTGGGTTGCGGATTGTCTTGCAGGGCTGAAGCCCTGCCCCACGAAGGCCTGCGCTACGACGGAGGGCTGAAGCCCCGCCCTACTGCTGACACCTGCACTCCTGCACTGCGGCACTGCTGCACTTCTTCATTCTTCATTTCTAAGTTCTCTCCCAGTCCGCAACCCAGTTCCTGATGGCGCGCTTGATGTCGTCGCGTGACAGCTTTTCCGCAATCGCGCGGTCGACCAGCGCCGGCAGTTCCGCGTCCGACGCGAACCGCAGTCCAACCAGCTGCGCCGTCTTCAGCTGGCCGATCTTCGAGTGCTGGTCGCGAGGCAGCAGGTCCATCAGCCGGACGCGCATCTCGAGCCTGATGATCCGGTTCTGCAGCCTCGTCGTGTAGACGCGCGAGATCCAGACCAGGACGACGGTGGCAATGGCCAGCAGCACGAGACCAATCTGCCCCGAGTGCAAGCCGCGCAGCCAATCGCCGGCGAAGATGACGAGCGCAGCCGTCGCGGAGATGCTGGCCACCCAGGTCAGATAGGGTCGATGTCCGTGATTCGCGTACGACTGCTGACGTGAGGATTCGCTCATGAGGACTCCAATTTGAAGACGTGATTCTGTTTCCAGACCGTGCGCGCGGGACGCCAGATCGGCACCAGCCGCCGCCGCACCGGGTGTGCGGGCACCCACAGGCCGTACTCGCGCTTCTCGACCTGCCAGCCAACGGCCGTCGTTCCACGCAGCGTGACCTTCAGCCGCGCTTGCTCCGAGAGAAGAAACAGGAAGCAGTCGTACGCGTCCTCGGCTCGCTCGAAGCGTTCGGTCCACCCTTCGCCCTGCACCTCGTACTCACGGTCGCTTCGCACGACAAGGACCACGGGAAAGCCGTCATCTGTCGCCGGAGGGACCGTCAGCATGCGCGGGGTGGCCTCGAAGCGGAGCCCGTCGACGGGAAGCGCCTTCACGGCGCGATCGAATCATGGACGGCATGTACGAAGGCGCTCGTGCCTGGTGCCGCGTGCCTGGTGCTTGGTGCGGTGCCTGGTGCCGGGTGCCGCGTGCGCAGCCCGGTCCGCACCAGGCACAAGGCACCGGGCACCGCACAAGGCACAAAGCACCGAGCACCAGGCACTGATCGTTCGTCATTCCAGAAACAGTTTGTAAGCGTCGTTCTCGAACTCGGCGAGGTACGGATAGCCGAGCTGATCGAGGAACGCGCGGAACTCGGACAGTTGCTCGTCGGGCACCTCGAACGCCGCCAGCACGCGTCCGAAGTCGGCGCCGTGGTTCCGGTAGTGGAACAGGCTGATGTTCCACCGGCCGCCGACGGCGTCGAGGAACTGCATCAGCGCGCCGGGACGCTCCGGGAACTCGAACCGGCAGGGCCGCTCGTGCCGCACGTCGCGCGCGCGGCCGCCGACCATGTGCCGCACGTGCAGCTTCGCCATCTCGTTGTCGGAGAGATCGACGGTCGCCGAGCCGGACTGGTTGAGCGACTGCGCGAGCGCCGCCGCGTCTTCACGAGACGCCGTGGCGACGCCGACGAAGATGTGCGCCTGGTCGCGGCTCCCCAGCCGGTAGTTGAACTCGGTGACGACGCGCGGGCCGAGGCGGGCGCAGAACTCGCGGAAGGCGCCGGGGCGCTCGGGGATCGTCACCGCGAAGATGGCTTCGCGCGCCTCGCCGAGCTCCGCGCGCTCGGCGACGAAGCGCAGGCGATCGAAGTTCATGTTCGCGCCGCTGAGCACCGCGGCGAGCTTGCCCTTCGGCCGCTTCTCTGCCGTCCACCTCTTCAGGCCGGCGACCGCCAGCGCGCCCGCCGGCTCCATGATGCTGCGCGTGTCGTCGAAGACGTCCTTGATCGCCGCGCAGATCTCGTCGTTGGTCACGCGGACGACTTCGTCCACCGTCTGCTGCGCGAGCGCGAACGTGTTCACGCCGACCTCGCGAACGGCCACGCCGTCCGCGAAGATCCCCACGCGGTCCAGCGTCACGCGATGGCCGGCGGCCAGCGAGCGATACATCGCGTCGGCCTCGAACGGCTCGACGCCGACGATCGTCACCTGCGGCATCAGCGCCTTGATGTAGCTGGCGATGCCCGTGATGAGCCCGCCGCCGCCAACCGGGACGAACACGGCCTCGAGATCGCGATGGCTCTGCCGCAGGATCTCGTCGCCGATCGTGCCCTGGCCCGCGATCACCATGGGGTCGTCGAAGGGGTGGATCAGCGTCGCGCCGCTGTCGCGCTGCAGTTGATCGCAGTGAATCTTGGCGTCGGGGTAGGTGTCGCCATGCAGCACGACCTCGGCGCCCATCGCCCGCACCGCTTCCACCTTGATCTCGGGCGTCGTCCGCGGCATGACGATCTGCGCGCGGATGCCCAGCCGGCGCGCGGAGAAGGCGACGCCCTGGGCGTGATTCCCGGCGCTCGACGCGATGATCCCCCGCGCGCGTTCCGCTGCGTCCAGGTGCGCGATGCGGTTGTAGGCGCCGCGCAGCTTGAAGCTGAAGACCGGCTGCAGGTCTTCGCGCTTGAACAGGACGCCGGCGCCCAGCCGCTCCGACAGCCGCGGCGCGGGCTCGAGGGGCGTCTCGCGGCAGACGTCGTACACCCGGCTCGTCAATACGAGGCGCAGGATCTGCTCGACAGTTGGTGGGGCCAGACTCGCGGAATCCATTCGGGATTCCGGCGATTATAGAGGGACGCTGCCGGATCGCATGGATTGGGCGGGATTTTGCGGTTGACTTCAGAATCAAAAGACACCTGGATTCTGGAATTTTTGGGATTGGGTCGAACGTGAAAGTCGTACCGTTACCGAATCCTTGAAATCCCGAAATCCAGGTGTCTTTTTGATCACCGACGGCTGCCCCTGAAATCCTGGCGCACCAACCAAACCGGTGTCCAATCCGTCCAATCGGGCGACGGGCGCCGCGGCGGTGGCGTTAACGGCCCGCCGCACGCAGACGTCATTCAGAATACACACGATGATCGCCCCGTCTGAAGGCCCCGGGAGGGCCGGACCCGTCCTCCTGACTCGCCGGCTGCGCGCGGGCGCGGTGGCGCTCGTGCTCGCCGCGGCTGCCTTCGCGGGCTGCCGCGCTGATCGGCGGTGCGCCGGTCGCCGCCGCAAACGCCGACTCGAAGGCGCTGCCTCCGCTTGCGCGCCGCGACTTCGTCCGCCACGTCCGGCTCACCGGCCTCACCGAAGCCACACGCTCCTACGTCGTCACGACGCCGTTGCTCGCGGGATCGAACCAGGGCTCGATGGTGATCACCAGGCTCGCGCCGGCCGGCTCGAGCGTGAAGGTGGGCGACGTGCTCGTCGAGTTCGATCGGCAGGGCCAGGAGACGCAGGCGCTCGACAAGAAAGCCGAGTACGACGACCTCGTCCAGCAGATCGCCCAGAAGAAGGCGGAACAGGACGCCGCGGTCGTCAAGGACCAGAGCGAGATCGCGCAGGCTGCCAACGCGGTGAAGAAGTACGAGCTCGAGGTCCTGAAGAACGAGATGCTCTCGCGCATCAAGGCCGAGCAGAACGACCAGGACCTCGACGAGGCGCGCGCGAAGCTGACGGCGCTGAAGGCCCTCTACGACATCAAGCGCACCGCGGCCTCGGCCGACCTTCGCATCCTCGAAATCAAGCGCGACCGGGCGAAGGCCACGATGGAGCACGCGCAGGCCAACGCGCAGGCCATGACCGTGCGCGCGCCGATTCCCGGCCTGGTCGTGCCGCAAATCACGTGGCGCGGAAACGGGCCGACGGACATCCAGGAAGGCGACGAGATGTATCCCGGTGCGCCGGTGCTGCAGGTCGTGAACCAGGCGTCGATGCTGGTACGGGTGCGCGTGAACCAGGCCGACCTGCCCTTCGTGCGCGTCGGCCAGCCGGCCGTCGTCCACCTCGACGCGTACCCGGATCTGGCGATGCCCGGACGCGTCGAGGAGATCGCGCCGATTGGCGTGAAGGGATCGTTCTCGAACCGCCTGCGCGAGTTCACGGCGATCGTCAGCGTCGCCGGCAGCAACGCCCGTCTGCTGCCCGACCTGACCGCCGCCATCGACGTCGAGGTCGAGCGCGTGAAGGACGCCCTCGTCGTCCCGCGCGCGGCGGTCGATCACGACGGCCAGACGGCGCGGGTGCACGTGCGCGACGCCAGCGGCGTCGCCGCCCGTCAGGTGACGCTCGGCCCCGCCGACGAAGTCGACGTCGTCGTCACCGCGGGCCTGCAGCCCGGCGAGGTGGTGGTCCAGTGACGCGGCGGCGGCTGGCTGATCGGCGGCGCGACGCTCGGCGCGATCGTCGCGGGCGCGTGCTGGTTCGGACGCGGCGCGTCCGCCGACGTGCCGACCGCCGCCGTGGAGCGCGGGACGTTCGTCGACGCCGTGCAGATTCGCGGCGAGATCAAGGCCGGCCGCTCGGTGACGATCATCGCGCCGGCCGATGCCGGCGAGCTCCGCATCCTCAAGCTGGCGAAGAACGGGAGCACGCGTGAAGGCCGGCGACGTCCTGATCGAGTTCGACGGCACGACGGTGGCGCGCACCGCCGCCGAGAAGCGCAGCGAGCTGCGCGGCTTCGACGCGGAGTTCGAGCAGGCCACCTCGGACGCCCACGCGAAGGACGAAGAGAACCTGACGGCGCAATCGAAAGCCCACTACGACATGGAGCGCGCCAAGCTCGATTACTCCGCGAAGGACGTCCTGTCGCGCGTCGAGGCCGAACAGCGCGGGCTCGCCGTGGACGACGCCGATCAGAAGCTGAAAGAAGCGTCGGCCAAACTCGGCTCGGACCGTGTCGGCGCCACGGCCAAGCAGGCCGGCGTCGAGGCCAAGCGCGAGAAGTCGCAGCTCGATCTCACCAAGGCGCAGCGCCAGACTCATGCGCTCGTCGTGCGGGCGCCGAGCGACGGCATCGTGACGATTCTCCGCAACTGGCGCTCGGGCAACTGGATGAACCCGCAGGAGTTCAAGGAAGGCGATCGCGCGTGGGCCGGCGCGAGCATCGCGGAGCTGCCCGACATCTCGTCGCTCTTCGGCACGGCGCGCGTGGACGAGATCGAGCGCGGACGCCTTGCCATCGGCCAGTCCGTCTCCGTTCGAGTCGAGGCCATGCCCGACCGCGAGCTCAAGGGACGCATCGTCAGCATCAGCGCGCTGGCGAAGGCCGACTTCACCTCGTGGCCGCCGCCGAGAAACTTCGACGTCAAGGTGGCGCTCGACGACCACGACGACCGTCTGCGTCCCGGGATGACCGCCAACCTCCGCGTCGCGACCGAGATCGTCGCCGGCGCGCTGATGGTGCCGCCCCAGGCCGTCTTCTCCGCCGAGAACGGCGACGTCGTCTACGTCCTGTCCCATGGACGGGTGCAACGGCGCCACGTGGAGATCGATCGGCGCAATGCCGATCACGTCCTCATCCGGACCGGAGTGGCTGAAGGCGAACGCGTGGCGCTGAAGGAGCCCGAGGAGGCGCGCCAGTGAAGCGCGCCTATGTCATCGGCGCGCTCGTGGCCGTCGCGCTGGTCGGCGGTGCCGCTGCCGTATTCGGCGTCGCGAACCTGACGCCGGTGCCTGACCGGATCCCGACGACGCGGCCGACGCGCGGCGACATCGACGTGCGGATCCACACGATGGGCGAGCTGGGGCCGCGGCGCTCGATGACCATGGCGGCGCCCAGCGTCGGCGGCATGCTCCAGATCGTCACGCTCTCCCCCGCCGGCAGCGTCGTCAAGGAAGGCGACGTCGTGATCCGGTTCGACCAGGCCGAGCAGCAGTTCAACCTGCAGCAGGCCGAGTCGGAGCTGGCCGAGGCGGAGCAGGCGATCGTCAAGCTGAAGGCCGACGCGCGCGTGCAGATCTCGACCGACGCGCTGAACCTGCTGCACGCGCGTCACGAGCTGCGGCGCGCCGAGATTGCGGTCAGCGGCAACGAGTTCGTCGGGAAGATCGAGGCCGAGAAGAACAACCTCACGCTCGAGCAGGCGAAAGGGGCGCTGGCGCAGATCGAAGGCGACGCCAAGACGCACGCCGAGAGCAGCCGCGCGGCGCTGGCCGTCGCGCTCGAAAAGCGCACGAAGTCGCAGATCGCCGCCGACTTCGCGAAGAAGAACATCGAGAACATGACGGTGAAGGCGCCGATCGGCGGCCTCGTGGTGCTCAAGGACAACAACGACGCGTCGGGCGGGTTCATGTACGAAGGCATGAAGCTGCCGACGTACCGCGAAGGCGACACCGTCCAGCCGGGACGCACGGTGGCCGAGGTCGTCGACCTCTCGGAGATGGAGATCAAGGCGAAGGTCTCCGAGGCCGAGCGCGCGTCGATGACGGCCGGCGCCCACGCGAACATCACGCTCGAGGCGCTGCCGGGCGCGCCCCTGACCGCGGAATCGAAAGGCATCGGCGGCATCGCGCAGAACGCCTTCTGGGAACCGCAGACGACGCAGCAGTTCATGACGTCGTTCGGGCTGAGCCACCCCTCGTCGGAGCTTCGGCCGGGGATGACCGCGCGGATTGTCGTGAACGGCGAGAAGCTCACGAACGTGACGCATCTGCCGCGCCAGGTGCTGTTCGAGAAGGAAGGCAAGCCGATCGTCTACGTCCGCGACGGCGCGGGGTTCAAGGCGCTGGCCGTCCAGATCGTGCGCGTCACCGAGAACCGGGTCGTGCTGAAGGACTTCCCCGCCGACGCCGACGTCGCGCTGGTGAACCCCGACATCTTCAACGAGCGCGCGAAGGCCGCCTCGTCTTCCGGGCCGATGCCCGGCGCGGGCCGATGACGCCGATCACCACCAGGCTCTCGGAAGGCACCGGCCTCCAGATCCTCACCGACTGCCGGCGAGGCCTGGAGACGCTGATGGTCCACAAGCTGCGCTCGCTGCTGACGATGCTGGGGATGATCTTCGGCGTCGCCGCCGTGGTGTCGATGATGTCGATTGGCGCGGGCGCGCAGCAGCAGGTGCTGAAGTTCATCGAGCAGCTCGGCGTGCGCAACCTGATCGTCGAAGCGCGCGAGGCGACCGACTGGCAGGCGTTTCAGAAGGTGCGCAAGACCTCGCCCGGGCTGACCGAGCGCGACCTGCGCGTCATCCGGTCGAACGTGCCCGGCATCACGGCCTCGACCGCGCGCCGCCGGTATACGCCGCAGAAGCTGGTGCCGAAGCCGCAGCGCGAGATGCCGCAGGTGTACGGGGTCGATCCGAACTACCAGCAGATCGCGGCGCTGTCGGTGGCCAGCGGTCGTTTCTTCGACGACCAGGAGTCGGCGTCGGCGGCTGCGGTGGCGGTGCTGGGCGAAGGCGCCAGGACGAGTCTTTTCGGCGCGAAGGACCCGGTCGGCTCGTACCTGAAGATCAACGAGCAGTGGTTCCGCGTGATCGGCATCGCCGGCCCGCAGGTGAGCTCGCAGACCGACGTCGCCGGGTTGCCGGCGCAGGATCGCAACAACATGATCTACGTGCCGGTCAGCTCCGCGATTCTGCGGATCGAGGACAGCTACAGCGATCGCCGCGACGAGATCGACGGCATCTACATCCAGATGGCGAATGCCGGCGACACCGTGCAGACGGCCGACATCGTCCGCGGCATCCTCAGCGCGTCGCACCGCAACACGGACGACTACTCGCTGATCGTGCCGTCGGCGCTGCTCGCCGAACAGCGGCGGACGCAGCGGATCTTCGGCTTCGTCATGGTCGCGCTCGCGTCGATCTCGCTGCTCGTCGGCGGCATCGGGATCATGAACATCATGCTGGCGAGCGTCCTCGAGCGCACGCGCGAGATCGGCATCCGCCGCGCCGTCGGCGCCAAGCAGACCGACATCGTCCGGCAGTTCCTGATCGAGACGGTCATGATTGCCTTCGTCGGCGGGCTGATCGGCCTGCTCGTCGGCGTCGGGCTGTCGCGGCTGATTGCGCTCCTGGCGGGCTGGTCCACCATCGTCACGGTCGGCTCGATCCTGATCGCCTTCCTCGTCTCCGTCGCGGTGGGCCTCACCTTCGGCGTCTATCCCGCCGTGCGCGCCTCGAAGCTCGACCCGGTCAAGGCGCTGCACTACGAATAGGTTGTTGGTTGCGGATTGCGGCCGTGGATTGAGGGCTGTCGACCAGCTACTGCAGTCCGAGCCATCAGTCGGCTTCAACCGCAATCGTCAACCGGCCGTCGCATCAGCCCAGCCGTCCGCAACCGTCAACCCGTTCTATACTCGCGCTCGTGAGAGCTATTCGCGTAGCGCAGTTCGGCGAGCCGGAAGTCATGCAGCTCGTCGACCTTCCCGATCCCGCGCCTGGCCCGGGCGAAGTCGCCGTGCAGCTGCACGCCGCGGGCGTGAACCCCGTCGACGCGTACGTGCGGAGCGGCAACTACGCGCGGCTGCCGCAACTGCCATACACGCCCGGATCCGATGGCGCCGGCGTCATCACCGCGCTCGGCGAGGGCGTGACGACGCGAGCCGTCGGCGATCGCGTGTACATCGCGGCGCTCGGGATTCGCGACGGGACGTACGCGGAGCGCATGGTGTGCCCGGCCCATCAGGTGCACACCCTGCCGGCGCACACGACGTTCGCGCAGGGCGCGGCGCTCGGCGTGCCTGCCGCGACGGCCTATCGCGCGCTGGTGCTGCGCGCGCAGGTCAAGGCCGGGGAGACCGTCCTCGTGCACGGCGCCAGCGGCGCCGTCGGCAATTGCGCCGTCCAGCTCGCGCGAGCGCTGGGGCTGACCGTCATCGGCACTGCGGGAAGTGACGCGGGCCTGGCTGCCGTGCGAAAGGCCGGCGCCGCGCACGCGCTCAACCATCATGAAGAGGGCTACGCCAAGCACATCCCCGAGCTCACGGGCGGCAAAGGCGTCGACGTCGTGCTCGAGATGCTCGCGAACGTGAACCTCGATCGCGATCTCGGGCTCCTCGCGTCCAAAGGCCGCGTCGTCGTCATCGGCAACCGCGGGCGGATCGAGATCGATCCGCGCCAGACGATGGGCGAAGGAATCGGCGGTGCTCGGCACGACGCTCTGGGCGACGACGCCCGACGAGTACCGGCAGATTCATGCGGGCCTCGAAGGCGCCCTCGCGAGCCGCGCGCTCGAGCCGCTGGTGGGACGCGAGCTGCCGCTTGGGGATGCCCAGGAGGCGCATCGCGCCATCCTGCAGGATCGAGCGGTCGGCAAGATCGTCCTGACGATGTGAGGATCCGGACCATGAAGAGCCGTCGAGAATTCCTGGCCGCCGGCGCCACGGCCGCGGCGGGCCTGCTGGCCGCGCGCGCCGGCGTCCGCGCCGCGGGACAGCCCGCGAAGTTCAAGATCGGCGCCACCGACTGGAACCTGCGGCTCGAAGGCGATCCCGCCTGCGTCGCATTGGCGAAGGAGCTCGGCTTCGACGGGGTGCAGATCAGCCTGAGCAACAAGAACGGCAAGGACTGGATCGGCGACGCCGTGCTCGATCAGTTCGTCGCCGAGTCGAAGCGGCTGAAGCTGCCGATCGCGTCGGTGTGCCTGAACATCCTGCACAAGAACTACCTGAAGTCGGACCCGAAGGGGCCGCAGCGCGTCGCCGACGCCATCCCGATGGCGAAGCGTGTCGGCGTCGAGGTCATCCTGCTGCCGTTTTTCGGCCCTGGCGCGCTGAAGACCGTCGAGGAGATGGACTACGTCGGCGACATCCTCAAGGAGATCGGGCCGCAGGCGCAGAAGGCCGGCGTGATCCTCGGGCTCGAGGACACGATCTCCGCGCGCAACAACGTGCGCATCATGGAGCGCTCGCAGTCGACGGCCGTGCTGACGTACTACGACGTCGGCAACTCCACGCTGCAGGGGTTCAACGTCATCGACGAGATCCGCTGGCTCGGCATCGAGCGGATCTGCGAAGTGCACCTCAAGGACAACCCGCACTACCTCGGCGAGGGAACGATCGACTTCCCCGGCATCGTCGCGGCGCTGACCGACATCGGGTACAGCCGCTGGGCGCAGCTCGAGACCGACTCGCCAAAGGGCGTCAAGGAAGACATGACGAAGAACCTCGCCTACATCCGCAAGCTGACGTCCGCGTCGGCATGATCCACTTCACCAACGGCGACAGCGTTCGGCGCACGCTGCTCGAGGCGGTGCCTGGCGGCGACGATCGTCGTCTGCGCGGACCGCTGCACGAGGGCCCGTGCCCGGCGGACCTGTCGCCGACGGCGTTCGACGACGTCCGGGCGCGATATCTGGCCGAGCGCGGTTACGCACCGCTGGCCGACATCCGGTCGGCCTTTGCCAGTCCGCGCCGAGGCCGTCGAGCGCGCGGCCCAGCGAAGACGAAGTGGTGCTCTGGTTCGAGCACGACCTGTTCGATCAGCTGAACCTGCTCTGGCTCGTCGATCGGTTGCAGCGGGCGCACGTCGCGATGGAGCGCGTGCGGCTGATCGTGATCGGCGAATTCCCCGGCGTGGATCCGTTCCATGGACTCGGGCAGCTCACGGCGCCGCAACTCGCGTCGCTCTTCCCGGCGCGGGTGCCTGTGACGGAGAGCCAGGTGTCGTACGCCGCCGACGCGTGGGCGGCCGTCTGCGCGCCCACGCCGGATCGAATGGCGGCGCTGGCGGCGCCAGACGTCTCGGCGCCGCTGCGCTTCGTGCCCGCCGCCATCCGTCGCCTCCTGGAGGAACTGCCTGGACATCTCGACGGGCTCTCGCGCACCGAGCGTCAGGGCCTGGGCGCCTTCGCGACCGGCGCTACGACGCTGGTGGAGGCGTTCGGCATGCAGGCGCAGCAGGAAGCCGCGATCTTCCTCGGAGACCTGCCGTTCTTCCGGCGCGATGCGCGCGCTGGCGGACGCCGAGGTGCCGCTGCTGACGATCGAGGGGGATGACGTCGCGCTGACGGCGGAAGGCGTTCTGGTGCTTGCGGGCGACGCGGATCACGCCGCGCTCAACGGGCTGGATCGCTGGGTCGGCGGGACCCGCCTGACGGGAAGAACGCCGCGCTGGAGGTGGAACCCCGAGCGCGGCGTCGTCGTCCGCCGTGCGGACTAGTTCGTGGACGGCTGGCGCGACGTTCTTCGCGGCCTCGAGGTTCACCGTGATCTCGACCTGGTCGCCAACCAGCACTCCGCCGGCTTCGAGCGCCTTGTTCCACACCAGCCCGTAGTCCTTCCGATCGATCGTGATGCCGGTCTCGAATCCGGCCTTCGTGTTGCCGTAGGGATCCTTCTGCTCGCCGACGTAAGTCACCGGCAGCGTGACAACCTTGCTGACGCCGCGGATCGTGAGGTTTCCAGTGACGTCGAACGCGGTCGCGCTCTTCGGCACGATCTTCGTGCTCACGAACACGATCTCCGGATACTTCTCGGCCCAGAAGAAATCCTGGCTGCGCAGGTGGTTGTCCCGCTGCGCGACGCCGGTGTCCACGCTGACCGTCTTGAGGCGGAACTCGACGCTGGACTTCGCGGGGTTGGCCTTGTCCCACGTGATGAGGCCGTCCACGTCGCGGAACGTGCCGCGCACCTTCGTCAGGATGTGGCGGACCTGGAATGCCGCCTCGGTGTGCTGCTTGTCGACCGTGTAGGTGTCGGGCGCCGCAAGCGCGGGCACGGCAAGGGACGCGAGAAGACCGGCGGTAGCAAGTGTCTGACGCAACATGGGTGGTGTCCTTTCACGGCGGGCGGCCCGCCAATTCGTGTTCATGTCAATCACTGATTAGTCAACTATTGTTCGGTGCGACTTCGTTTCTCGTCAGGGACCGAGGCCCCGTCTCGTTGAATCTGAACCTGTTGCCTACCTCAGATGCTCGCCGGTTTCGAGCGCGGCGCGCAGTCGATCCAGCAGCTTCACGAGCTGCTTCTGCCCGGCGGCCCCGATCGGCCGCATCGCGGCATTGCCGGCGTCCCGCACCGGGGCGTCCAGGACGTCGAGCAGCTTGAGCCCCGCCGGGGTGATCCGGCAGTGCACTTGCCGCCGGTCCGTAGGACACCGGGTGCGGCCCACGAGGCCCTTGGCCTCGAGGCGATCCAGCAGCCGCGTGATGCCGGGCGTCTGCTCGATCATCCGCTCCGCGATTTCGAGCGTCGGCAGCGGATCGGGCTGGGCGCCGCGGAGAATGCGGAGGACATTGAACTGCTGCGCGGTGATGCCGTGCGGCTCGATGGCCGCCGCCACTACCCGGCCGACGGCGTCGGCGGTTCGAAACAGTCCCAGCAGGGCCTCGTGCGCCGGCGAGTCGAAGGGCCGTCGCTGACGCAACTCCCGCTGCAGCATCGTCTGCCTCTCAGTCACGGGAGAAGCGTAACATGCAATGGTTGACTAGTCAAGTATTGGTCGGTTGTCCGGTTGCTCGGTTAACCGGTTAACCGGTTGAACCGTGCCAAACCGCGTCAACCGTGCGTTTCCTCCCACACCGCCGGCGGCGTGATGATGGACGCCGGCTCGGGACCCGGATCCGGCCGACCGCTGCCCTCCAGACGGCTGATCGCGCGGACCGTCATGTCGTGGTCGCACAGGATCTGACACGACAGCCGGACACCGGTCAGCTGCTTCGCCGCGAGGCGCTCCCGCTCCGCTTCGGTGTGCTTCGCCGGCTCGCCGTCGATGAACTGCACGCGGCACGTCGTGCACCGCGCATGCCCGCCGCACGCGTGGAGGATGTCCACGCCGGCGTCGTGCTCTACTGCAAGCACCAGCCGCTTCCCCGCGACGACTTCGAACGTTCCGTATCCCTCAACTGTCAGTTTTGGCAACGCACAGCCTCTCGATAATCCGCAATCCGCAACCGCAACTAGCATGCAGGGCTGAAGCCCTGCCCCACGAACCCGCAATCCGCAACCGGCAATCCACAACCGTCATTTCGGCAGTCGCGCCGCCAGCTCTTTCAGGAAAAACTGGCAGTCCGTCACGAGACCGAAGGCCTGCCTGGTCCCGCGATCCATGAGCTTGGTGATCGTGTCGGTGTTGTTGTCCACGCAGACGATCCGCACCGACGCCGGCAGCAGGTTCCCCGTCGCGACCGAATGCAGCGTCGTCGCCACCATGATGGCGAGGCCGACGCCAGGAATCCGCCCGCGCATCTCGTCCTGCGCCCGGACGCTGTCGGTGACGACGTCGGGCAGCGGCCCATCGTCGCGGATGCTGCCCGCGAGGACGTAATCCACGCCGTGCGTGACGCAGGCGTGCATGATGCCGCGCGTCAGCACGCCCTTCTCCACGGCGGGCTTGATGCCGCCGACGGCGCGAATCGCGTTGATCGCGCGCAGGTGGTGGTCGTGCCCGGTCGCCACCGGCGCGCCAGTCGCGAGACGATACCGAGCGAGGTGCCGAGCAGCGCCGACTCGATGTCGTGCGTCGCCAGCGCGTTGCCGGCGAACAGCACGTTGATCCACCCGCCAGCGATGAGCTGCTCGAGGTAAACGCCCGCGCCAGTGTGGATGATCGCGGGGCCGCCGACGAAGAGAATCTTCCGACCCTCTTTCCGCGTGTCGATCATGCCGGCCGCCACGGCGGCGACGCTCAGCTCCTTCGGGCGCTCGGCGGAGACCTCGCTCGACATGAAGCCGAACACCGAGACCGGGTCCTTCCGCGGCGCCGGGACGACGCGCACGGCCGCTTCGTGGACCAGCACCTGGTCGCCCTTCTTCACACGATGCACTGGCACCGTCACGGCATGGGGGCCGTCGGCGCGCGTCTGCAGGACGACGCCGCAGTCCATCTCGATGCCGTCGATGGGCAGCCAGCCGCCGACATGTCGAACCTGCGTCTCGAGGTTCGTCGTCGAGTAGAAGTCGTCGGGAAAGACGCCGTCGGCCGGCGCCGGCACCCATTCGGCGTCGATCGCGACGGCCGCAGCGCCCTGCTGGCCGATCTCCTGGAGAATGTGATGGAGATCGTCAGACGACTCCGCGCGGACGATGATCTCCGCGTGGCTTGCGGCCTCGCGCGTCGTCCCGATGGTGAACGTCGTGATCTCGTAGTCCCCGCCGTGCAGCAGGATCAGGTCGAGCACCTTCGACAGCGTGCCGGAATCGATGATGTGGCCGTCGAGATGAACGGTTTCGGAGAGCATTGGCTGAAATGGTAACTGATCCGTGCCGGACGGCTTGTGCCCCGCGCTTTGTGCCCAGTGCCTGGTGCGGTGCCAGGTGCCTGGTGCCGGGTACGGTGGCCAGGTGCCGGGTGCTTCGAATGCGCCGCGAAATCAGAGGCTGGAGCGAAGCCTGTTATCGTCCGGGTCGTCCGTTCGGCGAGGGCAATCAGATCGTCCGCCACGCCTACGTCGATGGTCTTGCGTCGGCGCAGCGCCATCAGGTCGCTGGTGACCTCCATCATTTCCGATCGCGCCATCACGAGATAGCGGGCAAAGTCGCGATGGCTCCAGCGTCCGAAGCCTTCGGCAATCAGTCGCGGCGCCGCTTCAGCGGCGTCCTGCAATTGATAGCGGAATTTGACGTCTGTCTGGAGGGGCCTCGTTGCACAAAGTGCCACCACCTTGTCACTCAGCTCCGCCGCCAGCTGCCAGGCTCGCAAGTCCTCGAATCGCCTGGTCCCCATGTTTCGGGTCGAGAGCACGTCTCGTGCCGCACCGGCCATCGCACCAGGCACCCGGCACAAGGCACCGCACCCAGCACCAAGTACCAGGCACCGGGCACGCGTGCAGGGTGCCAGGTGCCGAGTGCGCGCAGAGATA
>CAWBBN010000005.1:0-146936 GCA_963787035.1 Vicinamibacteria bacterium
CGCGACGTTCCGGGCGATGGACTATGCGATTCTCCACGCCCTTATGGGCCTGAACGATTACAGCGGGGCGTTTCCATTGACGCGGGATCCGCTCCTGCTTCGTGCGCTCGGGAACGGGTATGTCACGATGGCATTCCAGCCGTTCGTCGCGATCCTCTGCCTGTATCCGCGACGCTACGGGCTGGCGCAGTTCTTCATTGCCGGTGCGGTCTGTTATCTCGTCGCGGCGGCGATCTTCGCCGCGTACCCCGTCTTCGGGCCGATCTTCATGTACCCAGACGCGATCGATCCCCACATGCACGATTCAATGGCGTGGATCGTATCGGCGGGGCTGAGAAACGAAATGAACGCCGCGCTCACCGGTTCGGCGACGGCCACCGGAGGAGCCTACTTCATCGGCCTGCCGAGCATGCACGTCGCGCTGGCGACGATTTGCCAGTACGCGGCCTGGAACTCCGGTGCGGTCTTCTGGATCCTGCTGCCTCTCAACGTCGCGCTCGTCGCGAGCACGATCCTGCTCGGATTCCACTATCTGGTCGATGTCATCGGCGGGCTGCTGCTTGGATGGGCTGTCAGCGTGCTCGTCGCGCGCTGGCTTGACAGCCGTCGCCGAAACGACGCGACGGCCGGACTCGCTGCAGAAAACTGACATGGACGCCGCACTGGTTGTCGTCTTGATGCCCGTGCTCGACGATTGGGACGCCGTCTCGGCGCTGCTCCCCCGTCTCTCAACGGCCTGCGGCGGCGCCGGGCTCTCGTGGGCGCTGCTCGTCGTGGACGACGGGTCCCGCCAGACCGCCGCGGCGGCCGGCGTCGAGGCAATCGCCGGTCCGGCCTGGATCAAGGTCTTGCGGCTCCGGCGGAATGTGGGACACCAGCGCGCCATCGCCATCGGCCTGTGCCACATTCGCGATCACTGCCCCGCCGATGCCGTGGTGGTCATGGACGGCGACGGCGAGGATCGTCCCGAGGACATCCCGACGCTGGTGGAGGAGCTGCGGCGGCAGCGGCCAGCCAGGACGGTCGTCTTCGCCGAGCGGCAGCGTCGAGTCGAAGGCCTCATCTTCCGATGCGGCTACCTCGCCTACCGCGTCGTCCACCGGCTGCTCACCGGCCGGGGAATCCGCGTGGGTAACTTCAGCGCGGTGCCATTCGAGCGGCTCGACAGCCTCACGACGGTCAGCGAGCTCTGGATCCACTACGCGGCCGCGGTCGTGCGCTCGCGCCAGCCGTGGAGCGCGGTGCCGCTCGGTCGGGGCGCCAGAATCAGCGGGACGTCCAGGATGAGTCTCGTCGCGCTCGTGGTCCATGGCCTGAGCGCGATTTCCGTCTACAGCGACGAAGTCCTCACGCGGGTCGTCGTGGCGGCGTCCGCGTGCTTCGCCTCGGCGCTCGCCGCCCTCGGGCTCGTCTTCGCGATCAGGCTCTTGTCGGCGCTGGCCATACCAGGATGGGCGACCTACGTCACGGCGTTTCTGCTGATCATCCTCGTGCAGACCGCCAGCGTCGGTGTCTCGCTCATCCTGGTGACGCTGGCCGCGCGCCAGCAGGCCGCGATTGTTCCCCTTCGCGACTACCTGCCGTACGTCGCCGAGGTCTCCGACCTCGCGGCGCGCTCGAGCAACTCGTGATGGATGGGGAATTCCAGTATCCCGGCGGGGAGCTGGAGGTGTTCGCGAAGGCCGTCCGCTGGAAGGCATACTGGGCCTCACAGATCCGGCCGTTTCTCGGCGCGTCGGTGCTGGAAGTGGGCGCGGGCCTGGGAGCCGGCACGCTGTTGCTGCGCTCGGAGGCACAGAAACGCTGGGTCGCGCTGGAGCCCGACCCGCGGCTGGCCGACCGCGCCAGAACGAACCTTGCCGGCGCGATGCGCCACGGGTGCGAGGTGAGGGTGGGCACTGTCGGCGCACTTGACGCGACTGAGCGCTTCGACAGCATTCTGTATATCGACGTTCTCGAGCACATCGAGGACGACCGCACCGAGGCTGCGCAAGCCGCCGCTCACCTGACGCCCGGTGGACACCTCGTCATCCTGGCGCCAGCCCACCAGTGGCTCTTCAGCCCGTTCGACAGCGCGATCGGACACTGGCGCCGTTACACTGCCGGGTCTCTCGAGGCTGCCATTCCGAACAACCTCACTCGCGTGCGGCTCCGATACCTCGATGCGGTGGGTGTCGCCGCCTCGGCGGCCAATCGCCTGCTGCTCCATCAGCCCGCTGTCACCGCTCGACAGATTCGCGCCTGGGATCGCCTCATGGTTCCGGCGTCGCGCGTGCTCGACCCGCTGCTGGGTTTCAGCGTCGGAAAGTCAGTCCTCGGGATCTGGCGGCGCGGCACGTCGGGGTGAGGATGGCGCGAGCGTCCGCGTCGCGCAGAGCATCGCGCCGTCCGCCGTGGACACCCTGCCGACGACCGTGGGGTCCATCGAGAGTTTCAGGAGGTCCTCCGACGTGCCTCGGGCGAGAATTATTTCGAGCGCCGCGGCAGGATCGTCCGGGCCTGTCAGATGAAGGTTGGGAAAGCGCGACGCGTCTGCCTGCATCACGATCATCGGCCAGCCCGTGACGACCAGCGGCCTGGCGCCCGCCGCCTCGCTGGCGTCGGTCATTGATGCCAGGATGCAGTTGCCCCAGTAGTCGAGGTCGTATCGCGCAAAGGCCGCGCGCGGGCCGCCCGCGAGCGGCTGGATGTACGCCGTCTGGTTCGGGTGGTTCCTGAACTGGAACGCGACGGGCTCGCAGAGCCCGAGAACGAACAGCGCACACACCGCGGGTGTCCAGCCCGGACGCGCGCGTGCGCACGCGACCCAACCGGCGGCCGACAACACGGCCACTGGCGGCAGCACGAACAGCATGTGGCGAGGTCCGTCGTAAAGCGTCGCCCGCGTTCCGATGACGTAGAACAGCGGGAAGAGGATCGACCCCCACAACGCAATCGCGGCGTTCCGCCAGCCCGCGTCGCGAATCGCGATGACTGACAGCAGAGTGCCGGCTGCCAGCACGGGCGGCGTGGTCAACCAGAACCAGGTCGGCAGATAGCCCGGCGGAAGCGCAGAGCCGGAAATGCTGCGACCCTCGAAGAGCACCGTGCCGGACCAGCCGAAATGATTGAGCTCGGCCAGCGCCTGAAAGGGCGCACGGAGCGGATGGCCGTAGGCCCACGGCCACGCCACCCATCCGACGGCCAGGGCCGCACCCGCGACAACGACGAGCTTTCCCGCGAGAGCCATCGCCAGCCGGCCCCGCGATCCCGGCGCCTGAAGAAGCCAGAAGAGCACGACGACGCCGCAATAGGGCAGGAAGAGCAGCGCGCCGGGCCGCACGTTCAGGCCGAGGCCGATGCACGCCGCCAGGGCCACGGTGAGGGGCCACGACAGCACCTCGGCACCCCGGACGAACGTCAGCGCGAGCAGCACCGCCGTCCCGACAGTCGCAAACGGGAGGTCCTTCGGGTTGTTCGTCGCGTGCGCGATGTAGAGCGGCGACGAGGCCAGCAAGATCATCGCGATGAGGCCCACGGGACGGCCAAACGACCGATCGCCGACGAGACCGCACAACACGAGTCCCGTCCATGCCACCAGCGCGATGATCTCGTGACGGATCACGTAGGGGTCCACAGGCACCAGCGGCTCGAGGGCGGCGGCGACCACGTCGAACGGCGCGCCGTACAAGTGGGCGCCGTCGAGCGGCTCGTCGAGCGCGGGCGTGCGGCCCTCGAGATACGCAATCAGGCGGAGCGCCTTGGCGCGCTGCTGCGGCTCGTCCCACGTCGCGCCAAACGACGGCGCGATGACCAGAAGCGTGACGAGCAACACGCCAGCAACGCCTGCAAAGAGCGTCTTGTACCGGCGTGTCATCTTCTGGCCTTTGCCATGAGGAGAATCCGCTGTGGGTGTGTCGCGGTCGCCGCCATCTTATGGCAACATCGCCGCACATGCCCCGCTCCAGGCGGCCGCCCTCGGCAATTCGTCGATGACGGCGCCAGCGTTCCTCTACGACGACGCGTACATCACCCTGGCGAGCGCCGAGGCGGTGTGGAGCGGCGGCGATCGGCACTACCCAGGCGCGACTCCCCTGTCGGGCATCACGAGCCCCTTTCACCTCGCGGTCGTCACGGCGCTGCTCGCGGTGCTGCCGCCGGAGTGGGCGCTGCTCGTGTCGTGCCTGCTCGGAGCAATCGCGTATGGCGCGGGACTCTGGTGGCTGGCCCGAGGCGAAGGCCTTCCGAGGCTGGAAGCGGCGGCGTTGGTCCTGGCGGGCTGCGGCATCGGCGCGATCAGCCAGCACCTGGTGAACGGCCTCGAGACGAGCTGGATCCTCGCCGCGGTGACGTGGACCCTCGTGTGCGCGCGACGGAACTGGGCCGTGGGCCTGGGCCTTTGCTGCGGCACGCTCCCGTTCGTCCGGCCCGAGACGGCGGTGCTTGCGGGGGCGATTCTGGGGTATCGAGTGCTGCTGACGCGCCGCATCGAGCGGCCGCTGATCGTCGCGGCACTCGCGGCGCCGCTGCCGTGGCTGGTATTGCTGATCGTGACGACGGGCGGGATCGTGCAGACGAGCCTCGCGGCCAAACGCGACTGGTACGCGGAGACGTGCTGGACGTGGGGGCACCGCGGCTCGGTGGTCGGCAGCGGCGTGCTGCTCTGGCTGCAATCCAATACGTTGCTGAGTGTCGGTGTCGTGGGGCTCGTGAAAGACCGCTTCGGCCGCGTCGTGATCGCGGCGGCCGCGGTGACGCTCGTCATCTGGTCGCTGAACGTGCCTGACGTCCTCTACACTTACCAGCGATTCCGCTACTACGCGCCGTTCGTGCCGCTGCTGGCGCTGGGAGTGGCGCTGCTGCCGCGCTGGGCTCGAAGCGTCGTCGTCTACTGCGGCGCGGCGCTGGCGCTCGTCACGATGGTGTCAGTCGCTCGCCTCGAGCCGGTCGCGATTGAGAGAGAGCAGGCCGTGCGCGCTGAGGTCGTCGCTGCGCTGCAGCGTCGGTCTGCCTCGCGCGTGCTCGTGCACGACGTCGGGTATCTCGCGCACGTCGGGGCCGCGCCGATGTTGATCGACATGGTCGGATTGAAGACGCCGATGGCGGCCGACGCGCACAGGCGGCTGACCGGACCGACGTGCGGCGGCTCGCGCGCCGAGGCCCTGGCGGAAATCGCTGCGGCGACCGAGCCGGATGTGCTCGTCGTGTGGAAACCGTGGGACGACTACTTCGGCGTCACGGGCAGCCTGCGCGCCGCGGGCTGGACGCTGACGCGCGTCGGGGAATACGGCGGCGCCGAGCCGATCGACGTGTTCTCGCTCGAGCGACCCTGTCCTTCGGCGGGGTGCGCCTCGCCGTGATCCCGAAACTTCGAGCGGCGCTTCTCGTCTCGCTGCTGGCCGGCGTGCTCTGGCACGGCTACGATCTCTCCCGTCCGGGCTTGCTGGACCGCAGCGACCGGCTGAAGTTTCCGGACTTCGTCCAGTTCTACACGTACGGGCTGCTGGCCCGCGAGGGGCCGCCAGAGTCGCTGTACGACACCCACGCGCACAGCGACGCAGCGAGGCGTGCCGATCCGCGCTTGTCCCTGCAGGGGCTGCTGCCCAACTACAGCCCGATCGTCGCGTACGCGATGAGCCCCTTCACCCGCCTGCCGTTCCTCGACGCCGCGACGGCGTGGTCGGTCGTGTCGCTCCTGTGCTATCTGGCCGCGCTGGTTGTGCTGACGCGGACGACTCATGTCGTTCGCCGCGATCCCCTCACCCTGGCCCTGGCCGCGTTGGCGTGGCCGGCGCTGTTCGTCCTGCTCCGGTACGGGCAGATCAGCGCCGTGTCACTGTTGCTCGCCGCGGCCGCCGCGCTGGCGTACAGCCGTGGGCACGGCGTCGCCGCCGGCCTGCTGCTCGGAAGCCTGATCTACAAGCCGAACCTGCTGGTGGGACCAGCGATCGTGCTCGCGGTGGCCGCGGAGTGGTGGATGCTCTTCGGTGTGATCGCTGCAGCCGGATGCCAGTTGACGGTGGCCTGGCTGCTGGCCGGGCCGCGCGCGATGGCTGCGTACCTTGGAATGCTGATCCGGATCGCGCTCAACCCGGATCTCGTCCAGACGTTCCCGGCCGAATCACACTCCGTTCGGGGACTCGTGCGCCTCGTCGCGCCGTCGCTCGATGCCGTCCTGCCGTTGGTCAGCCTCGCTGCCGTGGGATTCGCCGTGTGGGCCGCGGTATGCGTGTGGCGACGGCACCGGGATCCCAGGCCCCGGATGTCGGCGCTGATTCTCGCGGCGCTGGTGGCCAGCCCGCATGTGCTCACGTACGATCTGATCCTGCTGGCGGTGCCGATCGTCCTGACGGTCGATTGGCAGCTGGAAGAGAGTGGCAGCGTTCGAGGCGCGTGGCTCGCGGCCGTCGTGCTGCTCTATGCCGGCGCCTGGCCGGGCACCCTTCTCGCGCGGATCTTCACCGTCCAGATCTCGACGGTCGGAATGCTTCTCGCGCTGTGGCAGCTCGCTCAGTCCTCGTCGTTGCGCACCGCCACCGCCGGCGTGTCGGCAGGCCTCCTCGAGCAACCCCATCATCAGCTCGTAGGCGCCGAGGCCCAGCACCGCGTAGTCGATCGGGCCGCCGCGAGACCAGCAGTCCCACATGGCGGCCACCGTAAGCATCGCGCTCGTGAATGCCCAGGGCAGCAGAGGATATGCCGGACGCCACCAGCGGGCGAGCACGCCTCCGAGCGTGAAAATGCCGTGGCTGGAAGTCATTCGCTGGCTCTCTCGAGAGGCAAACACAGTGCCGTCCGTGTGGGCAGGGCTTCAGCCCTGCATGGGGCAGGGCTTCAGCCCTGCAGTGCGACAGTGTGGGGCAGGGCTTCAGCCCTGCACGTGCGACCGTCAGCCGAGAGGCAGGGCTGAAGCCCTGCCCCACGGGGAAAAGAGACTGCCCGCAGGCAGACGAGCACGGGCTGCTAGCATAGGCGCGATGCGGGCGCCGACGATCCTGCTGTTCATCGCCCTCGGGACACTGGCGTGCCTGTCGCCCGTGCAGAACGACACGTGGTGGCACCTCCGGAGCGGCCAGGAGATGCTGCGGCACGCATCACCTGCTGTTCGACGATCGCTTCTCGTTCACGGCTGCCGGCCAGTTCTTCTGGAACCACTCCTGGCTGTCGCAGGTTCTCTTCTACGCGGTTGTACCGCGTCGGCGGCCTGCCGCTGATGACCGGCGCCTGTGCCGCCGCGATCGTGACGGCGTGGGCGGTGTTGTGGCGAATGATGCCGGGCGAGATCACGGATCGCCTGCTGCTCGTCGGCCTGGCCGTGCCGTCAGCCACGATCACATGGTCGGTGCGGCCGCAGGCCTTCAGCCTGCTGCTGATGGCCCTGGTGCTCTGGCGTGTGTCCGAAGACCGCTGGAAGGTGGTGCCGCTCCTGTTCGTGCTCTGGGCCAACCTGCACGCGGGCTTCGCGCTCGGCCTGGTCATCGTCGCCGTCTCGGTCGCCGTGGCGGCGCTCTTCGATCGCGACAGACTGGCGACGCGCGCCGGCTGGGCGCTGGCATGCGGCGTCGCGACGCTGGTGACCCCGCTCGGCTATCGAAACTGGACCGAGATCCTCCAGTCGATGGACCGATCGCGCGTCAACGCGATCCAGGAATGGCGCCCGACTGCCCTGCCGCCGGAGCATCTGCTGTTCTGGTTGCTCGGCGCAGGCGTCCTGGTCCTCGCGGGGCTCCGCTGGAACCGGTTGTCGAGACCCGCCGATCGCGTGCTCGCCGCGGCTGCCGTGCTGTTCCTTCCGCTCGCGGCGCGCTCGTTCCGCAACGTGCCTGCCTTCGCGATGCTGGCCGCGCCCGCCTGCGCGCGGCTCATCCACTCGAAGGCCGAGGAGCAATCCTCCGGCGGCCCGATGGGTCGGTCCGGTCGGATCGCGGTCGGCGTCGCGGCGGCGCTCGCGGTCGCCGTCGTCGGATGGGCGTGGACGTCCGGCACGCGGCTCGGCTGGCGACCGATGTCGCCGCAGGCCGCGCAGGCCATCGCGTCGTGCCCGGGACCGCTCTACAACACGTACGAAGGCGGCGGCCCGATCATCTGGTTCGTGCCGACGCAGAAAGTGTTCGTGGACAGCCGGCAGGATCCGTTTCCGGTCGCGCTCGTGCAGGACGCCACCGAGGTCGAGCGGACCGGCGACTATCGCCAGCTTTTTGCAACGTGGGGAATCAACTGCGCCGCGCTGCCACCGGCCTCGCCGACGGGCGCGCGCCTCGCGGCGGATGGCTGGAGGATGCGGTTCAGCGACGAGCAGTGGCGGGTGCTGGAGCGGGCGCCACAATCGTCCACAACAGCCACTCGATCGCCGGCGCCGTGACAACGAGCAGCGACAGCGCCACGAGCCGCGCGCGCCTTAGCTTGGCCGCAGGGCTGAAGCCCTGCCCCACAGGCTTTGTATCATTTCGTACAGGTCCGGCGCCCTGCGCGACGACGACCCCGGCCGTAGCAGGGTCGGCTCGAGCATGTTATTCGGGTAATCTAGCTTCGGCGAAGCGTGGATCCCGAGTTATCTGGAGTGCTGTGGCCATGCGCCCATCCGGTGTCGCATCCGAAAGACCCATGACGTTCGTTGTCTGCCTCGTCGCGCTCGGGTTCCTGGTGATCCTCGCGGGCGGACCGTCAGAGTTCGTGCTGACGGTTCAGCAGACGATCCGTTCGGTGGCCGCGACGGTCGTCCAGTTCGTCCAGCACCCGCGCGCCTGACGCGGCCGGCGCGAGCTCACCTGGGCCTGTAGCTGACCCCCGGCGGCAGGCTGGCGGCAAACGCGTCCAACTGCTCCCGCAACGCCGTCGCGTCGCCGCTCGGGGTGACGAAGAAGCCGACAGTGTCTTCGGAGACCGCCACGTTGTTCTGAATCTTCCACTCCCCAACCAGCGTCCAGGACGGGGGAATCACCGGTTCGAACACCTTCTCGTAGATCATCACGACCGGCACGTGGCGGCCGCTCACGACGGCCTCGAGCGTCGAGCGATTGAACTCCCGGTGCCGCTTGAGCTCGGCGACGCCGGGGTCCCGAGCCCTACGATGTCGAGGACCGGGCAGTCGGAGAGCCAGCTGACCGCGCCGATGTCGTTCACGGCGACGCCCGCCGGCGGGCAATGGTCGCGGACGAACCGCGCCATCTGATACTGCTGCTCGTACACGTTCCGCATGGCCGGCGGCGCGGCCGCCAGGGCCGAGAGACTGCGCACGGCCAGCGGCACGCCGAGCAGGACCACCATCATCGTCCACGCGGCGCCCCGCACGGCTGGCGGCCCCGCGATCAGGTCCGGCGCGCGCCCGATCAGGAGCGCCAGCGACACCACTCCGAGTGCGAGCAGGTACGCCTCGTAGCGATAGAACCACTCGAGCTTCACGAGACAGACGTGCAGCAGCATCGCGATCAGGAACACCCGCGCCATCGTCGTCGCGCGAGGCACGGGCGATTCACCGCGGCGCGCCGTGAAGGCGAGCGCGATCAGCACGGCGATCGGTGAGGACGAGCTCCGGCGGCCGGCCGAACAGGTTCAGCACGGAGAACCAGTCGCTCAACACGGCGGCAATGCCTGAGCCGAGCGTGACGAAGCGACCCGGCCCCGATTTCATCAGCACCGATGCGGGGAGCGGCAGGGCCGCCGTGCATCATCGAGTACGCGCCAAAGGCGACAACGGGGATCATGCGCGCTCGCGCCGACGGCGATGCCGGCGCGAAGCCTGCGCGCCGCCGCGAGCAGCAGCGCGCCCGCGGCCACGACGAACAGCCCCTCGTACCGCGTCGCAACCAGCACGGCTGCCAGAATGCCGAAGCCGCCAGGCCGACCACCTGCAGTAGGCCGGGGCTTCAGCCCCGGCATCGATCCGCCGATGTCGCCGGCAATCATTCCCGCGATCGACCACGCAAACGCCAGGACCAGCAGGATCTGAAGCGTGTGCTCCATGCCGATGAGCGCCAGGGTCGGCATCGGCGTCACGAGGACGACGGCGAGGAGCGCCGGGAACGCGATGGCATTTCCGCGCAGGATGCGATGCGCCACGGCAAGCAGCGCGATCCCGAATACCGCGTTGAGCGCGAGAGGCCACCAGACCGCACGAACGCCGAGCGTCCAGCGACGCCGCCAGCAGCAGCGTCCAGAGCGGCGACGAGGACGCCGAGGCGAACTCCGTGGGCCTGATTCCCCAGACGCCGTGCTCGGCAAGCGTCCGCGCCAGGGTCAGATGGATGTACGGGTCGTCCTGCGCGTAGACGAACACGCCGTGCGTCTGGCCGACGACCGTTGACGATCAGCACCGCCAGCAGGCCGAGATAGATCGCAATCGCGCCGGCGAGCGGCGCCCATGGCGGCGCCGGTGAACGACGAGTGCGTCATGCCGTGCCTCGCCTTCAGGACGCCGAGCCAGCCGGCGAGAACGCCCCAGAAGTAGGCCGACCCAATGGTCGATCGACGCGAGCGCCGACGGCTGACCGGCGTTGGTCATCTCGTGCGGGACGTAGCAGAGCGCGACGCCGATCGCCAGGAGCACGAGCGTCGGGCCGGTCCAGTTGCCGAAGCCCTCCCAATTCGCGTCCGGCGCCCATCCAGCCGAGTATCGGGCCGTACGCCAGCGGCAGGTAGTAAATCCACCCGAGCGGCGACGCGAGGATCGCGCCAAGCAGGAGCAGCAACACCGTCGCGTCGGGCGCAGCGCTCGCGGCGTGCCGCGATCACGAGCGTGATCGACCGCAATCGCGGCGCTGCCCGCGAGTGCGATCGGAGCGACGAGCTCGGGGCGGCTGACAAGCGGGGCGACCTTCGGCGCGCCCTGCAGCAGGCGGCTCACGAACCCCTGCCACGACGCGTTCATCGGCAGCCACCACCAGCCGACGCGGCCCAGCGTGTCCAGCCAGAGCGATAGGCGCCGATGCCGAAGACCGCCACGCAGCCGCCACGCGCCGACGCCGACACGGCGACGGACGGCCGCGACCGCGCTCCACTGGCGACGCAGGACCAGCCAGGGCAGGAACAGCAGCAGGAAGATCTTCACGCTGGCGCAGAGCCCGAGCCACGCGCCCACCGCAACGCCAGCGGCCCTTGCGCCAGGCGCGCCACGCCAGGGTGAACGGCAGCATCAGCACGAATGTCAGCTCGCAGGTGACGGCCACCGTCGTGAACGCCGCCGACGACAGCGTGAAGGCGCCGTCCAGCCAGAAGCGCGCGCCAGGAGAACCGGCGATTCGAGCTCGCGCGCGATCAGCGCGACGCGACGCCAGACAGCATCCGCGAGGCTCAGCGCGATCCAGACGACCAACGCATCCCTGTACGACAGCCAGGCCAGCGGCATCATGAGCAGCTGGAGATGCGGCGGGTTCAGGTTGCCGAGATGATCGGCGGCCCACAGCGACGCCGTACCGTGCGGGCGACTCGCCATACATCGGCAGTCCGTCCGCGACGAGTCGAGCGGTGTAGTAGAAAATCGTGAAGTCGCTGTTCGCCGGGTCCTGCGAGCGTGAGGCGAACCATGTGCACGTAGACCTGCGGGAACGATACCCAGACGACGAACACGAGCGCCCAGAGAGTCCAGCGGATGAGGTCGCCGAGGAGCTCGACGCACCGAGCGAGGGAGCGCCGCGACGAAGGCCGCGTCGGAGATCATGACGCTCGCAGCGCCCGAACCCAGATCAGCAGCAGTCCCCAGGTCGCGGCCGAGCCCCAGAGCACGGTCGCGACGCGCGACGGCTGGCCGGCATCGAGCCACGGCGTCGGGACCAGCCAGCAGGCCGTCGCGAGCCACGCCCGGCCAGCGCGCCCGCCAGCCCGGCAGCAGGAAGCAGCCGTAGTAGACCCAGCCGAGCGGGCAGATCAGCAGCGTCGTCGCAGAGCACGAGCGACCACTGCTCGTCGAATGAGCGCAGCGTCCGGCACGCCAGCCACGTCGACCAGCGACGACCGCAGCGCGACAGGGCCAGCGGCAGACCCGCGCGCCAGCGCCGCCAGGTCAGCCACGATGGCGAGATGCCGGTTGTTCGCGGACGAACGCCCGATAGACCATCCCCCACAGCGAGGCGTTGAGCGGCCGCCCGTACCACGGAACGCCGGCGACACGCTTCGCGCCATCGGCGGTACTGCCCGACGCCGAACACGCCAGGCCCCGCAGCACGAGCGATCGCCAGCGGCGAGGCGAGACGAGCCACGACGGCCACGCAGCTGCGCCGCGCCAGAGCATCCAGCACCAGCAACGGCAGCAGGAACGGCTTGACCGCGATCGCCACGCCGAGCCAGGCGCCGCACGCATCCGCCAGCGCTCCTGCCGTGCGGCGGCCCACGCAAGCGTGAGCGGGACCAGAAGCAACCAGGCCAGCTGGCCGGTCACCGCCTGAACGTGGGTCGGCATCCACCACACGGAGACGAGGAGCCACGCCCACGTCGGCCGCCATCCAGTCTCGCGATGGATGACCAGCAGGCTGGCGCCGAGCGCAGCAGCCCCGCGATGCAGCCAGGCCGCGGCCGCAACGTCCCTGCGGCAGCGCGATGAACGGCAGGAACAGCAGGTGCGTGTGCGGCAGATTGAGGTTCAGGTAGGCCAGGCCGTCGTGCCGCCACGGATGCGGGTGTCAGCGCATAGAGCGACGTGCCGTGCTGACCACCAGCCGGACGTGGCGTACCAGAACCTGCCGAAGTCGTCGCACTGCAGGACATCGCACGACGCCTTCACCGACAGCAGCAGGCGGACGATGCCCGTCACGAGCAGGGCCGCGGTCAACGGGAGCGTCAGGTCCCGTGCGAGTCGCGCGACTCGCGGTGGCAGCGCGACGCGTCATTTGGCGGGCGCGAAGTAGCCGCCGCGGCTCGCGACGGAGATGCCGGCGCGGACGCTCGTGATCTCCACCTTGCGCCAGGCGCCGTCGCGCGTCGAGTTCGTCGAGGTGTAGCTGATGACGTATCGGCGGCGGAGCGTCTCGAGAATCCGGTTGAAGTCGGTGCGCCAGCACGGACACGTCCTCGGGGAAGTAGGCTTCCCCGCCCGAGACGGCGGCCAGCTGCTCGAGCACGGGGCGATCGATCTTCGGGCCAAGGCCCACGGTGAAGACGACGGCGTCCACCTTCTTCAGGTGATCGAGCACCTCGGCGAACGAGTGCACGCTCCCGGGCGCTGTCCCGGGATTGTTCTCGTCGCGGCCGTCGGTCATCACGATCACCATGCGGCGGCCCTCGATGCCCTTCAGCCGCGACAGCGAATCGTAGACCGCGTCGTACAGCGCGGTGCCGCCGTTGGCGACGTAGTGGTTGATGGCGTCGAGGCTCCAGTCGCGCCGCGTCGTGAGGTCGTGCTCGAATCGCACCTTGTCCGAGAACAGCAGCGTCGCGAGGCTGTCTTCGGGCCGCACCTGCTCCACGAAGCTGCGCGCCGCCGCCTTGAGCGGCTCGGTGGCCTTCTTCATGCTGCCGCTCGCGTCGAGCGCGAACACGATCGACACCGGCGTCGAGGCCTCCTGGAACGCCTCCAGCTTCTGCGGCACGCCGTCCTCGACGACCTGCAGCTCGTCGATCGTCATGTCGTGCGGCGTCGGATTGGTGTCCGTGAGCGTGAACTCGATCGTCGGCCGGACCGGCGGCGGCTTCGGCGCGAAGTAGCCCGGCCTTGCGCGCACCTTCAGCTCGGGATCCAGGGTCTTCACGCGTGATCCTCCGCCAGGCGCCGTCGACCTTCTGGTTCGTCGGCGTGTAGGTGATGACGTACCGCAGCGTGACTTCCGACGCGACGAGCTCGTGAATCGGGCCGGAGCTCGATCTCGCGCGACGGGAAGAACGCGCGGCCGCCGGTGTCGGTCGCGATCTGGCGAAGGAACCTCTCGCCCTTCAGCGAAATGCCCGCGACGCCGCCAATCCCCACCACGTACACGGCGGCGCCGCTTCTCTGCACGTCCGCCAGCGCGTCGTCGAAGCGCTCGGTGCTGTGCTCGTCGTAGCCGTCGGTCAGCAGGATGATCGCGTGCCGTCCGCTGACGCCTGAGATGAGCTTGGCCGTGTCCGAGAGCGCGTTGAGGATCGCCGTGCCGCCGCCCGGCTCAATCGCCGCGATCGCGTCGGACACGGTCTGCCGATCGTCCGTCGGCCCGGTAATGGCTTCGAGATGCTTCGAGAACGGCGCGACGATGATGCGGTCGTTCGGCCGGAGGTAGCCGGCGAGGTTGGCGGCCGCGTCGCGCACGAAGTCGATGCGCCGCGACATGCTGGAGCTGCTGTCGATGAGCAGCGTGAACGTCGCCGGCAGCTGCTCGGACCGCACGAGATCCAGCTTCTGCGGCACGTCGTCTTCGCTCAGCTGGAAGCCTTCGGGGCCCATGCCGGTGACGAAGCGGCCGGACTTGTCCTGCACGGACGTCTCGACGTAGACGCTCGACACCTCGGCGTGATCGACGATCTCGAGCGCCTTGAGCGTGACGGAGTCGGACCCGACGTGACCGGCGCTGTCGACGGCGTCGACGCGGATCTCCCGCTTGTCGAGGGGGTTCTCGTCGGTCCAGTCGATGCCCCAGGGCGGCCCCTTGTGGACCTCGCCAAGCTGCACGCCGTCCACGTAGAAGCGGACCGCGAGGACTTCGTCTTTTCCGGCCGGCGTAACCTGCGCGACGATGCGGACGGCGCCGGTGGCGCCGGTGCGGCCGAGGGGAGAGGTGATGCGGACGACGAGCGGCGACGGCGCCTGGGGTGCCGACGCCGAGGTGCCGGCGCCTGGGCCACTTGCGCGCGCGGCGTCGCCAGCAGCAGGAGCGAGAGCAGCGACGCCGCGAGCGCGACGATGGCCCGAGGGCGGGTCATGCCTGCGGCTTGAGCGTGGACATCTCCTCGCCGCTTTCGTCCACGAAGTAGCTGTCGCAGGCGGCGCGCAGCAGCTCCGGCGTCAACGTCGCCGGCTGACCCAGGTATTCGGCGAGCGAGAGCGACTGCTCGATCAGATCGCGCGGATGGCAGCCGCGCAGCGGCAGGTTCCGCGGCTTGTAGTAGTTCTCGAGCAGGTCCTCGACCAGCGGGCGGTCGAAGGCGACGTTCTTCCCGCGGCAGTAGTTCCGGAAGATGACGATGTAGTCGTCGTGCGTCGGGCTCTCGCAGAGCACCTTGTAGTGGATGCGGCGGAGGAACGCCTCGTCCACGAGCTCCTGCGGCCGGATGTTCGTCGCGAACGCGACGAGCGTCATGAACGGCAGCTCGAACTTCTGGCCCGAGTTCAGCGTGAGGAAGTCCACGCGGCTTTCGAGCGGGACGATCCAGCGGTTCAGGAGGTCGCGCGCCGCGACGCGCTGGCGGCCGAAGTCGTCGATGACGAGCACGCCGCCGTTCGCGGTCGCCTGCACCGGCGCCTTGTAGAACCCGGACACCGGGTTGTAGCTCAGCTCGAGCGACTCGAGCGTCAGCTCGCCGCCCACCATCACCATCGGACGGCGGCAGCGCACCCAGCGGCGGTCGCCGTCGGCGCCCTTGTCGAGTCCAGGCCCGTCCGCCTGTTCGTCAGGCAACTCCTCGTGCGTGACCGGGTCGAACAGCCGGACGATGGCGCCTTCGATCTCGAGCGCGTGCGGGATGTGGATGTCGCCGTCGAGCAGCTTCTGAATCGCCTGCGAGATGACGGTCTTGCCGTTGCCCGGAGGGCCGTAGACGAACATCGAGTGGCCGGCGTTGATCGCGGGCCCGAGCTGATCCATCACGCGATCGCTGATCACGAGGTGCGCGAAGGCCTGGCGGACGCGGTCGCGCGTGGCGGTTGACGGCGCTCGCAGCTTGTACTCGGCCATGTAGCGCTGGTACTGCGCGAGCGGGACGGGCGCGGCGCCGACGTAGTGGTTCGTCTCGAGGAACAGCTGCGCCCGCGTGCGGCCCGCGTCGGTGATGCGGTAGCGGTACGACGGGCCGCCGATCATGGCGCCGCCCGCGACCTCGACCTGGTGCTGCGACTTGATCAGCGTCGAGTGCCGGCTCGATGACGCTGAAGCGAAGCCCGAGCCGATGCGCCAGCTCGCTCCCCGCCAGCTCGCCGGTGAAGTGCAGCGTCTTGAGCAGGAGCTGAATGACGATGTCGAGCGAGAGCCCCGCCTCTTCCAGCGTCGTGGGCGCCGGCGGGTGAGGAAGGATCGCCGTCACGTTCGTTTTGCTCGCCAGCATCACTGGTACCGCCCGGTTCCCCGGGTTGGCGCTGTCGCAGGCCAACCGGCTGAGATTTTCCCGCGCCCATGTCGCGTCAGGATTGCGCGTCAGGGCGTCCGCGTAGGCCTCGCGCGCTCCGCTCGCATTGCCCGGCCGCTTCGAGAATCGTCCCAAGCGTGTTCCGTGGCGCCGCGTCGTCGGGCCCGTAGAAGATCGCTCGGTGCACGTCCGACAACGCCGGCTCGATCATGCCCCAGTGCCGCCAGACCCGCGCCCGCTCGTCCCAGGCGACGACGTTGCTTGGGGTCGAGCGCCAGCGCGTCGGAATACTGGTCGAACGCGGCGTCGTAGACGCGGACCCGCGAGTAGTTCCTCGCCACCTGAATGTGGCCCTGTGCCGTGTCCTGCCGCCCCAACGCGGCCAGGGATTCCCGGAGACCACGGTCAAGGCGCTCGATCGATGGCAGGGTCGCCGGCCGCTCGGCGGCGCGCTTGGCCAGCGCCTCGCGCCGGGCGTGCTCCATCTTCTGCCGCTGCGATTTTGACGGGGCTGGCAGATGCCCGGCGTCGATCGGGCCGTGGCCGCTCCGGATGATGAACGGGCTCGACGGCTGCCGCGCCGCGCAGGCCGGGAGCAGGCAAGGCGAGCAACAGCGACACGAGAGCCGCCGGGGTGCGCTCGCCTGCCACGCGACCTAGTCCTCGCTCTTGATTCGAGCGCGACGCTTGAAGAGGTACCCCACCAGACACAGCGCCGCGAGAATGATCAGAATCGTATTCATGCTCGGGTCTCCATCTCCCACCGCCCGTGCGTGATTCACGGTCGGCATCATGTGTTTTCGGCACGTCCCAGTCGTCGCCTGCAGAGCCCTTACGGCTACTGACCAAGCAGCGAGTGCATGATCTTGATGACCGCCGGCCCGAGAACCACCACATACAGCGCCGGAAAAAGACAGAAGACCAGCGGGAACACCAGCTTGACCCCCAGCTTGGCCGCTCGCTCCTCGGCTCGCTGCCGGCGCTTTGTCCGGGCGGTCACGGCATGCGTCCGGAGGGCCTGCGCGATGCTGGTCCCGAACCGGTCGGTCTGAACCAGCATGGCGACGAGCGACCGCACGTCGTCGACGCCGGTCCGCTGGGCAAAGTTTCGAAACGCCTCGAGCCGCGGCTTGCCGGCGCGGGTCTCGGTCGTGATGAGGCGAAACTCCTCGGCCAGGGCCGGATACGCCAGCGCCAGTTCCTCGCCGGCCTTCACAATCGCTGCGTCGAGGCCTGAGCCCGCCTCCACGCAGACGATGAGAAGGTCCAGGGCGTCGGGCAGGCCATTCTGAATCTGCTTCTGACGCGCCGTGATCTTTCGCGACAGCACCAGCCCAGGCAGCGCATAGCCGACGGCCGCGGCCAGCAGCGCATACAACCCGCCGCGATAGACCCCGAAGTACGCCAGCGTCACCACGGCGAACAGCAGCGGCAGAATGATTTCGCTGGCCGCGTAAATGACCGCCGCCCGTGCCGGGTTCCTGAATCCGCCGCGCACCATGCGCCGCTGCAGCCGGCCCATCTCCTTCGGCGACTTGGGCACGAACGAGGAGATCTTCTGAGCGACAGCGTCGGGGCGATCCGTCAGCGTGACCGGTCCCGCCGCGATGAGACCCGCCTCCGCCGGCCGCCGCCATTTCGCGCAAACGGCGACGCTCCGGCGACGAACGCGACAGGACCACGGACGCGGCCAGCCCCGCCACGATCGCCACGGCGACGAACACGAGGACCAGGGCAAGACCCAGCGGATCGAGGCTCATGACGTCAGGTACTCGATGTCGACCAGCTTGCGGATGATCAGCGTGCCGGCGACCTGAAGAATCAGGGCCACGACGACCATCTTGATGCCGGTCGGGATCGGTCCAGAGCAGGCTCATGTGCTCGGGCGACAGAAACGTCAAGGCCAGCCCGAGTCCCGGCGGCAGCATCGCGAGCACCCAGCCGGTGACGCGCGCGTGCGCGGTGATGACCCGCACCTGCCGCTTGACCTTGAATCGCTCGCGAATGACCCCCGCCAGGTTGTCGAGCACCTCCGCGAGGTTGCCGCCCGCCTCGCGCTGCGTCAGGACGGCGGTGACGAAGAACCTGGCGTCGAGCAGGGGCACGCGCTCGCCCAGCGAGCGCAGCGCCTCGGGCATCGGCATGCCGAAGTTCTGCCGGTCGTAACGCGAGACGAAACTCGGTGCCGACCGGATCCGGCATCTCGTCGGCCACCATCGAAAGGCCGGTCGTGAACGCGTGACCCGCGCGAAGCGAACGCGACAGCAGCTCGATGGCCTCGGGGAACTGCTCCTCGAACTTCATCACGCGGCGCTTGGCCATGAACCCGACGACCCAGATCGGCAGGTAGGCGCAGACGACTGCCACCACGACGGCCGCCAGAACCAGGTGGGTGAGGATGATGACCAGCAGGTAGCCGGCGACCCCGCCACAGAGGCAGAGCAGGATCAGGGTTCCGACGGTGACCTCGAGGCCGGAGCTGATCCAGCAGGCGGCGAAGCGGCCCGCTGACTGCGGCGGTGGATCCCAGGATCTGATTGACCGCCGGAATCGCGCTGAGCGGAGACTCCTCGCCGGCGCAGCCCTGCCCCGACCGCCTTGACGGCGGTGACCCCCGTCTTCAGCCGACGCCGAAGCGCGCCCTGCTGTTCCTGCTCCGGACGAAGGATCGCGACGTAGTAGATCGCGCCGATGATCCCCAGCACGAGGACGAAGGTCAGCAGGACTTCGTTCGGCAGCATCGATCGTCCTCAGGCGACCATCTGCACGTGCTCGAACATGTCCATCGGCAGCGGGTTGCCGGCCGCCGCCAGGCGATCGTTGCACTTCGGCCGGATGCCGGTGGCGCGGAAGCGGCCGGTGACCTTGCCGCCGGGCGCCAGCCCGCCCTTCTCGAACAGGAAGATGTCCTGCATCGTGATGACGTCGCCTTCCATGCCGGTGATCTCGGTCACGGCGGTCACCTTGCGCGTGCCGTCCGCCTGCCGCGACACCTGCACGATGAGATCGACGGCCGACGCCACCTGCTGGCGAACGGCCTTGTCCGGGATGTTCAGGTCGGCCATCGCGATCATCGTGTCGAGACGATACAGCGCGTCCCGCGGCGTGTTGGCGTGAATCGTCGTGAGCGATCCGTCGTGGCCGGTGTTCATGGCCTGCAGCATGTCGAGCGCTTCGGCGCCGCGGACCTCGCCGACGACGATGCGATCGGGACGCATACGAAGGGAGTTGATCACGAGGTCGCGCGCCTTGACCGCGCCGCGCCCTTCGATGTTGGCCGGGCGCGTCTCGAGACGCACCACGTGCCGCTGCCGCATCATCAACTCGGCCGCGTCCTCGATCGTGACGATGCGCTCCTTGTCCGAGATGAAGCTGGACAGGATGTTGAGGAGCGTCGTCTTGCCGGCGCCGGTGCCGCCGGACACGATGATGTTCAGCCGGCTGTGGACGGCCGCCTTCAGGAAGTCCAGCATCGGCTGCGTGAGCGACACCCGCTCGACGAGATCCTGCGCGCCGAGGCGATCCGTGCGGAACCGGCGAATCGAGACCGCCGGGCCGTCGAGCGCCAGGGGCGGGATGATCGCGTTGACGCGCGAGCCGTCGGCGAGGCGCGCGTCCACCATCGGGCTGCTCTCGTCGATGCGGCGGCCGACGCGTGCTGACGATGCGCTCGATGATCTGCATCAGGTGCCGGTCGTCCTTGAACGTGATGCCGGTTTCCTCGAGCATGCCGTTGCGCTCGATGAACACCTGATCGTGCCGGTTCACCAGGATGTCGGAGATGTCGCGATCCTTGAGCAGCGCCTCGAGCGGCCCGAGGCCGAACAGCTCGTCGAGGACGTCGATGATCAGGTTCTCGCGCTCGAAGAGGCTGAGCGGCGTCTTCTGCACCTCGCTCTCGATCAGGTGGTTGATCAGCTCCCTGATCTCCGGCTCTGCCTCCCGGCGGCTGACCTTGTTCAGCCGATCGAGGTTCAGCCGGTTCAGCAGCTCCTGATGAACCTTCGCCTTGAGATCCTGGTAATGCGGGCTTCTGGTGTCGCCCGCCGCCGCCGGCATCGTCCCCGCCCTGGAATCGTCTGGTAAGCCATGTCGTGTCTCTATCTCGTCCGCAGGGCTGAAGCCCTGCCCCACGTACCGTCTTCCGGCAGGGCTGAAGCCCTGCCCCACGTTCCGCGCCTACTTCCGCAGCAGGCCGAACAGGCCGCCACGCTGCGGCTCGACGACCCTCTCCACTCGAATGCCGGCCAGGTCGAACGCCATCGCCTGGAACGCGGGCGTGAGCTTGTTGTCCTTGTCGAGCGCAATCGGCCGGCCCTTGTTGAGCGCGTTGAGCGCAGTACGGTAGTCGCTGGGAATGGTGTACTTCACCGGCGATCCGACGACGCGCTCGACGTCTTCCGTCCCGATCTCCGCCTGCTTGTCGAAGCGGCTGATGACGATTTTCACGCGTTCCTTGCCATACCGCTGACGCAGCGTCGCCGCGATCCGGCCGGCATTCCTGACCGTCGCGAGCTCCTGGTTCGCGACGATCAGGATCGACGCCACGCCTTCGAGCGCATCGAGCGCGGCCGCCTCCGAACGCGGCACGTCGAGGAACGTGTACTTGTAGTGCGCGGCGGCGAACTGCAGCAGCGTGGCGATTCGCCGGAGATCGACGGCGCCGACCGCTCGCTCCGCGGAGGCCAGAAGGTTCACCGCGTCGACTTGCTCTGAACCACGACGTTCTGGAAGAACGCCTCGTCGAGGCGGTGCGTGTTCTCCATGGCGTCAGCCACGGAGAATCGTGGCTCGGCGCCGAGGAACACCGCGGCGTCGCCATAGGACAGGTGAAGGTCCATGAGCAGCGTGCGCTCGTCGTCCATCGCCTGCGCGAGCGCCGTCGCGACGTTCACGGCAATCGTCGTCGTCCCAACGCCGCCCTTGGCCCCGATGAACGCGAACACCTGGCCGTGCACCGACGCCGGACGGGCCGAGCTGACGCGCTCGATGGCCGCTGTCAGCTCTGGAACGTTCAGCGGCTCGGCCAGCCACTCGTTGACCCCGGCGCGCATGGCCTCGAGCATCAACGACGGGTCCATCCGCGCCGCGACGATCACGACTCCCGTCGTCGGGTGCTGCCGCTTCAGCGTCGCCAGCGTCGGCGGCAGCGTGTTGCTCTCGCGCACGTCGAGGATCACGACGTCGGGCTGGCTCGCGGAGGGCTGCGCAAGCGCCAGCAGATCCGCCACCGGCACAGACCGGATGCGCGTGGTCTGGCTGCGCAGCAGCTCCTCGAGCTGGCGATCGGCGGTCCCGACGAGGGTGATGTTCATCAAGTGCGCTCCTACCGCACCAGTCTGACGATCTCAGGAACGAGCCGATCGTGCGCTCACCGAGGCGTAGCTGCCAGAGCGTGACGATCCGCCAGGACATCGTTGTTGCGGGTCCGGCGTATCCAGCTCGTGGGTGACGTTCCTTGCACATCCCCTCGGTGAAGAACCCGATGATGTTCGCGATCTTGCACGTCGCACGTTCGAGCAGCGACTGATGTAGTTGTTGATGTCGATGATGGCGATCGGCCGATTCGAGGGCTCATGCCTTGACCGCGCGGACTGTAACGCACCCGTCTGGCGGGACCGGTCGCGGCGGTCCGAGTGCCGCGCGTCATTGGGTTCAACGTGGCGATGCCATGGCTCGTCGGCCCGTGCGCGATGCCCGGTCTTCACCAGATGCAGCCGTCGGCCTCAGCGATCAGACCGGGCGTGCCGTAGTTCGAGCTGTCGCGAGGCCGTGGTGGACTTGCGATGCCGACCGGCAACGTATTGCAGTTCTCGATGTTCCACTGTAGTCCTTGGACGTGCTGTTGCGCAGGTCGACTTGCTGGTCCCACATCGCCGAGTACGTCTGGCCGCCCTTCAACTGCATCAGCACGTCCGTAGTCGCAGCCGAATGGCCGTTGCGTCGTGGGGCTGGTAGCCCGTGCCGGGACTGTGTGGCACGTTGCCGCGCGCACCGATCGGCACCCTGGGCTGAAAGTCGTCGTTCTGGATCCACCCGATGGTCCCTGGCTGGGAGTCGGTCTGGATGCCGCCATGCTTGCCCGGTTGTCGATCGAAGTCGTCTCGCCCATCGGTCCACCACGGCAAACGGCAGCAGACAATTGATCGGTTGCCCGACCCGACTCCGCGGTCGCCGTCGCCTTGACACCCTGCTGCGTCATGCCGAACAGCCTGCCGAAGAACGTCGGGCAGCGGAGTCGTCTGGACTCGTTGCGAAAGACGTTGACCTGCACGCCGGCCGTGCCAGCCCCGGGCGAGCGACCGGACAGTCGGGAACGTGATGTCGCTGGTCAGGACGTTGTGGTTGGAGACCCGAAGACGCGATTCGTTGGCCAGTCGCCGGCAGCCTTGTCCTGCGCCATGGTCGATCGCCCGGCGCGTCGACGCGAGCGAGATCGCGCCGGCGAGCGCCGCGGCATCGGCCGCGTTCTGCGCCTGGCGCCGCGCGGCTCCACAGCACGCCGTAGTCGGTGACGAGAGCGGTGAAGGCCAGCAGTCCCACCATCGCGACCCCGACCTGCATCAGGATCGCGCCGCGCTCGTCGCGTGCTCTCGAAAGCATCTGGCGTCTCATAGCTTACTCCTCGACGCAACGTGACCCGTCGAATGCAGCTCAGCTTACTTCGGCTGCGCCGGCTGAGCTGGCGGCGCATCGGCCGGCGCCGCCGGCTGTTCGCCCTTCGGCGCCTCGTGCGGCTCCGGCGGCAGGAAGTCTCTCGGCGTCGTCGGCAGCGGCGGCACCTCGTCTGGATCCAGCGGCCTCACCAGGCGCGGCGTGATCAGGACCATCAACTCCGTGCGCTGCGCGTTGTCCGACTTCGACTTGAAGAAGTTGCCGATGATCGGCACCGAGCGGATCCACGGAACTTCCTGGCGGTTGATCTGCGACACGTTGTTCAGCAAGCCGGCGATCGCGAACGACTGCCCGTCGCGCAGCTCGACTTCCGTCTCGGCGCGTCGCGTCGTCAGCGCCGGAATCCGGAACCCGGAGAGGGTGATGCCGTTGTTGTAGTCGAGCGCGCTGACTTCGGGCCGCACGTGCAGGCGAATCACGTCGCCGGCGATCGTGGGCTTGAAAGTGAGCCGCACGCCGAATTCCTTGAACATGATGGTGACGGCGTTCCCTGCCGCCCCGGAGCTGCCCTGGACGACCGGCACCGGAAACTCGCCGCCCGCGAGGAAGCTCGCCTCCTGGCCGTTGTAGGCAATCAGGTTCGGTTCCGCGAGGCTCTGGAAGTTGCCCTTCGTTTCAAGCGCCTTCAGGACGCCGCCGATGCCTTCGCGCTTGCTGAAGAAGAAGATGTTCAGGAAGTCGGCGAAGGTCGTCGTGTTGTTGTCCACCGTCGGCGCGGCGAATTGCCCGGTCGTCGTGCGGCCTGCCCAATCCACGCGATTGGCGATGAGGTTCAGGCCCAAGTTCCTGCAGCGCCGACCGGTTCACCTCGGCGAAGCGCACCTGCAGCATCACCTGCTGGCTCTCGTTGCCGCCAGGCAGCTGCAGCATGTTGATGACCTTGAGCTTCCCGGAGCTCGCCGTCGCGATCTCCGCCGCGCGGAGCATGATCTGGTTGCTCGACACGGCGCCGTTCAGAATCAACGCCTCGTCGTTCACCGTCACGCGAATGTCTTCGCCCGGGAACAGCGACTTGAGCTGCTGCTCGAGGACCAGCACGCCGGCGTCCACGACGATGTCGTACTGCCTCCGTTGTCCCCCGCCCCAGATGATCAGGCTGACCGTTCCCGGCGCCTTCCCGTCGATGAGGATTTCGCGCGGCTGGACGACGACGGCGTCGGCAATCTTGGGATCCGTGATGGCGATGCGCGTGACGTCGAAGTCCGTCGACTGCACCGTCGACCGTCCCGCCGTGATCTTGATCTTCGGGTAGTCGGTTGCGGCCTCGGGCGCGGGCAACGCCTGATGCGGCGCGGAGGACGGAGTGCCGGCAGGCGCCTGGGCGCGCGGCGTGGCGGTCGCGAGCAGGAGCGCGATCGCCCCAAGGCCGAGCAAGCGGGACACCGGCGTTCTCAACGGACCTCCTCATCGGCGCGCTTGGCGCCGCGAATCGTCTCGACAATGTACTTTGGCGGCGCCGGCGGCGGCGGCGGCGGCGCAACGGCTCTCGCGACCTGCCGACCGCCGACATTCTTGGTCACGGGAGGCGGGGCCGCCTCGCCGAGAAGCCCCGAGAGCTTCTGGCCGTTTGTCTTGGTGGGCGCGGTGTCGAGAGGATTACGCAAGGCCAGCATGATGCGGCCTTCCTCGGAGGCGAGCGTGAGCTTCTCCGCGTCGTCCGGCGTCAGCAGCAGCGTGACGACGGTCGTTGGAATCGCCTTCCCTTCCTTCGTGGCCCGTTCCTGGTCGTAGCGCGTGCCCGCGGTCAGCACCTGGACGTTGCTGAGAACGGTTCGCGTTTCGGTGGTGGCGGCGGCGGATGACCCTCTTGCAGTGACCAGCACGTCGACGCGGTGCCGGGGACGACGAATCCCGCCACGCCAATCACTTCGTTCACCTTGACCGAGATGGCCCGCATGCCTTCGGTGATCGTCGGCGGGAGGCCGGCCCCGGAGCCCACTGGCGCGAGCTTCGACTCGGTGAGCGGCTCGTTTTCGGAGACCGCGACGACAACGCCGCGGTTCACCACCTTGTCGATTTCGGTGAACGAGCCAGGACCGGGGTCGCTGCCGGCCAGGCCACCAGCTTCAGATCGTCTTTCGTGACGAGGTACCCGACCGCCAGCGGGTGCGTGGCCACGACGGCCTGCGTGCGTGCGACTTCGACCTCGCGACCGGGCGGGCTCTGCACGGCGAGATAAACGCCAAAGCGGCCAGGCCGGCCATCACAACGGCGACCGCCAGGACGATGATCGTTCGTGTGTTCCGGTTCATCCAGCCCCTTATCAGCTAACTCTCGATCCGCATCTGCGACGTCGCAGTCAGTGTGATGCTGCCGGCCCAGACTGTGATTGATCAGCCCGAGCACGGACCCAGAAGCAGGTAATTGATGCTGATACGTCACCGTCACGAGCGCCGTGTCACCGTCGGTCCCGCCCCCGTGAGCGGCACGGTCGAGGGTCTGGTCAACCGTCGTCACCGAGCCGCTGCCGGACGAGCCCATGGTGGCCGTCACGCCGCCGTTACTGAGGCTCAGGCCCTGCCTGACGTACGCTCGCACCCGCGATTTCCACTGCCGTAGAGTCGTATCCTGGCAGCGTGGCGAGCCTGGCTCCTTCGCGCGCCGCGTTCGTGATGACTTCGTAGCGCTGGAACACGAACCCGAAATCCACGATACCCGCCAGGACGACGAGCAGCAGCGGCAACGCGAGCGCGAACTCCACCAGCGCCGCGCCGCGCTCCCCACGATCCATGTTCGACGGTCTTATCGGAGCCATAGCACAGCCACTGCACCCGCGGTGATCGGAAGGCGTACGGCAGGCGCGGGCCCTTGCCGCGTACGCAGCGTCAAATCGGGGTGGGGCTGCACCCCCATGACGCGCCAGAACATCAACAACCCCCAGACATTTCCCAGCACCTCGCCGAGATATCCGCCATAAAGCGAGACGACAGGGCAAGCACGCCGCCAGCGATCCCGGCATAGAGGGCGATCCAGACGGCGTCGCCGGCCAGCCCAGGCGCCCAGCGCCGCCAGTAGCTTGACGTCACCGGCGCCCATGCCGCCCAGGAGGAACCAGGGCAGAAACAGCACGCAGCCGACCGCCCAGCCGCCGGCGCTCCAGGCGAGTCCGGCCCACCCGCTCGAGACCCCAAAAAAGACAACGGCCGCGGCGGAAGATCCGAACGTCAGGACGTTCGGAATCCTGCGCGACCGGAAATCAGTCACGCACGCGATGGCCCCTACCAGCAGGAGGGCCGATCGGGGGGAGAGACCGCAATAGCATGCCTACGGGTCCGGTGGGACCCACATTCCTGGTGCCCGCGTTATTCCTGTAGTCGCAAGCCCAGCGCGCTCACGATGTTGTCCCACACCAGAACGCCGAGGAGCGCGGCGAAAGCGCAGAGGAGTAGGGGTACTCCATCAATTCTTGTGCATCTTCCTCGCCGATGAAGCGGAGGAACATTTCGGATGTCGCGTGCAGACGGGGGGCCGTCGGGCGGGCCGGCACTCGGCCGGCCCGCCCGGACGGATCCACCGAAAGCCTTAGCTCAGGCTCGACGCGATGCTGCCGTATTCAGTAGTTGATTGCGTTGCCGAGCGTCTGCATGCCGACGATGCAGGCCAGCGCGATGAACGCGATGAGAAGCGGGTACTCGACGAGGTCCTGGCCTTCGTCCTCGCGAACGAACCGAGCGATGAGATTCTTCATGATTCTGACCCTCTCCTTAGACCGTAGCTTCGTCCGTCACCGGGACCATCCCGGGCGGTTCGCGCGGCCTGCTCGCAGTGCTCTTGTCAGCCGGCCGCGCGAGCGCCGCTGACAACCTCTCAGGCAGCTGGCTTTACGAACTTGCCGCTGCCAAACTCGAGTTCACCGACCAGTACGTCGCGTTGATCGCCGTGCCCAGCTGCTGCATCCCGAGGATGCAGACCAGAGCGATGAACGCCAGCAGGAGCGCGTACTCGACGAGATCCTGCCCGCTCTCTTCACGAATCAGGCTCTTCACGCCGGTACCCTCCTAGTTGGGACCGACGGTCGAGAACGCCACGGCGACGTCCTGCTGGGCGATCTCTCGCCTCAGCCGACTCACCATCCGGCGCAGTGACCAGCTGCCCGGTTGGCTCGTCCACAGGAACTCGACGCCCACCTGCCAGACGCCCGCGCCTCTTACCTGCAGCGCCCGCGTGATCCGAACCGCATCGTCGTAGGCTCCCCCGCCAACGACGACCTTCAGCGTACCCGTCGTGCCCGGCGCGAGATACTCACCGCACTCGAGCAGACATCCCGACGCGCTGACGTTCAGCAGCCGCGCGCGTGTCTCACGCGCCAGCACGCTCATCGCGTCGTCGGCGCCGAGCACGGCTTCGAGCCGCGCCCTCGTCACGTCACCGCGCATGCTCGATCACTCCGAGCCGCACGCGATGCCGCACCGATCCGCCAAGCATCACCGGGCGGCTGTCGAGCACTTCGACGTCGAGGGCCAGCGCGTCGCCGCCGCCCGACAAATCGAGGCGCATGACCTCGCCCACCACACCCGCTGCGCCGCCGAAGGCGACCAGCCTGTTCTCGTGATCGTGATCGACCTGGACGATCACGTCACGCATCACCGCGACGCTGCCGTGCCATGGCTGCGCGGGTGAGAACCTCTCGTGTCTACGCCGCCCTGACGTCAGCATCACGCGTGTCGTCGAAACGCTCTACGGCTGAGGGCGCCATCGCGGATGCCCTCGACGCGCACACCTTTCGGGCGGGCGGCCGGAGAGGACGTTTCGCAACCCGTGTGCCGGAACGGCCGGGATACAAGCCCGGCCTCTCGGAAGCGTAATTTTACTCACATTTTCGATATTTTCGGTGTGAAAGTTTTAGCCGGTTCCGACATTAAGTATCGGATAGGAGGCAGCTTTTCCGTTTGCTGTAAGACAAACATCCAAAGTGCTCGGGATTCAGCGCGGGAGGGCAATTACTGCAGAGCTAGCGTGTCGCCAACGCTGATGCCGGCCGTCGCGGCTGCACCGGCAGGAAGTTCCAGGACGGCGTGTGCAGTCGCGGAAACCGCCACCCGGCGGGCAGGCACGCGATGCCGGATCTTCAGCACCCGCCCGGACCGGTGCAAGAACACGATGTCGATGGCGAAGCGCATGAAGAATGTGTGGACCGAGTTCGACGGAGCGATCACCATGCCGCTGCCGTCGTCGAGCCCGTCCCGGCCCAGGAGTCCCTTCCGGCGGGTGGCCGAATCGAGGGCGAGCTCGAGGCGTGGGACGACAACGCGCTTGTCGGACGCCTGCACCAGCGCGAACGATCGGTTGCCGGCGTCAACCGCCACCGCAAGAAACGACTTCACCCTCAGCTCCTCCCTTGCAGCGCCTTCAGCCCAGGCCGAATGTCGAAGGTGGTGGCGTACCGGGACAGCGGCTCTCCCTGTTGCGAGATGCGCTCCTGCTCGAGATTCCCGAGAAACGCCCCGGCCATTGCCAGATACGGCATCCGCTCGGGGCGCAGGCCGATCAACCGGGCGCAGGTGGCGTCGACCGCGACAAGGTCCTGCCCCATCACGAGCGCGCCGACCTGACGGGCACGACCCATGATCGGACCGTCCCCCTCCATGCCGACGATGCCGTCGACGATCGCCAGGCCGGGCCTGACCGTGGCGGCGAGGTCGACGATCGAGTTCTCGATGCCGCGGAAGTGCAGCACATTCTTGGGCCAGCCATAGACGGCGCCCGGCACCACGCCGAACAGGTTCTTCAAGCTGCAGGTCATGCCGGCCCAATGGTGCGTCTTGAGCTTCGGCATCGAGACGACCAGGTCGGCGTCGAGCACGGACACGGGCAGGGCGAGATCGCGTGAGGCCTGTGAACCGGCTGCCGAGCCGCGCGCGCCGCACGTCGTCCTGATTCAGGTCGATGAACCCTGTGCGCAACTCACTGAGCCGGTCGAACAGGCCGGTGGCCGTCACGAGGTACTCCGTGTCCCGGCGATGCCCGGGCCCTTCGGCGACGACGACGCTGCGAGCGCCGTGGCGCAGAAAGGCTTCAGTCGCGGCCGCTACGACCGCCGGGTCGGTATTGATCACGCGATCGGGAAAGAACTCCACCAGGTTCGGCTTGAGCAGGACGCGCTTGCCGCGAACCTCCACCTTCAGCAGCTTCAGGCCCTGGCTGATGACTTCAACCAGGTCGGCGTCGTATCGATCGGCGGGCAGGATTGCGACGTCCGACGTCGCCGCGTGAGCGAATCGCGCAGGATCATATTTCGGCGCTCGCCAGGCCGAGGACGCCGGCCAGCGCGGCGACGGGGCCGGCGATCAGGAGATCGCGGCGCGAGACGAGCGCGGCACCGCGCGCTCAGACACGGAAGTCCTCGAATCCATGGCTGCTGGCTGTCAACGCGTAAAGCGCCAAGTGCCGTGACGTGCACGCCCCGAGAGAACGCCGTGCGCGTCCACGTCGACAGAATGGCGGCCTCGACGTCGGCGCCGGCTTCGCCGTACACGCCGAGACAGATCCTCGTCAGCGAGAGCGCCAGCCCTCCTTGCTCGGTGAGCTTCCGCTCGCCGAGATACGTGAGGCCTCTCTGCAAGACGGGATCGGCGGCACGATCGTGCATCGCCAGCAGCGCAAGCGCCGTCGTCGGGATGTACGGCGGCAGGTCAGCGCCGAGCATGTTCGAGTTGCCGTCGTTCCAGCCGCCCTCCTTGCACACACGGTCGACGAAGAACCGGCGTCCGTCCTCGAACCTGGCACGCACGTCCGAATCGGCTCGAGCGTGCCGCGAGGCGCTTGAGCCTGATAGACACCACGCCGTGGACTCGACCCAACTGAAGGTTCCATCCGTCCACGACCACGCCTGGATCGAGTTGTCCTGTCTGTTGTTCACGGAGGGAGGCAGTGCCAGCCCACGCGCTCTGACGAGACCTGGAACCAGCGAACGCGCTACGGCGCTTTCGGGCGAGCGCGCCAGCGCGATCGCCGCCTGGCCGTTGAAGCCGTAGTTCAGTGCGCCGCCCGGCATCGACGAAGAGACCTGCAGACGAGGCCAACGCCCAAGGATCGGCAGTGGCCTCTTCGCCGAGCGCCAGGAGCGCGAACACGGTGGGCTCGAGTCGCGACGCCTTGCCCGCGTAGGACGGCCAGCCGCCGTCCGCGTTGCGCGAGGCGACCAGCGCCGCGCGCATTTCAGCGATCGGGGCCATCGGGTCTACCGGGTGGATCGGGTCGGTCGGGTCGGCCGGGTCTCGCGGGTCTGCCAGATCGATCTGGTCCAGCAGGTCCAGCACGTCACACGGTGATGCGGATCCTGGTGCGATAGCGGACGGGATGGCCGTCCTTGAACGCCGGGCGGAACTTCCACATCTTCGCCGCCGACATCAGCATGCGCTCGTGGAAGCGATTCGCTGGAGAGAAGAGCCTCACCTGTTCGACGTCGCCCTGCTCGTCCACGAGCACTTCGATGCTGCCGATCTGATCTTCGGGCACTCCGGGAGGCAGAGCCTTCGGCAGCACCGGGCGCACGAGCACCGGCGGAATGACCGCCGCGTCGACAGGGGTGTAGATCGTTTCGTCCTGCACGACAGGCACTGCGTCGGGCTGCGGCGCGGACGGCGCCGACGCAACCGCGGGCGCGGGCACGTCGACCGCGACCGCCACCGGCGCGGCGGCCGGCGCCGGAGGAGGCACCGGGAGCGGTTTCTTGTGATGCACTTTCTTCGTCGCCACGGGCTCGGGCGCCGGCGGCGCCGGCACGGACGCGTGCTGCGCCGCCGGCGGGGGACCGACGAGCTGCTCACCGCCGACTGCACTGCCGCCTTCGCGCGGTCGAACAAGGTGGACGGATCGGAGGCCGCGGTTCCTTGCGCGGCGGGAGCCGTGGCGCCATGGGGAGTCACGGGAGCAGAGACCGCCGCGCCCGGGGCGGGACTTGTCCCGTGCGCGGCTGACGCCACGTTCGCCGCGGGCTGAAGCCCGGCGCTACTGCTTGTCACTTTCGCCGGGAGTCGCCGGGGCTGAAGCCCTGGCGCCACTGGCAGCGGGTGGCGCCGAGCTGGACGCCGCGGCCGCCGGCTGCAGGCCGGCGCCCTGCCGGCCACCGGGCTCGCCGTGTGGCAGCGGGCTTGTCCGCCGTCTTGTCCACCGTAGCGGCGCCAGCCGCGGAGGTGGAAGCGGGCTGCCGCGGTGGCCGCCGCCGGAGGGTTGAAGTGGCGGCAGCGGAGGCGGACGCCTGGGGAGCACGCGCCCGATCCCGCCACCACCACCAGACACCTCCGACCACAACGACCAGGAGGGCCACTCCGGCAATCGCCGCGACCGGCTGGCGACGCCGTCCCGACATCGCGACGGTGTCCATGAAGACGGTGTTTTCGAGGCGGCTGTCGCTGGCCTCTGCCGCCTTCACCTTCAACTTCCGCAGCTCTTCATCGGCGCGAGTCGTCTGCTCGGCCGCCGTCGCGCGCGACACGAGGCGCTCGACGTCGGAACGCCGTCCCGGCCGCTCGTAGAACGACAGCCCGCGCGCAAAATCCTCCAGCGTCGGCGCAGCGGCCGACGACAGGTTCTTCCGCATGAACTCTTCGAGCTCGGGCGGCGTCGCGACGCCGTCGACGAGCACGCGCAGCATCGTTGCCGCCTGGCGCACGGGGTCCGCCGACTCGGGGCTCCCCGGCATGGCGACGACGTCGCCATTCGGGATGAGCGCCACGTGCTCGAGATCCGGCAGCGGCGTGCCGGTGGCCGTCGAGGACTGAATCAGCTCCTGGACGACGGCGACGGCTTCCTGCCAGACCGGCTGGACGTTTCGCGCGCGAATATCGGCTAGCGAGACCATGTCACACCATTTTCGACATCGTTCGTCCTCGAGCTCGTCGAAGGACCTGTCGTGAGACCTGTCAACGTAGGCGCCCTGAGCTTAGTTGAAGGACCCGTCTCCTGGGCTTGTTGAGGCACAAACCCGCGAACCGCCTCCGAACTAATACGTCGGCCCATGCGGCTCCGGACTTCGCGTCGCCTCATCGCCCGCCTGCGCGGGCCGATCGCCGAGCGGCGGCAGGAGCCGCGGCGCCCGGGTCGGGCCAGCCGGCGCCATGCCACTGCGATACGCCCTGAAGTCCACGTTGCAGTCGTGCGCCGCCAGGAAGTTCAGGAAGCGCTTGTAGTCCGACGCCGGCATGCCGAACAGCCGAAGCATAGATCGATAGTTGCCGCGCGTCGTGCCCAAACCGCGCCGGACCAGCTCCCGCAGATCGTGCCGCGTGATGTCGCGCTGCAGGAAAAGCGGGTGGATGTGCTCCCAGAACGAGTAGCCGCCGCTGACAATCGCCTGATACAGCTCGTCGGCGATCTGCTTGCGGCGCTCCTTCACCGGCAGTACCTGGTCGGCCGCCGCCTGCACGGACGGCGGCAGGTGCGTAACTTCTACCTCCGACCCGTTCGCCATCCACATCGACTGCTCGACGACGTTCTGGAGCTCGCGGATGTTGCCGGGCCAGCGGTGCCGCTCGAGCGTGCGGAGCGCGTCTTCCGAGAACGTCACGGGCCGCGCCGTCTTGCCGACCAGGAACTGCACGAGCACGCGGATGTCTTCCTTGCGCTCGCGCAGCGGCGGCACGTGGATGTGAATCACGCGGAGGCGGTACAGCAGGTCCTCGCGGAACTGGCCGTTGGCGACCATGTCGGAGAGGTTGCGATTGGTCGCCGCGACGACGCGCACATCGACGGTGGACTTGATGTGGTCCGCGCCGACCGACTGGATCTCGCCGTTCTCGAGGAAGCGCAGGAGCAGCGCCTGCATGCGCAGGCTCATCTCTCCGACTTCGTCGAGGAACAACGTGCCGCGGTGCGCGAGCTGCAGCTTGCCTGGCTTGTCGCGATAGGCGCCGGTGAAGCTGCCCTTCACGTGCCCGAACAGCTCCGACTCGAGCAGCGTCTCGGTGAGGCCCGCGCAGTTGACCGCGATGAACGACCGCGACGCGCGCGCCGAGCGCCCGTGAATTTCACGAGCGACGAGATCCTTGCCGACGCCGCTCTCACCAGTAATCAGGACCTTGGCATCGCCGCTGGCCACGCGTCCCACGAGCGCGAGAATCTCGCGCATCTGCGGGCTGGCGTGCACGATCGGCGATGTCTGGCCGGCGCTGGCGTCGTCTTCCATCGACGCCTGGGCCGGCGATTCGTTTCTCACGAGCGCCTCCAGGGCCGCTCCTCGCGTCGCCGACGGCCAGCGCAGGAACGCGCCAATCGTCTGGTGGGGAGCAGGCACCCGGGCCTTCAGCAAGGGGGATGCCCATCTCAACCGGAGATCGACGTCCAGAGGCATCCGAGGGGATTCGCTGAGAATTTCCGCGTTTTCGAGGCAGTCTGACGCCGCGGGGACATCTGCCACGGCTGGTCCAGACCTCTGGCGGGCGCCAGAACGCATTACGGAATTGTAAGCGCTCTTACGAGACTTCTCACAAGAACGATCAGGGTGCAGGAGGACAGTGTGCAAGGTGCAGGATGCAGGACGCCTGTCGCGCAGATCTCGTGCAGCAGGGAGTTCCGAAGCAGTAGGGCGCGGCTCATCGGACCTCCTGCAGCGGAGCGGTCGACGGCGGTGTCAACGCGTACACCGAGAGCTCCGCACTGACGAGGCCCGCGCCAGTTCGGTTAGCTGCCAGCCTGAACCCCTCAGGGCGGACGTTATGCCCATGTGACCTCGTCCACGTGACGCTGGGACACCAGCGTCCTGGGCTGCGATGCCATTGCCACGCGAACGATCGCCTGCCGCAGATTCGCTCCGCCGGACGGCTCGGTAACGGCTTTGTGAATGGCCATCACAGCGGTGTTTTCAAGCCCACCAAATCAACTAGAGGGAACCGCGTCGCGTCGCTGATGTAGCCGGCATCGTGCACCAGAATCGGCGTCGACACCGGGTGTTGATTGAGCCAGTGCGACACCGTCTCGTAGGACTGAATGTAGGTCTTTCGATAGTGATAGCTGCCAAGAGTGTGGAAGCATCACGATGGCCCAGGCGAGCGTCACGCCGATGGCTGCGTTGTACAGCACTGGCCGCTGGCGGGCCTCGCAGGCAAGTCCGATCAGCAGCAGGGGCACCAGGAAGTGAAGGTACCGACCTGAGTCCATGTAGGTCATGATGGGAAAGTAAAAGCAAATGGCCACGAGGCCTGCGGCTGCAATCCCCAAGGGACGCAATGTAGGACGGCGGAAGAGGCCCGCAATGCCGATCAGTGCCGGGCCAAACTCGCGAACGGCGGCGAGCCCTCCCCTGGCGAACATCACCACGTACGGCAAAGGAGGCACGGCGAAGAACGCTCGTTTGGCCGCGATCGTCGTCGGTGGTATCGCGCCGCCGAGGGCGAGCGTCAGTCCCATCCAGGCCGCTGCGACAGCCGCAAGGGCGGCAAGACAGAACGAATCGCGTCGCCAGAATGCCACCGCTGCATCCACGAAGGAGAACGCGCCGTACTCGGGTCGAAGGAACGGCAAGGTTCCAGCGAGGAAACCCAGCCAGTGCGGCAGGCGCGGACGCTGGAATCCAATACAAGTCCAAGTGAGGAGGCCGAGGGCAAGACTGGTTTCGAGGCCGTTCACCAATTGGAAAAGCGTTCGAGCGAGGATCACACCCGAGCACAACAACGCAAGCCGGTAACGTAGTTGCAGTGACTGGCCAACCGCCCACAACCCCGACAGATACACGGCCCAGCCGAGCCCTGATGCGGCGGACAGCGCCAACTCCAGAGGAATGCTGCGTCCCAAGATCCAGATGAGCAGCAAGTAAGCCGGACTGGTGATGCCGGTCATAGGCGTTGCGCCGGCAAACGACGGATCTACTGGTTCACCAAGATGGCGGGCAGCATGGAGAGTGATGTAGGCGTCGTCCAGCAGAAAGGGTTGATTGGCCCACATCCAGAGCGCCGCCATAGCTCCCGCGGCGGCGCATACCAGCCACGCCCTCGGTGACACTGCCCTCGACACCGAATTGTCTGCCTGGAGCTGGCCATTTAACGGTGACATCAGGCCTTCTGAGCCAGCACGACGTACTGGCCGCCCAGGGGCACGCGGCGGAGCGCACGCTCGGCCGGCCGCAGCATCGCGAGTGCGTGTGGAAAGAAGAAGTGATACCGGATTTCGATGACGTCGAGTCCGCTCGCACGAAGCAGCCGTCTTGTCTGACCTGGGGCGAGAAGCACCGCGTCGCGATCGAACGGGAGCCGCTTCATCACCCAGCGGGTGCCAGGATTGAACGGGTTGTTCTCCCAGAGCGCGAGCACTCCGCCAGGCTCCATCGCCCGCGCGATGCCGCCACAGTATCGCTCGCGCGTGCGGTCGCACGCGATGAAAGACGCCGTTCACGTAGACCAACGAACGGCCCCAATGATTCCAGCTCGACGATGTGGTGAAATCGAACGCGATCCGTTCCACGGGCTGCGAAGAGCAATCGCGAGCGACGCCACGGAGTGTCGACCCCGACGACGCGCGCGTCGTCAAGCCTGCGTGCAAGGATACTCGCCGACTCCCCGTGCCGCAGCCGTAGTCGAGCACGACGTCGATTGCGGGTCGCAGCTCGAGTGGCTGCGCTGCGCGGTCCAGCAGAATCCGGCCTTCAGCGAAGAAGCGCTTGCTCTCGCCGGTGACCTCCAATCCGCGGTTCAGGGTCTCGTCGTACGCAGTGGCGTAGTCGTCGAATGGCTCGACTCACCGGCGTCGGAGCTCCATGACCCCGAGCAGAAACGCCGCGAACATCGTCTGAATCCCCAGGCTGAACAGCGTCACGCCGGGGACGACGATGCGCATGGTGCTCGCGTAGTTCAGCGGCCGAAGTCGACTTCCGTCCAGGCGAAGACGGCGCGGCCGAGCAACGCCGAGCCGGCCAGGCAGGCCCGCGCGCCGACGTGCAAGCCCGGCCTCCGTCGAAAGCAACGAACGCAGGCGCATCAAGCGCGCGCTGGCGGCCGCAATCCTTCTCCAACCGCGAACACCTTCGCGAACAGGCCGTAGAGCGACGCACTGAGAGCGGGAGAGCAGGCCAAACTCGTCGAAGAACAGGGTGTGCGCCTCAAACGTCGCGCCGGCGAGCGTATACCGGGAATGGCGAGCGCGTACCCGATCGGGCCAAAGCAGGATGAATAGCGCGCCCGGCCAGAGGAAGAGACGCCGCGGGACTGCACAGCAGGAAGAAACCTCAACGTCTTCCGGCCATCTCGGAACGTCCGCAAGTGAGGTGGAGCGATCGGCGACCGTCCGGGTGCAGCGTAATCGGCACTTCGCCGATGCGCTGCCCCATAAGCGTCGCCTTCACGATCATCTCCGTCGCGAATTCCATGCCGGTGCAACGCTGCTGGAGATGTCCCTGACTTTCGCGCCGGAACGCCCGCATCCGCAGTAGATGTCGTGAACGGGCGCTCGGAACCAGCGATTGGCGATGAACGACAGCGCGGGATTGCCAAACCAGCGGTGCAGCGGCGGCATGGCGCCGTGGCAGGATGACGCCACCGCCAGACGGAAGGCGGCAGCCCTGGACCAGGACGTAACCTTCGCTCAACTGCGGCAGGAACTTCGGGAGCTCTTGAAAATCGTAGCTGTCGTCGGCGTCGCCCATCAGGACGAAGTCTCCGCGGGCCGCCGCTATTCCTGCCATCAGAGCCGCACCGTAGCCGCGCTCGGCAAGCGGAAACAACCCGGGCACCGGCACCTCGGCGATATCGCGTGACCGGTCCAAGCTGCCGTTGTCGGCGACGACCACTTCGCCGGGGATGCCGGCTCTGGTCAGTCCAGCCAGCGCTTTCGTGACACACACTCGCGACCGTATCCGCTTCGTTGAGACAGGGCATCACGACCGAAAGCTTGATGTCAGCCGGAATCGCCATGTCGGGTCCGTCGCTCGCCGAGCGTCGCCCTGATCAACGGACGACTCCCGGCCGGACCACCACCGTGCAAGATGACAGCTGACGTGCCGACGCCACCCGTCTTCGACTCCGGCGACGACTCCCTCTACGACGTCACTACCGCGCAGCCCGGCCCCGCGGGCGCGCTGCCGCTCGAACCGGCGGATCTGCTGTCGCGGCCGAGCGGCGACGTCTTCGGCTGGACGCAGGACGTCGGCATGGGCTGGCAGCCCGCCGCGCTCAAGCAGCCCGAAGTCCTCATCCTCAGCACGCAGGGCGGCGTTCGCGAGCCCGACGGCACTCCCCTCGCCCTCGGCTATCACACCGGCCACTGGGAAGTCGGGCTGCTCGTGCGCGCCGCGGCCGAGACGCTGCGCGCGGCGCACATGATCCCGTTTGCCGGCTTCGTCACCGATCCGTGCGACGGCCGCACGCAGGGCACGCACGGCATGATGGACAGCCTGCCCTATCGCAACGACGCCGCGATCGTGCTCGGGCGGCTGGTGCGATCGCTGCCGACGCGCCGCGCGGTGATCGGCGTCGCGACGTGCGACAAGGGCCTGCCCGCGATGCTGATGGCGCTCGCCGGCTGCCACGACATCCCCGCGGTCGTGGTGCCCGGCGGCGTCACGCTGCCGCCGACCAACGGCGTCGACGCCGGCGCCGCCCAGACGATCGGCGCGCGCTACGCGTACGGAACGATGTCGCTCGAAGAGGCTGCCGAGCTCGGATGCCGCGCGTGCGCGTCGCCGGGCGGCGGATGTCAGTTCCTCGGGACGGCGGCGACGTCTCAGGTGGTCGCCGAAGCGCTCGGACTGACGGTGCCGCACGCGGCGCTCGCGCCGTCGGGTCAGCCGATCTGGAAGGACGTCGCGGTGAGATCGGCGCGCGCCGCGGCGGCCATGGTGCGCGCCGGCGCGAAGACGCGCGAGATTCTCACCGACGCCGCCGTGCGCAACGCGATGGTCGTGCACGCGGCGGTCGGCGGCTCGACGAACCTGCTGCTGCACATCCCGGCGATCGCGCACGCGGCCGGATTGCGACGTCCTACCGTCGACGACTGGCGCGCGGTCAACCAGCAGGTGCCGCGGCTCGTCGACGTGCTGCCGAACGGCCCGCATCCCACGATTCGCGTCTATCTCGCCGGCGGCGTCCCCGAAGTGATGCTGCACCTCCGCCGCGCGGGACTGCTCGACACGACGACGCGCACGGTCGCCGGCACGACGCTGGGCGAGGCGCTCGACTGGTGGGAGCACTCCGAACGCCGCGAGGCGCTGCGGCGTCAACTGCGCGACAAGGACGGCGTGGATCCCGACGACGTGATCATGAGCCCCGATCGCGCGTCAGCGCGCGGGCTCGACGAGCACGGTCTGCTTCGTGTCGGGCAACCTCGCGCCCGAGGGCGCGGTGATCAAGGCCACGGCGATCGATCGCAAGGCGCTCGACGCCGACGGCGTCTTCCGCCTGACCGGCAGCGCGCGCGTCTTCACGAGCGAGCGCGCGGCGATTGCGGCAATCAAGAGCCGCGGCGACGACCGCGTGAAGGCCGGCGACGTCGTCGTCCTGATCGGGCGCGGACCGCTCGGCGCGGGGATGGAAGAGGTCTACCAGGTCACCTCCGCGCTGAAGTATCTCGAGGGCGGCGCGAAGGTGGCGCTGCTGACCGACGCGCGGTTCTCGGGCGTCTCGACGGGACCGTGCGTCGGCCACGTCGGACCGGAAGCGCTCGCCGGCGGCCCGATCGGCAGGCTCCGCGACGGCGACCGCATCCGCGTCGTCGTCGACCGCGCGCGCCTCGAAGCGTCGATTGACGTGGTGACCGACACCGGCAGCGGCATCGACGTGCCGGCCAACGCGCTCCTCGCGAGCCGGCCGCCACACCCGGATCTCGCGCCGGACCCGGCGCTGCCGGACGCCACGCGCCTCTGGGCCGCGCTGCAGAACGTCAGCGGCGGAGTGTGGGGCGGATGCGTCTATGACACGGACGCAATACTGCAAAAACTGAGAGGTTGATGATTGCGGGTAGTGCCGAGTGCTGGCCGAGAATGGGGCGGTGCCGAGCGACATCGTGACGAGCGCAGTCGCGGCACGATGGGCATTCGAGGACAGGACCGCCGCATGCGGGCGGCACCTGAAGGTGCGCTCTGCAGTCGGCAGCCTTCAGTGTGCGTAGGTCTCTTCTGTCTTCACGCCGAACTTCTTGTATTCCGACCATTCGGTCGTTGAGTCGATCGCGAACGTCCGGAACAGCACCGACCGGCCTGTGCCGATGATTCGGAGTCGCGCGGGGAGCCAGACCTCGTCGTTGACCTTCTTGCGCTCGTAGGTGATCTTCGCCCCTTTGTGCAGGCGGGCGAGGATGCCCCACCCGTAGGTGACGTCGTCGATCGCCTCGAGGTCGACGCGCACGAGCTGATAATCCGCCTCGTTGATCCACACGCGCGCGCGGAAGCGCTTCATCACCTGGCCGTCGTCGGTCCTCGGCTTGTACGACGGGCGCGGCTCGAGCGTGCCGACGATCGTCTGATAGCCGCGGAGGTCTTCGCGTCCGACGATCCGCATCTCGTAGACGCGGAAGATCTCCTCGATCGCGTCGTGCTCTTTCTGGCGCTCCTCCGCCACGTCGCGCGCGTGTTTGGCGCGCGCCTCCGGCGATCCCTCCTGCTCCTCGATATCCGTGCGGTGCTTCGCGTCGTTCTTCTCGAGCTCGCGGGCATCGATCGGCGCGCCGTCCACCGCCACGAGGCGCTTGTACGTGTTGCCGGGATCGCGCGACGGGTAGACCTCGTACGTCTTCGTGGACCCAACCGACACCTTGCCGAACTTGCTGACCTCGACCTCCTGCCGGCGCTCGAGGAACGTGTAGCTCGCCTGCAGCGTGCGATCCGTGCGCAGACCGCGCCTTCACCTGCGCGGCAAACGACTCGAGCTCGGGCAGCGGCGCGCCGGCAGGTGTCGCCGTGACGGCGTCTGTCGCCGGCTGCTGCGCGAGCGAGCGTCGCGGCGCCCAGGCAGAGCGCCGCCGACACCGTCAACAGCCGAGCCGCGCCGAACCGAGCCGCCGAGGTACAGCTGCACTAGAATGATTGTACGAGGTCGCGATGCGGTTGGACGACGCACGGCTGTGCCTGGACTGCGAAGAGCTCCACGACGAGCGGGAATGCCCCGCCTGCGGTTCTGAGGCGTACGCGTTCCTGAAGCGCTGGATCAAGACGACAGGCAACGGCAGCGAGCGGAGGCGTGACGCGTCGCTCGCGCCGCCGGTGCCCTCGCTGCGTCAGCCGCCGCCGAACGAAGACCAGCTCGACGCGTGGCGCCGGATCGTCGAAGGTCGCCCCGCGGCTCCGGGCAAGGGCAAGCTCGTCGTGCGCGGACTCGTCGGCCTCGCCGCGATGGGACTCGCAGGGTGGGCGTGGAGCAAGGCGGGTCCCGCAGGTCGATCGGGTCAGTCGGGTCGAGCGGGTCAGTCGGGTCGGACGGGTCCATCGGGTCCGGACGACGAGCCCGAGGCCGTGTAGCGCAGGCCTTCAGGCCTGCCGTTCCCGTGTAGCGCAGGCCTTCAGGCCTGCCGTACAATTGAAGAGATGTCGAAAGCGAAAGTCGCCATTCTCCGCACGACCCCTGCAACTGTCCTTCGCGACTACCACGATCTGATGAACCTGGCCGGCTACCAGGACGTGGTGCGCAAGGACGCCGACACGGCGCTCAAGGTCAACATCTCCTGGCACTTCTTCTTCCCCGGCAGCTCGACGACGCCGTGGCAGCTCGAGGGCGTGATCCGGGCGATGAAGCAGGATGGCTACGACTCGAACCTGATTCACGCCTGCCACAACCGCACCGTCGTCATCGACGCGCATCTCGGCGAGCGCGAGAACAAGCAGGTCAACGTCGTCGAGGCCCACGGCCTGCGGAACGTGCACCTCTACGAGGGCGAGGAGTGGATGCCGATTGGCGAGGCCGTCGGCGACCTCACGAAGAAGTTTCTCTGCCTGAACGAGGTCTACCCGAAGGGGTTCATGATCCCGCGCCGGTTCATCGGCGAGAACATCATCCACCTGCCGACCGTGAAGACGCACATCTTCACCACGACGACGGGCGCGATGAAGAACGCGTTCGGCGGCCTGCTGAACGAGCACCGCCACTGGACGCATCCGGTGATCCACGAGACGCTCGTCGACCTCCTGATGATCCAGAAGAAGATCCACCGCGGCGTGTTCGCGGTGATGGACGGCACGTTCGCCGGCGACGGCCCCGGCCCGCGCTGCATGATGCCGCACACGAAGAACGTGATTCTCGCGAGCGCCGATCAGGTCGCGATCGACGCGGTCGCGGCCAAGCTGATGGGCCTCGACCCGATGTCGATCAAGTTCATCCGCCTCGCGCACGAGCAGGGGCTCGGCTGCGGCGACCCGCGCGACATCGAGATCGTCGGCGACCAGTCGGCGGCCGCGGAGAACTGGCACTTCGACGGGCCGTTCCGCAAGATGACGTTCGCCTCGCGGATGCAGCACAGGATCTACTGGGGCCCGCTGAAGAAGCCGGTCGAGTGGTCGCTCAAGACCGTGCTCGCGCCGTGGGCGTACATGGCGAGCGTCGTCTATCACGACAGCTTCTGGTATCCGGTCAAGGCGAAGCACATGATGCGCAAGGTGCTCGCGAGCGACTGGGGCCGGCTGTTCCGCAACTGGGAGCACGTCACCGCCGACGCCAACGGCTATCCGGACGTCGGCGCGGAGGCCGCGGAGCTCACGCGCGTCGGCATGGCGGCGTTCACCAAGTCGATCGGCATCCTCGGGACGTGCATCAAGGAAGCGCCCGAGTTCAGCAATCGCAAGCGCAAGGTCGTGCACGAGCCCGCTTCTCGCGCGTAGGCCGGGCGTGCAGGGCTGAAGCCCTGCCCCACGCACAATCCGCAGGACGCGCACTGCGGCACCGCAGCCCGAGTCCGCAGCACCGCAGCACCTATAATTCCCCCGTGCCCTACCACGCTGTCTTTCGCTGCATCGCCGGCTGCCACGGCGAGCACCCGCTCGACACGGCGATCTACAACTGCCCGGTCTGCGGCGACCTGCTCGAGGTCTCGCACGACATCGACGCGCTGAAGGATCGCAGCGCCGCGGCGTGGATGCGGTTGTTCGATGAACGCTACAAGCGGACGGAATGGCCCTTCGGCTCGTCGGTCTGGGGCAAGAAGGAATGGGTCTGCCCCGACGTCCGCGACGAGCACATCGTCTCGATGGACGAGGGCGGCACGAACCTGTTCTGGGCCGAGCGCTTCGGCCGGTCGATTGGCGTGCCGGACCTCTGGGTCAAGCAGTGCGGCAACTCGCACACGGGGTCCTTCAAGGACCTCGGGATGACCGTGCTCGTCTCGATGGTCAAGCAGATGATGGCCGACGGCAGCCCGATTGCCGCCGTGGCCTGCGCGTCGACGGGCGACACGTCGGCGTCGCTGGCGGCCTACGCCGCCGCCGCGGGCATTCCCGCCATCGTCATCCTGCCGAAGGGCAAGGTCACCACCGCGCAGCTCGTGCAGCCGCTGGCCAACGGCGCGAAGGTCCTGTCGCTCGACACCGACTTCGACGGCTGCATGGCGATCGTGAAGCGCCTGGCCGCCGAGCAGCGCGTCTACCTGGCCAACTCGATGAACAGCCTGCGCCTCGAGGGACAGAAGACCGTCGCGATCGAGATCGTGCAGCAGTTCGACTGGCAGGTGCCCGACGTCGTGATCATCCCGAGCGGCAATCTCGGCAACGTCAGCGCGCTCGGCGCGGGCTTCGATCTGCTCGAGACGCTCGGCGTCACCACCAAGCGCCCCCGCATCGTCGTCGCCCAGGCGCAGGCGGCCAACCCGCTCTATCTCGCCTACACGAAGAACTGGGAGTTCGAGGCGGTCACCGCGAAGCCGACGCTGGCGTCGGCGATCCAGATCGGCAACCCGGTGTCGGTGCGGAAGGCGATCCGCGCGCTCAAGAAGTACGACGGGATCGTCGAGCAGGCCAGCGAGCAGGAGCTGGCCGATGCGGCCGCCGAGGCCGATCGCACGGGCATGTTCAACTGCCCGCACACCGGCGTGGCGCTCGCGGTCCTCAAGAAGCTCGTCGCGCGCGGCGCGATCACCGACAAGGACCGCACGGTGGTGATCTCGACGGCCAACGGCCTCAAGTTCACCGACTTCAAGATCGGCTATCACGAAAATCGGCTGGCCGGCATCACGTCGAGGCATGCGAACCAGCCGGTCGAGCTTGCCGAACGACTACGACGCAGTGGTAAGGGCGCTGGCCGATTGATGGTTGTCGATTGCGGGTTGCGGGTTTGAACAACCCGCAACCAACAATCCGCAACCGTCAACCGCGTGCAGGGCTGAAGCCCTGCCCCACTGGCGCGGCTGAAGCCGCGCCCTACCGCTGCCTACTGCCTACTGCTTCGACGAGAACGCGTAGATCAGCGACACCGACACGTCGGCTGCGTCTTGGTCGTCGCGCCGCTGTCCTTCACGAAGAACTCCTTGTTCGAGAAGTCCGAGCGGAACTCGAACCGCGCCAGCAGGCCCACCGGCGTCTTGTACTCGCCCGTCAGCGTGATCTCCTGCAGGTTCTGGTCGAGGCCGGTCGAGAACCCGTCGCCGTCGTTGTAGTACCTCGTAGCGCGGCGAGAACGCCCACTTGTCGTTGGCCTGGTACTTCAGGCCGAACGCGACGCCCTGCCACGCGACGCGAGTTGTGCAGCAGTTCGTCGGCCGGGCCCGTCGTCGTGATGTTGTCGTGGCCGTAGTCGTAGTTGAAGAGCAGGCTCGTCTTCCCGTTGGCCGCGTAGCTGAAGACGACGTCGACCGTGTTGCGGGTGCCGCCGTCGGCTTCGGCCGGCTGCTCCTTGCCGACCAGGTAGTTCACGATGAAGCCGGACTTGGCGTTCGGCTTGTAGCTGATCGAGCCGCCCACGGTCTTCGCGCTGTTGTTGTCGATGACGTCGTTCCAGCCGTTGACGAGGAAGCCGGTCAGCGAGACCTTGTCGTTCACCGCGTAGCCGATGCGCGCGCCCATGTGGTAGTAGGGGATCGCGAGCGCGAAGAGCAGGCCGCGCGAGTAGTTGAAGTTGTCCTTGTTCTCGATGACCTCGGCGCCCATCGGCGTGACGAACTTGCCGAAGTCGAGCGACACCTTGCCCGCGAGATACGAGACGTAGGCCTGCTGGACGTACTTCAGGTACTCCTTGCCGCCCGGCTCGGACAGGTTCACGAGGTTGGCCGTGTCGCCGGCGCCGAAGTCCACGCGGAAGCCGGCGCGGCTCTTGTCGGTCGGCGCCTTGGAGATCGCCATCTCGACGTAGTTCAGGCTGAAGTTGTTGTGGTTGATGTCGAAGTTCCGCAGCTGCGGGCCGACCTTGTTGAAGGCCCACCCGTAGTAGCCGTCGACCAAGCCGTCCACCTGGATGCTGTGCAGGAAATCAGGGGGCGCGTCGGCCGGCTTCGGATCGTCGGGCGACGTGGCGGCGGTGCCGGTGGTCGCGACGGCGACCGTGCCCCCATCCGCGCTTGCCGCGCTCGTCGCGGCGGGAGGCGTCGTCCCCGGTCCGTCCGCTGCCATCGCGGCGGAAGCAAAAGCGCCCACGAGAAGCGCCGCCAACGCGCCGCTCGCAATCTTCACCAGGCCGCTCGGGCCCGTTCCTGTACACATCGGGTCCTAACCTCCAGAAAGAAAGCCGTGAACTCACCGTACGTCGCCCGGCACTGGAAAGGCATAAGCGCCGCATCAGGAATGGCTTGGTGACGCAGCGCGGGCGAATGTCGACGGCTCCAGACAGCACGCCGCGTACCAAGTTGCGCGCGACGGTCAGACTGGACCGACCACCGGGAAATTGTTCGTAAACTCTGCAGGAATCAGCGCGCGGACCGCGCACTGCGTGAAACAACGATGTAAGAAGAGAGGAGGGGGCTACAAAGATGTCGGAGTCCTTGGGAACTGACGCGGTCGGGCCTTGGAGACTTCGCTGTCGAGTCCTGGAGCTTCGCTCCGGTCCTCGGAAACTTCGCTCTCGGGTCTGCGACTGCGCTGGCGGGTCCGTCGATGTAGCCAACTCAGTTCGCCATTCCCTATTCCCTATTCCTACCATTTCCATTCACCGTCATCCGCGGAACCGAACGGGGTCGATGTCGTACTTCCTGACCTTGTAGTTCAGGATCCGCTCGGTCGTGGAGAGCAGCTTCGACGCGCGCGCGCGGTTGCCGCGCGTGGACTTCAGCGCGTCCTGGATCAGATCGCGCTCGAAGGCCTCGACGGCCTCCGCGAGCGAGACGCGCGGGACGGTGTCGGACGCTTCGGCGGTCTGCAGCGTCGGCGGCAGATGGTGGGCGTGAATCACGGCGCCGTCGCAGACGAGCACCGCGCGCTCGATCGTGTTCTCGAGCTCGCGCACGTTGCCCGGCCAGTGATAGCTGGTGAGCATGTCGATGGCCGGCGTCGAGATCCGCTTGATCAACTTGCTGTGCTCGGTGGAGTACTTCTCGAGGAAATGATCCGCCAGCAGCATGATGTCCGGCTTCCGCTCGCGCAGCGGCGGCGCGAAGATCGTGAAGACGTTCAGCCGGTAGAACAGATCCTCGCGGAACGCCCCTTCCGGAATCAGCTTCTCCAGCGGCCGATGCGTCGCGGCAATCAGCCGCACGTTGACGCGGACGCTCTGCGTCCCGCCGAGGCGCTCGAACTCGCGCTCCTGCAGCACGCGCAGCAGCTTCACCTGGGTGGCCAGGCTCAGGTCGCCGATTTCGTCCAGGAACAGCGTGCCGCCGTCGGCCAGCTCGAAGCGGCCCTTCTTCAGCCCCTGCGCGCCGGTGAACGCGCCGCGCTCGTATCCGAACAGCTCGGATTCGATCAGCGACTCGGGCAGCGCCGCGCAGCTCACCTTGATGAACGGCTTGCGCGACCGCGCCGAGTTGTAGTGGATCGCGTGCGCGATCATCTCCTTGCCGGTGCCCGACTCCCCGCGTATGAGCACGGTCGTGTTGGTCTTGGCGACCTGCCCGACCTGGTCGTACACCTGCCGGATCGGCGCGCTCGTGCCAATCAGATGCTGGAACGCGAACCGATCGCGCAATTCGTCCTTGAGGTGCGTGTTCTCCTCGACGAGCCGCCGGCGTTCCGCCTCGGCGAGCCGGCTCACCTTGATCCCCTGGGCGATCATCGAGCCGACCAGCTTGTAGAACTTCAGCGACCGGTCGTAATCGCGGTCGCGCCGGAACACCAGGTCGACGCTCAGCGCGCCGACGACCTTCTTGTTCACGACCAGGGGCACGCAGATGAAGGTCATCTCCTGCCGGTCCGCCCGCTTCGCCGCGCGGTTCAGGAGCAGGGGCTCGCGGCTCGCTTCCGGCACGACGATCGGCTTGCCGCTCTCGACGACGCGGCCGGTGATGCCCTCGCCGAGCCGGTACCGGGCCCGCTGGCCGTCGGGCGCGAGGCCGAGCGACGCCTTGATCGAGAGCTCGCCGGTCTCGTCGTCCAGCAGCGTGATGGCGCTCCGGACGACGCGATGGTGACGTTCGAGGATGTCGAGGGCCTGGGGTAGGGCGATGCTCAGGTTCAGGGTCGCCGCCATCGCCTGGCTGATTTCGATCAGCGACGACAGACGCCGGATCTCCTTGGTCGCGCCGCGCGGATCGTTCGCGTCGCTGGCGGCCCGGCCGGCCCGGCGGGGCGTTCCCACAATTTCGTCGGTCGGAGGCATCGGCTACGACAGGATTGTAGCCGGGTACCGGGGATCTTCAACCGTATTAGTCGGCAGCGATTACTGGTCATCTGCGGAGCGCATGGATGGACTCCGGGTCGATCAGGTCGGACGGGTCGGACGGGTCGAGCAGGTCGGGCGGGTCGGACAGGTCGACGGCAAGGGCGTGGTGGGGCGCCCGACGCGACTAGGGTCGCGGCGATGGGCGTCAGCATGAAATCGGACCGAAGGGAGCGCGGAATTCGAGGGCCGCAGCCGTGAGCGTCCGAGTCGCGATCGCAGCGAGCGGGGCGAGATAGGCTCGGCCCGACGGGCGTCATTATGAATTCCGCGCGGACGACAGGTCCGATTTCGAGCCGCAATCCCTGGAGCGTTCGGGCCTGCCACGCCCGTGCCGTCATCGTGCCGTCGCTCGACCGATCCGGCTTGCCATCAGCAGGGCTGAAGCCCTGCCCGACTCGACTCGGCTTCTATAATTCGCCTATGCCGGCTCCGGCGACCGCGACGCCCTCCTTCGCCATCTCGGCCGCGGACGGCCCGTTCGACGGGCCACGCGCGCTCGCGCTTTACCGCGCGCTCGTCTTCCCGCGCCTCTTCGAAGAGAAGATGCTCGTCCTGCTCCGGCAGGGGCGGCTGTCGAAGTGGTTCTCCGGCATCGGCCAGGAGGCCATCGCCGTCGGCGTCACGGCGGCGCTCCAGCCGGACGATGCGATCCTGCCGATGCACCGGAACCTGGGCGTGTTCACCGGGCGCGGGGTGGACCTGCTCACGCTGGTGCGGCAGCTGCTCGGACGCGACGGCGGCCTCACCCGCGGACGCGACCGCACCTTTCACGTCGGCATCCCGTCGCACCACATCGTCGGGATGATCAGCCATCTTGGCGCGATGCTGCCCGTCGCCGACGGCCTCGCGCTCGCGTATCAGCTGCGCGGCGAGCGGCGCGTGGCGGCGAGCTTCACCGGCGAGGGCGCGACCAGCGAGGGCGACTTCCACGAGGCCTTGAACCTGGCGGCCGTCTGGAAGCTGCCGGTCCTCTTCGTCGTCGAGAACAACCAGTACGGGCTGTCCACGCCGGTGAGCGAGCAATACGCCTGCGCGAAGTTGTCAGACCGCGCCGTCGGGTACGGGATGGCCGGCGAGACGGTCGACGGCAACGACGTGACCGCCGTGATTGCGGCCGTGACGCGCGCCGCCGAGCGGGCACGCGCGGGCGAGGGGCCGACGCTTCTCGAGTTCGAGACGTTCCGCATGCGCGGGCACGAGGAAGCGTCGGGCGTCGCCTACGTGCCTCCGCACCTGTTCGAGGAATGGGCGAAGAAGGATCCGATCCTGCGCTTCGAAGAGCGGCTGCTCGCAGATGGCACGCTGAAGCCGGCGACACGCGACAGCATCCGCGCCGAGTTCAAGGCGCTGATCGATCGCGTGGTGGACGAGGCGCTGGCGCAGCCCGGAGCCGGACTCGACGGCGGCAGCGGGAGCTGGGGGACGTGTATCGCGAAGGGGCCGGCTTCGCCGGCAAGGGCCGCTCAGCTCCCTTCGGTCGCCTCGCGGCAAGGGCCCGCGCTGCGCGCGGGCAAAGGCCGCGAAGCGGCCCTGCCGGCGAAGGCGGCCCCGCCAGCGAAGCTGGCCCCGCCGCCAGGCGAAGTCGGCCCCGCCGGCGAAGCCGGCCCCCCGTGCGCTACATCGACGCAATCTCCGATGCGCCTGACAGTCGCGCATGGAGCGCGACCCGGGCGTCGTGCTGCTCGGCCAGGACATCGCCGAGTACGGCGGCGCCTTCAAGGTCACCGCCGGCATGGTGCGAGAAGTTCGGGCGGTCGCGCGTGCGCAACACGCCGATCATCGAGTCGGGCGCCATTGGCGCGGCGATGGGCCTCGCGCTCGAGGGGTTCACGCCGATGGTCGAGCTCCAGTTCGGCGACTTCATCACCTGCGGCTTCAACCAGGTCGTCAACAACCTCGCCAAGACGCACTACCGCTGGGGCTCCGGCATCGGCGTCGTCCTGCGAGTGCCGGTCGGCGGCGGCACCGGCGCAGGCCCGTTCCACTCGCAGAACCCCGAGGCGTGGTTCGCGCACGTGGCCGGACTGAAGGTCGTCGCGCCGGCGACGCCGCGCGATGCCAAGGGCCTGCTGCTCGCGGCGTTCGAGGACGGGAACCCCGTGCTCTACCTCGAACACAAGTTCCTCTACCGGTCGTCGAAAGGGCCGGTTCCGTCCGGCTACTTCGTCGAGCCAATCGGGCCCGCCCGCGTCGCGCGCGAGGGCTCGGACGTCACCGTCGTCACGTGGGGCGTCGGCGTCGGCTGGGCGCTCGACGCCGCCGACACGCTTGCCGCCGACGGCGTGTCGGTCGAGGTGATCGACCTCCGGACGCTCGTGCCGTGGGACCGCGACGCGGTGCTCGCGTCGGTGAAGAAGACGACCCGGGCACTCGTGCTGCACGAGGCGCCGCTCACCGGCGGCTTCGGCGGCGAGGTCGCCGCGGCCATCGGGCAGGAGGCCTTCGCGTGGCTCGACGCGCCGGTGACGCGAGTGGCCGGGCTCGACATGCCGGTCCCCTTCAGCAAGGCGCTCGAGGAGATCTACTCGCCGAAGGGACGGCTGCTCGCCGCGCTGCGCGACGTGCTCGCGTACTGACGCCGGCACCTGATAGGGCCGGCACTACGTGCGACGTCAAGACGTTCAGACTCACTGACTGCAGTACGGCGCAGGGCTTCAGCGCCCGCCCACGCCGCGCCGATGCACAGAAGTTTTGCAACTCTCAGCGCCGAAAACGTTTATCATGCTTGGGCATGAGCACAACGAGCAGTCGCCTGCGTCAGGCGATGACGCCCGGTGAAGCCTGGAGCGTCACCGACGCCAACGAGCTCTACGAAGTGTCTCGTTGGGGCAAAGGCTACTTCTCGATCAACGGCAGCGGGAACGTCCAGGTTCATCCCGCGAAAGACCCGTCGCGCGCCATCGACCTCAAGCAGCTCGTCGACGACCTGCAGGCACGCGGCATCACGCTCCCGCTCCTCATTCGATTCAGCGACATCCTCAAGCACCGGCTGGCCGACATCCACGACGCCTTCCAGGCGGCGATCGCCCAGCACCAGTACAACGGCCGCTACTGCTGCGTGTACCCGATCAAGGTCAACCAGCAGCGGCAGGTCGTCGAGGAAGTCCTCAACTTCGGCACGCCGTACCAGTTCGGGCTCGAAGCCGGCAGCAAGCCCGAGCTGCTTGCCGTGATCGCGCTGGCGTCCAACGACACGCCGATCATGTGCAACGGCTTCAAGGACGCCGAGTACATCGAGACCGTGATGCTCGCCCAGAAGATGGGCCGCAACATCATCCCGGTCGTCGAGAAGTACACCGAGCTGAAGCTGATCCTCGAGTACTCGGAGAAGATCGGCGTCCGGCCGAACATCGGGATGCGCGTGAAGCTGGCCGCGCGCGGCGGCGGACGCTGGCAGGGATCGGCCGGCTACCGATCGAAGTTCGGCCTGACGGTCGCGGAGATCCTCGAGGGGCTCGACGAGCTGAAGCGGCGCGGCATGGCCGACTGCTTCAAGCTGCTCCACTTCCATCTCGGCAGCCAGATCCCGAACATCCGCGTCGTCAAGCACGCGCTGAACGAGGCCGCTCGCATCTACACCGAGCTTCACAAGGCGGGCGCCGGGCTGCAATATCTCGACGTCGGCGGCGGCCTGGGCGTGGACTACGACGGCTCGCAGACCAACTTCGAGTCGAGCACCAACTACACGCTCGAGGAGTACGCCAACGACGTCGTCTACCACATCCAGAGCGTGTGCGACGAAGCCGGCGTCCCGCACCCGACGATCATTTCGGAGAGCGGGCGCGCGGTCGTGGCCTACCACTCGGTGCTCGTGTTCAACGTGCTCGGCGTGTCGGCGTTCGGCGGCAACGGCGGCCTCAAGCTGCCCAACCCGGAAGAGGTCGAGCAGCCGCTGATCGATCTCGCGGACACCTACAACAACCTCACCACGCGAAACGCGCTCGAGAGCTTCCACGACGCGCAGCAGGCGCTCGACATGGCGCTGAACCTGTTCTCGGGCGGCTATCTGCCGCTCGACCAGCGGTGCCAGGCCGAGGGGCTCTACTGGGCGATCTCGTCGAAGCTGCAGAAGATCGTCCAGCAGATGGACGAGGTGCCGGAGGATCTGCAGGGGCTCGACGACCAGCTGTCGTCCACCTACTTCTGCAACTTCTCGCTGTTCCAGTCGATCCCGGACAGCTGGGCGATCAAGCAGCTGTTCCCCGTGCTGCCGATCCACCGCCTGAACGAGCGGCCCACCGAGCACGCCGTGCTCGGCGACATCACCTGCGACTCGGACGGCAAGATCGACCAGTTCATCGATCGCCGCGACGTCAAGCGCACGCTGCCGCTGCACACGATCAACGAGTCGCCGTACATGCTCGGCGTGTTCCTCGTCGGCGCGTACCAGGAAATCCTGGGCGACATGCACAACCTGTTCGGCGACACGCACGCCGTGCACGTCCGCCTGGACGCCGAGGGCAACGTCGTCCTCGAAGCGCTCATCAAGGGCGACACGGTCAAGGAAGTGCTCGACTACGTCGAGTTCGATGCCGAGATGCTCATGCACCGCATGCGGACCGACGTCGAGTCCGCGGTGCGCGAAGGACGGATCGACCTCGAGCAGTCGGGCCGCCTGCTGCGCTTCTACGAAGACGGCCTCGACGGCTACACCTACCTCGAAGGCGGAGAATAGTCCGCTTCCGACTCCCGACTACAGACTACGGACTACAGCTCGTGCCTGGTGCTTGGTGCCGGGTGCCCAGTGCTGTGCCGGTGCGTGGTGCCAAATCGTGCGAGCGCACATGGCACGCGGCACTGAGCACCGCACCAAGCACGAGGCACAAAGCACGAGGCACCCCTTGGTGCGATCGTCAGTGAAGCCGGAAAGTCCACCGTCACCGTCATCACAACCGGCACGGCTTCGCCGGGCGCACGGGGTCGATGCCGTACTTCCTGACCTTGTAGTTCAGGATCCGCTCGGTCGTGGAGAGCAGCTTCGAGGCGCGCGCGCGGTTGCCGCGCGTGGACTTCAGCGCGTCCTGGATCAGATCGCGCTCGAAGGCCTCGACGGCCTCCGCGAGCGAGACGCGCGGGACGGTGTCGGACGCTTCGGCGGTCTGCAGCGTCGGCGGCAGATGGTGGGCGTGAATCACGGCGCCGTCGCAGACGAGCACCGCGCGCTCGATCGTGTTCTCGAGCTCGCGCACGTTGCCCGGCCAGTGATAGCTGGTGAGCATGTCGATGGCCGGCGTCGAGATCCGCTTGATCAACTTGCTGTGCTCGGTGCGAGTACTTGTCGAGGAAATGATCCGCCAGCAGCATGATGTCCGGCTTCCGCTCGCGCAGCGGCGGCGCGAAGATCGTGAAGACGTTCAGCCGGTAGAACAGATCCTCGCGGAACGCCCCTTCCGGAATCAGCTTCTCCAGCGGCCGGTGCGTCGCGGCAATCAGCCGCACGTTGACGCGGACGCTCTGCGTCCCGCCGAGGCGCTCGAACTCGCGCTCCTGCAGCACGCGCAGCAGCTTCACCTGGGTGGCCAGGCTCAGGTCGCCGATTTCGTCCAGGAACAGCGTGCCGCCGTCGGCCAGCTCGAAGCGGCCCTTCTTCAGCGCCCTGCGCGCCGGTGAACGCGCCGCGCTCGTACCCGAACAGCTCGGATTCGATCAGCGACTCGGGCAGCGCCGCGCAGCTCACCTTGATGAACGGCTTGCGCGACCGCGCCGAGTTGTAGTGGATCGCGTGCGCGATCATCTCCTTGCCGGTGCCCGACTCGCCGCGTATGAGCACGGTCGTGTTGGTCTTGGCGACCTGCCCGACCTGGTCGTACACCTGCCGGATCGGCGCGCTCGTGCCAATCAGATGCTGGAACGCGAACCGATCGCGCAATTCGTCCTTGAGGTGCGTGTTCTCCTCGACGAGCCGCCGGCGTTCCGCCTCGGCGAGCCGGCTCACCTTGATCCCCTGGGCGATCATCGAGCCGACCAGCTTGTAGAACTTCAGCGAGCGGTCGTAATCGCGGTCGCGCCGGAACACCAGGTCGACGCTCAGCGCGCCGACGACCTTCTTGTTCACGACGAGGGGCACGCAGATGAAGGTCATCTCCTGCCGGTCCGCCCGCTTCGCCGCGCGGTTCAGGAGCAGGGGCTCGCGGCTCGCTTCCGGCACGACGATCGGCTTGCCGCTCTCGACGACGCGGCCGGTGATGCCCTCGCCGAGCCGGTACCGGGCCCGCTGGCCGTCGGGCGCGAGGCCGAGCGACGCCTTGATCGAAAGCTCGCCGGTCTCCTCGTCCAGCAGCGTGATGGCGCTCCGGACGACGCGATGGTGACGTTCGAGGATGTCGAGGGCCTGGGGTAAGGCGATGCTCAGGTTCAGGGTCGCCGCCATCGCCTGGCTGATTTCGATCAGCGACGACAGACGCCGGATCTCCTTGGTCGCGCCGCGCGGATCGTTCGCGTCGCTGGCGGCCGGCCGGCCCGGCGGGGCGTTCCCACAATTTCGTCGGTCGGAGGCATCGGCTACGACAGGATTGTAGCCGGGTACCGGGGATCTTCAACCGTATTAGCCGGAACGATTACTGGTCATCTGCGGAGCGCATGGATGGACTCCGGGTCGACAGGTCGACGGGTCGGACGGGTCGAGCAGGTCGGGCGGGTCGGACAGGTCGACGGCAAGGGCGTGGTGGCGCCCGACGCGACTAGGGTCGCGGCGATGGGCGTCAGCATGAAATCGGACCGAAGGGAGCGCGGAATTCGAGGGCCGCAGCCGTGAGCGTCCGAGTCGCGATTGCAGCGAGCGGGGCGGATAGGCTCGGCCCGACGGGCGTCATTATGAATTCCGCGCGGACGACAGGTCCGATTTCGAGCCGCGATCCCTGGAGCGTTCGAGCTGCCCGCCATGCTCAGACCGTGCTCGACCGAGGCGCGCTGCTCGACGTCTCGACTGCCTTCTATAATTCGTCCATGCCGGCTCCGGCGACCGCGACGCCCTCATTCGCCATCTCCGCCGCGGACGGCCCGTTCGACGGGCCACGCGCGCTCGCGCTTTACCGCGCGCTCGTCTTCCCGCGCCTCTTCGAAGAGAAGATGCTCGTCCTGCTCCGCCAGGGCCGCCTGTCGAAGTGGTTCTCCGGCATCGGCCAGGAGGCCATCGCCGTCGGCGTCACGGCGGCGCTCCAGCCGGAAGATGCGATCCTGCCGATGCACCGGAACCTGGGCGTGTTCACCGGGCGCGGGGTGGACCTGCTCACGCTGGTGCGGCAGCTGCTCGGACGCGACGGCGGCCTCACCGGCGGACGCGACCGCACCTTTCACGTCGGCATCCCGTCGCACCACATCGTCGGGATGATCAGCCATCTTGGCGCGATGCTGCCCGTCGCCGACGGCCTCGCGCTCGCGTATCAGCTGCGCGGCGAGCGGCGCGTGGCGGCGAGCTTCACCGGCGAGGGCGCGACCAGCGAGGGCGACTTCCACGAGGCCTTGAACCTGGCGGCTGTCTGGAAGCTGCCGGTCCTCTTCGTCGTCGAGAACAACCAGTACGGGCTGTCCACGCCGGTGAGCGAGCAATACGCCTGCGCGAAGTTGTCGGACCGCGCCGTCGGGTACGGGATGGCCGGCGAGACGGTCGACGGCAACGACGTGACCGCCGTGATTGCGGCCGTGACGCGCGCCGCCGAGCGGGCACGCGCGGGCGAGGGGCCGACGCTGCTCGAGTTCGAGACGTTCCGCATGCGCGGGCACGAGGAAGCGTCGGGCGTCGCCTACGTGCCTCCGCACCTGTTCGAGGAATGGGCGAAGAAGGATCCGATCCTGCGCTTCGAAGAGCGGCTGCTCGCAGATGGCACGCTGAAGCCGGCGACACGCGACAGCATCCGCGCCGAGTTCAAGGCGCTGATCGATCGCGTGGTGGACGAGGCGCTGGCGAGCCCGGAGCCGGATTCGACGGCGCAGCGGGAGCTGGGGGACGTGTTCGCTGACGGGGCCGGCTTCGCCGGCAAGGCCGCTTCGCTGGCAGGGCCGCTTCGCGGCAGGGCCCTCCGGGCCTTGCCCGCGCGAAGCGCGGGCCGGCGCCGCGAAGCGACCGAAGGGCGCGAAGCGGCCCTGCCAGCGAAGCTGGCCCAAGCCGCGAGTCGCCGCAGGCGACGACGCGAAGCCGGCCCACCCGTCCGCTACATCGACGCCATCTCCGATGCCCTGACGGTCGCGCATGGAGCGCGACCCGGGCGTCGTGCTGCTCGGCCAGGACATCGCCGAGTACGGCGGCGCCTTCAAGGTCACCGCCGGCATGGTCGAGAAGTTCGGGCGGTCGCGCGTGCGCAACACGCCGATCATCGAGTCGGGCGCCATTGGCGCGGCGATGGGCCTCGCGCTCGAGGGGTTCACGCCGATGGTCGAGCTCCAGTTCGGCGACTTCATCACCTGCGGCTTCAACCAGGTCGTCAACAACCTCGCCAAGACGCACTACCGCTGGGGCTCCGGCATCGGCGTCGTCCTGCGAGTGCCGGTCGGCGGCGGCACCGGCGCAGGCCCGTTCCACTCGCAGAACCCCGAGGCGTGGTTCGCGCACGTGGCCGGACTGAAGGTCGTCGCGCCGGCGACGCCGCGCGATGCCAAGGGCCTGCTGCTCGCGGCGTTCGAGGACGGGAACCCCGTGCTCTACCTCGAACACAAGTTCCTCTACCGGTCGTCGAAAGGGCCGGTTCCGTCCGGCTACTTCGTCGAGCCGATCGGGCCCGCCCGCGTCGCGCGCGAGGGCTCGGACGTCACCGTCGTCACGTGGGGCGTCGGCGTCGGCTGGGCGCTCGACGCCGCCGAGACGCTTGCCGCCGACGGCGTGTCGGTCGAGGTGATCGACCTCCGGACACTCGTGCCGTGGGACCGCGACGCGGTGCTCGCGTCGGTGAAGAAGACGACCCGGGCACTCGTGCTGCACGAGGCGCCGCTCACGGGCGGCTTCGGCGGCGAGGTCGCCGCGGCCATCGGGCAGGAGGCCTTCGCGTGGCTCGACGCGCCGGTGACGCGAGTGGCCGGGCTCGACATGCCGGTCCCTTTCAGCAAGGCGCTCGAGGAGATCTACTCGCCGAAGGGACGGCTGCTCGCCGCGCTGCGCGAGGTGCTCGCGTACTGACGCCGGCCCTGAAGGGCCGGCCTACTGCAGCTGTCGTAGCGACTTCAGGCTGCCGACTGCACGTAGGGCGGGGCTTCAGCCCCGCCACACGCTCGCGCCGATGCACAGAAGTTTTGCAACTCTCAGCGCCGAAAACGTTTATCATGCATGGGCATGAGCACAACGAGCAGTCGCCTGCGTCAGGCGATGACGCCCGGTGAAGCCTGGAGCGTCACCGACGCCAACGAGCTCTACGAAGTGTCTCGTTGGGGCAAAGGCTACTTCTCGATCAACGGCAGCGGGAACGTCCAGGTTCATCCCGCGAAAGACCCGTCGCGCGCCATCGACCTCAAGCAGCTCGTCGACGACCTGCAGGCACGCGGCATCACGCTCCCGCTCCTCATTCGATTCAGCGACATCCTCAAGCACCGGCTGGCCGACATCCACGACGCCTTCCAGGCGGCGATCGCCCAGCACCAGTACAACGGCCGCTACTGCTGCGTGTACCCGATCAAGGTCAACCAGCAGCGGCAGGTCGTCGAGGAAGTCCTCAACTTCGGCACGCCGTACCAGTTCGGGCTCGAAGCCGGCAGCAAGCCCGAGCTGCTTGCCGTGATCGCGCTGGCGTCCAACGACACGCCGATCATGTGCAACGGCTTCAAGGACGCCGAGTACATCGAGACCGTGATGCTCGCCCAGAAGATGGGCCGCAACATCATCCCGGTCGTCGAGAAGTACACCGAGCTGAAGCTGATCCTCGAGTACTCGGAGAAGATCGGCGTCCGGCCGAACATCGGGATGCGCGTGAAGCTGGCCGCGCGCGGCGGCGGACGCTGGCAGGGATCGGCCGGCTACCGATCGAAGTTCGGCCTGACGGTCGCGGAGATCCTCGAGGGGCTCGACGAGCTGAAGCGGCGCGGCATGGCCGACTGCTTCAAGCTGCTCCACTTCCATCTCGGCAGCCAGATCCCGAACATCCGCGTCGTCAAGCACGCGCTGAACGAGGCCTCTCGCATCTACACCGAGCTTCACAAGGCGGGCGCCGGGCTGCAATATCTCGACGTCGGCGGCGGCCTGGGCGTGGACTACGACGGCTCGCAGACCAACTTCGAGTCGAGCACCAACTACACGCTCGAGGAGTACGCCAACGACGTCGTCTACCACATCCAGAGCGTGTGCGACGAAGCCGGCGTCCCGCACCCGACGATCATTTCGGAGAGCGGGCGCGCGGTCGTCGCCTACCACTCGGTGCTCGTGTTCAACGTGCTCGGCGTGTCGGCGTTCGGCGGCAACGGCGGGCCTCAGCTGCCCAACCCGGAAGAGGTCGAGCAGCCGCTGATCGATCTCGCGGACACCTACAACAACCTCACCACGCGAAACGCGCTCGAGAGCTTCCACGACGCGCAGCAGGCGCTCGACATGGCGCTGAACCTGTTCTCGGGCGGCTATCTGCCGCTCGACCAGCGGTGCCAGGCCGAGGGGCTCTACTGGGCGATCTCGTCGAAGCTGCAGAAGATCGTCCAGCAGATGGACGAGGTGCCGGAGGATCTGCAGGGGCTCGACGACCAGCTGTCGTCCACGTACTTCTGCAACTTCTCGCTGTTCCAGTCGATCCCGGACAGCTGGGCGATCAAGCAGCTGTTCCCCGTGCTGCCGATCCACCGCCTGAACGAGCGGCCCACCGAGCACGCCGTGCTCGGCGACATCACCTGCGACTCGGACGGCAAGATCGACCAGTTCATCGATCGCCGCGACGTCAAGCGCACGCTGCCGCTGCACACGATCAACGAGTCGCCGTACATGCTCGGCGTGTTCCTCGTCGGCGCGTACCAGGAAATCCTGGGCGACATGCACAACCTCTTCGGCGACACGCACGCCGTGCACGTCCGCCTGGACGCCGAGGGCAACGTCGTCCTCGAAGCGCTCATCAAGGGCGACACGGTCAAGGAAGTGCTCGACTACGTCGAGTTCGATGCCGAGATGCTCATGCACCGCATGCGGACCGACGTCGAGTCCGCGGTGCGCGAAGGACGGATCGACCTCGAGCAGTCGGGCCGCCTGCTGCGCTTCTACGAAGACGGCCTCGACGGGTACACCTACCTCGAAGGCGGAGAATAGCGGCGCTGCCGGGGCTGAAGCCCCGGCCTACGTACGTCCGCGACTGCAGTCCGCGACTGCAGTAGGGCGGGGCTTCAGCCCCGCCGATCCGCAACCCGCAACCATCAATCCGCAGCCATCACCGCTACCGCAGCCTGAAGTCCACCGTCACCGTCATCACCACGGGCACCGCTATCTCCATTCAACCGCGTCGGCGTGAACACCCACTGACGCACCGCTTCGAGCGCCGCTTCCTCGAGAAACGGCGTCAGCCGCAGTGACCGCGCCGACTGCACGTGCCCGTCGACGCCAATCACGGCTTCGATGATCACCATCCCCTCGATCCGCGCCTGCTGCGCGACGACGGGATAGCGCGGAGCGACGTCGCGGATCTTCTTGGGCGGCAGGATGTCGCCGCCAACCCTGATGGGTTTCCGTGGCGGCGCGGGCTCAACGAATCCTCCGCCGGCGTCGCTCACCGGTACTCCAGGAACGCCGAGGCCTTCGCCGGGAGGTATCCCGGTCTCGACAGGGCCCGCCGCCTCACGCGGTGGCGCGATGTGATCGGGCGCCGTCACTGGAGCCACATCAGGATTCGGCGTGGCGCGGCACTGGCCGGCCTGCGCTGAGGCTCGCCGGGCGGTCGCGGCGCGGGCGGCAACTGCGGGATCGTGACCTCGACGTAAATCGGCGCGGCGTGGGCCGGATCGGGCAACTCGGCGTCGGCCATGATCGGCGCGATGAACACGCCGGCGAGCACGACGCCGTGCGCCGCGATCGACAAAGGCAGCAGCCACGCGCGTCGGCGCGCGACAGGAGCAGGGCGAAACAATTCAGCTGGCATCGTGGCCTCCCTGCCCTGGACGCGATGACCAGCAGCGCTGCGGTCTTGAAGGACTCAGGACGAAATAGACGCGATGACCAGCAGCGCTGCGGTCTTGAGGGATTGGACACCGGGTGCTGGATATGCGGGGTGCGGGTTGCCGGGTTCGGTGGTTGCCAGAGCGTTCCAGCGCTGCAGCCGTTCGCACCGGCACTATGGCACTCGGCACCGCACATGGCACCAAGCACCGGACAACCGGTTCGGGGTGCTAGACTGAGAACGTATGCCTGCCGCTACTGAGAAGGTCCTGCCGGCCGTCGAGACACTGACGAATCTGCTGCAGACGGTGCCCGCCGACGCGCGGCGCGAGAAGGCGTTCTATCACCTCGATCGCCTGCAGAAGGCGCTCATCGCCTCCCATCAGGAGGCCGTCCGCTTCGCGGCGTTCACGGTCAACAAGACCGTCCACGACTCACCCGACTGGGGACCGAAGGTCGCCGAGGCCATGGAGGCGCTCCGCGTCTCGCTCGCGCAATCGGGGCACGACTTTCTGAAGGGGAACTAGGGCCCTTCGGGCAGGGCCGCGCCTCTCGGCGCGGCTGGCGGCCCTCGCTTCGCTCGGGCTGTCAGCCGAGCGCCTTCTTCAGCAACGCCATCTGGCCTGCGTGATACGCGTCGTGCTGGATGATGCCGTGCAGCATCACGGCGACGCTCACGCCGGTGCCGAGCCCCGCGTCGCGGGACGGACCGACGAGGGCATCCCAGCGCGCCGCCGGCAGCGCCACGATCGCCTCGCGCAGTTGGCGATGCGAGCGATCGAGTTCGGCAAGCGTCGCCTTCCATCCACCTGCTGACGGCCCGGGCCAGTCTCCACACGCCGGCAGCGCAGGCGCCTTCCCTGCCAGCCGCTCCCGCACTTCATCGCGCCACCCGACGACGTGGCGCGCGATTTCGCCGATGGTGTGGGCCGCCTCCAGCGGCCGGGCTTCGGCGTCCGAGGCAGCCACTCCCCGGACGATGCTCATGACTGACGGGCCGTGCCAGGCGTCCCCGTCATGCACGCGGTCCAGCATCTCGAGAAGCCGGTCCCGTTCGGTCATGGGGACAGGATACTCTCGGGTCCATGGGTCGTGGGTCCATAGGTCCATGGGTCCATGGGGCACGGGTCCATCGCGCCCGTGGCCGAACCCAGTCGGCCCTACGAGCCCATACCCGCAACCCGCAATCCGCAGTCCGCAGTCTGAAGACCCGTAGTCCGGCGTTACCATCCCCCCGTGCCCGACCACCTCGCCGCGCTCGTCGAGGCCGTCTCCGACGGCGACCTCTCGACGGCCGCCGCGCTGCTCGATCAGGACCCGTCGCTCGCGCGCGCGATGCACGCCGGCGCGTCGCCGCTGCACTACGCCGCGGTGCACGGGCAGCAGGACGCTGTCGACCTGCTGATCGATCGCGGCGCGAACCTCGAAGCCGTCGACCACGAGTACGGCGCGACGCCGATCGGCTGGGCCAACGAAAAGGGCCACATGGCGCTGGTCCATCACATGCGCGCGCGCGGCGCCCGCCTCAGCCTGCACATGGCCGCGGCGTTCGGCTTTCTCGAGGACGTGAAGGAACTGGCGGCGCGGCACCCCGATCAGCTCAACCACCTCGTCGGGTACGGCGCGCCGCTCCACATGGCGGCCCTGTGGGGTCACGACGAGATCGTCGCGTGGCTGCTGGCGCACGGCGCGAATCCGCTGCGACGGAATCAGGATGGAGAGCTGGCCATGACGATCGCCAACCGCCAGGCGTTGTCGGATGCGTCTCAGACGCCGATCGTCACGCCCGAGCGGCGGAAGGAGATCGTGGAAGGCTGCCGGCGCGCGGCGGACCTGCTGCGGCCGGTCACAACGGAGCCGGTCTAGAGTCGTGCGGGTCTGTAGGTCTGTGAGGTCTGTAGGTCTGCGGGTTCTCGCAGATCTGTCGGTCCTTCACGGCGTGACTGCTACGAGCCAACCCATGGACCTATGGACCTATGGACCTATCGGACCCGATCAGCGACCATCCTCAACGCCTCGCAGGCGCGGTCCTTCAGCGGACCGCTCGCATCGCATAGCGCGGTGAGCCGCGTCTTCGCGGAATCCGTCGCGCCGGTTCGCGCTTCCGCGGTCGCGCGCAGCCACTCGAGCTCGGGATGCGAGGCACCGGCGCCGAGCGACGCGGCTTTCTCGAGTGCCGTTCGCGCATCGGCATCAGCGTCGGTCAGCAGCCGGCTTGCGCCGAGATAGAACCAGCCGTCCGCCGAGTCGGGATGCGTGGCGGTGAACGCGGCCAGGCTCGTCGCCGCGGCGGTGTAGTCCCCCTTCCGATACGGCTCGAGCGCAGTCGTCAAAGCCGCGGCCGCGGGATCCGAACCGCGCATGACCAGGACGGTTGCCGCCGGCAGGACGAGCGCCGGCGGTTCGACCGCCCATCGCGGCGCGGGCGCCGGCGCGACGGGCGCGGCCGGCGCGGCAGTTGAGGTCCCGACGCGATCGGCACACCGCGACCTGCGGCGCATGCACCCGCCACCACGCGCTCAAGCCGATCGCCGCGAGCACCACGGCCGCCACGAGCACGGCCCAGCGCCCGCGGACGCCCGATGCCGCGATGACGCGCGCATCGAGACTCGCCGGCGGCGCGCTTTCGTCCAGCCGCGCCAGGTCCGCCGCGAGCGCCTGACAGGCGGCGCATCGCGCCAGGTGCGCCGAGACTTCGCGGCGCAGATCATCCGGCACCGCGTCCCCGGCCAGCGCCATCAGGTGCTCTGGCGGCGGACAGCCGCGTTGCCGCGCATTCGGCCCGACGTTGGCTTCGAAGTCCTCGCTCATTCCGGTCTCACGGCGAACCGCTTGCGCAGCAGCTCGCGTGCGTACTGCAGGTAGCCCTTCACTTGCGTCTCCGTCAGCCCGAGCCGCCGCGCGATGTCGGCGCGATCGAGATCGTAGACATACCGAAGATGCAGGCAGACGCGATGCACGGGCTTCAGCTCGTCCACGCGCAGCCACCACGGGTCAAACGGCGCGGCCGGCTCGACGTTGGGCTCGCCCGGCGGAATGCCGCCGAGATACCGCTGCTCCACCGCGCGGCGCCGCCAGTAGTCGACGCTCCGGTTCCGCACCACCACGAACAGCCAGCCGGGGAGCTCGTCGAGGCGGATCGACGTGAAGTGCCTGTGCAGCTCGAGGAACGCCTCGGCGGCCAGGTCTTCCGCGACGTCGTGCCGCCCCACGCACTTGAGTGCATAGCGGAAGACGGCACGTGCGTGCTGCCGATAGGCAGCGTCGAACCCGTCCATTGATGATTACGCGCCGCCCTTGCTGATCGGAAGAAGCAGGCGGATGCAGGGCTGAAGCCCTGCCCCACGGATTGCGGCCTGACAGGCCTGCGCGACCTTAAGGTCTGCCCGACGCCGCGTCTGTAGCGCAGACCTTCAGGCCTGCCCGACCCTGCCACGTGCCGAACGGCTAACAGCGTCCCACGGGGGTCGGGTCGTACGCAAGGTTCGGCGTCAGCCAGCGCTCGGCCTCTTCCACGGTCACGCCCTTGCGCCGCGCGTAGTCGGCCAGCTGATCGTGCCCGATGCGGCCCACCATGAAATAGCGCGCGTCGGGATTGGCGAAGTACAGGCCGCTGACGCTCGCCGCCGGCATCATCGCGAAGTGCTCGGTGAGCGACACGCCGGCGTGCTCCGCGTGGAGCAGCGTGAACAGCGGCGCCTTCAGCGTGTGATCCGGGCACGCGGGATAGCCGAACGCCGGGCGGATGCCGCGATACTTCTCGGCGACGAGATCGTCGCTCGACAGCTGCTCGCCGGCGCCGTAGCCCCAGTCGGCGCGCGCCTGCTGATGGAGGTATTCGGCGAATGCCTCCGCGAGACGATCGGCCAGCGCCTTCACCATGATGGCGTCGTAGTCGTTGTGATCGGCCTCGAAGCGGCCGGCCAGCTCGTCGGCGCCGATGCCGGCCGTGACCGCAAACGCGCCCAGGTAGTCGCGGCGGTCGCTGCCGATCGGCGCGATGAAGTCGGCCAGCGACCGGTTCGGACGTCCGTCGGCAATCGGCTCCTGCTGCCGCAGCATCGGGAAGCGCGTGAGCTCCGTGGCACGCGTCTCGTCGGCGAACAGGACGATGTCGTCGCCGTCGCTGGCCGCGGGCCAGAACCCGTAGACGCCGCGCGCCTCGAGCAGCCGCTCCTTGACGATCCGGTTCAGCAGCGCCTGGGCGTTCTCGTACAGCTCGCGGGCGGCGTCGCCGTATTCCGGGTGGTCGAAGATCGCCGGCACGCGGCCCTTCAGCTCCCACGCGTGGAAGAAGAACGTCCAGTCGATGAACGGCACGAGCGTGGCGAGCGGAACGGTCACGTCGCGCCGGCCGAGGAACGACGGCACCGGCAGGTCCGCCGCGTTCCAGTCGATCTTCAGCCGGTTGGCCTTCGCGTCCGCATACGTCAGCAGCGGCTTGCTCTGGCGCGCGCCGTGCTGCTGGCGCAGCGTCTCCTGCTCCGTTCTCGTGGACGCCAGGAACGCGCCGCGCTGCGTCTCGCTCAGCAGGCTCGACACGACGTCCACCGCGCGCGAGGCGTCGAGCACGTGCACCACCGGCCCGCTGTACTCCGGCGCGATCTTCACCGCCGTATGCTGCCGGCTCGTCGTCGCGCCGCCGATCAGGAGCGGCAGCTTCAGGCCGCGGCGCTCCATCTCGCGCGCGACCGAGACCATCTCGTCGAGCGACGGCGTGATGAGGCCGCTCAAGCCGATCAGGTCCACGTGCTCCTCGGCGGCCGTGCGCAGGATGACGTCCTGGTGCACCATCACGCCGAGGTCGATCACCTCGTAGTTGTTGCAGCCCAGCACGACGCCGACGATGTTCTTGCCGATGTCGTGGACGTCGCCCTTCACGGTCGCCATCAGGATACGGCCCTGCGCGCCGCGTCCGCCGGCGGCCTTCTCGGCCTCCATGTACGGCTCGAGGTACGCGACGGCCTTCTTCATCACGCGCGCGCTCTTCACGACCTGCGGCAGGAACATCTTGCCGGCGCCGAAGAGCTGACCGACGGTCTTCATGCCGTCCATGAGCGGCCCCTCGATGACCTCCAGCGGCCGCGCGAACTTCTGCCGCGCCTCTTCGGCGTCCTGCTCGATGAAATCGACGACGCCGTGGACGAGCGCATACGCCAGGCGCGCCTCGACGGTCGCCTCACGCCACGTCAGATCGCGCTCGCGCTTCTTGCCGCTGCCCTTCACCTGCTCGGCGAACTCCACCATCCGCTCGGTCGCGTCGGGCCGCCGGTTGAAGATGATGTCTTCGACGTGCGTGAGCAGCTCCGCCGGGATGTCTTCGTAGACCGCCAGCTGCCCGGCGTTGACGATCCCCATGTCGAGGCCGGCCTGGATCGCGTGATACAGGAACGCGGAGTGAATCGCCTCGCGGACGATGTCGTTGCCGCGGAACGAGAACGAGAGATTGCTGATGCCGCCGCTGATTCGTACGCCGGGACAGCGTCGCCTTGATGAGGCGCGTCGCCTCGATGAAGTTCTTCGCGAACTCGTTGTGCTCCTCGATGCCGGTGGCGATGGCGAGGATGTTCGGGTCGAAGATGATGTCGGTCGGATCGAAGCCGGCCGGTCTCGGTCAGCAGCTTGTACGCGCGCTGGCAGATCGCCACCTTGCGCGCGACGGTTTCGGCCTGGCCCTTCTCGTCGAACGCCATGACGACGACCGCGGCGCCGTACTGGCGGACCAGCCGCGCCTTGGCGAGGAAGTCGGCCTCGCCTTCCTTCATGCTGATCGAGTTGACGACGGGCTTGCCCTGCACGCACTTCAGGCCCGCCTCGATGACCGACCACTTCGAGCTGTCGATCATGAACGGCACGCGCGCCACTTCGGGCTCGGTCGCCAGGTAGTTCAGGAACGTCGTCATCGCATGCTCGGAGTCGAGCATGCCCTCGTCCATGTTCACGTCGAGGATGTTGGCGCCGCCGCGCACCTGCTCGAGCGCGACCTGCACGGCCGCCGCGTAGTCGCCGGCCTTGATGAGCCGCGCGAACTTCGCCGAGCCGGTGACGTTGGTCCGCTCGCCGATCATCTGGAAGTTGCTGTCGGGCCTGACGGTCAACGGTTCGAGGCCCGACAGCTGCAGGTTGTCGGGTTGCGTCGGTTCGGCGGGTTCAGATCGGTTTGAGCGGTTCGACCGGGTTGCTGCCAGCTGCAACCGCCGCTAACCGCACCTAACCCTGCGATCCGCGCGCGGCGGAAGGCCCTTCACCGCCTCGGCGATCGCCTTGATGTGCTCCGGCGTCGTGCCGCAGCAGCCGCCGACGATGTTGACGAGGCCGCGGCGGGCCATGTCGAGCAGGAGCGACGAGGTCTCCGCCGGCAGCTCGTCGTACGCGCCGAAGGCGTTCGGCAGGCCGGCATTGGGATAGCAGCTGACGAGGCAGGTCGCGACGTTGGCGAGCTCCTCGATGTAGGGCGCCATGTCGCGCGCGCCGAGGGCGCAGTTGATGCCGACGCTGAACGGCTTCGCGTGCGCGATCGACGTCCAGAACGCGTCGACCGTCTGGCCCGAGAGGGTGCGGCCGCTGCGATCGGTGATCGTGACCGAGATCATCACCGGGATTCGGCGGCCGGCGCGCTCGAACTCGAGCTCGCACGCGATGATCGCGGCCTTGGTGTTGAGCGTGTCGGTGATCGTCTCGATCAGGAGCACGTCCGAGCCGCCGTCGAGCAGGCCGCGGACCTGCTCGCGATACGCGTCGCGCATCTGGTCGAACGTCACCGCGCGCGCCGACGGATCGTTCACCTCCGACGACATCGACAGCGTCCGGTTCGTGGGGCCCATCGAGCCGGCGACGAACCGCGGCCGGTCAGGCGTGCGCGCCGTGAACTCGTCCGCCGCCTGCCGCGCGAGCTTCGCGCCTTCGAGGTTCAGCTCGTAGCTGAACGCCTCGAGCGCGTAGTCGGCCTGCGAGATGGCCTGGCTGCTGAACGTGTTGGTCTCGATGATGTCGGCGCCGGCCTCCAGGTATTCGCGATGGATGTCGAGGATCACGTCGGGCCGCGTCAGCACGAGCAGGTCGTTGTTGCCCTTCAGCTCGCGGCCGTGGTCCGCGAAGCGCGTGCCGCGGAAGTCGGCTTCCTGCAGCTTGCGCCGCTGGATCATCGTCCCCATCGCGCCGTCGAGAATCAGGATCCGCTCGGCGGCGGCGCGTTCGAGTTGCTGCTGTCGGCTCACTGGCGCTCCCTCAGACTTCGGACTACGGACTACAGACTTCAGGGCAGGCCTGAAGGCCTGCGCTACACAACATGGCGCGGCTGAAGCCGCGCCCTACTGTCGGATCTGACCGCACTGACCCTGGACCCGTGACCTATCGACCTACTTCGTTCCGCTCGCCAGCACACCGTGAACGGATCGCCCGCGAGGCTCGCGCCGGTCGTCACGCGCACGTTGCGTCAGCCCGGCGTCGGTCAGCAGGCGCTCGAGCTCCTGGTCGTCGAAGCCGAGCCACTTGTCGCCGAAGCGCTCGCGCACCCACGCTTCCGCGTGCCGGCGCAGATCCAGCACCAGGACGCGGCCACCGGGCCGCGTGATCCGCACGGCCTCGCTCAGCGCACGGGCCGGCGACTCGGCGTGATGCAGCGCCTGCGACAGCAGCGCGATGTCCACCGACGCATCCGGCACCGGCAGCCGCTCGAGCTCGCCCTGCTTCCACGTCACGTTGCCGACGCGCCGGCGCTTCGCGAGCGCCCTGGCGCGATCGAGCACTTCGCGCGACCGGTCGATCGCGATGACCTGGCGCGCGAAGCCGGCCGCTTCGATGGCGAGATAGCCGTCGCCGCAGCCGATGTCCGCGACGTCGCAGGCCGGCAGCAGGTGTCCCAGCGCGCGCGCCCACGCGGCCCAGCTCCGGCCCGGCACGAGCTGCCGCCCGTCGCCGTGCGTCGCGAAGCTCTCCTTGCGGAGGCGCTGCACTTCCTTCAGCCGCGCGGCGTCGGCCTTCGCGGCGGCGTCGTGCGCCGTCGAGGCGAAGACCTTCTCGAGCATCTGCCAGACGTCGGCGAGGCCGTTGCGCGACGCCGGGCTCGTCGCCTGGTAGTACACGAAGCCGCCTTCGCGCCGCTCCTCGACCAGGCCGCTGTCGCGCAGCAGCCCGAGGTGCCGCGACACGCCGGACTGCGCGATGCCGAGGATCCCCGTCAGCTCGGTGACGTTCAGCCGCTCCTCGGCCACCAGCCGCAGCAGGCGCAGGCGCGCGTCGTCGCCCAGCAGGCGGAAGAGCGCCGGGGCGTCCTTCATATCTATAAATGTAGATGTATGGATTCATAGAGTCAAGGGCGGTATCGGGTCCTGGGGGCTTCGCGGTCGGGTCCTTCGGAGACTTCGCTATCGGGTCCTTCGGAGGCTTCGCGGTCGGGTCCTTGGAGGCTTCGCGGTCGGGTCCTGGGAGGCTTCGCCTGGGGTCCTTTGGAGGCTTCGCTGGTCGGGTCCTGGGACGGACCAAACCTCGGGCGGGCGATTTACGTCTGACGTTAATAGCGGACGGCTTCGCGGTCCTCAGGGGGTCACGCGGGCGCCGATCACGCCATGGGTCTACGGACCGTGTCGGGGCTCCTCGGCACGGTCCGTAGTTGTTTGTGGGTTGCGGATTGCGCAGGGCTGAAGCCGCGCCCGAAGGCCTGCGCTGACAGGCGCTGAAACCCCGGCACTGCAGCACCGCAGCACTGCAGCATCGTCATTCTGCATTCTTCATTTCTAGGTTCGCTCCCAGTCCGGAACCCAGTTCTTGATCGCGCGCTTGATGTCGTCGCGCGACAGGCGTTCGGCAATCGCGCGATCGACCAGCGCGGGGAGCTCGGGGTCGAGGCGAACCGCAGGCCCACGAGCTGGGCCGTCGTCAGCTGATCGATCTTGCCGTGCTGGTCCGGCGGCAGCAGATCCATCAGCCGGAGGCGCATCTCGAGACGGATGATCCGGTTCTGCAGCTTCGTCGTGTAGACGCGCGAGATCGACACGAGCGCGACCGTGGAGAGCGCCAGCAGCACCAGGCCGACCTGCCCCGAGTGCACGCCGCGCAGCCAATCGCCCGCGAAGATGACGAGCGCAGCCGTCGCGAAGATGCTGGCCGCCCAGGTCAGATACGGCCGATGTCCGTGGTTCGCGTACGACTGCTGACGTGAGGGTTCGCTCATGAGGACTCCAATTTGAAGACGTGATTCTGTTTCCAGACCGTGCGCGCGGGACGCCAGATCGGCACCAGCCGCCGCCGCACCGGGTGTGCGGGCACCCACAGGCCGTACTCGCGCTTCTCGACCTGCCAGCCGACGGCGGTCGTCCCGCGCAGCGTGACCTTCAGGCGGCTCTGCTCCGAGAGCAGAAACAGGAAGCAGTCGTACGCGTCCTCGGCTCGCCCGAAGCGCTCGGTCCACTCTTCGCCCTGCACCTCGTACTCACGGTCGCTTCGCACGACCAGGGTCACGGGAAAGCCGTCATCCGTCGCCGGAGGGACCGTCAGCGTGCGCGGGGTGGCCTCGAAGCGGAGACCGTCGACGGGAAGCGCCTTACGGCGCGACGAATTATGGACGACATTACGAAGGCGCTCGTGCCGTGCCGGGTGCCTCGTGCTTGGTGCGGGCCGGTGCCGAGTGCCACGTGCGCACTCGGTCCGCACCAGGCAGAGGCACAGGGCACCGCACGAGGCACAAGCACCGAGCACCAGGCACCGATCGATTCGTCATTCCAGAAACAGTTTGTAAGCGTCGTTCTCGAACTCCGCGAGGTACGGGTAGCCGAGCTGATCGAGGAACGCGCGGAACTCGGACAGCTGCTCGTCCGGCACCTCGAACGCCGCCAGCACGCGTCCGAAGTCGGCGCCGTGGTTCCGGTAGTGGAACAGGCTGATGTTCCACCGGCCGCCGACGGCGTCGAGGAACTGCATCAGCGCGCCGGGGCGCTCCGGGAACTCGAACCGGCAGGGCCGCTCGTGCCGCACGTCGCGCGCGCGGCCGCCGACCATGTGCCGCACGTGCAGCTTCGCCATCTCGTTGTCGGAGAGATCGACGGTCGCCGAGCCGGCCTGGTTCAGCGACTGCGCGAGCGCCGCCGCGTCTTCACGAGACGCCGTGGCGACGCCGACGAAGATGTGCGCCTGGTCGCGGCTCCCCAGCCGGTAGTTGAACTCGGTGACGACGCGCGGGCCGAGGCGGGCGCAGAACTCGCGGAAGGCGCCGGGGCGCTCGGGGATCGTCACCGCGAAGATGGCTTCGCGCGCCTCGCCGAGCTCCGCGCGCTCGGCGACGAAGCGCAGGCGATCGAAGTTCATGTTCGCGCCGCTGAGCACCGCGGCGAGCTTGCCCTTCGGCCGCTTCTCTGCCGTCCACCTCTTCAGGCCGGCGACCGCCAGCGCGCCCGCCGGCTCCATGATGCTGCGCGTGTCGTCGAAGACGTCCTTGATCGCCGCGCAGATCTCGTCGTTGGTCACGCGGACGACTTCGTCCACCGTCTGCTGCGCGAGCGCGAAGGTGTTCACGCCGACCTCGCGAACGGCCACGCCGTCCGCGAAGATCCCCACGCGGTCGAGCGTCACGCGATGGCCGGCGGCCAGCGAGCGATACATCGCGTCGGCCTCGAACGGCTCGACGCCGACGATCGTCACCTGCGGCATCAGCGCCTTGATGTAGCTGGCGATGCCCGTGATGAGCCCGCCGCCGCCAACCGGGACGAACACGGCCTCGAGATCGCGATGGCTCTGCCGCAGGATCTCGTCGCCGATCGTGCCCTGCCCCGCGATCACCAGGGGGTCGTCGAAGGGGTGGATCAGCGTCGCGCCGCTGTCGCGCTGCAGCTGATCGCAGTGAATCTTGGCGTCGGGGTAGGTGTCGCCGTGCAGCACGACCTCGGCGCCCATCGCCCGCACCGCCTCCACCTTGATCTCGGGCGTCGTCTGCGGCATGACGATCTGCGCGCGGATGCCCAGCCGGCGCGCGGAGAAGGCGACGCCCTGGGCGTGATTCCCGGCGCTCGACGCGATGATCCCCCGCGCGCGTTCCGCGGCCTCGAGGTGCGCGATGCGGTTGTAGGCGCCGCGCAGCTTGAAGCTGAAGACCGGCTGCAGGTCTTCGCGCTTGAACAGGACGCCGACGCCCAGCCGCTCCGACAGCCGCGGCGCGGGCTCGAGCGGCGTCTCGCGGCAGACGTCGTACACCCGGCTCGTCAATACGAGGCGCAGGATCTGCTCGACAGTTGGTGGGGCCAGACTCGTGGAATCCATTCGGGATTCCGGCGATTATAGAGGCACGCTGCCGGGATCGCGCGGATTGGGCGGGATTTTGCGGATGGCTTCAGAATCAAAAGACACCTGGATTCTGGAATTTTTGGGATCGGGCCGGGCAGAGGGGCCGATACCGTTACCGAATCCTGAAATCCCGAAATCCAGGTGTCTTTTTGATCGTGACGACCGCCCCTGAAATCCTGGGCGAACCAACCAAACCGGTGTCCAATCCGTCCAATCGGGCGACGGGCGCCGCGGCGGCGGCGTTAACGGCCCGCCGCACGCAGACGTCATTCAGAATACACACGATGATCGCCCCGTCTGAAGGCCCCGGGAGGGCCGCACCCGTCCTCCTGACTCGCCGGCTGCGCGCGGGCGCGGTGGCGCTCGTGCTCGTCGCGGCTGCCTTCGCGGGCTGCCGCGCTGATCGGCGGTGCGCCGGTCGCCGCGGCCAACGCCGACTCGAAGGCGCTGCCCCCGCTCGCGCGCCGCGACTTCGTCCGCCACGTCCGGCTCACCGGCCTCACCGAAGCCACACGCTCCTACGTCGTCACGACGCCGTTGCTCGCGGGATCGAACCAGGGCTCGATGGTGATCACCAGGCTCGCGCCCGCCGGCTCGAGCGTGAAAGTGGGCGACGTGCTCGTCGAGTTCGATCGGCAGGGCCAGGAGACGCAGGCGCTCGACAAGAAAGCCGAGTACGACGACCTCGTCCAGCAGATCGCCCAGAAGAAGGCCGAACAGGACGCCGCGGTCGTCAAGGACCAGAGCGAGATCGCGCAGGCTGGCAACGCGGTGAAGAAGTACGAGCTCGAGGTCCTGAAGAACGAGATGCTCTCGCGCATCAAGGCCGAGCAGAACGATCAGGACCTCGACGAAGCGCGCGCGAAGCTGACGGCGCTGAAGGCCCTCTACGACATCAAGCGCACCGCGGCCTCGGCCGACCTTCGCATCCTGGAAATCAAGCGCGACCGGGCGAAGGCCACGATGGAGCACGCGCAGGCCAACGCGCAGGCCATGACCGTGCGCGCGCCGATTCCGGGCCTGGTCGTGCCGCGAGTCACGTGGCGCGGCAACGGGCCGACCGACATCCAGGAAGGCGACGAGATGTATCCCGGTGCGCCGGTGCTCCAGGTGGTGAACCAGGCGTCGATGCTGGTACGGGTACGCGTGAACCAGGCCGACCTGCCCTTCGTGCGCGTCGGCCAGCCGGCCGTCGTCCACCTCGACGCGTACCCGGATCTGGCGATGCCCGGACGCGTCGAGGAGATCGCGCCGATTGGCGTGAAGGGATCGTTCTCGAACCGCCTGCGCGAGTTCACGGCGATCGTCAGCGTCGCCGGCAGCAACGCCCGGCTGCTGCCCGACCTGACCGCCGCCATCGACGTCGAGGTCGAGCGCGTGAAGGACGCCCTCGTCGTCCCGCGCGCGGCGGTGGATCACGACGGCCAGACGGCGCGGGTCCACGTGCGCGACGCCAGCGGCGTCGCCGCTCGTCAGGTGACGCTCGGCCCCGCCGACGAAGTCGACGTCGTCGTCACGGCGGGCTTGCAGCCCGGCGAGGTGGTGGTCCAGTGACGCGGCGGCGGCTGGCTGATCGGCGGCGCGACGCTCGGCGCGATCGTCGCGGGCGCGTGCTGGTTCGGACGCGGCGCGTCCGCCGACGTGCCGACCGCCGCCGTGGAGCGCGGGACGTTCGTCGACGCCGTGCAGATTCGCGGCGAGATCAAGGCCGGCCGCTCGGTGACGATCATCGCGCCGGCCGATGCCGGCGAGCTCCGCATCCTCAAGCTCGCGAAGAACGGGAGCACCGTGAAGGCCGGCGACGTCCTGATCGAGTTCGACGGCACGACGGTGGCGCGGACCGCCGCCGAGAAGCGCAGCGAGCTGCGCGGCTTCGACGCGGAGTTCGAGCAGGCCACCTCCGATGCCCGCGCGAAGGACGAAGAGAACCTGACGGCGCAATCGAAAGCCCACTACGACATGGAGCGCGCCAAGCTCGATTACTCCGCGAAGGAAGTGCTGTCGCGCGTGGAGGCCGAACAGCGCGGGCTCGCCGTGGACGACGCCGATCAGAAGGTGAAAGAAGCGTCGGCGAAACTCGGCTCGGACCGTGTCGGCGCCACGGCCAAGCAGGCCGGCGTCGAGGCCAAGCGCGAGAAGTCGCAGCTCGATCTCACCAAGGCGCAGCGCCAGACGCATGCGCTCGTCGTGCGGGCGCCGAGCGACGGCATCGTGACGATTCTCCGCAACTGGCGCTCGGGCAACTGGATGAACCCGCAGGAGTTCAAGGAAGGCGATCGCGCGTGGGCCGGCGCGAGCATCGCGGAGCTGCCCGACATCTCGTCGCTCTTCGGCACGGCGCGCGTGGACGAGATCGAGCGGGGGCGCCTTGCCATCGGCCAGTCCGTCTCCGTTCGAGTGGAGGCCATGCCCGACCGCGAGCTCAAGGGACGCATCGTCAGCATCAGCGCGCTGGCGAAGGCCGACTTCACCTCGTGGCCGCCGCCGAGAAACTTCGACGTCAAGGTGGCGCTCGACGACCACGACGACCGTCTGCGTCCCGGCATGACGGCCAACCTCCGCGTCGCAACCGAGAGCGTCGCCGGCGCGCTGATGGTGCCGCCCCAGGCCGTCTTCTCCGCCGAGAACGGCGACGTCGTCTACGTCCTGTCGCATGGACGGGTGCAACGGCGCCACGTGGAGATCGATCGGCGCAATGCCGATCACGTCCTCATCCGGACCGGAGTCGCTGAAGGCGAACGCGTGGCGCTGAAGGAGCCAGAGGAGGCGCGCCAGTGAAGCGCGCCTATGTCATCGGCGCGCTCGTGGCCGTCGCGGTGGTCGGCGGTGCCGCTGCCGTCTTCGGCGTCGCGAACCTGACGCCGGTGCCTGACCGGATCCCGACGACGCGGCCAACGCGCGGCGACATCGACGTGCGGATCCACACGATGGGCGAGCTGGGGCCGCGGCGCTCGATGACCATGGCGGCGCCGAGCGTCGGCGGCATGCTCCAGATCGTCACGCTCTCCCCCGCCGGCAGCGTCGTCAAGGAAGGCGACGTCGTGATCCGGTTCGACCAGGCGGAGCAGCAGTTCAACCTGCAGCAGGCCGAGTCGGAGCTGGCCGAGGCGGAGCAGGCGATCGTCAAGCTGAAGGCCGACGCGCGCGTGCAGATCTCGACCGACGCGCTGAACCTGCTGCACGCGCGTCACGAGCTGCGGCGCGCCGAGATTGCGGTCAGCGGCAACGAGTTCGTCGGGAAGATCGAGGCCGAGAAGAACAACCTCACGCTCGAGCAGGCGAGAGGGGCGCTGGCGCAGATCGAAGGCGACGCGAAGACGCACGCCGAGAGCAGCCGCGCGGCGCTGGCCGTCGCGCTCGAAAAGCGCACGAAGTCGCAGATCGCCGCCGACTTCGCGAAGAAGAACATCGAGAACATGACGGTGAAGGCGCCGATCGGCGGCCTCGTGGTGCTCAAGGACAACAACGACGCGTCGGGCGGGTTCATGTACGAAGGCATGAAGCTGCCGACGTACCGCGAAGGCGACACCGTCCAGCCCGGACGCACGGTGGCCGAGGTCGTCGACCTCTCGGAGATGGAGATCAAGGCGAAAGTCTCCGAGGCCGAGCGCGCATCGATGACGGCCGGCGCCCGCGCGAACATCACGCTCGAGGCGCTGCCGGGCGCGCCCCTGACGGCGGAATCGAAAGGCGTCGGCGGCATCGCGCAGAACGCCTTCTGGGAGCCGCAGACGACGCAGCAGTTCATGACGTCGTTCGGGCTGAGCCACCCCTCGTCGGAGCTTCGGCCGGGGATGACCGCGCGGATTGTCGTGAACGGCGAGAAGCTCACCAACGTGACGCACCTGCCGCGCCAGGTGCTGTTCGAGAAGGAAGGCAAGCCGATCGTCTACGTGCGCGACGGCGCGGGATTCAAGCCGCTGCCCGTCCAGATCGTGCGCGTCACCGAGAACCGGGTCGTGCTGAAGGACTTCCCCGCCGACGCCGACGTCGCGCTCGTGAACCCCGACATCTTCAACGAGCGCGCGAAGGCCGCCTCGTCTTCCGGGCCGATGCCCGGCGCCGGCCGATGACGCCGATCACCACCAGGCTCTCGGAAGGCACCGGCCTCCAGATCCTCACCGACTGCCGGCGAGGCCTGGAGACGCTGATGGTCCACAAGCTGCGCTCGCTGCTGACCATGCTGGGGATGATCTTCGGCGTCGCCGCCGTGGTGTCGATGATGTCGATTGGCGCGGGCGCGCAGCAGCAGGTGCTGAAGTTCATCGAGCAGCTCGGCGTGCGCAACCTGATCGTCGAGGCGCGCGAGGCGACCGACTGGCAGGCGTTTCAGAAGGTGCGCAAGACCTCGCCCGGGCTGACCGAGCGCGACCTGCGCGTCATCCGGTCGAACGTGCCCGGCATCACGGCCTCGACCGCGCGCCGCCGGTATACGCCGCAGAAGCTGGTGCCGAAGCCGCAGCGCGAGATGCCGCAGGTGTACGGGGTCGATCCGAACTACCAGCAGATCGCGGCGCTGTCGGTCGCCAGCGGCCGCTTCTTCGACGACCAGGAGTCCGCGTCGGCGGCTGCGGTGGCGGTGCTGGGCGAAGGCACGAGGACGAGTCTTTTCGGCGCGAAGGACCCGGTCGGCTCGTACCTGAAGATCAACGAGCAGTGGTTCCGCGTGATCGGCGTCGCCGGCCCGCAGGTGAGCTCGCAGGCCGACGTCGCCGGGTTGCCGGCGCAGGATCGCAACAACATGATCTACGTGCCGGTCAGCTCCGCGATTCTGCGGATCGAGGACAGCTACAGCGATCGCCGCGACGAGATCGACGGCATCTACATTCAGATGGCGAATGCCGGCGACACCGTGCAGACGGCCGACATCGTCCGCGGCATCCTCAGCGCGTCGCACCGCAACACGGACGACTACTCGCTGATCGTGCCGTCGGCGCTGCTGGCCGAACAGCGGCGGACGCAGCGGATCTTCGGCTTCGTCATGGTGGCGCTCGCCTCGATCTCGCTGCTCGTCGGCGGCATCGGCATCATGAACATCATGCTGGCGAGCGTCCTCGAGCGCACGCGCGAGATCGGCATCCGCCGCGCCGTCGGCGCGAAGCAGACCGACATCGTCCGGCAGTTCCTGATCGAGACGGTCATGATCGCCTTCGTCGGCGGGCTGATCGGCCTGCTCGTCGGCGTCGGGCTGTCGCGGCTGATTGCGATTCTGGCGGGCTGGTCCACCATCGTCACGGTCGGCTCGATCCTGATCGCCTTCCTCGTCTCCGTCGCGGTGGGCCTCACCTTCGGCGTCTATCCCGCCGTGCGCGCCTCGAAGCTCGACCCGGTCAAGGCGCTGCACTACGAATAGGTCGGCTGCCCTTGAAGGGGCGCGCCTGACTGCAGCCACGACCGCAGTCCGAGGCATCAGCGCGGCCTTCAGCCTGCGATCGTCGGCCGGCAATCGCCACGAAGCCCAGCAGTCCGCAACCCGCAATCGTTTATACTCGCGCCGTGCGCGCCATTCGCGTGGAGCAGTTCGGCGAGCCGGAAGTCATGCAGCTCGTCGACCTTCCCGATCCCGTACCGGGCCCGGGCGAAGTCGCCGTGCAGGTGCACGCCGCGGGCGTGAACCCCGTCGACGCCTACGTGCGGAGCGGCAACTACGCGCGGCTGCCGCAACTGCCGTACACGCCCGGATCCGATGGCGCCGGCGTCATCACCGCGCTCGGCGAGGGCGTGACGACGCGAGCCGTCGGCGATCGCGTGTACATCGCGGCGCTCGGGATTCGCGACGGGACGTACGCGGAGCGCATGGTGTGCCCGGCCCATCAGGTGCACACGCTGCCGGCGCACACGACGTTCGCGCAGGGCGCGGCGCTCGGCGTGCCCGCCGCGACGGCCTATCGCGCGCTGGTGCTGCGCGCGCACGTCAAGGCCGGGGAGACCGTCCTCGTGCACGGCGCCAGCGGCGCCGTCGGCAATTGCGCCGTCCAGCTCGCGCGAGCGCTGGGGCTGACGGTCATCGGCACTGCGGGAAGTGACGCGGGCCTGGCTGCCGTGCGAAAGGCCGGCGCCGCGCACGCGCTCAACCATCATGAAGAGGGCTACGCCAAGCACATCCCCGAGCTCACGGGCGGCAAAGGCGTCGACGTCGTGCTCGAGATGCTCGCGAACGTGAACCTCGATCGCGATCTCGGGCTCCTCGCGTCCAAGGGCCGCGTCGTCGTCATCGGCAGCCGCGGGCGGATCGAGATCGATCCGCGCCAGACGATGGCGAAGGAATCGGCGGTGATGGGCACGACGCTCTGGGCGACGACGCCCGACGAGTACCGGCAGATTCACGCAGGGCTCGAAGGCGCCCTCGCGAGCCGCGCGCTCGAGCCGCTGGTGGGACGCGAGCTGCCGCTTGGGGATGCCCAGGAGGCGCATCGCGTCGTCCTGCAGGATCGAGCGGTCGGCAAGATCGTCCTGACGATGTGAGGAGCCGGACCATGAAGAGCCGTCGAGAATTCCTGGCCGCCGGCGCCACGGCCGCGGCGGGCCTGCTGGCCGCGCGCGCCGGCGTCCGCGCCGCGGGACAGCCCGCGAAGTTCAAGATCGGCGCCACCGACTGGAACCTGCAACTCGAAGGCGATCCCGCCTGCGTCGCATTGGCGAAGGAGCTCGGCTTCGACGGGGTGCAGATCAGCCTGAGCAACAAGAACGGCAAGGACTGGATCGGCGACGCCGTGCTCGATCAGTTCGTCGCCGAGTCGAAGCGGCTGAAGCTGCCGATCGCGTCGGTGTGCCTGAACATCCTGCACAAGAACTACCTGAAGTCCGATCCGAAGGGGCCGCAGCGCGTCGCCGACGCCATCCCGATGGCGAAGCGTGTCGGCGTCGAGGTCATCCTGCTGCCGTTTTTCGGCCCCGGCGCGCTGAAGACCGTCGAGGAGATGGACTACGTCGGCGACATCCTCAAGGAGATCGGGCCGCAGGCGCAGAAGGCCGGCGTGATCCTCGGGCTCGAGGACACGATCTCCGCGCGCAACAACGTGCGCATCATGGAGCGCTCGCAGTCGACGGCCGTGCTGACGTACTACGACGTCGGCAACTCCACGCTGCAGGGGTTCAACGTCATCGACGAGATCCGCTGGCTCGGCGTCGAGCGGATCTGCGAAGTGCACCTCAAGGACAACCCGCACTACCTCGGCGAGGGAACGATCGACTTCCCCGGCATCGTCAAGGCGCTGACCGACATCGGGTACAGCCGCTGGGCGCAGCTCGAAACCGACTCGCCAAAGGGCGTCAAGGAAGACATGGCGAAGAACCTCGCCTACATCCGCAAGCTGACGTCCGCGTCGGCATGATCCACTTCACCAACGGCGACAGCGTTCGCGACACGCTGCTCGAGGCGGGCGTTGGCGGCGACGTCGTCGTCTGCGCGGATCGTGCTGCACGAGGGCCCGTGCCCGCCGGACCTGTCGCCGACGGCGTTCGACGACGTCCGGGCGCGATATCTGGCAGAGCGCGGTTACGCACGCGCTGGCCGACATCCGGTCGGCGTTTGCCACGTCGCGCCGAGGCCATCGAGCGCGCGGCCGCACGAAGACGAAGTGGTGCTCTGGTTCGAGCACGACCTGTTCGATCAGCTCAACCTGCTCTGGCTGGTCGATCGGTTCGGCAGGTCGCGCGTCCCGATGGAGCGCGTGCGGCTGATCGTCATCGGCGAATTCCCCGGCGTGGATCCGTTCCATGGACTCGGGCAGCTCACGGCGCCGCAGCTCGCGTCGCTCTTCCCGGCGCGGGTGCCTGTGACGGAGAGCCAGGTGTCGTACGCCGCCGACGCGTGGGCGGCCGTGTGCGCGCCCACGCCGGATCGAATGGCATCGCTGGCGGCGCCAGACGTCTCGCGCCGCTGCGCTTCGTGCCCGCGGCCATCCGTCGGCTCCTGGAGGAACTGCCGGGCCACCTCGACGGGCTCTCGCGCACCGAGCGTCAGGGACTGGGCGCCTTCGCGACCGGCGCGACGACGCTCGGCGGAGGCGTTCGGCATGCAGGCGCTGCAGGAGGCCGCGATCTTCCTCGGGGACCTCCCGTTCTTCCGGGCGATGCGCGGCGCTGGCGGACGCCGAAGTGCCGCTGCTGACGATTCGAGGGGGATCGTGTCGCGCTGACGGCGGACGGCGTCACTGGTCCTGGCGGGCGACGCCGATCACGCGGCGCTGAACGGGCTGGATCGCTGGGTCGGCGGGACGCACCTGACGGGCAGAACGCCGCGCTGGAGGTGGAACCCCGAGCGCGGCGTCGTCGTCACGCTGGCGGCTAGTTCGTGGACGGCTGGCGCGACGTTCTTCGCGGCCTCGATGTTCACGGTGATCTCGACCTGGTCGCCAACCAGCACTCCGCCGGTTTCGAGGGCCTTGTTCCACACCAGCCCGTAGTCCTGTCGAACGATCGTGATGCCGGTCTCGAAGCCGGCCTTCGTGTTGCCGTAGGGATCCTTCTGCTCGCCGAGGTACGTCACCGGCAGCGTGATGACCTTGGTGACTCCGCGAATCGTGAGGTTCCCGGTGACGTCGAACTCGGTCGCGCCCTTCGGCACGATCTTCGTGCTCACGAAGACGATCTCCGGGTACTTCTCGGCCCAGAAGAAATCCTGGCTGCGCAGGTGGTTGTCGCGTTGCGCGACGCCGGTGTCGACGCTGACCGTCTTGAGGCGGAACTCGACGCTGGACTTTGCGGGGTTGGCCTTGTCCCACGAGATGATGCCGTCCACGTCGCGGAACGTGCCGCGCACCTTGGTCAGGATGTGACGGACCTGGAACGCCGCCTCGGTGTGTTGCTTGTCGATGGTGTAGGTGTCGGGCGCCGCAAGCGCGGGCGCGGCAAGGGACGCGAGAAGACCGACGGTAGCGAGTGTCGTTGCGCAACATGGCTGTGTGTCCTTTCACGGCGGGCCGAGCCCGCCATTTTGCTTTCATGTCAATCAACTGACTAATCAACTATTGTCGGTGCGACTTGTTACTCTGCAGGACCGAGGCCCGCTCTCGTCGAATCTGAACCTGTTGTCTACCTCAGATGCCCGGCGGTTTCGAGCGCGGCGCGCAGTCGATCGAGAAGCGCCACGAGCTGTTTCTGTCCGGCGACGCCGATCGGCCGCATCACGGCGTTGCCGGCTTCGCGGACCGGGCCGTCCAGGACATCGAGCAGCTTCAGCCCGGCCGGCGTGATCCGGCAGTGCACCTGCCGGCGGTCCGTGGGACACCGGGTCCGGCCCACCAGGCCCTTGGCCTCGAGGCGATCCAGCAGCCGCGTGATGCCCGGCGTCTGCTCGATCATCCGCTCCGCGATTTCGAGCGTCGGCAGCGGATCGGGCTGGGCGCCGCGCAGGATGCGGAGGACGTTGAACTGCTGCGCCGTGATGCCGTGCGGCTCGATGGCCGCCGCCACGACCCGGCCGACGGCGTCGGCTGTCCGAAACAGTCCCAGCAGCGCCTCGTGCGCCGGCGATTCGAACGGGCCGCCGCTGCCGCAATTCGCGCTGCAGGAGGGTCTGCTTCTCAGTCACGGGAGAAGCGTAACATGCAATAGTTGACTAGTCAAGTATTGCCGGGGCCGGCTGCAGTAGGCCGGGCGCTTCAGGCCCGGCGTGTCAGGCGGGGCTGAAGCCCCGCCCTACTGTCTCCGCACAGCCCGCGCCCTAAGGCCGCGCCCAACGGGCGACGCCGCCTCTTCCCACACTGCCGGCGGCGTGATGATGGGCTCCGGCTCGGGTCCCGGATCCGGACGCCCGCTGCCGGCCAGGCGGCTGATCGCGCGGACCGTCATGTCGTGGTCGCACAGGATCTGACACGACAGCCGGACGCCGGTCAGCTGCTTCGCCGCGAGGCGCTCTCGCTCCGCTTCGGTGTGCTTCGCCGGCTCGCCGTCGATGAACTGCACGCGGCACGTCGTGCACCGCGCATGCCCGCCGCACGCGTGGAGGATGTCCACGCCGGCGTCGTGCTCTACCGCGAGCACCAGCCGCTTCCCCGCGGTGACTTCGAACGTTCCGTATCCCTCAACTGTCAGTTTTGGCAATGCACAGCCCTCTCATCCGCAATCCAATGATGCAGGGCTGAAGCCCTGCCCCACGAACCCGCAATCCGCAACCGGCAATCCGCAACTGTCATTTGGGCAGTCGCGCCGCCAGCTCTTTCAGGAAAAACTGGCAGTCCGTCACGAGACCGAAGGCCTGCCTGGTCCCGCGATCCATGAGCTTGGTGATCGTGTCGGTGTTGTTGTCCACGCAGATGATCCGCACCGACGCCGGCAGCAGGTTCCCCGTCGCCACCGAATGCAGCGTCGTCGCCACCATGATCGCGAGGCCGACGCCGGGGATCCGCCGGCGCATCTCGTCCTGCGCGCGGACGCTGTCGGTGATGACGTCGGGCAGCGGCCCGTCGTCGCGGATGCTGCCAGCGAGGACGTAGTCCACGCCGTGCGTGACGCAGGCGTGCATGACGCCGCGCGTCAGCACGCCCTTCTCCACGGCGGGCTTGATGCCGCCCACGGCGCGAATCGCGTTGATCGCGCGCAGGTGATGGTTGTGCCCGGTCGCCACCGGCGCGCCAGTCGCGAGACGAATCCCGAGCGAGGTGCCGAGCAGGGCCGACTCGATGTCGTGCGTCGCCAGCGCGTTGCCCGCGAACAGCACGTCGATCCACCCGCCAGCGATGAGCTGCTCGAGGTAAACGCCCGCGCCAGTGTGGATGATCGCGGGGCCGCCGACGAAGAGGATCTTCCGGCCCTCTTTCCGCGTGTCGATCATCCCGGCCGCCACGGCGGCGACGCTCAGCTCCTTCGGGCGCTCCGCCGAGACCTCGCTCGACATGAAGCCGAACACCGAGACCGGGTCCTTCCGCGGCGCCGGGACGACGCGCACGGCAGCCTCGTGGACCAGCACCTGGTCGCCCCTCTTCACACGATGCACCGGCACCGTCACCGCATGCGGGCCGTCGGCGCGCGTCTGCAGGACGACGCCGCAGTCCATCTCGATGTCTTCGATGGGCAGCCAGCCGCCGACATGTCGGACCTGCGTCTCGAGGTTCGTCGTCGAGTAGAAGTCCTCGGGGAAGACGCCGTCGGCCGGCGCCGGCACCCATTCGGCGTCGTGCGCGACGGCCGCCGCGCCCTGCTGGCCGAGCTCCTGGAGGATGTGATGGAGATCGTCAGCCGACTTCGCCCGGACGATGATCTCCGCGTGGCTTGCGGCCTCGCGGGTCGTCCCGATCGTGAACGTCGTGATCTCGTAGTCCCCGCCGTGCAGCAGGATCAGGTCGAGCACCTTCGACAGCGTGCCCGAATCGATGATGTGGCCGTCGAGATGGACGGTTTCGGAGAGCATTGGCTGAAATGGTAACTGATCCGTGCCGGACGGCTTGTGCCCAGTGCTTGGTGCCAGTGCCGGTGCGGTGCCGGGTGCCTGGTGCCGGTGCCGGTGCCAGGTGCCGTGCTTCGTGCGCCGCGAAATCAGAGGCTGGAGCGAAGCCTGTTGATCGTCCGGGTCGTGCGTTCGGCGAGGGCAATCAGATCGTCCGCCACGCTTACGTCGATGGTCTTGCGTCGGCGCAGCGCCATCAGGTCGCTCGTCACCTCCATCACTTCCGACCGCGCCATCACGAGATAGCGGGCAAAGTCCCGATGGCTCCAGCGTCCGAAGCCTTCGGCGATCAGTCGCGGCGCCGCTTCAGCGGCGTCCTGCAATTGATAGCGGAACTTGACGTCTGTCTGGAGGGGCTTCGTTGCACAAAGTGCCACCACTTTGTCGCTCAGCTCCGCCGCCAGCTGCCAGGCTCGCAGATCCTCGAATCGCCTGGCTCCCATGTTTCAGATCGAGAGCATGTCTCGTGCCGCACGGCCATCGCACCAGGCACCCGGCACCAGGCACCGCAGCACCAGGCACCGGGCACCAGGCACCGGGCACGGGTGCGACCGGGTGCCAGGTGCCAAGTGCGCGCAGAGATATAGAATCACCCCATGCAGGTCATCCGTCCCGCGAAGGTCTACCCCGTCGTCATCGTCGGCAGCGGCGCGTCAGGCGGGATGGCCGCGTGGAACCTGACGCGTCAGGGCATCGACGTAGTGATGCTGGACGCGGGCACGAAGTTCGACCGCAGCAAGTACTGGACGCACGTGCGGCCCTGGGAAGCGCGCGCGCGGAAGGCGAAGGGCGAGAAGGAACCGCAGTTCTTCCTCGACACGAAGGAGCAGCCCTATCTCACGCCCGAAGGGAAGCCCTTCGAGCTGATTCGCGTCTGGGGCCACGGCGGCAAGACGAACGTCTGGGGCCGCGTCAGCCTGCGCTACTCCGATCTCGACTTCAAGGGCGCCGAGAAGGACGGCTGGGAGATCCCCTGGCCGATCGAATACAAGGACGTCGCGCCGTACTACGACAAGGTCGATCAGCTGATCGGCGTCTACGGCGGCGACGATGACTCGGACTCGCTGCCGGGCAGCAAGTACTTCATGCCGCCGCCGGCGATGCGATGCAGCGAACGCCTGCTGAAGAAGGCGTTCGAGTCGATGAACATCCCCGTCGTGGCCGGGCGGCGTGCGAACAAGACGCTGCCGCTCGACGGCTACCCGGCGTGCCACTACTGCGGCAACTGCGGCTCGGGCTGCGACGTGGGCGCGTCGTTCTGCTCGGCGGATCACCTGCTGCCTGGCGCGCTGAAGACCGGCAAGCTCGAACTGCGATCGAACGCCGTGGCGGCGCGGGTCCTCGTGGACGCGAACGGCCAGGCCAAGGGCGTCCAGTACTTCGACCGCGTCACCGGGCCTGGAGCGCCAGGTGCTCGCGAAGGTCGTCGTCATGGGCGCGTCGGCGGTGGACTCGACGCGCATCCTGCTCAACTCGAAGTCAACCGCGCATCCGAACGGGATCGGCAACAGCTCCGACGTCATCGGCCGCTATCTCTGCGAGCAGATTCGCGTTCATGTCGCCGGCTACCTGCCCAGCCTGTACGGCAAGGAGATCGTGCACGACTACGGCGCCGGCGGCGCGCACATCTACCTGCCGCGGTTCAACCACCGGCTGCAGGGGCTGAACTACATCCGCGGCTACGGCATGCAGTTCTGGAACTCAGGCTGCCAGCCGGGCAACCTGCCGCGGATTGGCACGGGCGTCGACGGCTTCGGCGCGGGATTCAAGCGCGAGGTCAAGAAGCGCTACCCGGCGTGGGTGGAGCTGCATCCGTTCGGCGAGACGCTGCCCTACGCGCACAACCGGATCACCGTCGACGAGACCAGCGTCGACAAGTACGGCGTGCCGCGGCTGAAGATCGACTACGAGATCGGCGACAACGAGCGCAAGATGCGCGACCACATCTACGACGTGCTCGAGGAAGCCGGCAAGCGCGCGGGGATCGAGTGGACGCACTTCACGCGCGGCGAGCTCGACAACAACGGCTCGGCGATCCACGAGCACGGCTGCTGCCGGATGGGCGCCGACCCGAAGCGATCCGCGCTCAACAAGTTCAACCAGATGCACGACGTGAAGAACGTCTTCGTCGTGGACGGATCGGCGTTCACCAGCGCCAGCGAGAAGAACCCGACGCTGACGATCCTCGCGCTCTCGTGGCGCGCGACGGACTATCTTGCGGAGCAGATGAAGAGCGGGGAATCTGTGAGAGCAATCAGTAGCGCAGAGCTTCAGGTCTGCCAACCGCCGGCCACGCCGCCAGGGCAGGCCTGAAGCCCTGCGCCTACAGCTGTCGTTTAGCGTCCGTCTCCATCCAGCAAGTTCCCCAGTCCTCCCACCATGTCGAGGACCGATCCTTCTTCCTTGCGCTTGCCGGTCTGCGGCGCGGCCTTGTAGAGGCGATCGGCCAGGCGGCTGAGCGGCAGCGACTGCAGCCACACCTTGCCCGGGCCGCGGAGCGTCGCGAAGAAGAGGCCTTCCCCGCCGAAGAGCGCCGTCTTCACGCCGCCGACGAACTGGATGTCGTAGTTCACCGTCGGCTGCAGCGCGACGATGCAGCCGGTGTCGACGCGCAGCGTCTGCCCGGGGCCGAGATCGAGCGCGTGCACCATGCCGCCCGCGTTGGCGAAGCAGATCCCGTCGCCGTCGAGGCGCTGCATGATGAAGCCCTCGCCGCCGAACAGGCCCACGCCGATCTTCTTCTGGAAGGCGATGTTGATCGACACGCCGCGCGCCGCGCAGAGGAACGAGTCCTTCTGGCAGATGAGCGATCCGCCAAGCCCGGCGAGATCCAGCGTGAGGATTCGTCCCGGATAGGGCGCGGCGAACGCGACACGCTGCTTGCCGGCCCCGCTGTTCGTGAACACGGTCATGAACATCGACTCGCCGGTCAGGATGCGCCGGCCGGCGCCGAGCAGCGCGCCCATCAGGCCGGACGACTTCGACTGCGCCGAGCCGTCGCCGAAGATCGTCTCCATGGCGATGCCGTCGGTCATGTACATCATCGCGCCGGCTTCGGCCACGGCGCTCTCGCCGGGATCGAGCTCGACCTCGACGAACTGCATGTCCTCGCCGTAGATCTTGAAGTCGATCTCGTGCGCCTGGCGCGTCGCGCCCGGCACCGACGGGGGCGGAGGCGCCGCGACGCCGCCCTTGATGTACGGCACGAACTGGGGCACCGTGGAGATCGGCGCCCAGTTCGTCATGCCGGCGGTGAAGACCAGCGTATTGCCGTCGGCCGTGCCGTTCTCGAGGCCCGCGATCACCTCCTGCTCCGGCATCGGTCCGACCTGGCGGCCACTGAGGGCCATGAACCACTGGGATGCTGACATCAGTCGTTGCTCCTTAGAGCGGTGCTCCCTGGGCAGCGGCCGCAATCCGCGAGGCGGCCTGTTGTTCGAGTCCGGCGACGGTGCCCGCGTCGAGCCGGAGATGCCCGGCCAGGTCGGTGAGCCACGAGCGCTCGCGATCGCTGACCTGTTCGTCGGCGCGCACGATCGCATACGCGAGCGTGTAGAGATCCTGCCGCATCCGCTGGTCCTCGACGTCGCCGACAATCTCGCCGAGGTCCTTCGGGCGATCGACTTCAGCGGCGATGAGCGGCTCGGCGCCGACTTCCTTCGCGCGCGCCAGAATCGCGTCGCGCTCTCGCGGCTCGAGCGTGCCGTCGGCGCGGGCGGCGGCCAGCGTCAGCCTCAGCACGCGCAGCACGTCCGGCTGCACCGTGGCTGCGGTGACGGGCGAGAGTGACTGTGGCAGCGGCGGCGGAATCACCGTCGCGACAGGCGCCATGTCTGGCGGCACCGGCGGCGGCGTACGGACGTTCAGGTCCGCCCTGCGGCAGCGGCGGCGGCGTCGCAGGCGGCCGCGCCGCGGGCGTCGCGGAGACCGCGGACTGCTGCTGCGCCGTTTCCCAGAGGCCCCACGCCACGCCCGCGACCGCCAGCAGCGTGCTCGCGTTCAGGAACGACGACTGTCCGCCGCCCGTCAGGTAGCGGAGCGTGCCGTGGCTGCGCTTGCCGCGGCTGCCGAGCACGCCGCGCAGCACGCCGCCGACGAGCCCCTCGATGTCCAGATCGTTCACAAGTGCCTCAATGCCTAGAGGATACCGCAGCCGGCGCCGACGTCGGGCCCACCATCGCATGACATAATCGCCTTCGAATGAGTGATACGACAACCAAGGGCATCCGGGTTCAAGTGCAGAGCCGGTACCTGGCCGAGCAGAGCTCGCCGCGCGACAACCAGTATCTGTTCGCGTACCACATCAAGATTTCGAACGAAGGCGCCATCCGCACTCAGCTGGTCTCGCGCCGCTGGATCATCAACGACGCCGACGGCCATATCGAGCACGTCCACGGCCCTGGCGTCGTCGGCGAGCAGCCCGTGCTCAATCCGGGCGACGTGTTCGAGTACACCAGCTTCTGCCCGCTGCGCACGAACGTCGGGTCGATGCACGGGTCCTACCAGATGGTGACGTCTGAGGGCGACGAGTTCGACGCCGTGATTTCGCCGTTCACGCTGGCGATCCCGAACGCGTTGAACTGATCGCCGCTACGCTGTCCGCCGCCACTATCGCTGGCCGGCGGGGACTCTCAGGATCCACAGATTGCACGATGCCACGGATTTCTGGGATCACGCTGGGCGAAATCCCGGAAATCCCAGAATCCAGGTGTCTTTGAAAACACCGAGGGCGGCGTGGGGCGGAGCGTCTCGCAATGCAGGAGACGTTCCGCCCTACGGCAGGCGCTCCGCGACCGGCGCGAGTCGGCGGCAGTCCTGACTCAGGCGAGTCCAGGTAGAAGTACGCCACCGCCGACACATCGTCGCTGCGATAGAAGTTCATCCAGGCCGTGTCGGGGGCCGTTGACGCCGCCGCGGGCGGGCCGTCGGGGTTGAGCAGCTGATAGAAGTGCTCGCGATCGCCGGCGTCGATCGTGACGGGCTTCAGCGCGACGCCGGCCTGCTGCATCGCGAGGACGGTCTTCTTCTCCGCGCCGCCGATCTGCTGCAGCGCGACCTCGCATCCCGACTGGAAGAAGATCGGATCGGGCACGTGCAGGCGGTAGAACACCCAGCGCCGCGTCTTCGCATCGGCCACGAGCGCGCCCTGGTAGCGATGCGCGTAGACGCCGAGTCCCCAGCCCGATCCCACCGCGTCCTCGGTGCCCGTGCCGACCAGCGTCGCCTGCGCGGCATCGCCGTCGAGGAACACCTTCATCTCGCCTTCTCCCCACCACGTCTCGCCGTAGGCTGGCGCCGTGACGACGCCAAGCGTGGCGCCGAGATAGCGGCCGCGGCCGGAGATGCGCGGCAGGACGCGGAAGTCCTGGCCGACCGTGGTGGCACGCTCGCGATGCCAGTACGCGTGGAAGTACAGCGCGTCCGGAGGCGGATCGCCGAGCGTGTAGTCGACGTCGTAGAAGACGAGATTGACGTCCTTGCTGGCGTCGTTGGTCAACAGGATTCGCGCCGATCGACGGAACGGCATCGGGATCGACGTGTTGAACGAGCGGCCCTCGGGGCTCGAGAAGAACGCGTTCTCGAATGGGACGAGAGCGCCGAGGCCCGCGCCGAAGAAGTCGCCGAGCGGCGACGAGACGGCAGGGGTCGCCGCGCCGTCCCAGAACATCTCGAGGCGCACGGATCGCAGCATCTCCGGCGACCGCTCGTTCACGGTGATCCAGATGCGACGGACGATCCCCGCGCCCTGAATGTCGGCGAGCACCAGCGTCGCACCGGCCTTCAGCGTCTCGTACGGATGTCCCTTGGCGCCGCTGTTCTCGATGCCGCCGGCGCCAGGCGTGCCGGACTTGTTCTCCGGGCTGATCCACCGCGGCGCGATCGGCTGGAATTGATAGAGCTCCTGCGCGAGAGCGGGCGAAGGAAGGCTGAGGAGCGGCGAGGAGGGCAAGGGGACAATCTTCACGGCGGCGATGCTAATCGGACTGCGGACTCGGACTACGGACTACGGACACGTGGCGGGGCTGAAGCCCCGCCCTACTGTACGAACGCGTGGGGCGGAACGTCTCGAGGTTGCAGACAGACGTTCCGCCCTACGGTCAGTCGAGATGTCCCTTCGCCGAGTCGCCCATCTCGACGCCCACCGGGAAGTACTCGCGCCAGCGGCGGGTCACGGTGTCGGCCACGTCGGGGCGGCAGAAGAGCTCGTCGGGGAATCCCGGCTTCAACCGCGCGTCGATGACGACCGGCGGCGTGTAGCTGACGTGATGGCGCACGACGCGCGTCGAGGCGGCGTGGATGTCGCGCGCCGGCTCGAACCGCGTGAACGTCGTCCAGAGGAAGTTGATCGGACTGCGCGCGGCCCGCTCGGGTTCGTCCGTCAACACCAGGAGCGGCCATCCCGCAAACGCCGGGTGCGAGGCGAGGCGCTCGGCGGCGTCGGGGCTGGCCATGTACTTCGGCCCGCCGACGACGAGGCAGCCGCCGCAGAAGACGTGGACGCCGGTGACGTCGGACGGCGGCGCAATCGACGGCTTGAACTCGCGCGGCAGCTCGCGCACGGGATCGCCGAGGCCGAGCCACACGCCCTTCGATCCCTTGTTCACCTCGGGCCCCGTGTAGTCGAGCGTGTCCATCGACAGGTTCGAGAACACGTAGAGATCGGTTTCGGGCCGCGTCCGCGCCAGCAGGTGCTCGAGCGTCTTCCGGAAGTCCTTCAGATCGACCGGCTGATCGGTCGCGATCAGGAACTTCGTGAGCGACAACTGGCCTTCGCCGAGGATCCGGAACGCCGACGCCATCGCCTCGCGCGCGTAGCGATCGCGCACGATCGCGCCCGCCAGCGAGTGGTAGCCGGTCTCGCCGTACGACCAGAGATCCGTGACGCCAGGCATCACGAGCGGGAAGAGCGGCGACAGCAGCTCCTGCAGCAGGTCGCCGATGAAGAAGTCCTCCTGCCGCGGCTTTCCCACCACCGTCGCGGGATAAATCGCGTCGCGCCGACGCGCCATCTGGCGGACGTGAAAGACCGGGTAGTCGTGGCGCAGCGAGTAGTAGCCGTAGTGATCGCCGAACGGCCCCTCGGGACGCCGTTCGCGCGGCGCGACCTCGCCGATGAGCGCGAACTCGGCGTTGGCGACGAGACCATGCGGATGACCGGCAGGCGGCGCCGTCACGCGCAGCCGCTCGCCCGCGATGAGCGACGCCAGCATCAGCTCGGGGACGTTCTCGGGCAGCGGCGCAATCGCCGCGAGAATCAGCGCGGGCGGTCCGCCGAGAAACACGGTCACCGGCAGCGGCTGTCCCTGCTCCTCCGCGACCGCGTAGTGAAAGCCCCCGCCCTTCCCGATCTGCCAGTGCATCCCCGTCGTCTCGCGGTCGTACACCTGCAGCCGGTACATGCCGAGGTTGTGGCCCTTGCCGGCGGGATGTTCCGTGTAGACGAGCGGCAGCGTGACAAACGGGCCGCCGTCTTCGGGCCAGCACGTGAGGACCGGCAACCGATCGAGCGCCGGCGCCTCGACGACGTCCAGGACCGGTCCGGAGCCGCCGCGCTTCAGGCCGATGCCGAGCGCCGCCTTCGCCACGTCGCGCGCGCCCCACAGCTTGGCGGGCGTCGGGGGCATGATCGTCTCGGCCAGCTGCACGAGGCGCTTGATGAGCGCGAGGGGGCGCGTGCCGAACGCCATCTCGGCCCGTCGCCCGGTGCCGAACAGGTTCGTGGCCAGCGGAAACGCGCGGTCCTTGACGTTCGTGAAGAGCAGCGCCGGGCCGCCGGCCGCGATCACGCGGCGATGGATTTCGGCAGCCTCCTGGTCGGCGTCGACTGGCACGTCGACGGTGACGAGGTCGCGGTCGCGGCGAAGCTGGTCGAGGAAGGAGCGGAGGTCGGGGAACAAGGGGTCAGCCAGGTCTGGCGGGTCGGTCAGGTCGCGGGTCGGTCAGGTCTTCGCCTTCTTGCCAAGCTTCGCGACGATATCGTACTCAGGCCTTCGTCACCGGCTGGATCGAGAGCCGGGCGCCTTTGCGAATCACCATCATGTTCTCGAGGCCTGGCGTCTGCTTCAGCTGTTCGAGCGGGACGATGCCTGGAAAGCGCGCGACGAACTTCAGGTCCACGGTGTACCACGTCGGCTTGTCCGGCGTGCTCTCGGGATCGTAGTAGTGGTGGCCCTTCTTGAACGCGAACGGGTCCGGATAGCCCGCGCGCGCGATCTCGGCCAGGCCCGTGACGCCCGACGGATCCGCGTTCGACGCGTAGAACAGCACGCCGTCGCCGACCTGCATCTGGTCGCGCATGAAGTTGCGCGCCTGGTAGTTGCGCACGCCCTCCCAGCCGCACACGCCGTCTTTCTCGAGGCGCTCGATCGTGTACGCCTCGGGCTCGCATTTCATCAGCCAGTATTTCTTCGCGCATGCGTCTGTGCCTGGTGCCGGGCTTAGTGCTTGGTGCGGTGCCTCGTGCCGGTGCCTCGTGCACCGCAGCGGCACCCGACGGCGGGGCTGACAGCCCTGCCCGGCACGGCACCCGGCACGTACAGATCACCTCGAATACAAATCAATCACGCGCGCGATGGCCCACTGGCACACCCGGCAGAACGGCACGTCGTCGCGCGTGAACATGATGCAGTCTTCCTGCGGGCGGTAGTAGCCCTTCGCCTCGTAGTTCGCGCCCTCGAAGGCGCCGACGGCGGACGAGTACTTGTCGTGCCCGAGCATCTGCGTGTCTTCCGCTTTCTGCTGCGTGAAGAGCGCGTCCATGTCGGACTCGGGCTTGTTCGCGGCGCGGATGGCGCGGCGGCGGGCCTGGACGTCCTTCGAGTGCGCCTCGTACGCGTCCTTCACCCACGGCGTCGGCACCGGCACGTCCGCGGTCGCCAGCGCCTTCCACTTGACGTTGGCCGGATCCTTCAGCGCCGTGACGTTCGGCTCCCACGGCTCGAGCCGATCGGCGGAGGGCATGTAGGCGACGGCGGACGTGTAGTACTCGTCGGCCAGCCCTGCGAAGTGGTGGCCGAACTCGTGGACGAAGACATACGGGGCCCACAGGCTGTCGGCCGCGACGGTCGCGTAGAGGCCGTAGATGCCGCCGCCACCGTACGTCTTGCCGTTCACGAGGATCTCGGCGACGTCGTACGGCGCGAACGACGCGGCGTCGCGAAACGCGCGGTTGTCCGTCGTGAGGACGTAGCGCTCGGATCCGAACGTGTCGTAGCTGGCGCCGATCGGCGACCGCCGGTGGACGCCCGTCGAGGGCCGCGAGATCCCGGACTCGGCCGCGGGAGGACAAATCCCCCACACGTTGAAATCCGACTTGCGGCTCTTGAATGGCTCGGTCGCAAACAGCGTCTCGACGAGACGCTCGGCGTCCTTCCGGAACTTCGGCTGCTCGGCCGCGGTGTAGCCGTCGCCGAGAATCAGCAGATCGACCTTGGTGGCCGGGTCGCCGTTCTTCAGCAGCTCGATCACCGGCCCCGGCGACGGCGGCGCGGCGGTGTCGACGAACTGATCCGTCGGATCGATCTTCGTCGACCAGACCTCGCGAAACAGGTTCGCCGCGTCTCGCTTCTTCACCACGACCTGGACGGCGTGCTCGGGCTTCGGGAATCGCAGCGACTCCTGGAACGTCCGCGCGGCGGCGCGCGCCTCGTCGGTCGTCTCCCACTCGCCGAAGATCGACGAGAACCCGCGCGAATAGACGACGCGATTGGTCGCGGTGTCGATGACTTCGAAGAAATACTTGCCGAGGTTCGTGTCGTCGATCGCGCGAGACGGGTTGCCCGGCCACGGCGCGGGCTCGACGACGACGCGGTCGATGGCGAAGGTCTCGGACGCCGCCGTGCCCGTGTGGTAGTAGTCCACGCGCATGGTGCGCAGCGGCTCGGCCGCGGACGCCGGCACGGCCAAGCGAGCGCGAGCAGGCCGAAGCCGACAACCGGTCAACCCGATCAACCCGATCAACCAGCAACCGGCAACCCGCTCAGACCCGCCTCATCTCGTCAGCTTCCGGTACTTGATCCGATGCGGCACATCCGCCTCGGCGCCGAGGCGACGCTTCTTGTCCGCCTCGTAGTCCTGGTAGTTGCCCTCGAACCACACCACCTGGCTGTCGCCTTCGAAGGCGAGCATGTGCGTGGCGATGCGGTCGAGGAACCAGCGATCGTGCGAGATCACGACGGCGCAGCCGGCGAAGCTCAAGAGCGCATCTTCGAGCGCCCGGAGCGTGTCGACGTCGAGGTCGTTGGTCGGCTCGTCGAGCAGCAGGAGGTTGCAGCCGGTCTTCAGCAGCTTGGCCAGGTGCACGCGGTTGCGTTCGCCGCCCGACAGCGACCCGACCTTGCGCTGCTGCGCGGCGCCCTTGAAGTTGAACCAGGAGCAGTAGGCGCGCGAGGGCACCGACCGCTTCCCCATCTCGACTTCGTCCTTGCCGCCGGTGATTTCTTCCCAGACGCTGTGGTCCGGATTGAGCGCGTCGCGCGACTGGTCGACGTAGCCGACCTGCACGGTTTCGCCGAGCCTCAACGTGCCGGCGTCCGGCTTCTCCTGTCCCGTGATCATCCGGAACAGCGTCGTCTTGCCGGCGCCGTTTGGCCCGATCACGCCGACGATCCCGCCGCGCGGCAGCGTGAAGTTGATGTCGTCCATCAGCAGCACGTCGCCGTACGCCTTGCGCAGGCTCCGGGCCTCGACGACGACGTCGCCGAGACGCGGACCCGGCGGGATGTAGATTTCGACGCTGTCGATCTTCTGCGCCTGGTCTTCGTTGAGCAGCGCCTCGTAGGCGTTCAGGCGGGCCTTGCCCTTGGCCTGGCGCGCCCGCGGGGACATGCGGATCCACTCGAGCTCGCGCTGCAGCGTGCGCTGGCGCTTGGTCTCGGACTTCTCTTCCAGCGCGAGCCGGTTCTGCTTCTGATCGAGCCAGGAGGAGTAATTGCCTTCCCAGGGAATGCCGTGGCCGCGATCGAGCTCGAGGATCCATCCGGCGACGTTGTCGAGGAAGTAGCGGTCGTGCGTGACTGCGACGACGGTGCCGGGATAGGCGGCGAGGTGATGCTCGAGCCAGGCGACCGACTCGGCATCGAGATGGTTCGTCGGCTCGTCGAGCAGCAGCAGATCCGGCGCGCTCAGGAGCAGCCGGCAGAGCGCGACGCGGCGCCGCTCGCCGCCCGACAGCGTCGCGACCTCCCCGTCGGCGGGCGGCAGGCGCAGCGCGTCCATCGCCTGTTCCAGCTGCGAGTCGAGCTCCCAGGCGTTCAGCTGATCGATCCGGTCCTGCACCTTGCCCTGTTCCTCGAGGACCTTGTCCATCTCGTCGGCGGGAAGGTCTTCGCCGAGCTTCATGTTCAGCTCGTCGAACCGGTTCAGCAGGTCGCGCGTGGCCTGGACGCCTTCCTCGACGTTGCCGAGGACGTTCTTCGCGGGATTGAGCTGCGGCTCCTGGTGCAGGAACCCGACCTTGATGCCGGCGGCCGGAAACGCCTCGCCGACAAAGTGCTGATCCTCGCCGGCCATGATCTTCAGCAGCGAGCTCTTGCCGGCGCCGTTCATGCCGAGCACGCCGATCTTGGCGCCGGGCAGGAACGAGAGCCAGATGTCGCGGAGGACTTGCGAGTCGGGCGGGTGCATCTTGCCCAGCCCCTTCATCGTGTAAATGAACTGCATGCGGCCTTTCAGTATACGTTGCACCGAAGTCGGCTAGCAGGCTGTAGTCAGTGTCACGGACAGGACGTGTCAGGCAGTATCGCGTCACGCGCGTCACGCACTGCGACGTCGCTGCCTCACTGCCTGAAATCCCTTGCCTCAGTGTCTTGAACTGCCTATCTGCCTACTGCCTACTGCCTTCTAGAGTGCCGAAGAATAGCGTGCACGGTGATGCCGCTGCGCCGGATCCTCCACGTGGACATGGACGCGTTCTACGCGTCGGTCGAGCAGCGCGACGACCCGTCGCTCCGGGGAAAGCCGGTCGCGGTCGGCGGGTCGCCCGATGGCCGCGGCGTCGTGTGCGCGGCGAGCTACGAGGCGCGGCCGTTCGGCGTGCGGTCGGCGATCCCGATGTCGCGCGCGGTCAGGCTCTGCCCCGACCTGGTCATCATCCCGCCGGATTTTCGGAAGTACCGTGCGGCCTCGTCCGAGGTCTTCAGGCTGTTCCGCGAGGTCACGCCGCTGGTGGAGCCGCTGTCGCTGGACGAGGCCTACCTCGACGTCACCGAGAATGCGTGGGGCGAGACGCTGGGGCTCCGCGTCGCGGAGCGGCTGAAGACGTCCATCCGCGACACGACCGGGCTCACGGCGTCGGCGGGTGTCGCGCCGAACAAGTTCCTCGCGAAGATCGCGTCAGGCTGGAAGAAACCGGACGGGCTGACGGTGATCGCGCCGGAGCGCGTGGAGAAATTCCTGCAGGGCCTGCCGATCGACGCGCTCTGGGGCGTCGGGCCGGTCACCGCGGCACGCCTGCGGGCGCAAGGGATCGATCGCCTGGTCGACGTGCGCACGATTCCGACCGACGAGCTGCGGACGATCGTCGGCAGCCTGGCGCCCTGGCTGAAGCAGCTCGCCGAAGGCGTCGACGACCGCCCGGTCGAGCCGAATCGCGACGCGAAGTCGGCGAGCAGCGAGAACACCTTCGACAAGGATCTGACCGACGCCGTCGAGATCGGAGCGCGGTGGACGAGATGGCGCGGGGCGTCGTGAAGTGGCTCGGGAAGAAGGACCGCGTCGCCCGCACGGTCACGCTGAAGGTGCGCTACTCGGACTTCACCACCATCACGCGCAGTCAGACGCTGGCGACGCCGACGTCGGACGAGGAGACGATCGCCTCGCAGGCGGTGGCGCTGCTCGAGCGCACGGAGGCCGGCACGCGTCCAGTGCGGCTGCTCGGCGTCGGCGTCCACAACTTCTCGCGACCAGGGGAAGAGCCGCCGGCGAGCACGGCGCCGCGCAGGAACGAGGAGCCGCGGCTGCCGTTTGAGGAATGAAAAATGAAGAATGAAAAATGAAGTGAATGACGAATGACAGCTATGAGCGCGGGTATGTGGAGGCGCTGACGGGCTGTCTTGACCGATGCGAGCGCGATCCGCGTCAATTCATCGAACTCGTTTTCGAGCGCGGCGCCCTCGTCGCGCACTGCGGGCGGCAGGCCGGCGACTCGAAATACGCTGAGCCAGAACGCCGATTCATCGGCCTCCTCCTCCATCTTCTTCATCTTCGAAATGAAATCGCGGGTGGATTGCGCGCGGCAGGCGGCCCGATACTGTGCGGCCTGGGACGTCCCGCTTCTGAGCAGCTGCTTTCCAAGCGTCCATGTGCGAAGTTCGTTCGGCAGGCTTTCAACAAGCCGCACCACCCGAATCGCCGCGTCGAATGTCCGCGCCTTGAGTTCCGGGTTGTCCATCCCCAGCGCCCGAGCATGAACGCTGCCACCGGCTGATTGCTGGGTTCTCTCAGAGATCAGGACTGGAGCACTGCTCTCAGTTGGCAGATCTTTCGGCTTTCAATCAGCGCGACCCTGGCAGAATCTGCATTCTCCATTCTTCATTCTTCATTCTTCATTCTTCATTTCTTACGCCTCCCGCAGCGTCTCCGCCGGATCCAGCCGCATGATCGACAGCGCCGGCACCAGCGCGGCGATGCCGGCGACGAGCAGCAGTCCGGCAGCGACCGCGACGTACGTCAGCGGATCGGCGGCGGTCACGCCCCAGAGCAGGTGACCGAGCACGCGCGACATGCTGGACGCCGCGACGACGCCGACGGCCACGCCGGCGAGCGCCATCACGAGCCCCGGCAGGACCGCGGCGCCGAGGACGCGCGGCAGTGAGGCGCCCAGCGCCAGGCGGACGCCCAGCTCGCGCCGGCGCTCCTGCACGCTCTGCGACATCAACCCGTAGATGCCCGTCACCGCGAGCACGAGCGCAAGCGCGGCCAGCGAGGTCAGCAGCAGCGCCTGGAACCGTTCCCACGCCAGCGACTTCGATCGCAGATCGTCGACGGTGCGAAACGCGGCAATCGGCAGCAGCGGATCGAGCGCGGTGACGGCCTCCGAGATCTGGTGAATCGCCGTGGCCGGCGGCGCGGCCGTCCGCACGACCCAGCTCGGCGAGAACCACGTGTGCACCATCGCGAGAAACGGGCCCGTCGTCTGCGACACGGGAACATAGAGGGCCGGAATGGGCGCCACGGGCTCGTAGCTGCCGAAGCTGCTCACCTGCTCGATGTCGCCGATGACCCCGACGATCCGAGCGGGGGTGTTGCCGAGCGACAGATGGCTGCCGACGGGTTCCTGGTGCGAGAGATACAGGCGCGCGAACGCCTCGTTCACGACCACGACGTGCTCGCTGTCGGCGCGATCGGCCGAGCGTGATGCCGCGCCCGGCTTTGGGCCGCATGCGAAGGACGTCGAAGTAGTCGGGCGTGACGTACGTCAGGTTCGTGATCAGCCCCTTGCCGTCGGCGTCGGGCCCATCGAGGCGGCGGGCGCCCATGTTGAGGCCGCGCTCGTACGGCAGGCTGAGGCCTGCCGCCGCGGCCTCGACGCCAGGAATCCTCGACAGCCTCGCCACGCCCTCGTCGAACAGCGCCGTGACCTTCTCCGCCGACGCATACCGCGCGTCGTCCAGGGAGAACGACGCGGCGAGGACGTTCGACCCGTCGAAGCCGGGCGCCAGCGCGTTGAGATGCTGCACGCTGCGGACGAGCAGGCCCGCGCCGACGAGCAGCAGGACGGCCATCGACACCTCGAGGGTGACCAGCAGACGCCGGCTCCAGTGACGGCTGCCGGCGGTCATGCCGCGGCCGCCGCCGCTCGCGAGCGCGACGCGCAGGTCCACGAGGCTGGCTTCGATGGCGGGCGCCAGCCCGGCGAGGATGCCGGTGACGATCGCGACGATTGCCGTGAGCGCCAGCACGCGGACGTCGAGCGACGGCGTGGCAATCGGGAGCAGGTCCTGATCGGCAATCCGCGACAGCCACTGCACGAGGCCGGCGCCGACGCCGATGCCGAGCGCCGCGCCGATGACCGTCGAGCAGCAGGCTCTCGACCAGCAGCTGGCTGGCGATGGCGCCGCGTCCGCCGCCGATCGCCATGCGCGTCGCGATCTCGCGCGTCCGCGCCGCGGCGCGCGCGAGCAGCAGGCCGGCGATGTTCGCGCAGCCGATCAGCAGCACGACGCCGACGGCGGCCCAGACGATGAGCAGGGGTTGCCGCAGGCCGGCAGCTGCGCCCTTCCTGAAGGCTGGCGACGCCCAGCCGCGCCCGGTTGGTCGACTGGTCGCCTCGAAGCACCGACCGTCCGATGCCGGCCAGTTCCTGATCGGCCGACGCGCGCGTCGCGCCAGGCCGCAGGCGCGCGATGACGCCGTAGTTGCTGCCTTCGCCTTCACCCGTCAGCGACGGCTTGAGCGGCGTCCAGAGGTCGGCGCGGTGCCGGTCGTGAAAGCCGGCGGCATCACGCCGACGACGGTGTGCGGCTCGCCTTTCAGGGTCACGCGTCGGCCGATCGCGTCGGCGCTGCCGCTGGAACGCGCGCTGCCAGAGCGCGTCGCTGAGGATGACGGCCGGCGGGCCGCCGGCGCGATCCTCGTCAGCCGTGAACTCGCGGCCGATGCGCGGCGACAACGCCGAGCACGTGGAAGAAGCCGGCGCCCACGCGCTGCTGCCGGACGAAGCTCGCGCTCTGGCCGGTCGCGAAGTTCACGCCTCGCACCCAGTCGCTGAAGACGGCAGCGTCGATCGGCGACGCGTGGTCGCGGATCGCCATCCAGGTCGCGCCGTCGACGCTGTTGTCGAGCCCGGATCCGCCTTCGTAGCGCGTGACGACCTGCACGAGGCGATCCGGATCGGGATACGGCAGCGGCCGGAAGAGCGTCGCATCGACGACGCTGAAGATCGCGGTGTTGGCGCCGATGGCGAGGGCGAGCGTGAGGAGGAGCAGCGCGGTGGACCCGGATGCCGCGCGAAGAGCCGGAGGGTGTGTCGCAAGTGCATGGAGTCCTGCCCTCACGAAAAGAATCCACAGATTACACAGATCACACAGATTCCATCAATGACGGCGAAGCTCCTCGCGCGGTTCCTTTTGCATCTTCCCTATTCCCTATTCCCTATTCCCTATTTGCTACAGTTCCCCAATGGACTCTCGTTGGCGACTCGACGGCATGCGCGCCCTCGTCACGGGCGGCACCAAAGGGCATCGGGCTCGCGATTACGAAGGAGTTTCTCGACCTCGGCGCCGAGGTCGCCGTGGTCTCCCGAAAGGACGGTGCGGCGCGGCGAATCCGTTCGAACGGCGGCGCCGAGCGGACGGCTGCACGCGGTCAGCGGCGGACGTGTCGACCGCCGAGGGCGGGCGCGGGTCGTGGACGGGCTCCCCGCCGGTTGGGACGCGCTCGACATCCTCGTCAACAACGTCGGCACCAACATCCGCAAGCCGTCGCTGACGATCACCGACGCCGAGTGTCGCACGGTGTTCGAGACCAACCTCATGTCCGCGTGGGATCTCTCCCGCGCGCTGCAGCCGCGCCTGGCGGCGTCCGGGCACGCGAGTCTCGTGAACATCGGCTCGGTCGCGGGGATGCGCTCGGTCGGCAGCGGCGCCGCGTACGCGATGAGCAAGGCCGCGCTCGCGCATCTGACGCGCTATCTGTCGGTCGAGTGGGCGCCCGATCGGCATTCGCGTGAACATGGTGTCGCCCTGGTACACGCGCACGCCGCTGGCCGCGCCCGTCCTCGATCAGCCCGACGTCCTGCAGTCGATCGTGGATCGCACGCCGCTCGGGCGTGTCGCCGAGCCCGAAGAAATCGCCGCGCTGGTGGCGTTTCTCTGCCTGCCGGCGGCGTCCTACATCACCGGGCAGGAGATTGCCGTGGACGGTGGATTCACGGCGTTTGCGTTCAAGCCCCGGATCTAGAGGCGCCGCGAAAAGACACCTGGATTTCGAGAATTCAGGGATTCAGAACGCGCGTCACGCTGCGATCGAGTCAAGAGCGTTAACCGCAGATTACGCAGATTGAGACTTTCGCATCACGCTACCGCGCCGCCCAGATCCGGTCGCAGAGCGCGGTGAACTTCTTCCGCATGTCGGCGGCGGATCCTCTGGCGCCGTTCGCCGAGATATCACAGAGCACGTTGTGTTTGGTCGCGATCAGCTCGCGCAGCGTGTCCTGCCACACAGCCTTGTCGCCGACGCCGTCGACCGCCACGGCCGATACCGGGACTTTGCCGCTCGTCCACGCATCGACCGAGACGTCGCCAAGTCCAGGCCTGACGCTGAACGTGATCGACGAGAAGTTGGCGCCCTCGAACACGCACGACTGCGGGTCACCGGGCAGCGGCTTCGGGGCGATCGGACGGGCGAGCAGGTCAGACACGTCGTCGACGGTCACGACATGGCTCTCGCAGACGGTCGGCGGCAACGGCTTGATCGGCGTGGTCTGGCCTGCCGCCGACGCGCCGGCGGTCGAGCCGGACGCCGAGGCGGCCGGCGAACACGCCAGGGCGAGAGCGGCAATCAGCGCCAGCGAACCGGCAACGCACGCGTGCCCGCGGGTCATGACTGCCTCCTTGTCACTTCGCCGTCGGTGTGGTGATGTGTGTCTTCACCCTGGGTCGAACCAGCGCGAATCGTCACGGCATGGTGCGGCGTGGTGGTCTCCTTGAGCATCGCGTCGAAGACGGGCTTGCATGGCCCCGCGGGCGCCTGCGCGAATGCCGGCGCGGCTCACGCCGGCCGTCAGCAGAACGAAGCACAGCAGCCGAGCCATCGTGTGCACTCCTTGCTCATGAGGCGAATGGCAAAGCCGCCTGGCCGTCCGCGCGATGTGCACGCTGAGCGGCTGGCCTGCGACGATGGCGACGTGCGCCAACGTGAGGTGCTGGGTGCCCGCCTCGACGGCCACGGTATAGTCGCCGGCGGGCAGGTCCACGCCGGCGTCGCCCGGCTTCGCCTTGCGCGACCGTCCTGCCGGATGCGTCGGTCACGCGAGAACGGAAACTGGTCGATCGTCGCGTTCGAGGGCGCGCGTCGAGCGCCGGGCCGTCGCTCGCGGCGTAGTAGGCGCCGCCGGTACCGGCGGCGAGCATCGTTCAACGCCTTCTGCGCCTGTACGCCCGTCAACGTGAAGCCGACGATGTTCAGCCGGAAGGCGAGGCCCGACTGCTTCGAGCGCCGCGGCCGCGGCACCGAAGTCGCCGCCGCAGCTCTCTTCGCCGTCCGTGATGAGCACGATCGAGCCGCCGCCGGCGCTCTTCAAGTCGCCGATCGCCTGCACGACCGAATACACGAGCGGCGTCTCGCCGCGCGGTTTCGCGGCTGTCGATCAGCGTTCGCCAACGCCGCGCGATCGAGCTTTTGCACCGGGGCTGCGAGGTACGAGTCCGTGCAGGTTTCCTTCTCTCTCGAGCCGTAGCGATCGCCGTACACCCGCAGCCCGACATTCATGTCGTCCGGGCACGCCGCGAGCCAGGACGCTGTGCAGCACGTGCCTCGCCGTCGCGATGCGCGTGCTCTTTCCGAGCGACTAGATTCATCGATCCCGACGAGATCGAGAATCACCAGCAGGTTCTTGCGCGACTTCTCCGGCAGCGTCGGCGCCGTGTTCGTCGCCAGGTCGGCGACGACGTCGAGATGCCCGCGGCGAAGCGCGTCGATCGTCGAGGCACAGCGTCTCGCACAGCGTTGGCCAGCCGCGCCTCGCACGGCGAACGCCAGTCGGCTTCGCGATGTCGCGCTGGGCGAGCGTCAACGTCGAGAGCGTCGCCTGGCGCTTCGTGCCCAGGCGTGACGGCTGGCGGGATCGATGCGGCCCGCCAGATCCAGGCGTGCCGGCCGGTGGCACGACAGACGAGCGACACCGTGCCGCTGAAGTCGGGTTTCGCCGCCGAGAATCGTCAGCGGGTATGTCACGGTCTGCCCGCCGCTCACGTCGCGCTGCTGACGAGCCCGACCTCCGTCGTGATGGCAAACGGCGCGACGCGCAGCGCAGCACGGCAGCGGATCCGGGCGGAATGGCAGCAGCAACTGCCGCGCGCGCGTACTGGTGATACGCCGAGGTTCGCGTTCTGATCGCGGTCGATGCCGTCATAGAGGATCACGCCGCGGCCGTAAGTGCGCGTACGCCAGCACGAAGCCGCTGCCGCCGATCGCATTGGTCCCGAAGAGCGCGCCGCACCAGTGATCGGTTCGTACCGCACGACCGTGTTCGAGTCGCCGAAGTCGTTCGAGATGTTCCCGTTCTTCTTGAGTCGCCATGACGGCTCATCGAAGAACGCCGGGTCGCGCGCGTCGGGGCTGACGAGGAAGCTCTGCTCGAGAATCTGCAGCCCCGACGCCGCGGCGCGGCCCGCCGGGATTGCTGGTCGCGAACGGATACGGCAGGAAACGAATAATCGGGCACGTTGCCCGGGCCGCACGAATCCGAGTCCGAGATAATCAGCTTGTTGCCGTTGGCCACCCACGCGACGAGCGCCTGCTTGACGTCGTCGCCCGAACGCTCGTCTTGATGTCGCACAGCTGCTCGAGCACGACGGTGTCCACGCCGGCGCTCGGCACGAAGGTCCGCCGGGCCGCACGAGCGTCCGGCTGGATCGGCCAGTAGTCGACGCGGTTGAAAATCGACTAGTCGACGCGGCCATTGCCCGGCCCCGGGCCGAAGTAGCGAAGCGTCTGCTCGGGATTGTGATACCGCGCGGCCGGGTACGGCGAGGTACAGCTCGGGCTGCCTCGCGACGACGAGGACGACTTTGCTCTCCGGGTACGCCGGTGGCGCCGTGGCCGGAAGCACGCTGCAGCTCGCGCCGGCCGTGCCGGGCGCCTGGTAGGCAAGGCTGGCCGGATCGGGCGTCACCTTTCCACTCGAGACGAGCGCCTGCAGATCGGGGATGCCGTTGCAGGAGCGGCACGTAGCCCGCGCGGCGCCCCTCGTGCACGCGAGACTTCGTCGATGAGCGTGCCGTACGGCGATCCGTTGTTGTGCGGAAATACGATCTTCACGAACCGCGCGTCCGTCGGCGCCGGCGAGCTGGACCACGTGTGCGCCCGGCTCGCGCGGAAGCGTGGCGTGGCCGTCGCCCTGACGAAGCCGTCCGTGGCCGACTTGGTCGAGAGCCACACTTCGACGTCCTTTGGCCAGGACAGGCTGTAGTCCGTGGGCCAGCCGGTACGGGGCCTTCGCCGGCGGGGACGCGTACGTGATCGTCACGTCCGACACGAGCGCCACGTCGTGCCCGATGAACGACACCACCAGGGGTGTCCCCACAGGCGCCGCGTAGATCGTGGACGGATCGCCGTCGAGTGCGTTTTGATCGAGGAAGCCGTCGGCGACGCCGGTGGCGCGGCCGCCTTCGGCGCGGCCGCCCATACTCAGCGGCGACCAGGTTGTCGGTGCGCGGCGACGGCGTGGCCGCCGCAATCCCCACCGCACCCACCGCGATGACAACCCAGCGCATTCGCTAGCTCCCGCCGCCGAGGGCGTTCATCGCACCGGCGAGGCCGACGAAGTCAGCGGTGCCGCCAGGCGTGCAAGGCAAGGCGCAGCCGGGCACGATCGTCGCCGACGGAGACGTCATCGATGGTCGCCAGCGGCGAGTGGCGTTGCCGTTCGGCGGGGAGCGTGGTAGCCATCGGCGAGGTCACGTTGCCCGGGGGCGAAACGGTCGTCGCGAGCGGCGATGAGACGTTCTGGGACGGCGTTACCGTCGTGGCCAACGGCGACGTGCACGATGCCGCTAGAGGTGCCACCGTCGCCGCAAGCGCGTGATTCGGGACTCGCCCCGCCGCCGGTGTTCGTTGCCAGTCGGCGAGGCCGGACTGCCGCCGCCGGTCGGAACCGAATCCGCGCTCGGTAGCGACCAGCGCCTGCTGGAAGACGATATTCCCAGCTGGCCGCCCGCGCGTCTGCACGAGTTGTCGTCGATTTGGCCGGCGGCCTGTCAGTCGAAGGTTCCCTGCGTCGATCGCCTTCGGGTTGTCTAACTGTGCGTCGGCCTCGAACGCCAGGCGCCCCAGGTCGGACGCATTGCTCGTCGCCTGCACTGCAACCCGGAATCGCTTCAATGCCGCAGTTTCCTGGCGCCGCCGTCGGGCCAGAGCCCGTACAGCCGCCGCCTCCTGGCCGCCGGCACCCTCACCAGCGCCGCCGCTGCCACGACCTCGCTCCACCGATCGGCGCCTGTGGCTCCGCCCGCCTCGCCCGGGCTGCCGCCTGGCCTCGCCGCTCGCCAGGGCCGCGCCGCAGACGTTCCGATCGGAGCCTCTGGCATCGAGCCGCTGCGGCCAGATCCGCCGTCCATGCCCGCTGCCGTCCCCAACGTCGCTCAGCGAGATGCTGAGCAGTCGCCGCCTACGAGCGCCTGATTCAGTCATGCCGGTTCCCCGGGCCAACTGAGCGCCGACCTCGAATGGATCGGCCAAGAGCAGGCTGGCGGGTCGCGTGCCCAGTCAGGACTCCCTCGCCATGATGGTGCTCGCCGCTGCCCGGCTAGCCGCGCAGGAACCCTTCCAGACGCTGAGAAACGGGAGCACACCGGTGTACAGGAGGATCGGCGAACTCTGGCTCATCGGCCCGAGGCCCCATCCGTGAGCGCCGACGCCAAGCGTTTCGCCGGTCTGACTGGTCGACCTGCCACCAACCGCCGAATCCGCTGCCGGCCGCGGCGGCGCCAGGGACAATGACAAGGTGGCTCGACGCGAGCGCGGACGCCAGACGCTGCCGCGCATCGGCCGACAGGTTGAGACGGGACAGCGCGGGATTGTTCGCCGACGCGATGGGTGATCCAGCTCTGTCGGCCGCGAACGCGGCCGTCGTGCTACCGGACGGTGCGACGTCGGCGGCCGCGAGCGCTTCGGCGTTGGTGTCGAAGACGCCCTGCGCGATGCGGGCGGCATACGGCGGCGGGCCCAGTGGGTCGACGCCGACGCCGTTGGCGACGATGTCGGTGGCCCGGATCGGCATAAGCGTCGATCCCGACGCGATGAAGAAGAGATGGCGCGTGAGAAGGTTCGGCCTGTCCACGAAGACCAGCGCCCCGAGCGGGCTCTGATTCAGGCGTGTGTAGGCCAGCCCGTAGAGCGAACGCCCGGATACCTTCAGCCGGGCGCCCAGCGACTTGGCGCCGTCGAAGTCATCCTGTCCGGCCCCGGTCATCGCGTCGGCAGATCGCCTGGCGGTTCTGGAGCACGTTCTGCGCGGCGAGGTGCGTTGATGATACTGTGACGAGAACTCGCAGACTGACGGGCAGGATGTCCGTGGACATCATCAGCGCCAGACCGCGCGAGAGCCTGGCGGCGTCGTCGATCGTCGGGCGGTGCGGTCGACCCTGCGGCGCGGGCCGGCGGTGCCTCGCAGATCGAAGACTTCACGGCGGGTCGCTCCGCGGGGCGTCGCCGGGGCTGCCGATCTGGTATTCGAACCACGCGGCGGTCAGGTATGGAGCCGGCCGGCGCATGCCGGCGGCGGAGCCGGCGCGCGTTGGCGCGCCGAAGGCTTCGTCGATCGCGGCGCCGAGCCCGTGGGTCGCGTCCGCGAGCGACCGCGAGCACGTCGGTCTGGCCGCGTGGGCATCGTGATGCCGCCCGTGTCGGTGATGGCGTTCTGGATGATGTGAGTCGATGCCGATCGTACAGGATGGGCGTCCACTCGTGCTGATCGAGCGCGGCCTTGCGCAGCGCATCCGCAACCGAGGAGCCTGGCGTACGGGAACGTCTTCGGAAAGTCGTCGGCGACGAACGCGAGGGGAGATTGAGGTCCCGATCGACATCGGCCGGTGCGAATCGTGTGTTCGAGGAGCGACCTTCTCCGACCCGACGCGCCGCCTTGCCAGCTCTCCATCGACGACACGGATCGCAATCTGGTCGATAGAGGTTGGCGGGCAGCGCGGCGAGATCGATGGTCCGATCGGCGGTCGGCCACGGCGCCCCCGGTGGCGGTGAGCACGTCCCAGTCCCGCCAGGCGGTGCCTGACTGCGCCTGGACCCACCAGTGGTCGTGCGAGCGCCGCGGCGCCGCGATCGATATTGGCCTTCGCGCCCCCGTCGCCCGTGCTGCGCGCGACCGCCGCGACGCGCACGGCCTGGTCGCTTGAAAGTGCGCTTCAAGCGACGCGTGCGTCGCCGGGTCGTGGTTGTCGCCCTGCGGCCGCGCAGCGTCCGGCTGCCACCGCCGACTGATCGAGACCGTAGCTGGTCCCGCGACAGTGCCCGATCGTCTCGGCCCGTCTCGCCGCGGTGTGTCGATCCCGCTCACGCCGAACCATGGCGTGCCACGGTACAGCCGCGGCAGCAGCGCCGCCGCCTCGCGGCGCGGCAATGGTCCCGTGCGCCAGCCGCACCGTCTGCCCTTCATCCTTCAACATCGTCGCGAGCAGCAGCGCGCGATCGAGGCTGTCGCCCTGCCGATCCATGAGCACGCCGACGGGCCCGCGCAGGATGCCGTGATACGGGATCCAGTACGTGTGGTCGCGCACCCACGCGAACGTGCGCGCTGGATCGTTGCCGAGCTGCGCTTCGACGTATTTCGGATCCCAGTGATCGCGCGGCGCGGCTGTTCTCGCCGTCCTGGAGGGCGCGCAGGCTGTTGGCGAGGGTCGTCGCGGCATCGGGCGCCGCCAACGAGACGTAGCCATCCTGCAGCGGCAGCGCGATCAGCGTGCCGCAGCAGACGGCGGAGACGAAGCGGAAGACGGAGGAGCGATGCGTCATGCGGGCCTCGAGCGAGGAAGTGACTGAGTGGCCGTCGCCAGCGGTGTGCCCGAGGGCGCGGCGAAGGCTGCGGCCTTCTCGCCGAGCTCGCGGAAGCGCGAGGAGAGCTGGTCGAGCCGCGCGACCCACTCGGCGTTGATCGCCTCGTGCTCGATGAGCGCGTGGAAGCGCGTCATGATCATGATGAGGAACACGGGCTTGAGGAATGCGCCACGGGCCGCGAGCGCGAACAGAATCTGCAATCGCCATCGTGACGACGCCGCCGACTTCACGAACCGAAGCGCGGCAACACGGCCACCAGCGCGGCCGCAGGAATGAGCAAGACGAGCCACAGCAGCGCGCCGAGGACGTAATCGAGCACCACGATCCACACGGCTTGCTTGAGGATCGGCGTGGCGTTCTGCGCGTAGTAGACGACGCCCTCCTGAGCGCTCTGCCATGGGTTGGGGCTTCCCGTCGCGAGGTTGTAGGAGAAGATCACCTTGTCCATGTAGCGCGTCGCGGCGCGCAGGATCGCCGTGACCTGCCCTGGCGATCGAATCGACGCCGGGAATCGGCAGCAGGTGCCCGACACCCTCGACCGTCGAGTGCACAGCATTGACGACGCCGCGGACGAGCAGATTCAAGGCGAACAGCGCGTTGACCTGGCCGAAACGCTCGGTGACCACGCGCTTGCCGTACGCGAACATGGACTCCGATACCGTTTCCGACCTTGCCGCGCACGATCAGATCGGTCAGCACGGCGACGTGGCCGCACTCGATGAGGTGCAGCGCGTAGCGCAGGATCGCCGTCCAGAACCAGCCGGCCGCGGCAACGCACGAGACGAACCAGGTGAGGCCAACCGCGCCTGCGATGTGCGTGCCGGTCCACACCGACCCGCCGATCGTGACGACCATCCAGACGACACAGGCCACCGAGAACGCCAGCAGGACGGCGAAACGCATCAGCGCGTAGGGCAGGCTGGCGACGAGCAGGCCAACCGCGGTCATCACGCCGCTGCGGCGAACGGCCAGAGGATAGGCGTGCGGAATACGTCGGGCCGGCAGGTCCGCCATGGTCTTTGCGCTCCGCGGTCAACAATCGACGTGAACCCGGCGACGGTCAAACTAATCGGCGACCAACCGCACGCTAACCGGTAACCCCCTGAGCCGAATTCAGTTGCGGCTGCGCACCAACCGCGGCAACAGGCGCCGGGATCCCTTTGTGCTACGCTGGGTCCCCGACCCGTTCCCCGCGATCGTCCGGTTCCTACGATGGCTGTCGTTCGGACTCGTTACCGCTTTGGACTCTTCGAGGCGGACCCCCAGGATGGCCGGCTTCTGCGCCAGGGCGAGCCGGTTCGCCTTCAGGAGCAGCCCTTCCAGGTGCTCCTCGCGCTCCTCGAGCGCCACGGCGAGATCGTCACCCGCGAGGAGCTGCGCGAGCGGCTGTGGCCGGGCGACACGTTCGTCGAGTTCGACAAGAGCCTCGGCGTCGCGCTCACGAAAGTTCGCGCGGCGCTCGGTGACGACGCCGCGAATCCACGATTCGTCGAGACGATGCCCAGACGCGGGTATCGCTTCATCGCGCCGGTTACGGTCGAGAGCGGCGAGCCCTCGCCCGATCGTTCCAGTCGGCACGCCAGTGGCGACGCCCACGGCCGTCGGCGACACCGCCGCCAGCCGGGCAATTAAACGCCACGCCGTGGTTCCGGCGCCGGTCGCTCCTGCCGGCGGCGATCGTCGGGGCCGTCGTCGTCCCGGTCCTGGTTGGCGTCACGATGGTGATCTCCGCGGTCGCCGAACCGGCCCGCGACCGCTGCCGTGAGTCGCGTGTCCGTCGTCGTCGCCGAGTTCAACAACAACACCGGCGACGCGGTCTTCGTCGGGTCGCTCCGGCGCGCGGCAGCTGTCGCGTTACGGCAGTCGCCGTTTCTCTCCGTGATGACCGACGCCACGATCGCCGACGCGCTGCAGGCGCTCGGCCGCGCGCCGAATGATGTGCTCACGCCGCCGCTCGCCCGCGACGTGTGCACGCACGCGCGGGGCAGCGTGCTCGTCGACGGCGACATCAGCCTCGCGGCCGACACCTACACGCTCGTCGTCGAGGCCACCCGCTGCGCCGACGGCGCGCACGATCGCGCAAGGGGCCGAGACGTTCAGAAGGAAGGACGAGGCGCTGCCGGCGCTCGGGCACGAGATCGAGCAACTGCGCGCGGCGCTGGGCGAGTCGCGCGAGTCGCTGCAGGCGTACGACGTGCCGCTGCAGGTCGCGACGACCGACTCACTCGAGGCGTTGCGCGCATTCCATCTCGGGCATGGATCTGCGGTCTGCGCGCCGACAACATTCGCGCGATTCCGGCGCTCAAGACCGCGATCTCGCTGGATCCGCAGTTCGCCCTCGCCTACGCGCAGCTCGGATCGGCGTACTCGAACATCGGCGCCGAAGTCCGAAGGGTCGCCGTATCTAGATCAAAGGCATTCGACCTGCGCGATCGCGTCACCGAGCCCGAGCGGCTCTTCATCACCGGGCGGTACTTCGACATCATCACGCGCGAGATGGAGAAGGCGATCGAGAACTACCGCCTGTGGACGCGGCCTGTATCCCGAGGAATGGCAGCCGTTCAACGGGCTGGCGAACGACTGCGGACCTGGTCGGCCACTACGATCTCGCCGTGCCCGCGGCCACGCGCGCGGTGGCGCTCAGCGGCGAGGCAGTTGTTTCCTCGCGTGAACCTCATGACGGCGCTGTGCTCGACTGAACCGCTTTACGGAGTGCGCGGACGCGGCCAGGCGAAATCCTGGCGCGGACGCCCGACAACTCGTCGGCGCATATCGTGCTGTACGCGCATCGCGCGCCACGCGGGCGACGCCGCCGCTGCCGAGCGTGAGTCGGCGTGGGCGCGCGCAGCACCCGTCGGATTCCGGCCTGCTGGTACGTGGAGGCCGAGGACGCGGGCCTGCACGGGCGCTTCGCGGAAATGACGCGGCTGCTCCGTCAGGTCGCCACGAGCGACGCATGGCGACGGCAACGACGAAGGGGCCGGCAACACGCTCGGCTACAGCGCCGTCATCAACGCCCTGGCAGGGCGAACCGGCGCCGCGCAGGCGGACGCGAAGGCCGCCGCGGCGCTCCGGTCACAACGAGATCATTCTCGGCTCGGTGGGCATCGTGGCCGCCCGCGCGGGCCACGCCGACGCGGCGCGAGCGGTCGCTGGAGACGATGAGCCGCCTCTATCCGCTCTCGACCTACGCGCTCGGCATGTACGTGCCGATGGTCGCGATGCGCCCAGCTCACCGAGCGGTCGGCGCCCGCCGCGGAAGTGACGGCGGCGACGTCGGCCGGACAGCCCTACGAGTTCGGCCAGCAGGGCTCCGTGCTGCTGCCCTATCTGCGCGGCCTCGCCTATATGGGCGCGCGCGCGCCCGATATGGCCGTCGTGGAGTTTCAGAAGCTGATTGACCACATCGGCGTCGATCCGGTCTCTCCGCTCTATGGAATGAGCGTCCTCGGGGTCGCGCGAGCCAACGCGGCGATGGGCAAGCACGACGAGAGCCGGAAGGCCTACGAGAGTCTGGCCGGCCTCTGGGCGGACGCGGATCGGGATGCGCCGATCGTGAAGGCCGCGCTCAGCGAGGCGGCGCGGGCGCACGGACGATAGGCCTTCTGTGGCGCCCGCGGCGATTGCATCGCCGACGTTCGCATCGCGGGGCGACGTCTGAATTGCCGGTTGCGGACTGCGGGTTGCGGGTTGAGTGCGGATGAAGCCGTGCCATGTGTGCGAGGTGCGAGGGAAACGCTCGGCACCCTCGGAACCCCGAACTCTAGACGTCTGAAGTCCGTAATCCGGAAAGCCTCTCCTCCACCGCGCGTATAGAATACGCGCATGCTCAAAGGGTCTCGCGAGGTGCTCCTGAAGCGCGTGCAGCCAATCAGCGTGCACGGGCAGATCTCGTGGGACGTGTATTTCGCCGATCTCGAGGATCCGGATGGCCAGGTGTCCGTGGCGCGCGTCGGCCCCGAGACGGTGAACCACAAGCTCGAGCCCGGCGATCGCATCCGCCTCGATTACACGCTCGGCTCGGTGACCGCCGTGCACAAGGTCTCCTCACCGGCCTGAGCGCCGGCCCTTCGGATCAGTGCCGCACAACCAGACTCCTCGACAGCTCGGCTTCCGCATGCCGGCCGAATGGACGCCGCATGCCTCGACGTGGCTCGCCTGGCCGCATGACGACGAGCAGTGGATCGGCATGCTCGAGCCGGTGCGCCGCGAGTTCGCGCCGTTCGTGGACGCGATCGCGCGCGACGACAGCGTCGATCTGATCGTCGCCGACGAGGAATCCGAGCGCGACGCCAAGGGCCCGGCTGACGTCTGGCGCGATTCGATTCCACCACGTCCCTCACCAGGATCTCTGGCTGCGCGACAGCGGCCCGATCTTCGTCGTCCGTGGCGGCGGCCCGTCAGGGCTGCAGACGACGTCGCGCTGGTGGACTGGGACTTCAACGGCTGGGGCAACAAATACCCCGCCGAGCTCGACAACCAGATCCCGACCCATGTCGCGAGAATCCTGGGCGGGGTCGAGCCGTTCTCGCCGGGCCTGGTCATGGAAGGCGGCTCGCTCGAGGTGAACGACGCGGGCGTCGCGCTGACGACGCGGCAGTGCCTGCTCGCGCCGACGCGGAATCCCGGGCAGGACGAGGCGTCGCTCGAGCGGGCGCTGGCCGGATACCTCGACCTTCTACACATCATCTGGCTGGATCACGGCCTCGAGGGCGATCACACCGACGGCCACATCGACACGCTGACGCGCTTCGCGGACGACACCACGATCGTGACGTCCGTGTGCGCGGACACGTCCGATCCGAACCACGCGACGCTCGCCGCCAACCTCGACGTGCTTCGGCGCGCGCGCGGCGCCGACGGCGCGCCGTTCCGGATCGTCGAGCTGCCGATCCCGTCCGGACGCGTCGAGTTCGAAGGCGAGCGGCTGCCGCTGACGTACGCGAACTTCTACATCACCAACGGCGCCGTGCTGGTGCCCGTCTACGGCGCGCCCGAGGACCAGCAGGCGCTCGACATCCTGACGCCGCTCTTCCCCGGCCGCGAGGTCGTCGGGCTCTCCGCGCGCGCGCTCATCACCGGCGGCGGCGCGTTCCACTGCGTGACGCAGCAACAGCCGGTCGGCCACCTGTGGAGGACCGCATGAGCACGGCGCTTGGCGTCGTCCAGATGCGCATGACCGACACGATCGGCGAGAACGTCGATCGCGCGATCGCGCACGTGCGCGAGGCGGCGGGACGCGGCGCGACGGTCGTGCTGCTGCCGGAGCTCTTCGAGGGGTACTACTGGCCGCAGGCGCAGCGCGAGGCGTTCTTCGACCGCGCGCACCCGCTCGACGGCCACCCGTTCATCCCGACGTTCCAGGCGCTCGCGAAGGAGCTCGGCGTCGTCCTGCCGCTCTCGTTCTTCGAGAAGGCCGGCCACGCGCACTACAACAGCCTGGTGATGATCGACGCCACGGGCGAGCTGCTCGGCCTGTACCGCAAGTCGCACATCCCCGACGGGCCGGGCTACATGGAGAAGTACTACTTCACGCCCGGCGACACCGGCTTCAAGGCGTTCCGCACGGCGTCAGGCGTCGTCGGGGCGGGGATCTGCTGGGATCAGTGGTATCCGGAGGCCGCGCGCGCGATGGCGCTGCAGGGCGCGGAGGTGCTGCTCTACCCCACGGCGATCGGCTCGGAGCCGGAAGCCGCCGGCGAGATGGACACCAGCCGGATGTGGCAGCGCGTGATGATCGGCCATGCGGTGGCGAACGCCTGCTATCTCGCGGCCGCCAACCGCGTCGGCACCGAGCGCATCGAAGGCCTCGAGCAGAGCTTCTACGGCTGCAGCTTCATCGCCGACTACACCGGCGAGAGAAGATCGCGGAGGCGGGCCGGACCGAGGAGACCGTCCTCGTCGCGCCGCTCGATCTCGCCGCCGCGCGCAGCTTCCGCGCCGGGATGGGGTTTTTCAGGGACCGAAGGCCGGAGCTGTACGGGCCGCTGCTCACGTCGGACGGCAAGACGCGACGCGAACGCGTCGTGCCGGTGCTGTGCCGGCTGCGGTGCCAAGTGCCCGGTGCCAGGTGCGCCGAGTGCTCGAGGACTCGGCGCACGGACTCGGCACAAGGCACCGCACTAAGCACCGGCCAGCACCGGCACGGTCTTCGCATCCGTATCAGCGTTCAGTCACCGTTTCCACCGTGCGTGAAGTCTTCCCCCGGATTGATGAACCGGTCCTGCTCCCAGTTGGTACTGACGATCGTGCAGCTGCCGGTAGCGGCCGTCGAGCGCCATCAGCTCGATTGTGCGTGCCGCGCTCGACGATCTCGCCGTGCTCCAGGACCAGGATCTGGTCCGCGCTGCGGATCGTCGAGAGGCGGTGCGCGATGACGAACGTCGTGCGCCCCTGGCGCAGCTGGCGCAGGCCGTCCTGAATCAGCGCTTCGCTCTCGCTGTCGAGGCTCGACGTCGCCTCGTCCAGGATCAGGATCCGCGGATCCGCCAGGATCGCGCGCGCGATGCCGATCCGCTGGCGCTGCCCGCCTGACACCTTCACCCCGCGCTCGCCGACGACGGTGTCGTAGCCCTCGCTCGAACTCGCGCACGAACTCGTCGCAGTGCGCGAGACGGCCCGCCGCCTCGATCTCCTCCCGCGAGGCGCCCGGCCGCGAGAACGAGATGTTGTCGGCCACGGAGCCGTCGAACAGGAAGTTGTCCTGCATCACGATCCCGAGCTCGGCCCGGTAGTCGCGAAGCTTGAGCGTGCTGAGATCGCGGCCGTCGATCCGAATCACGCCGGACCCGGGACGGTTGAACGCCATCACGAGGCTGATCAGCGTGCTCTTGCCCGATCCGCTCGATCCCACCAGCGCCGTCGTCGTGCCCGCCGGCGCGTGGAACGAGACGTCCTTCAGCACGGGGACGCCCGGCTTGTACGCGAACGTGACGTGCTCGAACGTCACGTCGCCCTGGATCTCGGCGATCGACCCGCGCGTCTCGTCCTCGTCATCCTCCGTGACCATCTCGCGCAGCTCGCGAATCCGATCGAGGCCGGCGAACGCCTCGCTGATCTGCGTGCCGATGGACGTGATGGAGACGACCGGCGCCGCGACGAGGCCGGTGAAGAAGATGTACATGAAGAAATCGCCGAGGGTCATCCGGCCCGGCGAGGATGTCGCCGCCGCCGACGACGATCATCAGCGCGCCGATGCCGCCGACGATGAGCGTCGAGACGCCGGAGACCAGCGACACGCCCGTCATCGTCTTGGCGACGTTCTGGTACAGCCGGTGCACGCCCTTCGTGAACACCAGCTCCTCGCGCTTCTCGGCGGTGTACGCCTTGACGATGCGGATGCCGCCCAGGGTTTCGGCGAGCCGTCCCGTGACGTCGGCGTTGATCTTGCCGCGCTCGCGGAAGATCGGCCGCAGCCGTGAGAACGCCAGCGCCATCACGACGCCGAACGCGGCGAGGAGAAGCAGCGTCACCGTCGTCAGGCGCCAATTGAGCCAGAACAGGACGCCGAGCGCCACGAAGGCGGTCAGGATGCCGCCGACCAGATCGACCAGGCCGGTGCCGACCAGATTCCGGATGCCTTCGGCGTCCGACATGATGCGCGAGATGAGGACGCCGGTCTTCGTCGAGTCGAAGTAGCTGATCGGCAGCCGCGCGACGTGCTCCTCGATCGAGCGGCGCATGTCGGTGATCGAGCGCTGCGCGGCGAGGCCGAGAATCTGCGCCAGGCCGAAGCCGGTGACGGCCTGCACGAGCGTGGCGGCGCCGGCCGCCGCGGCGAGCGGCACCAGCAGGTCCGCGCGGCGATGGCCGACGACCTGATCGATCAGGACCTTCGAGGTCGCGGGCAGCACGAGGCCGGCGAGGCGGTTCACGACCATCAGGGACATCCCGATGGCCAGCCGCCCGCGGCGCGCCCAGATGAGCGCGCTCGCTTCGCGCCACACCGACGACCACTGCAGCTTCTTTTTCTTCGGTTCGTCCGGCCGCGGCGTCCGCCGTCCGGTGCCTTCCGACATGCGCTGGCCGCGGCCTCCCGACAAGTGTGTGGGCACAGGAGATTGATCCTACAGGATTGTCGCCGGCGCCCGCCCCGCCCGATCGGACAGGGGTCTGGCGAACCGATCAGGTCGGCGTCCGGCGGTCGGCCGGCGTCATTCCGGTCCAGACAAAATTGTGGACCCAGGCATTTCGTCAGACATTCATGTAGGATCGGCGAGATCTCACATGAGAAATTCCTAAGGTTTTCTGCGCCGCCAATGCTCCGGAGCTGGCACGTGCCTTGTAATCCAGAGGGTCGCGTGCTTCAGAAGGGGCGGTTCATCGGATCGTGGCTGGGTCACCAGCGCCGGCGCATGCCGGTGCGGGTGATGGCGGCGCTTCTGGCGCTGCTGGCGGCGTCGCCGTTCACGGCGCCGTTTTCCGCCTGCCGCCTCTCGGTTCTGCTGACGGCACCCGGCCTCGATGCTCCGGGCCTCCCGGCATCCGGTCCGGCCCTCATGCCGGCCTCCGACGCCTCGCGCGGCTACCCCGCGCAGTCGATCGTCGAAGAGCACTTCAAGGACGATGTGGTTGCGCAACAGTCGTGGGTCGTCGACGACACAGCGCAGGAGTCTTCCGCGTGGTCGTCGCGCACCGCACGCCGCCGCGCTCCGCGCACGCGGCTTCAGCTCGCACTTCGCATCTAGCATCGCCATCCCGCTGTCACTCGCGTCTGCCCCGGGCGACTCGTCGTCGCGTGGGTGCCAGTCGCGTTCCTTTCCGAAGGAGAGAGAGCAATGCACATTGCCGCCGTCTGCACGCGGTTGCGGCTGAGTTTCGCTGACCCTGCCATGCGCACGAAAGTGCTCGCGCTCGTGGGCGGAAAGGCCATCGGCCTGATTCTGCTCCTCACGGCGATGGGCGTATTCCGGGGCCAGGCCGTGTTCGCCGATGCCGGCGGCCCGACGCCTGAAATCAACGCCATCAACACGGCGTGGACACTGATTGCCGCGTTCCTCGTCTTCGGCATGCAGGTCGGATTCGTCATGCTCGAAGCCGGCTTCGCGCGCTCGCGCGAGTCCATCAACATCCTGGTCGAGGGCATCGTCGACACCTGCATCTGCGGCGTGACGTTCTGGCTCTGGGGCTTCGCGTTCATGTTCGAGCCCGGCAACGGCTTCATCGGGACCACCGGGTTCATGCTGAAGGGCCTGGCCGACACCTACGGGTCGACGGGCGTGCCGCTGCTGGCGTTCTGGGTGTTCCAGTTCGCCTTCGCGGACACGTGCTCGACGATCACGTCGGGCGCGATGGTCGGCCGCTGCGGCTTCGTGGGCGACATCCTCTACTCCATCGGCGTGACCGGGTTCATCTACCCGATCATCGGCCACTGGGCGTGGGGCCCGGACGGCTGGCTCGCGGTGATGCAGCCGCTGTCGTTCCGTGACTTCGCCGGGTCCACCGTCGTGCACAGCATCGGCGGCGCGATCTCGCTCATCGGCGCGATTGCCCTCGGGCCGCGGCTCGGCCGCGTGTTCGCGCGTGACGGCGGCGGGCCGATGGCGCCTCACAACATCATCCTGGGTGCGGTGGGCGGCCTGATCCTGTGGTTCGGCTGGTACGGGTTCAACCCGGGCAGCACGCTGTCGGCGATGGACGCCATCGGCATCGGGCGCGTCTCGTTCAACACGACGCTGGCAGCCTGCTCGGCCGGTCTCGGCGGCGCTCTTCTACGGCTACGCGAAGCTCGGCAAGTGGGATCTCGGCCTGACGACCAACGGGTTCCTCGCGGGCCTGGTGGCCATCACCTGCCCCTGCTACTGGGTGAGCCCGACGGGCGCCTTCTTCATCGGCGTCGGCGGCGCGAGTGCGTGATGATCTGGGCCATCGACGCGCTCGAGGTACCTGCGCATCGACGACCCGATTGGCGCCGTGCCGGTCCACCTGGGCGCGGCATCTTCGGCACGCTCTCGCTGGGCCTGTTCGCCACGGGCGAGTTCGGCGTGCCGACGCCGACGGGCGTCGATCTGAGCACCGAAGGTCTCGGGGCTCTTCTACGGCGGCGGCGCGGGGCAGCTGCTGGCGCAGGCCATCGGCAGCGCGTCGGTCGTGCTGGCGACGCTGGCGGCGAGCGTCGTCCTGATGTATGCGGTGAAGGCGACCGGGACGCTGCGCGTGTCGCGTGAAGGCGAGCTCGAAGGGCTCGACCTGCACGAGCACGGCGTGGTCGCGTATCCGGAGTACGCGCTGATCGCGGCAGCGGCCGCGACGGCGCACGTCCGAGAAGACGGCGAAGGCCGCGACAGGCTTCGTGACGGCGCAGCCGGCCAACTAGGAAGGTTCGCGCGCAAGACACGCGGCGATGGCCGCCGGGCCGGGACGTCCCTCGGCCTGGCGGCTGAGCCGTTCAGACATTTTTGTTGCCGCCTTCCGGCGCGTCCTACAGACTTGTGACGGCGAATCCTGTGCCGTCCGGGCGCTGGAGCGCCTGCGTTCGGCCGCTTTTCCTGAGTGATTTGCGACATTCTGCCTCGCCTGCCCCGCCTCATCTCAAAGCTCGGCCGTCTCTGGCACGGACTTGGTATTGCAGCGAGCCGGATTCCCTGCGGAATCCAGGAGGGTCTTGATGGCCAATTCGACGCAAGGCTTCGCGGTGCTGGTGTTCCTGGTGGCGTTCACCTGCCTCAGCGTCGCGCTGTTCGAGGACGGAAACATCCTGATGCTGCTGTTGTTCCTGGTCGGCCTTGGCGCCTCGCTGGCGCTCTTCCTGAAGGCCAAGGCGATCACGGCCAGCGGCAAGTAACCCGATGCCTGGTGCCGCGTGCCTGGTGCCGGCGCCGAAAACGGAGGACATCGATGGTCTTTGCAGGACTGGGAGTGACGCTGGCCGGTTTTCTGCTCGCGTTCGCAAGCCTCGGCCTCACGGCGTCCAACGGCGGCAGGCTCGGCCTGACGCTGGTCGGCATCGCCGTCAGCCTGTTCGGGATTCTCGGGATCCTGAACCCGACGTACCAGAAGTCGGCGGTGTGGAAGCGCTGATCGCCGATCGCGCGCGTCCAGGGCCGAACACCGTTGCACGACTTGAACACTCAACGGGGCTGAGTGGGGAGAGGAGAAGGAATGACGACGAAGAGGGCAAAGGGTCTGCTGACAGGACTGGCCATCGCGTGGAGCGCGGTGATCGCGGGTCCGGCGTTCGCCCAGGCGCCGGCGGCGGCACCGGCAGCGGCGACCGGCACCGGCGTCGCCGGCGATCACGGCGGCCGACATCTGCCGGCGTGAAGACGCCGAGCGCGGACGACAGGGCCAAGGGCGATCCGGACGGCAGCCTGACCGGCACGGCCGTGGACGTCACGGTGTCGGATGCGAAGGCAGGGTTGTGCGATCTCCGACCTCGTGAACCAGGTCGGGCCAGAACAAGATCGCCATCAACTTCACCTGGACGCTGATCTGCGGCTTCCTCGTCATGTTCATGCAGGCCGGCTTCGCGATCGTCGAGACGGGCCTCTGCCGCGCCAAGAGCGCCAACCACACCATGATGATGAACTTCATGGTGTACGGCGTCGGCATGCTCGCCTATTACCTCATCGGGTTTGCGATTCAGATGGGCGGCGTCGGCGCGGTGGCCAACCTTGGCGGCACGCCTCCGCTCAGCGCCGAGCACACGATTCATCTTCTTCGGCAAGGACCTCGGCATCTTCGGTCAGAACGGCTACATGCTGATGCACCACGGCACCTACGACGTGGGCGTCATGGTGGTGTTCCTCTTCCAGATGGTCTTCATGGACACCGCGCTGACGATCGTCACCGGCACCGCGGCCGAGCGCTGGAAGTACGCGGCCTTCGTCGTCTCGTCGTTCCTGCTGGGCGCCTTCACGTATCCGCTGTTCGCGAACTGGGCGTGGGGCGGCGGCTGGCTCGCCACGCTCGGCACCAACTTCGGGCTGGGCCACGGCTACGCGGACTTCGCGGGCTCCGGCGTCGTCCACTCGGTCGGCGGCATCACGGCGCTCGCGATGGGCATCCTGATCGGCCCGCGCATCGGCAAGTACACGCGCGACGGCAAGGCCAACGCGCTGCCCGCCCACGACCTCGTCATCGTGCTCACGGGCTGCTTCATCCTGGCGTTCGGCTGGTTCGGGTTCAACCCCGGCTCCACGCTCGGCGCCTCGAGCAACGGCAACCTGCGCATCGGCTCGGTCGCGGTGAACACGATGCTCGCCGGGCATGGCCGGCAGCTTCGGCGCGCTGCTCTACATGTGGCTGAAGTACGGCAAGCCCGACGCGTCGATGACTGGCAACGGCCTGCTGGCGGGGCTGGTCGCGATCACGGCGCCGAGCGGCTTCGTGAACCCGGTCGCGTGCGGTGATCATCGGCCTCATCGCCGGCGGCCTGGTCTGCATCTCGGTCGAGTTCTTCGACCGCGTCGCGAGGATCGACGACCCGGTCGGCGCCATCTCGGTGCACGGCACCAACGGCATCTGGGGCGTCATCTCGGTCGGCCTCTTCGCCGACGGCAAGAGCAACTACGGCGGCTCCTGGAACGGCGTCGGTGGCGGTGTCACCGGGCTCTTCTACGGCGACGCCGGCCAGCTGGTGGCGCAGCTCATCGGCTGCGCGACGCTCATCGGGCTGGTCTTCACCATCAGCTTCGTCTTCAACCTGGCGGTCGAGTACTTCGTCGGCCAGCGCGTGCCGGCGAAGGCCGAGCTCGAAGGCCTCGACATCCCCGAAATGGGCGCGCTCTGCTACCCGGACTTCGTGCTGAAGACCGACGGCGCCGCGCTCGAGGCGGTGAGCTAGGCCATGTCGTCCACTGCGCTGACACTCGCCGCTCCCATCGCTGCGCAGCTTCAGCGCATTCCCGTCGTCCCCTGGCGAGACCCGCAAACGGTCTCGCCAGGGGAGCTCGCGGGACACATCGCGCGGCTCGAACAGGCCTGCCTCGCGCAGCCTGAGTCGGCCGACCTGAAGACGTGCCTCGGGATGGCGTACGCCATGAACTACGACGTCCACAAGTCGATGGACGTCCTCGAGGCCGCCTGCGAGGCGGACCCGGATCACTTCTGGGCGCAGCTGAAATACGCGGAGCTGAACTACCGCCTTCGCGCGCTGCTCAAGGCCGAGCGCGAGACGCTCAAGGCCGTCGACCTCGCGGCGAACCCGTGGGAGCTGTCGGTGGCGCGCAAGCAGCTCCAGGAAATCCGGAAGCTCAATCGGGAGAGCACGCGCAACTTCGAGTGGTCGCGGCTCGCTGGTTCGCTCGTCGCTCGTCTTCGCGGCGGTCGCCACGGCGATCGTGCTGCTGGCGTTCTGGCGATGAACTGGCGCCTCTTCGTCGGCGCCTCGATTCTCGTGGTGGCCTTGATGTTCAAGGTCGGCGCGCCGCTGGTCGCCATCGTGGGCGGCGTCGCGCTGGCGGCGCTTCTGAGCTGGTTGACCCGGCGGCCCAACGGCGCGTCGCCCGGAGGTTCTCGCTAGATGGATCCGATTTCGCCCCTGATTCTGTCGGTTGCGCTCATCCTGATCGCCGCCAAGCTTGGCGGCCACGTGGCCGCCCGCTTCAACCAGCCGCCGGTGCTCGGCGAGCTGACCGCCGGGCTGCTGATGGGCAACCTCGGCCTGCTCGGCTTCCACGGGTTCGATCACCTGCGCGCCGACGAGAACGTCGACATGCTGTCGCGGCTCGGCGTGATCATGCTGCTCTTCCAGGTGGGCCTCGAGTCCACGGTCGCGCAGATGGCCCGCGTGGGCCTCTCGTCGTTCATGGTCGCGACGCTGGGCGTCGTCGGGCCGTTCATCCTCGGCTACGGCGTCGGCGTGTGGCTGCTGCCCACGGCCAGCGTCTACGCGCACATCTTCCTCGGCGCCACGCTGACGGCGACCAGCGTCGGCATCACGGCCCGCGTGCTGAAGGACATCGGCCGCTCGCAGAGCGACGAGGCGCGCATCATCCTCGGCGCCGCGGTCATCGACGACGTGCAGGGGCTGGTGATCCTCGCGGTGGTCACCGGGATCATCGCCGCCGCCAACAGCGGCCAGGCGCTGTCGTACGGCGCCATGGGTCTCGTGGTCGGCAAGGCGACGGTGTTCCTCGTCGGCTCGCTGGCGCTCGGGCTCTACCTCTCGCCGAAGATGTTCACGCTGGCCTCGAAGCTCAAGGCCAGCGGCGTTCTGCTGGCCGTGGGCCTCGCCTTCTGCTTCGTGATGTCGTGGGGCGCGAACTTCATCGGCCTGGCGCCCATCGTCGGCGCCTTCGCCGCGGGCCTGGTGCTCGAGGACCTGCACTACGCCGACTTCACCGAGCGCGGCGAGCACACGCTCGGGCAGCTCATCGAGCCGGTCGCGTCGTTCCTGGTGCCGATCTTCTTCGTCATCATGGGCGTCCGCACCGACCTGCGGGTCTTCGCGAACATCCACGTGCTCGGCCTGGCCGCGGCGCTCACGGCCGCCGCGATCCTCGGCAAGCAGCTCTGCGCGCTCGGCGTCGTCGGCCGCGGCTTCGACCGGCTCTCGATCGGCATCGGCATGATTCCACGCGGTGAAGTCGGCCTGATCTTCGCGAACATCGGCCTCACGCTCGTCGTGGGCGGCCAGGCCGTGGTGAGCCAGAGCGTGTTTTCCGCGGTGGTCGTGATGGTCATCGCCACCACGCTGGTCACGCCGGCGATGCTGTCGTGGAGCTTCGCGCGGTTCGCGGGTGCCGACGAGGGCATCGCGGTGGCGGAGACCGGCCTCGCGGAAGTCACCGACGCGTCGCTGGCGGGGTGAGTCGGACTCAGACTACGGACTTCAGACTACGGACTACAGACCACAGAATTCACTTGGATTCAGGGATTCTCGGGATTCGAATCGTAGACGTTCGCTGAATCCCTGAAATCTCGGAATCCAGGTGTCTGTGGTTCGCTTCCCTCGAGATTCGCAGCGTAGCGGTGACTGACGTCACTGCTTCTCGACGCGGACGTGCCGGACCTCGATCTTCTGCGTGGGCGTGTCGCCCTGCACCGCGACGGCTTCAATCGCCTGCACGACATCCATCCCCGCAATCACCTGACCGAACGCCGTGTACTTGCCGTCGAGCGAGGGCGCCGGCGCCGTGCAGATGAAGAAGGACGTCGAGGCGCTCGCGGGATCGTCGAGGCGCGCCATCGAGAGCGTGCCCGCGACGTGCAGGATGTCGTTGAACTCCGGCTGCAGGTTGTGGACGTACGACTGCTGCTTCTGCGTCAGCCGCGTCGCTCTCGGCGACATCATGCCCCCCTGAATCACGAACCCTCTCACCACGCGATGAAACGTCGTCCCGTCGTAGGCGCCAGACTGCGCGAGGCGCAGGAAGTTGCGCACGTGCTCCGGCGCCTTGTCGGGCCGGAACGCGAGCGTGATGTCGCCCTTCGAGGTCTCGAGGACGACGTGATAGGCCGCCATCTCTTCGGCGGTGGCTGACGCGAACGGCACGGCGTCCGGAGGCGGCGCGTCGCGAATCGTCACGCTCGCGATCTCGATCCGCTCGCTGACGCGGGCCTGCGCGTCGACGGGCGCCTCCGAGATCTGCTGCACGATCTCCATGCCGTCGGCGACGCGGCCGAAGACGGTGAACTGGCCGTTGAGCGCGAGCTGATCGGTGACGGCGATGAAGAACTGCGCGCCGGCGCTGTTCGGCTTTCCCGGCTGCAGCACCGCGGCGACCGCGCCGCGGGCGAGAGGCGTGGCGTTGAACTCCGCGTTCAGGATTCCGAGACCGCCCGTCCCGTAGAGATCCTTCTTCGCGGGATCCTTCGACAGCGGGTCGCCGCCCTGGATGATTCCCATCCGGATCGCGCGATGGAACGTCGTGCCGTTGTAGGCGCCTTCGCGCGCCAGCTTGATGAAGTAGCCGACGTGATTCGGGGCGGCCTCGGGCAGCAGCTCGATCACGAACGTGCCCTTCGAGGTCGCGACGACCGCCTGCTTGTGCGACATCTCCGCCAGCGTCAACGGCGTCTTGAACGGCGCCGCCGGGGCGCGCCGGCCGCCGCTGGGCAGCCGCATCGGGACTCAGGGCCAGCAGGATGGCGAGAACTAGCGGAGCACGCATGCCGTCGATGCTAGCGCAATCCGCCTTCGCCCTTCGGGCTTCGGCGAGACTGGCTGCGCCAGTCCGCCACCCGATGCAGGGCTGAAAGCCCTGCCCCACGCACCGCAACCCGCAATCCGCAACGATCCGAACCGATGAGCTATCCTCGGTGGCGTGGATGCCGTCGTCGCCGCCTTCCGTGGATTCGTCGACTACGCGGGGCTCTACCCGCCCGCCAGCCTGAATCTCGAGCGCGTCATCGCCAACTACGCGGCCTATCGCGCCAGCCCGGCATCGTGGATGCTCGGACGTCTGGTCCTGCCGCTCGATCGGCTGGACGAAGCCGAGGCGCTCGCGCGGGCGGCCGGCGCCACCGCGGCCGACCCGTGGCCGGTGAGCGTGCTCGTCGGCGACGCGCTCGCCGCCTCGACCAACAGCGGCGCGCTGACGCACTTCCGAGCCGAGACCGGGCGCCTGCTCTGTGTCGAGAGCATCGAGACCGCCGCGAGCACCGCCGAGGAAATCCAGTTCCTCGCGCGCTCGTACCCGCTGTATCTCGAGCGCTTCATCGAGATTCCCCTGGACCCCGACCCCGCGCCGCTGCTGGCCGCGCTGGCGGCCACGGCGTGCTGGGCGAAGATGCGCACGGGCGGCGTCACGCCCGCCAAGGTGCCGTCCACTGCCTGGTCGCGCGGTTCCTCGCCCGCGCGAAGCAGGCGGGCGCGTCGCTCAAGGCGACCGCCGGGCTGCACCACGCGATCCGCGCCGAGCGCAAGCTCACGTACGCCACCGACAGCCCGACGGGCGTCATGCACGGCTTCGTGAACGTCACGTTCGCCGCAACGCTGCTCGCGGCGGGAAAGATCGACGAGGACATGGCCGATGCGGTGCTGGACGACGATCGTCCGGAGGTGTTCAAGTTCGGCGGACGCGCGGGGTCATGGCTGAACGCCGTGCTGACCTACGGCGAATTCGCGCATGGACGGGACCACTTGCTGCGATCGGTCGGATCGTGCTCGTTCGAAGAGCCGGTCAGACGAATTGCGCAGCTGGGATGGATCGACTGAGGAGCGCGATGCGAGCGGTGAAGCTGAAGACTGAAGAATTCAATTAGATCAGGGCTACCGCATGCACCGCATTGCATTCCGCACTTTCATCCGTCAGCACCTGCATTGCCTACCTGCCGCCCTCCTCTACCGCTGCAATGACTTTCGCGCAGCGGAGCGTGACGTCGAACGCGACGCCCTTCTCGTCAGCGCCCTTCGCGTGAAGTGAGGTCGTCGCCGCGCGCTCGACGGTGGCCGTGCCGCTGCCAACGATCGTGGCGCCCTTGACCGTCGAGGCGTGATGGAAGATGCCGCCGACCTGCAGGCCGAGCGAGAACTGGTCCGGGCCGCCCTGCTTGAACTGCCAGATCGTCAAGTTGACGTACGACACCGTCGCGCCGTCGGCCTTCAGCGTCGCGTGCCACATGGCCGCCGGCACGTCGTAGATCGATCCGTCATCCGCGTGCTCGCAGGTGACGTCGCCGCTCAGCGTGTAGTCGGTGCCGTCCAGTACCGCCGCGCTCGACGTGGGGTCGGCAGTGGGCGTCGCGGCAGCGGATTTTGCGGTCGTTGACGCCGACGCCGACGGACGACCGCCGCCGCACGAGACGGTGACGAACAGCACGACGGGCAGTGTGAATCGCAGAGTCGTTGCACTCACGAAGTCATCGTCCCCCGGCGGGACTGAAGTCCCGCCCTACTGCAGCACGGCAGCACCGCAGCACCGCAACGTCGTTCGTCGATTTCACTCGATCACTACTACATGAACGACGCCCGGGCCATGAACACCCCGGCTGAGCGTCATCTCGATGTCTCCGGTGCGGCTCGGCCCGGTGATGAACACGAGGTTGCTGCCGGCGTCGGCCGCGTCCGGATGCGACGCGAGGAAGTGCGTCAGCGACGGCACGATCTGCGCCGCGCGCAGGACGGCGATGTGCGCCGGCGGCAGCAGCGACGCCATGCGCCCGCGGCCCGGTCCGCTGATGACCGCCAGTGACCCGGTGTCGGCCAGACCCGCCACTGCCCCTGTCAGGCCCACGGGCACGGGATCGAGCGCCGCGAGCCGCGCCCGGCGTGGCTCCGGATCCGGCGGCAGCCAGCACGACTCGAGCGTGATGCCGGCCGCGGCAATCGCGGCCGCCAGGCCAGGGCAGTTCAGCCACTCGGCGTCCCACGCGAGCACCCGCGACGCGTGACGCTCGCGCAGGAGCCCAATCACCGTGTCGATTGCCGCCGCGTCGCCGCCCACGCGATGCACGGTCACGGCAAGCGCGGTGGCCTCGGCTTCGAATCTCGCCACGAGATCGCCGCCGACATCGCCGACGGGCGGCGGGCCGGGATGCTCGAGCCTCGCGCCGGGCGGCAACCCGCCGAGGCGAATCTGCCGGTCGATCGACGCGAGCACGTTGAAGCGGCCGTCGGTCATCGCGGCCGCGCCTCCCAGCGATCCATGAAGCTCCGCGGCGCCAGCGCCGGGAAGTCGCGGTGATCCGTCCACCGGGCCAGGTGGCCGGGCACGTAGCGGATCCAGCCGTCGCGCGCCACCGCCCGTGACGCCAGGCGAGCCGCCCGTTGTGCGGCCCGGAACAGACGCGGCCGCTCGGCCACATACCGCAGCAGCCAGAGCCCGGCCGTGACCCACGACGGCGTCTCGCCCTCTCTGGTGGACCGATCGCGCAGCGACAGCAGCATCCGCGGGATGTCGATGCGGACGGGACACACCTCGCGACACGCGCCGCAGAGGCTGCTCGCCTGCGGCAGGTCGCTCCACTCGCCCAGCCCGCGCAGGCCCGGCGTCAGCACCGCGCCGACCGGGCCCGGATAGACGCTGCCGTACGCGTGGCCGCCGATCTGCTGGTAGACGGGGCAGGCATTCAGGCACGCGCCGCAGCGGATGCAGTAGAGGATCTCGGCGAGCTCGCCGCCGAGCAGTCTGCTGCGCCCGTTGTCCACGAGGACGACATGGAAGTGCTCGGGCCCATCCGACTCGCTCGCGCCAAGGCACCTCCGGCACGCCCCGCGCTCGCACGCCCCGCACCTCGCGCACCCCTCGCACCCCTCGCACCCTGCCTGCGCCTGGGACCAGAGATGATGTTCGTGTAGACCGTCAGCTTCTGCCCCATCGCGCTTCGGCCGAGGATCTGGAGCATCACGCCGAGATCGGCCAGCGTCGGCACGAGCCGCTCGATCCCCATCAGCGCCACGTGCACGCGCGGCAGCGTCGTCGTCAGTCGCCCGTTGCCCTCGTTGGTGACGATGCAGAGGCTGCCGGTGTCGGCGACGCCGAAGTTGCCGCCCGAGATCCCCATGTCGGCCTTCAGGAACCCGGCGCGCAGCGTGCGCCGCGCAAAGGCGGTCATGCTCGGCACGTCCTTCAGGTCATCATCCGCCGCGCCAAGCTTCGTGCGGAACGACTCGGCGACCTGCTCTTTGCTCTTGTGAATGATGGGCGCGACGATGTGCGACGGATGATCGCGGTCGATCTGGACGATGAACTCGCCGAGATCGGTCTCGAGGACGTCCACGCCGGCCTTCGCCAGCGCGTCGTTCAGCTCGATCTCCTCGCTCACCATCGACTTCGACTTCACGGCGGCTGCGGCAGCCGTGCTGTTGCGCGATGCCGGCGACGATCGCCACGGCCTGCTCGGCGGTCTCGGCCCAGTGCACGTGCCCGCCGCGCGCGGTGACGGCGGCCTCGAACTGACGCAGGTAGTCGCCGAGGCGCGCCACCGTGTGCGCGCGAATGGCGCGCGCGTGATCGCGCACCTCGTCGGCATGGGCGAAGCCGTCGAACCCGCGGCGCCGGCCGGCCATCAGCGTCGTCGTCGCGCGCGACATCGCGGCGCCGAGCGCGCGGTCTTTCAGCGCGGGATCAACACGGGCATGAAAGGTCAACGGTTCTGCATTCTGCATTCTTCATTCTTCATTCTTCATTGCGAGCAGCTCCGCGAGGTGTTTCACCTGAACGGAGCTGCCCTGGCGGTGCAACCCGCCGCCGATGTGCATCAGGCAGCTGACGTCGGTGGCGACGACGGTGTCGGCGCCGCTGCGCTCGATCGTGGCGATCTTCCGATCGAGCAGGCTGCCGGAGATCTCGCTCATCTTCACCGCGAAGAGCCCGCCGAAGCCGCAGCACGTCTCCTCGTCGTCCAGCGGACAGCGCTCGATGCCCTTCACGTGATCGAGCAACTGCTTCGGCTGCCGATCGAGGCCGAGGCCGCGAAGCCCGTGGCACGCGGGGTGATAGGCGACGCGCCCGCTCGCCGTCGCGCTGACGTCGGTCACGCCAAGCACGTCCACGACGAACTGCGTGAACTCGTGCGTGCGCGCGGCGAGCGCCCTGGCGCGCGGCCCGTATTCCGGGTCGTCGCGCAGCAGATCGGGCGCCTGATGAATCACCATGTCGCCGCACGATCCGGACGGCACGATCACCGGGACGTCGCTGTCGCCGAAGACGTCGATCAGGTGGCGCGCCATCGCGCGCGCGTCGTCCCACGAGCCGGAGTTGAAGGCGGGCTGGCCGCAGCACGTCTGCCCGGCAGGCACGTCCACCTGGAGGCCCAGACGTTCGAGCACCGCGACGACGGAAAAGCCGACGTCCGGGAAGAAGCTGTCGACGAGACACGTGACGAGGAGCTGCACGCGGGTGGGACGCGCGCGCGGCGCGGCGTTCGGCTGGCTCACGGGCGATCCTTTGGGCGGCTCTGCGACTGCTTGCGGATGGCGCGAAACTGCGCGCGAAGCTTCTTCTTCTCGAGCTGCTGGGCCAGGCCGTCCTGGCGGGCGGCCAGCATCTCCTGCTCGCGTCCGAGCTTGTGGTAGTTCTCGAGGCGCTCCGCGGAAAGGCGGCCGTCGGCCACGGCCGCTTTCACCGCGCAGCGCGGCTCGGTGGCGTGCCCGCAATTCGCGAAGAAGCAGCCCGGCGGCGAGCGCGGCGATGTCGTCGAACGCCTCCTCGAGCCCGGAGTCCGCGGACCACAGCTGCAGCTCGCGCATGCCGGGCGTATCGACGAGCACGGCACCGCCAGCCAGCGGCACCAGCTCGCGATGGGTGGTCGTGTGCCGCCCGCGCGAGTCGCTCGCGCGAACTTCCTGCGTGCGGAGCCGATCCTCGCCGAGCAGCCAGTTGATCAACGTGGACTTGCCGACGCCGGACGAGCCGAGCACCGCAATCGTCTGACCCGCGGTGAGATACGGCGACAGCGCCTCCATGCCCGCGGCCGTCGCGCGCGCTGATCACGTGCACGGGCACGCCGGTGGCGGAGCCTGCCATCTCCTGCACCTTGTCGTCCAGCGCCTCGGCCACGTCGGCCTTGTTCAACAGGATCACGGGGCGCGCGCCGCTCTGCCAGGTCATGGCGAGGTAGCGCTCGATCCGGCGCGGGTTGAAATCGTGATCGAGCGACATCATCAGGAACGCGACGTCCACGTTGGCCGCGACGATCTGCTCGATCGTGGTCTCGCCCGCGACCTTGCGCGAGAACACGCTCTGTCCGTGGAAGGATGCCCTGAATCGATCGAACGGCCGCCTTCATCGTCGATCGCTTGAGCGCGATCCAGTCGCCGACGGCGGGCAAATCACGCCGGCCCTCGGCCTGGTGCCGCAGGCGTCCCGTCAGATCCGCGAGCATCTCGCCGTCGTGCGCGATCACGCGGAACGTCGCGCCGAAGGCGACAGCGACGCGGGCCGGCTCGAGGCCGTCCGCGCGGAACGGCTCGAAGGCAGACGCCACGGCTGGCGACCAGCCGAACGCGGCGAGCCGGCCGGGCTCAGGGCTTTCCGAGATCGACGACATTCAACGGGCACGTCCCAGTGCGCGACGAGGATCTCGAAGCGCCGCTGTTCCTCGCGCTTGTATTTTTCCTGATCAGGGAAAGAGCTTCTTGACATCAGCGGCTTCTTCGTCGACCTGCGGCGGGTTGGCCGGCTCGACGAGCTCGACGGCAAACGTCCAGTCCGCGCGCCCGTCGCCGTGATAGGTCGGCACGTACGTGCGCACCCGCGTGTAGTGGCCGGCGGCCTCGAGCGCCTTCAGCAGCGGGTAATGATTCCTGGCGAAGAGGTCCAGGAACTCGTCCTGGTGTCCCCAGGCCACCGTGTAGAAGTACCAGGTGGTCTTCCCCGTCTCGGCGGATTTCGCCGGCGCCTGCGCCGACGCGCCGGCCGCCCACATCGTCACGATCGCCGCGGCAAGCCACGACACCACTCCCCTGCGCATCATGTAGGGTCTCTCCTGTTCTGACGGGACGATGATACCGCGGTGGGAAAATAGCGAAATAGGGAATAGGGAATAGGGAATAGGGAATAGAGGAAACAGGGGGCGCCGCTACGCGGTCACCGGGACGACGCTGACGCCGACGTGCAGGGCATGCTGGCCGCCGCCGAGGATCACGCCGCGCAGCGGGCTCACGTCGCCGTAGTCGCGGCCCCACGCGACGGTGACGTGCCGTTCGTCGGCCAGCACGTCGTTGGTGGGGTCGACGTCCACCCAGCCGACCGGCGGGCAGAACACGGAGACCCACGCATGCGAGGCGTCGGCGCCAAGCAGGCGCGGCTGTCCGGGCGGCGGGTCCGTGAGCAGGTAGCCGCTCACGTACCTGGCGGCCAGCCCGAGCGACCGGAGGCAGGAGATCTGGAGGTGCGCGAAGTCCTGGCACACGCCCCGGCGCTCCGCGAGCACCCTGGTGACTGGCGTGGTCACGGTGGTGGCGGTCGCGTCGAACGTGAAGTCCTCGTGGATGCGGTGCATCAACGCCAGCGCCGCCGCCAGAATCGGCGTGCCGGGCGCAAACGCCGTCGCGGCGTACTCGGCCATCCGCGAATCGTGCTCGACGTACGGCGACGCGTAGGCGAACTGCGCGGCAGCGTCAGCGGCAGGGCTGAAGCCCTGCCCCACTCGGTACTCGAGGCTGCTCCGGACGACCTCCCACGCTTCAGTCGCCTCTGGATCCACCAGAGTCCGCGGCGACACGTCGACGGTCGACTGGCTCGACACGCGCAGCTCGTCGTGCGGCGTCATCAGCGTCACGTAGTGCAACGTGTTGCCGAAGTAGTCCTCGCGCGCCGTGACGCGGGCCGGCGGCGGATCGATCGCCAGGGCCCACGCGTCGAGCCGCTGGCCCGGCAGCGTTCGCGGCTGCAGGCACGCCACGTGCTGCGAGGTCGATACCAGCGCGCCGTACTCGTAACGCGTCGTGTGCTCTATGCGATAGGTGAGCATGGGGGCTATGGTCGTCGGGTCCTGGGGAACTGACGCTGCGGGTCCTTGGTGCTTCGATTGTCGGGTCCTTGGGTGCTTCGGTCGTCGGGTCCTGGGTCCTTCGCCGTCGGGTCCTGGGAACTGACGCTCTCGGGTCCTGGGTCCTTCGCCGTCGGGTCCTTTGGCGCTCCGCTAGTCGGCTGCGGGCTTCAGCCGCGGCCGTCCGTAGTCCTGTCAGTCCGTAGTCTGAAGTCCGTCGTCAGAGTATCGACGTCTGCAATTCGTAGACGTGGCTGAAGTAGCGCAGAGTGATTGCGTTCGACAGCGCCAGCGCGAGCGCTTCGCTCTCGGCCAGGCGCTGCTCGAGCGAATCGCGCTCTGCGAACAGCTGCCGCTGCCCCTCGTCGGCCCGCTCCCAGGCGGCCGCCGCCCGCGTGAGCGCGGCCGCGTGATCCGGAAGCCCGCCGCCCGGCAGATCGCGCGCGTGCTTGGCCAGCCGCGCCAGCTGAAACGACGCGGCCCGCGGGTTCCCGGGTTCCGCAGTGAGCAGGTGCGCCACGGCGAGCTCCTCGGGATGCCGCATGTAACGCGCGCGGTACGTGATGAGGCTGTCGGACAAATCGAGAAGCCACTCGAGCAGCAGCGGATCGCCGCCGCGTCCAGACGCCGCGACCTCGCCGACGGTCGTCGCGATATAGAGCAGCCGCTCCAGATGCCGCCCCAGGCTCAGAAAGCGCCAGCCGTCGTCGCGCGTCATGTGCGCGGTCTCGAGGCCGCCGACGGCGACCAGATCGATGATGACGCGGTCGAGGAACTCGAGCGTCTCGGCGAGGCTGCCGACGGGGACGTCGTCGATGTCGCCGAACAGCCGGCTCAGGAGCCGCCAGTTGTCGGACGAGAGACGGTCGCGCACGGCGCTGGCGGCGCGCACGGTCTGGCGCACGGTGCCGGGCAGGCCGTACGGCGCCTCGGGATCGGCAAGGCCGGCCAGCAGCAGCGCTTCGAGATCCGCGAGATCGGCCGCGGCGTCGTCGCCCCACGGGCGATCGGCCGGCAGCAGCCCGTGGCGCACGCACGCGCGCACCACCGGCGATCCTTCGGCCATCAACGAGTCGGCGTACGGCAGCCGGGTGAGCACGGCACGCAGCAGCCGCGCGCTGTTCTCGCTGCGCTCGGCATAGCGCCCCAGCCAGAAGATGTGCTCCGCCGAGCGGCTCGACACGATCCGCGAGCTCTGGACGACGTCGTCGCTGCCGAGCGGACCGCGGAGCATCGAGAAGCGCGGGACCGGCGCGTCGGAGAGCACCCACGTGTCCTTGCTGCGGCCGCCGCGCTGATTCGAGACGACCTGCCGGTCGCTGCCGGCGATGCGCGCCAGCCCGCCCGGCATGACGCGGTACTCGCCGCGGCCGTCCGCCACCAGGAACACGCGCAGCATCAATCCGCGGCTCTCCAGGTGATCGCCGTCCCAGGAGGGCGCGTGCGACAACGGCACGTACTCCTCGACCACGAAGTCGTCCGGCGCGCCGCGCAGGCGCGCCGCCCACCGGGCACAGGCGTCAGGATCCGCGCGGTCGAGGAACACCGGCTCGAGCGGCGTCTGCGGAAACGCCGGCTTGAGGATGCGGCCGCCGAGATCGGGAGCGATGGCCTCGAGCGCGGCACGCTCGCCGCACCACCAGGTCGCAATCGACGGCAGGCTGAGCGGCTCGCCGAAGAGCCGCTCGCAGATGGCCGGAAGAAACGCCAGCAGCGCCGGCGATTCGAGCACCCCGACGCCGAGCGCGTTGGCCACGAGCACGCGGCCGGCGCGGCACGCCTGCACGAGACCCGGCACGCCGAGCGCCGAGTCGTTCCGAAGCTCCATCGGATCGCAGAAGTCGTCGTCGAGGCGGCGCAGGATCCCGTGCACCGGCTCGAGACCCTTCACGGTCTTGAGGAAGACACGATCGTCCCGCACCGTGAGGTCGCTGCCTTCGACGAGCGTGAAGCCGAGATACCGCGCCAGGTAGGCGTGCTCGAAATAGGTCTCGTTGTACGGCCCCGGCGTGAGCAGCGCGATGTGCGGCACCTCGCCGTCCGAGGGCGACCAGGCGAGCAGCGTCTCCTGCAGCGTCCGGAAGAACGACGCGAGCATGTGGACGCGAAGATCGCGAAACGCCTCGGGGAAGAGCCGCGCAATCGTGACGCGGTTCTCGAGCGCGTAGCCGGCGCCAGACGGCGCCTGACAGCGCGTGCCGACGACGCGCCAGCCGCCGTCGGGGCCGCGGGCGAGATCGAAGGCGACCTGATGGAGGAAGCAGCCGCCGGGCGGCGTGATCCCGTGCGCGGGCCGGAGAAATCCCGGATGGCCGAAGACGAGCGCGGGCGGCAGCGAGCCGTCGGCGATCAACTGCTGCGGCCCGTACAGGTCGGCGAGGATCGCGTTGAGCAGGCGCGCCCGCTGAGCGAGCCCCGCAGCGAGCGGCTCCCATTCGGCCGCGGGCACGATCAGGGGCAGCACGTCGAGGCCCCACGGGCGCGACGGCCCGTTGGCGTCGGCGTAGACGTTGTAGGTCACGCCGTTGTCGTGAATCTGGCGCGCGACCCTGGCGTCGGCGGCCGATAATCCCGCGGCCGTCGTGTGTTCGATGTGGCGGACGAACGCGCGCCACGCCGGGCGCACGACGCCGCCGGCGCTCATCAACTCGTCGAAGTGCCCGGTGGGGACGGTATAGGCGGCGAGCAGATCGCCGAGCGCCCCCGGGGTTCGGCTCACGTGCGAAGGTCCAGCGTGTACGGAAATTCCCGCGTGCGGGCGGGCGGCGCCACCACCTGCCGGCCGGGCGTGTGGCCCATCGCGAAGAAGCGCGCCAGGCGGCGGCTCTCGGCCTCGTAGCTGTTCACGGGGAAGCGGTCGTAGTTGCGTCCGCCCGGGTGCATCACGTGGTATTGGCAGCCGCCGAGCGATCGCTCGGACCAGGTGTCCACAATATCGAAAGTCAGCGGCGCGTGCACCGGAATCGTCGGGTGGAGCCCCGAGGGCGGCTGCCACGCCTTGAACCGCACACCGGCGACGTACTCGCCGTTCCTCCCCGTGGGCTGCAGCGGCAGCGCGCGGCCGTTGCAGGCGACGAGGTAGCGCTCGGGCGTGAGGCCGGTCATCGAGCACCTGCAGCCGCTCGACCGACGAGTCCACGTAGCGCACCGTGCCGCCGACCGCGCCCTCTTCGCCGAGGACGTGCCACGGCTCGAGCGCCTGTCGCAGCGTCAGCTGCACGCCGCGCACCGCCATCTGGCCGGCCAGCGGGAACCGGAACTCGAAGTGCGGCGCGAACCAGGCGGTGTCGAACGCGTACCCGCTGGCGCGCATCTCGTGCAGGACGTCGTCGAAATCGAGCTCGACGAAGTACGGCAGCATGAAGCGATCGTGCAGCTCGGTGCCCCAGCGCGTGAGCCGCGCGGTGTACGGCGCCTGCCAGAAGCGCGCGACGAGCGCCCTGAGCAGCAGCTGCTGCGCGACGCTCATGCGCGCGTGCGGCGGCATCTCGAAGGCGCGCAGCTCGAGCAGCCCGCGGCGTCCCTGCGGCGTGTCGGGCGAGTACAGCTTGTCGATGCAGAACTCCGCGCGGTGCGTGTTGCCGGTGACGTCCACCAGCAGGTGGCGGAACAGGCGGTCGACGAGCCACGGCGGCGCGTCGGCGCCGGAGGGCGGCACCTTGTCGAAGGCGATTTCGAGCTCGTAAATGCTGTCGTGGCGCGCTTCGTCCACGCGTGGCGCCTGGCTGGTCGGCCCGATGGAGAGACCGGAGAAGAGGTACGACAGCGACGGATGGTTGTGCCAGTACGCGAGCAGGCTGCGCAGCAAATCGGGACGCCGCAGCAGCGGGCTGTCGTCGGCGGTGGCGCCGCCCAGCACGAAGTGATTGCCGCCGCCGGTGCCGGTGTGACGGCCGTCGAGCATGAACTTCTCGGACGTGAGGCGCGACCGGTGCGCGTCCTCGTAGAGCGACGTCGTCTGATCGACCAGCTCGGCCCAGGTGGACGCCGGCGGGACGTTCACCTCGATGACGCCGGGGTCCGGCGTGACGAGGAGTTCCGCAAGCCGCGGATCCGACGGCGGACGGTACCCTTCGAGCAGCACCGGCATTCCGAGATCCGCCGCGGTGGCTTCGATGGCCGCCACGAGCTCGAGGTACGCCTCGAGCGTGTCGACCGGCGGCATGAACACGTACAGCACGCCGTCGCGCGCCTCGGTGCAGAGCGCGGTTCGCACCTGGCCGCGCGCCGATTCTCCGCGAGCGGCCGAGGCCGAACTGAAGTTCGGCCCTGCAGGGATCGGCGTGGCCGACTGAAGTTCGGCCACGGTCGGCTCGACGTTCGGCGCCTGCGGCGATCGGCGCGGGGCGCAGCGCCGCGTGAGGACGGGAGCGGCGCGCGCGGCGCGAACGGATCGGGCGGCTCGAACGACGGACGATCGCCGGCGGCGGACCACGGCAGCACATCGAGCGGCAGGCGGTAGCCCATCGGCGAGTCGCCGGGGATCAGATACATCCGCCCGTCGCGCATGAACCAGGGACCCGAGCGCCAGCGCGCGCCGCGAGCCCCGAGCGGCTCGAGCGGCAACGCATAGCCGACGACCGTGTCGAGTTTCTGCGAGAAGACGCGGCGCAGCCGCGCGCGCTCGAGCTCGTCGTCGAGGCGCGAGTCGAACGGATCGACGTTCACCGGCAGCCGCCGCTCGCGCCAGAGGTAGTACCAGACGTCTTCGAAGCCGGGCTGGACGTACTCGTCGCTGACGCCGAGGCGCGTCGCCAGGTGGCGGACGAATCGCTCCGCGTCGGGCGCGGTGTGGCCGGCGGGCTCCCGCTCGTCCGCGATCAGGCGGGCGTCGGTCCACGTCGGCTCGCCGTCGCGCCGCCAGTAGCACGCGAAGGACCAGCGCGGGAGCTGCTCGCCCGGATACCACTTGCCCTGCCCCACGTGCACGAACCCGCGGGGCGCGTAGCGGGCGCGGAGCCGCTCGAGCAGCTCGCCGGCGCGCAGGCGCTTGGTGGGCCCGAGCGCGTCGATGTTCCACTCGGCGCCGTCCGGATCGTCCACCGCCACGAACGTCGGCTCGCCGCCCATCGTCAGGCGGACGTCGTGGTGCGTCGAGGTCGGCGTCGACGCGATCGCCGAGCGCGACGATCGCGCCCCACTGCGCGTCGGTGTACGGCTTGGTGACGCGCGGCGACTCGTAGATGCGCGTCACGCGCATCGCGTGGTGAAACTCGACCTCGCATTCGTCCACGGCGCCGGTGACCGGCGCGGCCGCCGCCGGCTCGGGCGTGCACGACAGCGGGATGTGGCCTTCGCCGGCGAGCAGGCCCGAGGTGGGATCGAGGCCAATCCAGCCGGCGCCCGGCAGATAGACTTCGCACCACGCGTGGAGATCGGTGAAGTCGCTGCCGGGGCCGGCGGGGCCGTCGAGCGGCTTCACGTCGGGCCGCAGCTGCACCAGGTAGCCGGAGACGAACCGCGCGGCCAGGCCGCGGTGGCGCAGCAGCTGGACGAGCAGCCACGCCGAGTCGCGGCAGGACCCGCGCGCGAGATCGAGCGTCCGCTCCGGCGGCTGGATCCCGGGCTCCATGCGGATGACGTACGTGATGTCGTGCTGCAGCCGCTGGTTGATGGCGACGAGGGCGTCGATCGTGCGTGCGGGCCCGAGGGGGATCTCGCGCAGGTACGCCTCGAAGCGGGGCGTCAGCGGTTCGGCGCGCAGATACGGCTGCAGCTCCTGAAGCTGCCACGGTTCGTAGGCAAACGGGATACGCTCGGCGTGCGGCTCGAGAAAGAAGTCGAACGGGTTGTAGACGGCCATCTCGGCCACCAGATCCACCTCGAGCGCGAATTCCCGGACGCGTTCGGGAAACGTCAGCCGCGCGAGGTAGTTGCTCTGCGGGTCCTGCTGCCAGTTGACGAAGTGCGTGGCAGGCGTGACGCGCAGCGAGTACGAGATGATCGGCGTGCGGCAGTGCGGCGCCGGCCGCAAGCGCACGATCTGCGGCGACAGACCGACGAGACGATCGTAGCGATACGACGTGCGGTGATTGAGCGCGACGTGGATGGGCACGCGCGGTCATTATGCCATCCGGGGCCGCAACCTCCGGCGCGGGCGGTGCGCGCGATCGATTGGCTTGACCACATGCGAATCTTCCACTGCGATCACTGCGATCACCTGGTCTTCTTCGAGAACACGGCGTGCGTGCGGTGTGGCCACTTGCTCGCCTTCCTGCCCGACCTCGGCGAGATCGGATCGCTCGAGCGCGTGGACGACATGCGCTGGCGGTCGCCGCTGGCCCACGGCGCGACGTATCGCCTGTGCCGGAACTACCGCGAGGAGAACGTCTGCAACTGGGCGCTCGCCGACGCCGACACTCACGAGCGCTGCCTCTCGTGCCGGCTCACGCGCGTGGTGCCGGATCTCGGCCGCCAGGGGAACCGCGAGGCGTGGTACCGCCTCGAGGTCGCGAAACGGCGGCTCGTCTACACGCTGCTCGCGCTGCAGCTGCCCATCGTCGATCGCGACGACGACCCGGCCGGCGGCCTGGCGTTCGAGTTCCTGGCCGACCCGGATGACCCGTCGCAGCCCCCCATGATCACCGGCCACGAACACGGCGTCATCCGGATCAACGTGGCCGAAGCCGACGACTCGGAGCGCGAGCGCCGGCGCGCGTCGCTGCACGAGCCCTACCGCACGCTGCTCGGCCACGTCCGCCACGAGATCGGCCACTACTACTGGGAGCGCCTGATCGCGCCCTCCGCCTATCGCCTCCAGACCTTCCGCGCTGTCTTCGGCGACGAGCGCGAGGACTACGCCGCCGCGCTGCAGCGCCACTACGCCGAAGGCCCGCCGGCAGACTGGACGTCCCGGTTCGTCTCGGCGTACGCCAGCGCGCACGCGTGGGAGGACTGGGCCGAGACGTGGGCGCACTACCTCCACATCACCGACACGGTCGAAACCGCCGCGGCCTGCGGCGTGTCGATCCGGCCCAGCCGCCGCAACGAGCCGTCCATGAAGCCGCTGCCGGCCGACGCGGCCACGCCGACCACCCCGTTCGAGCGGATGATGGCCGCCTGGTATTCGCTCACCTACGTGCTCAACAACCTCAATCGCGGCCTGGGATTGCCGGACGGCTACCCCTTCGTCCTCTCGCCCGCCGCCGTGGACAAGCTCCGCGTGGTCCACGAGGTCATCGCCGGCGCGCAGAGCTCCGCGATGACGGCCAACGACTGACTAGTTCGTACTCGTGGCGGCGGAACCTCTCGAGGATCGCCCGGGATCTGGCCGAACCTCGAGGTCCCGGCACGTGCGGAATCCCTGATCCCGAGAGGTCCGACGCGTGCTCAGAAGATGCGGTAGGTCAGGCCGGCGCGGACGGCGTAGCCGACGCGGCCGGAGACGGGCGGCAGATCGCGCACGGCGTCGCTCATGCGCCCGGCTGGACGTGGGGTGAAAGGCGGGGCCGCCAGTGGCCGTGAACTGCCACGCACGCCCGTGCGGCGCGAGATGAAACGACGGGCCGATCGAGAATTCGGGCGCCGCCCTCCGCCTCGTTGGGATCCCAGAACCCCTCGAGGTCTTCGGCGACTTCCTCGATGCCGAGCGCCACGCCAGACGCTACGGTGTGGCACCAGCCGCTCGTGAAGGCGAGATCGAGTCGAGTCCCGCGTTCGGGTCGAGCGGCTTCTGGAACACGACGTTGCCGTGCAGCCGCCAGTTCGGGGCATCGTGCGCGACGGCCACGCGCGCGAGCAGCACCGTCACGCCATCGGCCTCTCGCTGCACGCCGCCGCCGGCCGCCATCGAGATCCCGGAAGCGCTGCTGATCGAGCAGCGAGACCAGGAGCTCGCCTGATTGCGTGCTGCGATTCGGCGCGTCGGAGACCGCAACCACGCCGAACCGGCCGATGACCGTGAGCCGGCGCCATGACGCCTGCGCGGCGACTCGCTGCTCCGGCTGACTGGCGGTGCTGCTCTGGAACATCTGCTCGCCGGCGCCGACGTCGTACTCCAGGCGGAACGGAAGGCGCGACAGAATCGGTGGGCGTGGACACCGAAAACAGGAAGGGACGATCCTGCGCCGCGGCGGGAACGGCGACGAAGATCGCGGCGGCGAGGACGAGAGACCGTGTCATTTTCGCCGAGAGCTCTTTGAGCCACGCGGCGGCCGCCGTCCTGGCCGCGGCGATGGCCTCCGGCCCCCAGAAGTACGACAACTTCCACTGCCACGGCTTCCTGTTATAGGCGTCGTTGTCGAACGCCATCAGGTCGATATTGCCCCGTTCCAGGTGTTGCTTCGCTGCGAAATCGATGTCGGTGGTGTTCTCCAGGAATTCCCGAAGGATCCTGACGAGCAACCTCGGCACGTCCGGGGGATAGCGCTCCTGCCACTCCTTGATGCCGGAGTCGAAACCGTCTTTTTCCTGCTTGCGCCGCTCTTCGATCTCAGCCCGCCATGCGGGAATCACCTGGCCGCGCATGGCGGCCCACTGCTGCCGCATTTCTGCGGCGGCATCTTTCATCCCCATCGACTCCGCGTTCTTCGCTGACTGTTCCTGATCTTCGCTCTCCTTCGCGACCTTCGCCTTCAGTTCCTGGTCGACGGTTTCGGTGTACACGGGCGGCTGGGGCTTCTGGGCCTCGCGGGACTTGACATACTCGGCGTTGAACGCCGGCGTGCTGACGTAGGCCTTGGTCCACGCATAGAGCTGAGTCGTGGCCGGGCCGCGAGCCGAGGCGGGGAGTTTCTTGAACGCTTCGAGCGCGTGCGAGACGCCGGCCTCGCCAAACAGTATGTGAAAGGTCGGCCCGCCGGCGAAGACGGTGTGTTTGACCCATTCGCGGGCGTCGGCCTCCGTGGTCGCGATGGCGGCCAGCGCGCTCTGCGCCGCCAACGCGACTCCCGCCACGGTGACGAGGCCTGCACACACGAGCATCGTGCGTATCTGAATCCATCGCCGCATAAGCACTACTCCTCGCGAACGGGAACGGCGACGAGCCCCAGCGGCACTTTCCGCCATCCGCGCCAGACGATGCGATCGCCGTTGTCGCGCACCATCAACTGCGCGGACACGCCGCCGTCGAGCGCCAGGGCGCGACGGCATCCCAGGCCGCGCATCACCGCGGCCATGTCCGCGAGGGTCAGGCCGAGCGGAACCGGCGGGCTGAGCGGGCCGAGGCCATTGAACCTGGTGAGCGCGATGAGGAGCCGGCCGTCGGCCAGCGTGCCGATCGCCAGGCGTCCGTCGCGGTGGTTCACGTCGACGCCAAGGCGCTCGTCGGTCAGCGCGGGCGGCACGTCGCCGTCGCGATCGAGGAGCACGGGATAGGACTGGAACGCCTCCGCGATGTCACCCCGCTCGCGCGCCGGCTCGATCTCGTCGGGCTCGAGCCACCGCGTGCGACCTGCGGCCGTCCCACGCGATCGCGGCGGACAGCGGCCCTCGACCCGGCGGCTGCAGTTCTCTGCCGCCTGTGACGACCCAGCCCCACGGCGCGAGCCGCGTGAACTGGCCCGCGTTGAGCGCCACCACCGCACCGGCAGGCGCCGCGTCGACGGTCCACGCCGGCCGGTCATCCTGCATGCCGGCATGCAGCGTGAAGTGCAGCGCGCGAGGATCGAGTCTCAGCGCGACGATGCGCGGTGTTCCATCCCTCGCCGGCGCCGCTGATGTCGAGCGTCAGCCGGTCGAGTCCTGGCGCCGCTCGCTCCCAGCGCTGCGGCAGCGCGTCGGCGGGCGCCGGACGCGATGCGCCCGACATCGACAACACCGCGCATGCGAGCGCAACCAGCGAAGGGCTGCGGGTCACTGGGCGATCTTCTGCAGCTCGCCGGCTCGCTTGTTGATCGCCGCGCGGTTCTGCTCGGCTCGTCTGCGACATGATCACCGGATCCTGCTTCAGCACTCCGACGACGCACTCCAGGACCACCGCGCGCTGATGTTCGTTGAGCCCGTCGATATCGCCCTGCGCTTTGCCGGCCTTCTCGTTCCCGGCGTCCAGCATGGCCCGAGCCTCGTCATTCAGCGCCTTTGCGTCGGCGTCGAGCTGCTCCTCGCCAGCGCAGCCCGCCACGCCGGTTCCGTTCGTCCTGGGATCGCTCATGCACTCGCCCTGCGCCTGGACCTGCAGCATCGGACCGGCGAGTCCCTGCTTGCTCAGCTCCGCGGTTTTTCTCACGATGCAATCGTGGAGCGCGGCGCTGGTCTTTCCGCCGCACGCTCGATCGGCGTCGATCTCGAGCGCCTCGTTCAGGGGGTCGAGCTTCTTGCTCAGCTCCGCGGCCTTCGCCTCGTCTCCACGGTCGTTCGCGGCCGCCACGAGATCTTCGAGGCGCCGTGCCTCTTTCATCCGCGGATCCTTCTCCTTCGCCTTGTCCTTGCAGTCGCTGGTCGCCATCATGTCCGCGACGGCATGCTGGGCGCACTTCTGGCCGAGCACCTCGGCTTGCGCGGTCTTCGCCTTGGCTTCCGCGGTCTTCGCCTTCGCCTTCGCGAACTCCTCGTCATGGACCTTCTGCCAGGCGTCATAGCCCTTGAGGACCTTGTCGACGAGCGCGTCGTCGATGTTGGAGAAGTCAGGTCCCTTCGACGACGACGCCGCCGCCGGCTTCGTGCCCGGGACGGAGGGTGGCTTCGGGACCTTCTTGAGGATGTTTCCGAACTGCGCGCTGGCGGTGGCGCCGACGAGGGCGACGAGCGCGGCAACGAGAGCGGCTGACGCGAGACGACGAATCGGCATGGGGCCTCCGCGGCGCACGGGGTGCGCGGTTGGCAGGATTACGCGCGGGGGGCGCCGAGCGGAACGCGAATGTTTTCGTGCGCAGTACGTAGGGCCGAACTTCAGTTCGGCCACCCTGTAGGACTGCCCTCTACGGTGCGCTCTCGACCTTCAGGGTGTATTCGCCACCAGGCAGCGTCGGCCGAATCCTCGTCTGCCACTTCAACGTGCCGGCGAAGAGGCGCCCGGTGCGCGGGCACACGAGCTCCGGGATCATCCGACGTCTCGAAGTAGATCGAGTCTTCCGACCTGTACTGGGCCTCGAGCTCCGCATTGTCGAGTGTGCTGCACGCACCGATGACCTTTGCCCACGCCATAGGCACCGGGCGCATCTTGACCCGGAGGTTTTCGTTGTCCCGCCACTGAAGGGGAACAGAGATCGTGACCTCGACGGGCCCGCCGCCGTTCAGATGTCCGACGCACCACGCGTGGCCGTCGCTCGTGTCCTTGACCTCGCACAGATCGACCGTCGTCGTCCGGGTCAGAATGCCTTTGTAAATGACGCCTTCCTCATACCCGACCTCTCGCCGGCGTTCGCAGTCAGCGTCGTTCGCACGGAACTTTGAACAGCGGAGGCTCGGTGCCCTCGACAATGCCGGTCAAGGTATCGGAGCCGGGAGCTGCACCCGGACAGGAGCCGTCTGTTTCGCTTGCGCTACCCCAGACGACGCCTCGGGACTCGACGGTCACTTTGTATCGCGCGTGGCCACCGGGTGCAGCGGGTGCTTGCGCGAGGAGGATCAGCACGAGGGGCGTCAGCAGTGTCATGGCGGCCGAGAGGGTCAAGCCCTCTCTTGCCATTTACGCGCGGGCGGCGTCGAACGGAACGCCGACGGCAGGTCTACTTGGCCCCGCCTCCCATACGCTCTTCACAGGACGCCGCCACGGCTCCCTTGACCTTGCCTTTGGCTTTGTCGGCGGCCTGTTCCTTCGCCCATCCCATGAGCACCTTCTTCAGTCCCTCGACGGTTTCCCCCGCCTGCTTGGCAAACGCGGGCGTCACGACCGCTTCCGCGACAAGATCAGCGATGAAATCGCAGATCTGGGTGACGACGCACTGCGCCAGGGTGTCCGAGTCGGGTATCGGGCTTATTCCACGTTTGCCCGTTTTCAGCTCGAACGTCTTCACAGCGTCCTTGGTTGCCCCGAGATTATCGGCGAGAGCGCCCAGGTAGCAGCGCATGACGCCGCCGTAGAACTTCGTGAACATCTGAGTCCACTTCTCGATGCGCTCGTTCATCTTCGCGACTTCGACGAATCCCTGCGCGCCCCCCAACTCCATTTTTCCCAGCGCGAAGCCGGTTGCGGGATCGACGCTCCACCAGCCAAAGGTCTGGACGTCGTTGAGCGTGACCATCCGCGTCGGGAGCACCAGCATCCGTCCTTGCGCCAGATCGTCCTCCAGCGCATGACGAACGGCGGGCGGGACGGACACATCCTGCAGGCGCGCTCGCTGGTCCGCACGGATGGTCATCGTCGACACACCCTGCAAACCGGCGGCGGCAAACAGGGGGACCGTGTTGAACACGGCGCCGCCTGGCATGAACGACGCCTCGAGCGCAGTGTCGGCTACCCCGCTCTCGGTGGCGAGGCGCGCAATGGCGCCAGTCGGTCCGGTGAATTGGAAGGGCGAGTTCAGCAGATCGATGCCCTCGCTGAAGCGCGGCGGTCCCTCAGGGTGCGCCCAGTCTCCGACGAGGAACCCGTGTCGGAAGAACGCCAGTCGGGGTCGCTCGTAGAACCACATCGTGTTCCCGGCGGATTGGCGACCAAGGAGATAGCGGGTGACGTCGCTCGACAGGAAGTACCAGACGAGCTCCTTGGACAACGTCGGCGCAGCAAGGTCGCCAGCGCCGAACGCTTCGCCCAGGTAGATATGAGCTCGCGCTTTCTCGTCCATCGATTCCTGCGCCTTTATGGTGTCGAGGACGGTTCGGAGCACGAAGAGCGGGTGATTCGTTCCGAGCGCGATGGCGCCGTCCCACATCTGGATGAGCAACGGACGCACGGCCCGGTCATCCGCGAGAGCTTCGACGACCGTCGGCTGTGGCCCCGACTCATCGAGTCGGTCCATGATCACGCGTCGATAGCTCACGGCTGCGAGATGTGGTCCGCGGCTGACGGCCTCGAGCGACAGCCGCCCCAGCGTCGTCGCAGCCTCGGGCTTCTCGTCGCTCTCTCCTCCGAGGCCCCCAAGCAAACCGCCGGCTCCAGAGTTGAGGCCGCCCAGCTGGCCCTTTTCGGTTGGCTTGGGCTGAGCGCTCAGCTCAAACGGCTGGCCATCGACACGACGGTCTCCGACCATCAGGATCGCTTGACAAGTGCCCTCCGTCGCCGCGGTGGTCTCCGGCGCAATAGCCAGCCGGATGTTCTTCCCGAAGAGGTCGATGGCCTTGAACTCCTGCAGTAGGACGTCAGCGGCGTGTGCACGCCGTCTGTCGCGAGGAAGTCGGCGACGACTCGGAACCGAATGTGCTGGAAGAGGTCGTCAGGCAGGTCGTCGGGATTGAAGGTCTCCGATGCATCCGCGAAGTGTTGCCCGACCCGGCCACCGACGATGGCTGGATCGAGATCGACCGTCCGGCCGCCCACGACAGCCTGGATCCAGTAGTGATCGAGGAGGGAATCCAGCGTCTGTCGCCCGGTGTCGGCGGGGCCGGCGACGCCAGCAGCCGTCAGGGACGCCTCCAGAAACGGCCGGCTGCCCTGCACTGCCTCTTCTACTGCCCTGGCGGCACTTTCTGCCCGGCGATTCAGCGCTTCGGACAGACCTTCCTGGCCCGGCCTGGTCGAGGAAGGGATGTCGAGAGCCTGGAGCGACCGCAGCATTCGCTCGGTGGCTGCGGGGGCCGATTGAATCCACTGGAGCAGCTGACGTCCCTGGTCCTCCGAGAGCCGGGCATGTGCAATGCGCGCTGATACGTGGTTGCGCTTCAGAATCGCCGCGAGCAATAGCGCCCGGTCCACCGCGTTCCCGCCCCGCGTCACCAGCGTCCCGCGAGCTCCTTTCATCACACCCGGGTACGGTTCCAGCGCGATCTTGTCGCGGACGAACTCGAAGGCCGCTTCCGGCGCAGCAAGTTCCCCTGCAAGGGCATCGACGTCGGTCAGCGAGCTGGGAAAGCTGTGGAGATACGTCTCCAGCCGCTCGAGTCGAGCGCGCAGCTCGCCGACCTCGACCTCGTAGGCATTTCGGCGTTCCTCATGCGACATGGCGGCGACGGTGTCCGCCACACTGAGAGACGGAGCGCTCGGTGCGGCGGCCGCAGGGGCGAGCGGGTGGCTGTCGACTGCAACGCTCGCGCCAGACGGCGTCGGGCGCCCGGACGCGCACCAGCCTCCCGAACAGGCCGCAGAAAGTGACGTCAGCAGGACCACCAGCGACCGAGCCGCATAGCTCTGCGAGGTCATTTCTCCACCATCAGCTTGTCGTCCTGGATGCCGACCCTGATCGAGACGTCCTGGCGCAACGCAAGCGTCACCGGCACCGTGAGCGACGCGTCGCCGGCGCTGACGACGACGGAGTAATTACCCGGCGGTAGTTCGTGCTGGCCGTCCACACCTGCGACGCCGTGGTCCACTTCCACGCCCTTCGCGTCGAGGATGCGATACGGCAACTGGTCCACCGCCGCGAGCAGCAGGGCGCGGGCGAGCGCGACGCCGCTGTCGGCGGCGAAGTAGTGGCCGCCCATCGCCTGGGCCAGACCGCCGAGCGCGGTCTGCGCCTGCGCGCTCTTCAGCGTGAACCCGACGATGTTGAGCGAGAGGTTCACGCCGCTGTCCTTCAGCGTCTTCGCCGCGGCGGCGATGTCGCCCTTGCAGCTCTCCTCGCCGTCGGTGATCAGGATGACGCTGCCGCCGCCGACCTCCTTCAGATCGTCCGGGCGTCTGCAGGATCGAATAGACGAGCGGCGTCTCGCCGCGAGGGCGCAGTCCCCGGGCCACCGTCATCAGCGCGTTCCGATCGAGCGGCTGAACCGGGGCGACGAGCTCCGTGTCCGTGCACGTCTTCGGCGAGAGCGACGACTCGCGATGCCCGTACGTCCGCAGGCCGACCGAGTAGTCCGCAGGCAGCTTGCCGACCACCTCGTTCAACACGTCGATCGCCGTGGCCCAGCGCGTCTTCTTGCCGAGCAGCGTCTTCATCGAGCCCGACGCGTCGAGGATGATCTCGAGGTTCTTCGTCGGCTTGCGATCCTGCTGCAGGGCGCTCAACACCGTCAGGCCGCCGGTGCGACGCTCGGGCAGCGACAAGCACAAGAGGTTCGTCTTGCCGGCCGTGTCCCGGCCGCGAACGGAAATCACGCGCGACGAGACGGACGCATTCGGCGGCGCCGTGACCGTCAGCGAGGCCGACGCCTCGTCGGTCTTGGTGAGATCGATAGCCGTGCGATCGAGCTTGACGCTGATCGACGGATCGGGCGGCGTCACGCTCGCGTCGAGCGTGACTTTCCCGGTGTAGCCGAAGTTGCCGAGGATCGAGAGCGGATAGCTGTACGTGTGTCCCGGCGCCATCAGCTGTGACTTCAGCTCCGGCTTCGCGGCGATGATGAAGTCGCCGAGGCGCTGTGAGCAGGACAGGTAGTCAGGATCGAACGGGTGAAGCAGCAGGTTCGTCTCGACACGCACGTACGCCGGAATCCCTCCGTCGTCCTGGTCGAAGCCGTTGTAGACGATCAGGCCGCGCCCGTAGTGCGTGTACGCGAGCGCGAAACCGTTGTGGCCCTGCCACGTCTTGTCCCACGCCGCGCCGCACCAGTGCGCGTCGTACTTCACGACGACGTTCGCGTCGCCGAGATCGTTGTTGCTGGCCGCCCAGCTCTCGGTGTCGATGTAGGCGGTATCCCGCGGGTTCGTGCTCACGAGCGCGCTGTTCTCGAGGATGGTGGCGGTTCCCGGCTGGCCGGCCGCGCGCGGGTTCTCCGTCTCGAACGGAAACGGCATGAGGGAATAGACCGGCTTGGCGGTGCTGGTGCACTGGTCGGAATCCTGGAAGATGGCCTTGTGTCCGGCGCTGACCCACGCGAGCAGCGCCTGCTTGGAGGCCGGCCGCAGGTCCTCGTTGATGTCGCACACGAGCGTGAAGAGCACCGTGTCGATCTTCGGATCCGCGACGAGCTGCGCCGGCGCAAAGGCCGTCGGCGTGACCCAGCTGAACGTGACCCCCTTCACGGAAGGCCGCTCGGAGAGGTCGCTGGTGTCGTTGGCTGCCGTTTTCCAGCCGAACACCTGGAATGCTGTCGGTTGATTCGCCACGAGCAGCACGTTGCGGCTCTGCGTGTACGTCGACGGCTTCTTCGCGGAGGTGTCCGCAGAAGGCGCTTCACAGGTGGCGGCCGGTGGCGTCGCCGCTGCTGAGAGAGTCGCGGGCGGTGGCGCACCCGGCATCACGCCCTTCAGCACGGATGCCAGCTCCGGGTTGCGAGCCAGCAGCGAGGTGTAGCCCGCTCGCGCACCTTCGAGAATCTTCAGCCGGCTTGCGCCAATCGAGTGCCCGCCGACCTCGCCGCCCGGGAGCGCGGCGTAGGCGTTCAGGATGCGAACGCTGACGTACTTCGCGTCGACGGGCGGGAAGACAATCGACTGGAGCGCATCTTCCGGCTTGAGGGTCGCGCCGCCTGCCTTGACGAACCCATCGGTCGCCGACTGCGCTGATGTCCAGACCTCGACGTCCTTCGGGCGGTCGTCGGCTTGCGGCGTCACGGGGTTGATTTCGACGCCGGCGACGAGCGCACTCTGATGGGAAAAGAACGAAACGACGATCTCCTCGCGCCGCTCAGGTCCGTTGTTGTCGCTGTACCACGATGGGTACCGCGAGGTATTCGCGATCAGGTTCGAGGCAGCGCCGACGGGCAGCGCCTGGCCCGAGGCCCACTCGATCCGCCCGCCGTTTTCGACCGCGGCGAGGTCGAAGGGCGCCTCGGACGGGGCGGAAGCTCGCTCAGGCAGGGCTGAAGCCCTGCCCCACACGAGGAGCGCGAGCACACACGTCGCCCAAGCGACGGCGGCCTTCATGGCACGACCACCAGCTTGTCGTCCTTGATCCCGACCGTGATCGACACCTCCTGCCGCAGCGCCAGCGTCACCGGCACCTTCAACGATTCGTCGCCAGCGCTCACCATCACCGTGTAGTCGCCCGGCGGCAACTCGTGCTTCCCGTTCACACCAGCGACGCCCTTGTCGATCTCGGTGCCCTTCGCGTCGAGGATCCGATACGGCAACTGGTCAACCGCGGCGAGTAGCAGCGCGCGGCCGAGCGCGGCGCCGCTGTCGGCAGCGTAATAGCGTCCGCCCATCGACTCAGCCAGGCCACCGAGCGCCGCCTGCGCCTGCGCGCTCTTCAGCGTGAAACCGACGATGTTCAGCGACAGGTTCAGACCGCTGTCCTTGAGCGTCTTCGCCGCGCCGGCGATGTCGCCCTTGCAGCTCTCCTCGCCGTCCGTGATGAGGATGACGCTGCCGCCGCCAACGCTCTTCAGGTCGCCCGGCGTCTGCAGAATGGAATACACAAGCGGCGTCTCGCCACGCGGGCGAAGCCCGCGCGCGACGGTCATCAGGCGCGTGCGATCGAGCGGCGCGACCGGCGCAACAAGCTCGGTGTCCTTGCACGTGCGCGGCGAGAGCGCCGACTCCCGGTGGCCGTAAGTCCGCAGGCCCACGGAGTAGTCCGACGGCAGCTTCGCGACGACATCCGCCAGCACGTCGAGCGCGGTTGCCCAGCGCGTCTTCTTCCCGAGCAGGATCTTCATCGACCCGGACGCGTCGAGGATGATCTCGAGGTTCTTCGTCGGCTTCTGATCCTTGCGCAGCCCGCTGAGGATCGGTCAGGCCGCCGGTCGTCCGCTCCGGCAACTGCAGGCAGGTCAGATTGACCTTCCCGCCGCGTCGCGGCCGCGCACGGTGATGACCTTCCCCTTCACCGACGCGCCCGCGCCCGCGATCAACGGTCAGCGTCGTCGACGCTTCGTCGACGGTCGTAGGTCGGCGACAGTCGACGCCAGCGTCGCGGTGACGGCCGGGTCGGCCGGCGCGACGATCGCCTCGAGCGTCACGTTGCCCGAGTATCCGAAGTTGCCCCAGATCGAGAGCGGATACGTGTAGGTCGCGCCAGGCGCCATCAGCTGCGACCGCAGATCGTTGCCCGTGGCGATCGTGAAACTGCCGAGCGGGTTCGTGCAGGACAGGGAGTCGGGGTCGAACGGCAGGCGCACTTCCTGTGCGACGAGCTTGCCGGTATTGCGCCGTGGCCGCCTGGTCGAAATCGAAGCCGTCGTAGATGATCACGCCACGGCCGTAGTGGGTGTACGCCAGCGCGAACCCGCTCTTCTGCAACCGGTTCTTCGACCACATCGCGCCGCACCACCGCGCGTCCCACTCGACGACCACGTTGGAATCGCCGAGGTCGTTCGGCCCCTCCTTCCACTTGGTCATGTCGATGAAAGAGTCGTCGCGCTTGTTCGAGCTGACCAGCGGGCTGTCCTCGAGGATGCCTGCCAGCCCGCGGGTGCCTGACGACCGGGATTGATCGTCTTGAACGGGTAGGGCAGAAAGCTGTAATCGGGCGACTGCGCGCAGGAGTCCGAGTCCTGGATGATCAGTTTGTGGCCGGCGGCCAGCCAGGCCATGAGCGCCTGCTTGAAATCCTTCGACATCCGCTCGCCGATGCCGCAGATCTGACCGAGCACGATGGTGTCGACGAGCGGCTCGCTGATGAGCAGCGCGGGCGCCAGCACGTCCGGCGATATCAGCCGGAGCGTCACGCCTGGCACCGCCGGCTCGTCGAGGTTCTTCTCCTTGAGGTCGTACGGGTTGACGACATACGCCCGTTGCGTGCCTTGCGATCCCTCGATCAACAACACGTGCCGGCTCTGAGGGAATCGGGACTTCGCCGGCGGGACCGGAGCCGAGCAGGTCGGCGCGACGCCAGGCGGAGGA
>CAWBBN010000006.1:0-18686 GCA_963787035.1 Vicinamibacteria bacterium
AGTGTCGTCCCTCACCGAACCAGAATGATCGTCTTCAGGAACGAGGCCCTCGTCGCTGACGGTGCTTCCGGACGAGTCAAACTTCCCGGGGATCGTCACGACGCGCCCCATGACCACCTGGTTGTTGCCATTGCCCTGCACGTCCTGGACGAAGAAGCCGAGGATGTCTTTGAGGATTTGCAAGTCGCAGTTCGAGCATGAGTCCAGGTCGTTGGGCGTGATGATCGGGATGGCGCCGATTCGCGGGCTCTTGTTGATGCCGGTCGTCGGGCTGTAAATGCAACCGTTCGAGCACGCCCCCCCACTCGGCGGAGGAGCCACGCCATTGGGGTTGTAAGTCGCGAGCCACGGCTCATTGGCGGGAGGGGTACCGGGGTAATACCAGGACGCGTCGGGGATCCTGATCCGATTAGATCGTTGACGCCCTGGTCCGTGGGGCCGTGGCTGACGCCGGGCTTTACGTTCACTGGGTCTGGCCGATCGTCGGCCGGAGGCCACAGCCGGAAATATTGGTCCGGGACACAGCCGAACTATTGCCCTCCGCCGAAGTCGATCCCTGGTACGACATGGCGGTGTACGGCTGGTCGCCCTTCAACTGCATCACCCAGGACACAGTCGCAGCACAAACTGCCCGTTGCTGCTGTCACAGACGGGAAAGCCGGTGCCGGGACTGGTGCTGGTCGGGGGGGACGTAGAGATCGGTTCTCCGCGGTGGAACGTCGTCGCCGGTGTACCAGTCGGTAATCAGGACTGAGCCCAAAGCTGAAAAGGTTATATTCTAAGAATGCCTCCCGTTGTCTCCGGGTGCCCCGTGAAGGCAGGCCGAACTCGTCCCATCGATCGGGGATCGCCCACGGCTTCAGGCAGTCCGTCTAGTTGGCCGCGACGATCTCCCGCCGTGGCGGTCGCCTGCACGCCCGCGCGGTCACGACCCACAGCTGCCGAAGATACGTCGGCAGGGGGATCCCCGCGACTGGTTGCGGAAGACGTCGAGCGCCTGCACGGCGTAGCCGTCCGCCGGCCCGGGCGCGCCGGGCGGGCAGGCCGGGAACGGACGTCGTGGTCACTGCACATTCGGCGGCAGTCCCCGAACGACGCTGTTGCGCATGGGCCGGTCGCCCGTCGCCGGTCCTCGCGTCGGCGATGATCGGTCGAGCCGGTGCACGAAGGCCATGCGAGATGGCGCCGGCGAGTGCGCCTGCGTCCGCGGCGTCTGCGCCTGGCGCGCCCGTCCACATGGCGCCGTAGTCGATGACAAAAGCGCCGAAGGCCAGCAATGGCGACCATGCCACCGCCACATGATCAGGATCGCGCCGCGCTCTCGCGTGCCTCGAAAGCATCTGGCGTCTCATAGCCGACTCCTCGACGCAACGAGTGACCCGTCAGTGCGGCGCGCTCAGTACTCGGCTGCGCCGGCTGAGCTGGCGGCGCATCGGCCGGCGCCGGCGGCTGCCCGCCCGGCGCCTCGTGCGGCTCCGGCGGCAGGAAGTCCCTCGGCGTCGTCGGCAGCGGCGGCACTTCGTCGGGATCGAGCGGCCGCACCAGGCGCGGCGTGATCAGCACCATCAGCTCGGTCCGCTGCGTGCCGTCCGCCTTGCTCTTGAAGAGGTGGCCGATGATCGGCAGCTGGCTGAGCAGCGGAATCGCTGACGCGTTGTTCTGCGACATGTTGTTGAGCAGCCCGGCAATCGCGAACGACTGCCCGTCGCGCAGCTCGACTTCGGTCTCGGCGCGCCGCGTCGTCAGCGCCGGAATCCGGAAGCCGGCGAGCGTGATGCCGTTGGCGAAGTCGAGCGTGCTCACTTCCGGCCGGACCTTCAGGCGGATCACGTCGCCGGCGATCGTCGGCTTGAAGTTCAGGCGCACGCCGAATTCCTTGAAGATGACCGTGACGGCGTCCTGCCGCTCGCAGCCGCCCTGGACGAGCGGAACCGGAAACTCGCCGCCGGCGAGGAAGCTGGCTTCCTGGCCGTTGTAGGCAATCAGGTTCGGCTCGGCGAGGCTCTGGAAGTTGCCCTTCTGCTGCAAGCGCCTTCAGGACAGCCGCCGATGCCCTCGCGCTGCTGAAGAAGAAGATGTTCAGGAAGTCGCTGAAACGGTCCGCCGTGTTGTCGTCGTCGATAGTCGGCGCGGCGAATTGCTCCGTCGTCGTGCGGCCGGCCCAGATCCGACGCGGTTGCGCGAAGAGGTTCAGCGCCGAGCTCCGTCAGCGCCTTCCGGTTCACCTCGGCGAAGCGCACCTGCAGCATGACCTGCTGGCTGTCGTTGCCGCCGGGCAGCTGCAGCATGTTGATGACCTTGCTTTCCGGAGCGGCGCGTCGCGATCTCGCCGGCCCGCAGCATCACCTCGGTTGCTCGACACGGCCCGACAGGATCGATGGCCTCGTCGTTCGACCGTGACGCGGATGTCTTCGCCGGGAAACAGCGACTGTGCAGCTGCTGCTCGAGCGACCAGCACGCCGGCGTCGACGACGAGGTCGTACTGCATCCGCTGTGCCGCCGCCCCAGACGATCAGGCTGACCGTGCCCGGCGCCTTGCCGTCGATCGAGGATTTCGCGCGGCTGGACGACGACCGCGTCGGCGACTTCGGGATTCGTGATGGCGATGCGCGTGACGTCGAAGTCCGTCGACAGCACCGTCGACCGGCCCGCCGTGAGCTCGATCTTCGGGTAGGCGGTTGCGGCCTCCGGCGCCGGCAACGCCTGATGCGGCGCGAGGACGGAGTGCCGGCAGGCGCCTGCGCGCGCGGGCGTAGCGGACGCGAGCAGGAGCGCGATCGCCCCCAGGCCGAGCGAAGCGGGACACGGCGTTCTCAACGGACCACTTCCTCGGTGCGCTTGGCGCCGCGGATCGTCTCGACCGATGTAGACTTGGGCGGCGCTGGCGGCGGCGCCGGCGGCGGCAACGGCTCGCGCGATCTTGCCGACCGCCGACATCCTTGGTCACAGGCGGCGGGGCCGCCTCGCCGAGAAGCCCCGAGAGCTTCTGGCCGTTCGTCTTCGTCGGCGCCGTGTCGAGCGGATTGCGCAGCGCCAGCATGATGTGGCCTTCCTCGGAGGCGAGCGCGAGCTTCTCGCGCGTCGTCCGGCGTCAGCGAGCAGCGTGACGACCGTCGTCGGAATCGCCTTGCCCTTCCTTGGTGGCTCTTTCCTGGTCGTAGCGCGTGCCCGCGGTCAGCACCTGGACGTTGCTGAGAACGGTTCGCGTTCGTGGTGGCGGTGGTCGGCTGCCCCCTTCGCGTGACCATCACGTCGACGCGGGTGCCGGGGACGACGAAGCCGGCCACGCCAATCACTTCGTTCACCTTGACCGAGATGGCGCGCATGCCCTCGGTAATCGTCGGCGGCAGGCCGGCGCCCGAGTCGACCGGCGCGAGCTTCGACTCGGTCAGCGGCTCGTTTTCGGAGACCGCGACGACAACGCCGCGGTTGACGACCTTGTCGATCTCGGTGAACGAGCCCGGAACCGGGGTCGCCGCCGGCCAGGCGACCAGCTTGAGATCGTCTTTGGTCACCAGCGAGCCGACCGCAATCGGATGCGTGGCGACGACGGCCTGTGTGCGTGCGACTTCAACCTCGCGAATAGGCCGGCTCTGCACGGCAGATAAACGCCAAACGCCGCCAGGCCCGCCATCACGATGGCGACCAGCAGGACGACGATCGTTCGTGTGTTCCGGTTCATCGAGCGCCTTTCAGCGACTCTCGTCCGCATCTGCGAGGTCGCAGTCAGGGTGATCCTGCCGCCCCAGGTCTGGTTGATAGCCCGAGCATCGGACCCAGCAGGAGGTAGTTATGGTGGTAGGTCACCGTCACGATGCACGTGTCGGCGCCGTCTGCCCGTGATCGTCATGTGATCTGGTCAACGTCGCGTCACGGCGCCGCTGGGCCGGCCGCCCCCAGATCTCCCGCCGTGAGGTTCAAGCCCTGCATGACATAGGCTCGCACGCGGCTGTCGACACTCGCGTCGTCGTCGTAGCCAGGCAACGTCGCGAGCCTGGCGCCTTCCCGCGCCGCGTTGGTGATGACCTCGTACCGCTGGAAGACGAACCCGAAATCGACGATACCCGCCATCACGACGAGCAACAGCGGCAGCGCGAAGGCGAACTCCACCAGCGCGGCGCCTCGCTCCCCCCGAGCCATGTTCGACTGTCTTATCGGAGCCATAGCACAACCACTGCACCCGCGGTGATGGGGAAAGCGTACGGCAGCCGCGGTCCCTTGCCGTTGCGCAGCGTCAACTCGGGTGGGGCTGCACCCCCATGACGCGCCAGAACATCAACAGCCCCCAGACGTTCCCCAGAACCCTCGCGAGGTCGCCGCCATAGAGAGAAACGACGACGGCGAACACGCCGCCGGCGATGCCGGCATAAAGGGCCATCCACACCGCCGTCGCCGGGCCGACCCAGGCGCCGAGCGCGGCGAGCAGCTTGACGTCGCCGGCCCCCATTCCGCCCAGCAGGAACCAGGGAAGAAAGAGGCCGCACCCGACCGCCCACCCGGCCGAGACTCCACAACGAGCCAGCCCAGCCATTCGTGAGCCCAAAAAAGACAATGGCCGCGGCGGATGCCCCGAACGTCAGAACGTTTGGGATCCTTCGCGACCGGAAGTCGGTGATGCACGCCAGTACGCCTATCACCACAACGGCGGCGTTCTGGGGGAGAGCCTCGATCATCGCTACGGGAGGATCAGGCTCGACCCAGAGACTCTGCGTGCCGGAATTCATGCTCGTGTAGCGGTCGCCGAGCAACGTGACGATGTTGTTCCACACGAGCACGCCGAGCATCGCGACAAAGCGCACAGGTACAGGTACTCCATCAACTCCTGGGCGTCCTCTTCGACGATGAAGCGGCGGAACATGCTCAGTGCCTCGCGGGCAAACGGCGCTGCGCCGGGCAGGTCGACGACGGCGACCCGCCCGGACACACGCCGCGTGAGCCTTAGCTCAGGCTCGATGCGATGCTGCCGTATTCGTTGTTGATCGCGTTGCCGAGCGTCTTCATGCCGACGATGCAGGCCAGCGCGATGAACGCGATGAGAAGCGCGTACTCGACGAGATCCTGGCCTTCGTCCTCGCGAACGAACCGAGCGATGAGATTCTTCATGATCCTGACCTTCTCCTTGACCGTTGCTTCGTCCGTCGCCGGGACTATCCCGGACGGTTCGCGCGGCCTGCTCGCAGTGCTCTTGTCAGCCGGCCGCGCGAGCGCCGCTGACAACCTCGAGGCAGCTGCTAGAACTTGCCGCCGCCAAACTTGATTCACCGACCCGTAGTCGCGTTGATCGCCGTGCCCAACTGCTGCATCCCGAGGATGCAGACCAGGCGATGAACGCCATCAGGAGCGCGTATTCGACGAGATCCTGCCTGCTCTCTTCGTAAATCAAACTCTTCACGCGGCACCCTCCTAGTTGGCTCCGGCGGTGACAGCGCGACAGCGACTTCCTGCTGCGCGATCTCTCGCCGCAGCCGACTCACCATCCGGCGCAGTGACCAGCTGCCCGGTTGGCTCGTCCACAGGAACTCGACGCCCACCTGCCAGACGCCCGCGCCTCTGACCTGCAGCGCGCGCGTCACACGAACCGCCTCGTCGTAGGCTCCCCCGCCGACAACGACCTTCAACGTACCCATCGTGCCCGGCTCGAGATACTCACCGCACTCGAGCAGACATCCCGACGCGCTGACGTTCAGCAGCCGCGCGCGTGTCTCACGCGCCAGCACGCTCATCACGTCGTCGGCGCCGAGCACGGCTTCGAGCGCGCGCTCTCGTGACATGCAGGCCGCTGCATGCTCCTGCCTCCACAATCCACGCGATGCCGCACCGATCCGCCGAGCACCACCGGGCGGCTGTCGAGCACTTCGACGTCGAGGGCCAGCGCGTCGCCGCCGCCCGACAGATCGAGGCGCATGACCTCGCCCACCACGCCGGCTGCGCCGCCGAAGGCGACCAGCCTGTTCTCGTGATCGTGATCGACCTGCACGATCACGTCGCGCATCACCGCGACGCTGCCGTTCCAGGGCTGCGCCGGTGAAAACCTCTCGTGTCTACGCCGGCCTGACGTCAGCATCACGCGTGTCGTCGAAACGCTCTACGGCTGAAGGCGCCATCGCGGATGCCTTCGACGCGCACACCTTTCGGGCGGGCGGCCGGTCAGACGTTTCGCAACCCGTGTGCCGGAACGGCTGGGATACAAGCCCAGCCCTTCGGAACCGTCATTTTACTCACATTTTCGACATTTCCGGTGTGAAACTTTTAGCCGGTTCCGACATTCAGTATCGGATCAGGAGGCGGCTTTTCCGTTTGCGGCAAGACAAACATCCAAAGTGCTCGGGATTCAGCGCGGCAGTGTAATTACTGCAGAGCTAGCGTGTCGCCAACACTGATGCCGGCCGTCGTGGCTGCACCGGCAGGAAGTTCCAGGACGGCGTGTGCAGTCGCGGAAACCGCCACCCTGCGGGCCGGCACGCGATGCCGGATTTTCAACACCCGGCCGGACCGGTGCAGAAAGACGATGTCGATGGCGAACCGCATGAAGAATGTGTGGACCGAGTTGGACGGAGCGATCACCAGTCCGGCGCCGGCGATCCAGACCATCCCGGCCCAGCAGGCCCTTCCGGCGGGTGGCCGAATCGAGGGCGAGCTCGAGGTGCGGGACGACGACCCGCCCGTCGGACGCCTGCACCAGGGCGAACGACCGATTGCCGGCGTCCGCCGCCGCCGCAAGAAACGACTTCACCCTCAGCTCCTCCCCTGCAGGGCCTTCAGCCCAGGCCGAATGTCGAAGGTCGTCGCGTACCGGGAAAGCGGCTCCCCCTGTTGCGAGATGCGCTCCTGCTCGAGATTCCCCAGAAACGCCCCGGCGGTTGCCAGATACGGCATCCGCTCGGGGCGCAGGCCGATCAACCGGGCGCAGGTGGCGTCGACCGCGACAAGGTCCTGCCCCATCACGAGCGCGCCGACCTGACGGGCACGACCCATGATCGGACCGTCCCCTTCCATGCCGACGATGCCGTCGACGATCGCAAGGCCGGGCCTGACCGTGGCGGCGAGGTCCACAATGGAGTTCTCGATGCCGCGAAAGTGCAGCAGATTCTTCGGCCAGCCGTAGACGGCCCCCGGAACCACGCCGAACAGGTTCTTCAAGCTGCACGTCATGCCGGCCCAGTGGTGCGTCTTGAGCTTCGGCATCGAGACGACCAGATCGGCGTCGAGCACCGACACGGGCAGCGCGAGATCGCGCAGGCCCATGAACCGGCTGCCCAGCCGCGCGCGCCGCACGTCGTCCTGATTCAAGTCGACGAAGCCGGTGCGCAACTCACTGAGCCTGTCGAACAGGCCGGTGGCCGTCACCAGGTACTCCGTGTCCCGGCGATGACCGGGCCCTTCGGCGACGACGACGCTGCGAGCGCCGTGGCGCAGAAAGGCTTCAGTCGCGGCCGCGACGACGGCCGGGTCGGTATTGATGACGCGATCGGGAAAGAACTCCACCAGGTTCGGCTTGAGCAGGACGCGCTTGCCGCGAACCTCCACCTTCAGCAACTTCAGACCCTGACTGACGACCTCGACCAGGTCGGCGTCGTATCGATCGGCCGGCAGGATGGCCACGTCCGACGTCGCCGCGTGAGCGAATCGCGCGGGATCGTATTTCGGCGGTGCCCGCCAGGCCAGGACGCCGGCCAGCGCGGCGACCGGGCCGGCGATCAGGAGATCGCGGCGCGAGACGAGCCGCGGCCCTGAGGCTCAGACACGGAACGTCCTCGAATCCGCGGGCTGCTGGCCGTCAACGCGTACAGCGCGAGCGCCGTCACGTGCACGCTCGCGAGGAACGCCGTGCGCGTCCACGCGGCCAGCAATGGCGGCGTCGACGTCGGAGCCGGCTTCGCCGTACACGCCGAGACAGATGCGCGTCAGCGAGAGCGCCAGCCCTCCTTGCTCCGTGAGCTTCCGCTCGCCGAGATACGCGAGGCCTCTCTGCAAGACGGGATCGGCCGCATGATCGTGCATCGCCAGCAGCGCAAGCGCGGTCGTCGGGATGTACGGCGGCAGTTCAGCGCCGAGCATGTTCGAGTTGCCGTCGTTCCAGCCGCCCTCCTTGCACACACGGTCGACGAAGAACCGGCGTCCGTCCTCGAACCTGGCACGCACGTCCGAATCGCTCGAGCGTGCCGCGAGGCGCTTGAGCCCCAGCAGACACCACGCCGTGGACTCGACCCAACTGAACGTTCCGTCAGTCCAGGACCACGCCTGGATCGAGTTGTCCTGTCTGTTGTTGACGGAGGGCGGCAGTGCGCAGCGCCACGCGCCCTGACGAGACCGGGAACCAGTCGAACGCGCCACGGCGCTTTCCGGCGAGCGCGCCAGCGCGATCGCCGCCTGGCCGTTGAAACCGTAGTTCAGTGCGCCGCCCGGCTCGACGAAGAGACCCTGCAGACGAGGCCATCGCCCGAGGATCGCCGTGGCCTCCTCGCGGAGGGCCAGAAGCGCGAAGACGGTGGGCTCGAGTCGCGACGCCTTGCCCGCGTAAGTACGGCCAGCCGCCATCCGCGTTGCGCGAGGCGACGAGCGCGTCGCGCATTTGAGCGATCGGGTCCATGGGTCTACCGGGTCGAGCGGGTCAGTCGGGTCGGCCGGGTCGAGCAGGTCTGCCAGGTCGATCGGGTCCAGCAGGTCCAACTGCCCGTCACACGCGTGATGCGGATCCTGGTGCGATAGCGGACGGGATGGCCGTCCTTGAACGCCGGGCGGAACTTCCACATCTTCGCCGCCGACATCAGCATCCGCTCGTGGAAGCGATTCGCCGGAGAGAAGAGCCTCACCTGTTCGACGTCGCCCTGCTCGTCCACGAGAACTTCGATGCTGCCGATCTGATCTTCGGGCACGCCGGGAGGCGGAGCCTTCGGCAGCACCGGGCGCACGAGCACCGGCGGAATGACCGCCGCGTCGACGGGGGTGTAGATCGTTTCGTCCTGCACGACATGCACCGCGTCGGTCGACGGCACGGCCGGCGCCGACGAAACCGCGGGCGCGGGCACGTCGACCGCGACCGCCACCGGGACCGCGGCCGCCGGCGCCGGAGGAGGCAGCGGGAGCGGTTTCTTGTGATGCACCTTCTTCGGCGCCACGGGCTCGGGCGCCGGCGGCGCCGGCACGGCCGCGTGCTGCGGCGCCGGCGCGGGACCGACGATGCTGTTCACGGCGGATTGCACGGCGGCTTTCGCGCGGTCAAATAACGTGGACGGATCGGAGGCGGCGGTTCCTTGCGCGGCGGGAGCCGTGCCGCCATTGGGAGTCACGGGAGCAGAGACCGCCGCGCCAGGGGCGGGACTTGTCCCGTGCGCGGCTGACGCCACTCCGCCGCTCGTCGGAGCCGGCGCACTCGTCTTGCCGGCGTGTCGCCGGGGCGACGTCGCCGGGGCTGAAGCCCTGGCGCTACTGTCGCCGGTGGCGGCGCCAGCGGACTGCGCGGTCGCGGGTAGCCCTGCCGCGGACTGTTCGCCGTCGCCGGCCATCGTGGTGCGCAGCCGGCAGCGGACTTGTCCGCCGCTTGTCCGCCGTAGCGGCGCCAGCCGCGGAGGTGGAGCTTGTCCACCGTGGCCGCCGGAGTGTTCGACGCGGCGGCAGCGGAGGCGGACGCCTGGGGAGCACGCGCCCGATCCCGCCACCACCACCAGGCCCCTCCGACAACAACGACCAGGAGGGCCACTCCGGCAATCGCCGCGACCGGCTGGCGACGCCGTCCCGACATCGCGACGGTGTCCATGAAGACGGTGTCTTCGAGGCGGCTGTCGCTGGCCTCGGACGCCTTCTCCTTCAACTTCCGCAGCTCCTCGTCGGCGCGAGTCATCTGCTCGGCCGCCGTCGCGCGCGACACGAGGCGCTCGACGTCGGAGCGCCGTCCCGGCCGCTCGTAGAACGACAGCCCGCGCGCGAAATCCGCCAGCGTCGGCGCAGCGGCCGACGACAGGTTCTTCCGCATGAACTCTTCGAGCTCGGGCGGCGTCGCGACCCCGTCGACGAGCACCCGCAGCATGGTGGCCGCCTGGCGCACAGGGTCCGGCGACTCGGGGCTCCCCGGCATGGCGACGACGTCGCCATTCGGGATGAGCGCGACGTGCTCGAGATCCGGCAGCGGCGTCCCGGTGGCCGTCGAGGACTGAATCAGCTCCTGGACGACGGCCACGGCTTCCTGCCAGACCGGCTGGACGTTTCGCGCGCGAATTTCGGCTAGCGAGACCATGTCACACCATTCTTCGACATCGTTCGGAACGAACTCGCCGAAGGACCTGTCCTGAGCCCCGTCGAAGGACCCATCCTGAACTCACTCGAAGGACCCGGAGTGAGCTGCTCCAAGGACCCGTCCTGAGCTCCTCCAAGGACCAACTCGCGAAGCGCCTCCGAACTAATACGTCGGCCCATGCGATTCCGGACTTCGCGCCCCGTCATCGGCCGCCTGCGCGGGCCGATCGCCGAGCGGCGGCAGCAGCCGCGGCGCCCGTGTCGGGCCAGCCGGCGCCACGCCACTGCGATACGCCCTGAAGTCCACGTTGCAGTCGTGCGCCGCCAGGAAGTTCAGGAAGCGCTTGTAGTCCGACGCCGGCATGCCGAACAGCCGAAGCATAGATCGATAGTTGCCGCGCGTCGTGCCCAAACCGCGCCGGACCAGCTCCCGCAAATCGTGCCGCGTGATATCGCGCTGCAGGAACAGCGGGTGGATGTGCTCCCAGAACGAGTAGCCGCCGCTGACAATCGCCTGATACAGCTCGTCGGCGATCTGCTTTCGGCGCTCCTTCACCGGCAGTACCTGGTCGGCGGCCGCCTGCACGGAGGGCGGCAGGTGCGTAACTTCTACCTCCGCCCCGTTCGCCATCCACATCGACTGCTCGACGACGTTCTGGAGCTCGCGGATGTTGCCCGGCCAGCGGTGCCGCTCGAGCGTGCGGAGCGCGTCTTCCGAGAACGTCACGGGACGCGCCGTCTTGCCTACCAAGAATTGCACGAGCACGCGGATGTCTTCCTTGCGCTCCCGCAAGCGGCGGCACGTGGATGTGGATCACGCGGAGGCGGTACAGCAGGTCCTCGCGGAACTGGCCGTTGGCGACCATGTCGGAGAGGTTGCGATTGGTCGCGGCCACGACGCGCACGTCGACGGTGGACTTGATGTGGTCCGCGCCGACCGACTGGATCTCGCCGTTCTCGAGGAAGCGCAGGAGCAGCGCCTGCATGCGCAGGCTCATCTCTCCGACTTCGTCGAGGAACAAGCGTGCCGCGGTGCGCGAGCTGCAGCTTGCCTGGCTTGTCGCGATAGGCGCCGGTGAAGCTGCCCTTCACGTGCCCGAACAGCTCCGACTCGAGCAGCGTCTCGGTGAGGCCCGCGCAGTTGACCGCGATGAACGACCGCGACGCGCGCGCGGAGCGGCCGTGAATTTCACGAGCGACCAGATCCTTGCCGACGCCGCTCTCACCGGTAATCAGGACCTTGGCATCGCCGCTGGCCACGCGTCCCACGAGCGCGAGAATCTCGCGCATCTGCGGGCTGGCGTGCACGATCGGCGATGTCTGGCCGGCGCTGGCGTCGTCTTCCATCGACGCCTGGGCCGGCGATTCATTTCTCACGAGCGCCTCCAGGGCCGCTCCTCGCGTCGCCGACGGCCAGCGCAGGAGCGCGCCAATCGTCTGGTCGGGAGCAGGCACCCGGGGCTTCAGCAAGGGGGATGCCCATCTCAACCGGAGATCGACGCCCAGAGGCATCCGAGGGGATTCGCTGAGAATTTCCGCGTTTTCGAGGCAGTCTGACGCCGCCGGGACATCTGCCACGGCTGGTCCAGACCTCTGGCGGGCGCCAGAACGCATTACGGAATTGTAAGCGGTATTACGGGAGTTCTCACGAGATCGATCAGGGTGCGGCATGCGTGCCTGGTGCTCGGTGCCTGGTGCGGTGCCTCGTGCCGGGTGCCGGGTGCTTCGTCATGCCGTGCCATCGATCTGTAGCGCAGGCCTTCAGGCCTGCTTCACCGATGCGGCACAGCGCCGCCGTACTTCGGCGCTAAGCCGGCACCACCGCTTCGCGCGAACGGCGGCCGGCGCCACGATACGGCCGGAAGTCCACGGCGCAATCGTGCGCCGCCAGGAAGTTGAGCAGCCGCTTGTAGTCGCGATCCTGCATCCCGAACAGCGCCAGCAGCGCGCGATAGCTGCCGCGCGTCGTCGCCAGGCCACGCCGGACCACGCCACGCAGATCGTCGCGCGTGAGGTCCCGCGCGATGAAGACGTCGTGCACGTCGCACCAGAAGTCCAACTCGCCGTCCACGAGCTTCGTGAAGAGATCGTCGGCGACATGTCGCCGGCGCTCGTCCTTCGGACGGATCCCGTCGCCGCCGTAGCCGCGGATCGACTCGGGCAGATCGTCGAGCGAGATCACGCCGCCGTCCACCAGATCGGCGCCCTGCTCGACGACGTTGACGAGCTCGCGGACGTTGCCGGGCCAGTAGTAGTGCTCCATCGCCTTCCAGGCGTCGGCGAGGTATTCGATGTGGCGTGGCAGGCTCGAGAGCCGCCATTCGGCCAGCGGCCTCACGTCGTCGCGGCGATCGCGCAGCGGCGGAATGTGGACGTGCGCGGCGCGGAGGCGGAACATCAGAATCTTCCCGGAAGCGCCCCGCCGCGACGAGGTGGCCCAGCTCCTTCGAGGTCGAGCCGATGATGCGCACGCTGGCGCGCCGCTTTCCTTCCACGGCCACGCCGTCGTCGAGCGCGCGCACGAGCTGAGACTGCACCGCGAGCGGAAGATCGGAGACCTCGTCGAGGAACAGCGTGCCTCCGTCACAGGCGGCGAAGGCACCCGTAGGGCGGAACGTCGCCTGTCTGCTCCGGACGTTCCGCCCTACGTGTGTCACTGTCGCCGAACAACTGCTTCGTGAGCTGCGCTTCGGACGCGCCGGTAGCGGCCACGGTGATGAACGGGCCGCTCGATCGCTGGGAGCGCTGGTGAAGGAATCGCGCGACGAGATGCTTGCCGACGCCGCTCTCGCCGGTGATGAGGACGCGCTGGCGTCCGCGCGCGAGCCGCGACGCGGATTCGCGCACGCGCACCATCGCGCGACTTCGGCAAACCAGAATCGGCGCCGTACGCGCCAAGGGCGAAGTGACCGTCAACCGCATGCTGGGGAGCAACCCGTCAGAACCGACGCCGTCGGTGCAATGACGAGCCTTACGAGGTGACAGTTGGGAACGCGCCTGAGGTGTCAAGCTCAGCGGCGGTGATCTGGCCACAGAGCGGCCCAGACACGCCGCCAGGCGCAGACGGTCACATCACGATACTTGGGCCAATGCTACGTACTGGCCGCCCAACGGCACACGGCGAAGCGCGCGCTCCAGTGGTCGAAGCGCCGCGAGGGCATGCGGAAAGAAGAAGTGATGCCGGACTTCGATGACCTCGGAGTCCGCTCGAGCGAAGAAGCCGTCTTGTCTGGCCTGGGGCGAGAAGCACGGCATCGCGATCGAACGGAAGGCGCTTCATCACCCAGCGGGTGCCAGGATTGAGCGGGTTGTTCTCCCAGAGCGCCAGCACCCCTCCATGCCCCATCGCCCGCGCAATCGCAGCGAGGGTTCTGCCCCGCGCCTGCGGAGGCACGTGGTGAAAGACGCCGTTCACATAAACCAAGTCGAAGGGTCCCAATGATTCCAGTTCGGCGACGTGGTGAAATCGAACGCGATCTTTTCCATGGGCCCGACGAGCGATCGCGAGCGACGCCTCGGAGCTGTCGACTCCGACGACGCGCGCGCCGTCAAGTTTGCCTGCCAGAATACTCGCCGACTCCCCGGTGCCACAGCCGTAGTCGAGCACCACATCAATTGCAGGTCGCAGCTCCAGGGCTCGCTGCGCGGTCCAGTGAATCCGGCCTTCAGCAAAGAAGCGCTTGTTCTCGCCAGTAACCTCTAACCCGCGGTTCAGGGTCTCGTCGTAGACGGTGGCGTAGTCATCGAACGGCTCCGTCACCGGCGTCTGAGCTCCATGACTCCGAGCAGAAAGGCGGCGAACATCGTCTGGACTCCCATGCTGAAGAGCGTGATGCCGGGGCACGACGATCCTCATGGTGCTCGCGTAATTCAGTCGGCCGAAACCGACTTCCGTCCACGCGACGACGGCGCGGCCGAGCAGCGCCGAGCCGGCAAGACAGGCCACGGCGCCTGCGGCGAGCCCAGCCTCGGTCGAAAGAAACGAACGCAGACGCTTCAGACGCGCGTCGGGCGGCAGCAATCCTTCTCCAACCGCGAAGACTTTGGCGAACAGACCGTAGAGCACGCACTGATAGCCGGTAAGCAGCGCCAGGCTGGCGAAGAGGAGGGTGTGCGCATCAAAGGTCGCGCCGGCCAGCGTGATACCCGGAATGGCGAGCGTGTACCCGATCATGCCGAGCAGGGAGAACACTGCACCAGGCCAAAGAAAGAGACGCCGCGGGCTGCACAACAGAAAGAACCTCAGCGTCTTCCAGCCGTCCCGGAACGTCCGCAAGTGAGGTGGATGCGATCGACGACCATCCGGGTGCAGCGTGATCGGCACCTCGCCGATGCGCTGGCCCATCAGCGTCGCCTTCACGATCATCTCTGTCGCGAATTCCATGCCTGTGCAGCGCTGTTGCAAATGCCCCTGGCTGTCCCGCCGGAATGCCCGCATGCCGCAGTAAATGTCGCGAACCGGCGCCCGGAACCAGCGATTCGCGATGAACGATAGCGCCGGATTGCCAAACCAGCGATGCAGCGGTGGCATGGCGCCAGGCCGGATGACGCCACCGCCGGACGGAAGGCGGCAGCCCTGCACCAGATCGCAACCTTCGCTCAACAGCGGCAGGAACTTCGAGAGCTCTCGAAAATCGTAGCTGTCGTCGGCATCCCCCATCAGCACGAACTCTCCGCGCGCCGCCGCTATTCCTGCCATCAGAGCGGCGCCGTAGCCGCGCTCGGCAACTGAAACAACCCGGGCGCCGGCCCCCTCGGCGATTTCGCGAGACCGGTCCGAGCTGCCGTTGTCGGCGACAACCACTTCACCGGCAATCCCGGCTTGTGCCAGTCCAGCCAAAGCCTTCGTGACGCACACCCCGACCGTATCCGCCTCGTTGAGGCAGGGCATCACGACCGAAAGTTTGATGTCAGCCGGTGTTGCCATGTCTGGGTCCGTGCCCGCCGAGCGTCGCCCTGATTATCGGACGACTCCCGTGCCGGACCAGCACCGTGTCAAGATGACAGCAGTCGTGCAGACACCTGCCCTCTTCGACTCCGGCGACGCCTCCCTCTACGACGTCACCACCGCGCAGCCCGGCCCGCGCGGGCGCGCTGCCGCTCGAACCGGCGGATCTGCTGTCGCGGCCGAGCGGCGACGTCTTCGGCTGGACGCAGGACGTCGGCATGGGCTGGCAGCCGGCCGCGCTCAAGCAGCCCGAAGTCCTGATCCTCAGCACGCAGGGCGGCGTTCGCGAGCCCGACGGCACGCCGCTCGCCCTCGGCTACCACACGGGCCACTGGGAGGTCGGGCTGCTCGTGCGGGCCGCGGCCGAGACGCTGCGCGCGGCGCAGCTGATCCCGTTTGCCGGCTTCGTCACCGATCCGTGCGACGGCCGCACGCAGGGCACGACCGGCATGATGGACAGCCTGCCCTACCGCAACGACGCCGCGATGGTGCTGCGGCGGCTGGTGCGATCGCTGCCGACGCGCCGCGGCGGTGATCGGCGTCGCGACGTGCGACAAGGGGCTGCCCGCGATGCTGATGGCGCTCGCCGGCTGCCACGACATCGCCGACAGTGCGTGGTGCCCGGCGGCGTCACGCTGCCGCCGACCGACGGCGTCGACGCCGGCGCGGTCCAGACGATCGGCGCGCGCTACGCGCACGGAGCATGATCACGCTCGAAGAGGCTGCCGAGCTCGGATGCCGCGCGTGCGCATCGCCGGGCGGCGGATGCCAGTTCCTCGGGACCGCGGCGACGTCGCAGGTCGTCGCCGAAGCGCTCGGGCTGACGCGTGCCGCACGCGCGCTCGCGCCGTCGGGCCAGCCGATCTGGCAGGACGTCGCGAGTGCGATCGGCGCGCGCCGCGGCGGCCATGGTGCGCGCCGGCGCGAAGACGCGCGACATCCTCACCGACGCCGCCGTGCGCAACGCGATGGTCGTGCACGCGGCCGTCGGCGGCTCGACGAACCTGCTGCTGCACATCCCCGCGATCGCGCACGCGGCCGGGCTGCGACGTCCGACCGTCGACGACTGGCGCGCGGTCAACCAGCAGGTGCCGCGGCTCGTCGACGTGCTGCCGAACGGCCCGCATCCCACGATTCGCGTCTATCCTCGCCGGCGGCGTGCCCGAGGTGATGCTGCACCTCCGCCGCGCGGGACTGCTCGACACGACGACGCGCACGGTCGCCGGCACGCACGCTGGGCGAGGCGCTCGACTGGTGGGAGCACTCGGAACGCCGCGAGGCGCTGCGGCGTCAACTGCGCGACAAGGACGGCGTGGATCCCGACGACGTGATCATGAGCCCCGATCGCGCGTCAGCGCGCGGGCTGACGAGCGACGGTCTGCTTCGTGTCGGGCAACCTCGCGCCCGAGGGCGCGGTGATCAAGGCCACGGCGATCGATCGCAAGGCGCTCGACGCCGACGGCGTCTTCCGCCTGACCGGCAGCGCGCGCGTCTTCACGAGCGAGCGCGCCGCGATTGCGGCCATCAAGAGCCGCGGCGACGACCGCGTGAAGGCCGGCGACGTGCGTCGTCCTGATCGGGCGCGGACCGCTCGGCGCGGGCATGGAAGAGGTCTACCAGGTCACCTCTGCGCTGAAGTATCTCGAGGGCGGCGCGAAAGTGGCGCTGCTGACCGACGCGCGGTTCTCGGGCGTCTCGACGGGACCGTGCGTCGGCCACGTCGGACCCGAAGCGCTCGCCGGCGGCCCGATCGGCAGGCTCCGCGACGGCGACCGCATCCGCGTCGTCGTCGACCGTGCGCGCCTCGGAGGCGTCGATCGACGTGGTGACCGACGCTGGCAGCGGCGTCGACGTGCCGGCCAACGCCCTCCTGGCGAGCCGGCCGCCGCACCCTGATCTCGCGCCGGACCCGGCGCTGCCGGACGCCACGCGCCTGTGGGCCGCGCTGCAGAACGTCAGCGGCGGCGTGTGGGGCGGGTGCGTCTACGACACGGATAGCATTCTCGAGAAAACGAAGAATGACGATTGAGAATGACGATTGAGGACTGCGTGACGGCGCAGTGACGCTTTCCGTGATCGTTACGATGCGTCGCGCGCTGGTCGCGCTCGGTGGGCTGGCGGTGTTCGCGGGGGTGATGCTCGCGGGAGACCGCCCTGCCGCGACGCCCAGACTGTCCGCCGACAGCGGGGACGTGGCGCTCTTTCGTGCGATCGTCGATGACGTGCGCGCCGGCGATCCCTATTACGACGCGTTCGGGACGGAACTCCGTACACGGCACTATCCGGTGCGCTCACTGTTCAACTGGCGCACGCCGCTTCTCTATCGCACGTTGGCGTGGTCATCGGTGGATGTCGGCCAGTGGCTGCTCATCGGCCTGAGCACGCTGCTGCTAATTGCCGCGATCAGGGGACCCGACCGGCCTCTGACACCGTTCTTTCTGACTCACGCCCTGATCGTGGTGCTATTCCGGGAACCCCTCTACTTCACCGAACTGTGGGCCGGTGTGTGCCTCGGCCTGTCCGCCGCGGCCTATGCGGCGGAGCGTCGCCTGCAGGGCGTGGCTTGGGCGATCCTGGGGCTCGCCGTGCGCGAGCTCGCCGCGCCCTACTGTGTTGCCGCCACCCTGCTCGCCGTGTGGCAACGCCAGTGGCGCGAAGTCCGAGCCTGGGCGCTCGGCGCCACGCTCTACGCGGGTTACTACGGCTGGCACGCGTCGCAGGTGAGGCAGCACATCCAGCCCGGCGATCTCGCGCACGCCCACTCGTGGCTGTTCAGTGGCGGCTGGGTCTTCCTCCTGCGCGCGATCCAGTCCACGGGCCTGCTCTTTCTAGTGCCGACGCCGGTGTTTGCGGCGTTTATAGTCGCGGTCGTGGCGGCTGGGTGGGCGCGGAATATGCCGGTGCATGTCCGACTGGGGGTGCTTGTCTATGCGGCATTTTTTGTGTGCGCTGGGCAACCATTCAATCTGTATGGGGACACATGGTCGCGCCCCTGCTCGCCATGTGGATGGCGTATTCGCCGGATGGCCTGGCTGCCCTGCTGGGCGCCGACCGGGCGGGTGCGTCTACGACACGGACGCAATCCTGCAAAAACTGAGAGGTTGATGGTTGCGCGGATTGCCGGTGGCGGATTGCCGGTGGCGGCGGCACGGGCGTGGTGGCGTCCCGGCGCGACTAGGGTCGCGGCGATGGGCGTGTAACTGAAATCGGACCGAAGGGAGCGCGGAATTCGAGGGCCGGAGCCGTGAGCCTCCGAGTCGCGCTCGCGTAGAGCCTGGCGGAGTAGGCTCGGCCCGAGGGGCGTCAGTATGAATTCCGCGCGGAGGACAGGTCCGATTTCGAGCCGCGATCCCTGGAGCGTCCGGGGCGGCACCACGCTGGGCCGCCTCTATAGCGTTCCCCGAGTCATGGCGTTCGCGGACAAGATCATTTTGGCCGTTGCGATTGTCGCACCTGAAGGTGCGCCCTGCTGCAGTCCGAAATCAACGCGTTCAGTGCGCGTACG
>CAWBBN010000007.1:0-53949 GCA_963787035.1 Vicinamibacteria bacterium
GCCGGAGCAGCGCCGGCGTGAGCGCGGCGCACACGTACATGCCCGTCATCCACCCGACGAACACGTATTTCCAGGGCACGTACTCGCCGCGATACAGGCGCGGCACGGAGTCCTGGGTGATGTAGAAGAGCCCGGCGGCCGTCCAGGCGAGCCAGAGGCCCGCGATCTGACGGAGCTGCTGACGCACCCGGGGCGACATCACGCGTTCATTCTGCCGTGAGTTCGTGGCAGCCGAGCGGCCTTTTGACGAAGCGGCCCGGCCGGATGACGAGCGGACGCATCCGTCGCGCGGCGGTCCAGTTCGGCACGCCGGCGGAACCGTCCGTCAAAAATCGAGTGTGAGGCTTCTTGCGGGCGCTCAGGATGCGGGCATGGAAACAGCACACCACACTCAGAACGCGCGAGAGTGACCCTGGCGACCGCATGGCTCTGCGGGGTCCTTCTGATCACGGGGGCGGCCGGCGTGGTCATGGCCCAGAAGCCGGCCATGACCGCCGCGGGCGCAACAAGCGTGCTGCCGAGCGGCCTCGGCGACGATATCGATCGCGACGTGGCGAGAGTGCGCGCCGCGACCGAACCCTTCAAGTCCACCACGGCAGCTGAAGCGGCCGGCTACAAGCGTGTCACCGACTGCGTCGAGTATCAGCCGGCGGGCGCGATGGGCTACCACTTTCAGAACAACGCGCTGCTGGACACGACCCTCGACGTCGAGCATCCCGAGGTGCTCGTCTACGAGCGCAGGCCGGACGGCACGTTCAAGTTGAACGGCGTGGAGTTCCTCGTGCCGATCCCGTCGTGGACCTCCGCCGAGCCGCCCAAAGTGATGGGGCAGCCGCTCAAGCGCGCCGACCGCCTGGGCATCTGGTATCTCCACGTCTGGACGTGGGAGCCGAGCCCGAGCGGGCTCTTCGCTGACTGGAACCCGCGCGTCAAATGCGACAGCCCGTCAGCGATGCAGCATTGATCGCGCGGTTGATTGCCGGCCCTGAAGGACCGGCCTGCTGCGGGCGGAAATGCTCACGCCGGCCCTGAAGGACCGGCCTACCGCTGCAGTAGGCCGGGGCTTCAGCCCCGGCGTCGACAACGAGGAATGTGTGATGCCGAGTACGAGCCGAGGTCATCGAGTCGCCGTCCTGGCCATAGCAGCGCTCACCGCGATTGTGACGCTCTTCGCGGACGACAAGCAGGCGGTCCCGTATCCCGACGGATTCCGATCCTGGACGCATGTGAAGTCGCTCATCGTCGGACCCGATCACGAGACGTTCGCGAAGCGAGGCGGCATCCATCACTACTACGCCAACGCCTCGGCGGTCACCGGCTATCGTGCCGGCAGCTTCCCTGACGGATTGATTGTCGTCGACGAAGCCGTGCTCACGAAGGACGGCGAGGGGCGCGCCAAGGGCATCACCTTCGAGGGCGACCGGCGGTTCCTCGATGTGATGGTGAAGGACAGCCGCCGGTACGCGACGACGGGCGGCTGGGGGTACGAGCACTTCGATCGCAGCGAGACGACTGGCCAGCTGTCAGCGAGCGACCAGGCGGCGTGCTCCGCCTGTCACTCGAAATCGCCTACGGACCACGTGTTCAGCGTGATACGGCCGTGAGCTTCTGCTAACGGCCGGCGGGCGCGAGGCGCTCCTCATCAAGCACGAAGAGGCCAGTGGAAGTGACCCGGAGGAAGTGGCTCGCCTGCAGCCGCTGCAGGACGAGGTCGCATTCACCGTCCTCGAGCCCCCACATCCGGCGTACCTGCGCCTTCGTCAGGTTGAGCCCTGGCATCTCGCGATATTCCCCCTTCACCAGCGCCTCCCACCGATTCAGAGTTCCGTCGTGATTCGGCATCGCATGCTCCTCAGCAGAACTGAGCAATAGCCGTACCTTTCGAAGAGCAGCAAAGGGCGGACGGCTCCTGTCAGTCCTCGCTGGACCCGCGCACGTCGCCCGGGAAATTCTCCCGGTCGCGGCGGATCTTTCCCCTTCGGAAGGGGCGATCCGCAGTGCGTGGATGGCACACCGGCGTCAGGTCGTCTCTAAGCTCATCCGTGGATTGTTTCAGCTGCTCGCGGACTGCTGGCCTGTAGAATCAACCGGTTTGCCTGCCTCAATCGCGACAGCCCTTCGGGCCGCGGCCGTCGCCCCTCCGGTGGACGAACGGGTCACCCGCAAGCCGGGCGTTCCCCCGCGACAGCGAAGCATCCCAACTCGAGGCCGGTCAACAGGATCGATGGAAGGTGATGACTATGAAGGCGGTACTGACGACAAAGCACACGGTGGTTGGAGTGGTCCTCGCGTCCCTTGCCATGTGCGGGGTGGCGGTCGCGCAACTCGCGTTCTCGAAAGCGCAGGTCGGCGACCGCATCCGCAAGGTGGAAGACGGCGTCGACGAATTTCGAGACTGGGCCGAGAAGAGGGCCGACACGGGCAAGGAGAAGGCGCAGTCAGCGCCGGCGTCCGAGCGCACTCGCGGCAAGAAGGCCACCGAGTCGCAGAAGGCGACGGCTAACGACAAGAAAGACGAGCTGGAGGATGCGCTGTCGGACTTGAACAAGTCGACGAATCGGCTGCGGCGCAAGTTCGACCCGTCAGACAAGTGGATGGAGACCAAGCCCCAGGTGGAGAACGTCATGGACGACGCGCGCCGCGTCAACCAGGTCCTGACCCGCGGCAAATACGGCACACAGGCGGAGCGATATTGGGGCGTGCTGAGGGAGAACATCAACGACCTGGCGCGTTGCTACAACGTGACCCCGTTGGGGAAGTGACGGTGCCGGGGCCGACCGCGTTCGCCAAGGCTACGGTGGTCCGCCAAAGCTTTAGCGACGGCGGAAGCCCCGGCCTACTGCGGTAGGGCGTCCCTTCAGGGGCGCCTGGCATGAAGTGACAGCGATGGCTCTCACACAAGGAAAGCGCCATGCGAAGACGGAACCTGTTTGCAGCATCTGGAGTCGCGTTCATCCTGTCAGGGGTGATCGCCTGCAGCGCCCCGCCGGCGCCGCAGCAACAGGCGGCCGCGCCCGCCGCGAAGCGGCCGACGGGCTCGATCGCACGAGTGCTGCCGATTCCCGAGCCGGAGCTACCCGGCTGTACACCGAAGTCGATGCACGCAACGCGAAGCCGCCGGCGCGATTCGAGGTCAAGGCGCCGAAGGGCGCGCCCAACGTGGTCATCGTTCTGATCGACGATATCGGGTTCGGCGGCACCCAGCACCGTTCGGCGGCCCGATCCGCACGCCGACGATGGACAGGCTGGCCGCGACGCTGGCCTGCGCTTCAACAGGTTCCACACCACGGCGCTCTGCTCGCCGACGCGCAAGGCGCTGAAGACCGGCCGCAACCATCACGTCAACACCGGCTCCATCATGGAGACGGCCACGGCATTTCCGGGCAACACCGGGCAGAACCCGAAGAGCGTCGCGCCGCTGGCGGAGATGCTGCGCCTGAATGGCTACAGCACCGGCGCCTTCGGCAAGTGGCACGAGACGGCGGCCTGGGAAGACCAGCGTCTCGGGCCCGTTCGATCGCTGGCCGACGCATCAGGGCTTCGACAAGTTCTACGGGTTCATCGGCGGCGAGACCGACCAGTGGTATCCGCTCATCTACGACGGTGTCACAGGGTCGAGCCGCCGCAAGATGGAGAACTACCACTTCACCATGGACATGACGAACCAGGCCATCAACTGGGTCAGGCGCCAGCAAGTCGATGACGCCCGACAAGCCGTTCTTCGTGTACTACGCCACCGGCGCGGTGCATGCGCCGCACCACGTGCCGAAGGAATGGGCCGACAAGTACAAGGGCAAGTTCGACAAGGGCTGGGACAGGTGCGCGAGGAGACGCTCGCGCGGCAGAAGAAGCTGGGCGTCGTTCCGGCCGGCACGAAGCTGGCGCCGCGACCGAAGGAGATCACAGGCCTGGGATCAGCTGCCGGCGGATCAGAAGCGACTCTTCGCGCGGCAGGCCGAAGTGTTCGCGGGCTTCCTCGAGCAGACCGACAGCGAGGTCGGCCGCTTGGAGAAGGCGCTGGAGGACATGGGCGAGATGGACAACACGCATGTTCATCTACATCGCCGGCGACAACGGCACGAGCGCCGAAGGCGGCTTCGTCGGCATGTACAACGAGATGACGTACTTCAACGGCGTCGACCGAGAAGGTCGAGGACTGCATCCCGCTCATCGACAAGTGGGGCGGCCCGGAGACGTTCCCGCACATGGCGGCGGGCTGGGCGGTCGCGTTCGACACGCCGTTCACGTGGACCAAGCAGGTGGCGTCGGACTTCGGCGGCACCCGCAACGGCATGGTGATCCACTGGCCGAAGGGCATCAAGGAGCACGGGCGGGCTGCGCATCGCAGTTCCGCCACGTCATCGACATCGCGCCGACGATCCTCGAGGCCGCCGGGTTGCCGGAGCCGAAGAGCGTGAACGGCATGGCGCAGACGCCCATCGAGGGCACGAGCCTGCTCTACACATTCAACGACGCCAAGGCGCCGGAGCGGCACACGACGCAGTACTTCGAGATGTTCGGCAACCGCGGCCGATCTATCACGACGGGTGGCTCGCCCGCACGATCCACCGCGCGCCATGGCAGACGAGCGGCTGCCGCCACTGACCTCTGACGTCTGGGATCTCTATAACGTCAAGGAAGACTTCAGCCTCACCGACAACCTGGCCGCCGCGCAGCCGGCGAAGCTGAAGGAGATGCAGGACCTCTTCATGAAGGAGGCCGAGAAGTACCACGTGCTGCCCATCGACGACCGGACGATCGAGCGCATCAACGCGGCGCTGGCCGGCCGGCCCGACGTGCTCGGCGATCGGAAGTCCCTCACGCTCTACGAGGGCATGCAGGGCATGATGGAAAACACCTTCATGAACATCAAGAACAGGTCGAGCAAAGTCACCGCGGAGCTCGACATCCCGCAGGGCGGCGCCAACGGCGCGATCCTGTCGCAGGGCGGCCGGTTCGGCGGCTGGTCGCTGTACATGAAGAACGGCAAGCCGGCCTACACCTACAACTTCCTCGGGCTGGCGCGCTACACGGTCACCGCGCCGCAGGCATTGCCGAAGGGACCGGTCACGGTCGTCGCCGACTTCGTCTATGACGGCGGCGGGCCGGGCAAGGGCGGCAAGCTGACGCTGTACATCAACGGCGAAGCCGGTCGCCGAGGGTCGCGTCGAGAAGACACAGCCCAATATCTTCTCGGCGGACGAAACCGCTGACGTCGGCATCGACAACCAGACACCGGTGGCCGAGGGGATCGGCATCGGCGCCGACACTCGATTCACCGGCAAGATCAAGAAGATCACGCTCGAGGTGAAGTGAGATTCGATCCGTCACCGGCGCAGACGGCCGCGCCGGCAGTTCTTCTGGCCATAGCGATCGCCCTGGTCTTCAGTCCTGCGCCGGCAGCGGCGCAGGAACTGGAGCCCGGCGCGTACTGGCCCATTCCGGTCACCCTCAACGTCGTCACGGTCTCCAACGCGTACAACTGGGGCGACCTGGCCTTCGACCCGTCGGCGCCGATCGACAAGGCCAACGCCAGGATCAACACGACGGCCATTTCGTTCACGCGCGCCTTCGGCCTCGCCGGCCGGTCGGCCAATGTCACCGCGTCGATGCCTGTCGTGGGGGGGCACGTGGAAGGCCTGTATCTCGGGCAGCCCGCGGCGGTCGACCGGTTCGGACTGGCAGATCCGCGAGTCCGGCTGGCGGTGAACCTCTACGGCGCGCCCGCGATGTCGCCGCGCCAGTTCGGCGGATATCAGCAGCGCACGCTCGTCGGCGTCAGCCTCACCGTGGCGCCGCCACTGGGCCAATACGACTCGGCAAAGTTGATCAACATCGGCAACAACCGGTGGGCGTTCAAGCCGGAGATCGGCCTGTCGCGAACCAACGGCCACTGGATCTTCGAAGGCATGGTCGGCGGCTGGTTCTTCACCGACAACACGGACTTCATCGGCGGGCGCACACGCGAGCAGGATCCGATCGGCGCGGTGCAGGCCCATCTCACCTACAGGTTCAAGCGCACGGTCTGGCTGGCAGGGGACGCCAACTACTTCACCGGCGGACGGACGACGATCGGCGGAAAGCAGAACCTGGATTTCCAGAAGAACTCACGGGTTGGCGCGACGTTCTCGGCCGCGATCGATCGCCACCAGGCCATTCGGGCCTCGTTCAGCAAAGGCGCCTATACGACGATCGGCGCCGACTTCTGGTCGATCGCCGTCGGCTACAACTACGCCTGGACACGGTGACCATGACGCCTACCGCCAACGGAGTGCTCTTCGCCGCGGCGATTTTTCGTTGGCATGGTCGTCCTCGTCACGGTGGGCCGCCGCATCGGGGCTCGACGCCTCTCCAAGGATCCTGAAGGAGCGCAGGAGGGCCTCGGCGTCGTGTCGGGCGCGGTATTCAGCCTGCTCGGCCTGTTGATTGCCTTCACGTTTTCCGGTGCGGCGACGCGTTTCGACGGCCGCCGCCAGATGGTCATCGAGGAAGCCAACGACATCGGGACCGCCTATCTGCGAATCGACCTGCTGCCGGAACATGCGCAGCCGGCCCTCAGGGATCTCTTCCGGCGGTACCTGGACTCGAGGCTGGAGACCTATCGGAAACTGCCCGATCTCGAGGCGGCGAAAGCGGAGCTGGCCCGCTCCCGCAGCCTGCAGGACGAGATCTGGTCCTACGCGACGGCGGCCTGCCGCGACTCGGGATCGTCGCCGGCGCACATGCTGCTGCTGCCGGCGCTGAACCAGATGTTCGACATCGTGACGACGCGCACCGAGGCCGGGAACATCCACCCGCCCCTGATCATCTTCGCGATGATCGGACTCTTGGCCTTGGGGGCGGCGCTTCTGGCGGGATTTGCGATGTCGAAGAACAAGTCGCCGAGTTGGGCGCACACGATCTCGTTCGCCGCGGTGATGGCTTTGACGATCTACGTCATCGTGGACATCGAATACCCGCGCTTCGGGCTGATCAACGTCAGTGGTGCAGACCGCGTGCTGGTGGAGCTGCGCGAGAGCCTGAAGTAGCCGCGAGACAGTAGGGCGGGGCTTCAGCCCCGCCACTCCGATTCCTTCGAAGCCATCAGGGAGCCTTCATGATCCGCACCGCCCGCCTCGCCCGGGCCTTCGCGTTTGCCGTCGTCACTCTCCGGGCCGTCAACCGCCATCGCTCAGACCGGCACGCTGACCCTCAACGACAAGCAGTATTTCGAGACGCGCGGCCTCAACGTCTTCGTCTTCACGAACCAGTACAACGGCATGTTCTTCGACGAGAAGACGGCCGGCATCGAGATCATCCAGCACGGCGTGCGAATCGCGACCGGCGGCGCCGTGCGCCTCACCCCGACGCCCGAGCAGTGGGATCAGATCCCGAAGCTCGTCGATCGCAAGGTCGATCCGGCGACGAACACGATCACCTGCACGATGCGCTACGAGGCGTTCGACTTCGACTCGCGCCTCGTCGTCACTCCGGACGGCGCGGGGTTCAAGGTCACGGTGTTCGTCGACAAGCCAGTGCCGGCAGAGCTCGAAGGCCGCGCCGGGCTGAATCTCGAGTTCGTGCCGGCACGCTACTGGGAGCACACGTATCTGATCGACGGCAAGCCCGGCATCTTCCCGCGCTATCCAGCGGGCCCGACGACGTCGCTGCCGGCAGAGAAGAAGATCCGGCAGTTCGAGGGGTTCTCGACGTTCGACCTGCACGGACATCCCGACTACATCGAGGCGCAGCCGCTGACGTCGGGAACGACGCTGGTGATGGCGCCAGAGGATCCCGAGCGCCGCGTCGCGATCCACGCGCTTGTCGGGCGATCTGCAGCTCCTCGACGGACGCAACCTAGCCCAGAACGGCTGGTACGTCGTCCGGACGCTGCTGGCCACGAAGACTACCGGCAAGGTCGCCGAGTGGCACGTCGAGCCGCACACGATCCCGAACTGGACGCGGACGCCGGTGATCGGCTTCTCCGAGGTCGGCTACCACCCGTCGCAGCCGAAGCGCGCGGTGATCGAGCTCGACGCGAACGACACTGCGCTGGCGACCGCGTCGCTCATCCAGATCCGGCCCGACGGCACGGAAGTCGAGGCGATGAAGGCGCCGGTTCAGCCGTGGGGGAAGTATCTCCGCTACAACTACGGCGTCGCGGACTTCTCCTCGGTGAAGGAGCCTGGACTCTACGTCATCCAGTACGGCACCGCAGCGCACGGGCGCGTTTCCGATCGCGAGCGACGTGTACGAGAAGGTCTGGTATCCGACGCTCGACGTGTGGTTCCGGTGCAGATGGACCACATGTTCGTGAACGAGGGCTACCGCGTGTGGCACGGCGCGGCCCACCTGGACGACGCGGTGCAGGCGCCCGTGAACGAGCAGCACTTCGACGCGTATCGCACGGGCGCGACGACCAACACGCCGTTCAAGCCAGGCGAGCGCATTCCAGGCCTCGCGGTGGGCGGCTGGTTCGACGCCGGCGACTTCGACATCCAGGGCGTCTCGCACTCGGGAACGATCATGAGCTTCGTGGCCGTGTGGGAGGCGTTCCATCCTCAGCGCGACCAGACGCTCATCGACCAGCAGCTCCGCTTCGTCGACATCCATCGTCCGGACGGAAAGCCCGACGTGCTGCAGCAGATCGAGCACGGCGCGCTGCAGATCGCGGCGCAGTTCCGCGCGATGGGCCGCCTCTCGCGCGGTGTCGTCGACAGCCACCTCGATACGTATCACCACCTGGGCGACGCGTCGACGCAGACCGACAACAAGATCTACGACCCGTCGATGAAGCCGTACCAGACCGACGGGATTCACAGCGGCACGCCGGACGATCGCTGGGTGTTCGTCGAAGACTCTCCGGCGACGAGCTATCTGGGGATGGGCGCGCTGGCGGCGGCCAGCCGCGCGCTTCGCGGTTTCAACGACCCGCTCGCCACGGAATGCCTGGCCCTGGCGAAGAAGGCCTACGCCGACGAACGCGCGCGCGCGGCAACGGCCGCGCCGGCCGAGCGGACCGGAGCAGGGCTTCGCGCGCTTTGCGGAGTTGACGGCGGTGATGCAGCTGGTGCTCACGACGAAGGAGCAGCCGTACGTCGATCGGTTCAACGAACTGCTGTGGCCTGCGCTGGACCGCGCGCCCGCGTTCACCTGCAGACTGCGGTCGCGCGAGCTGGTGGAGCTGCGGGAGAGCCTGAAGTAGCCGCCTCACAGACAGTAGGGCGGGGCTTCAGCCCCGCCCGGAGATCTAGGAAAGGATTTCCGACGGGACGCCGGGGCTGAAGCCCCGGCCTACTGCGATGCACAGGATCAGGGAGCCTTCATGATCCGCACCGCCCGCCTCGCCCGGGCCCTCGCGTTTGCCGTCGTCACTCTCCGGGCCGTCACCGCCATCGCTCAGACCGGCACGCTGACCCTCAACGACAAGCAGTATTTCGAGGCGCGCGGCCTCAACGTCTTCGTCTTCACGAACCAGTACAACGGCATGTTCTTCGACGAGAAGACGGCCGGCATCGAGATCATCCAGCACGGCGTGCGCATCGCGACCGGCGGCGCGGTGCGTCTCACCCCGACGCCCGAGCAGTGGGATCAGATCCCGAAGCTCGTCGATCGCAAGGTCGATCCGGCGACCAACACGATCACCTGCACGATGCGCTACGAGGCGTTCGACTTCGACTCGCGCCTCGTCGTCACTCCGGACGGCGCGGGGTTCAAGGTCACGGTGTTCGTCGACAAGCCAGTGCCGGCGGAGCTCGAGGGCCGCGCCGGGCTGAACCTCGAATTCGTGCCGGCACGCTACTGGGAGCACACGTACCTGGTCGACGGCAAGCCCGGCATCTTCCCGCGCTATCCGGCCGGCCCGACGACGTCGCTGCCGGCCGAGAAGAAGATCCGGCAGTTCGAGGGGTTCTCGACGTTCGACCTGCACGGACATCCCGACTACATCGAGGCGCAGCCGCTGACGTCGGGAACGACGTCTGGTGATGGCGCCGGAGGATCCCGAGCGCCGCGTCGCGATCCACGCGCTGTCAGGCGAGCTGCAGCTGCTCGACGGACGCAACCTCGCCCAGAACGGCTGGTACATCGTGCGGACGCTGCTGGCCACGAAGACCACCGGCAAGGTCGCCGAGTGGCACGTCGAGCCGCACACGATCCCGAACTGGACGCGCACGCCGGTGATCGGCTTCTCCGAGGTCGGCTACCACCCGTCGCAGCCGAAGCGCGCCGTCATCGAGCTCGACGCGAACGACACGGCGCTGGCGACCGCGTCCCTCATCCAGATCCGGCCGGACGGCACGGAAGTCGAGACGATGAAGGCGCCGGTTCAGCCGTGGGGCAAGTATCTCCGCTACAACTACGGCGTCGCGGACTTCTCGTCGGTGAAGGAGCCTGGGCTTTACGTCATCCAGTACGGCACGCAGCGTACGGGCGCGTTTCCGATTGCGACCGACGTGTACGAGAAGGTCTGGTATCCGACGCTCGACGTGTGGTTCCCGGTGCAGATGGACCACATGTTCGTGAACGAGGGCTACCGCGTCTGGCACGGCGCGGCCCACCTGGACGACGCGGTGCAGGCGCCGCTGAACGAGCAGCACTTCGACGCGTATCACACGGGCGCGACGACCAACACGCCGTTCAAGCCGCGCGAGCGCATTCCTGGCCTGGCGGTCGGCGGCTGGTTCGACGCCGGCGACTTCGACATCCAGGGCGTCTCGCACTCCGGGACGATCATGAGCTTCGTCGCCATCTGGGAGGCGTTCCACCCGCAGCACGACCAGACGCTCATCGACCAGCAGCTCCGCTTCGTCGACATCCATCGTCCGGACGGAAAGCCCGACGTGCTGCAGCAGATCGAGCACGGCGCGCTGCAGATCGCGGCGCAGTTCCGCGCGATGGGCCGTCTCTCGCGCGGCATCGTCGACAGCCACCTCGATACGTATCACCACCTCGGCGACGCGTCGACGCAGACCGACAACAAGATTTACGACCCGTCGATGAAGCCGTACCAGACCGACGGGATTCACAGCGGCACGCCGGACGATCGCTGGGTGTTCGTCGAGGACTCTCCGGCGACGAGCTATCTGGGGATGGGCGCGCTGGCGGCGGCCAGCCGCGCGCTTCGCGGCTTCAACGACCCGCTCGCCACGGAATGCCTGGCGCTGGCGAAGAAGGCCTACGCCGACGAACGCGCGCGCGCGGCAACGGCAGCGCCGCCGAACGGCCCAGAGCAGGGCTTCGCGCGCTTCGCGGAGCTGACGGCGGTGATGCAACTGGTGCTCACCACGAAAGAGCAGCCGTACGTCGATCGCTTCAACGAACTGCTGTGGCCGGCACTCGACCGTGCGCCCGCGTTCACCCTGCAGACCGCGGTCCGCGCGATGCCCGCGATGGACGCGGCCTATGCCGCAAGCTCCGGCCTTACGTCGAGCGCTATCGCGCGACGCTGGACGGGATGTTCAAGCAGAACCCGTACCGGCGTGCCGATCGCCACCGGCGGCTGGGCCGGCAACGGGCAGGTGATCGGCTGGGCGACGACGAACTACTACCTGCACAAGGCGTTTCCCGATCTCGTCGGGACCGATGTCGTCACGCGCGGCCTGGACTATCTCTTTTGGCACGCATCCGGCGCACAACTACTCGTTCGTATCGGCCGTCGGCAACCGATCGAAGCACCTGGCGTACGGCAACAACCGCGCGGACTTCTCGTTCATCGCCGGCGTCGTGCCGGGCGTGCTGATTCTGAAGCCAGACTATCCCGAGAACATGGACGACTGGCCGTTTCTCTGGGGCGAGAACGAGTACGTGATCGACACCTGCGCCGCGTACATCTTCCTGGCGAACGCCGCGCAGGAGGCGGTCGCCTCGCGCTGCAGGTTGGAACGAGACATGCAGCAGACCGGACCATCTGTCGGGCTTGCCGACGACAAAGAGGAGAGCGTTCGATGCTGCCCATTGGCGACGACAACAGCGGCGAACGGAGTTTCCCGATCGTCACGTACGCCCTGATCGCCCTGAACGTGCTGTTCTTCTTCGTCGAGCTCAGCGGTGGCGATCCGTTCATCAGGCAGTGGTCGTTCGTGCCGGCCCGGTTCCTGGCTCACCCCTCCGCAGATGTGCCGACGATCTTCACGTCGATGTTCATGCACGCCGGCTGGGTGCACCTCGGCGGCAACATGCTCTACCTCTGGATCTTCGGCGACAACGTCGAGGACAGGTTCGGGCACGGGACGTTCCTGGCGTTCTATCTCGTCTGCGGCCTGGCGGCGACCTTCGCCCAGTTGATGGTGGATCCGGGATCGCGCGTGCCGAACCTGGGCGCCTCGGGCGCCATCGCCGGTGTCCTCGGGTCATACATCCTGATGTTCCCGCAGGGAACGGTCCGCGTGCTCCAGGGCCAGCAAGTCGTGCAGATGCCGGCGCTGATCGTCATCGGGTTCTGGATCGTCCTGCAGTTGTTCAGCGGCATCGGGTCCATCGCCGGCGCGGGTGAAACCGGCGGCGTGGCGTACATGGCTCACATCGGCGGTTTCGCGGCGGGCTGTCTGCTGACGATGCTCTTGAGGGGCCGGACAGCGACCGCCTGAATGGCGGGGGCGCCTTGCTGGCGGGCTGCGCGTACACCTTCCTGGCGAACGCCGCGCACGACGCGGTCAATTGATTGGCAGCTCGAAGGGGCCAGCCGGTAGCCCGCTTGCGTCCGACAGGTTGCAGACCGGGCTCGCGCCCCAGCAGAAGCGCACGCGCGAGGGCGGCGACGTGAACGAGGTGGGCGTCGGCAGCACCACCCGCGTCCCGTCCACCGTGGCGGCGACATACTGACAGCTCCCGGCGCCGCTGCCGCACAGCTCGAAGCCGATCGCGACGCCGGCGCTGTAGGTCACCAGCGCGCCCTCGATGTCCTTGAAGGCGACCGTGACCGACGAACCGTCGCGATGCGCGCCGACGGCGACAGGCCCCGACGGCGTGACGGCCTCGCCGTAGATCAGGTGTCGCGCGGCGCGTGCCAGCCGCTTGCCGACGTCGCGCTTGTTGGTCGGATGGAGCTCGCCGGGTTCGCCGATGTCAATCGTCACGACGAGAGCTGCGTGGGGGTCGGCCGCCACGGCGCGGCGTTGCTCGTCGCGGAGACTCGCCCAGCTTGCCTCGGTCGGTTTCGTCGGCACGGCGCCGAAGTTGGGCAGCTGCACGATGAGGAACGGGAGGTCGGCCCCGAACTGCGCGCGCCAGCTCGTCATCAGGGCGGCGAGACATGTCGTAGCCGGCGGCCGCATCCGCGTTGGTCTCGCCCGGTACAACGCCACTCCGCGCAGACGGTACGGACCCATCGGCGCGATCATCGCGTTGTACATCGTCGTCAAGCCCGAGATCGTCTCCCACGGCGCGCGTGGCGGCCGTCCCATGGCGAGTGGAACGGTCGATATTTCCACTGATCGCCGAGCGGGATCCTGGTGCCGTCGGCGAGGGTCAGCGCGAATCGCCTCGGCAGGACCGAGCATGCCGCCCGCATCCCACGTGCTGAGGACGTTCACGACGAGGACGTTCTCGCCCGCGCGCAGCGCGCCCGCCGGAAGCGAGTATGTGCGCGGCGTCCCCCAGCCGAACGTGTTCCGGATGACACGGCCGTTGACCCAGGTCTCGTCGACTTCGTCAATTCCGCCGAGCGCGAGGTAGCCGCGCCTGCGGCCTGCGCGGCCGTCAGCGTGAACGATCGCCGGTACCAGACCATCCCGTCGAGCGTCGCCAGTTCCGGGACGCCCCACGTCTTCCAGTTGCGCAGCCCCGGGATATCGGTCCAGGGGCCGGTGTCCTCGGGCGTCCACGGCTCGCCAGCCGGGCGCCGCGCGCCACCAGTCTTCCCACATCCGGCCGAAGCCCTGATTGGCGGCGCTCTCGTCCGTGGCGAAGCGGTGCAACAGGTCGATCTTCGCGGTGTAGTCGCCGCCGAGTGTGCGGGCACCGGGCTCGCCAATCCATGGCTCGATGGCGCTGCCGCCCCAGGACGCGTGCAACGAGGCCGACGGGCACGTGCAGGTGCTCCTGGAGGTCGCGGCCCATGAAGTAGCAGGCCGCCGAGAAGGGGCCGACGCTGCTGGCGTCCGCGAGCTGCCAGGTGGCGGGCGCATCGAAGACTGCGGCGGGCGCAGCCTTGCTGCGTGCGCGATGCTGAAGAGACGAATCTGATCGTTGGCCGATCGCGCGGCGGCGAATCCGCCGCCGGCCGACTGCGCGACGGCAAGCTCCATGTTGGACTGCCCGGAGCAGAGGTAGACGTCGCCGACGAGCACGTCGACGCGCTGACCGTGGCGCCGGACCCCGCGCGGACGTCGAGCGTGTAACGGCCCGCCGGCGCTCGCGGCCGGAAGCGTCGCGGTCCAGTGTCCCGACGCATCGGCGCGCGCCGTCATGGATCGACCGGCGAAGGTGACGGTGATGTCGTCGGCAGGCGCGGCGGTGCCCCAGACTTCTATCGGCACGGTCTCGCTGGATCACCGCGTGATCGAAGAGCGGGCCCAGCGTCAGCGACGACTGCGCGCCGGCGGATGCGGCGATCGAGCACGCGGTGGCGACAGCGAACAGGAACGGTCGGCGGAGGCAGATGATCACGATGCCCGCATCATAGCCTGCGGCCGGTCAGCGTTCGTCCGGGTCGCTCCAGTGGACGTCGTGCGACGATAGGTACGCGCGCACCGCGGCGCCGACGGTGGGGAAGAACGCTTTCTCGCCGAGGCTGCTGAAGAGGCCGAAGCGCTTCAACTTGTCCGTGACCGGGTCCTTCATCTCGGCGAAGCACAGCTCGACGCCCGCGTCGTGAAGGGTCTGGTCGAGCTCCGCGAGCGCGTCGGCGGCGGTGACGTCGACGCTCGTGACGGGCTCGGCCGCGACGACGACCCAGTGCACGCGCGTCGGCGAGCGCTCCACCGCCTCCATCACGCACGGGTTGAAGAGCTCCGCGTTCGCGAAGAAGAGCGGCGCGTCCCAGCGGAAGAGCACGAGGCCCGGAATCTGCCGCGCGTCCGGATGCCGCGTGATGTCGTGGTAGCCGCGCGGTTCGGCGCGTCCGAGGACCGCCCAGTGCGGACGCCAGCCGTCCCAGAGAAACTCGATGACGGCCGCCACGATCGCGAGCGCGATGCCGGGAATCGCGCCGAACACCGCGACGCCGGCGAAGCAGCCGACCGACAGCCAGAATTCCCAGCGCTGGATCCGATAGATGCGCCTGAGGTCGGCGATCTCGAACAGCCCGAGCGCCGACGCGATCACGACGGCCGCCAGCGCGCTGTCGGCAGGTTCCTGAGCAGGACGGCGCGCCACCAGCAACAGCGCCACCGCGACGGCGCCGACGACGCCGGTGAGCTGCGTCCTGGCGCCGGCGGCTCTCCGCGACGGGCGTGCGCGACGAGCTGCTGCTGATCGGGAAGCCCTGGAAGAACGCGGCCGCGAGGTTCGCGATGCCGAGGCCGCCATCTCCTGGTTCGGATCGACGGCGTGCTCAGTTCGCTGCGTAGGTTCGCGACAGCACGCTCGTGTCCGCGAACGCCACGAGCGCGTCGTCAGGCCGCCATGACGATCGGGGCGACGTCGCTCATCGAGATGACGGGCAGCGCGGCCGGCAGGCCGCGCGGCAACTCGCCGAGGACTTCGACGCCGGCGCGCTCGACAGATCGAACACGGCGACGCGACGGTTGCGCCGACGACCGCGACCAGGTGCCCGGCACGCTCGCCATCGCTTCAGGATCAGGATCACCGCGAGGGTCCGGCGCCGACGCGAATGTCGGTCCAGTTCGTCCGGCCGTCCGACGACTCCCGCGCGATGCCGCGCCTTGCTCAGCGGCCCGCCGCTGCGACCGGAAACCCAACAGCTTCGGCACCTGGCTCAGAATCACCGTGAGCGCGATGCCGTTCATGTAGCCGTAGCGAATCGGCTTGGACAGCAGCTCGGTGATGAAGCCGAGCCGCGCGAGCCCGGCGGCGAGGCAGACGAGCCCCGCGACGATCGCCATCGCGCTTCCCAGCGCCACGGCACGATGCGCGTCGCCGCCGGCCAGCGGCGCGACGACTGCCAGGATCAGCGGCGCGAGCGCGGAATCGGGGCCAAGGACGATGATGCGGCTCGGGCCGACCAGCGCGTAGGCGAGCAGCGGGACGATGGTCGCGTAGAGGCCGTTGATGCCCGGAATGCCCGAGGCCTCGGCGTACGCGATCCCCACCGGCACGAGCATCGTCGTCACGACGAGTCCGGCGACGATGTCCTGGCGGAGCCACTCGCGCTGGTAGTTTCGCAGGACGTCGAGCCCGGGCAACCAGTCGCGCCGTCGCGCCGGCTGCCGGAGGCTGTCGGGAGGTGGCATCACGAGGCACTATATCCGGCGCCGCATGACGGCCGAATTTCGTTGACGGCATCTCGCCCGCTCCGGGACGATAACCGGACGATGCCGATCTCGGCCGCCTTCGACGCGGGCCGCTTCGCGGTGCTCGAGGGGATCGCGCGGGGAACGCCGCTCGGTGAGGTCCTCGACGACATCGTCCGGCTGATCGAGGCGCAGAGGCCCGGGCTGCTCGCCTCGATCCTCCTCGTCGATGGGGACCCGAAGTGCCTCCGCGAGGGCGCGGCCCCAAGCCTGCCGATTGCGTACACGCAGCCTGCTCGACGGTCAGCCGATCGGCCCGAAGAACGGATCGTGTGGCACCGCCGCGTATCTCGGGCAACGAGTGATCGTCGAAGACATCAGCACGCATCCCTACTGGGAAGGGTTCGCCGAGCTCGCTCTTCCGCACGGGCTGCGCGCGTGCTGGTCCACGCCAATCCTGGCCCCGGATCGCGCGGTCATCGGCACGTTCGCGATTTACTACCGCGCAGCCAGGAAAGCCGAGTGGGATCGAGATCGAGTGGGTGGACGCAGCGACCGACCTGGCCGCCATTGCGATCGCCCACGACATGTCAGCGCGCTCGCTGCGGCGGAGCGAGGCGCGATATCGCCAGCTGATTGACGAGGCGTACGAAGGCGTGTGGACGATCGACACGTCGCGCCGGACGACGTTCGCCAACCGCCGGATGGGCCAGATTCTCGGAGAGGATCCGGCCGCACTGCAGGGCCGGCTCCTGCTCGATTTCGTTCACCCGGACGACCGCGAGAAGGTCGAGCAAAGCGTGGCGGGCCGGTTGGCCGGTCAGAGCGGTCACGTCGAGTTCCGGGTGCGCCGGAAAGACGGCTCCGAACGCTGGGTCGTGAGCGCTGCGAGCCCGATCAAGAACGAGCGGGGCGCAGTCGTTGGCGGGTTGGGGCTCGTGAGGGACGTGACCGAGCGGAAGCGCGCGGAGATGCGCGCCGCGGCGCTGTCCACGTCGCTCGACCAGATTGACGACATCTTCTACACGCTCGACGCCGACTGGCGGTTCACCTACTGCAACCTGCAGGTGGAGCGCATCACCGGACGACTCCGCGCCGATCTGATCGGCAAGGTGATCTGGGAGGAGTTTCCGGAAACTGCCGGGTCGATCCTCGAGCGCGAATACCGCCGCGCCGTCGCGGAACGCGTCACGGTCGAATTCGAGACGTACTACGAGGGGCTCGATCTCTGGGTCAACGTGCGCGCCCATCCCTCGCAGGAGGGGCTCGCCGTGTACACGCGCAAGGTGAACGAGGCGCACCAGCGCCGCCGAGCGCCTGCGCGAACAGGCTTCGCTGCTCGACAACGCCAGCGACGCGATCTACGTCCGCGACATGGACCATCGCGTGCTCGTACTGGAACAAGGGCGCGGAGCGGCTGTTCGGCTGGCGCGCGGACGAGGCCGTGGGAAAGAGCGTCACGGACTTGATAGGCGCCACGCAGGACGTGGTCAAGGCGCCGGGCGTCGCTCGTCGAACACGGGAAGTGGAACGGCGAATTCATCGAGGACCGACCGATCGGGACGCGAGCTGGTCGTGCTGGCGCACTGGACGCTCGTGCGCGACGCCGAAGGACGGCCGAAGAGCCTGTCTGGCCATCGAATCCGACATCACCGAGCGCAAGAAGCTCGAACAGCAGTTCCTGCGCGCGCAGCGCCTCGAAAGCATCGGCACGCTCGCCGGCGGCATCGCCCACGACCTGAACAACGTGCTGACGCCCATCAGCATGGCCGATCGAGATCCTGAAGTCGAAGGTCACCGATGACGGGCGGCCGCGACATGCTGGGGATCCTCGCCGAGAGCGCGGCGCACGGCACCAACATGGTGAAGCAGGTGCTCTCGTTCGCGCGCGGCGTCGAAGGCACGCGCATCCAGATCGATCCGGAGCACCTGCTGAAGGACGTCGAGCGGATCGTCCGCGACACGTTTCCGAAGAACATCCGCACCACCAGGATCGTCGCGCCAGGCCTCTGGGCGCTCGAGGGCGACGCGACGCAGCTGCACCAGGTGCTGCTGAACCTCTGCGTCAACGCGCGCGACGCCATGCCCGAGGGCGGAACGCTCACGTCTGCGCGCGGACAACCGTCAGCTGGACGCCCAGTACGCCGCGATGAACGAGGAAGCCCACGTCGGGCCCCTACGTCATGCTCCGCGTGGAGGACACCGGGACCGGCATCCCCGCGCACGTGGTCGACAAGATCTTCGATCCATTCTTCACGACGAAGGAGGTCGGCAAGGGCACCGGCCTCGGCCTCTCGACCTCGATGGCCATCGTGCGAAGCCACGGCGGCTTCATGCGCGTGTACACCGAGCCCGGCAAGGGCACGCAGTTCAGCGTCTACCTGCCCGCGCTGAAGGATGCCGCGACGCAGAACGACGTCGCCGAGGTGGAGCTGCCGCGCGGCAACGGCGAGACGATTCTGGTCGTGGACGACGAGCGATCGATCCGGCAGATTACCGAGCAGACACTGGGTGCTTTCGGATATCGCGTGCTGCTGGCGTCCGACGGCGCCGAGGCCGTCGCGATCTTCGCGCAGCAGCACGCCGCCATCGACGCCGTCATCATGGACATGACGATGCCGACCATGGACGGCGCATCGGCAATCCGCGTGCTGGAGAAGATTGACGCGACGGTGCCGGTGGTGGCCGCCAGCGGCATCGCCGGCAACGAGGCCCTCGCGATGGGCGCGGGCGAAAACGCGAAGGCGTTCCTGCAGAAGCCATACACCGCCGACGCGGTACTGAACGTCCTCAGGCAGGTGCTGACGGGACGTTGAACTGCAGCGCGAACCCCGAGGCTTCGGCGAGGCTGATGAACTCCTCGACGAGCGCCTCGAAGTGCCAGCCTTTCCTGGCGGACTCGCGAAGGATGCGAAAGGCCTCGTCGCGGCGGGAACGGCTGCTTGTAAGGGCGCGCGGTGGTGAGCGCGTCGAACACGTCCACCACGCTCATGATTCGCGCCAGCGGCGGAATGGCTTCGCCCTTCAGGCCGTCGGGGTAGCCGCTGCCGTCGGGCCGCTCGTGATGGCTGCGGACGATCGGCCGGACGTCGGCGAGCAGCCGCAGCTCCGCGCACAGGTTGGACCCGACGACCGGGTGTTTCTGTATCAGCTGAAACTCCTCGTGCAGTCAGGCGCCCCGGCTTCAGCAGCACGGCGTCGGGCACCGCGACCTTGCCGACGTCGTGAAGGAACTCCTCCGCGCCTCAGGGCGACGAGATCAGCGGCGCTCAGGCCGAGCCGTTTGCCGAGCGCGGTCGCATACGTCGCCAGCCGTTCGCAGTGCCCGTGCGTGGACCGAGTCGCGCGCTTCGATCGTGAGCGCCGAGGCTGAGAATCACGGCCTCGGCCGAATCGAGCTCGTCGGTGTAGCGCTTCAGCCGCGAGCAGCGATTGGACGCGCGCCTGGAGCTCGGCAACGACCGGAGGCTTCGCGAGGAAGTCGTCGGCGCCGGCTTCGATGCCGCGCACGCGATCCTCGCTGGCGGTCAGGCCGGTTATCAGCACGATCGGGATCAGGCGCGTCCGCTCGTCGGCCTTCAGGCGGCGGCAGACCTCCAGGCCGTCGAGGCCGGGCATGTTGATGTCGAGCAGGATGAGATCCGGCAGGTCGCGCGCCACCGCGTCGAGCGCCGACTGGCCGTCCTGCGCCGCCGACACCTCGTAGCCGAGGCCCGTCATCAGCATCTGGAAGACCTGAACGTTCCGACGCTCGTCGTCGACGATCAGGATCTTTGCGGGCGCCGTGGACGGCATCAGGCTGCCGACGAGGGTCCGCCGACGTGTTGCCGTTACAACTTCCGAAGGTGGCGCAGACGGTCCGGCCACCCACGCCTTGGCCAGCGTGAAGGTCACGGTGAGCACGACCGGCCCGACGAAGAGGCCGATGATGCCGAAGGCGATCAACCCGCCGATGACACCCGCGAAGATGAGGAGCAGCGGCAGGTTGGCGCCGCGCTTGATCAGGATCGGCCGGATGACGTTGTCGATCGCGCCCGTGAAGATCGCGACGACGAGCAGCGCCGCGGCCGTGCCGTCTGGCCCGACCAGTAGAGCCACGCGACGGCAGGCAGGAGCACCAGCAACGGACCGATCTGCGCAAGGCAGAAGAACAGCATCACGGCGGACAGCAGTCCTGCGGCGGGAACGCCGCTCACGTAGAGGCCGGTGCCGCCGATCGCGACCTGAATCAGCGCCGTCACGACCACGCCGAGCACGACGGCGCGAATGGCGCGCCCGGCGAGCAGCGCGGCCTCCTCGCCTTGTTCTCCCGCCAGGCGCCGCGCGAACCGCAGGAGCCCGTCGCGCACCGACTCGCCCTTCGCCAGCAGGATGGCGGTGATGACGGTGGTCAGCAGGAACTGCACCAGCATGGCGCCGACGCCGCCAGCTTTCGAGACGAACCACTGCAGCGCGGATTGCAGAGTACGGCGTCAGCTCTTCCCATCGTTGCTCCGGCGTCATCGCGGCAAGTCCCCTCCAGCGCGTGGCGATCTTCGCTCCGACGAACGGGAACGCCTCCACCCACTTCGGTGGCTCCGGCACCTGGATCGACTCGAGGCTGCGCAACTCGGCGGTGATCCCGCCGGCGTTGTTCACGATCGTCATCAGCGCGAGCAGCACCGGCACGAACACGACCAGCAGCAGGATGACGGTGACGATGGCGACGGCCAGCTTCCGGCGGCCTCCCAGCGCAGCCTCGAGCCTGAGGAAGGACGGCCACGAGGCCACGGTCACGATGGTGGCCCAGAGCATCGCCATCAGGAACGGGCTCAGGACCCAGAAGCTCGACGCGATGAGCAGCGCCAGCAGCAGGACCGACAGCGTGGTGTGCGTGAGATCCGACGACTCCGGCTTGTCTGGCGCTCATACCGTTCGCTTGAACTCCATGGTCGGCGGTTTGGCCAGCGTCTGGAACACCACGCAGTACCGCTCGGTGAGCTTGTAGAGCGTCGCGAGCTGCTCCTCGGTGGCGTCGCGTGTCGAGCTCGAAGCGAAGCCGGATCGTCTGGAAGCCGACCGGCGCGGTCTTGTCGACGCCGAGTGTGCCACGGAAGTCGAGGTCGCCTTCAGCGAAGACTCGTCCGTCGCGGATCGGGATGCCGAGCGCCGACGCGACCGCGTTCATCGTCACGCCGGCGCAGGCGACCAGGGCCTCGAGGAGCATGTCTCCGGAGCAGAGCGACAACCCGTCGCCTCCCGTGGCCGGGTGCAGCCCGGCGCGGGCGATGGCCTTGCCCGTCTCCACGTTGCAGGTCACGCCTTCGCCAAGCCGTCCCGCGGCCTTGAGCGTGATCAGGGCCGCCTCTGGCGCCGTCTTGTACATGGCTTTCAGGGGCGCCTGGAGTTCTCGGATTTCGTCGGGAGTCATGGCATGCGATCCTAGATCGGACGACGTGAGCCAGGGGAATAGAACCTTTGTCGCCTACGTGGTCGCGTTCCACCTGGTTTGGATCGCGTGGCCCTGCCTGCTGTACCCCAGGCTCACGGCCGCACTCGGCGCCGCGACGCTGACGTATGCCGTCGTGCAACTGAGTCTCCGAGTTCTGGTATGGGTGGTCCCGGTGTTCGTGTACCTGCGATTCGTCGATGGGGTCGACCCATTCGAATACCTGAAGCTTCGCCATCACGTCGGGCGAGGCGTTCTCGTGGCGGCCGCGCTGACGGCGCTGAATTTCGCCGGGACCTGGGCCCGGTTCGGTCCGCCTCACCTGACCGCCGCTCGAGTCACGTGGAACAGCATCCTCGGGACGTCGTTCCTGATCGGCTTCATCGAGGAGATTCCGTATCGCGGGTTCATGCTCCAGAAGTTCGCCGAGCGCCTCGGCTTCTGGCGCGCGAACCTCGTGACCTCGCTCCTGTTCGTGGCCATCCACGTGCCGGGCTGGCTGATGCTGCACCTCTTCCGCGTCGGCACCGCCGTGTCGGTCTTCGCCATCGGCGTCGTCCTGGCGCTCGCGCTGAAATGGTCCAGGTCGCTCTGGGCGCCCATCATCGCGCACAGCGCCAATGACTTCCTGTCGTTCGTGATATTTCGGTCTTTGAGATGTCCGGCGGCGGCGGCTTCGAACGTCATACAGGTGTCCAGGCCGCAATCACGCGGCTGACATCTCGAGCAGGAGGGCAGTCATGAGCCAGTTCATCTATCTCTACCGGACGTCGGACGCCGCGCAGCAGGAGAGCATGGGCACCCCGGAGCGCGCGCAGCAGAACATGCAGCGCTGGATGGCGTGGCTGAAGGAGCTCGACGCGAAGGGCCATCTGAAGAACTACGGCCAGCCGCTCGAGCGTACGGGGCGTGTGATCCGCGGCAAGAACAAGCTCATCACCGACGGGCCGTACGCCGAAGCGAAGGACCTCATCGGCGGCTTCAGCATCGTCGAGGCCCGCGACATCGACCAGGCCGTCGAGCTGTCGCGCGGCTGCCCGGGCCTCGACGTCGGCGGAGTTGTCGAGGTGCGGCCCGTGATGTCGATGGATCTCTAGGCCGCCGTGGAGCTCAGCGAGCACCTCTTCCGTCGCGAGTCGGGCCGGCTCGTCGCGGCGCTGGTGCGGATCTTCGGCGTGCACAACCTGGCGCTGGCAGAAGACGTCGTGCAGGACGCCTTCTGCCGCGCCCTGGACGTGTGGAAGATCCGCGGCGTGCCCGACAACCCGTCCGCCTGGCTGATGACCGTCGCGAAGCGCCGCGCGCTCGACGTCGTGCGCCGCGAGCGGACCGCGCGGACGTTCGCTCCTGAGATCGCACGCTGGCTCGAGTCGGAATGGACGCTGGCGCCGGTGGTGGACGAGTCGTTCACGTCGGCGGTGATTCGCGACGAGCAGCTGCGGATGATGTTCTCGTGCTGCCATCCGAGTCTCTCCGAGGAGACGCAGATCGCGCTGATTCTCAACGTCCTCTGCGGCTTCGGCGCCAGCGAGGTCGCCAACGGCGTTTCTCACCAGCCGCGCCGCGATGGAGAAGCGGATTACCCGCGGCAAGAAGGCGCTCGCGAGCGCCGAGCGGCTGTTCGATCTCTCGGACGACGACTTCGGCGCGCGGTTGGCCGCGGTGCGCTCCGCGCTGTACCTGCTCTTCAACGAGGGCTACCACAGCGCGTCCTCGGAAACCGCGGTGCGCGCGGAGTTGTGCGGCGAGGCCATTCGGCTGACGTCGATGCTCCTCGAGACGGAGGCGGCGGCCGAACCCGCGACGTTCGCCCTCGCCGCGTTGATGTGCCTTCACGCCGCGCGGCTGCCCGCGCGCCTCGACGCGCACGGCGACCTGAGCTCGCTGATCGATCAGGATCGATCGCGTTGGGACGTCCGACCTGATTGAGCGCGGCCGCGCGCTGCTCGAGCAGGCGAGCTCCGGCAGCGAGGCGACGCCCTATCATCTCGAGGCGGCGATTGCGGCCGTCCACGCTGGATCGCCGTCCATCGACTCGACGAACTGGGACGCGATCGTGCAGCTCTACGATCGGCTGTTGAATCTCACGCCGTCGCCGGTCGTGGCGTTGAATCGCGCCGTTGCCATCGCGCAGCGCGACGGGCCTGACGCCGGCCTCGTCGCCATTCGGGCGATTCCGGACGCGGATCGCCTTCGCGACTACCCGTTCTATCCGGCCGCCATCGGAGAGCTCGAGCTGCGCCGCGGAGATCTCGAATCCGCGGCGCGGGCGTTCTCAGCGGCCGTCGGCCTCGCCCGCAATCCGCTCGAGCGGCGTTTCCTGGAGCGGCGTCTACACGTCGCCCAGGCTACTTCCCATCCGGCAGCCGCCGGCCAGGCGCGACGATCAGCACCCGCGCGCGGATGCGAATCAGGCTCACGAAGAACGCGATCCAGAACGACGGCCGCGATCGAGGCCGTGATGATGAAGTTCCTCGGCGACACGTCCCACGACGTATCCGAGACGATGCGGCCGAACGCGAAGCACGAGAAGGCGATCGCCAGCTGCAGGAGCCACAGGTAGCCCCACAGCCGGCGCTTGGTCAGCGCCAGCGTCTTCAGCTCGTGATCGGGAGACAACGCCGGCGCTTTCGGGACGCCGAGCGTCACCCCGGAGCTGTCGTGCAGTGCCTGCGCGAACGCCGGATCGGCGGCCAGGAAGGCTTCCACCAGCGGCCCGCGAGTCGGGGCTCGCCTCGCCCGACGCGTACACCGGCCAGAGGTCAGAAATGACTGCGGACGAAACATCCATCTTCATGACGACGTGCTCCCGCGGGCGGTGAGCTGCCGAAGCCGCAGCCGCGCCCGATGAATGCGCAATTTGACAGCCGGGATCGAGCAATCGAGCGCGGCGGCAATCTGCTCGTGCGACAGCCCGTTGACCGCCGACATCAACAGCGCCGAGCGTTCGCCTTCCGACAGCGTCGCCAGCGCCTGCCAGGTGACTTCGAGCTCCATCCGTGAGCGTGTGACGGCTTCCGGATTCGGCGCCGGATCGGATATCTGGTCTTCCGACCCGGTGAGATTCTCGAGGCGCGAGTCGCGCCTCACGGCGTCCACGAACAGGTTTCTCGCGATCCGGAGCAGGTATGCCTTGACCGTGCCGGTCTGGATGCGGTCGCCCGCCGTCAGCGCGCGGGCGAAGGTCTCGGCGGCGATGTCTTCCGCGAGGGCGTGGTTGCCTGAGAGGAAATAGGCGAACCGGAAGACGTCCCCGGCGTACTGGCGATAGAGGGAGGCAAAGTCCATTCGTGCGCTCGCATACCATACGCTCGAGCGTCGAAAGGTTACTACTACGTCTGTGGGGCAGGCCTTCAGGCCTGCCGCGGGAGATCCATCTATGGCTGCATTGCTGCTCGCTCTCGCGCTGATCGCTCCGCTGGTCGGAGGCGATGCTGACCCACGGACCGGGATCGGCCAGACCCTCGACGCCTGGCACGCCGCCGCCGCGCGCGCGGACGAAGACGCCTACTTCGCCTTCTTCACGCCGGACGCCGTCTTCCTCGGGACGGATCCGGCCGAGCGATGGACTCGTGACGAGTTCCGCCAGTGGGCGCACCCGCGCTTCGCGACGGGCAAGGCGTGGACGATGACGTCCACCAAGCGCTGGATTTCCCTGAGCGCCGACGGCAAGGTCGCATGGTTCGATGAGGACGTGCTGTCGCAGGGGCTTGGGCCGGTGCGGGGAAGCGGCGTGCTCGTGCGCGTCGGCGACACGTGGAAGATCGCGCAGTACAACCTGTCGGTGCCGATTCCCAACGATCGCTTCGACGCGGTGAAGCGGCTGATCGCCGCCGCAGTGAGCGGGGGCGTTACGCGGCCGGCGTCGACTTCGGCTGCACGGGACGCAGCGTCTCCGCGATGTGGCGGATGTAAGCGCCAGTCCCGTCGCGCTGGCTCAGATCGATCTCCGCGCCGCGCGTGAGGAACGGATCCGCCGCATCCACTCTGGCGATCACCGGATGCAGCGGGTCGCCGGCCGTCGTCCGCACGACGACGCCGACGTCGTCGAGCGTCGTGCGCACGAGTGACCCCAGCGGGAAGAACGTGACGACGCTGAGGAAGGCGCGCACGAGATGCGGGTTCAGTCTCTCGCCCGCCAGCTTCGCGAGAATCAGGCACGCCTGCTCGGGCAGCACCGCCGGACGATAGCTCCGCGCGCCGGTCGCCGCCTCGTAGACATCCGCGATCATCACGATCTGGCTGAAGAGATGCGGGCGGTGCGTGCCGACCTCGGGATACCCGCCGAGGCCGTTCCAGTAGCGATGGTGTTCCAGCGCGATCGTCGGCGTGTACGGGCCCAGGCCCGCCACCGGCGCCAGCATCGCCGCGCCAATCGCCGGATGGCGCTCGACGATGCGGCGTTCGCGCTTGGAGAGCGCGGAGGGCTTCTTGATGATGCCGACCGGGATGCGCGTCTTGCCGACGTCGTGCAGCAGCGCGCCTTCGACCACCTGCGCGACCGTCGGCTCGTCCAGGCCCGCCTGCCGCGAGAGCAGGAGGCTGAGAATCGCGACGTTCACCGAGTGGCAGTAGGTATGGTTCTGGTACAGCTTCACCGCGAGGATCTGGCTGAGCGCGACGTGGCTGTGCGCGACCTTGCCGACAAGCAGCTGCAGCAGATCGCGCACGGCGCGCGGGCCTGGCGCGCGGCCCTCGGAAAACGCGCCGATGGTCTCCTCGGCAAGGCGCAGCGACTCTGCGTAGTCGGGGTCGAGCGGGCCCTGCGGGCGGTCCGGCCACTCCTGCGCGCGCCAGCGGGTGTCGAGCGCGATCAGCCGCCCGACCGAGACATGCGTGACGCCATGCGCTTCGAGCTGCGGCGTCACCGGATCGGTGGACGACGCGTCGCGAGACGCGAGGACCGCGGCCACCGCGGAGAGCTCGTCTCGCGAGACGCCGCGGTCGACGTGAAGGCTGTCGATCCCGAGCGCGGTGAAATCGCGGACGGCCTGCGGGTGCGCCTGGCTCTCGACATGGAAGGCGCGGCCGTCGAGATGCACGTCGCCGTTGATGACGTCGAGGCGAACGGCGCCCTCGGCCTCGAGCACGGCCTGCAGGGCAGCGTCGAGCGACGCGAGCGCCTGTTGAATCACCGTGTGGCCGGCAGGGTAGAGGCCCGTCGAGCGCACCAGCGCCGTCAGCGACTTCACCAGGCCGATCGGGTCGAGGCCCTCGTCAACCGCGGTCTGGCGAGCGGGCGTCGCAGGCGCGCTCACGATTTCCTCGCCGCCGCCGCGGCCTTCTTGCCGAGGCGCATGAGAGCCGGGCTCCAGAAGCGATAGCGAAGCGGCGACAACGGACGCGCGATGGTCGCGGCGCGCGCGGCGTCGCCTTCAGAAAGACGCGTCAGAAGCGCGCCCGCCGTGTCCGGCTGCCGATGCACGAACTCGTGATCGCCGAGAAGGCGGGCGGCTTCGTCGCGCGCGGCGGCGGCGGGGAAGCGCCAGAACGCCTCTTCCGCCTGCGCGTGATGCGCGCCCCCGCGAGCCAGCGCCGACGACACCGCCGCCAGCGCATCGTCTGTCCCGATTCGCGAGAGTCCCTTGAATGCCTCGCGTGCGACCCAGGTGTCGGCATGAGAGACCAGCTGCGCGAGCACCGACGCCATGCCCGGGCCGCCATGTCCGATGATCTGCACCGCGTGCCGAACGACGACGGGCTCGGCCGTGGTGAGTGCGGGCACGATGGCGGGCGCAAGCACGGCGGCGTTGGTCGCGGCGAGCTTCACGAGCGCCTTCCGCCCGCGCTCGTCGGCGCGGCCGAGCGCGGCGACCATCGCGGGGCCCGCTTCGCTTCCGAGCGCGGCGAGAACGGCTGCGGCCTCGGCGCCACCGGGTGCCTTCTCCGCAAGGCCGGCCATCTCGACGCAGACCTCGGGCGTCGCGAGAGTCGCAAGCAGCGCGCGCACCAGCTCGGCGACTTCGGGCCGCTCCGCCTGCGCGGCGTCCGCGAGCGCGCGAAACGACGCGACGTAGCGTGCCCAGGTCGGCCAGTCGCCTCGGGCGCTCAGCTCCGCGAGCAACCCGCCCGCCAGCGTGACGAGCGTCCCGGCCACCTCGGGGTTCGGCTCCACCGCGAGCACGTCACGCGCGCATTGCAGTTTCAGAACGGTTGCCGACGGCACGTTCGCCTCGGCGAGGCTCTCGGCGATCACGGCACGCGTCGCCGGGTCGAACGACACGTCGTAGCCCGCAAAGCCGGTGAAGCTGGTGCCGGCGTCTGCCGAGATGCGGAGCCCGCCTTCGGTGAGGCCGTCGATGTCGCCGGGCTTGAGGTCGTCGGTCGGGCGCACCTGACGTGACCACGACGTCACGCGCTCGTCGATGAGCGGTTTCACCCGCGACTGGCGTTCGGTCGACAGATCGAGCCGTTCGAAGGCCGAGCGGAGCATCTCGGGCGCTGCGACCTGCAGGTCGAGGAGCAGCGACAGCGAGTCGGCGAGATCGAGATCGGGGAAGTGCCGCAGCAGGCTGCCGTCCGCGCGGCCCTCGAGCAGGCCCGGCAGCACCGTGTCGCGCAGCAGCTGCTGGCGCCGGCCCTCGTCCAGTGCCAGAACCGACTGCGCGAGGCGCTTGAACATGTGCTCGACGAGCGCCGGCTCGAGTCGCGCGATCAGGCCCGAGATCTCCTCGACCTTGTCGGCGAGCGCGTCGGCTGGGTTCGCCGTCGTGCCGTCCTCCGACAGCTGCACCAGCATGGTCGCCAGCGCGGCGGGGTCTTCGACGAGCAGCACGAGATCGAGCAGCGAGGCTTCGCGCAGCGCGGCCGCCGGGTCCACGCGCACCCAGCCCTTGTCGGGCGGGTAGAGGTGGACGGCAGCGCCGCTGGCGACGGCGTCCTGCTGGCGGGCCCGCTGATGCTCGAGGAGCGGCAGGCGGTCCGCGCTGGGCACGCCGAGCTCGAGGATCTCGGCGCGCGGCGCCGCCGCCGCGTGGATGTGCTCGACGCCGTACTGCATCAGGACGTCGGCCAGCGGATCGAGGACGGCCTCGCGGTCGTCGCGGCGCAGGAGCTCCCGGCAGAAGCGGGTGATCTCGCGGGCCGTCACGTCGCGCTCGAACGTCACGGCGGCCACGCCAGACCGCCGGAACCGGCGCGCCAGGTCCGCCGCCACCAGCTGCGAGGTCTGCACCGGTTCGTCGTCGGCCAGAAGGCGTCCGCCTTGCACGCGGAGGGAAATCGTCTCGCGGTCGGTCAGACCCGTCAGTGCCCGCAGGCACGAGGTCACGGCTTCGGCGCAGAGGGGGCTGTCGGCCGGGTAGGCCTGATGGCGCTGGATGGCCCGGGCGATCGCCGTGACGAACAAGTCCACGCCGGCCAGGCCGGCAGGAGCCGGAGCCTCGGGCCGGGTCGGGCGCGCCGCGGGAGCAGTCGGTGCGGACATGGGTCGCGGATGTCCTGCCTATCGGCCCCGGGCGTCGGCTTCTTCAGGGACGGGGCCGCTGTCGTCGTGGGGCAGGGCTCGAGCCCTGCGTACGTGGGGCAGGGCTTCAGCCCTGCATCGACGGAGTGGAGTTGCGCGCCACGACGCGATAGACTGCTCGGCCGGAGCGCGGATCCGCCGCTCCCAGCCTGGAGACAGTCATGCCGCGAGCGACCGTGCTCTGCACCCTTGCCCTTCTCGCGTCCGTCAGCGGCGCGCAGGCCGCCAGACAGACGGCCGCGCCGGCGCCTGTCAGGCCCGCCGCGCCCTCCATGACGGCCGAAGACAGCGCCATTCGCGCCCGCGCGAACGCGCTGCTGGCGAAGATGACGCCCGAGGAAAAGGCCGGCCAGCTGACGCAGTACTTCTATTTCACGTTCGGCGGCATGAAAGACCTGCCGGAGAAGGAGCTGAAAGCGGGCCGCGTCGGCTCGCTGCTCTTCATCACCGACCCGAAAGAGACGAACCGGCTGCAGCACATGGCCGTCGACGAGACGCGGCTGAAGATCCCGCTGCTCTTCGGGTTCGACGTCGTGCACGGCTTCCGGACGATCTTCCCGGTGCCGATCGGCATGGCCGCCTCGTGGGATCCGGCGCTGGTCGAGCGCGCCCAGACCGTGGCGGCGGCCGAGGCGAGAGCCGTCGGCGTTCACTGGGCGTTCGCGCCGATGCTCGATATCGCCCGCGACCCGCGCTGGGGCCGCATCGTCGAAGGGCCCGGCGAAGATCCGTATCTCGCGTCGGCGATTGCCGCGGCGCAGGTGCGCGGGTTCCAGGGACCCGCGCTCGGATCGGCGGACCACATCATCGCCGGTCCGAAGCACTACGCCGGCTACGGCGCCTCGCTCGGCGGCCGCGACTACGACGAGGTGAACGTCTCGGACAGCGAGTTCTGGAACGTGTACGTGCAGCCCTTCGCGGCGGCCGTGAAGGCGGGCGCCGGCAACGTGATGGCCGCCTACATGCCGCTCAACGGCGTGCCCGCGGCCGGCAACCGCTGGCTGCTGACCGACGTGCTGCGCGGCGCGCTCAAGTTCAAGGGCTTCGTCGTCAGCGACGCCAACGGCGTCGTCAGCCTCCAGACGCAGCATTTTGCGAAGGACAAGGCCGACGCGGCCGTCCGCGCGCTCGACGCCGGGCTCGACATGGAAATGAACATCGGCGGCGCGGCCTACAAGACCCTGCCCGACGCGCTCGCGCACGGCGCGGTGTCGGCCGCGGCGGTGGACGCCGCCGTGCGTCGCGTGCTCGAAGCCAAGATCCGCATGGGGCTCTTCGAGCATCCCTACGTGGACGAAGCGCACGCGGCGACGGTGCTGGGCGATCCGGCGCATCGTGAGGCGGCCCGGATCGCGGCCGAACGATCGGCGGTCCTGCTCAGGAACGAAGGCGGCGTGCTGCCGCTGAAGGGCGATCTGAAGTCGATCGCCGTGGTCGGGCCGCTGGCTGACAACCAGCGCGAAACCCTCGGGCCGTGGAGCTTCAACTTCACGCTCGACGAAACGGTGACGATCCTCGCCGGCATCCGCGCCAGGGCCGGCTCGTCGGCGAACGTGCAGTTCGCGCCGGGCGTCGTGCTGCCGAACCGGAAGTTCCCGTCGCCGTTCGCGATGTTCCCGGGCAACACGCCCGTGCGCCCGGCGAACTTCGACGAGAAGGCCGAATTCGACAAGGCCGTCGCGCTGGCTGGCGGCTCGGACGTCACCGTGGTCGTGCTCGGCGAGCCGCAGGAGATGATCGGCGAGCAGGCGTCGCGCTCGTCCATCGCGCTGCCCGAAAGCCAGCAGCGACTCCTCGACGCCGTCGTCGCGACGGGCAAGCCCGTCGTCCTGCTGTTGATGAACGGCCGGCCGCTCGACCTGCGTGGCGCGTCGAAGGTCCCGGCGATCCTCGACGTCTGGTACCCGGGGACACAGGGCGGCGCGGCCGTCGCCAACCTGCTCTTTGGCAGCGCGGTGCCCGGCGGGAAGCTGCCGTTCTCGTGGGTGCGCGATGTCGGACAGGTGCCGACGATCTACGCGCGGCAGACGACGCAGGCGCCCGAGGCCGCCGGCAAGCGGTACTTCGACGAGGAGAGCACGCCGCTCTTCCCGTTCGGGTTCGGCCTGAGCTACACGACGTTCGCGTTCGACAACCTCAAGCTCGATCGCACCACGGCCATGACCGGCGACACGGTGAAGGTCTCGGTTGACGTCAAGAACACCGGCTCGCGCGCCGGCGACGAAGTCGTGCAGCTGTACATGCACCAGCGGTACGGCTCGGCGTCACGTCCCGTGCGGGAGCTCAAGGGCTTCGAGCGCGTGACGCTCGCGCCGGGCGAGTCGAAGACGGTGACCTTCTCGCTCGGGCCCGACGAGCGGCGCTACTGGAGCGCGGCGACGCGAGGCTGGGTGAACGAGGCGTCGAAGTTCGATGTCTGGGTCGGCAGCGACTCGAACGCGACGTTGACGACCAGCTTCGACGTGACTGCGCGACAGGCCGGCCAGCCCGGCCGCTGAGCACCCGGTTCCCCGAGGCCACGAATGTGCGAGAATCGCCCGCACATCGTGGCCGGGCGGCCGTGATCCCGGGCGCGGGATTGACCTGCATCTTGTGAGGTGGCCGGTGCGTCGCGCTCTTCTCGTCGGCGGCGTCGCAATCGTCCTGCTGGTTGGCGGCGTGTGGTGGTGGCGGTCCAGGCCAGCACCGGCGATGTCCCCTCAATCTGCCGCCGCCGTCTCGCCACCATCGCCGTCGTCGGCGGCCGCGACGTCTTCTGCGCTCGTGGCGTCCCAGGCGGCGCTCGAAACCGACATCGCCGCCAACGGCGTCACCCCGGAAAAAGCGAAGCTGCTGTTCAGCCTCGCGATCGCGCCGCTGCCCGGCGTGACCGTCCCGCGCGATGTCGTGCGCGACCGCACGGCTATTCGATGGCACCCTCGCGGTCGGTTACCTGTACCAGGTCTGGGAATTCCTGACTCCGGAACAGCGGCATGCGGCCGCCCATTGGATTCAGCGGTCTGCGCCCGCGGCGCCGGTCGCTGACGATCTTCCGGGCAGCGACGCCATTCGTGCGCTTGTTCCTGCGGAGTCCGCTGGAGCAGCAGCCCGCGGTACGACTACAAGACGTTTCTGCAGGAGTCCGACGACGCGATCGCCTCGCGGTTCGGCCTGCCCGAGATCATCTTCCTTGTGGACGTGGACTACGACATGCCGCCGAACGACGGCAACACGTGGGCCGCAACCCTGTCGTGGTGGCGTGTCGAGTACCGGCGGGAAACCGCAAAGCGACTGGCATGCGTACGTGAACAACGCGTGCCACATCAGCGTCTTCGATCAGCGATTCGAGGGCGTCGACCGGCTCAACGCGCAGGCCGTGATGACCCACGAGATGTTCCACTGCTATCAGCAGCGGGCGATTGGGGACGTCGGGCAATGGTTCAGCGTGCACAAGTGGGTCACGGAGGGCACGGCCGACTGGGTCATGGCCGACATCGACCCCAAGGGCGAGGCCGCCCTTGCGGGTTACTGGAACCAGTACGCGAAGTATCCCAGCACGGCGTACACCGATCGCAGCTATGACGCCATCGGCGTCTTCGGACACCTGAGCGACCTGCTCGGGGATCAGGCCGTCATCCCGCGGCTGCTGCCGGTCGTCACCCGCGCGGTTGGCGGTGCCGACGACGACGCGTTCGGATATCTCATTCAGGGAAACGAGACCGAGTACCTGAATTCGTGGGGCTCGAGCTACGAGCTCACCGGCGGTCGACAAGCTCTGGTCGATGACCGGCCCGGGACATCCGCCGGATTCCGGCGGCGCCGTCCAGTCCGTCACGATCAACGCCGGCGACAAGGAAACGTACGTCTACAACCCCTGGAACGCGCACGTCGTGAAGGTCGTGGGCAACGCGGACATCGTCTCGGCCGCGCTGCTGGTCGGCTATGGGCGCCTTCACGATGACGGCTACGGCATCGATACTTCGATGGACACGAGCGGACCGCTGAAGCTCTGCGTCAAGTCCGGGGGATGCAAGTGCCCGGACGGCTCGGCAGGCGCCTCTCTCGTGACGAAGCCAGCGAAGGCACCGATCGTGCTCGGCATCGAGAGCGGGGGAAGCTCATCGCAGATCTTTCTGGTCGGCACCTCGCTCGACGATTTCTGCAAGGAGCCGGATAAGAAGCCGCCTGCACCGCCGGGCGGCGGCGGGGGCGGTGGCGGCGGCGCGGGTGGCCCGGACAACCAGCCTGATCCGGCGCCGGGTCCCGGCGGGAGCGGCGGCGACACGCACATCACGACGTTCGACGGGCTGAAGTACGACTTCCAGGCGATCGGCGAGTACACGCTCGTCAAGTCCACGAGGGACGACTTCCTGATCCAGACGCGCCAGGTGCCGCCGAGGGGAGAGCGGAACGTCAGCGTGAATCAGGCGATGGCCACCAGGATGGGCGACCGCCGCGTCACCGTGCAGATCGAGAATGGCGCGGCGACGTTGCGCGTCGCCGGCGTGCCGGCCAACGACGAGGTCGTCCGGTTGCCTGCCGGCACGATTATCCGTTCGGAGACCACGTACGGCCCGACGTTCCAGTTCACGTGGGCCGACGGCACGCACGCGCGAGTCGCACAACTCGGCGCGAGCACGTTGAACGTCACCGTCGAGCCCTCGGCGGCGCGAGCCGGAACTCTGGCCGGCCTGCTCGGCGACTTCGACGGGTCGCCCGAGAACGATCTCGTCGGCGCGGCGGGCGCCAAGCTCGGCATGCAGCCAGCGGTCCAGGAACTGACGCACGGGTTCGCGGACACATGGCGCATCGCGCAGGCCGACTGCGCTGTTCGACTACCAGCCCGGGCAGTCCACGGCGACGTTCACGGATCCCACCTTCCCGGACAACAGCGCGAACGCGGCGAACGTCCCCAATCGCGAGACCGCCGAAAAGAACTGCCGCGAAATGGGAATCACCGATCGGCATCTGCTCGACAACTGCGTCGTCGACTTCGCCGTGACGAGCGACTTCGTGTTCGCCAGCTCCTACAGCCACGAGCAGCAGGTGCTGGCGGCGCGCGCGGCTGCGGTGCCTGCGCCGGCGCACGGCGTGCTGCGCACCATGCTGATGACGGGCGCGGTCACCACGCCGCAGGCGACTCCCGGATGCAGTTCACGGCGCAGGCCGGCGATGTCGTCTGGATCGGGCAACCAGACTGCACCGATCGCTACATCGAGATCGGTCTCGTAGACCCGGCCGGCAAGGGAATGAGCGGCGGCCCGCCGTGCACGATCGGACGACGGGTTCTGCCGGCGAGCGGCACTTACACGCTGCGCGGCTACCGGACGAGCAACCCCCTTGGCGTGTACCACGTGCCCATTCTGATCGTGCGTCCGGATCGCGTGAAGCCCATCGCGTATGGCGACGTGGTCTTCGGCAATATCGAGACGCCCGGCGCGCACGACGTCTACACGTTCACCGCGAAGGCGGGCGATTTGCTTCGAATTGCGGGACCGGGATGCGACGTGGGTCGGCTCGTCATCGGCGTGATCGTGCCGACGGGCGCCGACCGGCTCGGCCCCGGCTGCCGCGAGGGGACCGACTTCAAGGTCCCCGAGTCAGGCAACTACAAGCTGGTGATCAACTCCTCGGACGGCGCTTCGGGCGCCTACCACTTCGTCTTCCAGGGCGCCTCGACGAAGTAGCCGCCACCGCGGGCGCGGCCGCGCATGCCGGTCGCGCCGATTATTCTCATTGAAAATAATTATTGTTCCGGGGTATTCTCGGCTGTACCGCTGAGTTTGATGCCGATTGCCAGGCCCCGCCGGGGCCGTCCGTCGAAGTTTGGCCGCCCGTCCCACCCGGTCACCGTCACCCTTCCCGACGACGTCGTCACGGCGTTTCGCGCGGTGGATCCGGATTTGAGCCGCGCCATCGTGCATCTCTCCGAGACGGCGGGCGTGCGCCCGGCAGGGCCGGCCGTCGCGCTGAGCCGCTACGGCCACAGCGCGGTGATCGTGCTCACGCCGAACCGCGCCATCGAGCGGCTCGATGGCGTCGCGCTCGTGCCGCTGCCTGACGGCCGGGCGCTCGTCTCGCTCGATCAGGGCACCAGCATCGCCGAGTTCGAGGTGCTCGTGCGCGACGCGCTCGACGGCGACGCTGTGACACCCGGACGAGCGGGCGTCGCTGCAACTGCTCGGCGACCTGCTGCGATCCGCCCGCCGATCGCGCAACGTGCGCCTCAGCGAACGCAGCATCATCGTCTTCGAAACCACTGCCCGGCCGTCGGCGCTGCCGCGCGCGAAGTCCGTACGACGCAAGACCAATGGAGACATCACGACGTGAAATTCCTGCGCATCCTGCCCGCTCTCGTCCTTGCCGGCCTCGTTGCGGCCTGTGGGGGCAGTAAGTCCTCGACGAGCCCGACGCCGACGCCCACCGGCCCGGCGACGCTGACCAAGCCCGGCACTGGATTCCCCGGCCGACGGCGCACAGCTCGACAACGTGCGGCCCACGCTGACAATCGTCAACGGCACGTCGAACCAGGCCGGCGCGAAGACCTACGAGTTCGAGATCTCCGACAACTCGACGTTCACGGCCGGCGCGAACGCGGCTTTCGCGAGCACGGTATCGAGCCCCGACGTCGCCGAGGACGCGAGCGGCAAGACGAAGTACACGCGTCGGCCAGGACCTCCAGCCGACGACGAAGTACTACTGGCACGCGCGCACGGTGCAGGGCAGCTCGAAGTCCGACTGGTCCGAGGTGCGCACGTTCAAGACGAAGCTCGTGGGCTACAACAAGCCCGGCGCCCTCTACGATCCGCTCGTCAACGGCGAGACGGTCGGCTCAATCGGCGGTTCCGGCAACATCACGTGGGTACCCGGACAGGGCATCCGGATGAACGACCAACGCGCCTACGTGGTGTATACGCTGCCGCAGGTCTACAGCAGCGGCGAGATTTCGGCCGAGGTCACCGGGCTTGGTCCGGGTGGATCGCCAGGCAAGGGGAGGATCTTCTCGATCCTCGACCGCCTCGGGCGTATTGGCGTCCTCGGCCCACCACTCGATCAACGTGCAGTATCGCGGCGTCGGCGGCGCACCCGACAACTGCATCGCCTGGAAGGCGATCCTTGGCGATAACGATCAACTCGGTCGAGCCAAACACGACCGAGCGCTATCGATCGGTGTACATCCTCGACCCGTCAAAGGTGTACCTCTGGCAGGCGTTCTGGACACCAACCTCGGTCAGGGTCGTCGTGAAGGAGGGCGGCGCGACGGGTTCCGTGCTCTACGACTTCCAGGACATCGCTGACTCGGGCACCACCGACTGGAACCCGCCGGCGATGTACGCGTTCGTCGGTACCAACAACGCCAACTACACGGGGTTTGACGGCACCCGCGAGGGCATGACGCTCCGGAATCTCTGGGTGGGCAGCACGCCGCGTCCCGAGACGCTCGGCAGCGCGATCTCGCCCCTGCCGTAGCGCGTCAACGCCGCGCACGACCACGAGCCTCGCTGCAGCCTCCGGGCTGCGGCGAGGCTTTTTCTTTGACGGCTGAGCTCCGCCGCGCCCGGCTCTGTGACAGGATGGGGAAGACCGCATGGCGCAACCCGGCAACCCGTTCGTGGGCACGAGCGAGATGGCCGAGCGCATGCGGGCCTTCGACTGGCCAGGCACGCCTCTCGGTCCGGTCGACGCGTGGCCGACCAGCCTTCGCACGGTGGTTCAGGTCCTCCTCACCTCGCGCTACGCGATGTGGATGGGATGGGGGCCCGAGCTCACGTTCCTCTACAACGACACCTACGGCCAGATGACGCTCGGGGCCAAGCATCCGTGGGCGCTTGGCCGTCCCTCGCGGCAAGTGTGGTCCGAGATCTGGCCGCAAATCGGGCCGCGCATCCACAAGGTGCTCCAGACCGGCGAGGCGACCTGGGACGAGGCGCTGCTGCTGTTTCTCGAGCGCAGCGGCTACCCCGAGGAGACCTACCACACGTTCTCGTACAGCCCGATCGCTGATGACGACGGCGCCATTCGCGGCCACCTGTGCGTGGTGACCGAGGAGACCGAGCGCGTCATCGGCGCGCGCCGCCTGGCGACGCTGCGCGATCTCGCGACGGGTCTCAGCGCGACGCAGAGCGAGCTCGAGCTCACCACCGCGATCGAGCAGACACTCGACGCGCACCCGTCGCTGCCGTTCACGCTGACGTACCTCGTCGATCGCGGCACGCGGCAGGCAACGCTCGCGGCGTCCACGGGACTCTCGAAGACCCACGCCGCGGCCCTTCCGTCGTTCGACATCGACGCGGGCGATGCGCCGTGGCCGATCGCGGCAGGCCATGGCGGACGGGCCAGTGGTCGTCGACGCGCTCGAACGCCGCTTCGGCGATCTTCCGCGCAGGGGTGTGGCAGCGGCCGCCCGCGCAGGCGTTCCTCGTGCCCGTGACGCTGCAGGGGCAGGTCCGGCCCGCGGGCGTGTTCATCGCCGGCCGTCAACCCGTTCCGCCTGCTGGACGACGGATATCGGGGATTCCTCCGGCTGCTGGCCGGGCAGATCGCGGCGGGCCTGAGCAACGTTCGCGGATTCGAAGAGGAACGGCGTCGCGCCGAGGCGCTGGCGGAGCTGGACCGGGCCAAGACCACGTTCTTCTCGAACGTGAGCCACGAGTTCCGGACGCCGTTGACGCTGATGCTCGGGCCGACCGAGGACGCGCTGTCGTCGCCCGATCGCACGCTGCGGTGGCGAGAGCCTCGAGACCGTCTATCGCAACGAGCTGCGCCTGCTCAAGCTCGTGAACACGCTGCTCGACTTCTCGACGATCGAAGCCGGCAGGATGCGAGCGGCGTTCGAGCCGACGGATCTGGCGAGCCTCACGACCGACCTCGCCAGCTCGTTCCGCTCGGCGTTCGAGCGCGCGGGGCTCACGTTCGACGTCCGGTGCGATGCGATTCCCGAGGCCATCGCCGTCGATCGGGCGATGTGGGAGAAGATCGTCCTCAACCTGCTCTCGAACGCGCTGAAGTTCACGTTTCAGGGCGGCGTCGAGGTCCGCCTGTCGGATCTCGGCGACAGCGTGTCCCTCTCGGTGCGCGACACCGGCGTCGGCATCGCGGCCGCCGACGTGTCGCGCATCTTCGACCGGTTCCACCGCGTCGAGGGCGCGCGCGCGCGAACGCACGAAGGCTCCGGTATCGGACTGGCGCTCGTGAACGACCTCGTCCGGCTGCATGGCGGCGTGTGCGAGGTGACGAGCGTGCCCGGCGAGGGCACCACGCTCACCGTGACAATCCCGAAGGCGCACGACGGGCGCGAGCCCGGCAGAATCGCCACCCGTCAGCAGCCCGCGTTCTCGCCGCGCGCCAACGCGTATGTGTCCGAGGCGCTTCGCTGGCTGCCTGACGCTGCGGGCCGGCGCAGGCCGACGCAGGACGGACGCAGGTCGTCGCGATCCCGGCGGACGCACCGCCCGGGCACATCCTGCTGGCCGACGACAACGCCGACATGCGCGACTACGTCACGCGCCTGCTGCAGCGTCGATGGACGGTCGAAGCGGTCGCCGACGGCGCCACCGCGCTCGAGGCGATCAGGGCACGGCGGTTCGATCTGCTGGTGAGCGACGTCATGATGCCCGGGCTCGACGGCTTCGAGCTGCTTCGCGCCGTGCGGGCCGATCCCGCCCTGGCCGCGATCCCGATCATGCTGCTGTCGGCCCGCGCCGGCGAGGAAGAGCGCGTGGCCGGCGTCGATGCCGGCGCCGACGACTACCTCGTGAAGCCGTTCTCCGCGCGAGAGCTGGTCGCGCGTGTCACGGCGCTGCTCCGCCTGTCGCAGACGTCCCGGGAGCGCGACGAGCTCCTGGCGCGCGAGCAGGAGGCACGCCGCGATGCCGAGCTCCAGAAGCAGCACCTCTTCTCGCTGTTCATGGCGGCGCCGATTCCCATCACCGTTCTTCGCGGCCCGACGCACGTTGTGGAGCTGGCCAACGACCTGACCTGCCGGCTGCTCGGGCGCCGGCTCGAGCAGCTGCTCGGGCGGCCCATCGGCGAGGCCGTGCCGGAGCTTCGCCAGCAGGGCTTCGAGATGTTGCTCGACGGCGTCTTCACGTCGGGCGAAACGTCGATCGGCCACGACATTCCGGCCGAGTTCGAGCGTCCCGACAGCGGCCCCGAGACGTTCTACTTCGACTACGTCTACACGCCGCTGCGCGAAGTGCACGGCGAGGTGGCCGGCATCCTGGTCGTGGGCAACGACGTCACGGCGCAGGTCGATCGCGCGCCGCGACGTCGACGGCCTGCGCGCGGCCGCCGAATCCGCCAACCGCGCCAAGGACGAGTTCCTCGCGATGCTGGGCCACGAGCTGCAGGAACCCGCTGGCGCCAATCCTCACCGCGCTGCAGCTGCTGAAGCTGCGCGGCATCCAGGCCGGCGAGCGCGAGCGCGACATCATCGAGCGGCAGGTGCGGCACCTGGTCTCGCTCGTCGACGACCTGCTCGACGTGTCGCGGATCACGCGCGGCAAGATCGAGCTGCGGCGCCAGCCCGTCGAGATCGCCGACGTCGTCGCGCGCGCGATCGAGATGGCGAGCCCGCTGCTCGAGCAGCAGCGCCACGATCTGAGTATCGACGTGCCCAGCGACGGGCTGATCGTGGACGGCGACGCGGCGCGCCTGGCGCAGGTCGTGTCGAACCTGCTCACGAACGCCGCGAAGTACACCGAGCCCGGCGGCGCGATCTCGGTCACGGCAGCTGCCGAGGGCGGTGAGGTCGTGCTGCGCGTCACCGACACCGGCAGCGGCATCGAGCCGGACATGCTGCCGCGGATCTTCGACCTCTTCGTGCAGCAGCCGCAGACGCTGGAGCGATCGCGCGGCGGTCTGGGCCTCGGCCTGGCGATCGTGCGAAGTCTCGTCGAGCTGCACGGCGGCAGCGTGTCGGCCACCAGCGGCGGTCGAGGCGCGGGCTCCGAGTTCGCCATCCGCCTGCCGCTCGCGGAGTCGGCGCTGAAGAGTGGCGAGCCCGTCGCACGGCTGCAGCTCCCGCGCCGGCGCGGCCGGACGACCGGCCGCGTGCTCATCGTCGACGACAACCGCGACGGCGCGGCGATGCTGGCCGAAATGCTTGCCGCATTCGGATACGAGACGCGCTTCGTGCACGACGGTCCCAGCGCGTTCATCGTGGCCGAGCAGTTCCAGCCGCACATCGCGCTGCTCGACCTTGGCCTGCCGGTGATCGACGGCTTCGAGGTCGCGCGCCGCTTCGCGGAAAACCCGCGGCTGCGGCGCACCCGGCTCGTCGCCGTCACCGGGTACGGCCAGGTGCAGGACCGCGCGCAGTCCGCGCGCGCGGGATTTGCCGCCCATCTCGTCAAACCCGTCGACGTCGAGCAGCTGCGCACGGTGCTCGACGCGATGCAGGACGTCACCGAAGGCGTCTAGTCCAGCCAGTGGCCAGTTCCGCCCGTCCCCACGAGACGTTCGGTCTCGCGCCGCTCCGTCAGCTCGCCAACCAGGCGTTCTCGCGCGCGTCCGGCGCGCCGCTGCGCGAGGGCAACGCCATTCGACTGCTGAAAGACGCCGCCGAGAACTATCCGGCCTGGCTCGAGGCGATCGACGCGGCTCGCGAGCGCATCAGCCTCGAGATGTACATCGTGCACGGCGACGCGGAAGGCGAGCGTTTCGCCGAGGCGCTCGCCCGAAAGGCGCGCGAGGGCGTCAGGGTGCGCGTGCTCTACGACTGGCTGGGCGGCTTCGGCAAGACGTCGCCGTTCTTCTGGCGGCCCCTCCGCGCCGCCGGCGCCGAAGTCCGCGTCTACAACCGGCCGCGCCTCGACCAGCCGCTTGGCTGGCTCTATCGCGATCACCGCAAGCTCGATCGCCGTGGACGACACCGTCGGCTTCGTGACCGGGTTGTGCATCGGAAAGGCGTGGGTGGGCGATCCGGCCCGTGGTGTCGAGCCGTGGCGCGACACCGGGCTCGAGATACGTGGACCCGCCGTCGCGGATCTGGTGGACGCCTTCGCCGACTCGTGGGCGGCCGCCGGCGAACCGCTGCCGGACGCCGAACGCACGAGCGCCGCGCCGTCTCCCGCTGGAGATGTCGCGCTGCGTGTCGTCGCCGGCACGCCCAACACGGCCGGCCTCCTGCGCGTGGATCAGCTCGTCGCGGCGATGGCGCAGAAGACGCTGTGGCTCACCGACGCGTATTACGCGGGGACGACGTCCTACGTGCAGGCGCTGCGGGCGGCCGCGGCCGACGGCGTGGACGTGCGACTGCTCGTGCCAGGAGCGTCCGACATTCCCGCGCTGGGGCCGATCTCGCGCTCGGGGTACCGGCCGCTGCTCGAGGGCGGCATCCGCGTGTTCGAGTGGAACGGGTCCATGCTGCATGCGAAGACGGCGGTCGCCGACGGCCGCTGGGCGCGCGTCGGATCGACGAACCTGAACATCGCGAGCTGGATCGGCAATCGCGAGCTCGACGTCGTCGTCGAGGACGCGGGGTTTGCCGGGCAGATGGAATCGATGTTCGTCGCGGACCTCGAGCGCGCGACCGAAATCGTGCTGGACCAGCGCCATCGCGTTCGGGCACCATCAGCCAGCGCGCCGGGGCTTCAACCCCGGCCGCCAGAGTCGCACGTCGTGAGCCGGCATCGCCGCGCCGGCGGCAGCGGAGGGCGCATGATGAGCGGCGCCGCGCGCATTGGCAGCACGGTGACCGCCGCGATGACGAACCGCCGCGTGCTCGAGGCCGTCGAGGCGCACATCGCGCTGCTGGCCGGCGGACTGCTGGCGCTGCTGGCGTTCCTCACGTGGTACTACCCGCGCGGCGTCGCGTATCCGATCGCGGTCATCGCCGCGTGGTTCGCCGTCGCGCTGCTCATTCGTGGGATCATCGCCGTTCGCCAGCGCCGATGACCAATTCCGGGTTCCGGGTTCCGAGGTACCTGGGCATTGAAACCGCAAGTGGAGACCGATTCCCGTGGATGACTACGCGTTCAACGATTCGGCCGCGTCGGTGACGCCAGACTGGTACGACGCCGACCAGCCGCTCAGGTCGGCCGTGGCGCACCTGGCGTCGTGCTCGTCGAAGTTCAACTGGGTGGGTGTTTACGTGCTCAACGGGTCGACGCTGGAGCTCGGTCCCTACATCGGCGCGCCGACCGAGCACACGCGCATCGAAGTGGGCGTCGGCGTCTGCGGAACCGCAGTCGCGCGCAACGAGGACATGAACGTCCCTGACGTCACCGCGACGGACAACTATCTGGCGTGCAGCCTCGAGACGAAGTCGGAGCTCGTGGTGCTCATCCGCAGCCAGGACGGCCGCATCGTCGGGCAGATCGACATCGACAGCCACGAACACGCGGCGTTCGGGCCCGAGGAAGAGCGCCTGGTCCGCGACGTCGCCGAAGCGCTCGGCGAGCGCTGGCTCGAAGAGCCCGCCGCGGACCGGGGCTAGGCCGCTACTTCTTCTGCGCCTTCCGGCGCTTCTCGGCGCGCTTCAACAGCGCCTTCAGCTTGCGGCGATCCTTCGACGTCAGCGCGCCGGCCAGGTCCTTCGAGACCCAGAGCGTGTGCGCGCCCGCCTTGACGCCCGCTGAGGTCCGCCGGCGGCGCCGGCAGCCTTGGCCGCCTTCTTCACGGCTCGCTTCTTCGCCTTTGCCGCCTTTGCGGGCTTCTTTGCCGGCTTGGACGCGGCCTTGACCGGCGCTGCCTTCGTGACGGACTTGGCCGGCTTTCGCGCCTTCGCCTTCGCAGCCGCCTTCGCGGCCGCGCTTCTTCGCTCCCGCGCGCTTCGGCTTGCGCGCTGCAGCTGTGACGTCCGCCTCGTCGTCCTCGTCGGCGCCCTCGGCGTCCGCGATCTCGGTGTCCAGTTCCGGATCGACCGCGACCGGCGTGTCGTCGTCTTCGTCGTTGTTGAACATCAGCAGATCCTATCCGTACTTGCCGGCTGAGGCGGGCTCTGCCGACAGCTGTCATGTAAATTCTTTGTAACTGACTCAGCCGTTCCGTCGCGTCGGTCCCGTCGCTGCAAGCGCCGCGCGGGGCACGTGGCTTGCACTCTCGTAGGTCAGCCGATCGGATGTCGGCCTTAGACAGCCTCTGCAATTCGTGACAGCGGCTAAAGGGAGTGAACTCATGCGTGTATCGAGAACTGGAGCAGTCGTGCTGGCGCTGGCGCTTGGCGCCCCGTTGATGGCGGGAGCCCAGGAGAGGGGGCGTTGGAACGACGTGGCCCGACTTGATCCGGGCACGACGATTACCGTTCGTACCAACGAGCCGATTGATTCCTCGCGCACCGATTACCGCGTCTACACGGCGACGGTCGACCGGGGTGTCCGCGGCGACAACGGCGACCTGGCGATTCCGCGCGGCGCGACCGCAGAGCTGATCGTGCGGTCGGCGCGCGACAACGACCTGATCCTCGACCTCGAGTCGGTGACCATCAACGGTCATCGCTACGCGGTGAGGACGAATCGTCAGCGGGTGGATTCCGGCAACAACGGTACAACGACAACAACCTGATCGGCCAGATCGTCGGCGCGATCAACGGCGATCACGGACGGTACGTCCGCCTGCAGCCGGGCACGCAGCTCGGGTTCAGGCTGGACCAGCCGCTCGACGTCGACATCTCTGACCTTGGCGTGACGCGCGACGGCCACCACTACCACGACTGGTACCGTCACGGCACGAACTAGCAGGACTCGCTTCGCCGGGGCAGCACGTGGTGTTGCCCCGGCACACTCGCGTCATTTCTTCGCTGCACTGTCGCCGAGCTTCGCCGCCTTCATCAGCAGATATCGCTGCTCCGGGATGCTCGTCGTCCGGCTTGCCGCCTCGAGGTACTCGGTCCGCGCCTGCGCGCGATCGCCCTGCATCTCGAGCAAGTGGGCGCGCACGGCATGCAGACGATGATGTCCACGAAGACGCGCGTCGGACTCGAGCGCGTCAACACGTGCCAGGCCCTCGGCAGGCCCAGCGACCATCGCGTCGGCAATCGCGCGATTGAGCGCGACCATCGGGTTGTCGGTCATCCGCTCGAGCACGGTGTAGAGGGCGCGGATCTGCGGCCAATCGGTGCCTTCGGCGGTCGCCGCCTCATCGTGCACCGCGGCAATCGCCGCCTGCAGCTGGTAGGGACCAACGGCCCCGCGCGGCAGCGCGCTGGTGACGAGGGCGATCCCCTCCTGGATCAAGGCGCGCGTTCCATCTCGCGCGATCCTGCTCGGCGAGCGGGACCAGATCGCCGTGTTCGTTCACGCGCGCGGGGCGTCGCGCGTCGGTGAGCAGCATCAGCGCCAGCAGCCCCATGATTTCGGCCTCGTCTGGCACCGAGTGATGGAGCGCACGCGTCAGGCGGATTGCGTCGCTCGACAGGTCGGTTCGCACGAGCGCCTCTCCGCTGGTCGAGGCGTAGCCCTCGTTGAAGATCAGGTAGAGCACGTGCATCACCGCCGCGAGCCGCGCCGGCCACTCTCGATTCGTCGGCAGACGGAACGGCACGCCGGACGTCTTGATCGACTGCTTCGCCCGGCTGATGCGCTGCGCCATCGTCGCTTCCGGCACCATGAACGCGGCGGCGATCTCGGCGGTGGTGAGGCCGCCGACCGCACGCAGCGTGAGCGCCGTGGCCGACGCCGGCGAGAGCGCCGGGTGACAGCACATGAACAGCAGCGCGAGCGTGTCGTCACGATCGCCCGGCGGCAGATCGTCCGGCGGCGCCTGTTCCGCGGGTGGCGCCTCCGACACGATGACGCCCTGCCGCCGTCGCCGCGCCGTCTCGGTGCGGATGTGATCGGTGAGACGACGAGAGGCGACCTGGATCAACCAGGCGCGCGGCGAGTCGGGAAGGCCGGCGACCGGCCACTGCGTCGCGGCGGCCAGCAAGGCTTCCTGCACGGCGTCTTCCGCCGCGTCGAAGTCCCGGAACCGCCGGAGGAGCGCCGCGAGGACCTGCGGCGCGGCGTCGCGCAGCAGATCCTCGAGGCCGGTCCCGTCCTTCACAGATCCTCGGGAGGTCCGGCCATCACCTGACGCACCTCGACGGGGAAGCGCATCGGCGCGCCGCCGGCTCCAGGCGCGGTGGAGATGTGCGCGGCCAGCGCAATCGCGCGCGCCTCGTCCGGCACGTCAACAATCCAGTAGCCGGCAAGGAACTCCTTCGACTCCGGGAACGGACCGTCGCTCACCGCCGGACCGCCGCCGGCCTTGGCCGTGACGATCTTGGCCTGGCTTGGAAACGCGAGACCCTGCGCGTCGACCAGCTCTCCGGCGCTCGTGAGGTCGGCGTTGACCTTCTTCATGAACGAGATGTGCGCGCGGATGTCCTCCGGCGGCAGCGTCCCGAACTTCGCCCAGCCCCCGGCCGGCGCCATCATCAGCAGCATGTACTTCATCGTTCTCCCCTGGTGGTTCGCGCCCCCTCGGGCGCCGTCACCGTGTAGTCGGAGCCACCCGGTCCATTCTCGACATCGGCCGCCGGCCCGTCCAGACGCGGGCCCGATCCGTGAGACGATACTCTGAGAGTCAGGAGCGTATGTATGGCAGAGCCACAGACCGACGAAACCATCCTCGCCCGCATCAAGAAGCTCGTTGACGAAGAGCACGCGCTCTACGGCAAGCCGTCGCTCGACGACCACGGCCAGGTTCGCCTCGACGCGCTGAAGGTGGAACTGGATCAGTGCTGGGATCTGTTGCGGCAGCGCCGCGCGCTGCGCGAGTTCGGCGACGATCCGAACCAGGCGCACGTGCGCTCGCGCGAGGATCGTCGAGAACTACGAGCAGTAGCTCGAGCTTTAGTCCATCGTCATCGCCTGGCCCGGCCGGGCCATCGGCTGCGACATGCGCATGTTCCACATGCGTCCCATCGCGCCCGTCGGCGGACGAAGTCGAAAGAACAGGTGGAAGGAGACGGGGCTGGACGAGTACGTGGATCGCAGCGCCGAGGGCGGCGCGTAGAACGTCACGTCCGTGCCAATGGCGCCGTCGAATCCGCGGACGCGCAGGATGCTGCGCGTGGCGCCGAGCGTCAGTGCCGCGAGCGGATCCTGTGCGGCGTCATGGTCCGGGACCTCGCCGGTGAGCAGCAGCGACGTCTCGACCTGCAGCACCTCGAACCGCCCGTAGAACGCGGTCCGGCCCTTCTGTCGCGCGCCCTCGACGAGCACGCCGTTCCGCGAGCCGTGGTCGGTGTCGTTGCGTCCGTACGCCACGGTGACCGACGCGACGTCGTCTGCCTGCACGCGCGTCCACTGCGCCGACGCCGTCGTGCGCACGACGTTGCCCGGCTCGAGCACTTCCGGATCCTTCAGGCGGCCCGACGAGACCTGGAACTCCCACGTGGAGGTCGGCCGGTACCAGAGACGTCCCGAGAACGAGTCGAGCGCGCCGAAGTCGAAGTCCCAGCGGTTGTCGTCCGGCTCGCGCCCGTTGAAGACGGAGCCCTCGACGACGAAGGGGCCATGGTCGACGGCAGCAGTCACCACGCCGAACGCGATGTGGCTCGAGTCGAGCAGGTGATGGGCGAGCGGCGCGGCCGGGTTGTCGCCGGCCGACGCGCGGTGCATGAAGGCGACCGGGCCGAGCGCGGGCTCGCCGACCGGTCCGCCCGCAATCGTGAAACCTGTGGTGCTGCCGATTGGCATCCGCCAGACGACGGCGAGCTGCATGAAGAGGTCGTGCGGATGCTGGCGGTCGATGACCGGAGCGCCGTCGAGCGTCTCGCCCGACTGGAAGATCTCGCGGTAGCCGTCGCGGCCGAGCGTGGCCGCATCGAGGCTCAGCATCCCGGTGAACGTGAGGCGTCCGCGCGAGGTGTCGCGCGACGCCATGCCCATCCACCAGTTGGGCGCCACGAACTCGTCGCCGCCGCGCGGTCCGCCCTGATGGTTCCATCCGGCGAACACGACGCCGTCCTGCATCAGGTGCCAGCCGGATGTGGAGTCCGGCATCGGCATCGACCCGTGATCGTGCGGCGTCTGCGCCGATGTCACGCCGCCGAGCGAGACGAGCGCGAGAAGGACGAGCGCCGGCACTAGCCGGCGGAGTGAACGATTCATGCAGTCACTTGACGTACTGCGTGGTGTTCCGATCGAACTTCATCTTGCAGACCGACGAGCAGAAGTAATAGGTCTTGCCCTGATACTCCGACTTGCCCGCGGCTTTCGCTTCATCGACTTTCATGTGACAGACGGGATCAATGGCCATGAGGACCTCCAGTTACAGCGTAAGCCGCCTGAGGCGCAGCGCGTTGGCGATGACCGAGACCGAGCTGAAGGTCATGGCCGCGCTGGCCCAGATCGGGCTGATGAGCGTGCCGGTGAAGGGATAGAGCACGCCGGCGGCGACCGGCACGCCCACGGCGTTGTACACGAACGCCAGGAACAGGTTCTGGCGGATGTTCCTCAGCGTGGCCTGGCTCAGCCGGCGCGCGCGCACGATCCCGGCGAGGTCGCCGGACAGCAGCGTCAGGCCGGCGCTCTCGATGGCGATGTCGGTGCCCGTGCCCATGGCAATGCCGACAGCGGCCTCGGCCAGGGCCGGCGCGTCGTTGACGCCGTCGCCCGCCATCGCGACACGATGTCCCTCGTGTTGCAGCGCCTCGACGACCGCGCGCTTGTCCTGCGGCAGCACGTCCGCGCGCACATCGTCCAGGCCAAGCTCGCGCGCGACGACCGACGCCGTCGCCTGATTGTCGCCCGTCAGCATGACGACGCGGAGGCCGTCGGCCTGCAGGGTTCGGATGGCGTCGCGCGCGGACGGCTTGATCCGATCGGCGACGCCGACGAGCGCGGCGGCCCGCCCATCGACGGCGAGCACCATGACCGTCTGGGCCGCGGCGCGTAGTTCGGCCGCGCGGGCCGCCAGGGCGGTGACGTCGGCGCCGGAGTCCGTGACGAAGCGCTCGGAGCCGAACGCGACCGCGTGGCCCTCGACGCGCCCGCGGACGCCTCGTCCCGGTTCAGCGACGAACCCGTCGGCGGCAGGAATCGCGATCCCGCGCTCGCGTGCGGCCGAAAGGATCGCCGTCGCCAGCGGGTGCTCGCTGCCTTGCTCGAGCGCGGCGGCCAGGCGAAGCGCGTCGTTCTCCGACACTCCGCCCACGGTCACGATCGACGCCAGCGACGGCCGGCCTTCGGTCAACGTGCCGGTCTTGTCGATGACCAGCGTGTCGACTGCCGCGAGGCGCTCGAGCGCTTCGGCGTTTCGAACGAGTATGCCGGCCGTGGCGCCGCGGCCAGTGCCCACCATGATCGCCATGGGCGTGGCGAGCCCGAGCGCACAGGGGCAGGCGATGATCAGCACGGCCACGGCCGCGACGAGCGCGTGGGCCAGTCGCGGCGATGGGCCGAGCGCGGCCCACGCTGCAAACGCCACGACCGCGATCAGCACGACCACTGGAACGAACCACGCGGCAATCGCGTCCGCGGTGCGCTGAATCGGCGCGCGACTCCGCTGCGCCTCGCCGACCATCCGGACGATCTGAGAGAGCAGCGTGTCGGCGCCCACGCGTTCCGCGCGCATCAGGAAGGATCCGCCGGTGTTCATCGTGCCGCCCGTCACGCGCGCCTCAGGCTGCTTGTCCACCGGCATCGGCTCGCCGGTGACCATCGACTCGTCCACGTAGCCCTGTCCCTCGGTGACGACGCCATCGACGGGCACCCGTTCGCCGGGGCGGACACGACACACGTCGCCGGCCTTGACCTCGGCGAGCGGCACGTCCACCTCGCCGTCCGGAGCGCACGACACGTGCCGTTGGCGGAGCAAGCCCGAGCAGGTGCCGAATCGCAGTGGCCGTCCGGCCCCGCGCACGGAGCTCCAGCACCTGGCCGAGCAGCACGAGCACCGTGATCACCGCCGCTGTGTCGAAGTACGTCGGCACGTCGCCGTGCACGAGGAATCCGGACGGGAAGAGCCCCGGGGCGACAGTCGCGACGACGCTGTAGCCGTACGAAGCGCCGACGCCGAGCCCGATCAGCGTGAACATGTTCGGGCTGCGATTGACGATCGAGGCCCACGCACGCTCGAAGAACGGCCAGCCGCACCAGAGCACAACCGGCGTCGAGGCGACCAGGCCCGATCCAGTTCGCCGCGCGCGCTCCGACGAGTCCGCCTCCGCCGAGCATCGTCGCCCATCGTCAGCGCGAAGACCGGGACCGTGAGCAGCGCGCCAATCCAGAGGCGACGCGTCATGTCCGTCAGCTCGGGATTCGGGAGATCTGCAGACGCGTCCGTGACGGTGGAGTAGTCAGGCTGGAGGGCCATGCCGCACTTCGGGCAGACCCCTGGCCCCACTTGACGGATCTCGGGATCCATCGGGCAGAAGTAGATCGTGCCGGCCGGCGCCGGAGGCTCCGCGGGGGCGTCCGCGGGCTGTGCGAGAAACGCCGACGGGTTCTCCTTGAACTGGTCGGCGCACCACTCGCTGCAGAAGTAGTAGTCGACGCCCTCATGGCGCACGCGCGCCGCCGCCGTCTCCGGCTCCACGGTCATCTGGCAGACCGGATCGATGTGGGTCGTCGTGCCTTCGGTCATGGTCACGTCGCGCTTTCCTGACGCGCCTGATTCGAGCGCCTCGAGAATCGGGCAGTCGGGCGTCTCGCCGCCGCGGCAGGTGTGGACGAGATGCTTCAATGCGTCGCGCATGGCGGAAAGCTCCGCCAGCTTCTGCTCGATCTGCTTCAGTCGCCGGCCCGCCACTGCCTGCGCCTTCGCGCGGTCCTTCGACCGCCGCAGGCGCAGCAGCTCGGCGACCTCGTCGAGCGAGAATCCGAGGTCCTGCGCCCGCTTGATGAACCGAACGACACGGACGGCTTCATCCGGCAGCTCACGGTAGCCGCTGGGCCGGCGAGCGGACGGCGGCAGCAGGCCGCGCCGCTCGTAGTAGCGAATCGTCTGGACGTTCACGCCAGCCTGCGCGGCAGCTTCGGAGATGAACATTCGGTGAAGAGTCGCCAATAGGGAATAGGAAATAGGGAATAGGGAAGCAGGATGCGTGTCCGGGTGACGTGGCCCGCGACGCTCAGTCTGCGCCTTTCTCCTATTCCCTATTCCCTATTCCCTATTTCAGACTAACCCTATACCTAAGTATAGAGTCAATCCGGCCGCCGTGGCGGCTCAGCCGCGGGGCAGGAACTCGTCGACGATCTGCCTGAACGCAAGCGGGTCTTCGAGAAAGGGAAGGTGCGCGCAGTCGGGGACGATCATGGCGTCACGTGCCCCCGGCAGCAGCGCGGCGAGCGCGCGGACGTCCTGTGGCGGCGCGTAGCGGTCTTCGGCGCCGGTCGCCGCCAGGCACTGCACGCCTTCCAGGGGCGGCAGCGGGCGCGCTTTCCACGTAATGAGCGCGCGTGCGGTGGCGAGATATCCGTCCTGCGGCTGGCCTTCGAAGATCGCCGAGACGCGGGCGAGGACGTCCGGACGCTCCGCGCGAGTGCGCGCCGAGACGTTGGCGGCGGCAACCGTGTCGGCCAGGCCGGTCATCCCCCGTTCCTCGATCGTCGCGATCCGCGCGGCGATGCGCTCGCACGCGTCCGCGCGGGGCTGCAGCAGGCCCCCGACGGCCAGGAAGCCGGCGGCGATGCCTGGCGACTGGCGAATCGCCTCGAGCCCGATGATGGTGCCCATCGAGTGGCCGAGGATGTAGGGTGGCGGATTGAGGTCCTGTGCAACCTCCATCACCACGGCCGCCAGCGCGTCGAACGTGACGGTCGGCGGCACGGCGCTGCGGCCGGATCCGGGGAAGTCGAACGCGATCACACGGCACCTGCCGGACAGCGCCGGTCCAAGCTCACTGAAAAAGCCGGCGCTGCCGCCGAGGCCGTGCAGGCAGAGGAGCGTGGGCCCGGTCGTGCCCCAGCGCTCGACGGCTATTCGCTCAGGCACGCGAACACGAGCCGGTAGAACTCCGGGTGCGACTGCCAGGTCTGGCCCGTGACGATCCGTCCGTCGCGCACCGCCTGTTCGCTGGCCACGTAGGTCGCGCCGGCCGCTTCGATCTCCCACCGGCAGTTCTCGTAGGCGGTGACCCGGCGTCCGGACACCAGGCCCGCGGCCGCGAGAATCTGGACGCCGTGGCAAATCGCGAACACCCACTTGCCTTGCGCGTCGAAGGCGCGGACCAGGCCCGTGACGCGCGGATCGTGGCGCAGGTACTCGGGCGCGCGCCCGCCGAGCACGAGGACGGCGTCGAAGTCGTCCACTCGCACCGCGTCGAACGTGACATCGGACTCGACGCCGTATCCCTGACGCTCGACATACGTGTCCCAGCCTGGCTCGAAGTCATGGATGACCAGATGCAGCCGGCGCTTGCTGGGGGCCGCGATGACCGGCTGCAGGCCGGCCTCGAGGAGGCGATGTCGCGCGTAGAGACACTCGTAGCTCTCGCCGGCGTCGCCGGTGACGATGAGGATGGACGTAGACACGCCGGCATTCTTCACCGGACCAGCTGGTCGAGACAAGCGCGCGTTCTTCGGTCAGGGCCGGCCAGGGGCACGGCCGGGTTTGTATCGGCTGCCGGAATTCCCGACAATTGAGGCACGCGCCGCTCCCCGCGCCGACGAGCGGAGGAGACCGGCATGACGCCAGAGCTCGCCTCGAAACTCGACGCGCTGTTTCGCAGCTACGTTGTGCCGCTCGCGTGGCACCTTCTCGGCGCCTTTGCCGTGTGGATCGTCGGCGGCTGGGTGATCAGTCTCATCCGCGCGGGATTCAACCGTGCGCTCCGCATCAGGCGCGTCGACGCCACGCTGTGCAGCTATCTCGACGCCAGCGCGAATATCGGGCTGCGTGTGCTCCTCCTCATCGCGGTGCTGGGAATCCTGGGCATTCAGACGACGTCCTTTGCGGCGCTGATTGCGGCGGCAGGCATCGCGGTGGGCGCGGCGTGGGCCGGGTTGCTCTCGAACTTCGCCGCCGGCTTGTTCCTGCTGACCTTCCGGCCCTTCAAGGTCGGCGACGTCATCGCCGCCGGCGGAACGTCGGGCACCGTGCGCGAGGTTGGCCTGTTCGTCACGTCGATCGACACGCCGGACCGCGTGCTGACCTTCGTGGGGAACAACAAGCTGTTCGCCGACAACGTGCAGAATTTCAGCGCGAACCCGTTGCGCCGCGTCGACTTGACGGCGCAGCTGCCGCAGGGCACCGACATCAGCGGCGCGCTCGATCGACTGAGGGAGATGGTGCTGCGCATCCCGAACGTGCTGAACGAGCCGGAGCCGAGCGTGGAGATTCTGACGTTCAGCGCCGCCGGTTCGACGCTCACCATCCGACCCTACTGCCGCAACGAGCACTATTGGCAGGTGTACTTCGACACCAATCGTCTGATCAGCCAGCTGTTCGGGGCGCCCGCGGCGATTCACGCGACGTAGGCGTCACGCTGCGATCCGGAAGTGCAAGGAACCACAGATTCCACAGATGACACAGATTTCTTGGCGGGCGTGATGCCGGCACCCAAGCAACGCCCTTCATCTGTGGAATTGAGCTTGCCCCGCTTTCGTGGACACCTTAAGCGCACAATGCGCGAAGGAGTCTCCGATGGCGAAGACGCGGTATCAGAAGCACTCGGACGAGTTTCGGGGGGAGGCCGTCCGGCTGGTGCGGGAGGCCCAGGTCCCGCTGGCGCAGATCGCGCGCGAGGTGGGCGTGAAAGAGAGCACGCTCCGGCTGTGGGTGACGGAGGCGCGCCCCGACGCGCCGGTACCGTTGACGGAGGACGAGCGCGCCGAGCTGCGGCGCCTCCGCAGGGACGTGCGGACGTTGCGGACGGAGCGGGAGATCCTAAAAAAAGCCGCGGCCTTCTTCGCCAAGCACCAGGGATGACGTTCGCGTTCATCACGGCGGAGAGGGCCAGCTATCCGGTGCAGACGCTCTGTCGGTGTCTCGGCGTGACGCGCAGCGGGTACTACGCGTGGCAGCGGCGCGCGCCCTCGCGGCGGCACCAGGTCGATGCACAGCTCACGCGACGGCTCCGCGTCGTCCATGCCGCCAGTCGGCAGACGTATGGGCGCCCCCGCCTGCTGCGCGCGTTGCACGCGGAGGGGGTCGCCGTCGGTGGCACCCGCGTGGCGCGGCTCATGCGGGCCGCCGGGCTGGTTGCCCACGGGCGGCGGCGCTATCGCGTGACGACCGACAGCGCGCATCCCTACCCGATTGCGCCGGATCACGTGCACCGCCGCTTCACGCCGCGCAGGCTCAATCGCATCTGGGCCGCCGATCTGACGGCGTGTCCGACCCGCGAGGGCTGGTGCTATCTCGCCGTGATCCTCGACTTGGCGTCGCGCCGCGTGATCGGCTGGGCGGTCGGTCGCGCGGCGACGAGTACCGTGGTGACGGCGGCGCTGCAGCAGGCCCTCGTGCGGCGCCGGCCGACGACGCGGGTCCTCCATCACTCGGACCGCGGCTGTCAGTATGCCGGGCATGCGCACCGGCGGGCCCTGGCCGCCGCGGGGCTGCGCGCGAGCATGAGTCGGCGCGGCAACTGCTGGGACAACGCGCCGGTCGAGAGTTTCTTTAGCACGCTCAAGACCGAGTGCCTGCCCGACCGGCCGTGGCCCGATCAGGGGCAGCCCACGCCGCGTTGCGGGATTACATCGAGGGGTTTTACAATCCGCGCCGCCTGCACTCGGCGCTCGGCTATCTCAGTCCGATCACCTACGAACAGCGGCTACAAGCCGCTCGAGCGTGAATCTGCGGCGTGTGTCCACTGAAACGGGGCAATCCCAAATCTGTGGAATCTGTGGTTACAAGAGGGGCGCGTTCGCAGCGCG
>CAWBBN010000008.1:0-153345 GCA_963787035.1 Vicinamibacteria bacterium
GCAGAATACCTAGAGGCCTTGCAAAAAAACGAAGCAAAGCACGGCATTTTGAAGGAAATCGAAAAAGAGATGAGCGCATTAGTTGGGATGGAGGAAATGAAACGCAACATCAAGGAAATATATGCCTGGATTTTTGTGAATCAAAAACGCGCGGAGCAAGGCTTGAAGGTTGGAAAGCAAGCGCTGCACATGATGTTTAAAGGAAATCCGGGAACGGGAAAAACGACGGTTGCACGGCTCATCGGGAAGCTGTTCTTTGAAATGAATGTCCTGTCAAAGGGCCACTTAATTGAAGCGGAACGGGGTGACCTGGTCGGGGAGTACATCGGACATACCGCCCAAAAAACAAGAGATTTAATCAAAAAGTCACTAGGTGGCATTTTGTTCATAGACGAAGCCTACTCTCTTGCAAGAGGCGGAGAAAAGGATTTTGGGAAAGAAGCGATCGATACCCTTGTAAAGCATATGGAAGACAAACAGCATGAGTTTATTTTGATACTCGCTGGATATTCACGGGAAATGGATCATTTTCTCTCGTTAAATCCCGGTCTCCAATCGAGATTTCCCATCTCCATTGATTTTCCGGATTACTCTGTGACACAGCTCATGGAGATTGCGAAACGAATGATCGATGAAAGGGAATACCACCTCAGTCAAGAAGCTGAATGGAAATTGAAAGATTACTTAATGACAGTGAAAAGCACGACAAGTCCCATTAAATTCAGCAATGGACGTTTTGTCAGAAATGTGATCGAAAAATCGATCAGAGCACAAGCCATGAGGCTTTTAATGGGAGACCAATACTTAAAAAGCGACTTGATGACCATCAAAAGCCAAGATCTGTCAATGAAAGAAGATAGCATCTTGAGATGCATATCCTTTTTGTAAAGAGACACGTATTTAAAGCAATCGATTTGTGGTATACACATGCAGGGTTTGGTATGATAATACTACTGCCAAATATGAAAAGAAAGGAACATCCATTTGAATGAACAAGAAACGATTCAGAGAAAGCCATTTTAGTCGGATGTCAGCTGCCGCATATCACGGATGAGCATTTTGAAAATTCTATGGAAGAGCTAGCATCCCTAACCAAAACAGCAGACGGAAAAGTACTGACCAGCGTCACACAAAAACGGAACAGGGCTGACGCCGCTACATATATAGGAAAAGGGAAGGTAGAAGAGCTGAAGGCACTGGTGGAAGAGCTTGAAGCTGATCTCCTCATCTTTAATGATGAACTGTCGCCAAGTCAGCTGAAGTCATTGGCAACAGCAATTGAAGTGAAGATGATTGACCGCACGCAATTGATATTAGATATTTTTGCAAAGCGGGCGAGAACGAGAGAAGGCAAACTTCAAATTGAGCTGGCTCAGCTGCAATATGCACTGCCGCGTCTGACGGGACAAGGGATCAACCTTTCCCGGCAAGGCGGAGGAATTGGGGCAAGAGGTCCCGGGGAAACAAAACTTGAAACCGACCGCCGCCATATCAGAAATCGCATTCATGAAATCAACACACAGCTTTCCACTGTCATTCGCCATAGAAGCCGATACCGTGAAAGAAGAAAGAAAAACGGTGTGCTTCAAATTGCGCTTGTCGGCTATACAAACGCAGGGAAATCAACATGGTTCAACCGGTTGACGAGTGCTGACAGCTATGAAGAAGATCTCCTGTTTGCCACGCTGGATCCAATGACCAGAAAAATGGTCCTGCCAAGCGGCTACAGTGTTCTTCTTTCAGATACAGTAGGATTTATTCAGGATCTTCCGACGACATTGATTGCTGCATTTCGCTCAACGCTTGAGGAAGTAAAAGAAGCGGATTTGATCCTGCATTTAATTGATTCTTCAAATGAGGATTATGCGGGACATGAAAAAACAGTGCTTCGGCTTCTCGAGGAGCTTGAAGCAGATGATATCCCGATGCTGACGGCTTACAATAAACGTGATCAAAAACTGCCGGATTTTATACCGTCCGCAAGGGAGGGTCACATTATGGTCAGTGCGAAATTTGAGGACGACGTGAAGCCTTTAAAGAAGCGATTCAGCGCTAATTGCGCCAAGAACTGTTAACGTCTTTCATGAAGAATTCCGGCAAGTGAAGGAAAGCTCCTTTCCAGAATCAAATCGGAAACGATGGTGGAATCGCTTCTATTTTAATGAAGAAAATGAACAGTATGACATATCCGGCTATGTGTGAAGAGCAAAGTATCATCGGTGAATTAAAGAAGTATATGTAGGAAGGAAATAAAAGACATGTTTGACACATTAACACACGGAGAATTATTGAAAAAACGGCAATGGAAGTGGAAGCGGACATTGCCGGCATTCATAAACAAATAGAAGAAATCAGCGAGCGAAATGAGTGGAGAGTGCTTCAAAGCTATAGAAAACACAAAGTAAGCGACACTCATTTCACGCCGACTACTGGATACGGCTATGATGATATCGGAAGAGACACGCTTGAAAGAATATATGCGGATGTGTTTGGCGGAGAAGCGGGGCTTGTAAGGCCGCAAATCATTTCAGGCACACATGCCATCTCAATTGCTTTGTTCGGTGTCCTCAGACCGGTGACGAACTCCTCTATATCACGGGCAAACCGTATGATACGCTAGAGGAAATTGTGGGCGTCGCGGCGAAGAAAACGCTGGCTCGTTAAAGGATTTTCAAATCGGTTATAATGCGGTTGATCTGACGAAAGACGGAAAGATGGATTATGAGAAGTCGCCGAATCAATCACCGAAAACAAAAGTAATCGGCATTCAGCGTTCAAAAGGATATGCGATCGCCCTTCCTTTACAATAGAGAAATAAAAGAAATGATCTGATTTGTAAAAGAAATCAATGAAAACCTGATTGTCTTTGTGGATAACTGTTATGGAGAATTTGTGGAAGTGCTGAGCCTTGCCATGTCGGAGCCGATCTGATGGCGGGATCTCTCATTAAAAATCCCGGCGGCGGCCTTGCGAAAACAGGCGGCTACATCGTCGGAAAAGCGAAATGGGTTGAAGCTTGCTCATACCGTATGACGTCACCAGGCATCGGCAGAGAAGCGGGTGCATCTCTTTATTCGCTCCAAGAAATGTACCAAGGCTTTTTCTTGGCGCCGCATGTTGTGTCTCAAAGTTTAAAGGGAGCGGTGTTTACAGCGAGATTTCTTGAAAAACTCGGGTTCAATTCAAACCCGAAATGGAATGCGAAAAGAACGGATTTAATTCAATCGGTTGAATTTGCTGATCAGAGAAAAGATGATTGCTTTTTGCCAGGCTATTCAATATGCATCGCCAATCAATGCTCATGTGACGCCGCATCCAGCCTATATGCCGGGATACGAGGATGATGTCATTATGGCAGCAGGAACGTTTATTCAAGGAGCGAGCATCGAATTATCAGCTGATGGCCCTATCCGCCCGCCTTATGTAGCCTATGTTCAGGGCGGACTAACATATTCGCATGTGAAAAATGCCATTTGCAGTGCAGTGGATTCCTTATGGAAAAGCGATTAATTTAAATCTTCTCATAAAAAAATCCTGGATTTGATGTTAAGAATCCTTACATGTGTTGACACATAATATAACATGACATATAATGAAATTTAAGCAAAAGGAGGAAATTGAGATGAGTGATAAAATTCGCCGCTCAATGCCTTTATTCCCAATAGGAATTGTCATGCAGTTAACTGAATTATCAGCAAGACAAATTCGATATTATGAGGAGAATGGACTGATATTTCCAGCCAGAAGTGAAGGAAATAGACGATTATTTTCATTTCATGATGTAGATAAACTGTTAGAAATCAAACACCTGATAGAACAAGGTGTAAACATGGCAGGAATAAAACAGATTCTGGCGAAAGCTGAAGCCGAGCCAGAACAAAAACAAAACAGAAGACGAAAAAACCAATGAAACAGACTGTCCGATGACGAACTGAGACAGCTCCTGAAGAACGACTCAGCAAGCCGGCCGATTTCAAAGAGGGAATACATTTCGTCAAGGCGACATGTCCCGCTTCTTCCATTAATCCGTTAGCAACTGTTTTGCTATATACATTTTACCTTTTAAGGGGAGGAATTTTACCAAATGGCAAAGTACACAAGAGAAGATATCGAAAAATTAGTAAAAGAGGAAAACGTAAAGTATATTCGCCTTCAATTTACTGACATTCTTGGAACAATTAAAAATGTTGAGATTCCTGTAAGCCAATTGGAAAAGCACTTGATAATAAAGTATGTTTGACGGTTCTTCTATTGAGGGATTTGTTCGAATCGAAGAATCAGATATGTACCTGTTTCCAGATCTAAATACATTTGTTATTTCCCTTGGACAGCTGAAAAAGGTAAAGTGGCTCGTTTCATTTGTGATATTTACACCAGATGGAAAACCTTTTGAAGGGGACCCTCGAAACAACTTAAAACGGATTGTTAAAGGAAATGGAAGACCTTGGTTTCAGTGATTTCAACCTTGGACCGGAGCCAGAATTCTTCTTATTTAAATTAGATGAAAAAGGCGAGCCGACACTTGAACTAAACGACAAAGGCGGATATTTCGACTTAGCACCAACAGATTTAGGTGAAAACTGCCGCCGGGATATCGTGCTTGAACTTGAAGAAATGGGCTTTGAAATCGAAGCTTCTCACCACGAAGTGGCACCTGGTCAGCATGAAATTGACTTCAAATATGCAGGAGCAGTCCGCTCTTGTGATGAAATCCAAACATTTAAATTAGTTGTAAAAACAATTGCTAGAAAACACGGCCTGCATGCGACATTTATGCCAAAACCATTATTCGGTGTAAACGGTTCTGGTATGCACTGAATCTATCATTGTTCAAAAATGGTGAAAACGCATTCTTTGATGAAAACGGTGATTTCAGTTAAGTGAAACAGCGCGTCAATTTATTGCAGGTATCGTAAAGCACGCAACAAGCTTTACAGCAGTAACAAACCCAACAGTAAACTCTTACAAACGTCTTGTTCCTGGCTATGAAGCACCTTGCTATGTAGCATGGGTGCGCAAAACCGAAGCCCATTAATCCGTATTCCGGCTTCCCGCGGCATAAGCACACGTGTAGAAGTACGCAGTGTAGACCCAACTGCAAACCCATACCTAGCAATGGGCGTATTGTTTGATGCAGGATCTAGACGGAATCGAGAACAAACTAACGCTCCGGCTCCAATGGACCGCAATATTTATGTGATGAGCAAAGCGGAGAGCATGGAAAACGGAATCGTTGACCTTCCTGCAACACTTGCGGAAGCTAGAAGCAACTCAAGGCAAACGAAGTAATGTCAAAGCGCTAGGCGATCACATATTCGAACATTTCATCGAAGCAAAAGAAATCGAATGGGATATGTTCCGTACAGTAGTTCACCCTTGGGAACGCGAGCAGTATATGTCCAGTATTAATAAGCCAAACCCTTGGCACTATTGGTGTCAGGGGATTTTTATGTTAATTAGTATATTTTTATAATCGAAAGAGCCACTTCTTATGCAGAAGTGGCCACGTTATGTTATTTATGACTAAAATAACTCAAGGTACTATGAATAATTAAGGTGATCACAGATGCAATCAGTAAAGATATACTGATTGCACCTAGTCCTAAACCTTCCCAACTTCCTACGAAAAAACTTATTAATAATAAGATAATACTTATGATGATGAGAATCGATGGTATTCCATACTGTAAAGGTGCCATTTTTTCTTTTAAAGATCAAAGAAACACCCAATATAACAATCGTAAGGATAACTGTTAGCAGCCAAAATGATGACATAGCAATACGTTGCCATGTTATCTACATCTTACTTCGTTCATTTTTAACGTACTGTCTTCGGAGCGTCGGCAGCACGCCGCGAGCCAGAGCGGCGAGCGCGGGGTTCCGGCAAGGATCGACGTGTACCCGTCGCGCTGCCCTTCGAGGATCCGGACGCGGCTCAGCACCGGTCGGTTCGGCGAATAGGTCGAGAGGACTCTGAGCTTCACGAACTTCGCCTCGACGGGCGCGAACGTCAGCGGCTGCAGAGCGTCCTTGTTCTCGAGCGTCGCCGCGGCCACACGAGTGAACCCGTCGGTCGGGCTCTGGACCGACGTCCAGATCTCCACGTCTTTCGCGGTGGCCAGGTTGGCCCCGGAGGTGGGGTTCACCTCGACGCCTGCCACGAGCGCGCTCTGGCGGGAGAAGAACGAGAAGACCATCTCCTGCGGAGGGGCCTCTCCACCCAGCCAGCCATAGTGCGCGGTATGGGCGATGAGGTTTGCGGCGGATCCGTCTCCCCGCACCTCCTCCGTCACCCACTCGACGCGTCCGCCATTCTCGACGGACGCAAGAATCGACCGGCGCGCCGGACGTTGCCGGCGCTTGCGCGTCCGTCGTGCGGCCAGCCGCCAGCACAGCCAGGCAGAACCCGCTCAACACAACGAGTGCGGGGCTGAGGTCGGGCCGCCCCGAACGAGTTCCGCGTGGGCTCATCGAAAATCCACCGTGGTTTCGTCCAGCTCGAAGCCGCGGTAGTTCATGCGCACCTTCTCGTCCGGCCCCACGTCGTAGACGAGCGCGAAGCGGCGGGCGCTGGCGGGCGGAATGACGATGTCGGGGATCAGGCGGCACGGCAGGTCCGCCGAGCTCGGCGATGGCTCGACAAACAATCCGTCCTCCTTCACCAGCCGCAGCTGGACGGCTTGCAGCTCAATCCCTTTCGACGGGCTCAGGTTCTCGACGACCACGTCAACCAGTCGGCGCGCGGCGTCCGGCCCGGCGGAACCAGCCGGCCAGGCGGGCGTCGGCAGCAGATGAAGACGCAGCGTGGTGCCGTCGGCGATCGACTGGGTCGGCGCCGGCCACGACGGTTTGAAATCGGTGGGGGCCGGCAGATCGATGGGCGCCCCCTTTGCCGATCGCAGCAGCACCCTCAGCGCTTTGGACTCGGCCGGGACGAAGAAGAGCAACTGTCCTTCGTTGGCTCCCGTCGGCGGGAACGACCCAATCTCGTCAAACGCCCGCGTCAAGCCTGCAGGCGTTGCTTCGGGCCGCACGAGGCAGCCCTGCTCGTTCTGCGCGTAGACGAACTGCAAGAACGGAATGTCGACGATGTCCTTCGGCGATCGGCTGGTGCCACGCAGACCGACGACGAACGCGCGCATCCCGGGAGGAGCCGACGATCCCGGACGGCGCCGGCCCGGCCTGGGTCACGGCCAACTGCAGGATCTCGTTGTGTCGCGTCGGCCCGAGCGCGGCCGGCGGGGCGGCCGGCGGCGTCCCCTTCAGCGGAATCAGCGCGTGGCCGTTGTCGGTGTCGTAGAACTGGAACGCCTGGTACGCGACGTCGACCGGCGCCTCGAACACCAGCTTTCCGCGGACCACGTCGTCCAACTTCGGCAGCGAGAAGCCTTCATTGGAGAGGTGCTCTGGCACCGATCCGAGGACGTCGACGTCGACCGTATCCGCGAACCGCCCGTCCGAGAGCAGCCACATCTGCTTCCGCAGCATCGGGACGACGTAGAGCGTCGGCTCGAGCTTCTGGTTGGCGGGATCAGGCGCCTGCTTCTTCGCGCCGAGACCGAAGCCGGCCGTCGGGTTTTGCGACGCCGTCTTGTCGATGAGTCGCAGCGGAATGATGTTCTTCCACGACGTGTCGACGATGACGAACTCGTGGCCGGGGCGGGCGGCGTGGCCCCCAATCTCGTGCACGCGCTCGACGCCTTCGATCCGCAGTTCGACCGCGCGCGTGCGTGCACTCTGTGCCCCCGGCTCGGGTGTGTAGGAAGTCGGTGGCGACCAGGAGTCAGGCTTGTCCGCCGCAGCACTCGGTGCAGATGCGTCCGGACATGTAGCGCAGGCCTTCAGGCCTGCTGGAGCCGCGGGGGCAGGGCTGAAGCCCTGCGCTACATGAGACTCCGCCGGCGCGGGCTTGTCCGCCGTAGCGCTCGTTGGCGACGCCGGCGCGGACGCGGATGCGGCCGCTGGAGCAACCGCCGCGTAGACCGCGGGAGCCGCGGATTGACTGCTGCAGCCGGCGCCGATCAGAACTGCGAGGACGATCGGCGCAATGGGAAACGCTCGGCCAGACGCCTGCATTTGCCCGATTACGCGCGGGCAGCGCGGATCGGAACGGGATTAAAGGATGTTCAGGATTCGGGGAAAGAAAAAGACACCTGGATTCTGGGATTTCGGGGATTCACAAGGACACTGTCGTCAATCCTTGAAATCCCTGAATCCAAGTGTCTGTTGTTCCAGCTCCAGACGTCAGGGCGCGCCGATCAGAATCGGCGCGGCCCAGAGCCACGGATGTTCGGGTACACGATGCGCGTGCCGCCGGCGTTCGCCGTGACGCGGCCGGCCCTCAGATCGCGGATGAGCGCGAGCTGCGCGGCGCGCAGCGCGGCATCCTTTGGTGCGCCGGCGGTCCACTCGCGATAGAAGCGGTCGATCACGCGCGCGGTGGCCCGGTCGCTGACGTCCCAGAGCGTCGCGAGGACAGTCGGGACACCGGCGCTCTGGAAGGCGCGAGTGAGACCGGCAATCCCATCGCTCGAGATCGGACCGCGCGCGGAACGGCAGGCTGCCAGCACCACGAGCTCGCCCTCGAGCGTCATCCCGGCCACTTCGCTGGCCGTGAGACGGCCATCGTGGTCCTGGGTGGCCGTGCTGGAGGCAGCCCCGAGCACGAGATGACTGCCAAGCGGGTCCGCGTCGTCGACGAGCGCGTGCGTCGCGAAGTGAACGACGCGTGCACCAGGGAGCGCGGCGCGTACCGCCGCCTCCGATGCCTGGCGTCCCACCAGGACGTCGGCGGAGCCAGCAAGCATACGCGCGATCGACTCCACTTCGAGCCGAGCGCCAGGCAGCGGAGCGGAGCTCGCACCGGCGCCAGGCGCGACCGGGGCCGGGTCGGCCACCAGAAGCGCCCGCGTCGCGCCTGGCGGTCGCGCCATCCTGTCGAGCGCGCCGAGCAGGACGGCTCCACTGGCCGCGTAGTGCAGCGAGAACTTCTCGACCAGGTACGTGCCCGTCCGATCGCTCAACGCACCGAACGGAAGGGCCAGCAGCGGACCATGCGGGATCACGGCAACCCGCGCGCCGGGTACCGACGGCAGCCAGGCTTCGATGGGCTGCCACAACGCCTCGTACAGCCGGCCATACACCGCTCGACTGCCGACCGCCGCCTTCACGACGCCGCCCGGCGATCGTGTCAGCTGCAGTTCGGGCGGCACGTCCACGGCTTCACGAATCTCCGCGCGCAGCTGGCGTGCGCTCATCGGAATCGGCGCGGCATGCACGCTGCCGTCAGGCCTGACCACCCAGACGAACGAGCCGTACTCGTCGGATCCAATAGATCACCACAGGCGACTCGAGGCGACGGGCGAGCGCCGCGAGGCCATCGGCATCGAGCGCCGCGGCTGCCAGGGGACTGTCCACCGTCGCCGAACGTGCGACGGGACGATCCGCCGCGCCGAGCAGCCAGCGATCGACATCCGCATCTTCGGTTTCGCGCGCGCGGCGGGCGGCCAGCAGGTCCGCGAACGCGCGCGACCTCACGCGCTCGGCCGCCGACAGCGCCTCGCGCGGGAGGTCTCGCTGCATCATGAGCGCGACGCTGAGGCCGTACGCGTGCGTGAAGCGATCGCCGAACCCCTGCTTCAGAAAATCCACGGGCGCCAGGCTGGCGCGGTACGTCTCGAGGCGCTCGATCACAGGGGCCAGCGCGCGGGAGGACTCCTCTATCTGTCCTTTCGCCGCGAGGACGTGCGCTCGCTCGATGAGCGCCTGCAGCTCGTTGTCGACCATCCCGAGCCGTCGCGCCAGATCGGCAGCCCGCGACGCGCGATCCAGCGCCTCGTCCAGCCGGCCGAGCGCGCGATACGACTCCGACAAGTGCACCAGCGGCATCGCCGTCGTCACCACACCGGGCATCGCCTGTGCCGTCTCGAGCGTCGAGATGGCCTCCTGCCATCGGCGCCGCTTGACCTGCACCCCGCCGAGCGACTGCATCAGCAGCCGGATGTTCGTGGATGCGCCTTTGGCGCGAGCCACCTCCAGGCCACGCCGTGCTGCCGTCTCCGCCTCAGCCATGTGGCCCAGCTCGGCGAGCGAGACACCGAGGCCGAAATAATTCCACATCAGCGAGTCGACATCGCCGCGCGCCAGCGCCGTGCGAATGGCTTCGCGATGCACCGGCACAGCCCGATCGAACGCGCCGTGCTCGCGCAGCGCCCAGCCGAGCATCGCGAGCGTGTCGCCGAAATGGGGATCGGCGCGGCGTCCCAGCGGCCGCATCACGGCGGCCGCGCGCTCCAGCTCGATCAGCGCCGGACCGGCCAATCCGGCATCCAGCAATCCCCCACCCCATCGTTCCCGGGCCCGCGCTTCGAGCAGAGGGTCCTGCTGCTCCCGGGCGATCGCGAGGCAGCGCTCGGCGTACGGCCGTCGCTCGAGGCCGGGAATGCTGTTCTCGATGTCGTCGACGACCTCGAACTCGCCGTTGGCGTCGCCAGCGGCGACGAAGTCGCTGCGCGAGAGCTCCCAATCGGCCCGCGCCCGATCCACATGGCCGTCCTGGTAGTGCATGTCGCCCGTCGCCAGGCGCGTCCATCCTGCCTCGCTGCGATCTGACGCCGCGAGCGCCGCGTCGAGCGCGCGGGCGAACTCGCGGCTCGCGTCGGCGCGGCGGCCAAGATCCAGGTACGCCCTTCCAAGGCCGCGCGCGGCACGGGCCCGCTGCCGATCGGGGAGCGCCGGGTCTCGAGCAATCGGGCTGAGGAGCCGTTCGGCCGCGCTCGCCTGCCGATGGTCGATCAGGTGGAAGGCTCGGGCGATCGCGACGTCCGCGGGCGACTGCTGCGCCGCGGCTGGCAAGGAGACGAGCAGAAGAGCGAGCGCCGACGGGAGCAGTCGCCGCACGGGCGGATGTTACTGCAACACCTGCATGGCGTCGCACGCGCGCGCCTGGAAGGAACCCGTCGCGCGGCACAGCGGCGCCAGACGCGCGTGGGCAGCGTCGGGGTGCCCCGTCCTCTGCTCGGCAGTGGCGAGGTACCACTCGACGGCATCGCGTTGCTCGCCAACTGCCTGGTGAGCCGCGACGCCGAGCGGCGCGATCGCCTCCGACGGCCGATTCGCGAGCAACGATGCGACCCCGAGGTAGAACGACGCATCCGGCGAGTCCGGGTGCGCCTGGACCACGCGCGTGAGCTGCGCGACGGCTGCTTCGTAGTCTCCGGACTGGTACGGCGCGAGCGCTTCGATCAGACCGGGAGGCACCTGCGAATCCTTGCTGGCCGCGCGAGGCGTCGAACGACGCGATCGGCAGTCGCACCGGAGCCACGTCGATGCGCCAGAGCGCAATCGGGGCGAGAGGCCCGCCGCCAGACGGCCGGTCCACAGCAGCCGACGTCGGCGCCTGCGCATGTTGACTCGTCGGCGCCGGCGAGGTGACCCTCCACCACAATGCGGCGGCGCCAGCGACGAGCACCACGGCGGCCGCCATCGGCAACCATCGCCACGCTGAACTGCCGGTGGATGTCACGCGCGCCAGAACGCGCTGCTCCATCGCGGCATCCGGCTCGGCCAGCCGGAGATCGGCAAGGCCGGCCGAGAGCCGGGCGCACGCATCGCAGCCCGCCACGTGCGCGTCCAGTCGACGCCGCGTGTCCTCGTCGACCAGCTCGGAGCCACGCGCCAGCAGCAGGTCGGGGTGAGGGCATCCCTCCCTCGCCTCGCGCCAGAGCCTGCCCTCCTGCCGCAACTGCGCATCCTGCGCGTTGTCGGTCATCGAATCGTGCTCGCTCATCGCGCGACGCCTTTCATCACGGTCCGCAGGTGCAGCCGCGCCCGCTGCAGGTGCCCTTTCACCTGGCCCTCGGTCATCCCCAGCCGGGCCGCGGCTTCAGACACGGTGAAGCCCCAGACGTAATGGAGCTCCAGACAAACGCGTTGAACCGAGCTCAGCCCTTCGTTCAGCAGCCATTGGGGGCTCGCAGGAGCGGGCGCCGCAACGGGCGCCTGCGCCAGCCAGCGAGCCGATCGCTCCTCGGTCTGCAGACGCCGCCAGCGATCGCGCGCGCGGTTGCGCACGACGACGAAGAGCCACGCCGGCAATTCCTGCAGCCGTATCTCATCCATGTGGCGATGCAGCTCGAGAAAGGCATCAGCCGTCAGGTCTTCCGCCACGTCCCGGCGGCCGACCAGCGACGCCGCGAAGCGGAAGACTGCCGCGAAATGCTGCCGGTACGCGGTCTCGAAACTGTCCATGGGGATTACGCGACGCCCCCTCGAAACGGCACGGAGGCCGGAGGCCGCGCTCGAGGTGGCCTAAGCGTATGGATTCCCGGCACCGGGGTCCAGTGAGCCACGCGCCTATGGATGCAGGCGGTTACGATAAATATATGTTATGAAAGTTGCTTCTTCAGAAGTCGCGTTGTATGGTGGTCGGACCGTCCGCGGCCCCGATTCGAGGGCTGCCGGACCGACTTTCTCTACTCGAGGAGCTGTCGTGCGCATCGCCTTCCAGGGCGAACCAGGGGCTTACAGCGAAGCCGCGGCCCTGCGGTTCAGTGACCACGCGGATCTGCTGCCGTGCGAGTCGTTCGAGGCGGTCTTTGCCGCCGTCGCCGGCGGCAAGGCGACGCACGGCATCCTGCCGGTCGAGAACTCGATCGGCGGCAGCATCCACCGCAACTACGACCTGCTCCTCGAGCACGACCTCCCGATCGTCGGCGAGGTGCAGCTGGTCATCGCCCACAACCTGCTGGCGCTGCCCGGCACGTCGCTCGATCAGGTCAAGCGCATCTACTCGCACCCGCAGGCGCTCGCGCAGTGCGAGCGGTTCCTCCGCTCGCTCGACGGCGTGCACGTCGAGGCGACGTACGACACCGCCGGCAGCGCGAAGATCGTCAAGGAACAGGGCCTGAAGGACACCGCCGCCATCGCCTCCGAGCGCGCCGCGCAGGTGTTCGGCCTCGACATCGCTGAAGGCCGAGATCCAGGACTTCTCCGACAACATCACCCGGTTCCTGGTCGTGAGCCGCATGGCCGAGCAGGACGACGCCGCGGACAAGACGACCGTCGTCTTCTCGCTGCCGAACGAGCCCGGCTCCCTCTTCAAGGCGCTGTCGGTGTTCGCCCTGCGCGACATCGACCTGACCAAGATCGAGTCGCGGCCCATTCGCGGCCGTCCGTGGGAGTACCCTCTTCTACGTGGACCTGCCCGTCGGCCGCCACGATCTGAAGTGCGCCCGGGCGCTCGTGCACCTCGCGGAATTCGCGCGGTCGATGCGCACGCTCGGCTCGTATCCCAGCTGGAAGAGCCGCGAAGCGGCGGCCACCCGCGCCTGAGCCATGGCTGACGTTCCTCTCTATCGCAGCCGCAGCGCGGCGATCACGGAAGGGCCGCATCGCGCCGCCGCGCGCGCCATGCTCAAGGCCGTGGGCTTCGACGATGCCGCGCTGAAGAAGCCGATCGTGGGCGTGGCCAACACGTGGATCGAGATCGGCCCGTGCAACTACCACCTGCGCGAGCTCGCCGAGCACGTGAAGGCGGGGATCCGCGAGGCCGGCGCGACGCCGATGGAGTTCAACACGGTGTCGATCTCCGACGGCATCACGATGGGCAGCCCCGGCATGCGGGCCTCGCTCATCAGCCGCGAGGTCATCGCCGACTCGATCGAGCTGGTCTCGCGCGGCAACTGCTTCGACGCCGTCATCGCGCTCTGCGGCTGCGACAAGACCATCCCGGGCACGACGATGGCGGTGGCGAGACTCGGCGTGCCGGGCCTGGTGCTCTACGGCGGGTCGATCGCGCCGGGACGATTCCAGAACCGCGACGTCAGCATCCAGGACGTGTTCGAGGGGATCGGCGCGCACGCGGCCGGCAAGATGACCGACGCCGAGCTGAAGGATCTCGAGGACCACGCCTGTCCGGGCGCGGGCGCCTGCGGCGGCCAGTTCACGGCGAACACCATGGCCACGGCGATCGAGTTCCTCGGCATCGCGCCGATGGGCAGCGGCTCGGTGCCGGCGACCGCCGAGGAGAAAGCTGACGTCGCGCGTCAGGCGGGACGCCAGGTCGTCGAGCTCCTCAAGCAGAACCTCACGCCGAAGCAGATCATCACGCGCCATGCGATCGAGAACGCGATCTCGGCCGTCGTCGCGACCGGCGGCTCGACCAACGCGGTGCTGCACCTGCTCGCCATCGCGCGCGAGTCGGGGCTGCCGCTGCACATCGACGACTTCGATCGGATCAGCCGGCAGGTGCCGCTGCTGGCGGACCTCAAGCCGGGCGGCCGGTTCATGGCGACCGACCTGCACCGCGCGGGCGGGATTCGGCTGGTGGCCAAGCGCCTGCTCGACGCGGGGCTGCTGCACGGCGACCAGATGACGGTGACCACGCGCACCATCGCGGACGAGGCGCGCGAGGCGAAAGAGACGCCCGGCCAGGAGGTCCTGCGCCCGCTGGATCGGCCGATAAAGCCGACAGGGGGCCTCGTCATCCTGAAGGGCAACCTGGCGCCCGAAGGCGCCGTGGTGAAGGTGGCGGGATTCGAACCTGCAGCATCATCGCGGGCCGGCGCGCGTCTTCGACGGCGAGCAGCCCGCGCTCGACGCGGTGCTCGGCAACCAGATTCGTCCCGGCGACGTCGTCGTCATTCGCAGCGAGGGCCCGAAGGGCGGGCCGGGCATGCCCGAGATGCTCGCCGTCACGGCGGCCATCGTCGGCGCCGGTCTCGGCGAGACCGTCGTCATGGTGACCGACGGGCGGTTCTCGGGGGCGACGCGCGGGTTGATGGCGGGACACGTCGCGCCGGAAGCCGCGGCGGGCGGACCGATCGCCGCGATTCGCGAGGGCGACACGATCGTCTTCGACATCCCGAACCGGAAGCTCGATGTCGAGTTGAGCGACGCCGAGCTCAAGTCGCGGCTGGCGGGATGGACAGTGCCGGCGCCGCGCTACACGAGCGGCGTGATGGCGAAGTATGCGCGCCTCGTCAGCTCGGCGTCGGAAGGCGCGGTGACGGGTTGATGGTTGCGGGTTGCCGGGTTGCGGGTTCCGAGTTGCGGGTTGTAGCGCAGGCCTTCAGGCCTGCTGACAGGCGGTCGTCGTGGCGCGGGCAGGCCTGAAGGCCTGCGCTACAGACGTCTGCACCGAACGAGCGAATCTATGAAAAAGACCGGCGCACAAATCATCTGGGAATCGCTGCTGCGGCAGGGCATTCACACCGTGTTCGGGTATCCCGGCGGCGCGATCCTTCCCGCCTACGACGCGATGACGCAGTACCCGATCCGTCACATTCTCGTGCGGCACGAGCAGGGCGCGACGCACATGGCCGACGGGTTCGCGCGCGCGACGGGCCAGGTCGGCGTCGCGATTGCGACCTCCGGCCCCGGCGCGACGAACATGGTGACCGGCATCGCCACCGCGATGCTCGACTCGTCGCCGATCGTCTGCATCACGGGCCAGGTCGGCAGCAAGCTGATCGGCAGCGACGCGTTCCAGGAGACGGACATCACCGGCGTCACGCTGCCGGTGACCAAGCACAACTACCTCGTGACGCGCGCGGAAGACGTCGCGCCGACGATCCGCGAGGCGTTCCACGTCGCCGCCTCGGGGCGTCCCGGCCCCGTGCTGATCGACATCACGAAGGACGCGCAGCAGAGCTCGGCGGAGTTCGACTGGGACGCGGCCGAGGTCAAGCTGCGCGGCTACCGTCCCGATTACCGGCCGGCGGCGGCAGAAGTCCAGAAGGCGATCGACCTGATCAAGGACGCGAAGCGCCCGGTGATCCTGGCCGGCCGCGGGATCATCCAGTCGGGCGCCACCGAACAGGTGGTCGCGTTCGCCGAGCGCACGAACACGCCGATCGCGATGACGCTGCTCGGGCTCGGCGGCGTCGCGGCGAGCCATCCGATGAACCTCGGCATGATGGGCATGCACGGCGAGGCCTGGGTCAACACGGCGATCCAGGAGGCCGACCTGCTGCTGGCCTTCGGCATGCGGTTCGACGATCGCGTCACGGGCAACCTCAAGACCTACGCGCCGCACGCGAAGAAGATCCACATCGAGATCGACCCGGCAGAGGTGAACAAGAACGTCCGCGTGGACGTCGCGCTCGTCGGCGATCTCCGCGAGGTGCTGACCGAGCTCCTGCCGCACGTGCCCGCGGCCGAGCACGTCGAGTGGCTGGGGCGCATCAACGAGCTCAAGGGCGACTCGGCGGTCCGCGACATCCAGAACCTGCCGGACGACGGGCACCTGTACGCGGCGCACGTCATCAACGACCTCTGGCGCGAGACCGACGGCAACGCGATCGTCGTCACCGACGTCGGCCAGCACCAGATGTGGGAAGCGCAGTACGACAAGCACAACACGCCGCGCTCGCTCATCACGTCGGGCGGCCTGGGCACGATGGGCTTCGCGCTGCCGGCCGCCATCGGCGCCAAGATCGCGCGGCCCGACGCGGAAGTCTGGGTGGTCGTCGGCGACGGCGGCTTCCAGATGACGATGTGCGAGCTGGCGACGGTGATGCAGGAAGGCATCGACATCAACGTCGCGATCATCAACAACGGCTACCTCGGCATGGTCCGGCAGTGGCAGGAGTTCTTCTACGAGAAGCGCTACGCCGCCACGCCGCTGGTGAACCCGAACTTCCAGAAGCTGGCCGAGGCGTTCGGGCTTCGCGGCGTCACCGTCACCAAGCGCAGCGAGGTGATTCCGACCATGCGCTCGGCGCGCACGCATCGCGGCGGCGTCGTCATCGATTTCCAGGTCGAGCAGGAAGACTCGGTGTACCCGATGGTGCCGGCCGGGGCCGACCTGCACGCGATGATTCGGCGGCCGAGTCCGATTGTGGAGACGGCGGCTGACGCTTAACGATGAAGAATGCAGGATGAAGAATGAAGAATGAAGCGAATGAAGAATCGTCTGTAGCGCAGGCCTTCAGGCCTGCCCATTCTTCATTCTTCAGTCTGCATTCTTCATTACAGCAGAGACACAGACATGCTTCATACACTGGTCGTATACGTAGAAGACAAGCCCGGCGTGCTGAACCGCGTGGCGTCGCTCTTTCGCCGCCGCGCCTTCAACATCGACTCGCTCACGGTCGGCCACACGGAGACGCCCGGCGTCTCGCGCATGACGATCGTCAGCGACGTCGACCCGCTGAACGCGCGGCGGGTCGAGGCCAACATCTACAAGCTCGTGGACGTCCTGCGCGTCGACGACATCACGCACGCGCCGGCGGTGGATCGCGAGCTGGCGATGATCAAGGTCGCGGCCACGCCGGAAGTGCGGTCGCAGATCATCCAGCTCGCCGACGTCTTCCGCGCGCGGGTCATCGACGTCTCGCCCGAGTCGGTGATCGTCGAGATCACCGGCAGCGGCGACAAGATCGAGCGGCTCATCGAAGTGCTGACGCCCTACGGCGTCCTCGAGGTCGCCAGGACCGGTCGCGTCGCCATGGCGCGCGGCCCGCGCTCGGCCGAACGGCTCGAGGACCGCTTCGCGGGCGAAGAGCCGGAAGAAGCGGGAGTTTCTTATTCCGTGTAGGATCAGGTTGCCGGGTTGCAGGTTGCCGATTGCGGGTTCAGAGAGCTCTTGCACGCTCTTCAACCCGCAATCCGCAATCCTGCAACCCTGAATCCTGACCCACAACCGCAACCGACAACCATACAGCCAGACATGCCCACCATCTACTACGACAACGACGCTGATCTCTCCATCATTCAATCGAAGAAGGTCGCCATCATCGGCTACGGATCGCAGGGCCACGCGCACGCGCTGAACCTGAAGGACAGCGGCGTGGACGTCGCGGTCGGCCTGGCCGAGGGCAGCAAGTCGCGCGCGAAGGCGCAGGCCGTCGGCCTCGCCGTGAAGAGCGTCGCCGACGCCGCCGCCTGGGCCGACGTGATCATGATCCTCGTGCCCGACACGACGGCGCCGAAGGTCTACCGCGAGTCGATCGCGCCGCACCTGACCGCCGGCAAGACGCTGATGTTCGCGCACGGCTTCAACATCCGCTACGGGACGGTGACGCCGCCGAAGGACGTCGACGTCTCGATGATCGCGCCCAAGTCGCCCGGCCACCGCGTCCGCGAGCTCTTCGTCGAGGGCGGCGGCACGCCGGCGCTCGTCGCGATCGAGCAGGACGCGAGCGGCAAGGCGCTGGCCACGGCGCTCTCCTACGCCAAGGGCATCGGCACCACGCGCGCCGGCGTCCTGACGACGACGTTCAAGGAGGAGACGGAGACGGACCTCTTCGGCGAGCAGGCCGTGCTCTGCGGCGGCGTCAGCGCGCTCGTGAAGGCCGGCTTCAAGACGCTGGTCGACGCCGGCTACCAGCCCGAGGTCGCCTACTTCGAGTGCCTCCACGAGCTGAAGCTCATCGTCGATCTCGTCTACCGCGGCGGCCTGAACTACATGCGCTACTCGGTCAGCGACACCGCCGAGTACGGCGACTACACCGCCGGCCCGCGCGTCATCGGGCCCGAGTCGGTGAAGCAGATGCAGCAGCTCCTCGCCGAGATCCAGGACGGCACGTTCGCGAAGAAGTGGATCAAGGAGAACGAGGACGGCCGGCCGTGGTTCAACAAGACGCGCGCCGCCGAGCAGACGCAGACGCTCGAGGAAGTCGGCGCGAAGCTCCGCGCGCTCATGCCCTTCATCCAGCCGGTGACGATTCGCCCCGACGGCCAAGGCGCGTAGCGGAATGCAGATTGCAGATTGACGAATGCGGAGTTGACAGGCTTGTCGATTGGACTGCACTGCGGGCTGACGACCCGACGCGAACAGCTTTGCATTCTTCAATCGTCATTCTGTGCAATCGTCAATCTGTCATTCGTCAACTGACGGGCACTATCCGCAGTATCCGATCGTCCTCCGCGACTGGAGTCGCGCGCCCGTCGCGGTTGCTCGTCGAGACATAGAGAAACCCGTCCGGGCCCTGCACGACATCCCGCAACCGTCCGTACTTGTTCGGCAGCAGGCGCTCGACGCCGGCGATGTGCCGGAAGTCGGCGCCGTCGATGGTGACGCGCAGCAGCGCCTGCGCGGCCAGCGTCGCGATGAAGAGCTGATTGCGGAACAGCGGCAGCGCCGTGCCGGTGTAGAAGCTCGACCCTGACGGCGCCACCGACGGCGTGAAGAAAATCAGCGGCGTGACCATTCCGGGCATCGTCGCGTTGGCTTCGATCACCGGCCAGCCGTAATTGTTCCCGCCGTCGATCACGTTGATCTCGTCGTTGCCGACCTGCCCGTGCTCGTCCTCCCACAGGTCGCCGGTCGTCGGATGCCACGCGAGGCCCTGCGGGTTGCGGTGCCCGTAGGTGTAGACCGGCGACGAGAACCGGTTCCCGCTGGCGCTCGTCCCGTCGTCGTTCATCCGCAGGATCTTGCCGTTCAGCGACGCCACGTCCTGCGCGAGTGACGACACCGACGAGTCGCCGAAGGTGACGTACAGCAGCCGGTCCGGCCCGAACTTCACGCGCGACCCGTTGTGGATCTGTGCGCCCCTCACGTTGTCCAGGATGACGATGCCCTCGGCGAGCTGGTTGTTGAGCTCGCGATAGCGCATCACGCGGTTGATGGTCCCGGCCGGCCCGTTCGCCGTGTAGCTCAGATAGACGTAGTGGTTGGTCGCGAAGTCGGGATGGAGCGCGAGACCCATCGCCCCGCTCTCGCCGGTCGTGTTCACGTCGTCCAGCGTCAGCGCGGGCGCGGCCAGCAGCTGGCCGTTCTGATAGACGCGCACCCGGCCTGGACGCTCCGTGAAGAACAGACGGCCGTCGGGCGCGAAGGCCATCGCCCAGGGGATCTGAAGGTTCGTCAAGAACACCTGGACGCCGAACTTCGCGCCGTCCTGCGCCGTGAACGACTCGATCGGGAGGCCGCCCGGCGGACCCGTCGGCTGTTCAGGCGTGTCCGGAGACGACGACTTCGACCCGCCGCAAGGACAGCAGAGACAGCGAGCACGCATGGTGCCAGTGCCAGTGCCTGGTGCTCGTGCGGCGGTGCCGATGCAGTGCGGCGATGCACGCTCGCGGCATGCACCGCACCGGGCACCGGCACTGAGCACTGCACCAACTCTCGTCAATCGGCTGCATCTGCCAACGGTCAACCGAGAATCGTTATGATGTTGGACATGCTGAGCCGGCTTCGTGTGCTTCTTCCCGTCCTCTTACTGACGTGCTTCGCGGTGCTCTCATCCGCGCAGGATCAGAGCTGGCTCGACGCGTATCGCGAACCGGTGTCGAAGATCCTGGCGGAGGCGACCAAGGACGACTTCGCCTGGCAGCGCCTCGCATACCTGACCGACACGTTCGGCAACCGCCTTGCGGGATCGCAGGCGCTGACCGACGCGATCGAGTGGGCCGCGGCCGAGATGGCGAAGGACGGGATCGACACCGTGCGGAAGGATCCGGTGAAGGTCCCGCACTGGGTGCGCGGCGCCGAGTCGCTCGAGGTCACCTCGCCGCACCATCTGCGGCTGCCAGTGCTCGGGCTGGGGCTCTCGGTTGGCACGCCGGCCGACGGGATCGAAGCGGACGCGCTCGTCGTCGACAGCTTCCTGACGCTCGAGCAGCGCGCGTCGGAAGCGCGCGGCAAGATCGTCGTCTTCAACGAGCCGTTCAAGGGCTACGGCCCGACCGTCGCCTATCGCGTCAACGGCGCGTCGCAGGCGGCTGAAGCCGGCGCGCTCGCGGTGCTCGTGCGGTCCGTCGGCCTGGACGGCCTCCGCACGCTGCACACCGGCATGCTCACCTATCGCGAGGGCGTGCCGAAGATTCCCGCGGCGGCGATCAGCGGAGAGGACGCCGACCGCCTCACGCGCATGGCGGCGCGCGGCGAGCGCATCCGTCTCAAGCTGACGATGGGCGCCGAGATGCTGCCCGACGCGGATTCGGCCAACGTGATTGCCGAAATCCGCGGTCGCGAGAAGCCGGAGGAGATCGTCGTGGTCGGCGGCCACTTCGACTCGTGGGACGTCGGCGCCGGCGCGACCGATGACGGCGGCGGAGCGGTGGCGGCGTGGGAAGTGGCGCGCCTGCTGAAGAAGCTCGACCTCAGGCCGCGGCGGACGATCCGCGTCGTGCTGTTCACCAACGAGGAGAACGGCCTGCGTGGCGGGCTGGATTACCGGGATCGCTACCGCGCCGATCTCTCACGGCACGTGCTGATGCTGGAGTCAGACGCGGGCGTCTTCGCGCCGGTCGGGTTCGGACTGAGCGCGAACGAGACCGCCCGCGCGCAGGTCACCGCGATCGCGGCGCTCCTCGTGCCAATCAACGCCACGCACGTCGCGGCATCAGGCGGCGGCGCCGACATCGGCCCGAGCGTCACGGCCGGCCGGATTCCCGCGATGTCGCTCGACGTGGACGGCGCGAAGTACTTCCTGCTCCACCACACCGACGCCGACACCGTCGACAAGATCGACCCGGCGGATCTGGCCAAATGCGCCGGCGCGATGGCGGCGATGGCGTACGTGGTGGCGGACATGCCTCAGCGACTCGGGGAGACGACGGGCACCCGTTGATGATTGCGGGTGCCGGTTGCGGGATGGATTGATGGTTGGCGATTGCCGGTTGCTGGTTTGAGAACTCAAGAGCTTTTCAACCCGCAATCAGACCGCAACATCGACGACCGCATCGATCCGCAACCATCAGCACCGCAATCGCAATCGCATCCATCAACCACGCAATCCGCAACCATCAACCGACAATCGTCCCGCGACATTCGCCGAACCCGATCCGCGCCCATCCTTCCTTTTCGCACCAGCCGCGGAAGATCACCTCGTCGCCGTCCTCGAGGAACGAGCGCGTTTCTCCGGTGGGCAGCGTGATCGGCTGCGTGCCGCGCCAGGCGAGCTCGAGGAAGCAGCCGCGCGATTCGCGTGTCGGGCCCGAGACGGTGCCCGTGCCGAGCAGATCGCCGGGGCGCAGGTTGCAGCCGCCGCTCGTGTGGTGCGCGACGAGCTGGGCGGGCGTCCAGTAGAGCTGCCGCAGGTTGTTCCTCGACAGCACGAACGGCGCGATCCGCGCGCCGCGCATCGCCTCGGTCGACAGCGACACCTCGAGCCGGACGTCGAATGCGCCCCGCTCGCGCTCCGCGCGGGTCGTCGAGATATGGCAGCGGATCCGGATCGCCGTCGGGCCGGATGAACGCCGGCGCCCGGAACGGCTCGAGCGCGTCGAGCGTGACGACCCACGGCGAGATCGTCGTCGCGAAGTTCTTCGCGAGAAACGGCCCGAGCGGCTGGTACTCCCACGCCTGGATGTCGCGCGCGGACCAGTCGTTCAGCAGGCACGCGCCGAAGAGGTGGTCCTCGGCGGCAGTCGTCGGAATCGGCGTGCCGAGCGCGTTGCCGGCGCCGATGAAGAACCCCATCTCGAGCTCGTAGTCCAGACGGCGCGAGGGACGAAACACCGGCTCGGCCGCCGACTCTGGCTTCGACTGCCCCGACGGACGCTTCACGGGCGTGCCGCTCTTCACGATCGACGAGGAGCGGCCGTGGTAGCCGATCGGCACGTACTTGTAGTTGGGCAGCAGCGGCTCGTCGGGACGGAACATGCTGCCGACGTTGGTCGCGTGGAAGATCGACGCGTAGAAGTCGGTGTAGTCGCCGACCGCGGCCGGCAGCTCCATCACCGCCTCGGCAACCGGCGCCAGGCACGGCTCGACGACCTTTCTGATACGAGCGCCGCTTGTCCTCGCGCAGCAGCTCGCTGATCCGCCGCCGCAGCTGCGATCGCGCGGCCGCGCCGAGCGCCATCAGCCGGTTCAGCGACGCATCCGTGCACGCCTCGCCCGCCGCCGCCAGGTCGCCGTCGAAGAATCCCGCCCGATGGCACAGACGCAGATCGAGGATCTGATCGCCGATGGCGACGCCGACGCGCGGCGGCTCCGGCGTCAGCGCACGGCGGAAGACGCCGAACGGCAGGTTCTGAATGGGAAAATCGGCGCCGGGCTGATTTGCCGCGTCAACCCAGCTTCGCAGCTGCGGATCGTGCGACTCGTTGATCGCGGGCATGGGCGGGTCGGGATGATCTTACCTACGGACCGCCGGGCTGCAACGGATCGCACGAATTGGCTAGACCAGACGAACCGGGTTAACCAGCCGACGTCGGATGCCGGTGAACTCGGTTTGGCCGGTTGTTTCGGTTGGTCGGTTACTCCGGTTTGGCCAGTGAGCCTATGCCAACCGGTCACCGCGCCAACCGATAAACCGCCTCAACCGGCTTCTTACGACAACCAGGAGTGGTAGTAGTCCCCGTCTTCGACGCCCATCGCTTCGCGGCTGACGTGAAACGGCTTGAACGTGTCGACCATCACGGCGAGCTCGTCGGTGCGCTTGGCGCCGAGTGACGCTTCCGTGCGGCCAGGATGCGGGCCGTGCGGGATGCCGTCGGGATGCAGCGTCACCGAGCCGAACTCGATGCCCTTCCTGCTCATGAACTCGGAGCTCGCGTAGTAGATCACCTCGTCCGACATCACGTTCGAGTGGTTGTACGGCACCGGCACCGCGTTCGGATCGAAATCGAACGGCCGCGGGCAGAAGGAGCACACGACAAACCCGTCGCCTTCGAACGTCTGGTGCACCGGCGGCGGCAGGTGGAACCGGCCCACGCGCGGCTCGAAGTCGTGGATGCTCAGCGCCCACGGATAGTAGAAGCCGTCCCACCCGACGAGATCGAACGGGTGATACACGAGGCTCATGTCGAAGAGCCGGTTCTCCTTCTTCACGACCAGCCGGAACGCGCCCTTCTCGTCGATCGTCGGCAGGTTCGCCGGGCGCCGGATGTCGCGCTCGGAGTACGGCGCGTGCTCGGTGAGCTGCCCGTGATCGTTCCGGTAGCGCTTCGGCGTGCGGACGTAGCCGGTGCTCTCGATGATCAGGAACTTCTTCGGCCCCGCGCCGAGCCGGTACCGGTGCACGATGCCTCGCGGGATCACGAGGTAGTCGCCGCTCTTGAACGCGAGCTCCCCCATCGGCGTCTCGAGCACGCCGTCGCCCTCGCTGACGAAGACCACCTCGTCGCCCTGCGCGTTTCGATAGAAGAAGTCGTCCTCGCGATCGGGCTGCGCGAAGAGCATCGCGACGTCGCTGTTGAAGAGAATCGGATGGCGATCGAGCGTCAGGCTGCCGCCCGGCCTTCATCCGGTGCGTGTGGAACAGCCGGTGACGGAACTGCCGCTCCGGGTCGCCTTCCCACTTGATGTCGCCGAGCGTCTTCACCTCGCGCACCGGCGTCGGCTGGTGCAGGTGATAGAGCAGCGACGAGGGGCCCGTGAAGCCCTTGTTGCCGATCAGCTCCTCGGCGTACAGCGAGCCGTCGGACTTCCTGAAGACCGTATGCCGCTTGTGCGGCACGTCGCCCAACTGATGGTAGATAGGCAAGACTGAACTCCAGACGTGCTAGTGCCAGGTGCCTTGTGCTCGGTGCCTAGTGCGGTGCCGAGTGCCGGGTGCCCGTGCATCCTGTGCCGCACACGGCACCAGGCACGGAGCACCGCACGAAGCACCAGGCACCAAGCACCTGGCACTAGTCCCCGACTCTAAAGATTTCCTCGCAGCGCCTGTTCCCGTTCGATCGCCTCGAACAGCGCCTTGAAGTTTCCCTTCCCGAACCCCTTGCTGCCCTTCCGCTGGATCAGCTCGAAGAACAGCGTCGGACGATCCTCCACCGGCCGCGTGAACAGCTGCAGCAGATACCCCTCGTCGTCTCGATCGACCAGGATGCCGAGCTTCTTGATCATGTCGATCGCCTCGTCGATGTCCCCGACGCGCGACGGCAACAGCTCGTAATAGCTCGGCGGCACCGACAGGAAGTCCACGCCGTTGGCCCTCAGCGCCGAGACGGTCTGCTCGATGTCCACGGTCTGCAGCGCGATGTGCTGCACGCCGGGACCGCGATAGTACTCCAGGTACTCGTCGATCTGGCTCTTGCGCCGGCCGGCCGCGGGCTCGTTGATCGGGAACTTCACCGACCCGCTGTCGTCCGACATCACGATGCTCATCAAGCGCCGAGTATTCGGTGTTGATGTCCTTGTCGTCGAAGCTGATGAAGCGCTTGAACCCCAGGATGTTGCAGTACCAGTCGGCCCAGTAGTCCATCTTCCCGAGCTCGACGTTGCCGACGACGTGGTCGATGCGCAGGATGCCGACGTCCTTGCCGGGCACGTTGCGCTCGACGTAGCCCGGAAGGAACGGGCCGTTGTAGTCGTCCTGCGAGATGAACGAGTGCAGCGTCTCGCCGTAGGTGTGGATCGCCGCGCGGCGGACGCGGCCGTGCCGGTCGGTGACGTCGTGCGGCTCGATGGCGGGCGCGGCGCCCCGGCGCACCGCCTCCTCGAACGCGCGGTCCGCATCGTCCACCTGGAAGGCGATGTCGCGGACGCCGTCGCCGTGCACGCGGATGTGGTCGGCCGCGGCGTGATCGGGGGTCAGCGGCGTGGTGAAGACGAGCCGCGCACGGCCCTGACGCATCGCATAGGACGTCAACTCGCGGCTGCCCGTCTCGAGTCCTGTGTACGCGAAATTCGAGAACCCGAACGCCAGCCGGTAGAAGAAGGACGCCTGCCGGGCGTTGCCGACCCAGAACTCGATGTGATGAATCTGCCGCAGTTTCAGCGGGTTATCCTGCATGCCCTCAGCATAACTCCAACGCATGATGACGTTCCAGTTTGCGCATGGACGGCTGGGGTTCGCGGTTCCAGGGTTGCCGAGGTTCCGGGGTTCCGGGGTTCCGAGGTTCGGGGTTCCGAGGTTCCAGACGTTCCGAGTACCGGAGCGCATCGCAGTTGAGGAACCCGGGAACCACTGAACCACGGAACCCTGGAACCTTGGACCTCCGAACTCTTGTACGATCTCTTTCTATGGCTCTTCGTCAGCGAACGGGTTCGACGCTCTGTCCCGGCTGCGGGACGCTCGTCGGCGTGAACGACGAGGTCTGCTACAGCTGCGGGCGGCGCAATCCGGCGCTCTGGGGGTTTTCGCCGCTGCTGCGGAACCTCGGGCGGGACCTCGGATTCACCAATATCGTCACGGTCGCCTGCGTCGGGTTGTATCTCGCGACGCTGGTCGTCGACGGCGGGCCATTCAAACGGCGCCTTCGGCCTGAGCCCGGACGCGCTGTCGCTTTTCCTGTTTGGCGCCAGCGGCTCCCTGCCGGTCTTCGAGTACGGCCGATGGTGGACCGTGCTGTCGGCGGGCTGGCTGCATGCGGGCCTGATCCACATCGCGCTGAACATGTATTCGTTCCGGCAGTTGGGTCCCCCGACGGCCGACTTCTACGGGCCGGCGCGCACGGTGATCATCTTCGTGCTCGGCAGCGCCGCCGGTTTTCTTCTCAGCTCGCTGGCGGGGCACTTCCTGTGGTGGATGCCGTTCAGGTTTCTTCGAGGGGCGGACCTCACCGTGGGCGCGTCGGCGGGGATCTTCGCGCTCATCGGGGCGCTGGCGTACTACGGCCGGCGCACGGGCAGTTCGGCCGTGCGGACGTTCATCACGAGCAACGCCGTGATCTGGATCCTCTGGGGCGTCCTGATGCCTGGCATCGACAACTACGCGCACGCCGGCGGGTTCCTCGGCGGCTACGCCGCGTCGCGCATCCTGGATCCGCTCACGCGAGAGCGGGTGGATCACATGATCATCGCGCTCGGATGTCTCGTGCTCAGCGCCATCGCCGTGATCGCCTCGTTCGTGGCGGGGGTCCCCACGCGCTAGCGCACTGAGTCACGCGACGATCGTGCCTGGTGCTAGGTGCATGGTGCCTGGGTTGTGCGGTGTCGGAGTGGGCGGTGCCGGTGATCGGCGAAGTCGCCGAGGCGCGCGAGTCGGCCGAAGCTCCGGCTACTGCAGTAGCGCCCCTTCCGCCTGGCACTCGCACGCACCAGTCCGGCACTCACTGGCACACGCAGTCGTCAGCCGTCCATCCGCTTCGGCCGCATGTTGCTGGCCAGGATTCTCTTTCGGAGGCGGATCGACTTCGGCGTCACCTCGACGAGCTCGTCGTCGTTGATGAACTCGATGGCCTGCTCGAGGCCGAGCTTGCGCGGCGGGATCAGGCGAATGGCCTCGTCGGCACTCGAGGCGCGCATGTTCGTCTGCTTCTTCTCTTTCGTGACGTTGACGTCCATGTCGTTCGGCCGCGAGTTCTCGCCGATGATCATGCCCTCGTAGACGTCGATCTGCGGCTCGATGAAGATCTCGCCGCGCTCCTGCAGGTTCCAGATCGCGTAGGCCGTCGCCACGCCGACGCGGTCGGCGACGAGCGCGCCGTTGGCGCGCGAGGGAATCGGGCCGTGCCACGGCTCCCAGCCGGCAAACAGGTGGTTCATGATGCCGGTGCCCTTGGTCTCGGTGAGGAACTGCGATCGGAAGCCGATGAGCCCGCGGGTCGGCACGCGGAACTCCATCCGCACGCGGCCGCTGCCGTGGTTCACCATCTTGGTCATCACGCCCTTGCGCGTGCCGAGCTGCGCGATGACGACGCCCTGGAAGTCCTCGGGGACGTCGATGATCAGATCCTCGACCGGTTCCACGCGCTTGCCGTCGATCTCCTTGGTGACGATCTCCGGCCGCGACACCTGGATCTCGAAGCCCTCGCGCCGCATCATCTCGATCAGAATCGAGAGCTGGAGCTCGCCGCGGCCGATGACCTTGATCTGTTCCGGCGTCTCGGTGGGCTCGACCCGCACCGACACGTTGCCGAGCAGCTCCTTGTCGAGCCGTTCCTTGAGGTTGCGCGACGTCACGTACTGGCCGTCGCGCCCGGCCATCGGCGACGTGTTCACGCCGAAGATCATCGACACGGTCGGCTCGTCCACCGCAATCGGCGTGATGGCCACGCGCTGCTCGATGTCGGCCACGGTCTCGCCGATGGTGATGTCGTCGATGCCCGCGATGCAGACGATCTCGCCGGCCGCGGCCGTCGTGATGTCCACGCGCTTGAGCCCCTCGAACGAGTAGAGCTTCGTGATCTTCGTCTCCTGGTGCGTGCCATCGAGCTTGAGCACCGCGACCTGATCGCCGACCGAGATGCGGCCGTTGAAGATGCGGCCGATCGCAATCCGTCCCAGGTAGTCGCTCGCGTCGAGATTCGTGACGAGCAGCTGCAACGGCGCGGCCTGATCGCCGCGCGGCGGCGGCACGTAGGACACGATCGCGTCGAACAGCGGACGCAGATCCTCTCCAGGCACCTCGAGCTCGGTGCTGGAGGTGCCCGCGCGCGCGCTGGTGTAGAGCACCGGGAAGTCGATCTGCTCCTCGGTGGCGTCCAGATCGATGAAGAGGTCGTAGACCTCGTCCAGCACCTCCTTGCTGCGCGCGTCGGGCCGATCGATCTTGTTGATCACGACCACCGGCACGAGCCGCCGCTCCAGCGCCTTGCGCAGCACGAACCGCGTCTGCGGCAGCGGGCCTTCCGACGCGTCCACGAGCAGGACGATGCCGTCGACCATGGCGAGCGTCCGCTCGACCTCGCCGCCGAAATCGGCGTGGCCCGGGGTGTCGACGATGTTGATCAGCGTGTCGTGGTAGTGCACGGCGGTGTTCTTCGCGAGGATGGTGATCCCGCGCTCGCGCTCGAGGTCGTTGCTGTCCATCACGCGCTCGACCACCCGCTCGTTGGCGCGGAAGATCCCGCTCTGGTGCAGCATCGCGTCGACGAGCGTCGTCTTGCCATGGTCGACGTGGGCGACGATCGCGACGTTGCGAAGCAGCGGGTTGGCGACAACAGGACGGGACTTTACTGACGAAGACATCCTTACAGTATAGCGTCTGACTACGGACTTCAGGCTACAGACTGCGGACGCGTCACGCTGCGATCGCGCCAAAAGACTCCACAGATTCCACAGATTCCACAGATTTTACTCCACTGTTCTGTCCGGTCGTAGTCCGTAGTCCGTAGTCCGTAGTCTCCAGTCCTCGTATACTTCCCCCATGCCTCTCTACGAGTACAACTGCGAGGACTGCGGCGCGCACGCGGAGATCCTCGTGCGCGGTCAGGAGACGCCGCATTGCCCCGCGTGCGAGGGGACGCGCCTGCAGCGCACGCTGTCGACGTTCGCGGTGAGCACCGGCGGACGGCCGTCGTCTGGCGCGGCCGCGCCGGGGGCCTGCGGCCGCTGCGGCGATCCGCGCGGGCCCGGCGCCTGCTCGATGAATTGAGCTGCGTCGCGCGCGCCACCACATCAGTGCCTCGTGCCTGGTGCTTCGTGCTGGGTGCGGTGCCTGGCGCTCAGTGCTCGGTGCGGCACCGGGCACTCGGCACGTGGCACCGCACCAGGCACCGAGCACCGGGCACTGGGTACCGCACCACGCATGACGGGCCGACGTCGACGCCCGGATCCCGCCTCCCGCCCTCACCCGCGCCATCGGGCGCTGGGGCTACACGGCCGCCATCATCAACAGCGTCATCGGCAGCAGCGTCTTCGCGATGCCGGCGGTGCTCGCGCGCCTCGTCGGCGAGTGGAGCCCGGTCGCGGTGATCCTCGCCGGCGGCGCGGTCGCCGTCGTCGTCCTGTGCTTCGCAGAGGTCGGCAGCCGCTTCGATGGGACGGGCGGCCCGTATCTGTACACCCGCGAAGCGTTCGGCGCAGGCCCCGCGTTTCTCGTCGGCTGGCTGCACATCTGGTCGCGCCTCTTCTCCGGCGCGGCCGTCCTGAACGTCTTCACCTCATACCTCGGGCAGCTCGTGCCCTGGGTCTCGACGCCGGCGGGTCGCGGGATCACCATGACCGCCGCCGTGGCGCTGGTGACGGCGCTGAACGTCCGCGGCGTCCGCCAGACGTCGTGGGCGGTGAACACGTTCACCGTCGCCAAGCTTCTGCCGCTGCTGCTCCTCGTCGCGGCCGGCGCCTCGGGCGTGAGCCGCGGCGTCTTCGAGTCGCAGGCCGTCGCCGCGCCCGCGTGGACCGACGCGATCCTGCTGCTGGTCTTCGCCTACGGCGGCTTCGAATCCGGCGTCGTCGCGGCGGGCGAAGTCAGGGATCCGCGGCGCGACACGGCGTTCGCGCTGGTCGTGGGGCTCGCGACGATCGCCGGCGTCTACGCGCTCGTGCAGGTCGTGGTCTGCGGGACGGTGCCGCACGTCGGGGCGATCGACACGCCGGTCGCGCGCGCGCTCGACGCGCTGGTGCCGCACGGCGCGGTGGTCGGCAGCGTCGGCGCGATCCTCTCGACCTACGGATGGCTGACGGGCTTCGCGCTGATGACGCCGCGCGTCCTGTTCTCGATGGCGGAACGGCGGGAGCTGCCCGGCGCGCTGGCGCACGTCCACGCGCGCTTTCGGACGCCGCACATCGCGATCATCGTCAACTCCATCGTCGCGCTCGGCTTCGCGCTGTGGAGCACGTTCACCGACGCGGCGACGCTGGCCGCCATCGCGAGGCTGCTGATTTACGCGCTGACCTGCGCCTCGCTCGTCGCGCTTCGTCGTCGAGACGCGGCGCCTGCGGCGTCGTTCGTCGTGCCGGGCGGACCCGTGCTGGCTCTGGGAGGGATGCTGTTCTGCGGATGGCTGCTGGCGACGCGAACCGCCAGCCAGCTGGAAATGCTGGCGGCAATCCTGGTGACCGGCGCCGCGCTGCGCGCCGTGGCGCGCTGGAGCCGCGGCGGCGCGACGGCGTAGACGGAAGAGAGTCGACGAACCCACGAGATTCCACACAGATTCACAGATTTCTATCTCTGGGAAACAGATGCTGGGAACGGTCCACAGCGTGCCGAATCCGTCGGACATCTGGCGGAATCTGAGGTGCGCTCTTCTGGTGTTCCGTCAACCAGCTCGGCGGGATCTGAAGCCCCGCCGTCTCTAGCTCGCGGCGACTCGGCTCGCGACGGCCCGGGCCGCGACTCGCGCAGGTCGGCCGGCTGCGCCACGCGCTGCATCCGCGGCAGGTGCCCGCTCATCTCGCGGCGCGCGCGATCGATGTCGTGCGCGCGGACGGCGTGGTAGATGTTGCGGTGAATGATCGCCGTCTCGCGCAGGTCGCGCCCGCGCGGCAGCTGCCGCCGGCGCTGCTCGAAGTAGAGCGACGAGACCATCTCCACGAGCGACGCGAGAATCGGGTTGCCCGACGCCATCGCCACCGCGCGGTGGAAGCGGACGTCGTGCATCAGGAACGTCTGCGGGTCGTCGACGGACGCGAACATCCCCGTCACTTCCTCGGCCATCGCGGCGATCTGGTCGCCGCTGGCGCGCTCGGCCGCCAGGCCGGCCACGCCGACCTCGAGCGTGCGCCGCGCTTCGAACATCTGCTCCGGCGTGAAGCCGTGCAGCATCGCCAGCAGGCTCAACGGCCGGCTGTCGAGCTGCGGCGGCCCGTCCGCGATGTAGGTCCCCGATCCGTGGCGCGTGTGGACCACGCCCATCGCGGAGAGCGAGCGAAGACCGGCGCGCACGCTCGGCCGGCTGACGCCGATGTGCTGGGCGAGCTCGCGCTCGGGCGGCAGCCGGTCACCCGGTCGCAGCTCGCCGCGCTCGATCTGTCCGCGGACGTGGTCTACCACCTGTTCGGCCGCTGCCCCTTCGTGTCCCCGATAGTCGCGCTCGTCGTCCATCATCATCGCCGCCTGCCTTCCTTGCCTCGATCGCCGCATTCGTCCCGCTGACGAACGCTCGACCTGACCGGTCCTGCCACGGTAGCAACCCGGCGAAACCGCCCGGCTACGAACCGGTTTCCGCCACGTCACGTCTTTTGGTGGCCGAGGCAAAGGCATCATACCAGAGCCGTCACGCAATGTGTGCATATTTTACAAATTGTTTATGTCACTTTGTTTTATAAAGTATTACATGCCGTCGAAGCCATAAATGCGAGCAATCGCATGACAGCGCAGCAGTTGCCTGCCGCCACTAGGGGGCGTTGACGCCGCTCAGAAAGCCGCCGAGATGCCCCGTCAACGCCACAAGGAGGACTCCGACCATTTCAATGGGCAGCCGATAGTTCGGCAGCCTGCCGCAGGCCGGCGTCGCGCCCGCCAGTGGATCCAGCTACGAGCCAGATGAGAACGCTCGAGCCGCAACCCAGGACCAGGTGCAGCAGCAGAATGCCCTTCAGCGTCTCTCCCTCGAGCGCCCACTGCCACGCGGCAAGCCGGTGGCGATGGTCGGCACCGTCGATAGTCGCGGCCAGCAGCAGGTTGAAGTACGCCGCCGAGGCGAGCGCCTGGTTCCTCGTCCATTGCGCGAGAAAGTCGAACGCCACGGCGGCAACAAACAGCGCGAGCGGAAAGTGAATCAGCACGACATGCTGCGCGTGCTTCGCGAGCACGACCGTCCTGATGTCGAAAGGATTCACGCGCATGATCTCCTCACCGCACGACGACTTTGCCCGTCATCTTCGGGTGGATGGAGCAGAAGTAGGGGTACGTCCCCGGCGTGCTGAACGTGAATGAGAACTTCTCGTCGGTGTCGAGCACCTTCGACTTGAACACCTTGTCCGTGCTCACCACCGTGTGGGGAATGTCGTCGTGATTCGTCCATGTGACGGTGGTGCCCGCCGGCACCGTCACTTCCGTCGGTCCGAAGCTGAAGTTGTCGATCCTGACCTCGATCAGGTCTGCCGTCGACTGCGCCTGGGCCGCGACCGCCAGCCCCGCCAGCATCAGCGCCAGCGCCACCACGAGTGCCCACGTCGAGTCATGTCTCTTCATGTCGATCTCCTTCTGTCCTGTGGTCGGTGTCTGCCGGTTGTCGTCGCTGCGCGTCACGCGAGCGAGGAATCCACGACGGCGAGCGCGTGCTTCCCGCGCACGTAGGTCACGTCCGTGATGCCGAGGATGTTCTTCAGCTGCTCCGCCGGCACTTTCATCGGCCCCGGTGACTCGGCCGTGCCTGGCGCGGGCTGCGGAAACGCGGTCGAGGCCGCGGTGTGGAACGTCACGTGCCCCTCGACCTTCTGCATGGTCTGGTGGATGTGCCCGTTCAGCACGGTCACGGAGCCGAACTTCTTGAGGAGCGCCAGCGCCTGCGCGCTGTCTTCCGTGCCCCAGCCCCACTGCGGGTACACGCTCCAGAGGGGAATGTGCGCGAACACCACGATCGGCGTGCTGTGCTTCAGGTGTCTGACGTCGTCTTTCAGCCACGCGAGCTGCTCGGCGCCGAGCGTCCCGAGGCCGCCGGCTTTCAGGTTCAGCACGTTCACCAGGCCGATGAAGTGCACGCCTTTCGTGTCGAAGCTGTACCACCCGGCGCCCTTGGCGTTCTTTCCGTAGCGCTCCAGGTACTGCTTGCCGTCGTCGTTGAGCATGTCGTGCTCGCCCGGCACGAAGAACACGCTCTTCGGGTTCGCGCTCTTCAGGATCTCGTCCACGGTGTCGAATTCTTCCGGCTTCGACAGGTGGCTGATGTCGCCCGTGTGCAGCATGAATTCAGGCGGGGTCGCGAGACCGTTGATCTTCTCGACCGCGGCCTTCAGCGTCCCGACGACATCGGGATTGGCGGCCTTGTTGAATCCCATGTGGCTGTCGCTGATCTGCACGAAGCTCAGCTCGCCGGCCGGCGCGGGCATTCCTTTCAGCACCGTGCTGAGGCTGGACGACTTCAGGACGCCGCCCTGCATGACGAAGAGCGCCCCGGTTCCCGCCCAGGCCATGCACTTCAGGAATCCCCGCCGGTCGACGTCGTCGTGGTTGTGGTCGTGCTGGAGCTCGTCACTCTTGTTCTCAGACATCGTCGTTCCCCTCCGATGACCCGCGTTCGTCGGCGGTCACGCTCCACGTCACGCGGTTGACGCGCGGTCCGTATGGCCACTCTGGACGACGCGCGACATCAGGACAATGGACGCGCGCTGGAACGTTGGTCCCCGTGTAACCGTCACTCCACACGGGGCTTGAGGGATCGGGTCCCCTGGCCGCCGACCGGCGAAACGTGTGGTACGCTTTCACCTCAGGTTCACCTCGTCATGAGCGCGGACGATCAGGCCGGGCGACGGCTCGTCTTCGGGGTCTTCGAGCTGGACCTCGTCGCGGGTGAATTGCGCAAGCGGGGCCTGCGGGTTCGGCTTCAGCAGCAGCCGGTCCAGGTCCTGGCGATGCTGCTCGAGCGCGCCGGCCAGGTCGTCAGCCGCGAGGAGCTTCAGAAGGCGCTCTGGCCGGCAGACACGTTCGTCGATTTCGATCACGGCCTCAACAAGGCCATCAACAAGATCCGCGAAGCGCTCGGCGACTCCGCCGAAAGCCCGCGATTCGTCGAGACCGTCGCCCGCCGCGGCTATCGCTTCATCGCCGACGTCAAGGTGGCCGACCTTGCGCCGTCTGCGAGTGTCGAGGCCGCAGCGGAGCCTCACCCGGCGGCGAGCGCCGGCGATCGCGACGTCGAGCCGGGCGTGCTCGCGACGCCGCCGCCATCCAGGGCGAAATCACGCGCGTGGGCGATCGTTGCGCTCGCGCTGATCGTGCTGCTCGGGTCCGTCGCGGCCTGGAAGCGCTATTCGGGCAGCCGTGAGTCCTCCGTCATTCGCTCCCTGGCCGTTCTTCCGCTCGAGAGCCTGTCGAGCGACGCGTCTCAGGACTACTTCGCCGACGGGATGACCGACGAGCTGATCTCCGACCTGGGCCAGATCAGCGCGCTGCGCGTGATCTCGCGCACGTCGGTGATGGCCTACAAGCACAGTCGCAAGCCGCTTCCCGACATCGCGCGCGAGCTGAACGTGGATGCGGTCGTCGAAGGCACGGTGCTGCGTTCCGGAGACCAGGTCCGCATCACGGCGCAGTTGATCGAAGGCGCCACGGACCGGCACCTCTGGTCGCAGAGTTATCAGCGTGAGCTGCGTGACACGCTGGCGCTCCAGAACACCGTGGCCAGGACCATTGCCGATCAGATTCGGATCAGCGTGAACCCGCAGGAGCAGGCGGCCCTGAGGAACGTCGCGGCGGTGAATCCCGTGGCGTACGTGTCCTACCTCAAGGGACGGTTCTTCTGGAACAAGCGAACGGCCGACGGCTTGAAAACCGCCCTCGCGTATTTCGATCAGGCGATCGACGAGGATGCGAACTACGCCCAGGCGTACTCAGGGCTGGCCGACACCTACGCGCTGCTCGGCGACTGGCAGTACGCGGTGATGACGGCGAAAGAGGCCCTCCCGAAGGCGAAGGCCGCCGCGACCAGGGCCCTGGAACTGGACAGCTCGCTCGGCGAGGCTCATACCTCGCTGGGATTTTGCCTGGATGGGTTCGACTGGAACTTCGAGGCCGGCGGAAAGGAATTCCGTCGCGCCCTCGAGCTCAATCCCGGCTACGCCACCGCTCACCACTGGTATGCGTGGCACCTCGCGTTGCTGCACCGGTATGACGACGCGATCGTGGAAATGAGGAAGGCGGAAAGCCTCGATCCGCTGTCTCTCGTGATTAACGCCGACCTGGCGGAACTGCTGGCCCTTGCGCACTCGTACGATGAATCGATCCTTCAGAGCAAGAAGACGATCGAGATGGAACCGAATTTCGGCCTCGCGCACAATCACCTGGGCCAGGCATACCTCCAGAAGCAGATGACCGACCAGGCCATGGCGGAGCTCCAGAAAGCGGTCACGCTCTCCGGCGGCAGCCCGACGTGCATGGCCAACCTCGCGCGCGCGTACGTGGCAGCCGGCAAGAGAAACGAAGCCGAAACGCTCCTCGGCGAGTTGAAGAAGCGCTCCAGCCCGGACCAGTCGGTACGCGCCGGAGATCGCCGTCGTCTACACCGCGCTCGGCGATTCGGATCAGGCGATGGCGTGGCTCGAGAAGGGCTACGTCGAGCGGTTCAATCCCGGCGTCCTGATTCGGCCGGGATTCGATCCGCTCCGCTCGGATCCGCGCTTTCAGGATCTCGCGCGACGCGTGGGCTTTCGCTGAGGCTCAGGTTGTCTCGCAACCTGCTGAGGTAGCGCAGCATCGCGACAGTTTCCTTGCTCCGTCCCAACCTCTCGAACTATCGTTCACGCCTCGATCCGGGAGGCCGCAATGACGACGAGCGTGTTTTCGGTCGGACGCGGAACCATCAGGGCAATCGGCTGCGCAGGCGCCGTGCTCGCGCTGCTGTCAACCGGCACGAGCGCCGACCAGGCGATCGATCGCGGAGACGACGACCTTGCGGGCGTCGTGCGCGAGCTCCGCACGGGCCCGAGGCGGGCGTCTGGGTCATCGCCGAAACGCCGGACCTCGGCACGAAGTTCGTGCGGATCGTCGTCACCGACGACGCAGGCCGGTACCTGATGCCCGGGTTGCCCAAGGCAACCTATCGCGTGTGGGTTCGCGGATACGGCCTCGTCGATTCAGCGGCGGTCACGTCGACGCCCGGCCGCGCGCTCGACCTCGACGCGGTCCCTGCGCCTGACGCGAAAGCAGCCGCGGCGTACTACCCGGCCGGCTACTGGTTCTCGATGCTTCACGTGCCGCCGGCGAGCGACTTTCCAGGCACGGCCGCCAACGGCATCTCCGGCGAGATCAAGAGCCAGGCCGAGTGGCTGAGGAACCTGAAGTCGGGCGGCTGCCTCGCCTGCCATCAACTGGGCTCGCGCGGCACGCGGACGATTTCCGCGGCGCTGGGCACGTTTCCGACATCGGTCGCTGCGTGGCAACGCCGCCTGCAGTCCGGGCAGGCCGGGATGGGCATGATCGGCGCGATCAACCATCTCGGCCCGCGCGCGCTGACGCTCTTCGCCGACTGGACCGACCGGATCGCCGCCGGCGAGCTGCCGCCCGCGCCGCCGCGGCCCTCCGGCATCGAGCGCAACGTCGTCATCACCGAGTGGGACTGGGCGGATCCGAAGGCGTACCTGCACGACGAGGTCTCGACCGATCGGCGCAATCCGACGGTGAACGCGAACGGCCTCATCTACGGGGCGCTCGAGCTGAGCGCCGACTACCTGCCTGTGCTCGATCCGGTCCACAACCAGATCAGCCGCGTCGAGTTGACCGTCCGGGATCCCGCAACTCCGCGGACGTCGGCCGTCGTGCCTCAGCCTTCGCCGTATTGGGGAAGCGAAGCGATCTGGACGAGCCGCAACAACGTCCACAATCCGATGTTCGATCGGAAGGGGCGGGTGTGGTTCACGTCGGCCGTTCGGCCGCCCGACAACCCGTCGTTCTGCGGCGAGGGATCGAGCCTGGTGTCGGCGAAGCTCTTCCCAATCGCCAAGTCGTACCGGCAGCTCGCGATGTACGACCCGGCGACAAAGAAGATCACGCACATCAGCACCTGCTTCAGCACGCACCACCTGATGTTTGCCGAGGACGCCAGCGACACGCTGTGGACGAGCGGCGGCGGCGACGTCGTGGGCTGGCTGAACACGAAACGCTTCGAGGAAACCGGAGACGAAGCGGCGTCGCAGGGCTGGACGGCGCTCGTCCTCGACACCAACGGCAACGGCCGCCGCGACGCGTACGTGGAGCCCGGACAGCCGATGGACCCGTCGAAAGACACGCGCTATGGCTCGGCCTTCTACGCCGTCTCGCCCGCGCCGGACGGCTCAATCTGGGGATCGGTCCTCGGATTCCCGGGCGCGATCGTCCGGCTCGTGCCTGGCGCCAACCCGCCCGACACCGCACTCGCGGAAGTGTACGAGCCGCCGCTGGACGCGTCGAAGGCGCCTGTCCACGGGTACTCGCCGCGTGGCATGGACATCGACAGGAACGGCGTCGTCTGGGCGGCGCTGGCGAGCGGACACCTCGCCAGCTTCGATCGACGCAAGTGCACCGGACCGCTCAACGGCCCGAAGGCGACGGGCCAGCAGTGCCCCGAGGGCTGGACGATGTATCCCGAGCCGTTGCCGCAGTTCGGCGGCGTGACCGAGTCGGGCAGCGCCGAGAGCAGCTACTACACGTGGGTCGATCAGTTCGGCGCGCTTGGCCTGGGAACGAACGTGCCGATCGACACGGGCAACGAGTCCGAGGGCCTTCTGGTGCTGAAGGACGGCCAGTGGATCGTCTTGCGGGTGCCCTACCCGGTCGGCTTCTACACCAAGTGGATGGACGGTCGTATCGACGACGCGGGAGCCGGGTGGAAGGGACGCGGCCTCTGGGCGACGGTCAGCACGCGCGCGCCGTTCCACATGGAAGGCGGAAAGGGCACGACGAGCAAGGTGCTCCACTTCCAGTTGAGGCCCAGCCCGCTGGCGCGCTAAGGCGGGCCGGTGACGACGAGGCCAGCCGGCTCCGGGGATCGCGGCTCGAAACCGGACCTGTCGTCCGCGCGGAATTCGTCCTGACGCCCCTCGCGCCGAGCCTACCCGGCCAGACTGACGATCCGCCTACGGCTGCGGCGCTCGAATTCCGCGCTCCCTTCGGTCCGGTTTCAGACTGACGCTCATCGCCGCGCTCCTAGTCGCCGTCCGGCCTCGCCGTCACCGGCCGCGTCGCACCGCAGCACTGCAGCACTGCAGCACTGCAGCACTGCTTCACCGCGCCGTGATCCGCTCTGCCGAGCGCGGCCAGCATTGCCTCCACCGTCGTGTACTTCAACCGCGGACGGCCGCAGCTCTTGCCGTTCGCCAGTTCGAGCGCGTCGAGCGCCCGCCAGTCCGCGTACGAGACGGCATCGGGCTGCCGCGCGCGCACGAGCGCTTCGGCGGCGCCCGGCTCCGGCTGCAGCGGCTCGCCGACGGCGCCGCTGGCGACGTCCTCGATCATCGCCGTCACCGTTTCCACGGCATCCGGCTTGTTGGTGCCGATGACGCCGCTCGGACCGCGCTTGATCCAGCCGGCCACGTACAAGCCGGGAACTGGCCGCGACGTGGCCGGATCGATCACGCGGCCTTTCTCGTTCGGGATCACGCCCCAGCGCTCGTGGAACGGGACGCCGGGAAGCGGCACGCCGAGGTACCCCACCGACCGAAACACCAGCCCCACGTCGAGATCCTCGAACTCGCCGGTCGCCTTCGCGGCGATCTTCCCCTTGTCGTCCGCGACGAGCGCGTTGCGCACCAGGCGCAGCCTTGTGACGCGGCCCTCGGCGTCGCCAACGATTTCGACCGGCGAGACCAGGAACCGCACGTGCAGGCGCCGGGCGCGGCCCTCGGGCTTTCTGATCGCATAGCCCTGCAGGATCTCGACCTTCCGTCCAGCTCGCGATCGTGGCTGGCGTCGAGCTCGGCCTGGCTGAGCGGATCGAGCGCCACCTCGTCGGGCCGCACGATCACGTCCGCGTCGGCCATCTCGCCGATTTCCTTGATCTCGGGGTTGGTGAACGCCGCCTGTGCCGGGCCGCGGCGGCCGAGCAGGAAGACCTCCCGGACACGGCTCTTGCGCAGGGCGTCGAGCGCGTAATCGGCGACGTCGGTGGCTTCGAGCTCTTCGGGCGTGCGCACGAGCATGCGCGCGACGTCGATGGCCACGTTGCCGACGCCCACGACCGCTGCGCGCTCGACGGACAGATCGAACTGGCACTCACAGTAATCGGGATGCCCGTTGTACCAGGCCACGAACTCCGTCGCCGGATGGCTTCCCGCGAGGTCTTCGCCCGGAATGCCCATGCGCCGGTCGGTCTGCGCGCCGGTCGCGAACACAATCTGGTGGTAGTGCCGCCGCAGATCGTCCAGCGTCACGTGACGGCCCAGCTCGACGTTGCCGAAGAAACGAAACCGCGGGTTGGCGGCGGTCGCGTCGTAGGCGCGGGTGACGGTCTTGATCTTCGGGTGGTCCGGGGCGACGCCGTAGCGGACGAGCCCGTGCGGCGCCGGCAGACGGTCGAACATGTCCACTTCGACGTTCAGCCCGGGTTGCTTGAGCAGGTGATCCGCCGCGTAGAACGCAGCGGGGCCTGCGCCGATCACCGCAACGCGCAGGGGTTGGGCAGGAGTTCCGATGGACGGCATCCGCTCACGCTCCCGGGACTGGCCCTCATGGTACGTGATCCGGCTCTAGCGTATGACCTTCGGCCGATCGGGCTGGTCGGCCGACGACCCGACGACAAGCCGGACGACCTCGTCGTAGCTGCGCACACCCTCGGGGACGCGGTTGGCCTTGAGGAAGCGATCGTAGGTCTGCCAGCTGGCGCGCGCGACCGCGGGCTGCACCGTGGCCAGACGCGCGGCGATCGCGGACAGGTCGTCGCGCGGGCCCCGCGCCAGCGTCGCCGCCATTGACGCGCGGGCGGCAGGCGTCACGTCCCGCGCCAGGTGCAGGTAGAGGTCGAGCCACGCGCTGTAGCGCGCGAGGTCGTCCGAGCGCTGGCAGGTCACGCCACCCGAGCAAGCTCGCCTCGCTCTCCTTCGCCCAGCCCGCCAGGTGTCCCCACTCGTGCGCGACGACGAACGGCCGCTCGATCGGCAGGACGTCGGGGTTGACCAGCACCTCGAGGCCGAGCGGGTTCACCATGCCGTCCACGCCCGCGAGGCGGAAGAACGGCGACACGATGGACCGCTTCGGCCGTCCGGGCGTCGCCAGGTGCGCGGCGCCGATCTCGCGCTGCGCGTCGGCGAATGCCGGCGCGAGGCGGACGCGCACGGCCGCCAGCGTGGGCACGCCCGGCAGCAGCGCGTGCGCGGATGCGTGCAGCCGGTTCAGCTCGGCGACGGCATGCGTGCCGAGCGCGTCCACGTTCGCCTGCGTCACGCGCGCGGCGTCGAAGTCGAGACCGGTCGTGACGGGAAGGCGCCGGTAGTTGAGTCCCCAGAGGCCGAGGAACAGCAGGTAGGCGGCGGCGACGGCCGCGATCGCGTCGAGCGCGAAGCGGCCGATGGCCCGGCGACGCTCAGGGCCTGCGGCGCGCGCGATCCGCCAGACGCGCAGGGCGATCCAGAGGAGCGCCGCGCCGATGAGCGCGTCCATCAGCGCGAACGGGAAGAGGCTCGAGATCGACGTGACGATCGGCTGCAGGATGCCGTAGATGCCGCGCGAATACCACGCGTCCACGAGCGCGGCGCTGGTCGGGGCGACGGCGGCGCCCACGGCGGCGGCGACCACGAGGACGCGCAGCCACCAGCGATAGGGTCGCGCGGGCGTGCGCGCTCCCGAGATCGCGCGACTGACTCGCGCGAGGCGAAGCCGCGGCGCTGCTTAGCCTTGCGGACTGACGGCTTTCGCGGCCGGGTCGAGAGGCCGCGGCGCTGGCGTCAGCGGCTATGGGGTCGCTCTGCCTCGAGCTCGGCGGCGGTCGTGAACCTCGGCGCGATGTCGACCGGCACGGCGGTCAGCTTGTCGAGCACGCGCTGCACGTCGGGCCGGACCACGCCGGTGGCGGTCATCGCCTTGGCCGCGGCGTAGTCCCCGTGCGCCTGCAGCAGCATGATGTCGCGCGTCAGCCCCTCGACGGCGCCGCGGATCTTCGACGCGTTCACCGCGAACGTGCCGTCCGGCGCGACGGTGAAGGCGCCATGGTCCAGCAGGTAGTTCAACTGGATCGCGATGCCGCGGCCGTGCGCCTCGCTCACGCCAAACCGGATCGACCTGAACGTCGACGCCAGAAACGTCGTGTACATCGTCTCGGCCATGGACGCCGGGAGCTTGCCGCGGTCGACGAGGTGCTGGAGCGCCCAGAGGCCCGAGATGTCGGCCTTGGCTTCTTCGATCGTGCTGTAGGTGTCCTTCAGCGACTGCCGCACGGTGGTGGCCTTGCCGTCCACGGTGATGCTGTGGGGCCCGAGCCCGTGCATCAGCTCGTGCATCAGGATGTGCGTGAAGAACGCGTCGAACGAGACCTTCGCCTGGTCGCCGGTCGAGAGCGCGACCTTGCGCGATCGGCACCAGCACGCGATCGAACTTGGCCTGCTGCATGTTCTTCAGCATGACCCGCTTGGCGCCCTTCTCGCGGATCACGCGCTCGTCGTTCGGCAGGTTGTAGGCGGCCGTCTGCACGCCGCGATTGCCGTCGCCGGCGGTGAAGACGACGTTGACGACGCGGATGGGAGCCAGGCCGCCGAGCTTCGGGTTCCGGAGCGACGGGTCGATCGGCAGGTGGTCCTCGATCTCCTGCAGCTCGGCGCCGAAGGCGGCCAGCTTCGCGGACTCGGCGTCATCGCGCACGGTGATGAACGACTCGAACGCGGCCTTGTAGTTGAACCACTCGTCCTCGTAGACCTCGTACGGGCCGATCGTCGGCTCGATGGACGCGTCGAGCTCCATCCACGCGACGTCGCTCGCGTAGTAGTCGTTCGTCAGGAAGGCGTCCGCCCTCGCGGTCAGGAAGGCCTTGAGCGTCGGCTGCGTCGTGAGCGCCGCGGCTTCGCGCAACCGCGCGGCGGCCTGGGCGAGCTCGCCCTGATATTCGAGGCTGTACGGCACGAGGACGAACGGCTGCGCCGAGCCCGGCGCCGCGCGGCGAATCGTCGTGAAGAAGCCGGTGGCCTTCGCGTGCTCGTCGGCCGGCAGGCCGGCAATCCAGTGCTCGACCTCGGCCTTCGTGGCGCCGGCGGGATAGAAGTTGCCCTCGCCGGGCTTCTCCTCGGGGACGCCGGGCAGGAACGGCTTGTTCAGATCGATGCGCGACCAGCCGCCCTTGTTCAGCAGGAAGTAGTTCAGCCGCGCGCGGCCGAGCGGCGACTGATCGGCCTCGAGCCGCATCAGCGTCGCCTCGTTCCCGGCCCAGACCTGACGCAGGAAGATCGCGTCGATCAGGTGGCTCGCCTCGACGAGCTTCGCCAGCGCTTTCCGTTCGCTGGCCGGCAGCGCCGAGACGTCGGCGCCGATGTCCACCGTCGCGAACCGCGCGGACATGGGCTCGAGCTGCTGCTGGTTTGGGGAGGCCGGGTCGGCGGCGAGGACGGTCATCTGAAATAGGGAATAGGAAATAGGGAATAGGAAAAAAGATGCGGAGAGCGCTCAGCGCGGCGCCTGGCTTCGTCGTTCGCATCTCTTCTCTGTCTCTGTATTTCTTCCTATTTCCTATTTCCTATTTCCTATTCTCAGAGCGGCGCAGTCGTCAGTGCACGCCGCTTCCCAGCTGCAGGCTGCCCGGGTCGGTGCCGAGCGTGCGAATCGCCGACTCCCACATTTGCTCGGCCGGCGTATCGAAGACGACCTTGAGATCGATGTCGGTCGTGAGCCACGCGGAGGCGGCGACCTCTTCGTCCAGCTGTCCAGGCCCCCAGCCGGCGTAGCCGGCGATGAGCCGCGCGCGCGACTGATTCTTCGCGATCACCGTCTGCAGCACGCGCGCCGACGTGGAGAGGTACACGCCGTCGCAGACCCGCACGGCGTTGTCGTCGAGCGCGGGGTCGCTGATCAGGATCCAGCTGCGCTCGGGCTCGACGGGTCCGCCAATCCACACTTCGACTTCCTGCTCGGTGGCCGCGTCCGGATCGTCCTGCGGGACGATGCGCGCCGTCGTCGTGACGGGACGATTCAAGACGAGCCCGAACGCGCCCTCGGTGTCGTGCTGGCACAGCAACACGACCGACCGCGCGAAGTTCGGGTCGTCGAGTTGCGGCATCGAAAGCAGCAGCGTGGGCGCGAGGGTCGGGTCCGTCATGAGGCGATCATAACGCCTTCAGGCCGTGCGTGGGACGGCAATTCACGTCATGACGTTTTGTAACTGCTGCGCGCGCCCAGCGCACGTGCTCCGCCACCACGGGGTCCGCGATGCTGGGCCGCGCCGGGTCGTCGTCTCCGTCGACGTCCGATGGCGCGGGCGTCGTGCGCGTTGGCGAGCGCGACGGCCAGGTTGCGCCGGAATTTCACGACGCCGGCGCGCTCCATCGGCGTGCCCGCCATCAGCGCCGACAAGTCGGCGTCGCTCATGCGCCAGAGCGACAGCGCGTCCGCACGATCGAGCGGCGCCCGCGGCAGCCACTCCGGCGCCTCGGAGACGGCGGCATGACGATTCCAGGGACACACGTCCTGGCAGATGTCGCAGCCGTAGACGAGCGGGCCGAGCGACGCGCGCAGCGGCTCGGGGATGGCGGACTTCTGCTCGATGGTCAGGTACGAAATGCACTTCGTGGCGTCGAGCTCGCGCGGGGCGACGAGCGCGCCGGTGGGACACGCCGTCAGGCAGGCGACGCAGCTGCCGCATTGATCGAGCCCCGGCGCGTCCGGCTCGAGGGGCAGGCTGCAGATCAGGCAGCCGAGGAAGATCCACGAGCCCAGCTCGGGATCGATGAGGCAGGTGTTCTTGCCGATCCATCCGAGGCCCGCGTACTGCCCGTAGACGCGTTCCTGGATGGGGCCGGTGTCGACGTAGATCCGCGTGTCGAACGGCTCGGGATGCGCCGCGCGCATCCACTCGACGAGCGCGTCGAGCCGCTGGCGGACGATCACGTGGTAGTCGTCGCCCCACGCATAGCGCGAGACGACGGCGTCGCGAGGGCCCGTGCGCTCGAACGTGTGCGCGCGGTCGGTGTTGTAGACGGTGGCGGTGACGATGACGGATTCGGCCGTGGGCTCGGCGGCGCGGACGTGGCGGCGCTTCTTCGCGGAGCGCGCGAGCCAGGTCATCGACCCCGCGTAGCCGCGGCGCAGCCACTGCTCGAGGAAGGCCTGCTCGGGAAACGGCCCGACGGGCGCGATGCCGCAGCGGTCGAACCCCAGCGCGAGCGGCGTCGGATGCGTTGACTGTGCGGAGCTCGGTGCATGGAGTCGGTGCCTGGTGGCTGCGAGGCCTGTGCCAGGTCTGCCACGGCAGTGGTCGCACTGAGCACGTGCACCGGCACGGCACTGACCATGGACCTGGCGCGCTACAGACGCGCCCTACGTACGCGCAAGCTGCCGCAGCACGTACGGCAGGATCCCGCCGTGGCGATACGCGACGAGCTCCTCGGGCGTGTCGATCCGGACCTTCGCCTTCAGCGTCTTGACCGACCCGTCCTCCGCCTTCGCGTTGACGGTGACCGTGCCGCGCGCGGTGAGCGACGGCGCCGCCGCCGACGAGCTCGTAGACTTCGCGGCCCGTCAGCCCATGCGACGCCACCGACTCGCCGTCGAGGAACTGCAGCGGCAGCACGCCCATGTTCACCAGGTTGCTCCGGTGAATCCGCTCGAAGCTCTCGGCGATCACCGCCTTCACGCCGAGCAGCATCGTCCCCTTCGCCGCCCAGTCGCGTGAGGACCCGGAGCCGTATTCCTTGCCCGCGATCACGAGCAGCGGGACATCGGCCGCCTGGTACTTCATCGAGGCGTCGTAGATCGACATCACCTCGGTCCCCGGCAGATACGTCGTCACGCCGCCTTCGGTCCCGGGCGCGAGCTGGTTCTTGAGGCGCGTGTTGGCGAACGTGCCGCGCATCATGACTTCGTGGTTGCCGCGGCGCGCGCCGTAGGAGTTGAAGTCCTTCGGCTGGACGCCGTGCTCGATCAGATACTTCCCCGCCGGGCTGTCGGCCTTGATCGATCCGGCCGGCGAGATGTGGTCCGTGGTGATGCTGTCGCCGAGGACGGCCAGCACGCGCGCGCCGGCGATGTTCTCGAGCGGCTTCGGCTCGGGCGAGATGTGCTCGAGGAACGGCGGCTTGCGCACGTAGGTCGAGTCGTCTTCCCACGCGAAGCGGTCGCCCGTCGGCACCGGCAGCGTCTTCCACCGATCGTCGCCGTCGAAGACGCTGGCGTACTGCTGCGTGAACATCGCGGACGTGACCGCGCTCAGGACGGCCTGCTGAATTTCGCGCTCGGTCGGCCAGATGTCCTTCAGGTAGACGGGCTTGCCGTCCTTGCCCGTGCCGAGCGGCTCGGTCGCGACGTCCACGTTCATCGAGCCCGCCAGCGCGTAGGCGACGACCAGCGGCGGCGACGCGAGGTAGTTCGCGCGGACGTCCTGCTGGATGCGGCCCTCGAAGTTGCGGTTGCCGCTCAGCACGGACGCGACGACGAGCCCGTGCTCACGCACTTCGGCGGCAATCTCGTCCGGCAGCGGGCCGCTGTTGCCGATGCACGTCGTGCAGCCGTAGCCCACGAGGTTGAAGCCGAGCGCGTCGAGATACGTCTGCAGCCCGGCCTTCGCGAGGTACTCGGTGACGACCTTCGATCCAGGCGCGAGGCTCGTCTTCACCCACGGCTTCGTCGTGAGGCCCTTCTCGAGCGCCTTCTTCGCGACGAGGCCGGCGCCGATCATCACGCTCGGGTTCGACGTGTTCGTGCAGCTCGTGATCGCCGCGATGACGACCGAGCCGTGCTCCAACTGCGTCTCCACGGCGACCGCTGCTCCGCCGCCACCGGCGGCGACCTTCTTCACGCCCTTCTGCAGCTCGGGCAGCGCGGCGGCAAACGACGTGTGCGCATTCGACAGGGCGACGCGGTCCTGCGGACGCCGCGGACCGGCAAGGCTCGGCACGACGGACGCGAGATCGAGCTCCAGCGTGTCGCTGTAGTGCGCGTCCGGCGTCTCGTCGGTCCGGAAGAGCCCCTGCGCGCGCGCGTAGGCCTCGACGAGCGCGACCTGCGAGGCGTCGCGGCCCGTGAGCCGCAGGTAGTCGAGCGTCATGTCGTCGATCGGGAAGATCGCGACCGTGGCGCCGTACTCGGGGCACATGTTCCCGAGCGTCACGCGGTCGGCGATCGTCAGGTGCGCGAGGCCGGGCCCGTAGAACTCCACGAACTTGCCGACGACGCCCTTCTTGCGGAGCGCCTCGGTGATCGTCAGCACGAGGTCGGTGGCGGTGGCGCCCTCGGGCAGCCTGCCGGTCAGCCGGTAGCCGACGACGGCCGGAATCAGCATCGAGCTCGGCTGGCCGAGCATCGCGGCCTCCGCCTCAATCCCGCCCACGCCCCAGCCCACGACCCCCAGGCCGTTCACCATCGTCGTGTGCGAGTCGGTGCCGAAGACCGTGTCGGGATACGCGATCGGTCCGGCCGTCCTGCTGGTCCTTGCAGACGACGCGCGCCAGGTACTCGATGTTGACCTGATGGACGATGCCGGTCTCCGGCGGGACCACGCGGAAGTTGCGGAACGCGGTCTGTCCCCAGCGGAGGAACACGTAGCGCTCGCGGTTGCGGTGGTATTCGAGGTCCGCGTTCAGCTGGAAGGCGTTCGCGCGTGCCGAAGTGATCGACCTGCACCGAGTGGTCGATGACCAGCTCCACCGGCTGCAGCGGGTTGACCTTCTCGGGATCGCCGCCAAGCGCGGCGATGCCGTCGCGCATCGCGGCCAGATCGACGACGCACGGCACGCCCGTGAAGTCCTGGAGCAGGACGCGCGCGGGCATGAACGAGATTTCCTTCTCGACGGCGCCCGAGGGCGTCCAGCCCGCCAGGGCCTTGATGTCGTCGGCCTTGACGAACGACGCGTCCTCGCGCCGGAGCAGGTTCTCGAGCAGGATTTTCAGCGAGTACGGCAGGCGCTCGACGCCCGGGTACTTGCGGGCCAGCGCCGGCAGGCTGAAGTAGTGGACGGTCTCACCGCCAACGGTGAGCGTGGTCAGGCAGTCGAAGGTGTTGGTCATGCGACGGGCGCTCTGAGGCTGAAGGAATCCTTCGATCGATACCGGTCTTGCGGTTGGTCGGTTTAGCGCGGTTGTCCGGTGCGGTGTCGTGCGGTCTACGCGGTTAGACGCAGTTGGGCGGTTGAACCGAGCACCGGCAAACCGGCCAAACCGTCCAACCGGCACTACACTTTCGCGGATGCCTCCAGACCCGCTGCCCGCGGCTGACGAGCGCGACCTGTTCGTGCTGCGGCTGGCGCAGGCGCTGCACGCGTCGGGCTATGCGGCCCACAGCCTCGAGGAGGTCCTGCAGCGCGTCTGCGATCAGCTGGAGCTCATCGGGCAGTTCTTCACGACGCCGACGGCCATCCAGGCCGCGTTTGGCCCGCTCGATCGCCAGCGCACGTTTCTGATCCGCGTCCAGCCGGGCGAGCTGAATCTGGGGCGGCTCGCCTCGCTCGATCGCGTGGCGCACCAGGTGATGTCCGGCGCCATCCAGCCAAGCGACGGGTCTCGCCGCATCGCCGAGATCTGGGCGAAGAAGCCGACCTATCCCTGGCTGGCTTCGCGTCATCGGCTACGGCATCGTCTCGGCGGCCGGCTGTCAGTTCCTCGGCGGCGGCGCGGCCGGACGTCGCCGTCGGCATGGGCGTCGGGCCTGCTCGTCGGCTGTCCTGGCGCTCGCCTTCCGGCGCTTCACCATCTCGTCGCACGTCTTCGAGCTGACGGGCGCCTTCCTGGCGTCGGCGCTCGTGACCGAGGTGGCGCGTCGCGGCGTCCACATCTCGGTGCCGACGACGACGCTGGCGGGCCTGATCTCGATGCTGCCGGGCCTGACGATCACCGTCGCGATGACGGAGCTGGCGAGCCGGCACCTGTCGTCCGGATCGGCGCGCCTGAGCGCGGCGTTCATCGTCTTCACGTCGATGGCGTTCGGCGTCGCGCTCGGGTCGGCCGTCGTCTCGGTCGCTGCACCACGGGACGCCGGTGCCCGTCTACACTGCCGGGGCACCTTGCGGGCTGGACGCGAATGGTGGCGCTGGTGCTGGCGCCGCTCGGCTTCTCGCTGCTGCTGCGCGCGCGGCCGCGCGACATCCCGCTCGTCTTCTGCGCGAGCCTGGTCGGCTACGGCGCGTTCCAGTTCGGCGCCGCGTACCTCGGCCAGACGCTCGGCGCGTCGATCGGCGCGCTGACGATCGGCGTCGTGAGCAACGCCTTCGAGCGATTCGGCTTCGGCCCCGCGTCGGTGCCGCTCGTGCCTGGCGTGCTGCTGCTCGTGCCCGGGAGCATCGGCTATCGCAGCCTCACGCTGTTGTTGAATCAGAACTTCGAGACGGGACTGTCGGCCGGCGTGAGCGCCGTGCTGATCGCGTTCGCACTCGCCGGCGGTTTGATCGTCGCAAACGTGCTGGTGCCGCCGGCGAAATAGCGAAATAGGGAATAGGGAATAGGGAATAGGGAATAGGGAAACAGGAGAGATGACGCGCTGCGGGTGGCAGGAACTGCAGCGCGGGCGCAGAGACAGTTGGCAGAAACTGAAGCGCGACAGCTCTTCGTTCATCGCCACGCCGACAAAACCCTGACGATCTCGTCTGACGCCATGTCGGCACGCGGCGTGCTGCGGGGTCAGGCATGAGAGGCGATGACCTTCGGCAGAGAACCTACCAATTCGCGCTCGCGACGGCGAAGCGAGTGCGACCACTCTTCTCCGATCCGTTCGCGCGCGCCATCGCGCACCAGCTGTTTCGCAGCGCGTGGAGCGTCGCGGCGAACTACCGAGTGACGAAACACGCGAGGTCGAATGCGGACTTCGCGTCCAAGATGTGTCTCGTGGCCGAGGAGTCCGAGGAGTCAGCGATGTGGCTGGAGGCGTTGCGTGACCTGTCGCTGATGGATCCCGACGCGTTCAAGCAGCTTCACGGCGAGGCCGAAGAATTCATCGCCATTGCGGTGGCGTCGGTGAATACCGCCAGGCGCAACGCCCGCAAACGGGGCCGAAGTTTCCTCGTCAAGGCCCCGTGAGTCTTCCTTTCCCTATTCCCTATTCCCTATTCCCTATTCCCTATTTCTCCCGCCCCCACCCGAGGAACCGCGCTCCCATTGAGATGGTGTCCGTCGAAGTCGCTGCTGCAGAGCCACCAGCGATCCGACAGGAACACGGCGGCGATCTGATCGACGCCCTCGACGCTGTCGGTGCCGCCGCCGACCTTGTTCGAGTCCCAGCGCACCTGCGAGTACGAGCAGCCGTCGCCCTGGCGCAGGCCGTGGATGGTCTGGCAGCCGGCGCCGAAGCCGACGCTGACCTGCGGCGGCTGCACGTTCCATGACGTGATCACGAACCCGGTGCGGTTGTTGATCACGTCCTGCCGCTCGCCGGCGGTCCCGGGGCAGTCGGTCGTGAAGTCCTTCATCACCGTGTCGACCGGGACTTCGGTCTTCGAGAAGTTGACGAGGAAGAGCGTCGCGATGTCGCCGATCTCCTTCGTCGAGTCGTGGAGGCTGACGGCGGTCGTGCCGGTGACGGCGCTTGCGCCGTCGCTGACGCTGAGCGTGATCGTGGCCTTGATGGGCGTCGCGGCGCTCGCGGGCGCCTGCCACGTGACCTTCGCGCCGGTGCCGGAGATCGTGCCGAGGTCGGCCGTCCACGTGTACTGCAGCGACGCCGCGGTGGTGTCGGCGTCGGTGACCGTCGCGGTGACGTTGATCGACTCGTTGAGATCGGCGAACTGCGCCGGCTCCTTCGCGCGCGTGCCCTGCGCGACGATCGACTGAATCACGGGCGGGGCGCCGGCGACGTATGTGAACGCGTTCACAAGCCGCGCGCTCTGGCCGGCCTGCGTGACGACGACATCGGCCGCGCCCGCGGCGTGCGGACCGGTCTTGCCGGTGATGCTCCCGCCGGAGACGACGCTCACCTCCGTCGCGGCCACGCCGCCAATGGTCATCGTCGCGCCGGCCGTGAAGTTCGCGCCGGAGAGGGCGACGCTCGTGCCGCCCGACGCGGGGCCGGTCGCGGGCGCGATGCCCGTGAGCGTGGGCGCGTTGCCGGTGCCGGAGGGACCGGAGGGATTGCTGCCGCCGCAGGCCGCGAGCAGGCTCAAGGCAATCACCACAGACCCGACGCGCACAGCACGGCCGGGACCGGTCTGGGGCAGCATTCAGCCTTCCATTGTGCCAACGACGGCTGAGTCGGGCAAGTGCAGCCTGGTTGCCGCCGATTCGGGACCTGTGCAATTGGGAACTGATCAGGTTGCCGGCATCCGAGTACCCGTGCTGGACATGGACGACAAACCTGTCACGTTGCGCCGGAAACCAGATCGGCGCCGTGCGCCACGCGAAGAGGGCCGCGACAGATACCCGGTTCAATCATCTTCGGTGTCCACCGCGACGGCATCTGAAGGGCGGCGAGAAATGGCCGTGCCTGTCCCTCGGGCGACCACGAACCTCCGACCCGCGATGCGGACCCACGCTTTCAACGCTGCCGCATTGGCCGATCGGATCGCGGCGCTCCAGCTTGCGGATTGATCGACGCCATCGCAGCACTGACTCCACGCCAGACCCACACGAGCCACTCCTGAGCCGAACGTGCCCCTTCACTGGGGTCGACCGAGTCCTCCAGTCATTGCGCACGCTCCGGCGGCATGCCCTGACGCCCAGGCCCACTGGAAGTTGAAGCCGCCGAGATGGCCGGTGACGTCCACGACCTCGCCGATGAAGTACAGCCCGGGCACCCGCCGCGCCTCCATCGTCTGCGACGACAGCTCGCGCGTGTCGACGCCGCCGGCGGTGACTTCCGCTTTCTCGAAGCCTTCAGTGCCCGCGGGACGCACGCGCCAGGCGTGGAGACCTGCTGACAGCGCGGAGAGCTCGTCGTTCCCCGTCGCGGCGATCACCGACGGCGCCGCCATCACCTCGAACCAGCGATCCGCGAAGCGGCGTGGCAGCCACTCGCCCATCGCGGTCTTCGTCGTCTGAGTGTCGCCCGCCGCGCGTCGATCAGAGAGCTCGCGCACGAGATCGACGTCGGGCAGGAGATCGATCTCCACAGCCTCACCCGGCTGCCAGTAGGACGACGCCTGAAGGACGGCCGGACCGCTGAGCCCGCGATGCGTGACGAGCAGCCGCTCGCGGAACGTGACGCCGTTGGCCGACGCGTCGACCGTCGTCGCGACGCCTGCCAGATCCGTCCATCGCGCGCGATCGTTGCTATCGAACACGAGCGGCACCAGCGCGGGACGCGGCGGGACGACGGCGATGCCGAAGTCACGCGCGATGCGATAGCCGAGATCGGTGGCGCCGAGCTTTGGAATCGACAGGCCGCCGGTCGCGACGATCAGGCTGCGACGCGTCGAACACGCCGCGTGACGTCTGCACTCTGAACCGGAACTTGAACCCGGAACCCGGAACCCCGGAACCGACATCGTCCACGCTGCAGCCGGTGACGACCTCGACGCCCGCCGACGCGCACTCGGCCAGCAGCATCTCGAGGATCTCGGTCGCCGAGCCGTCGCAGAAGAGCTGCCCGAGCGTCTTCTCGTGATAGCGGATCCCGTGGCGCTCGACGAGCGCGATGAAGTCGGCCGGCGTGTAACGCGCCAGCGCCGATCGCGCGAAGTGCGGGTTGCCGGAGAGAAAATTCTCCGGGCGGCAGTAAATATTCGTGAAGTTGCACCGGCCGCCGCCGGAGATGAGGATCTTCCGCCCCGGCTCGGCCGCGCGTTCGAGCACCACCACCCGGCGGCCGCGCCGGCCGGCTTCGGCCGCCGCGAACAGACCCGCGGCGCCGGCTCCGAGAACGATGACATCGTGGGTCACTCGGGACTAATCTTAGTGGTCGCGCGGGTCGGGGTAAGCCGGGTTAACGCCGGCGTTACCGGTCTGGTAGACCAGCCGAGTCGGGTTGACCAGGTTGAGCAGGTCTGTCAGGTTAACGGCGGATTCGGGTTCGGGTCATGCTCGAAGCCAGCGAACGGCGGCAGGCGCGAAGGAGCGGGCGACATGAGCGCGGACAACGTCTCCACGAGAAGACCACGATCCCAAGGCCGTCGACACGCAGCCCCGCACGACACGCACGCCCCGCACAGCGTCACGCTGCGCGTCTCCGCGTGCTCGGACCGGGGGCTGGTCCGCGAGAACAACGAAGACCGCTATCTCGCGCTCAAGATCGAGCGCAGCTACACGCCGCTCTCCACCAACATCGACGCGGCGCAGCTGCAGTTCGTGCCGTATCAGGCCCGCTGGGCGCTCGCCGTGGCTGACGGCATGGGCGGCCACGCCGGCGGCGAAGTGGCAAGCACGCTCGCCCTGTCGCTCGCGCTGAAGCTGTCGCAGCAGGGCTCGCAGTGGTTCGTGGACATCGGGGAGGAGGAGGCCAAGGCGCTCATCGAGCGCATGCGGTCGATCCTGGCGTCGGTGGATCGCGCCATCGCCGAGGAGTCTCATCAGAAGGCCAGCCTGAAGGGCATGGGCACGACGCTGACCGTCGCGACGATCGCGGCCAGACAGGCTCTTCATCTTCCACGTCGGCGACTCGCGCTGCTACCTGCTGCGCGGCGGACGGCTGCAGCGCCTCACCCGCGACCAGACGATGACGCAGATGCTGGTGGACGCGGGCGTGATGCCGCCGGAGGCGCTCCACTCGCATCACATGCGGCACATGCTCACGCAGGCGATGGGCAAGGGCGAGGTCGTGATCGACGCGCAGCACCTGCCGCTCGAGGACGGCGACCGGCTGATGCTGTCGTCAGACGGGCTCACCGACGGCGTCAGCGACGAGCAGATTCACGACATGCTGAGCCGGGGAGACTGCGACGCGGCGTGCGGCGAGCTGATGCACGCGGCGCTCGAGGCCGGCGGCCGCGACAACGTCACCGTCATCGTCGCGGACGTGTCGCTCGTTCCAGGCAGGATCGCTCCGAACCGCAACCTTCAACGGCCAGGCCCATCTTCGGCAGCAGCTCGTCGAGCACGCGGATCATCTCGCTGATCTTGCGGGGGACGCGGTTCGCCTTCAGGTAGACCCACCCGGTTTCGCGCACGAGTGAGTGCCCGTGCAGGCGGTGCGCGACCAGCGTGCCGGCCTTCACTTCCCGGTCGATGGCGTGGTTCGAGATGAGCGTCGATCCGATGCCGCTGGCGACCATCGCCTTGATGATCTCGACGTTCTCGGTCTCCATCACGATGCGCGGCTGCACCTGCGCGCGGACGAAGAACTCGTCGATCACGCGGCGCGTGTTGGAGCCCGGCTCGTAGAGGATGAACGGCAGCTTGTTGAGGTCCTGCGTCTCGATGCGCTTCTTCTGCGCGAGCGGGTGCGACGGGTACGTCACCATCTGCAGCTCTTCGCGCATGACGTGACGCGTGACCAGGTCGGGCTCGGTGACCGGCAGCGTGAGCAGCCCGAGATCGACCGTGCCGGCGCGCAGCCGGCGGACGAGACGATCGGCCGGCCCCGTCATCACCTTCACGTCCACGTCCGGGTGCAGCCGCTGGAACTCCTTGAGCAGCGTCGGGAACACGTAGATCGAGACGGTCATGCCGCCGACGAGGCGGATGGTGCCCGTGAGGCGCTGCTGCGTCTCGCTGAGGCGTTCGGTGGTCTCGCGGATGTCGTCGAAGACGCGCAGCGAGAGCTGCAGCAGCGCTTCGCCGGCGGGCGTGATCTTGACCTTGCGCTTGATGCGCCAGAACAGCGGTTCGTTGAGTTCGGCTTCGAGCAGGAGGATTTGGCGGCTGATGGCGGATTGGGAGACGTGAAGGCGGCGGCCGGCGCCGGTGAACGACCCGGTCTCGGCCACCGCCTTGAGAATCTCCAGCTGTCTCAGGTCCATGTCAGGCGCCATCTCCGCGGGTCAGCTTTTCTGCTCGGCGGGGCTGAAGCCCCGCCCTACTGTTCACGCTGCAGGGCTGAAGCCTCAGCTTCGGCCTGGGCTGAAGCCGCGGCCCTGACGCGTCGTCTCGACAGGCGAGCCCGGCCGGAAGAATTCTGCATGAAGTCGGCCCATCGCGCTCGACAAATCGTCCTCGTCGATCACGAGGGTGACGTTCCGCCGGGCGTCGGCCTGCGAGACCAGCCGCAGCGGGATGCCTTCGAGCGCCCGGACGACCCGGGTGAACGCCGACGGGTCGGTGCCGTACCGGTCTCCGACCACCGCCACCAGCGCCAGGTCGCCGACGACGCTGACCTCGGCGAACGCCGACAGGCCGGCGACAATCGCATCGAGGTGCGCGACGTTGTCGATGGTCACCGAGACGCTCACTTCGGAGGTCGAGACGACGTCCACCGACGTCCGGAAGCGCTCGAAGATCTCGAAGAGGCGGCGCATGTAGCCGTGCGCCATCAGCATGCCGGTCGACGTGATCGTGACGACCGTAATGCCCTTCTTGCAGGCCAGCGCGGTCACCGACGCGGCGTCGACCGCGGCGTTGTCGGCGATGAGCGTGCCGGGCGCCTCGGGCCGGAACGTGTTCAGGATGCGCACCGGGATGTTGCGCGCGGCGGCCGGCTGAATCGTCTTCGGGTGCAGCACCTTGGCGCCGAAGTACGCGAGCTCGGCGGCTTCGGCAAACGACAGGAACGGCACGAGCCGGCAGTCGGCGACCACGCGCGGATCCGCCGTCAGCATGCCGTCGACGTCGGTCCAGATCTGGATCTCGGCGGCGTCGATGGCCGCGCCGAGGATGGCCGCCGAGTAGTCGGACCCGCCGCGGCCGAGCGTCGTGACGACGCCGGCGCGCGTCGCGGCGACGAACCCGCCGGTGACCGCCACGCGGCCCGACGTGACGACCGGCCGCAGGTTCACGTCCACGTGCGCGCGCGTCGGCTCCGGCTGCGGCACCGCCTGCGTGAAGTGCTCGTCGGTGACGATGAGCGTGCGCGGATCGACGGCCGTCGCGGGGATCTCCGCGTCGGCGAAGAGCGCGGCGACGAGCCGGCAGCTGAGGATCTCGCCGATCGCGGCGACGGCGTCGAGCGAGCGCGGCGACACCTCGCGTGTCACCGCCAGCGCGCCGGCCACCGACGCGAGGTGCGCGATCTCGGCCTCGATTTCGGCGCGCGCCGTGTCTCGCGCCTCGACGGATCGAATGGCGTCCGCGACGGCCAGGTGGCGCTGGCCGAGCGCGTCCACCACGCGCCGCGCCGCCGCGGCGTCGCCCGTCCGCGCGAGCGAGGCGACCTCGAGCAGGCGATCCGTGACGCCGCCAAGCGCCGAGACGACGACCACCGGTCCGGCGCCGCGCGACCTCTGGTGCTCGGTGGCGACGATCGCCGCGACGCGCCGGATGGCGTCCGCGTCGGCGACCGACGTCCCGCCGAACTTCAGGACCTTCATGGCGTCACCCTCGCACCGGCGCCGACAGCACGCCCTGCGCGACCATCTGCTCGGCGTTCAGCACGGCCGCGCCCGCCGCGCCGCGCACGGTGTTGTGGCCGAGCGCGAAGAACTTGTAGCCGAGAATCGGGCACGGACGCAGGCGTCCGACCGTCACGGTCATGCCGCCGTCGCGATCGACGTCGAGCCGCGGCTGCGGCCGGTTCTCCTCGGAGAGATACAGCACGGGCTGCGGAGGCGCCGACGGCAGCTTCAGCGCCTGCGGCGGGCCGCTGAAGCTCGCCAGCGCCTGCCGCACATCGTCCAGCGACGGCGACTGCTCGAGCGCCACCGACGACCGACTCGGTGTGGCCGTTCACGACGGGCACACGCGTGGTGGACGCGCTCAGCACGACCGGATGCGGCACGACGACGCCGCCCTCGAGATGGCCGAGGATCTTCTTCGGCTCGCTCTCGATCTTGGCTTCTTCACCCGAGATGAACGGGACGACGTTGCCGACGGCGTCGAGCGAGGCGACGCCGGGATAGCCGGCGCCCGAGAGCGCCTGGAGCGTCGTGACGGCGACCGACTTGAGGCCGAACTGCCGCAGCGGCGCGAGCGCCATCGAGAGGACGACGGTCGAGCAGTTCGGGTTGGTGACGAGCGCGCCGGTCCAGCCGCGCGCCTTGCGCTGCGCGTCGATCAGGCCGAGGTGGTCGCTGTTGATCTCGGGGACGAGCAGCGGGACGTCGGGCGCCATGCGGTGGTTGCGTGCGTTGCTGACGACGAAGTGGCCGGCCTTGGCGAAGGCCTCCTCGATCTCGCCGGCGACCGAGGCGTCCATGGCCGAGAACAGCAGCTCGGGCGGATTGCCGGCGCCCGGGCGCGCCTCCTGGACGACCAGATCGGCGACGTCTACAGGAATAGACACCGGAAGACGCCAGGGGGCGGCATTGCGGTACGCCTGCCCGGCGGACCGCTCGCTGGCGCCGACCCAGGTCAGGCGGAACCACGGGTGGTTGGCGAGTTGCGCGATGAATTGCTGGCCGACCATCCCCGTCGCGCCCAGCACCCCGACGTCGATCCGTTGCATGACCCGTTTCTCCTTCTGCAGGGCTGAAGCCCTGCCCCACATTCTTGCCCGGCGGGGCTGAAGCCCCGCCCTACGTCGCACCGTGTCCGCCCCACGCTCGAGCAAAAAAAAACCCGCCGGTCGGCTGGCGCCGCGGCGGGTGGTTTCTGCTCGTTGTCTGAGCTTCGTCTTATGCGTCGAGCCCGAAGACACCACCGCCGCGGCCGCCATGCTTTCGCATGGTGGTCATCGTAATCATGGTGGTGGTAATCGTGCGCGACATTGCTGGCTCAGTATAGGGACTCGCCGGATCCCGGTCAAATGCCATTTCGAGATGTTATGAAATCGTTAGGAGCATAAACTTGACCGGATCGCCCGGCTGCGCCCACCATTGAACGACTTTCGGCCGATCCGCGGCCGAACTTGAGTTCGCCCCTACGAGTTCATGACCGCACCTTCGGCCCGCGTCGCGCTGCTCGGTTTCGGCACCGTCGGACAATCGGTGGCGAGGATCCTCACGGAGCGTCCGCCCGCCGGCGTGCGCCTGACCCACATCTTCAATCGCGGCATCGCGCGAAAGCGCGCCGACTGGGTCGGCGGCGACGTCACGTGGACCGAGTCGATCGACGACGGTGTTCGCGTCCGACGCGAACGTGATCGTCGAGGTCATCGGCGGACGCGATCCGGCCGGCGCGTGGGTGCGCCGCGCGCTCGAGTCGGGCCGCTCGGTCGTCACCGCGAACAAGCAGCTCATCGCGCACGAGGGCGCAGAGCTCACGCGCCTGGCGGCCACCGCGCGACGGCACCTGCGGTTCGAAGCGGCCGTCGCCGGCGGCATTCCCGTCATCGGCGCGCTCAGGAACGGCATCAGCGGCGATCGCCTCATCCGGCTGACCGGCATCCTGAACGGCACGTGCAACTACATCCTGACGAGCATGGCGAAGGGCGGCGCCTCGTTCGCCGGCGCGCTCGCCAGCGCGCAGCAGCTCGGGTTCGCCGAGGCCGATCCGACCGACGACGTGCAGGGCTACGACGCGCGGGCGAAGCTGGCGATCCTGTGCGCGGTCGGGTTGCGCGCGCAGGTGGCGCCGGCCGACATCGCGACGCGGCCAATCACGCTCGTCGACGGCATCGACTTCCGTTACGCCGGCACGCTCGACAGCACGATCCGGCAGATCTCGCGCGCCGCCATCGATCCCTCGCAGCCCGGCCGGATCGTCGCGTCGGTCGGGCCGTCGCTGGTGCCGACGTCGTCGCCGCTCGCACGCGTCGAAGGCGGGCAGAACGTCATCGTCGCGCGCGGGCAGTACGGCGGCGACACGGTCTACTCGGGCGCGGGCGCCGGCGGCGGGCCAACGGCTGTGGCGGTCGTTTCGGATCTCGCCGCGATTGCGCTGCTCGAACCGGAGCGCGACGTCGCGGCGCAGGCGGATCCCGCGACCGCCGTCGATCCCGAGTTCGTCACCGCGCACTACCTGCGGTTCATCGTGCGCGATCGCCCGGGGATCCTCGCGGGCATCGCGCAGGCGCTGTCGCGGCACGACATCAACATCGACGCGGTGCTGCAGCTGCCGAACGAGCACAAGGACGCGCTGCCGTTCGTCGTCACGGTGGAGCCGTGCCTGCCGGCCACCCTCTCGAAAGCCGTCGCCGAAATCGGCGCGATGGACTTCCACGTCGTCCCGCCGGTGGACCTGCCGATCCTCGCGAACGGAGACGCCGCGTGAGCGAGACCGAGGCCGCGCGCTCGCTCGGCGTGGCCGAGACGCGGTCGCGCCTGGACGGGCTGACGATCGAGGTGCCGGGATCGACGTCGAACCTCGGCGCCGGCTTCGACGCGCTCGCGATTGCGGTTCGCCTCTACGTGCGCGTGACCGTGACGCGCGTCGACGATCGCGAACGGAATCGCGTGAGGAGCACGTTCAACGGCGTCGACGCTCGAGGGCGACGACTACGTCGCGCGCAGTGTCACGACGCTGGCGGCGCGCGAGGGGGTGGACTTCCCCGCCCTGCAGCTCGAGATCGCGAGCGAGATCCCGATGCAGGCGGGCCTTGGCAGCAGCGCCGCGGCCACTGTCGCCGGGTTGCGCCTCTACCAGAGCCTGACCGATGGATTTTCCGGCGATCTCCTCGTCGAGGGCACACGCTTCGAGGGCCATCCGGACAACGTCGCCGCGTCGGTGCTGGGCGGGCTGACCGTCGCGTGCGACACGAGCGACGGCGGCGTGCTGGCGGTGTCGAGCCCCTGGCCCGAGGACGTCCGGCTCGTGGCCGTCACGCCGGACGCGCGGGTGAAGACGCCGGAGGCGCGTCGCGTGCTGCCCGAGACGCTCTCGCTCGCCGACGCCATCTTCAACCTGCAGCGCGCGGCGCTCTTCGTCGCCGGAGTGAACAACGGCCGCAGGGACGTCCTCAGGGAGGCGCTGCAGGATCGCTGGCACCAGCCGTACCGCGCGCCGCTGGTGCCCGGCCTGACCGAGGCCCTCGCGCTCGAGACGCCGGGACTGCTCGGCGTCTGCCTCAGCGGCTCTGGCCCGACCGTCATCGGGTTCACCGACGCCGCGACACGGGCGACGTCGAGCGCGGCCTTCCGCGGCGGTGTACGCAGAAGCTCGGGCTCGGCGTGCACGGTCCGCGTGCTCACGGCGCACAACGGTCCGCCGGTCTGACCTGACCGACCTGCGCGACCCGATCGACCCGTCGGACCTGACAGACCCGCGTGACCTGAGTTACCCTGATCCTTCCACCTATGTCCTTCTTTACCGGCTTGCGCTGCAGGATGTGCGGGACGCCGTTCCCGGCCGAAGCGCTGTTTGTCTGCGACCAGTGCCTCGGACCGCTCGAGGTGACCTACGACTACGACGCCATTCGCGGCGCGGTGACACGCGACGAGGTCAGCGCGCGTCCCGAGAACCTGTGGCGGTATCGCGAGCTGCTGCCGGTGAAGGAGCCGCGGACCGGGTTCCACTCCGGGTTCACGCCGCTCGTGAAGGCGGATCGGCTCGCGAAGCGCCTCGGCGTCCGCGAGCTGTACATCAAGGACGACTCGGTGAATCACCCGACGTTCTCGTACAAGGATCGCGTCGTCTCGGTGGCGGCCACGCGCGCCGTGGAGCTGGGGTTCGACGTCTTCGCGTGCGCGTCGACCGGGAACCTCGCCAACAGCGTCGCGGCGCACGCGGCGCGGCTCGGGCTCAACTGCTACGTCTTCATCCCTGACAACCTCGAGCCGGCGAAGGTGATGGGGTCGGCCGTCTACCGGCCGCACGTCGTCGCCGTGAAGGGCAACTACGACGACATCAACCGGCTGTGCACGCAGATCGCGGATCGCCACGGCTGGGGCTTCGCGAACATCAACCTGCGGACGTACTACGCCGAGGGCGCGAAGACGTACGGCTTCGAGATCGCCGAGCAGCTCGGGTGGCGCTTCCCGCGTCACGTCGTGTGTCCGGTCGCGGGCGGCACGCTGCTGCCGCGCATCGGCCGCGCGTTCGAGGAGCTGAAGACGCTCGGCTGGGTCACCGGCGACTTGCCGCGCATCCACGCGATCCAGGCCTCGGGCTCGGCGCCCGTCGTGCGCGCGTTCGAGCAGGGCCTGGACTTTCCGGAGCCGGTGAAGCCGAACACGATCGCCAAGTCGATCGCGATCGGCAATCCTGCCGACGGGCATCACGTGCTCGAGACGCTGCGCGCCACGGGCGGCTCGGCGGCGATGGTGGACGACGACGCGATCCTCGATACGATCCAGCTGCTGGCCGAGATGGAAGGCATCTTCACGGAGCCGGCCGGCGGCGCGACGCTCGCCGGAGCGATCGCGCTGATCAAGAACGGCGACGATCCCCGCCGACGAGCCCGTCGTGGTGTGCGTCACCGGCAACGGCTACAAGACGTCGGACGTCCTGACGGGACGCACGCAGACGCCGGTCCACCTCGGGAAGAGCCTGGCGGAGTTCGAGGACTACTTCAAGCTGGCCGCCGCGACGCAGGCGTAGCCACGGAGCGCGCGGAGAGAAAGACCGCCACAGAGACACAGAGAGCACAGAGAAATCGACTTTGGGCGCGCCACAGAGACACAGAGAGCACAGAGCGGGATCCTCCCCCGCGAATGTGGCCGCCAAGAGCACCAAGTTGAACCTGGCGCAGCGGGTTAACCCGACTCACTTCATGCCCTCTGTGCTCTCTGTGCCTCTGTGGCCGCGCCAAAAGTCTTCACTCTGTGCTCTCTGTGCCTCTGTGGCTATTCTTTCTCTGGGTCTCCGTGGCCATTAGCGTCAGCGCGATGAGCGGTCGGGTCGTGCGCCTCGAAGCCGCTCGAAGAGCGGCACCGTGAGCTGCTGCGACCCGTCGCGCAGGACCCGCGCATCTGGACCGCCACGCTGACGCACGCGATGGGCGGCGAGTTCGACGTCTGGTTCGACGCGACCCTCGCGGAAAAAGCCGCCGGAACGCGCATGCCCTTCGCGGTGGTGCGCTTGACGGATGGCGCCCTGCTCGGCAGCTCGAGCTATCTGGACATCGCGCTCGCCGCACAAGCGCGTCGAGATCGGCGCGACCTGGTATCACCCGAGCGTCTGGGCGACGGCCGTGAATCCCGACGCGAAGCTGTTGCTCCTCACCCACGCCTTCGACGTGCTCGGCTGCAATCGCGTCTCGCTGGTCACCGACGCGCTCAACCACCGTTCGCAGGCCGCGATCGCGAAGCTGGGCGCCAAGCGCGAGGGCGTGCTCCGGTCGCACATGGTCGTCCACGACGGACGGATTAGCGACACGGTCGTCTTCAGCATCGTCCGGTCAGAATGGCCGGGGGTGCGCGATGGCCTGCTGGCGCGAGTGGGCTAGACCAGGTCGAGCGGGTCGAGCGGGTCTGAGCGGGTCGGATCAGGTCGAGCGGGTCGAGCAGGTCGGCCGGGTTGAAACTGAATCCCGGTAATCCCAGAATCCAGGTGTCTGTTCCGTTCCAGCGGAATCCACTTTCCGATGCCCCTCACTCCAACAGCACGATGGATGAGCGTCAGGGATGCGGCGCGCGGCGTTGGCGGTCGTGCTCCGCACGCAGCACAACGCGTGGCTGCACGCGATCGCCACAGGTGTCGTGCTGGCCGCGGGCTTCGTCGTCGGCCTCTCCCGGCTCGAGTGGTGCGCGATCGTGCTGGCGATGATGGCGGTGTGGACCGCCGAGGCGCTGAACACCGCCATCGAGCTCGTCGTCGACCTGGCGTCGCCGGACGTGCATCCGCTCGCGGGCCGCGCGAAAGACGTGGCGGCCGGCGCGGTGCTGATTTCTGCCTGCGGCGCCGTGGTTGTCGGCATTCTCGTCTTCGCCCCGCACGTCGCAGGCAGCGCGGGTCGATAGAGCCGGCGCGCACGCGAAGCAGGGCTGAAGCCCTGCCCCACGAACATCTGCGTAGCAGCACATGGCGGGCCTGAAGGCCCGCCCTACTGCAGACTGAAGTCCGTAGTCTGAAGGCCTGCGCTACACTCTTAGGGATGTTCAGACGCACCGCGCTCGTGGGCGTTGCTGTGGTCGCGGCCGTGGCGTTTCTCGGCCTGCCGGCGCGCGCGCAGACGCCCGCACTCAAGCCCGCCCCGAAGGAGACTCCCGTGAAGCAGGTGGCCCGAGGCACGTTCATCGTCAAGCTCACGCCGGGGCCCGCGACCGACGATCCGGCGGTCGCCGACCTCGGGCGCATGACGATCGACAAGCTGTTCCACGGCGATATCGAGGGGACGAGCAAGGGCGAGATGCTCACGGCCGGCACGGCGACGAAGGGATCGGCCGGCTACGTCGCGATGGAGCGCGTCACCGGGTCGCTGCAGGGACGCAAGGGCTCGTTCATCCTCCAGCACACGGCGACGATGAATCGCGGCGCGCCGTGGCTGTCGATCTCGGTCGTGCCCGACTCGGGCACGGGCCAGCTGCTCGGCATCACGGGCACGCTGTCGATCCTCATCGAGAACGGCGAGCACTCGTACGTGTTCGAATACACGATTGAGGGGGCGAAATAGATGTCGGAATGAGCGAGCGGCTGAAGCCCCGCCCTACGAAGTACTGGACAACGCGATGGCTTCCGACGAATTTCAGCAGCTGAGCGCCGCCGTCACGGCCAATGACGCGGCCGCCGTGGCGAGCCTGCTCCAGCGCAATCCTTCTCTGAAAGCGAGACTGAACGACCCGCTGCCGACCGAGTCGTTCGGCACCGTCGCGCTCCAGGTCGCCGTGCGGCGCGCCAATCGCGCGATGATCGACGCCCTGCTCGACGCCGGCGCCGACATCAACCAGCGCAGTCACTGGTGGGCCGGCAGCTTCGGCGTTTTCGACGACGCGGACGCGGCGGACTGGCTGCCGGACTACCTGATCTCGCGCGGCGCGCGGCTCGAACCGACGGCCGCCGCGAAGCTCAATCGCCTGGACGACTTGAAGGCGATGGTCGCCGCGGATCCCTCCGCCGTCCACGCGCGCGGCGGCGACGGGCAGACCGCGCTGCATCGCGCCGCGACCGTCGAGATGGCGGCGTTCCTGCTCGATCACGGCGCCGACATCGACGCGCGCGACGTCGATCACGAGTCCACGCCGGCGCAGTATCTGGTCCGCGGTCGGCCGGACGTGGCGCGGTATCTCGTCTCGCGCGGCTGCTCCACCGACATCCTGCTCGGCGCCGCGCTCGGCGACACGGCCGTCGTCGCGCGTCATCTCGCCGCGAACCCGTCTGCCGTCCGCACGAGCGTGGACGCGACGTGGTTCCCGATGAAGAACCTTCATGCCGGCGGCAGCATCTACATCTGGACGCTCGGCGGCAGGAAGACGGCGCACACGATCGCCCGCGAGTTCGGACACGCCGACGTCGAGCAGCTGCTCTGGAAGGCCAGCGACGACTCGTTGAGCCTGACGATGGCGTGCGAGCTCGGCGACGACGATCTCGTGCGCTCGCTGATCGCGGCACGTCCCGAGATCGTGCGGGCGCTGCAACCGGCCGACGTCACCCGCATCGTCGCGGCGGCGGAGCTTCGCAATGGCGACGCCGTGAAACGGATGCTGGCGATCGGATGGCCGGCGGGTACCGTCGATCGCGGCCGGCTGACCGCGCTCCACTGGGCGGGATTCCACGGCGACGCGGCGACGGCGCGAGCGCTGCTGGCGGCGGGCGCGCCGCTGGACGTCAGAGACGACGTGCATTCGGGCACGCCGCTCGGCTGGGCGCTCTGGGGATCAGTGCACGGATGGCATCGCGAGCACGGCGACTACCCGGGCACGGTGCAGGCGATGCTGGACGCCGGCGCCACGCCGCCGGAGATCACGGACGCGCTCGTCGCGAGCGAAGAAGTGAAGCGCGTCCTCGCTCAGAGGAAAGGCAAGAACTAGGAACCACAGATTCCACAGATGACACAGATTTCTGGCTTCTATGTTGGCGGGGCTGAAGCCACGCCCTACTGCTCCAGGTTCTGACAGGCCGGACGTCCTCAAAACCAATCTGTGGAATCTGTGGAATCTGTGGTTCCCTTCTTTAGAAGCCCGACCGTCATTCCGGCGGTCACGGCCCACGTCGTGTGCGAGGTGGCGCCGGTCGGGTCGAACGCGTTCGATCGCACGACGAGCCGGCCGTCGCCGCGGATGGCCAGCAGGCGCGGGAATCCCTTGGCGCGCTGCGAGACGACGTACTTCGCGCCGCCGCCGGCTTCGAAGTACCCGCCCGACGCCAGCTTCATCTGGTGATCGTCGGTCTGCCTGAAGTACCCGCCGCCGGCGAGCACGAACGGAATCGCCCTTCCCGCCAGCAAAGCCGATCGACGTCAGGCGCACGAGCGCATCTCCCCCAATCGACATCGTCGACAGCGGTTGTGTGGCCGTCGTGTCGGGAGCGTTCTCGGCGTCGCCGGTGATGCGCGCGTCGAGTGTCTGCCGGGCCCACGAGAACGCGCCTTCGACGGAGAGCGCTCGCGTGAGCGCGATGCCAAGCCGCGCTTCCGGCCCGACGCCCGTGCCGAGCGTCGTCGTCGTGCTGAACAGCGTGAAGTCGGGGTTGCCGGGGTCGTTGCCGGTCAACGTGGCCTTCTGCGTGCCGAAGTCGATGCCGCCGGCGAGCAGGATCGCGCCGGTGAGCTCGACGCGCGGCGGCGGCGACTGCGCGCGCGCGGGTCCTGCGGCCGCGATTGCGACGACGAAGACGGCGACAGCACGGCGTCATGGCGGAACTGAAGCTCCGCCCTACGGACCAGTCGCCTGCCGAGCGCCATCGTCCTACTTGGCGGTCACCGCGATCGACACGGGCGGCGCGCCGCCCCCGGCCGGCACCGTGAGGATGTGCGGGTAATACGCCACTCGGAAATCGGTGTCGACGTCGACGGCGGCGTCGAAGTAGCTCGTGGTGTCGCCGTCGTCCAGCGGCTCGACGCGGACGATGTACGAGCCGGGAGACAGCCCGGCGATGGCGAAGGCGCCGCTCGAGTCGAGCGAGAACCCGCCGACGAGCGCGCCGCGTGGCCAGGCTGAACGCCGTGACGTGCGCGCCGAAGACGCCCTTGCCGTCCTTCGTCACGGTGCCCTGAACCGTTCCGGTGGCGGCGCGAAACGTGCTCGCGGGATACAGATCGGAGACGCCGGCGATGTCGTCCGCACGCAGCTGTCGCATGCTGATGTCGCCGGCGGCGAACGCAATCGGGAACATCACGGTGCCCGCGGCAATCAGCCGGTGATGGCCGCCGCTGTCGAGCGTGGTCTCGCCGATCGCCGAGTGGCCGAGGCCGATGAAGTGGCCGATCTCGTGCGTGGCAAGCGACTGGACGTCGTACTTCCCGCGCTCGCCGGCATCGGCGACCGACCACGAGAACGACGAGTTGAAGAAGATGTCCGACTCGAGCATCTCGCCGGTGCGCGTGTCGACGAGATAGTTCGTCACCGCGAGCGTGCGCTCGAGATCCGGGCGGTTCGACGAAGCCGAGCGTGCTCGCGTTGTCCTGATCGCCGGGCTCGGCGCCGGTGAAGCCTACGAACGAGAAGTCGACCGCGGCGGACGGCACCGAGTGCCACGTCTGGAACGCGCGGCCGACCGCCTCGCGAAACTGGCTGGCCGTCACGCCGGGCACGCCGGCGTCGGTCACGAAGTACCGAATCGGCAGCTGTCCCCAGCGCAACGCGACGACTTGCCCGTTCGCCGTGACGCCGAGCTTCAGGTACGCCTGCACCGCCGGCGAGAGCGCCGCCACGGCAATCACAATCGCGAGCAGCTGCCAGGCGCGCCGCATCAGCGCACGCCCTTGTCGCGCACAGGGGGAGCCGCAATCCCCCGCACGTCGAGGATGAACCGCCCGAGCGGCGTCGGCTTGCGCGTCAGATCGCCGCGAATCACCTGCACGGCGCCGTCCGCCGACGCGCGCAGCAGCTCGGGCACGACGATGCGCGCGCCGGTGTTCGGATCGCGGACGACGCGGAAGACGCCCTGGCTGAGCGCGAGGATGTGCGGCACCTCGGGCGGAGCGCCGGCCAGGAACAGCACGACCTCCTCGCCTTCAGCGAACCGGGGCGCGCCGGGCATCACGCTCAGGTACGGCCCCATCTGTCCGCCCGGAACGCGCACGACGATCGAATCGCCGGCGCTGCCCTTCAACGTGCGCTCGACGTCGATCGACAGCAGCGTTTCGATGCCGCGCCGGCCTTCAGTCCACTCGGGCTCGAGCGAGGCGATGCGTCCGAGCACGATGGTGTGCGCCTCGGAGACGAGCGTCTGGAAATCCGCGGCCACGTAGACGATGGCGTCGACGCGCGCCGCGAACGACCAGGATGGCGGCGGCGACGAGGAAGAGGAGAGAGCGGCGCATGGGAATAGGGAATAGGGAATAGGGAATAGGGAATAGGGAGAAAGAGCCGGCGCCGCTACGCCGGGGCGTGGGCCATGGCGACCGACAGCACGGCTTCGGCGGCGCGCCTGCTGGCGCCGGGCTCGCCGAGTGCGCCACGGACTTCAGCGAGCGCGCGGCGCATCTCGGCCGCGCGGGCCGGATCGGTCAGCAGGCCGACGGTCTCATCGGCCACGCGCGCCGGCGTGAAGTCGTCCTGAATCAGCTCGGGGACGATGCGCCGCCCGGCGAGCAGGTTCACCATCCCGAACGTGTCGACCTTCACGAACCGCCGGCCCATCTTGTAGGTCAGCGGCGCGAGGCGATACACGATGACCATCGGCTTGCCGTGGAGCGCCGCCTGCACCGTGGCGGTGCCCGATGCCGTGATCACCACGTCGCTCGCGTTCAGCACATCGTCGGCGCGGCCCGCGACGATCGCGGACGGCCCGGTGAAGCGCGAGAACGGCTCGAACATCTGATCGCTCAGCTTCGGCGCCCGCGCGATGACGAACTGCGCGGACGGCACGCGCTCGCGAATCAGCGTCGCGGCCGCGGCCAGGTTCGGCAGGATGGAGCGCACTTCGTTGGGCCGGCTGCCCGGCAGCAGCGCGATCGTCGGCGCCGTCGGGTCGAGCCCGGCGCCCGCCAGCAGCCGTTCGCGCGGCTCGGTGACCTGGATCAGATCCGGCAGCGGGTGGCCGACGAATTCGACCGGCACGCCGGCGTCCTCGTAAAACTTCTTCTCGAACGGGAAGATGACGAGCACCTTCGACGCGACCTGCTTCACCGTCTTGATGCGCCCCGCCCGCCACGCCCAGATCTGCGGGCTCACGTAGTACACGACCGGAATGCCGAGCGCGCGCGCGGCGGCCGCGAGTCGGAAGTTGAAGTCGGGGAAATCGATCACGACGAGGACGTCCGGCCGATCGCGCGCCATGCGCTCGCGCAGCTGTCTCAACAGGCCGAACGACCGCGGGACGACGCGGAGCGCCTCGACGAGGCCGGTGACCGCGAGCCCTCGATAGTCCCCGACGAGCTCCGCGCCCGCCGCGTGCATCTTCTCGCCGCCGAGACCGAAGATGCGGACGCCCGGCGCGAGACGCTGGAGCTCGAGCGCGAGCGCGCCGGCGTAGAGGTCGCCGGACGCCTCGCCGCACGACATCATGACGGTCGGCATGGGGCGGCGAGACGCGCGGCTACGGCCGCGCGGCCGGGGCCGCCGTCGGGCGGCGCTGGAAGCTGGACGACGACAGATCGAGATCGGGCAGCTCCACCTTCTCGAACTTCGGGAACCCTGCCCCGGCCAGGTCCCTCGTGAACGCCGACGCGTTGCCGACGAGGACGACCGACAGGCGGTCCGGATGGAGATACTGCCTGGCGACGCGCTGGATGTCGTCGGGCGTGATGGCGTTCACCAGCTCGCGGTAGTTCTCGATGTCGCTCAGCGGCAGGCCGTAGAAGATCGCGTTCAGCACCTGCGACGCGATGTCCTCGGGCGTCTCGATCGTCAGCGGGAAGTTGCCGGTGAGATACGCCTGCGCGTCGGAGAGCTCGCGATCCGAGACGCGCTCGCGCTGCAGCTTGGTGATCTCTTCGACGATCACCTTCAGCACTTCCGCGGTGGCTTCGGATCGGGTGTCGGTGTTGGCGGCGAAGTCGCCCGCCTGGCGAAGCGCCTGATACTCGGCGGACGCGCCGTACGTCAGGCCGCGCTCGGATCGCAGCACGCGCTGCAGGCGGTTGGCCCCTTCCCCGCCCAGGATCTTCATCGTCAGGTCGAACGCGAGGTAGTCGGGATGCTTGCGTGGAAGCGCCAGATGGCCGACGCGCAGCTCGGTCTGGACAGCGTCCGGCTTGTCGACGACCACGACGCGGCGCGTCGGATCCGGAGGCGGCCCGGGGTCGACGGCCGGCACGTCGTGCTTCGCCCACGTGCCGAAGATCCGTTGAGCCGACGCGAACGCGTCCTCCGGCGTGACGTCGCCGACGACGGCGAGAATCGCGTTGTTCGGGGCGTAGTAGGTGTCGTGGAACTTCCGGAGATCGGCGACGGTCAGGCTCTGCAGCGACTCGGGCGTCCCGCTGTTGGGCAGGCCGTACGGATGGAAGCCGTAGACGAGCCGGTCGAACACGAGGCCCGCGACGTAGTCCGGGTCGTCGTAGCTGACTTTCAGCCCCGACACCGCCTGCCCGCGCTGCCGTTCGAGCTCGTCGGGCTTGAACGCCGGGTTGCGGGCGACGTCGCTCAGCAGCTCGAAGCCGAGGCCGAGGCTGTCCTTCATGACGAGGACGTTGACGTAGGAGAGGTCGGTTCCCGCGCCGGTCGCCAGCGCGCCGCCGATCGAGTCGATCGTGTCCGCGATCTCGGCGGCCGATCTCGTCGCCGTGCCCTGATCGAGCAGCGCGGAGGTCAGGACCGCGACGCCCTGCTTCTTCGCCGGGTCGGACGCCGCGCCGGCGCGGACCAGAAGACGCAGCGTGACGATCGGCTGCTCGTGGTGCTCGACGACGACCACCTGCATGCCGTTTGGCAGCGTGCGGATCTCGTACGGCGGGAACTTCACGTCGCGCGCCGCGAGCGGCTGCGGCGGCTTCTCGGACGGCCAGTCCTTCGCCTGCGCGTGCGCGATGCTGCCGAGGGCAGCGCGACCAGCGACGACGCGACGCGCAGACCGCGCGACCCGCCAGACCTGCCAGACCCGCTCGACCCGCTCGACCCGGTCCTCATTGCGTCTGCACCTTCGGCATGATCGTCAGGACCAGCCGGTTGGTCGGCGTGAAATAGGTTTTCGCGACGCGCTGGATGTCGGCGGCCGTGATGTTCTGGAAGATGTCGAACTCGCCGTCGGCCGTCTTGATGTCGTTGTGAATGACGACGGCGTGGGCGAGCTGCGCGGCCTTTTCCTGCACCGTCTCGCGGGCCACGATGTAGTCACGCGCGAACTGGTTCTTCGCGCGCTGCAGCTCGTGCTCGCTGACGGGTTCGTCCCGTATGCGGTCCAGCTCGCCGATCAGCGCCTTCTCGACGTCAGCCGGAGAATGTCCGGGCTGGACGATCCCGACGGCGAAGAACAGGTTCGGGTGCTCGATGATGTTGCCGCCGCCGAACGCGGTCAGCGCCAGCTCCGTCTCGTAGACGAGCTTCCGGTAGATGCGCGAGCTGTTGCCGTCCGAGAGGATCTTGGACGCCATGTGCAGCGGATAGGAGTCGGGGTTGCCGTCGTAGGTGATGTGGTACGCGACGACGACCGCGGGCAGCGGCCACGGCTCTTCGACCGTGACGCGCTTCTCTTTCGTCTGCGGCGGCTCGACCGGGATGTCGCGCGGGACCGGCTTGGACGGCTTCGGCACGCGGCCGAAGTAGCGCTGCACCATCTGCAGCGCCTGATCGGAATCGAAGTCGCCGACAACGGTCAGCGTCGCATTCGACGGCACGTAGTACGTCCGCCAGAAGTCGCGCACGTCGTCCACCGACGCGGCCTCGAGATCCTGCATGCTGCCGATCACCGGGTGCTTGTACGGGTGCACCGTGAAGGCCTGGTCGTAGATGATCTCGGACAGGCGGCCGTACGGCTGGTTCTCGACGCGCATGCGGCGCTCTTCCTTGACGACCTCGCGCTCGCGCTTGAAGGTGCCTTCGTCCACGCGCAGCGTCGCCATCCGATCGGCCTCGAGCCACAGCATGAGCGGCAGGTACTGCTGCGGCGCCGTCTCCCAGAACACCGTCGCGTCCTCGGTCGTGTAGGCGTTGCTCTGGCCGCCGACGCTCGACATGAAGGACGTGTGGGCCTCGGGCTCGACGTTCTTCGAGCCCTTGAACATCATGTGCTCGAACAGATGCGCGAACCCCGTGCGTCCAGGCCGCTCGTCCTTGGAGCCGACGTGATACCAGATCTGCAGATGGACGATCGGCGTCGAGTGATCCTCGGACAGCACGACCGTCAGGCCGTTCTCGAGCGTGGTGATGCGGTACTGGAGCTTCGGAGGTCGAACGGCAGCAGGCGCGGCAGGGACGACGCAGAGCACCGACAGGGCGGTCAGCGCGGCCACCAGCCGCGCACAACGAGGCATTTCGTCGATTATGGCATACGCCTCTCAGATCGCAGGCAGAAGAGAATCCACAGATTCCACCGATTTACACAGATTTGCTGGGACCAAACACAATTCGCCGGAAGCCGAGACTGCGTGCCCCAAAATTCAGCAGCAGCCCGCGCCGCAAACCGGAGGCGCGCAGGTAGTTGATCACTTGCCCGAGCTCGATGCCGGCGATGCCCGGAAGGGCCTTCACCTCGACGATGATCGATTCAAAGCAGATCAAATCCGCCCGATAGCGTCAGCGCCAGGGCTCGCCCTTGTAGCTGAGGGGACAGAGACACTTCGCGCGAGACGGGGATGCCTCGGCGGCTGAAATTCGATCTTCAGCGCCGCGCATACGGCGCTTCGAGGAAGCCGTGCCCGAGAACGCGATGAACTTCCATCGCGGCTCCGATAATCGCGTAGGTCTGTTCTTCTCGGGCGTCATCTCGCCGGCGATGCGTGAGCGCATGCTGTGATCCAGCATCGGCGATGCCAGGAGCGCTGTTGAACGAAGTCGCCGAAGATAGTGCAGGGCGGATCGGAACGTGGCACTTTCTGCTGACGTGACGCGATTCGATCCGTTCGCAGAATTTTCTAATCTGTGGAATCTGTGGAATCTGTGGATTCCTTTCTTCTGCAAGGCAGCGAGACGCTTCTCGAGCTCCGCGACGCGGCGCTTCAGCTCGGGCAGCTTGCGGAACACCGCTGACGCCTTGAGCCAGTCGCGGTTGTCGATCGCCGGGTAGCCGGAGACGAGCGCGCCGGCGGGGACGTCGTTCGGGATGCCCGTCTGCGCGGTGGCGCGCGCTTTGTCGCCGATCTCGAGATGTCCCGCGACGCCGACCTGGCCTGCGAGCACGACGTGGCTGCCGATGCGGCTGCTGCCGGCGACGCCGACCTGCGCCGCGAGGATGGTGTGCTCGCCGACGCTGACGCCGTGCGCGATCATCACGAGGTTGTCGATCTTCGCGCCGCGGCCGAATGCGCGTCTCCCCCACGGCCGGCCGATCGATCGTCGTGTTCGCGCCGATCTCCACGTCGTCTTCGACGACGACACGGCTCTGCTGCGGGATCTTGTGATGCGCGCCGGCGGCGTCGGTGACGAAGCCGAAGCCGTCGCTGCCGATCACCGCGCCGTCCTGGATGACGACGCGAGCGCCGAGGAGCGACCCGCCGCGCACGGACACGCGCGCGTGGAGCACGCAGTCGTCGCCGACGATCGCCTCAGGGCCCACGACGGCATGCGGATGAATCGCGACGCGATCGCCGATGCGCGCGGCGCGCTCGACGACGACGAGCGGGCCGATCGCGACGTCTTTCCCGAGCACCGCGTCCGGCGCGATCACGGCTGACGGGTGCACGCCGGTGACGGGCCGCTCGTCGCGCGCGAAGATCGCGAGCGCGTCGGCGAACGAGCGATAGGGATGCGGCGAGCGCAGCATCGCGCACGGCGCGGCCTCGGCGTCCTCGGCCAGGATGATCGCCGACGCCCGGGTGTGTTGCACCGCCGGCACGTACTTCGGGTTCGCCAGGAACGTGATGTCGCCCGGACCGGCAGCGTCCACGCCAGCCACGCGCACGATGTCGAGGGAGCCGTCGCCGTCGAGGCGACAGCCGAGCCGTTCGGCCAGTTCGGAGAGCTTCACGGAGTGGAAAGGTCGAGCCGGCCGGACTATATCACGCGCTCGCGGTGGTCACGCGGTCGAAGAACCGCGGCAGATGCTCGAGGCCGAGCGACGACGCGACCGCCTGCAGGCGCGACTGGCGCGACGCGGCGTCCTCGACGAGCAGGCGACGCAGCTCCGCGAGCGGCGTGCTGGGCTCGAGCGACCAGTCGATGCGCGCGAGCGCCTGACGTGCGCCGCGAATCGAGAGGTAGTGGCCGACGACGCGGAACGCGAAGTAGTACGCGATCAGGTTGGGGCCCGGCAGCAGCGTCAGCAGCGCCGACACCGCCAGCAGCAGCACGTCGATCGCCAGCCAGAAGCGGTGCTTCTCGAAGTCCCTCTGGATCTGCGCGCGGACGATCGGCATGACCGAGGTCGCGGGGAGATCGTCGGGATGCACCACCGTCGCCGCGGTCCGGTTGCGGAGGTGCCACAGCAGCCGCTGCTCGGCGATGGCCTCGGCGATGAGCCGCCCGAAGCGCGCGACGACGCGCTGCCACACGCCGCGCGGGGGCTCGGCCGGCTCGTAGTGCCGCCGCTCGAGCGATTGAATCCCGCGGCGCACGCGCGCGGCGAGCCGCGAGAAGATGCCGCCCTTCCGCTCGGCCTGATCGGCGAGCGCGTCCTCCGGAGGAATCTCGCAGTAGAGCTCGTACCGATCGGGACCGACCGGGATCAGGAACACGTTCATGCCCGTCCAGTACCGGTAACACGCGGGCGAATCGTCCACGGACGAGCAGCTATAATCCGGCCCGTGTCTCAGGCCGCCATGGTCGTGGTGGCGCTCGGTGCCTCCCTGCACGGCGTGCCGCAGCCGCCGGCCGGCCCGCCCATCCGCGTCGAGTTCCGCGTCTTCGATGGGGCCACCGAGATCACGGCGCAGGCTCGCGTGCGCGTGCGGCGATCGGGGACGACGGAGACGGGCACCGTGATCGACGGGGGCGACCTCAGCGTCGACCTGGCGCCGGGCATCTACGACGCCGAAGCCGTCCGCCAGCGGAGCAGCGACACCGTCGACATCCGCTGGGCCGAGCATCTCGTCGTCATGCCGTATCCCGACGAAGGCGGCCGGCATCTCGAGGTGATCAACTTCGCGAAGGACTTCGGCGCGCTGGAGCTGCGCTGGCCCGACACTCAGGCGCCGGATCCCGCCGGCACCGCCGTGGCGATCTTCAAGACGGGCGACGCGCACGCGGTGCCGGCGCGCGTGCTGCGCGGCCTCGGCTACCTGCTGCTCGTCGTGCCTGGCGACACGTACGACATCCGGGTCATTCGCCCCGGACGAGGTCCCGTCACGTTCAGCAGGATCGAAGTGCCCGCCGGCAGCACCAGGATGAAGGTCGTTCAGTGAGACGAGTAGGGAAGAACAAACACCTGGATTTCGGGATTTTCGGGATTCAGCTTCAGGAATCGTCCACAGCTTCTGAATCCACGAAATCCCAGAATCCAGGTGTCTAGTTTCCGTCAGCGTTTGACCTTCTTCAGCTCCCTCGGCGGATCGACTGGCAGCTCCGGACGTCCCGCGGCGTCCCATGCGCCGTAGATCATGGACGCGACGCCGGTGATGGCGCGCGAGAGCTGCCGCTCCAGGATCGGACGCGTCTCCCGATCCAGAATCCGGAAGTACTCGTCGTCGTAGACGTCGCGCCCCTGGACGGCGAGCGCGTCGGCCTTGAGGATCGCGGTCGGCGCTCGGGAAGCTGTCGAGCAGGACGTCGAACATGTAGTTCCGCGGATCGCTGATCGGCTGCGCCGGCGCGGGCGTGAGCGTCAGCGTCGGCAGATCGCGCCCGGCGAGATCCGCTTCGAAGCGGGAGTGGATCCCCGTCTGGCCTGAGAGCTGGCCGTCGTAGTTGGCGACCGCGTGGAACGGCACGTGGCCGTCGCCGACGTAGTGCGCGATCACCGCCGAGTAGAACTTCACGTTCTCGTACGCGTAGGGCGTGTTCTTCTTCTGCCCCTCGAACGCGCGCTGGAGCTGCCCGTAGATCTCGGCCGTCCGCCACGCGAGCTGGCCGTTCTTGTCGACGAACTCCTTGCCCCATCGCTCGACCGCGCGGTCGTAGTCACGCGGCAGCGCCGAGAAGGGCGGCGGGCCGTACACGTCGAGATCCATGAAGTGCCGCGGCGGCTCGTCGACCCATCCGGCGGTGCGCCAGAGGTCCGGGTCCACCGTGTGCTCGACGATGAAGCCGCGGTACTTCTGGTAGAAGGGCTTGAGGCCATCGGGGAGCAGGTCGATGGCGTGGTCGGTGATGAAGCGGTGGACGTCGAAGCTCCACGCGGACGACCGCGTGGGAACGAGAGCGATGGTCGCGGCCAGCAGCGCCGACGCGACGAGACGGAGTCGCATGACGGTATATTAGACGCGACTACGGACTACAGACTACAGACTGCTGGATGGCGCGGCTGAAGCCGCGCCCTACGATCGGACTACGGACTACAGGCTGCGGATTGGACAATCTCACTCACACATTGATGGGCCTGACGCTGGTGCGCGCCGGTGTCGGACGCGACACGCGCGGCGCGACTGCCGCGATGCTCCTGGCGTCGAACGCGCCGGACCTCGACATCATCTCGGCCATCACCGGCGGCGCCGTGCCGTATCTTGCCGCGCATCGCGGCCCCACCCATGGCCCGCTCGGCATCGTCGGGCTCGCCGTGGCGTCGGCGGCGATCGTCTGGACGATCCTGAAGTGGCGCGGCCCGCGCGAGACCGTCACGGCCGCGTTACTCGGACGTCTCATCGCCGTCGCGCTGGTCGGCGTCGACGCTGCATGTGCTGATGGATCTGCCGACCTCGTACGGCGTGCGGCTCTTCAGTCCGTTCAGCACGACGTGGTACGCCCTCGACTGGCTGCCGATCATCGACATCTACCTCTGGGCGCTGCTGGGCCTCGGCCTGGCGGCGATGCGGCTGCAGCAGAAGCGGCGGACGAGGGTCGCGCGTGTCGTGCTCGCTGGCGTCGTGCTCTTCTACGCGGGACGCGCCACCGCGCAGCATTACGCGCTGGGGCTCGCCGCCGAGTACCGCGCCGACGGGGCGCGCATGGAATGCGCCACGGCGCCCGTGCTGTCGACGCACCCGGCGGTGATCGAGGCACGGCTGGCCGGGCCGGGCGCGTGCCTGCAGGCCGCCGCCCTGCCGACCTTCCTGTCGCCGCTGACGTGGCAGCTGATTCGTCAGCAGAGCGACGGCTACGAGCTGCGGCAGGTGTCGCTGCTGTCGCCCTCGGCGGAGTCGACGCGGCTGTGGATCCCGAGTGAGAGCGACGAGTGGGTGGCCGCCGCCCGGCGCACGCACACGGCGCGAGTGTTCCTGAACTTCTCGAGGCTGCCGGCCACGCGGTCGGTCACCGCTCGCGACGGATCGCACCAGGTCCGGCTGGTGGACGTGCGGTTCATCGGCGGGCCGTTCCAGTGGGACCAGGAGCCGCAGGTGCGGCCGCCGTTCGTGGCCACGGTCGTGCTCGCGCCGACCGGCGCGGTGTTGCGCGAGGGGCTGGGGCCGTAGGCTCCCCTTCACGAAAAACAACCACCTGGATTCTGGGATTTCTGGGATTCACCTGGCGGGTTGAAGGAAGGCTGAATCCCTCAAATCCCGAAGTCTAGGTGTCTTTCCGTGTCGACAGTAGGGCGGGGCTTCAGCCCCGCCATCGCGATCGCCGTGTCCTATGACGAGCGCAGGCGGCGGATCAGCGCGACGACTTCGGAGAGGCCGCCTTCGATCAGCCCGCCCGACGCGTTGAGCGTGTCCCAGTGCGGCGTCTCGAGCTGACGGAAGTCGCGCTCGACCTGCTGACGCTCCCGGAGGAGCGCGAGACCGAGCGCCGCGGCCTTGGTCGGATCCGGATGGGCCGTGTGCTCCGCCGCCTGGCGCAGCGCGTCGACGACACGCCCCACCTGTTCGACGTCGAGCATCGCGAGCGGCGTGTGGCAGTGACTGCAGACCGTGTCGCGCGCGAGATCGATCGGCGCGCCGCAGCTCGAACACGCCACCGAGCGCACCTGCGCCTTGAGCTCGGCGAGCTGCGCGGGGTCCAGCTCGCGCACGAAGTCCTTCTCGCGCAGAAAATCGACGAACGTGATGTAGCGCCCGTGATCGCGCGCGCAGCGCCAGTAGCGGAAGCGCGTCGCGCGCTGGCGATCGTCGGTCAGCAGCAGCCGCAGGCCGCATCGCGGACACGGCAGCCGCGAGGGCAACGGCGTCCGCGGTCCGTTCGCATCGTGGATGATCTCGAACAGCTGCAGGATCGCGCCCGGCGCCAGCTGCAGGTGCTCGCGGCCGTCGAACCAGAAGCCCTGGCAGACGCGGCAGAGGTCGATGGCGAGCCGCGTGCCGTAGAGACCATCCAGCGGCAGCCGCTGCATGTAGCCCTGGCACGACGGGCACGTGACGACGGGATCGGCGCTCGCCGCGGGATCAGACATCGGCCTCACTGAAGATCTCGGCTTCGAACGCGAAGACTTCAGCGCCGCGCTGCCAGGCGTCGAGCGGAAGCCCGGCCTTCCGGCACGTCTGCGCCAGGAACTCCTCGCGCGTCCAGCCCCACTCCACCGCCACCTGCGGCAGCAGCAGTCCTCGCCGTCCGTCGCGGCTGACGATCAGGCCATGGCGTCCGACGACGATCGTGGAGGGATCGGCGACGGGCGCCGGCGGCGTGAGCACCGAGACTTCGATGTCGAGGGCCGTCAATTCGTCGGGCTGCACGGGCGTGAAGCGCGGATCCTCGAGGGCCGCCGCGCGGGCGCAATGGACGATGACCTCGCCCAGCGACTCGCGAGGCTCCGGCTGGCCAATGCATCCGCGCAGATCGCCGCGATGATGGAGCGAGACGAACGCGCCGGCGTGTCGCGCATAGACGCCGCCCGCCGGGCGGCACCGGCGGACGATCGCCGCGCGCGGCAGCAGCGACGGCGGCGCGGGCCAGCGTGACCAGCGCGAGCCCGTCGGCTCGCGGGAATCGTCTGGAGCATCACGCGCCCCCGCCGAATGCGGCGGCGGCATAGCCCACGACGGCGGACTTGTCGCCGGTGGCATCGCCGGAGTCCGCGTACGCCAGCACGCCGCCAGTCACCGGACCCGATCGCGTGGCCGCCCGCAGCACGGCGACCATGGGCCCGCCGCCGCAGGCGTGCTGCGCATCCTTCTCGAGGACGGCCATCAGCGCGTCGGGCGATCGCGCGTCGAGCGCGTCGAGCACCTGCTGATCCATCCGCCGCGCGGTGGCCGCGTCGTGATAGTGCGACAGGTCGCTGCTGGCGACGAGCGCGACGTCACGGCCGGCAATGGCCTTGGCGATCGCGTCGCCCAGCGCGAACGCCACGCCGCGCGACTGGCGTCCCATCAGGATGAAGACGACCGGCACCTCGGGCTGCACGCGCGCCAGAAACGGCAGCTGCATCTCGAGCGAGTGCTCCGCCGTGTGCACGTCCGCGCCCGCCCCGGTGATGAGAGAAGACGACGAGGTGAGAGCGTTGACGAGATCGACGGCGACCGGATGCGGCTGCCACGGCGAGTCGACGCTGCCGCGCGGAAAGACGGCGCATCCTGGAAACGCGACGTGATGCGAGGGACCGACGAGGATGATCGCGGATCGCCGCTCGGAGCCCAGCGCCGCATAGGCACGCGCGGCGACGCGGCCCGAGTAGCGGAGCCCGGCATGCGGCGCGACGATGGCGCGCGTGCCGGGAATGGCCGGCGCGTCGGCCAGCCACGCGTCGACCTCTCGCGCGAGGCGCACGGGATCGCCGCTGTACCACGTGCCGGCAAACGCGAGGCGACGTCGCGGGGAAGAGTCGCGCGCGGTCATGGCCGCATCAATCGCTATGCTAGCATCAGCGGATGTCCGCCACGCTGACGCGCGAGGATGTCGTCCGCATCGCCGAGCTCGCGCACCTCGAGCTGACCGAGGACGAGATCACGATGTTCACCCGGCAGCTCGGCGACATCCTTCATTACGCCGAGCAGGTGCAGGCGGTCGACACGTCCGGCGTCCCGCCGACGTCGCACGTCCTCGCGGGCGCGCCGGTCGAGCGCGCAGACACCGTCGTCCCCTGCCTCGATCGCGACGACGTGCTGGCGGCCGCGCCCGACGGGGCGCCAGAGGCGGGGCTCTTCCGCGTGCCGCGGGTCATCGGGTGATGGCCGATCTCTCGAGTGTCGAACGACTCGCCGCGGCGACGCGCGCGGGGGCTTTGTCGGCGACAGACGCGTGCCGCGCGGCGCTCGACGCCATCGCGGCGAAGGACGCCGGCATCCACGCCTTCGTCCATCTCGATGCCGAGCGCGCGCTCGGGCGCGCCGCGGATCTCGATCGGCTGCCCTCCTCGTCGCGCGGCGTGCTCCACGGCGTTCCGATCGCGCTCAAGGACAACCTCTGCACGCGCGGCGGCCTGACGACGGCGGCGTCGAAGATCCTCGCCGGCTATCGTCCGCCGTACGACGCGACGGTCGTCACGCGGCTCGAGCAGGCGGGAGCGATCGTCGTCGGCAAGACGAACTGCGACGAGTTCGCGATGGGGTCGTCGACGGAGAACTCGGCGCTCGGGCCGACGAGGAACCCCGTGGATCCGACGCGCACGCCCGGCGGATCGAGCGGCGGATCGGCCGCGGCGGTCGCCGCGGGGATGGTGCCCGCCTCGCTCGGCTCGGATACCGGCGGATCCATCCGCCAGCCCGCCGGCCTCTGCGGCGTCGTCGGGCTGAAGCCGACCTACGGGCGTGTCTCGCGCTACGGGCTCCTCGCGTTCGCCTCGTCTCTCGATCAGATCGGCCCGTTCACGCACACCGTCGCCGATGCGGCGCTGATGCTCGGCGTGCTTGCCGGGCCGGATCGCATGGACGCGACGGCCGCCGACGTGGCTGTCGCGGATTACTCGGCGGATCTCGGACGCGGGCTCGAGGGCGTCCGCGTCGGCGTCGCGCGCGACCTGCTCGAGGGCGTCGATCCTGACGTCGGCGCGGCGTTCGAGGCGTCGCTGGCGGCGATGCAGGCCGGCGGCGCGTCGCTCGTGGCGATCGATCTGCCGCACGCGAAGTACGCGATTCCCGTCTACTACCTGGTGGCGACGGCGGAAGCCAGCTCGAACCTCGCGCGCTACGACGGCGTCCGCTACGGCTACCGCACGTCCGACGCGCGCACGCTCGAGTCGATGTATTTGAAGACGCGCGACGAGGGATTCGGCCCCGAGGTGAAGCGCCGCATCATGCTCGGCACGTACGTGCTGAGCGCGGGCTACTACGACGCCTACTACCTCAAGGCGCAACAGGTCCGCACGCTGATCCGTCGCGACTACGAAGCCGCGTTCGAGCGCTGCGATGTCGTCGCGATGCCGACGAGCCCGACGCCGGCGTTCCGGCTGGGCGAGAAGACCGACGACCCGCTGCAGATGTATCTCGCGGACGTCTTCACCGTCAGCGCGAACCTCACGGGACTGCCCGCGATCAGCGTCCCCGGCGGCACGTCGTCCGAGGGATTGCCGATTGGATTGCAGCTGACCGGGCGGGCGTTCGACGAGGGGATGATTCTGCGCGCGGCGGCGGGCGTCGAAGCCGCGCGCGGCTAGCCACGCGGCTACAAAAACAAAGACACCTGGATTCTGGGATTTCAGGGATTCAGAACCTTGGGATCGTCCCAAGGCTCGAATCCCTGAAATCCCGAAATCCAGGTGTCTGTTTTCCTTCCGAAGGTCCCGAAATCTCAGGCCGCGATTGCCGTGCCGCGGCGGCTGAAGCTCCGCACCACCACCCAGATCAGGAAGCCGACGATCAGGAGCGGCAGCAGCGGGCTGATGACCGCGACGATCGTCGCGATCAGGGCCGCGACGGCCAGCAGGCCGCCGACGACCAGGAAGACCGGCAGCAGCAGCGCGCCGAAGACGACCTTCAGCAGCATGCGCGCGATCCAGAACGGGACGATGAGCAGGCCGAACAGCAGCCGGAACGGCAGGAACACCAGCCAGAATGCCATCCGGAACACGAAGGCCGCCACCGAAACCACGGCCGCCACGGCGAGCGCCATTAGCACCAGGGCCAGAAGAGCGAACACCGCAAGTCCCCTGCAGCTCCGCCGGGCACCGGCGGCGTCAGGCCCGAGGACTCATGCGAGTCGGCGGACACACGACGCCGCGGGGAACGGCCCGCGGGCATGTACTTCGGATTACGGGGGAATCGGGACGAAAGTTTCGGAAGCGCAGCCGGGCGCGGTGGTGCGCCCGGCCGGCGGGGTTACTCGATCTTCTTGGGCTTGAACTCGGGCAAGTCGTACGTGACCAGGCCCTTGCGGACTTCTTCCATCGCCACGCGCTCGGCCTTGATGGGGTGATGCCCGTCGGCGCCAAGACGCGGCAGCGCGCCACGGCGCAACTGCTTGGCGCGCATGGCCGCGATATCGACGTACAGGAAACGGCTCGACGGCGGGTCGACCGGCTCGACCGGAATCAGGGGTTCCCGTTGGTCGGCCGCATCGACGGGGGTGTCCTTCAGGTCTTCGATCATAAGCCCTTCAGGATAGCAGCACGAGGTAGCCGTAAGTCCATGGGTGCATGGGTGCATGGGAGTCATGGGGAGTCCATGGGTCCAGAGGGCGAGCGTTCCCCAACTGCCGACCCCAGACCTGCCGACCCTATTCACCTATCGGATCTCGCAGTCGCAGCCTCAGTGCACGGCGACGTCGATCTGCTTCGGCTTCGCGTCCTCGCGCAGCGGCAGCGTCACGATCAGCACGCCGTTCTTGTATTCGGCGGCAATCCGCCCGGTATCGACGGTGGCGGCAGCGTGAAGGTCCGGGTGAAGCTGCCGAACGTCCGCTCGACGCGGTGGTACTGCTGCTCCTTGACGTCCTTGTCCGCCTGCTTCTTGCCGCTGAGCGTCAGGGTGCTGTTCTCGACCTTGAGGCTGATGTCCTCCCGGTTGACGTCGGGGATCTCGGCCTTCAGGACGATGGCCTTGCCGTCGTTCTCGTAGATGTCGACGGGCGGCGCCCACGGTCCGCCGGCCAGCAGATCGTCGTCTGCGTTCCTGCGCGCGGCGTCGCCGAACGCGCGGTTCACGCGATCCTGGAGGATCGCCAGATCGCGAAAGGGATCGAATCGAACGAGGCTCATGGTGATGTCTCCTTCTTGCCGGGGCTGAAGCCCCGGCCTACTGCTGTCGGCGGGGCTGAAGCCCTGCCGCGTACATCGCGCCGCAGCAGGGCGGGGCTTCAGCCCCGCCGCACTGGTTACTTGGTCTCGGCGAACTCGGCGTCCACGACGTCGCCGTCGGCGGGCGTCGACGGGCCGACCGCTCTGGCCCTGGCCTCCCTGGCCACCCTTGGCTTCCTGCGCCTTGTAGAGCGCTTCGGCCATGGCGTGGCTCGCCTTCTGAAGTTCGTCAGCGGCCTTCGTGATCCGCGCGCGGTCGTCGGTCTTCACCGCCTCGCGGACGTCGTTGATGGCCGCCTCGATGCGCGAGATGTCGCCCACCGCCACCTTCGTGCGGTTCTCGTTGAGCGACTTCTCCACCGAGAACGCCAGCGTGTCGGCCTGGTTCCGCGCGTCGATGAGCTCGCGCTTCTCCTTGTCCTCCGCCGCGTGCGCCTCGGCCTCGTGGACCAGCTTCTCGACGTCCGCCTTCGACAGGCCAGACGACCCGGTGATCTGGATCTTCTGTTCCTTGCCGGTGGCCTTGTCCTTCGCCGCCACGTTCACGATGCCGTTGGCGTCGATGTCGAAGCTGACCTCGATCTGCGGCACGCCGCGCGGCGCCGGCGGAATGCCCGCCAGGTGGAACTGGCCGAGCGTCCGGTTGTCGCGCGCCAGCGGACGTTCGCCCTGCAGCACGTGGACGTCGACCGCTCGTCTGGCTGTCGGCCGCCGTCGAGAACGTCTCGCTCTTGTGCGTCGGGATCGTCGTGTTGCGCGGGATGAGCACGGTCAGCACGCCGCCGAGCGTCTCGATGCCGAGCGACAGCGGCGTCACGTCGAGCAGGAGCAGATCCTTGACGTCGCCCGTGAGGACGCCGCCCTGGATCGCCGCGCCGACGGCGACCACTTCATCCGGGTTGACGCCCTTGTGGGGCTCCTTCCCGAAGTACTCCTTCACCAGCTGCTGCACGCGCGGCGTGCGCGTCGAGCCGCCGACGAGCACGACCTCGTCGATCTGATTCGGCTGCAGGCCCGCGTCCGCGAGCGCCTGGCGCACCGGCGCCATCGACTTCTGCAGCAGGTCCTCGACGAGCTGCTCGAACTTCGCGCGCGAGAGCTTCACGACCAGGTGCTTCGGCCCGGTCTGATCCGCGGTGATGAACGGCAGGTTGATCTCGGTCTCGACGACGGTCGACAGCTCGATCTTCGCCTTCTCCGCCGCTTCCTTCAGGCGCTGGAGCGCCATCCGGTCCTTGCCGAGGTCGATGCCTTCGCTCTTCTTGAACTCCGCGATCAGCCAGTCGATGACGCGGTGGTCGAGATCGTCGCCGCCGAGATGCGTGTCGCCGTTGGTCGACTTCACCTCGACGATGCCGTCGCCGACTTCGAGGATGGAGATGTCGAACGTGCCGCCGCCGAAGTCGTACACGGCGATCGTCTCGTTGGCCTTCTTGTCGAGGCCGTAGGCGAGCGCCGCGGCCGTCGGCTCGTTGATGATGCGCAGCACGTTCAGGCCGGCCACCTTGCCGGCGTCCTGTGTCGCCTGCCGCTGCGCGTCGTTGAAGTACGCGGGGACGGTGATCACCGCGTCGGTGACCTTCTCGCCGAGGTAGTCCTCAGCGGCGGTCTTGAGCTTCTGCAGCACCATCGCGGAGATCTCGGGCGGCGAGTACTTGCGTCCGCGCACCTCGACCCACGCGGCGCCCTTGTCGTCCTTGACGACCTTGTAGGGCACGCGCGAGGACTCGCTCGAGACCTCGTCGAAGCGGCGCCCCATGAAGCGCTTGATCGAGAAGATGGTGTTTTCGGGGTTGGTGACCGCCTGCCGCTTGGCCACCTGGCCCACGAGGCGCTCGCCTTCCTTGGCGATGGCGACGACCGACGGGGTCGTCCGCGCGCCTTCCTGGTTCACGATGACGGCGGGCTGTCCGCCTTCCATGACCGCGACGACCGAGTTGGTCGTGCCGAGGTCGATTCCGATGACTTTGCCTGGCATTGGTGCCTGTCCTCCGGGACTGGGATGCCCACAGTATAGAGCGATCTGTGAGCGTATGTCAATAATATTATCTTAGTGACATACACTCATCTGATGCCGGCTAGGCTGGCCGGTTTCTGAACCTGATCGACCTGCTCGACCTGCCCGACCTGATCGACCTGCTAGACCTGCCCGACCCGCCAAGACCCGTCCGACCCGCTCGACCTGCCAGACCCGCCAGACCCGCAACGACCTGACAGACCCGTCCCACCTGTGCGATCCTGTATCTTCAATGGTCGGTTGGCCTTCCGTCCTGCTCACCGCCGAGCTCGGGGACCTCGCAGACGACGTCCGGAAGCTGTTCCAGGAGCTGAGCCGGGGCGTCCCCGCCAGGGCCACCGCGGCGGGCGACTGCCAGCCGCCGCTCGACGTCCTCGAAACCGATGACAGCATCCGGATCCTCATGGACATCCCCGGCGTGGCGCCCAACGCGGTCCGCGTCCTCCTCAAGGGCGAAGTGGTCCTGATTGCCGGCGAAAAGTGGGCGGACGCCCCGGGCGTCGGCGCCGGCGGCCATCACCTCGTCGAGCGCGGCTCCGGCCGGTTCGCCCGCGCGGTGCGCGTCTCGGGCGCCTTCAACGGCGCCGCCGTCACCGCGGTGCTCGTCGCCGGCGAGCTGTCGATCACGCTGCCGAAGCTGACGGACCGCCGCGGGCACGGCCGCGAGATTCCGATCACGGTCCCCAACGCCATCCCGGACCGCGACGCGGCCCAATGAAACTGCTCTTCGTCGGCGACGTCGTCGGACGCCCGGGACGCGATCTCGTGCGCGTCGGCCTCGGCGCGATCGTCGCGCATCACGCGATCGATCTCGTCATCGTCAACGGCGAGAACTCCGCCGGCGGCAACGGCATCACGCGCGAGATCGGCGACAGCCTGATCGCCCAGGGCGCCGACGTCATCACGTCGGGCAATCACATCTGGGACAAGCGCGAGGTCTACGAGTACATCGCGGTCGAGCCGCGGCTGCTGCGCCCGGCGAACTACCCCGACGCGCCCGGACGCGGCAGCTACGTCGCGCGGACGCCGGACGGCCGCAGCGTCGGCGTGCTGAATCTGATGGGCCGCGTGCACCTCGCGAACATCGACGACCCGTTCCGCACCGCGGACCGCGAAGTGGCCGCGCTCGCCGAGCGCACGAAGTTCATCTTCGTGGACATGCACGCCGAGGCCACCTCCGAGAAGATCGCGATGGGCTGGTATCTCGACGGACGCGTCACCGCCGTCGTCGGCACGCACACGCACGTGCAGACGGCGGACAACCGCGTGCTGCCGAAGGGCACCGCGTATCTGACCGACGTCGGCATGACCGGCCCGCACGACGGCGTGATTGGCGTCGAGCGCGAGGCGGTCATCCAGCGCTTCCTGACGGGATTGCCCGCGCGGTTCGAAACCGCCTCGGGCGATCCGATGCTTCACGGCGTCGTCGTGACCGCCGACGATCAGACGGGACGCGCGACGGGGATAGAGCGCCTGAGCCTGTCGCTCGACGCGCTGGAGACGCTGGCCGCCGATCTGCCCGACGAGAAGGCGGCCGCCGGACGCGGCTGATGTCGTCGCTCTTCGATCTGCCCTTCGAACATCCCGAGCCCGAGCCGTCGCGGCCCACGCCGCCGAAGTCCGCGCCGCAGGCCGCCGCGCCGCTCACCGTCAGCGAGCTCACCGCCGACATCCGTTCGAGGCTCGAGACGGGCTTCCCCGACGTGCTCGTCGAGGGCGAGCTCTCCAACTGCAAGAAGTGGCACACCGGCCACATCTACTTCACGCTGAAAGACTCGGCCGCGCAGATTCGCGCGGTGATGTTCCGCTCGGCGGCGCGCTCGTTGAAGTTCGCGCCCGAGGACGGCGTGCACGTCGTCGCGCGCGGACGCGTCACCGTCTACGACGCGAAGGGCGAGTATCAGTTCATCTGCGAGCGCCTGGAGCCGCGCGGCCTCGGCGCGCTGCAGCTGGCGTTCGATCAGCTGCGCCGGAAGCTCGAGGCCGAGGGCCTCTTCGCGGCCGAGCGCAAGCGTCCGCTGCCGGTGCTCCCCCGCCGCATCGGCGTCGTCACGTCGCTCGACGGCGCGGCGATTCGCGACATCCTCTCGGTCCTCGGGCGGCGCTATCCGAACGCGTCGGTCCTGATTCGTCCGGCGCGCGTGCAGGGCGAAGGCGCGGCGCGTGACATCGCGCGCGCGCTGGCGGCAATCGGCCGCGTCCCCGACGTGGACGTCATCATCGTCGGACGCGGCGGCGGATCGATCGAGGACCTCTGGGCGTTCAACGAGGAAGTCGTCGCGCGGGCAATCGTGGCGTCGCCGGTGCCGGTCATCTCGGCGGTCGGCCACGAGACGGACACGACCATTGCCGACTTCGTCGCGGATCTCCGCGCGCCGACGCCGTCGGCCGCGGCGGAGACCGTCGTCGCCAGGCGCGACGAGTTCTGCGGGCGCATCGATCGACTCGAGGAGCGCGTCCGCGGCGCCGATGAATCGACGGGTGCTCGTCGCGACCAACCGCGTGCACGCGCTCGAGAGCCGCCGCGGACTGGCGCGCGTGCCGGCGACGCTGGCGATGCGCGGCCGTCACGTCGAGGAACTGCTGCAGGCGCTGCGTCATGCGGAGCGCGACCGGCTGATGCGCGCGGAGCGTCATCTGGGCTCGCTGGCGCGACGACTCGAGCGGCGCGATCCGCGCGAAGGGCTGGCCGCCGCGCGCGGACGCCTCTCGCAGTCGTCCACGCGTCTCACCGCGGCGATCCGTCAGCGCGACGCGCGCGCGCAGGCCGCGCTCGGCACGCTCGCTGGACGCCTGCACTCGCTCAGCCCGCTCGCGGTGCTCGGCCGCGGCTACGCCGTCTGCTGGAACGAGGACCGGACGGCCATCATCCGCCGCGCGGCGGACGTGCAGCCGGGCGACGGAGTGCGCGTGACGCTGGCCGAGGGCGAGATTGATTGCACGGTCACCGATCGGACATGCGAGGCGTGACGAATCGGAACGCTCGAGCCGAACCCTGCGAACCCTGGCACCCTGATCTGCTCCTGACCCCTGACATGTCACAAGACACCACCATCAAGGACTTCGAAGCCGCGCTGAGCGAGCTCGAAGGCATCGTCAAGAAACTCGAGGAAGGCGACCTCACGCTCGAGAACTCGCTCGCGCTGTACGAGCGCGGCGTGGAGCTGTCGCGCTTCTGCCACGCGCGCCTCGAAGACGCCGAGAAGCGCATCGAGATCCTCAACGAGCGCGGCGAAATCAAGCCAGCGCCGTCACTGGACCAGCTGTAGCGCAGGCCTTCAGGCCTGCTTTAGTGCGCCGATGCGTCAGCGTCTCGATCTGCTGCTCGTTTCCCGCGGGCTCGCCCCGTCGCGGGAACGCGCGCGCGCGCTGGTGCTGGCCGGGCAGGTGCGCGTGAACGGGTCGGCCGCGGTGAAAGCCGGAACGCCCGTCGCCGAGGATGCGGACGTCGTCGTCATCGCGCCGGATCATCCGTTCGTGGGACGCGGCGGACTGAAGCTGGCGCACGCGCTCGACGCATTTCACGTGGACGTGACCGGGCGATTCGCGCTCGACATCGGCGCCTCGACTGGCGGGTTCACCGACGTGCTCCTGCAGCGCGGCGCGCGCCACGTCGTCGCGCTGGACGTCGGTCACGGCCAACTCGACTGGCGGCTGCGCAACGACCCGCGCGTCACCGTTCGCGAGCACGTCAACGCGCGCTATCTCTCGCCTGCCGACCTCCCCGAGCCAGTCGACGTCGTCACCATCGACGTGTCGTTCATCTCGCTGGCGCACATCTTCCCCGTGGTGCCGCCGCTCGTCGCGCCAGGCGCCGACGTCATCGCCCTGGTGAAGCCGCAGTTCGAAGCCGGCCGTGACGAGGTCGGCAAGGGCGGGCTGGTGAAGGACCCGGCCATCCACGCGCGGGTGCTCGAGGACGTCCGCGCCGCGGCGCGTGCAGTAGGATTGACCCCGATGGCCGACACGCCTTCGCCGATCACCGGCGCCACCGGCAACCAGGAGTTCCTGCTGCACTTGCGGGGGACCGCGTGAGCATCCGCCGGATCGGCCTCGTCGCGAAGACCGGCCTCGCCGCCGCCGCGGAACATCTGACGGCAGCCGCGGCGTGGCTCGAGAAGCGCGACATCACGGTCGTCGCCGACGCGCAGACCGCGGCGCTCGCGCAACTGCGCGTGCCGACGTTCTCGCGCGAAGAGTTGCCGAAGCACGTGGATCTGCTGCTCGTGCTCGGCGGCGACGGGACGCTGCTGGGCATGGCCGATCGCATCGGCAAGGCCGGCGTCGGCGTGCCGATCCTCGGCGTCAACTTCGGCCGGCTCGGCTTCCTCACCGAAGTCCGGCTCGACGAGCTCTACCCCGCGCTCGAAGCCGTGCTCGCCGGCCACGCGCACATCCACGAGCGGCGACTGCTCCGCGCGCGGACGCTGAAGGGCGACGCGATTGCCTCCGAGCACCTCGCGCTGAACGACGTCGTCGTCACGCGCGGCGCGACCTCGCGCGTCATCGAGCTGAGCGTCGCCGTCGATGGCGGGTTCGTGATGGTCGTGAAGGGCGACGGGTTGATCCTCGCGAGCCCGACCGGGTCGACGGCGTACAACCTCGCCGCCAACGGACCGATCGTCCACCCCGACGTCGCGGCGATGCTGCTGACCCCCATCGCGCCGCACACGCTGGCGAACCGTCCGATCGTGATCCCCGGCACGTCGACGATCGAGGTCAGCCTCGGACCGGAGAATCGCTCTGAAGTCTTCACGACGTTCGACGGCCAGGCCGGACATCAACTCGGCGCCGACGAGCGCGTCTCGGTCACCCTCGCGCCGAATCCCGTCTGCATCGTCCGCGCGGCCACGCGCACGTACTACGACAACCTCCGCGAAAAACTCGGCTGGGGCGAACGGTAGGGACCGGTTCTTCGGTTTATCCGGTTCGGCCGGTTCGATTCGGTTCGAAGCTGCGCCAACCGAGAAACCGCGTAAACCGGACAACCGAGTCAAACCGGCTTCTCCCGACTTGACACGCCTCAAACATCTGTTTTATACATACGTTTGAGGCTCCAAACCATGCGCCGCCGCCTGCTCCTGCTCATCGTCCTCCTCGCCGTCGCCGGAGGCGTCGCCTACGCGATGCTCCGCAAGCCGTCCACGCTGACCCTGACCGGCATCGTCACCACCAACGACGTCATCGTCAGCTCGCAGATTGACGGACGCCTCGCGACGCTCACCGTCGTCGAAGGCGATCAGGTGAAGAAGGACCAGGTCATCGCGACGATCGATCCGCGCGAGCTGGCCGCCGACTCGGCGTACTACTCGTCGGCCGAGCAGGGCGCGACCGCGCAGGTCCACGAGGCGCAGGCCGCGCTCAGCTATCAGGAAAAGCAGACGGTCGACGCCATCGCGCAGGCGGAGTCGAATCTCGCCGCGGCGAAGTCGCAGCAGGCCGAGGCCGCCGCCGCCCTCCAGAACGCGACGACGGAGCTCGATCGGACGCAGAGACTCACCGACGCGGGCGTCGCGCCGTCGCAGCAGCTCGACATCGCGAAGACGACGAAGGCCGCCGCGGTGGCGCACTTCGCGGCGCTCGGAAAGCTGGTCGACGCGCAGCAGTCCGCGCTCGCGCTGGCGCAGGCCAACGCGCAGCAGGTCGCGATGAAGGAGAGCCAGCTGCAGGCGAGCGAGCACCAGCAGCAGGCCGCGTCCGCCTCGCGCACGAAGGCCGACGTGCGCCTGACCTACACCGACGTCCGCTCCCCCATCGACGGCGTCGTCGACGTCCGCGCGGCGAGGCCCGGCGAATACGTGAACCACGCGCAGCCGATCGTGACCGTCATCAACCAGGACGACCTCTGGATCCGCGCCGACGTCGAGGAGACCTACATCGATCGCGTGCGCGTCGGCGATCACATGCAGGTGCGCCTGCCCTCGGGCGAGGAGCGCGACGGCGTCGTGTTCTTCCGCGGCGTCGACGCGTCGTACGCGACGCAGCGCGACGTCAGCCGCACAAAGCGCGACATCAAGACGTTCGAGATCCGCCTGCGCGTGGACAACAAGGATCGGCGCCTGGCAGTCGGCATGACGGCGTACGTGCTGTTGCCGGTGGCCTAAGCGCATGGGCAGGCCTGAGGCCTGCGCTACAGACGATGTGAGACGTAAGACTTCTGTAGCGCAGACCTTCAGGTCTGCCATCGTCGTAGTCCGAAGTCTGTAGTCCGTAGTCAGCTTATGTCCACCCCCGCCATCGCCGTCGACAACATCGTCAAGAAGTTCGGCGACTTCACCGCCGTCAACGGCGTCAGCTTCAACGTCGCCGACGGCGAGATCTTCGGCCTCCTCGGCCCGAACGGCGCCGGCAAGTCCACGCTGATCCGCATGCTGACGACGCTGCTGCCGCCGACCTCGGGCAGCGCGCGGATTTTCGGCCACGACGTCGCGACGGACGCCGACGCCGTGCGCCGGTCGATCGGCGTCATCCCGCAGGCGATGACGAGCGACCTCGAGCTGAGCGTCGAAGAGAACCTGCTCATCTACGCGAAGCTCTACTCGGTCCCGCCCGCGAAACGCCGCCGGCTGATCGCGGAGCTGCTCGCGGCCGTCGAGCTCACCCAGTGGGCCGACAAGCAGGTGAAGTTCCTCTCGGGCGGCATGCGGCGGCGCGTCGAGATCGCGCGCGGCCTGGTCCACGAGCCGCGCGTCTTCTTTCTCGACGAGCCGACGACCGGCCTCGATCCCGTCTCGCGCGTCGCGGTCTGGGAGATGCTCCAGCGCATCAAGAGCGAGCGCAATCTCACCGTGCTGCTGACGACGCATTACATGGACGAAGCGGACAAGCTCTGCGATCGCATTGCGATCGTCGATCACGGCCAGCTCAAGGCGCTCGATTCTCCGCTGAAGCTCAAGGCGTCGGTCCCCGGGAAGAACGCCCTCGAGGTCAGCTTCGCGAACGCCCCGGCCGGATGGCTGGACCAGCTGCGCACGCTGCCGGACGTCGAGAACGTGTCGGGCGACGACCACATCGCGCGGATTGCGTCGAGCCATGGGCCGTCCACCACGCTCGCGGTGATGGAGCGTGCCGCGTCGGCCAACGTCACCGTCGAATCGCTGTCGGTGCAGAGCACCACGCTCGACGATGTCTTCGTGCACTACACGGGCCGTGCGCTTCGCGACGCGCTGCAGGAGCAGTCCGCCGCCGAGCGCTCGATCATCATCAGGGGAAGGCAGTGAATAGGGAATAGGGAATAGGGAATAGGAAGATAGAACAGAGCCACGTCGCCGCAGGACTCGGCATTTCCCTATTCCCTATTCCCTATTCCCTATTGCGGGATCTTTCATGCAGAGAACCCTCGCCATCATCGAACGTGAGATGCGGCGCTTCCGCCGCAGCCCCACGCTCATCGTCATCTCGATGATCTTCCCGCTCGTGCAGCTGGTCGTGCTCGGCTACGCCTTCGGCGGGAACGTCAAGCACCTGAAGCTGGGGATCGTCTCGACCGACCACGGCGTCCCCGCCGTGCACGTCAAGGAGATGGGCCAGGCGGTCGCGGCGGGCACGCGGACCTTCGACACCATCGACTACAGCGACCAGGGAGCCGCGCTGAGGGACCTGCGCGACGGCAAGTTGAACGGCGTGCTGACCATCCCGCCGGACTTCTCGCGGCGCGTGCTCGCGAAGGACGACCCGAGGGTCGCGCTCATCGAAGACAACACCGACACCTTCGTCTCGGCGACGATGACCGGCGTCGTCGGCAGCCTCGTCGGCGCCTACAACGCGCCGACGATCACGGCGGATCGCGTCTCGGGCAACACCAACCTCGACGTCGTCGAGGTCTATCCGTACGTGCCGTACATCCAGTATCTGCTGCCGGGCTCGATCGTCATGTCGATCTTCATGATGGTGATGATCGGCGGCGGCATCATCTTCATCGACGACAAGGCGCGCGGCCTGCACGAGGGCTACCTCGTGACGCCGATCACGCGGTTCGAGCTGATTGCCGGGTTCAACCTGTCCGGGACGATCAAAGCCGTGATGGCGGGCTTCGTGCTGATGACCATCGGGTCGGTGATCGCCGGCATCCCGAATCCGTTCGATCTGCTCAGGCTCGGCCGGTTGACGATTGTGATCGTCATCACGGCGTTTGCGCTGATCAGCATGATGTTCCTGATCATGGTGCGCGTGACCGACCCGCTCGTGCCGCGCGCGATCTTCGGCGTGCTCAACACGCTGCTCTACTTCCCGAGCGGCGCGGTCTATCCGCAGCAGGGCTTCCCGAAGTGGATGCAGGTCATCGCGGCGGTCGATCCGTTCACCTACTCGGTGCACGCGTTCAAGTGCCTGCTGCTCAAGAACACCGGCATGGGCGCCATCCTCTGGGACCTGACGTATCTGACCCTCTTTTCCGCCGTCGCGATGACGCTCGCGACGCGGCTCTTCCGGCGGACGCTGTGACGACGAAGGTGGCGGTCATCGAGGAACGCGACACGCGCCAGCGGCTGATCGAAGCCGCCGGACATCTCTTCGCCGAGCACGGGTTCAAGAAGGTCACCGTGCGCGAGATCGTCGCGGTGGCGCACGCCAACGTCGCGGCGGTGAACTACCACTTCGGCGACAAGCTGGGGCTCTATCGAGAGGTCGTGGAAGCCGCGATCACCGCGCAGGAGAGGACGACGCGCGAGTCGCGCGAGGCGGGAGAAGGGCTGCCGGCCGAGGAGCGGCTGCGCGGCTTCATCCGGATCTTCGTCGGCCGCGCCGTGAAGCATCCGCAGTCGTGGGTGCGCGGGATCATCTTCCGCGAGATGGCCGACCCCACGCCGGCGCTCGATCAGATCGTCGAGCGCGGGATCCGTCCGCGCCTCGAATACCTCGGCGCCATCGTCGCGGAGCTGCTGGAGTGCCCCCTCACCGACCCGCGCGTGCTCCCCTGCGCGGGCAGCGTGCAGTCACAGCTGGTGATGACGATGACGAACCCGATTGCCGGAAAGCTCAAGCCGGGCCCGCCGGCCGGGCCAGCGGACATCGATCAGATGGTCGAGCACATCACGCGGTTTTCGCTCGGCGGGATCGCCTCGATGCGGGGTTGATGATTGCGGGTTGCAGATTGCACGCTGGCAACCAGCAGATCGATAATGCGACCTGCAACCGGCAACCGTCAACCCTGCAACCGTCAATCGGCTGTTCAGCCTTCTGCTTCTTGAAGAAGTCGACCTGCCATTCCTTGACGTTCTTGTTGTGCTCCGCGAGCGTCGTCGCGAACACGTGCGTCCCGTCGTTCTTGCTGACGAAATACAGGTAGTCGACTTCGGCGGGCTCGAGAGCCGCCTTCAGTGAGGAACGGCCGGGAGCGGCAATCGGCCCCGGCGGCAGGCCCGGGTGACGGTAGGTGTTGTAGGGCGAGTCGTACTGCAGGCTCTTCTTCGTCAGGTTCCCGTCGTACTTGCCGGCCTTCTCGAGCGCGAAGATGACCGTCGGATCGCACTGCAGCGGCATGCCGACGCGCAGCCGGTTCGCGTAGACCGCCGAGACAATCGCGCGCTCGTCCTCGCGCGCGGACTCCTTCTCGACCAGCGACGCCAGCGTCACGGCCTCGCGCAGCTTCAGCCCCTTCGCGGCGGCGGCGTCGCGCATCGGCTGATCGAAGACGGCCAGGAACCGGTCCGCCATCCTCTGCACGAGCGCCGCGGCGTCCATCTTCCTCGGAACGTTGTAGGTCTCGGGGAACAGATACCCCTCGAGATCCTTCGCCAGCGGGTCGAGCGTCCGGATCGGCGTCGTATCGCGCGCCGCGTCGAGGAAGGCCTTCGCCGTCCCCAGGCCCTTCGACTCGTACACGTGCGACATCTCGATGAGGGTCAGGCCTTCGGGAAACGTGATCGGCCGGAGGAAGATGTCCCCTCGCGCGAGCTTCCTCGCGACTTCCTTCGCCGACATCGCGCCGGCGAACTGATACTCGCCGGCCTTCAGCTCGCGCTCGGTGCCGGTGAGATACGTCGCCATCCGGAACGTCAGCTCGTCGCGGACGACGCCGGATTCGACCAGGGCGTGGCCAATCGCGCGAGAGCCCGTGCCGGGGGCGATCTCGACGAACTGATCGGCCCCCGGATAGCCCTGGAATCTCTCGTCCACGCGGGCGTAGTACACCCCGGCCACGGCAGCCACGATCCCGGCCGCCAGCACGAGAACGATGATCAGTCGGCGCATCGGTAGGAGAGCGCGTCGAAATCGGATGGACCCGCGGGACGCTCCGCGTCGAGGTAATCCTGAAGGATGACGGCCGCCGCGGCGGCGTCGAGGCGCGCCTTGCGCTTGCGCCAGTCGCGCTCGCGCACCGACAACCGCGACTCGGCCTCATGACTCGACAGCCGCTCGTCCTGCATCACCACCGTGAGCGGCGTCGCCGCGCGCAGTCTCGCGACGAAGCGCTCGACGAGCGGCGTCTGGCCGTTCGGCGATCCGTCCAGCCGGCGCGGCAGCCCGACGACGAGCGTGTCGGCGGGATCGCCGTCGCGATCGAGCCGCGCGAGGACGTCGAGGACCATCCCGACGGCCTGCGTCTCGTCGCCGCCCGGCGCGCGCTGCAGCGTCTCGAGCGGCCGCGCGAGCACACGGCTGGCGTCGCTCACCGCCACGCCAATCCGCCGTCCGCCGAAGTCGATGCCCACCGCGCGCACCGGGGAGATGGTAACAGGGAGGGAGCGGTTTTGCCGGTACTTACACGGTTCCGCCCGGTCGGTCGGTTCGACTCGGTTTGCCCGGTTGGTCCGGATTGCTCGGTTCATTCGGCGAACCGGACAACCGTGCAACCGCGAACGTCACGGGACCAAACCGAAGTAACCGCTTCAACCGATTCAACCGTTCAACCGGTGCTTTTGTTGTACCGTGTCACGCGTGCCGCTGACGCGCTTGCCTGCGCGATCGCTGGCTCGCCATCTGCCTTGCGGCCAGCTCGGCGTGCCGCACAGCAGCCCGCCGACGAGCAGAAGCGCGTCAACGACCGCCTCCAGGCGCTCCGCAAGGAAGCCGACGACCTCGCGACGCGCGAGAAGTCGCTGCTCGTCGAGCTGCGGCGCCTCGAGGTCGAACGGGACATCCGCGCCGAGATCCAGAAGGACGCCCAGTCGGCGCTCGCCTCGGCCACGCAGGATCTCGCCGACACCACCGCGCATCTCGACTCGCTCGAGCGACGGCAGGCCACCGAGATCCCGGGCCTCGAGCAGCGGCTCGTGCAACTCTACAAGCTGGGCAGCGGCGGCTACCTCCGCCTGCTCCTCTCGGTGGACGACGTGCGCGATATGGGGCGCGCGTATCGGACGGTCGCCGCGCTGGCCGCCCTCGACCGCGAGCGCGTCCGCGCGCATACGTCCACCGTGCAGTCGCTGCGTGACGTGCGCGCCGAGCTCGAGGCGCGCCGCACGCGCGCCGCCAAGCTCGAAGGCGACGCGCGACGCGCCACCGCCGACGCCGCGGCCGCCGTCGCCGCGCGCTCGGCCCTGATCGATCAGATCGACGCGCGCCGCGACATGAACGCGAAGTTCGTCGGCGAGCTCCAGACGCGCGCAGCAGAAGCTGACCGCCGCGGTCTCCGCGCTCCCGACGACCGGCTCGGCGATCTCCATTCGTCCCTTCCAGGGCGCCCTCGACTGGCCCGTCGCCGGCCGCGTCATCGGACGGTTCGGCCGCGACAAGGGGTCGCGGTTCGGCACGGCCGTCGCGCGCAACGGGATCGAAATCGAAGCCTCCGGCGGGCTCCCGGTCAACGCCGTCCACGACGGCACCGTCGCCTACGCGGCGCCCTTCACCGGCTTCGGCAACCTCGTCATCGTCGACCATGGCGGCCACGCCTACACGCTCTACGGCTATCTCTCGTCCATCAGCGTCACAAAAGGGGGACGAGTCGCCCGCGGCGCGAAGGTCGGCACGGTCGGATCCGGGCCGAAGAGCCAGCCGTCCCTGTACTTCGAGGTGCGCGTCGACGGTAAGGCGGTTGACCCGCTACAATGGCTGAAACCCCGGCCCTGAAGGATTCCATGACGTCGCGATCGCGCCTGCTCGTCCTGCTCGTCTCCACGCCGCTCATCGTCTTTGTCGTGGTCGGCGGTGTGCTCGGCCGGTCGATGGCGCCGCAGGACAGCTACGCGCCGCTCAAGACGTTCGACGAGGTCGTGAACCTCATCGTCAGCAACTACGTCGAGCCGGTCGAACCCGACAGCATCATGCACGGCGCGATGCGCGGGCTCGCCGAGGGCCTCGACGCCGACAGCGCGTGGCTGTCGACGGAGGAAATGGCCGCCGCGAACAAGCGGGGCGCCGAGCCGAAGGGATCGGTCGGCATCGAGCTGACCCGCCAGTACTACCTCCGCGTCGTCTCGACCCGCGACGGCTCGCCGGCCGCGAAGGCCGGCCTCCACACCGGCGACTTCGTGCGCGTCATCGACGACAAGCCGACGCGCGAGATGTCGGTCTGGGCGGGCACGCGCATGCTGCGCGGCGCGCCGGGCACCAAGGTCAAGCTCACCGTGCTCCGCGGCAACGCCACCGAGCCGCACGTCGTCGAGCTCGTGCGCGAGGAAGAGGCGGCGCCCGTGGTCACGGCGAAGATCGTCAAGCCGGGCGTCGGCCTCGTGCGCATCCCGGCGTTCAGCGATCGCACCGCGTCGGATCTGAAGTCGCAGATTGCCGCCCTCAAGAAGGACGGCGCGACGTCGCTCATCGTCGATCTGCGCGGCACCGCGGAGGGCAGCCCGGAGCTCGGGATCGCGCCGGCGCGCCTGTTCGTCGGGGATGGCGTGCTGGCCAGCAAGGAAAGCAAGGGCGCCCCCAAGCAGGACGTGACGGCCGCCGCCGGCGACGGCAGCGTCACGATGCCGGTCACGCTGCTCGTGACCAACGGGACGTCGCAGGCCGCCGAAGTCTTCGCCGCGGCGCTGGCGGGCCACAAGCGAGCCACGGTCGTCGGCGAGCACACCCTCGGCCGCGCGGCCACCCAGGAGCTCGTCCGCCTGCCGGACGGCAGCGGCCTCTGGCTCTCCACCGCCCGCTACCTCGCCCCCGGCGGCACGCCAATCCAGGAGAAGGGCGTCGTGCCCGACGTGGAAGTCGCCGAGCCCGACGTCGAATTCGGGGCTGCGCCGCCCACGGAGGACCCGATCCTCAACAAGGCGCTCGAAAAGCTCGCGGCCCCGGCTGCCGAAAAGCCAGCGGCCTGAGTCGACAGTGGGGCCGGGCTTCAGCCCGGCCAACGTGATCGACAATAGGCTGGGGCTTCAGTCCACGGCGGAAGTCCGGGCAATCGCCCAGGACTAGGGCCGGCCTTCAGCCCTGGCCGATGCCTCCGCGGCTCCCTCCAGCCTCCTGAAGCCCAGCGCGAGCGTGGTATACTGATCGTTCGTTTTAGCGCCGGTCTACGACGGCTATAGGCGCGTAGCTCAGTTGGTTAGAGCGCCTGCCTGACACGCAGGAGGTCGGCGGTTCGAGTCCGCCCGTGCCTACCACCTTCGGTCCCCATGGAGTGACTTCCGACGAACTTGTTGGTGTCGTGCGGGACAGGGGTGACGAGCTGGCCCCGTCCGAGACGGCAACCCATGTACGGCCGATGAGCGAGATTACCGTAACCCTTCCGGATGGATCGACGAAGTCTGTCGCCGACGGCGCCACCGTCCGCGACGTGGCTGCGGCGATCTCTCCGCGCCTCGCCTCGGCGGCCTTCGCCGGCGCGGTGGACGGCAAGCTCGTCGACCTGTCGCACCAGCTGCACCGGGACGCGGCCGTCCGCGTCATCACGGACAAGTCGCCGGAAGGCCTGCACGTCTACCGCCACAGCACGGCGCACCTGCTGGCCGCGGCCGTGACGGCCCTGTTCCCCGGCGCGCAGTGCGGCATCGGCCCGGCCACCGAGGACGGCTTCTTCTACGACTTCGTCGTCGATCGGCCGTTCGTGCCGGAAGACCTCGCGGCCATCGAGAAGAAGATGAAGGAGCTGGCGGCCGCCGACCTGGTGTACGAGCGCCAGATGTGGCCGCGCGACCAGGCGCGCGAGTTCTTCAAGACGCGGGGCGAGACGCTGAAAGTCCAGCTGATCGACGAGAAGACGGAAGGCCAGTCCGAGGTGTCGGTCTACACGATCAAGGACCCCGACACCTTCGTCGACTTCTGCGTCGGCCCGCACGTCCCCTCGTCCGGCCGGCTCAAGGGCTTCCGCCTGCTCTCGACGTCGAACGCCTACTGGAAGGGCGACGCGAAGAACGCGCCGATGCAGCGCATCTACGGCACGGCGTTCTTCAGCGACAAGGAGCTCGACGCCTACCTCACGCAGATCGAGGAGGCGAAGAAGCGCGACCACCGGAAGGTCGGCAAGGAGCTCGGCCTCTTCATGTTCCACCCGTGGGCGCCGGGCGCGGCCTTCTGGCTCGACAAGGGGACGACGCTGTACCACACGCTCGCGGGCTACATGCGCGAGGTGCTCTTCCCCGCCGGCTACGACGAGGTGCGCACGCCGCTCATCTACAACAAGGCGCTGTGGGAGACCTCCGGGCACTGGCAGCACTACCGCCAGAACATGTTCCTCGTCGAGTCCGAGCACGAGCAGATGGCCGTGAAGGCCATGAACTGCCCCGGGCACATGCTCGTCTTCGGCAGCGAAGTGCGAAGCTACCGCGATCTGCCGATTCGCTATCACGAGCAGACGCCGCTCCACCGCAACGAAGCCTCGGGCGTGCTCTCGGGCCTGACGCGCGTCCGTCAGTTCTCGCAGGACGACGCGCACTGCTTCGTGACGGAGGATCAGATCGCCTCCGAGGTCGAGTCGCTGCTGAAGCTCGTGCAGCGCGTCTACACGGACTTCGGCCTCGAGTACTCGGCGAAGCTGTCGACGCGGCCGGCGGAGTTCCTCGGCGAAGTCGCCACGTGGGATCGCGCCGAGTCGTCGCTGAAGACCGCGCTCGAAGGCGCCGGCCAGGCGTACACGATCAACGAGGGCGACGGCGCGTTCTACGGGCCGAAGATCGACTTCGACATCACCGACGCGCTCGGCCGCAAGTGGCAGTGCGCGACGATCCAGCTCGATTACCAGATGCCGGAGCGGTTCGACCTCAAGTACGTCGGGGCCGACAACGCCGAGCACCGGCCGGTGGTCATCCATCGGGCGATCTTCGGCAGCTTCGAGCGGTTCATCGCGCTGCTCATCGAGCACTATGCCGGGGCGTTTCCGCTCTGGCTGGCGCCCGTCCAGGCGCGGCTGCTGCCGATTGCCGACCGTCACCTGGACTACGCCCGGACGACGAAAACCGCGCTCGAGGCGGCCGGACTGCGGGTGGAGCTGGACGACCGGCAGGAGAAGATTGGGTATAAGATCCGCGAGGCCCAGCTCCAGAAGATCCCCTACATGCTCGTCATAGGGGACCGCGAGGCGGCGGAGGGCACGGTGGCCGTGCGCACGCGCGCCGGCGGGGATCAGGGCGCCCGGCCGGTGGCGGAGTTTACCGCCGCGGCAACCGCGGAAGTGCGCGAGCGTCGTACGTGCGGTACGTAGGGCGCGGCTTTAGCCGCGCCAAGAGTTCGTGGGGCAGGCCTTCAGGCCTGCAGAGTACGTAGGGCGGGGCTTCAGCCCCGCCATCAGCAAGGACCCTCGTCCGGCCGAGCCGGGTGCGAGGAAGTCAGAGGAGGCAGTTATCGCTTTCGACCGAGGGTCGCGAGGCCCAAGACGTGACGATCGGGTGCGCGTCAACGAGCGCATCCGGGTGCGCGAGGTTCGTGTGATCGACGACACGGGGCAGCAGCTCGGCATCATGGCGCCGCCGGCCGCTGTCGCGATCGCCCGTCAGAAAGGCCTCGACCTGGTTGAGATCTCCCCCACCGCCGTGCCGCCGGTCTGCCGGATCATGGACTACGGGAAGTATCAGTACCAGGAGCAGAAGCGCGCCCGCGAGGCGAAGAAGCACCAGCGGATTATCGAGGTCAAGGAAATCAAGTTCCGTCCGAAGGTGGACGAACACGATTACCAGTTCAAGAAGAAGCACATCGAGCGCTTCCTCGCCGACGGCGACAAGGTAAAGGCGACGATCTTCTTCCGCGGCCGCGAGATGGCGCACCCCGAGATCGGGCGGCGCATCCTCGAGCGGCTGATTGCCGACCTCGGCGAGGCCGCCACTGTGGAATCCAACCCGCGCCAGGAGGGCAACCAGATGCACACGATTCTGGCGCAGGGTGCGGAGAAGAAGCGCAGCAAGCCGGCCGGCGAGTCCAGCCGCCGCGCCGCGCCGCCGACGGGTCAGGGCGCTCCCGTGGGAGCGCAGGCGGGACCGGCCGCCAGTACGCCGGAGAGCGAGAGTTAACGAATCATGCCGAAGCTGAAGACGCACAGAGGCGCCGCCAAGCGGTTCAAGAAGACGGGCACCGGCAAGTTCCGCCGGGGCGCCGCCTTCAAGCGGCACATCCTCACGAGCAAGACCACCAAGCGCAAGCGCGCGCTCCGCGGCTCGCAGCCCGTGTCCGATCAGGACGCGGATCGCATCGCGAGGATGTTGCCGTACAAATAAGGTCCATGGGCGTTCGGTACGTCAGTCTACGGGAACTGCGCTCGCCCGCAGTTCCGCAGCCCGACGTCCGGACTCATCCGACTCCGTAGACCGCAAGTCCGTATTCTGAGGAGTTTGCAATGCCGAGAGTGAAGCGTGGAAATGTCCGGCGCGCCAAGCGGAAGAAGCTGCTGGCCCGCACGAAGGGCATGTTCGCCAACAAGAGCAAGCTGTATCGCGCCGCGAAAGAGTCGGCCGATACCGCGAACAAGTATGCCTTCGTCGGCCGGCGCAGAAAGAAGCGGGACTTCCGCCGCCTGTGGATCGTCCGCATCAACGCGGCCGCCCGCGAGCACGGCACGACGTACCGCGCGCTGATCGCCGGCCTCAAGGCCGCGGGCATCGAGCTCGATCGCAAGCAGCTGGCCGACCTCGCGGTGAAGGACAACGCCGCGTTCGGCAAGCTCGTCGCGAAAGCCGGCAAGGCGACGCAGCCGGCGGCGTAGAAGCACGGGTAGGGGTCAGCGGATCAGGCTGTCGGCGTGGCAGCGCTCGCATGCCTGGCCACCTGGCCCGCTGATTCCTGTCCGCCAGCTGCCCAGCCGCACCTCAGCTGACAACTCGTCACTCAGTGCCCTCCCCCATCGACCTCCTCCGCTCCGAATTCGCCGACGCTCTCGCTCGCGCATCGAACGAGTCCGAGCTGAAGGCGCTGCGCGATCGGTTCCTCGGACGGAAGGGCGGCGCCGTCGCGGCGCTGATGAAGGAGCTCGCCTCGGCCCCGCCGGCCGAGCGGCCCGCGCTCGGCAAGCAGGTCAACGAGCTGAAGCAGGAGATCGAGGCGGCGCTCGACGCGCGCGTCGCGGACGTCGCGGCGTCGCGTCCTCCGGCGGGCGCCGTGGACGTCACCCTCCCCGGCCGTCCGCCCGTCGTCGGACGCCTGCATCCGCTGACGCAGCTGCGCCAGCGCATCGAGGGGATCTTCGCGCGGCAGGGCTACGAGATCATCGACGGCCCCGAGACCGAGGACGACCTCCACAACTTCGAAAAGCTGAACATGCCGCCGGAGCACCCGGCGCGCGACATGCAGGACACGCTCTACCTCGCGAAGCCGTGGGCGCGCCCTGCTGAAACCGTACGTGGCGGCAGGGCTTCAGCCCTGCACTGCTCCCGCACAGCCCGCGACACTCCTCCGCACGCACACGTCGGCGATGCAGATCCGCTACATGGAATCGCACACGCCGCCGGTGCGCGTCATCGCCCCGGGCCGCGTCTACCGCCGCGACAACCTCGACCTCACGCACACCCCGATGTTCCAGCAGGTCGAAGGCCTCGTCGTCGGCGAGGGCGTGACGATGGGCGACCTGAAGGGAACGCTGATCGGGTTCCTGCGCGAGCTGTTCACGCCGGAGACGCCGGTCGTGTTCCGTCCGAGCTTCTTCCCTTACACCGAGCCGAGCGCGGACGTGTTCATCGGCTGCCAGCAGTGCCACGGCAGCGGCTGCGCGATGTGCAAGCGCACCGGGTTCATCGAGGTGCTCGGCTGCGGCATGGTGCACCCGGCCGTGTTCGAGGCCGTCGGCTACGACACGACGAAGGTCACCGGCTTCGCGTTCGGCGTCGGCATCGAGCGCCTCGCGCTGCTGATGCACGGCGTCGAGGACATCCGCCTGTTCTACGAGAACGACCTGCGCTTCCTGGAGCAGTTCCCGCAGTGAAGGCCCCGGCTTCCTGGCTCCGCGAGCTGGTGGACGTGCCGGTCGACACCGCCACGCTCGCCCGCGACATGCACATGGCCGGCTTCGAGGTGGCCTCGGTCGAAGACGACGTGATCGATTTCGAGATCACGGCGAACCGGCCGGACTGCCTCAGCCTCGTTGGGCTCTCCCGTGAGATCGCAACGAGGTACGGCACCCGGCACAAGGCACCGGTGGGCAGAGATCTCGGCGCAGCGAGCCCGTCGACGCTCGGCCCGCTCACGGTGACCGTCGAGGATCCCGCTCGCTGCCCGCGCTACACCGCGGCGATCGCGGACGTGACCATCGGCCCGTCGCCGGCGTGGCTGTCGGCGCGCCTCACCGAGGCCGGCATCCGCTCCATCAGCAACGTCGTCGACGTGACCAACTACGTGCTGCTGGAGATCGGCCAGCCGCTGCACGCGTTCGACCTCGCGAAGCTGGCGGGGCCCGAGCTGCGGATCCGCACGGCGCGCCCGGGCGAAAAGATCAAGACGCTCGACGGCCAGACCCGCGCGCTCGACGCCGAGATGCTGGTGATCGCCGACAAGGATCGGCCGCAGGCGATCGGCGGCGTGATGGGCGGAGCCGACAGCGAGGTCTCCGCGTCCACCAGGACGATCGTCCTCGAGAGCGCGTACTTCGCGCCCGGCTCGATCCGCCGCACGAGCAAGAAGCTCGGCCTGTCGACTGAAGCGTCGTACCGCTTCGAGCGCGGCGCCGACTTCGCCGCCGCGGCCGAGGGGCTGGCGCGCGCCTGCGCGCTGCTGGAGCAGATCGGCGCCGGAAAGGCGCGCGACGGCTGGATCGACGCGTGTGCCGAGCCGAAGGCGCCGGCGGTCGTGCCCTTCGACGTCGCGCTCGTCCGCCGGATGCTCGGCGCCGACGTGGCCGTCGACGACATCCGCCGGATTCTCACCGGCCTTGGCTTCGTCATCGGCGAGGCGTCCGCCGCGCGCTGGGCGGTCTCGGTCCCGTCGTGGCGCGTGGACGTCGCGCGCGACGTGGATCTCGTCGAGGAGGTCGCCCGGCACTTCGGCTACGACCGCCTGCCGACGACGTTCCCGGCGTTGACGACCGTGCCGGCGCGCCCGTCGGTGCGGCTCGAGCAGGATCGCGCCGTGCGGCGGCTCGTCTCCGCCGCCGGCTTCAACGAGTGCGTGACGTTCTCGTTCATCGCCGACAAGGCCGCGCGCGAGTTCGCGGACGAGGCGGACCTCGTGCCGATCGCGAACCCGCTCTCGGAGACGTTCGCGGTGCTGCGGCCGTCGCTGCTGCCGGGGCTCGTCGACTCGGTGAGCCACAACCGCCGCCACGGGCAGCGCGACGTGCGGCTGTTCGAGTTGGGCACGCGTTTCGTCGCCACCAGCGGCGAACGCCGCGCGCTCGGGCTCGCCTGGATGGGCGCGCTCGACGCCGAGGACTGGAGCGCGAAGCCCCGGCCCGTCACCTTCTTCGACCTCAAGGGCGTCGTCGAGGCGCTGGGACGCTGGCTCGGGCTGTCGCTGACGGCGCGCGTGGCGACGCGTCCGTTCCTCGCGCCGGGGCGGACCGCGGAGATCGTCGCAGAGTCTGCTGCCGGCCCGCGCGTCTTCGGAGTGGTCGGACAGCTGCTGCCGGCGCTGGCCGTGGCGCGCGACATCCCGGCGCAGGACGAGGTCTACGTCGCCGAGCTGGATCTCGACGAGGTCGTCGATCTCGTCACGATTCTCGACATCGAGCGGACGAATTCGCTGCCGCGCTTCCCGTCGATCGTGCGCGACCTCGCGATTCTCGTCGCCGACACCTTGCCCGCCGCCGACGTTCGTGGCACGATTCGAGCGGTGGCGCCGTCGACGCTCGTGCGCGTGGTCGAGTTCGACCGCTACCAGGGTCAGGGCATTCCCGAAGGCAAGGTCAGCCTCGCGTACCGGCTCACGTTCCAGGCCGCGGAGCGCACGCTGACCGACCGGGAAGCCGACGAGGCGATGGACAGCCATCGTCTCGGAGCTCGCGAAGGTTCACGGCGCCGTGCGCCGCTAGACGCTTGCGGTACGTGGGGCGCGGCTTCAGCCGCGCCGCCGCTTGTAGCGCAGGCCTTCAGGCCTGCCATCCGTAGTCCGTAGTCCGGAGTCTTAAATGGTCACAAAGACCGCAACCCACCCGGTCGACATCGAGCCCATCGATCGCCTCGAAGAGAAGGTCAAGCTGCTGGTCGCGATGATCGACCGCCTGAAGGGCGATGCCGGGCGGCTCGCCGAAGACAACGCCCGCCTGTCGCGCGAGCTCGAGGCCGCGCACTCGCGCCTCATGGCCGCCGAGAACACCACCGGCGAGATCGCCGCGCTGCGCGACGAGCGCGATCAGGTCCGCGCCCGCGTCGCGACGATGCTCGAGCAGCTCGAAGGGCTGTCGCTGTAGCCGGTTCAACCGGTTGTCGGGCGCCGGTTCGACCGGTTAACCGCGTCAACCGGATCAACCGACACCGGACAACTGCGTCAACCGGCTTTTATGTCGACGACTCCGAACGCGTCGTCCCCGTCGTCATCCAGGGCCAGCGCTACCCTGTGACGAGCACGCTGGAGCCCGCGTACGTCGCGGAGCTGGCGGCGTACGTCGACGAGAAGATGCGACTGGCCTCCGAGGCCAACGACACGTCGGACTTCCTGCGCGTGGCCGTCCTGGCCGCGCTGAACCTGGCCGACGAAGTCTTCCGCCAGCGCGCCGACAAGGAATCCCGCGCCACCGCCGTCGCCACCCGCGCCGGCGAGATCGAGCGGCTCGTCGACGAAGTCCTGGCGCTGGATCCCGCGGTTGCGCTGATCGGCGGGGCTGAAGCCCTGCCCCACGTACAGTCTACGACCCGTCGACCTGACGACCTGCACCGACCTGATCGACCTGCTCGACCCGCATCGACCCGCTGACCTGATCGACCCGACCCTGACCCGAGCCTTTTCCGCTACAATGACCTCGGCCCTGCGGTGCTCGTGCTGGCTCGGAGGTTCGCTTGAGCCAACGCTAGACCCAAGTGAATCGCGGCGCCGCCCCGTGTGCATGCCTCCGCCGAGAGGAAGCCTGACGGGCGGTTTTCAAACAGCGGTTCCACCTGCTTTCGCAGGTTCAACGTGCCTCCCCACACGGCACCACGGGGCTGTTCTCCGGGTCTGTCAGGTCAGTCGGTCGTCGGTCAGCCAGGTTGCGACCCGGTTGCGACCGGTCGACCCGATCGACCGGCCGAACCTGATCGACCGGTCAACCGAACAACCGTTCGACCCGCGGGACCCGGTCCGTGTCCACCCAAGCCCTCAAATACATCCTCGACTTCTTCGTCGCCTTCGCGGCCGCGGCCGCGGCGATGGCGTGGTGGATTGCCAACCGCAAGCGCATCGCCGCCGAGACGGTCGGCAAGGCCGAGGAGCAGGCCTCGCGGATCATGCGCGACGCCGAGCGGGACGCGGACGCGCGGCGCAAGGAAGCGCTCATCGAGGCCCGCGAGCGCTCGCACGAGCTGCGCGTCGAGGCCGAGCAGTTCGCGCGCGACCATCGCCAGCAGATCACCGGGATGGAGCAGCTGCTCGTGAAGCGCGAGGCGGCGCTGCTCGAGCAGACGCAGGCGCTCGACGAGCGCGACAAGGCGCTCGGCCGCCGCGAGGACGCCATCGCCGCGCGCGAGGAGACGGTCGCGAAGAGCGCGGCGGAGGCCGAGGCGCTCGTCGCGCGGCAGCGGCGCGATCTCGAGCGCATCGGCGGCCTGACGCAGGACGAGGCGAAGGAGACGCTCGTCCGCCAGATGGAAGCCGACGCGCGGCGCGACGCCGCGACGCTCGTCAAGCGCATCGAGGCCGAGGCGCGCGAGCAGGCCGCCGAGCGCGCGCGCGGCATCGTCACGCAGGCGATCCAGCGCAGCGCCGCCGACCACACCATCGAGACCACCGTCACCGTCGTCGATCTGCCGAGCGACGACATGAAGGGGCGGATCATCGGCCGCGAGGGCCGCAACATCCGCGCGCTCGAGGTCGCCACCGGCGTCGACCTGATCGTCGACGACACGCCGGGCGCGATCATCCTCTCGAGCTTCGATCCGTACCGCCGCGAAGTGGCCAGGCGGACGATCGAGCGCCTCATCGCCGACGGGCGGATTCATCCGGCGCGCATCGAGGAGGTCGTCGAGAAGGTCAAGGCCGAGATGGACGACGCCGTGCGCAAGGACGGCGAGGCGGCGGCCTTCGAGCTGGGCCTGCACGACGTCGATCCCGAAGTGCTGCGGCTGATGGGCCGCCTGCAGTTCCGCACCAGCTACGGCCAGAACATCCTGAACCACTCGCGCGAGGTCGCGTTTCTCGCCGGCGTGATGGCGCGCGAGCTCGGCCTGAAGACGCACGTCGCCGTGCGCGCCGCGTTCCTCCACGACATCGGCAAGGCCGTCGACCGCGACCTGCACGGCAGCCATCTCGAGCTCGGCCTCGACATCCTGCGGAAGCACGGCGAGTCGGAGCCGGTGCTGCAGGCCGTCGCGGCGCACCACATGGACATCGACTGGCCGTCGCTCGAAGCGATGATCGTGCAGGCGGCCGACGCGATCTCGGCGGCGCGCCCCGGCGCCAGGCGCGATCTCCTCGAGTCGTACGTGAAGCGCCTCGAACGCCTCGAGCACATCGCCGACTCGTTCAAGGGCGTCTCGAAGGCGTTCGCGCTGCAGGCCGGCCGCGAGATCCGCATCATGGTCGAGAGCGAGAAGATCAGCGACGACGAGGCCGTCTGGCTCTCGCGCGACATCGCGCGCCGCATCGAGAGCGAGCTCGAATACCCCGGGCAGATCAAGGTCACCGTGATTCGCGAAACGCGCGCGGTCGACTATGCCAAATAGGGATCGGGATCAGGCGGATCAGGGGCCAGGAGGACGCAGCTCGGGCAGCTGGCAGCGCCATCCGCAGTCCGAAGTCCGTAGTCCGGAGTCTGTAGTCCGAGACGTCGGCGAACACGCATTGATCGAGCGCGTTCGCGCAGCGTCTCGGCCCCGCCCCCGACTGGCTCCTCGTCGACGTCGGCGACGACGCGGCGGTGTACGAGCCGGCGCGGGGCCTCGTCGAGGTCATCACCACCGACGCGATCGTCGACGGCGTGCACTTCGATCGCCGCTTCGTGCCCGCGCGCGCGATCGGCCATCGCGCGCTCGCGGTGAATCTCAGCGATCTCGCCGCGATGGGCGCCACGCCGCGGCTCGCGACGCTGTCGCTCGTGCTGCCGCCGGATCTCCCGCTCGCCGACTTCGACGAGATGATCGACGGCCTGCTGGCGCTCGCCGCCGAGTCGCGCACGCGCATCGTCGGCGGCAACATCACCAGCACCAGCGGCCCGCTCACGGTTGACGTCACGCTCGTCGGCGCCGTGCACAGGCGTGCGTGTGCTGACCCGCGGCGGGGCTCGTCCGGGCGATGACGTATTCGTCAGCGGCGTCCTCGGCGACGGTCGGATCGGGCTCGACCTGCTCAGGTCCGGCCACGGCGAGGCCCCGGATATCGTGCATTCCTGCGTGGCACGCTACCTGCAGCCTGAGGCCCGTGTACGCCTCGGCCAGGCGCTCGGCCGCCGTCACGCGGCCACCGCCGCGATTGACCTGAGCGACGGCCTGGCCGACGGCGTCGCCCGGCTGGCGGACGCCTCCGGGCTTGGTTTCGAGCTCCAGGCGCAGGCCCTCCCCATTCATCCCGATACGGTGGCGGCGGCGGTCGGTCTAGGGCATGATCCCGTGCGCGAGGCGCTGGCCGGCGGCGACGACTACGAGCTGCTGTTCACGGTGTCGCGCGAAGCGTCGGGGTGCGCTCCGCGGCGTGCAGCGGCAGATCGGCGATCTGCGCCTCACGCGGATTGGCACCGTGACGAAGGCGCCCGGGCTGACCGTCGTGCACGCGGACGGACGCCGGGAGCCGATCACGGGCGGCTACGAGCATTTCGCGAAATGATTCTCGCCAACTCCCTCTGGCGGAAAGTGCTCGCGACGGTCGTCGTCGCCGTGGGATTCGTGTGGCTGTACCAGGTGACGATCCTCGACTCGCGCTTCGCGGCGCAGGGCCGCACCGTGAGCGACGTCGGGCCGCCGGCCATCGCCGGGGCGCGGCTGCTCTTCTCGGCCACCGCGTACTGCAAGGGCAGCACGACCGCGTCCGGCGTGAACGTCCGCTCGGGCATCGCCGCCGCGGATCCGGACCTGCTGCCCGTCGGCTCCGTCGTCCAGGTCGACGCGCCGGGCACGCGCTACGACGGCATCTACACCGTCATGGACACCGGCCCCGAGGTGCAGGGCCGGCATCTCGATCTCTACATGTGGAGCTGCAACGAAGCGCTCCGCTTCGGCCGCACGCCGGTGCGCATCACCGTCCTGCGCCTCGGCTGGAACCCCAACCACAGCTCGCCCGGCCTGGTCGACACCATGTTCCGCCGCCGCGAAGCGCAGGCGGCGGAGGACGACAAGTAGTAGGCAATAGGCAATAGGCGAGTAGCAAATAGGAGAGACAAAGCCAGCAGCCCTGTCAGCGAAGGACTCGCATTTCATCCTATCTCCTATTCCTAATCCGCTACTCGCTAATCCCATCCCTAATCCCTAATCCGCAGCCGCCTCTCTCCTTGACAGCTTAGGAGAATACGGCGTAGTCTCCTAAGGCGTATAGGAGAGTGTGCCCGTGACCGTTCCAGAGGCCGAGCTGCTGCCCGGCACGCTCGATCTGCTGATCCTCAAGGCCCTGTCGCTCGGCGCCGAGCACGGCTACGGCGTGCTGCTGCGCATCGAGCACATCACCGGCGGCGCGCTCGCCATCGAGCAGGGCGCGCTGTATCCCGCCCTGTACCGCCTCGAGCATCAGGGGCTGCTCCTCGCCGAATGGGGCACGTCCGACAACAACCGCAAGGCGAAGTTCTACAGCCTCACGGCGGCCGGGCGAAAGCGCCTGAAGGCCGAAACCGAGCGATGGAGTCGCGCGTCGCTCGCGGTGGACATGGCGCTGCGCGCGCAGGAGGCGTGATGACCGCCTGGGTCCCGCGTCCGCTCGTTCTGGCACAACGTCGTCCATCGCTCCGAGATGGAGGATCACATGGCCGACGAGCTGCAGTTCCACATCGAGCGGCGCGCCGAGGACCTGGTCGCGCGGCGAGGCCTGACTCCGGACGACGCACGGCGAGTCGCCCGCCTCGAGTTCGGATCGATGGAGAAATTCAAGGAAGAGGCGCGCCAGAGCCTCGGCCTCCGGCTGGTGGACGAGTGGCGCACCGATCTGCGATATGCGCTGCGGACCTTCGCGAGGAGCAAGGGGTTCACGGCGATCGCGATCGCGACGCTCGCCCTCGGCATCGGCGCGAACACGGCGGTCTTCAGCGTCGTCGATGCGCTGCTGCTCCGCACGCTGCCGGTGGACGCGCCGGACGAGCTCGTCGTGTTCGATTGGCTGCGCGCGCCGGATGCGATGGTGGCGCGCTATTCCGGATACGGCCGGCAGGGACCAGACGGCCTCGGGATTCGCACCTCCTTTTCCGCGCTCACGGTCGAGGCGTTTGCCGAACGTGCTGCCACCCTGGCAGACGTCATCGCCTTCTCGCCGACGGGCACGCTGAACGTCGTGGCCGATCGGCAGGCGGATACGGCATCCGGCCTCTTCGTCACCGGACGCTATTTCGCGGGGCTCGGCGTACGGGCGGCCCTCGGGCGCACCTTGTCGACGTCGGACGATCGCCCGGACGCGGAGCCGGTGGCGGTGATCAGCCATCGATACTGGCGGCGTCGCTTCGCGGGCGATCCGGACGTGATCGGAAAAACGATCGACGTCAACCGGCTGCGTGTCGCGATCGTGGGCGTCACGCCCGAGGGATTCGATGGCCCGCGGATGACGGAGTCGAACGACATCACGCTGCCCGTGGCTGCCGCCGCCCGCCTGGATTCGGCCGGCCGCGCGCGCGCCGCGTCGTTCTGGTGGCTCCAGATGATGGCGCGCCTGAGGCCTGGCGTCACGCGAGAGCAGGCCCTCGCCGAGCTGCAGCCGATCTTCGCGGAGACCGTTCGTGAGAGCTGGGCGGCGCGTCCGCCCGATACGCCGAACCCCGGGCGCAGCGCGATTCCCGCAGCTCCGCGTGCGTCCCGGCGCGCAGGGTCCCGACGGTCCGCGTCTCGATGCCCGCGACATCCTGGCGGTCTCGTTCGCCGTCGTCGGCGCCATCCTCCTGATCGGGTGCGTCAACCTCGCTGCGCTGCTGCTGGTGCGCACGTCGGCGCGACGCCAGGAAATCACGGTGCGCGTGACGATGGGCGCGAGCCGCGCGCGCGTGGTTCGGCAGCTGCTGACTGAAATCCTGCTCCTGGCGCTGGTCGGGGGGATCGGCGGCGCCATCCTCGCGTGGTGGGGCAAGGATTTCATGTCGTGGCTCCCGTCGCGCGAGACACCGATCGTGGACGCGCGGCTCGATCTTCGGGTGCTCGCATTCACGGCCGGGCTGTCCACGATCGCGGCGCTGCTCTTCGGCGTTGGACCCGCGCTGCGGGCGACACGCCCGGACCTCGCAGCCTCTCTCAGGACCAGCTCACAGCGGGGAGGCCGGGTCCGCGGCTTCGCCAGCCAGGCGCTGCTCGCCGCGGAAGTCGCCGCGAGCCTCGTGCTTCTCGTCAGCGCGGGATTGCTGTTGCGCACGCTCTACAACTTCAGCAGGGTCGACGTCGGGTTCAACGCCGACAACGTGCTCGTCTTCCGGATGGATCCTCCCCCGCAAGGCGACAGCCCATCGCGCCTGTTCGACACCTACGATCGAATCATGGCGGGCATCGAATCGGTTCCCGGCGTCCAGTCCTGCACGATGTCCGCCATGCCTCTCATCGCGGAGAGCGAGTGGGAGGAAACCGTGCAACCGGATGGGACGGGCCATCCACGGAGCGCGTTCATCCAGGTGGCGCGCTGGAACTTCCTCGAGACGATGGGGATTCCGGTGGTGGCGGGGCGGGATCTCTCGGCGGCCGACAGCGAGGGACGTCCTCGTGTGGCCGTCATCAACGAGACGATGGCTCGTGAGGTGTTCGGGGAGCGGGCGCCGATCGGGCGGTATTTTCAGCTCGTGAGCGGGCCCGGCCGCAACGTGCCGATCCAGGTGATTGGCATCGCGCGCGATTCGAAGTACGCGCGCCTCGAGCAGCAGGCGCCCCCGACGCTCTTCATGCCGCACGCGCAACTCCCCGCAAGCGGCATGACCGTCGAGGTGCGCACGGCGTCGGACCCCATGACGCTGGCGACCGCCATTCGGGAAGCGGTCGCGCGGAGCGATCCGGCAATTGCGCTGGCCGAGATGAAGACCGAGCGGCAGCAAATCGCCCAGACCATCGGGAAGCCGCGCGCGCTCGCGGCGCTGACCGCCGTCTCAGGAACGATTGGGCTGCTGCTCGCCTGCGTCGGTCTTTATGGCGTGGTCTCGGTACGAGACGGCTCGACGCACGCAGGAGATCGGGATCCGGATGGCGCTCGGCGCGGGCCGGGCCGACGTGCTTCGCCTCGTCATGCGTCAGATCGTCGTCGTGCTGGGGATCGGATCGGCGATCGGGCTCGGGCTCGCGCTGGCCGCCTCGCGGCTGATCGGAAGTCTCCTCTTCGGGATCGCGCCGACCGACCCGCGTGGCAATCGGATCGGCGCTCGCTCTGCTGATCGGCGTCGCGTTGGCGGCTTCATACCTGCCCGCACGCCGGGCCGCACGACTCGACCCCACGCAGGCGCTGCGGTACGAGTAGGCAGTAGACAGTAGGCAGTAGGCAGTAGGCAGTAGGGCAGAAAGGCAGTAGCCCTTCGCCCAAGCGATTCTTATTCCCGCCATTCCCTATTCCGCTATTCCTATCGCATTCCCAATCCGCAATTCCACCGTCAGTACGAGTGGCTCCCCAGCCGCACTTTCCCTCTGAAGATCCAGTAGATCACCGTCGTGTACGTGAGCACGACCGGCACGCCGATCGTGGCGATGACGAGCATGATGCCGAGCGTCTTCTCCGATGACGCGGCGTTGTAGATCGTGAGGCTGCGCGCGGCGTCCGGCGTCGAGCGCAGCAGCGTCGGATAGAGCCCGAGCCCCACCAGCGCCATCAGGAAGACGATCGCAAACGAGGACGACAGGAACGCGCGGAACTCCCGCCCGTGAAATATCTCGCGCGGAATATTCGCGACGGCCAGCAGCGCGGCCACCGGGAACACGAACAGCTCCGGCCTCGCCTGGATCCGCGCGACCATGTGCGGCTGATACAGCAGCGTCGCCATCGTCACGGTGACATAGGCGAGTGAGAAAGTGATCACCAGCGGGCGGATCCACGACCGTACGCGCGCCTGCATCGGCCCGTCGGTCTTGAGTACGAGATAAATGCCGCCGTGCAGGGCAAAAAGTGCGATGGTCGTCAGGGCGACGAGAATCGCGTACGGATGCAGCAGATCCAGCAGCGAGGCGGTGACGTTGCGGTCGCTGTCGATGGGCACGCCGGAGATGACGTTGCCGAATGCCACGCCCATCAGCAGCGCCGCGCCGAAGCTGGCGGCGCTGAAGACGACGTCCCAGCTCTGCCGCCAGCGCGGCGACGCGTGCTTGCTGCGGAACTCGATCGCGACCGCCCGGCCGATCAGCGTGAGCAGCAGCAGCATGAACGCGGTGTAGAACCCCGAGAACGCGCTCGCGTACACCTCGGGGAACGCCGCGAACAGCGCGCCGCCCGCGGTGACGAGCCACACCTCGTTGCCGTCCCACACCGGGCCGATGCTGTTGATCGACAGCCGCCGCTCCTCGTCGCCCTTCACGAACAGGTGCAGGATGCCGACGCCGAGATCGAACCCGTCGAGCACCGCGTAGCCGGCGATCAGCACGCCAACGAGCACGAACCAGATGGTGGGTAGGGTCATGCGGAAGTCCATAGGTCTATGGGTCTATGGGTCTGTGGGTCCGTAGGTCTGTAGGCAGTACGCAGTGCTTCAGCCCGCCGTCGCAGTAGCCCAGGCCTCGGACCTGCATCGCCAACCCGCAACCCGCAACCGCAATGGCATCCGCTCACGCTTCCGTCCTCGGCTGGCGCAGGACGTCGACGAGCCGCGTCGGCAGCCCGAGCAGCGCGCTGCGGTCCTCGATCGGATCCGGCCCGTGCTGGATCTTGTCGTTCAGCAGGTAGATGAAGACGACGAACAGCCCGAGATAGATCACCGTGAACAGGACGATCGAGAAGATCACCTGTCCCGGCACGAGCACCGGCGAGACCGCGTCGGCCGTGCGCATGAGGCCCTGGACGATCCACGGCTGCCGTCCGACTTCGGCGGCCATCCATCCGGCCTGATTCGCGATCTGCGGGCCGAGCACGGCAAACACCAGCACCCACAGCAGCGCGCGCTGGTGGACGAGGCCGCCGCGCCACGCGCTCACGCCGGCGACGAGCGCGATGGCCATGATCAGGAACCCCAGGCCTGCCATGATGTGGAAGCTCTGGAACGTCGCCTGCACCGGCGGCCGATCGGCGGGCGCGACCTCGTTCAACCCGGGCACGGGCTCCGACGCGGTCGCCGTGCAGCAGGTAGCTGCCCGCGCCGGCGAGTCCCGGCCCGCGCACCGTGCCGCTCGACTCGTCCACCCAGCCCATTGGCGTGATGTCCGCGGGCCCTGTCGCGTAGTGGCCTTCCATCGCCGCGAATTTCACCGGCTGATATTTCGCGACGTACAGCACGCTCTCGTGTCCGACGACGACCTGCAGCACGCTGGCGACGAGCGCGATGGCCGCGGCGACGCGCACCGAGGCGAGCGCGAATCGCTGGTGGCGATCCTTCAGCAGGAACCACGCGGCGACGCTCATCACGAGGAACGCGCCGGCCATCCACGCGCCGAGCACGACGTGCTCGAGGCGCGTCACCGACGAGGGGTTGAACACGAGGGCCCAGAAGTCGGTGATCTCGGCGCGCGGGCCGTTCGGTCCCTGGACGATGTGGTAGCCGGCCGGCGTCTGCATCCAGGAGTTCGCGACGACGATCCAGATCGCGCTGAAGTGCGCGCCGAGCGCCACCATCAGCGTGCTGAAGAAATGCGTGCGCGGCGGCAGCGCGTCCCAGCCGAAGAGCAGCAGCGCGAGGAAGCCCGACTCGAGGAAGAACGCGAAGATGCCTTCGGCGGCGAGCGCGCTGCCGAAGACGTCGCCGACGAAGCGCGAGTAGGCGGCCCAGTTCGTGCCGAACTCGAACTCCATCACCAGGCCCGTGGCGACGCCGATCGAGAACGTCAGCGCGAACACGCGCGTCCAGAACCGCGCCACCTGGCGCCAGAGCGGGTCGCGCGTCTTCAGGTAGATCGCTTCCGCGCAGACCAGGAAGACGGCCGAGGCCGATCGACAGCGGCGGATAGAGGTAGTGAAACGCGATCGTCAGCGCGAACTGCAGGCGGGAGAGCTGGACCAGCGTCTCGTGCATGGCGACGCTCCTGCGGACTACGGACCCGGACTGAGCAGGCCTGACTGGCTACTACGACGGAGGCCCGGCTGCCGCGCCCTACGTACCGAACATACTTCGTGAACTATTTCACAAGCTAGCAATACCGCGCAACTCGGTGATTTCACGCACTGCGGCATCGCGGCTCTGCACCACTGCAGCATCTGCTGCACTCTGTGCAATCTTGGATTCTTTAGCTCTTTGTTCTTCTTCTCTTTCTTCTCCCGCCCGCCTTCGCGTTCCAGTTCGCTCTTCACCAGCTTCAGCTCCTCGCGCTTGGTGGCGTCCACCTTCGGATACGCGAGGTCCAGCTCCTCGAGCGCGTCGATCACCGCGCCGGCGACGACGACCCGCGTGAACCACTTGTGGTCGGCCGGCACGACGTACCACGGCGCCTGCGGCGTCGCCGTGTGGCGGATCGCCTCCTCGTACGCGCTCTGATAGTCGTCCCAGCAGTTCCGCTCCTTGACGTCCGCCATCGAGAACTTCCAGTTCTTCTCCGGGATCGTGAGCCGCTCGAGGAACCGCTGGCGCTGCTCCTCCTTCGAGACGTGCAGGAAGAACTTCCGCACCGCGACGCCGTTTCTTCCGAGGTAGCGCTCGAAGTTCGAGATGTCCTCGTAGCGATCCTTCCAGATGTCCTTCGACACGAGCGACGTCGGCAGGTGCTGCGCGTTGAGGATCTCGGGGTGGACCTTCACCACGAGCACTTCCTCGTAGTACGAGCGGTTGAAGATCCCGATCCGCCCGCGCTCGGGGATGCAGCGCGCCGTGCGCCACAGGTAGTCGTGGTCCAGCTCTTCCGCCGACGGCGCCTTGAACGAGTAGACCTGGCAGCCCTGCGGGTTGATGCCCGACATCACGTGCTTGATCGTGCCGTCCTTCCCCGCCGCGTCGAGCGCCTGGAAGATCAGCAGCAGCGCCCAGCAGTCCTGCGCGTAGAGCTTGTCCTGCAGCTCGGCAGAGCCGCTGCACGCCCGTGCGCAGCAGCTCCTGCGCGTGCTCCTTCGACTTGAAGCCGTTGATGTCGCGCGGATCGAAGTCCTTGAGGCGAAATTTGTCCCCGTGGTCGACACGGTAGGGCTTGAGGAACTTGTGGATGTCCATTCGCAGACCTCGGGCTAGGTGCGGCTATTCTACTGGCCATGGTGACAGGGTGCAGCGTCGGCTCGAAGCAGAGTGCAGAGTGCAGGCGGATTCGAGTCGCCGGTTGCGACTGTAGTTCGGCTGTGCGATGAGGGCGGCTTCCAGCGCTGCGTCGCAGGCAGCCGTAGTCGGTAGTCCGAAGTCCGAAGTCCGTAGTCAGCACGTAGGGCGCGACGTCAGTCGCGCCAGGAGTGACAGCGTGACACGCGTCTCAACCAAAACCTTCCTCTGTGCTCTCTGTGCCTCTGTGGCTGTCTTCCTTTGCGCCTCCGTGGCCTCGGCTCAGCCGGCCACCGGCGCAGCCGCCGGCCGCACGGCCGAAGATCGGCCTCGCCCTGGGCGGCGGCAGCGCCCGCGGCCTCGCGCACATCGGCGTGCTCAAGTGGTTCGAGGAGCACCGCATCCCGATCGACGTGATCAGCGGCACGAGCATGGGCGGCCTCATCGCCGGCGCGTACGCGTCAGGCATGACCCCGGACGAGATTGCCGCGCTCATGCGCGCGACCGACTGGGACCTGATGTTCGTCGCCGACTCGCCGTTCAGCTACAAGACGTTCCGGCGCAAGCAGGACAAGCGCGACTACCCTTCACAGCCTCGAGTTCGGATTGAAGGGCGGCTTCCGGCTGCCGAGCGGGCTCAACCCCGGCCAACAGGTCGCCCTGCTGCTCGATCAGATCGCGCTGCCGTACTGGAACCTTGGCAGCTTCGACGACCTGCCCACGCCGTACCGCTGCGTCGCCACCGATCTGGCGGGCGGCAAGGCCGTGGTCCTCGGCCGTGGCCCGCTGTCGCGGGCCATGCGCGCGACGATGGCGATCCCGGGCGTGTTCACGCCGGTGAACTACGAGAACTGGCTGCTGGTGGACGGCGGCGCGCTGAACAACATCCCCGCCGACGTCACGCGCGAGATGGGCGCCACGCTCGTCGTCGCGGTCAACGTGGCCGCCGACGAGCCGGCCGCGACGGGGCCCGACTCGATGTTCTCGCTGCTCGGCAAGACCATCGACGCGATGATGGCCGGCGGCACGCGCAAGGCGCTCGAGTCCGCCGACCTCGTCATCGACCCGAATCTCGAGGGCCTCGACTCGATGGCGTGGAGGAAGAGCGACGACCTGGCCAAGCGCGGATACGACGGCGCGGCGGCGATGGCCGGCAAGCTGGCGCCGTACGCGATGAGCGAGGCGGACTACGCCGCGTTCCAGGCCGCGCGCCAGAGCCGGCGCCGCACCGAGCACCCGGTGATTGCCTTCGTCGACGTGAGCGGGCTGCTCCAGCCGCTCACCGACGACGTGAAGCAGGTGATCGGGCAGGAGTTCAAGAACCAGATCGGCGTGCCGCTCGATCCGGCGGTCATGCGCGAAGACATCCTCCGCGTCACCGGGACGGATCGGTACGAGTACCTCACCTATCGCGCGATCGAGCGCGACGGCCGCACGGGCCTGAACGTCATCGTTCGGCAGAAGACCTACGGTCCGCCGTTTCTCGCGATGTCCCTCGAGTTGAGCAACGTGGACTCGTCGAGCTTCTCGGTCAACTTCGGCGGGCGGATCACGACCTACGACGTCGCTCGGCGCCGGCTCGGAGCTGCGAGTGGACCTGGGCCTCGGCACCCACCAGATTGCCGCGGCCGAACTGTATCGGCCGATTCGCCGCGACTCCGGGTTCTTCGTCGCGCCGCGCGGCTACTTCGAGCGCGACGGCCTCAACGTGTTTTCGGGCGGCGATTACGTGGCGGAGTATCGCGTGAAGCAGTACGGGCGGCGCGATCGATTTCGGCTACACGACCAACGAGCGCTTCGAGATGCGGCTCGGGTACGAGCTGTCCGACCTCCGGGCCCGCCGCTACATCGGCGATCCGGTCCTGCCCGAGGTGGCCGGCACCCAGGGCGCGTCGCGGCTGCAGGTCGTCTTCGACGGGCAGGACAGCCCGATCGTCCCGTCGCACGGGTTCTACTCGCGCTCGACGCTGACGCACTTCGACCGCACGGCCGACGTCACGTCGGCGCCGGGCACCACGCCCCCGGAGAATCCTGACCATTTCACGCAGGGCGAGGCATCGGCACGTGGTTCAAGCGCGTCAGGGGCCAGGACCGCATCTTTGCCGCGTACGGCGCCGGCACGTCGTTTGGCGAGAACCCGCTCTACAACGTCTTCCGGCTGGGCGGCCCGCTCCGTCTTGGCGCGTTCAGGAGCGACGAGATCTTCGGCGCCAACTACGCGCTCGGCGACCTCGGCTATCTGAAGCGGATCGGGCGGTTGCCGGACGTCCTCGGCGGCAACGTGTTCGTGGGGTCGTGGCTCGAGACCGGATCGGCCTGGGACGAGTGGAAGGACAGCGACTGGCACAACAACATCAGCGCCGGCGCCGTCGCGGAATCGCTGATCGGGCCGATCTTCGCGGGCGCCAGCTTCGGCAAGAGCGATTGGCGATTCTTCGTCGCGATCGGGCCGCTGTTCAGATAGTCGGACTTCGGACTACAGACTGCAGGACTACCAGACTGACTTCGAGTCTGGAGTCGGCCGTAGTCTGAAGTCCGTAGTCTGTAGTCCGTAGTCCGTAGTCTACGCGCTCTTCGGCCCGCATCCTTGAACTGCAGCTGGTACAGCCGGTAGTAGATGCCGCGCTTCGCGAGCAGCTCCTGGTGCGTGCCCTGCTCGCGCAGGACGCCCTTGTGGAGCACGAGGATCGTGTCCATCCCCTGGATCGTCGAGAGCCGGTGCGCGACGGCGATCGTCGTCCGGCCGCGCATGAGCACGTCGAGCGCGTCGCGGATGACGAGCTCGGTCTCGGTGTCGACGCTCGACGTCGCCTCGTCCAGGATGAGCACGCGGCGGTCGAACGCCAGCGCGCGCGCGAACGAGAGCAGCTGCTTCTCGCCCGTCGAGAACGTCGCGCCGCGCTCGGCGACGTGCGCGCCGTAGCCGTCCTTCAAGTCCGCGATGAACCGGTGGGCGCGGACGGCCTCCGCCGCGCGGCGCACCTGGCTCTCGTCGATCCGCGCCTCGCCGAGGCGGATGTTCTCGGTGACCGTGCCCGAGAACAGATGCACGTCCTGCAGCACGAGCGCGAAGAGCGCCCTGAGCTGCGCGAGATCGAGCGCCTTGATGTCGTGGCCGTCGACGAGAATCCGTCCGCGCTGGACCTCGTAGAACCGCAGCAGCAGGCTGATGATCGTCGTCTTGCCCGAGCCCGTCGCCCCGACCAGGCCCACGCGCTGGCCCGGCCGGACCTCGAACGACACGTCCTTCAGCACCCAGTCCTCGCCGTTGTAGGCGAACCAGACGTGGTCGAAGACGATGTGCCCCGTGAGCGCGCCGGCGACCTTCACGGGCTGGGCCGCGTTCATGACGGTGACGGGCGTGTCGAGCAGCGTGAAGATGCGCTCGGAGGAGGCCATCGCCGACTGCAGGACGTTGAACTTCTCCGACATGTCGCTGATCGGCCGGTAGAAGCGCGCCGAGTACCTGCAGGAACGCGACGAGCACGCCGAGCGTCAGCGTGCCCGACATCACGTCCAGCCCGCCGAGCCAGATGATGATCGACGCCGCCAGCGCGCCGACGATCTCGATCGCGGGATAGAACACCGCGTAGTAGAAGATCGAGTCGATGTTGGCGTCGCGGTGCGCCTTGTTGATCGTGTCGAACCGGTCGAAGTTCGCCGGCTCGCGCCGGAACAGCTGCACCGTCGACATCCCCGTCAGGTTCTCCTGCAGGAACGCGTTGATGCGCGCGATCCAGCCGCGGACGACGCGATACGACTCGCGGACGTTGCGGCGGAACCACTGCGTGACCAGGGCGATCAGCGGCAGCACGACGAAGCTGGCGAGCGCCAGCTTCCAGTTCATGCCGAGCATCACGATCATGATGCCGGCCAGCGTGAACACGTCGCCGAAGATCGCGACGACGCCCGCGGTGAACAGGTCGTTGAGGACGTCCACGTCGCTCGTGACGCGCGTCATGAGCCGGCCGACCGGGTTGCGATCGTAGAAGCGGAGGTCGAGCCGCTGCAGGTGCGCGTACATCTCGCGCCGGAGGTCGAACATGATCCGCTGGCCGGTCATCTGCATCAGCCAGGTCTGCAGGTACTCGAGCAGGAAGCCGCCGACGAGCACGCTGCAGTACGCCGCCGCCAGCATCGGCAGCCCGGCCATGTCGCGCTGGGCGATGTAGTGGTCGATGGCCAGCCGCGTCAGGTACGGCGGCGCCAGCTGCAGCACCGCGCTCGTGATGATCGCGACGAGCGCCAGGGCAACCTGCGGCTTGTAGGGACGCAGGTATCCCAGCAGCCGCTTCATGAGCCGGCTGTCGTAGGCCTTGCCGATGACGTCTTCGTCGTGTGCTGACATTCCTCGCTTACGTCGGTGCCTGGTGCTCAGTGCCTAGTGCTCCGTGCGGTGCCAGTGCCGGTGCCTGTGCAGTCCCGTGCCTGGTGCCGACGAGGCATGGGCACTGGCACTGCACCCATGCACCGAGCACCATGGCACCAGGCACGTATGGACCTTACGTCCGACCTCCGACACTCCGTCCTCCTCCAACTCCTCTTCCAGCAACTGCGCCTGATGCAGCGCCGCGTACGCGCCGCCGAGGGCGACCAGCTCGTCGTGCGTCCCGCGCTCGACGATCTTCCCGTCGTCCATGACGACGATGAGATCCGCGTCCCGCACCGTCGACACGCGATGCGCGACGATGAGGCACGTGCGCCCGACGCGGACGCCGCGCAGCCGCTCGAGGATCTCCTCCTCCGTATGCGTGTCCACCGCCGACAGCGCGTCGTCCAGGACCAGAATCCGCGGATCCGTCGCGAGCGCGCGCGCCAGCGCGGTCCGCTGCTTCTGCCCGCCCGACAGCGTGATCCCCCGCTCGCCCACCATCGTCTGGAAGCCGTTCGGGAAGTCCGCGACGTCCTTGTCGAGCCGCGAGTCGGACGCCGCGCGCTCGACGGCGGCGAGACGCGGCTCCTCCGAGAGCGCCGCAATCTCCGGCGCGAACGCGATGTTCGACTCGAGCGAGTCCGAGAACAGGAACGGCTCCTGCGGCGCCACGCCCACGAGCCTCCGCAGCGTCGTCAGCGGCAGATCCCGCACGTCGACGCCGTCGACGAAGACCGTGCCCGGCGGCGGATCCAGCAGGCGCGTCAGCGTCTGGAGCAGCGTCGTCTTGCCGCTGCCCGTGGGGCCCACGACCGCGACGGTCGTGCCCGGCTCGATCCGAAGGTCGATGCCTTCGAGCACCAGGCGGTCGCCGTACGAGTAGTTCAGGCCGCGGAACTCGACGCGTCCCTTCGCCGAGCGCGAGGTCGAACGCCACCGGGTGCGCGGGATCGGCAATCGCCGGCGGCTCGTCGAGGATCTCGAGCATCCGCTTCCACGACGCCATGCCGCGCTGCATCATGTTCGTCACCCAGCCGAACGCGATCATCGGCCAGCTGAGCATCACCAGATACGCGTTGAACGCGACGAGCTCGCCGACGGTGATGCGCCCCTGGATGACGTCGCGGCTGCCCTGCCACAGCACGAGCAGCGCGCCGAAGCCGAGCAGCAGCGTCAGGCTCGGGTAGAACGCGCCCTGCAGGCGAATCAGGCCGCGATTGCGGGCGATGTACTCGTCGTTCGCGCGCTTGAACCGCTCGAGCTCCGACGCCTCCTGCCCGTAGGCGCGGACCACGCGAACGCCGGACAGGTTCTCCTGCGCGACGGCGCTGAGCTCCGACAGCTGCTCCTGGATCTTCTCGAACCGCCGGTGGATCGCGCTGCCGAAGAGCTTCACGAACACCGAGACCAGCGGCAGCGGAACCAGGGCGATGAGCGTCAGCCGCGCGTCGATCGACAGCATCAGCGCCATCCCGACGACGAAGACGAGCGTCGTCTGGGACGCGTACATGATCGACGGGCCCGCCATCATGCGGACCGCGTTGAGGTCGTTGGTCGCGCGCGACATCAGATCGCCGGTGCGCCGCGCGCGGAAGTACTCCGGCGGCATCCGCTGGAGGTGCGCGAAGAAGTCGTTCCGGAGGTCGTACTCGATCTCGCGCGAGACGCCGATGATCGAGCGCCGCATCAGGAACCGGAAGAGGCCGCCGCCGGCCGACACGACGAACAGGAGGGCCGCGTAGTACCCGAGCTTGCCGCGCGTGACGCCGTGCTGCAGGTCGTCCACGGCGTACTTCAGCACCCACGGGCCGAGCAGCTGGATCGTGGTCGTGAGGACGATGGATCCGACGCCGAAGCCGAGCGCGCGCTTGTGTCTCGTGAAGTACGGCAGGAGTCGCCGCCAGGGCGAAGATCCCGCCGAAGGTGGGCCCATTTGTTCGAGTATAACGTGTGCTATTCTGCGAGAGCCTGCTCCTGTGGGGCAGGGCTCGAGCGCTGCTCCGTTACTCTAGTGGGGCAGGGCTTTAGCCCTGCATTAGCCCTGCATCATCGTTCGGCGCGCTCCGCTCCCCACCGACGGTTCCCTCCCAGCGAACCTGCGTGGAGCCCAGCCGTAATGTTCTAGCCGTCCGGGGCCGAGAAGACGAACATGCGTAGTGTCTGTGTGCCTTCCGCCGCACGCCTGGCGGGGGCGATTCTGCTGCTTCTGGCCGCCGCCCTGCCCGCCCGCGCGCAGTACGGCCGGCCCGACGATGAGCGACCCCGCCGTCGGTGAGAACTACCACATCGAAGGCGTTCTCAATTTGTGGAACCCCGACCTGAACGCGACGATCGAGAGCGAGTCGCTCGGAATCATCGGGGACAAGCTCGACATCAAGACCGACCTCGGCTACGTCGACAAGCAGATTCGCGAGTTCCGCCTCGTGCTGCGGCCGGCGAAGAAGCACAAGTTCCGCGTCGCCTACACGCCCATCGACTACTCGGGCGATGTGATCCTCTCGCGGGACATCATCTTCAACGGCATCAAGTTCACGGTGGGCCTGCCGATCCAGACCGAGTTCAAGTGGAACACGTGGCGGCTCGGCTACGAGTACGACTTCCTCTATCACGATCGCTGGTACGTCGGGTTCATCGCCGAGGCGCGGGTGACCGACGCGGAGCTCACGCTGCAGAGCCCGGTGGACGACGAGTTCACGCGCGCCCGAGGGCCGATTCCGGCGATCGGCGGCGTGGTCCGCGTCTATCCCGAGCGGCACACGTCGATCACCGCCGAGTTCACCGGCTTCAAGCTGCCGGAGATCAACAACTACCAGGGCGACTTCTTCGACTTCGACATCTACGGGACCTACAGCTTCACCAAGAACTTCGGCGCGCAGGGCGGCTACCGCACGCTCGACGCCAGCTATCTTGCGAAACGTGACAACGGCGAGCTGAAGCTCAAGGGCCTGTATTTCGCCGGCGTCGTTCGCTTCTAAGCGAGCGCAAGAGGAATCCACAGATTCCACAGATTCGCACAGATTCTCTTCTGGGGCACGTCAGTGCAGACAGCGTGACTCCAGCCGAAAAAGAATCTGTGTAATCTGTGTAATCTGTGGATTCCCTTCGTGCGGCGAGAGACCGTAGGCGTCTCCGCGCTCGCCGTCGTCCTCACCGTCGTGATGACGTGGCCGCTGCCGGCGCGGCTGGCGCACGGCGGCCGCACCGACAAAGGCGACGGCCTGTTCAGCATCTGGGTCGTCGCATGGGTCAGCCACGCGCTGACCACCTCGCCCGCTCACCTCTTCGACGCCAACATCTTCTATCCCGAGAAAGAGACGCTCGCCTACTCCGAGGCCAACGTCGGCGCCGGCGCGCTCGGCGTGCCGGTGTGGATCGCGACGCACAACCCGTACGCGACGCACAACGCCGTCGTCCTGATCGCGTTCGCGCTCGCGTTCGTCGCGATGTATCTGCTCGCGCGGCAGCTGGTCGGCCCGGGCACTCCCGCGATCGTCGCGGGCATCCTGTTCGCGTTCTGCCCCTTCGTCTTCGGCCACACCGCGCACATCCAGCTGCTCATGACGGCGGGCCTGCCGGCGGCGATGGCGGCCATGCACCGGCTCGTCGAGCGGCCGGGCCCGTGGCCGGCGATCGCGCTCGGCCTGGTCCTCTTCGCGCAGGCGATCTCGTGCGGCTACTACGGGATCCTCGCCGGCATGCTCGTCACCGCCGGCGTCCTGGTCTTCAGCGTGACGCGCGGGCTCTGGCGCCGGAAGGACTGGTGGACGTGGGTGGGCGTCGCCGCCGGCCTCGCGATCGCGCTGTCGCTGCCGTTCCTCGAGCACTACCTCGCGCTCACCGCGCGACGGGGTTTCATCGCGACCTGTCAGACGCGGCGTACTACGCGGCGAACTTCCACGCGTGGACGGCGTCGAGCGCGATCCTGCACCACTGGATGGTGCATGAGCCGCAGGACTGGCCCGAGGCCATCTTTCCCGGGTTCGTGGCGCTGGTGCTCGGCGTCGGCGGGCTCGCCGTGTCGCTCAGGACGTCAGCCGGCGACAGATCGGTCGCCGCGTGACATCGTCGCGTTCTACGCCGCCACGGCCGTGGCGCTCGTCTGGCTCACGTTCGGTCCACAGGCCGGGCTGTACACGGTGCTCTACCACCTCATCCCGATCTTCGGGTACCTGCACTCGCCGGCGCGGTTTTCCATTGGCGTCGTCCTGGCGCTTGCGGTGGGCGCCGCGTATGGGAGCTCGCGGCTCCAGCGGCGATGGCCGCACGCGCGGTGGCTGGGCCCGGCGCTGGTGTGTCTCGCGCTGATCGATCTGTGGCAGCCGCCGTATCCGTTCGCGGACGCGCTGCCGCCGTCCGCGGTCTATCGCGTGCTCGCGTCGCTGCCGCCGGGGCCGGTCGTGGAGCTGCCCTACTACGACCTGCGTCCCGAGTTCGATCGCCACACGCGCTTCATGGTGGAGTCGACGCTCGACTGGCATCCGCGCGTGAACGGCTACAGCGACTACGCGTCGCCGGTCTGGCGCGTGGACGCGCGCGCGCTGCGGCACTTCCCCAGCCTCGAAGGCTTCGAGGTGCTCCACCGCTGCCACGCGCGCTACGTCATCGTCCATCGCGAGCTGTACGGCGCGCGCGACATGAGCGAGACCGACGCGCGGCTCGCGCACTTTCGCGACTACCTGCCCGAGATCGTGCGCGACGGATCCGTGGAGCTGTACGAGGTGGCGGGCTTTCCGAAGTCCTGAAGGCTGACCCACACGCCGAGCGATCGGCGTCCGCGGATGCCGGGATCGGCGGCGCCAGAGTCGAAGCCTGCCGTGGCCGCGATCGTGAACGTGGGATCGGCGCCGGGTCTGGGCCTCGGGATCTGCACGTCGCGGAACGCCCCCGGCTGCGCGTCCCAGTCGTCGCGCCAGCCGCCGTTCCAGATCGCGATGTGATTCTGCACGGGTCCGTTCTGCAGGCGCAGCTTCGTCGCGCCCGTGCCCGAGGCGACGAAGTGTCCCTCGGCGCCGCCGAGCACCCACACGCCTCGCCGCTTCGCGTAGACGAGGCCGTCGGTGACATAGAGCACCTGCGCGCCGTCCACCACCGCGCGGCGCGCGCGCAGATCGCACGCCTCGGCTGGCGGCGGCGCATCCAGCGCCAGTCCGACAGACGAGACGGTGGTTCGCAGCCGGCCGTCTGCCTGAACCCACAGCGACTCGGCGCCAGCGGGCAGATCGACCGCGCACGCAGCCGCGCCCGGCGCGACGCCAGACACGTCGCACGTCGCGACGATGACGTCAGGGCGTCCGAGGGCGACAGTCAGCGTGCCAGTCGACGCGCTGATGGCGTTCAGCACCAGCCGGTAGCGCCCGGGCGCGACGTCGTGGCCGATCCAGAGCGCGCGATCTCGCGCCGGCGGCCGCCGCGACGCGTCGGGGACGACGAGCTGTGGCGCTCGATCGGCGACCGCGGACGGCAGGTGCGGCTCGCAGGCCGCGGCCAGCAGGCGAAGCTCGCTCGAGCCGGCCTCGATCGCCGGTCCGGTGCTGAGCGTCCACGCGAGCTGGACGGCGACCACGAGCGCGACCGACATCGCCGCGCCTGTCGTCAGGATCCACGCGCCTGACGAGGGATCGCAGGCCTGTAGGCCGCTGGGGCGCTGGGGCTGTGGCGCAGGCCTTCAGGCCTGCCCAGGCGTTTCTCGATGCGGCTGAGCGCCCACCAGCACGCGGCCGCGGCCGCGCACCAGATCGCGGCCTGGGCCCACGTCGCGGCGAGCGCGCCGCGGAAGACCGTCGGCTCCGCGCGCGCGAGCGAGACGGCCGGGGCAACGAGATCGAGCCAGAGCGCGAAGCCGTCGCGGCCGTTGTAGAGGAGCGCGCCGCGTCCCGTCCACGCGAGTGTCGCGGTGATCGCGAGGCTCGCGCCGAGCGCGACGAGCGCGAACGCGCGCGGCACGCGGCTGTCGTGCCGTTGCCACCACGCGGCCAGCGGGAGCGCCATCGGCAGCAGCACCGGCACCAGGAACCGCGCCGGCGCGCTGAAGCCGGCCCACCACATCTCGTTGGCCGAGACGACGAGGATGTACGGGATCGCGATCGCCGCGAGCTCGATCGCCAGCCGTCTGTGCGTGCGCCACAGCGTCGCGAGCCCGGCGAGCGCGATGCCGTAGATCGGCGCGTTCGGCAGCAGGCCGAACTGCTGATCGACAGCAGCCCCGTCAGCCCGCGCGGGATCCCGGCGAGGAATTGACCGTCGCGCCCGCCATACGGCGCGCGCGGATCGAGCGTGCCGTAGATCACATAGAAGAACGTCAGCCACAGCACCGCGCTGATCGCCGGCACCGCCAACAGCGCCACGAGCTCGTAGCGTCCGTCAGGGGCGCCGATTGATCGTACGTAGGGCGTCCCTTCAGGGGCGCCGATTGGTACGTGGGGCGGGGCTTAAGCCCCGCCGACGCGCCGGGCCTGAAGGCCCGGCCTACTGTGGATCCCGGCACAACAATCCGCAACGCCAACACCGCCAGCAACACCACCGCCACGAGCGCGAGCCGCGTGTGCAGCCACGGCAACGTCGCGATCGCCGCGCCGGCCAGCAGCCACTGCCACCGTGCGGCGGCTCACTGGACCAGTCGTGATCAGAAACGACACCAGCGCCGATGACAACGAGCGCGGCCGGGCCATCCGGGTAGACCGTGAACGAATGGAAGAACGCCGGCGCCGACAGCACGACGCCCGTCCATCCGACCCATGCCGACGTCGCGTCGCCCGTGAGCTGATACGCCGGCGCGCCATGTCAGCGCGCTCGCGACGCCGAACAGCAGCACGAGAAAGACGACGACGCCCGGGTAGCCGCCGGCGGCGAACGCGGGCAGCACGAGCGCCGGGACGCCCGGCGGGTGGATCGAGTAGATCTGCCCGTTCTGCCCGCGTTTCAGGTAGTCGGGCTTCAGGTCGCGATCCGCGTAGACGAGGTAGTCGCCCGCCGGTGGTTGTTCTCGATCTGCAGGTCGCCGTCGAAGAGCAGGCTCTGTGTGATGACGAGGTAATGCGGCTCGTCGCCGTCGGGCAGGATGGGCGCGAGCCGCCACGCCGTCAGGCCCGATGCGATCGACGGCAATCGCGAACGCCATGGCCAAGGTGGCGTCGAGAGCTGCTCGTAGGGCCGAACTGTAGGGCGGCCTCGCATGCGCCTCGTGCGCGCAGCGCCGCGCACGACGACTCTGTCCCACCACGATCGCAGCGGCCAGCACGACGACGACGCGCGCGAGCGGGCCGTCGAAGAGCAGGAACGCTGCGGGAATCGGACCGGGGATCCAGGGCAGCCACGCGACCAGCGCGAGCCACAGCGGCGCGGTGTCGTCTCGGCTGAGCCGGAGCGCGGCGACGACGACCGCCGCGCCAACCGCCAGTGCCGCGAGCACCCACACCGGCGGCAGCAGCCCCGCTCTCGCCGTCGTCGACTGGCTCGTGACCGCGACGACGCCAAGCGACGCCCAGGCGCCGGTAGCCCACGCGAACGCCGCCGCGATGGATGCTGGCTTCACTTGCGTGTACTCTTGCTGCGCTTCTCGTGGGGCAGGGCTTCAGCCCTGCATGAGGCAGAATAGCCTAGCAACCCGTGGTGCGGAACGTGCTTGCGAAGGCCTCACGTTCCGCGTCTGACAGGCGTGGGGCGGAACGTGTCAACGAAGAACCCGCGTTCCGCCATACGAGTCGACGCCAATCATGCCAATGAAGCCACGAGGATCGAAGAAGGCCGCGCAGTTCACCGAGTCCGTCATCCGCGAGATGACGCGCCTCGCGCAGCGGCATCAGGCCGTCAACCTGTCGCAGGGGTTTCCCGACTTCCCGGCGCCGGCGGCGATCAAGGACGCGGCGTGTCGCGCGATCCTCGACGACATCAACCAGTACGCCGTCACCTGGGGCGCGCGGCCGCTGCGCGAGGCGATTGCGTCCGCGTTCTCGCGCCGCTACGGCGTGCCGGTCGTCGCCGACGAGCAGGTCACCGTCTGCTGCGGCTCGACGGAAGCGATGATGGCGACGCTGCTCGCGACGGTCGATCCCGGCGACGAGGTGATCGTCTTCGAGCCGTTCTACGAGAACTACGGCCCCGACGCGATCGTCTCCGGCGCGGTGCCGCGCTACGTCACGCTGCGCGAGCCGGACTGGGCGTTCGATCCCGCGGAGCTCGCGGCGGCGTTCAACGAGCGCACGCGCGCCATCATCATCAACACGCCGAACAACCCGACCGGCAAGATCTTCTCGCGCGCGGAGCTCGAGGCGATCGCCGCGCTCTGCCGCCAGTGGGACGTGCTCGCCATCACCGACGAGATCTACGAGCACATCGTCTACGACGGCCACGCGCACGTGCCGATGGCCGCGATCGACGGGATGGCCGATCGGACGATCACGATCAACGGCCTCTCGAAGACGTTCAGCGTGACCGGCTGGCGGATTGGCTGGACCATCTCGCCGCCGTCGGTGACCGGCGCGATCAGGAAGCTGCACGACTTTCTCACCGTCGGCGCGCCGGCGCCGCTGCAGGAGGCGGGCGCCGTGGCGCTCGCGCTGCCCGACAGCTACTACGCCGACCTCGCCGCCGGCTACGTCCGTCGCCGCGACATGCTGCTCGAGATTCTCGAGCGCCACGGCTTCACGTGCTACAAGCCGTCGGGCGCGTACTACATCATGACGGACGTCTCGTCGTTCGGCTTCGACGACGACGTCGCGTTCGCGCGGCACCTGGTGGAGCACGTCGGCGTCGCCGCGGTGCCGGGGAGCAGTTTCTACCGCGACGCCGCGCGCGGCCGCACGAAGGTGAGGTTCTGCTTCTCCAAGCGCGACGAGACGATGCAGGAAGCCGACCGCCGGATGACGGCAAAGCTACGTCAGCAATAGCGCGTAAGTTTGTGTGGCGTGGGGCGGAACGTGTCTGCACTCGTGTGGGGCGGAACGTGTCTGCGACCGTGTGGGGCGAACGTGTCTGAAGGACCCACGTTCCGCCCTACAGGAGTCGCGTGGCAATCTACCCACGTTCCGCCCTACGGTCACGCCCCTTGCTCGACCTGGGCTTGTGCGCCCCCGCCGCCTCGACACGTTCGACTACGTCGGATTTCACGCGTACTCTCTGACGTTCTGCACCTTCCAGCGACGCCCCTACTTCAACGATCCTGACCTCGTCGGTCCCGTGTCGGCGCAGATTCTGCGGATCTTCGCCGACGTCTGGATTCGACATCCCTGCGTACTGCTTTATGCCCGATCATTCGCACTTCCTGGTACGCGGCCTCATCGAACACGCGCACTTGCCGCCCGTCGTACGGCGGGCCAAGCAGAGCACGGGCACACGATTCTCGCGGCGCTGGTCTGGTCGACTCTGGCAGGAGGGCTATTACGAGCGAGTACTTCGGAGCGACGAGAGCGTGGAGGCCGTCGCGCGATACATCGAGGCCAATCCCGTGCGTGCCGGCCTCGCGAAGACGGTGGACGAATGGCCGTTCACGGGCGGAGCATTTCTTCGCCCTACAACCCGTGGGACGGAACGTGGGTGATAACTGACACGTTCCGTCCTACAACCCGTGGGACGGAACGTGGCGTGTACGCTTCGTGGGGCGGAACGTGTCGTCTTCGCTCCACGTTCCGCCGTACGTACTGGCGGAACGTGGTGTCTTCGCAGACACGTTCCGCCCTACCTATGCTTGTGGTGCTTCTTCGCGGTCGACTTCTTCGTCGTGGAATGCGCCGTCGTTGACGACTTCGACGCCGCCGGCACGTAGGACGACGCCGTGGACGAGCCCGGCGCGCCGGCGAGCGGACGGATCCCGAGCTCGCCGTAGAGGCGACGGTAATCCTCCGCCGTGCCGAGGATCTTCTTCACGTAGTTCTGCGTCTCCGGATACGGGATGTCGTCGATGAACTCGTCGCTCGCGATGCCCGGCCGCTCCGCCATCCACCGCGCCACGGGCCCGGCCCCGCGTTGTAGCTCGCGAGCGCGTACGGCACGCCGCCCATGCGATTCACGAGATCGGCGAAGTAGACCGTGCCGATCCGCGCGTTGACGGACGGATCCGACAGCTTGCCCACCGAATAGCGCGGGATCCGCAGCCGCCGCGCGTACTGGCGGCCCGTCGCCGGGACGATCTGCATCAGGCCGATCGCGTTCGCGTGCGACTTGATCGTCGCGTCGAACGTCGACTCCTGCGCGATGAGCGCGGCCACGAGATACGGATCGAGCGACGTGCCGGCCGCGTTCTTCCGAATCACGTCCCAGTAGGCCACCGGGAACAGGACCTGCAGCACGTCCGGCGGCAGATCCTCGCCCGCCGCCGACAGGTACTGCGGCACCGCGCGCTTGATCGCGTTGATGCCCTTCCGCAGGTCCCCGCGCTGCGCGTAGACGTAGCCGAGCGTCGCCTGCAGCGCCTGCCCGTCGCGCCGTTCTTCTGCGCCCACTGCACCTCGTTCACCGCGTCGTCGTACATCCCCGCGCCGATGAGCGCGCGAATCAGGTCGGCGGTGGGGACCTCGCGTCACCGTGTGCGAGGACGCCGGCAGCGGCGTTTCTCCGGCCGGCGTCACCGCGGCGGCGGCCCTCATCGGCTCGACCTTCCGCGCCTCGAGCCGCGAGCTGGCGAGCCGCCCGTAGTACCAGTTCAGGTAGTCCGCGACGACGATGCCGTAGAGGCGATTGGCGGCGGCGTTGTCGCCAAGCTGCTCGCGCGAGCGGGCCGCCCAGTAGATCCAGACAGGGCGGTAATCCGATCGCGGCAGCGCCGAGGCCGCGCGCTCGAACATGTCGGCGCAGTCGGCCCACTTGCCCGTGCGATACGCCGTCCAGCCGATCTTCCAGCGAGCCCGCGCGCTGTAGCGGCCATCCGGAAATCGCTGCAGGTATTCCCGGAACGCCGCGTCCGCCTTGTCGTCGTCGTCCGAGACGATGAACGAGCTGGCGAGGTTGTTGAGGGTCTCTTCGGCCCAGGTGTCCGCCGGGAAGGCGTTGACGAGCGCATGCGCCAGCCGCTCGTATTCGGCCTTCTCGCCCAGCTCGCGCGTGGCGCTGAGCGCGAAGAACTGCGCCTCCGCCCGACGGCGCGCCGTGTCGGTCCACGGCAGCAATGCATCGCGCGCGGACTGGTAGCGCTTCAGGTAGAAGTCGCTCTCGGCGACGCGCAGCGCGATCAGCTCTTTGTCGTCGCCGCCGGCGGCGCCGGACAGGCTGGCAAAGGCGTCGCGCGCCTGCGCGTAGCGCCGTTCGATCCGAACAGCCGCTCGGCGCGTCCGAGCTCCAGCTTGTAGCGCGGCGACCCGGCGTCGATCGGCCCGAGCGCGCGCAGCTCGTCGAGCTCCGACGCCGCGGACGTCGCGAGATCGCTCAGCGGAAACTCGAAGTAGACGCGCGTGAACGCCGCGGCCGCGCCGGCCGCGTCGCCGTTGGCTTTCTTCGCGCGTCCCAGCCGCATCAGCGCGTCGTCCATGGCGAGCGACGACTTCGTCAGCGGCTCGTAGTAGGTGATCGCGCCGTCGAAGTCGTTCTGCGCCTCGGCAATCTCGCCCGCCAGGCGACGGGCGCCCTCGGAGAGATAGCCGGCCGGCGGGTCCTCGACCAGATCGCCCGCGTCGCGGCGCGCGTCGTCCAGTTGTCCGACGCGGAACTCGACCAGCGCGTTGTAGAACTTCTGGTACGACTCGAGCGGCGTCGCGTCGAGCTTCGCCTTCGCGACGATCGGCGCGGCTTCCTTGAACTTCGCCTCCGTGACGTAGCTGGCGACTTTGCCGAGCGACAGCATCGCCGCCGTCGGACGCGACGTCGGCGACAGCCACAGATCGCGGCTGGCGGTTGGCACCGGCGGATACGCCGTCGCCGTCAGTATCGGCGCCGGCGCCGACTGCGCGCTCAGCCCGATGGCGCCGAGCAGCAACACGACCGTCAACAACCGTACGTAGGGCGCGGCTTTAGCCGCGCCACCAGCCGCGCGAAGCGCGGCTCCGCCGCGACGCGCGAAGCGTCCGCCCCCGCCGGCCGAAGGCCGGCCATCGCCCGGCGAGCGCGAGCGAGCCGGGCCCAGTCCTTCACGACGCCTTTCCGAGCAACACCGGGTCCCCGTCCGCCAGCGTCCGCACCAGCTCTTCGTCGAAGTAGTCCGCGCTGCCGCGCACATCCGGCGGCACGCGCTCCTGGTACAACATCCGCGCGCGCTCGATGTGCGGCTGCAGGCGCACGAGCAGATCGCGCGCGCGACGGCCTTCGTCCACCTGCGCCTCGTGATACAGCTTGATCTCGGAGATGAGGAGCCGCGCGAACCGCCGCGCGCCCTCCGCGTCCGGACGCGACCTGTCCGCGGCCACAGCCGCCGCGCGCGATCCCGTCTGCCGCGCGGTGAGTGCTTCGAGCATGCGTCCCGTGTGCCGCGACAGCACCTCGACGTGTTCGGGCCAGGCGCTCGGCGCTTCCGCCTCCTGCGCGCCCGCATCGTCCGCGTAGAGCACCGCGACGGCGTGGCCGTCGACCATCACCGGAACGGCGAGGCCCACGCGATCCGCGGATGTCGGCGTGAACGGCGCCGGCACTTGCGCGTGCTCCGCGACGTCGCCGCCGGCCGTCGATCGCCGTTCGCCAGACTCGAGCGCGTCGGCGAGCACGCCGGCCGACTCGAGCGGCAGATCGATCGACTTCGCCTCGGGCATCTCGTCGGCGAACCCGGCGTGCGCCCATCCCTTGAGCGAGTTGCCTCGCCGCACGAGCAGCGCGGCGCGTCCGGCTTCGGCCGCGGCGCCGGTCGTCAGCTCGTCGAGCACCTCGCTGAGCGATCCGCCGGCGTCGATCGCGCGAACGGAGGTGAGCAGCCGTTCGGCGGCAGCCAGCATCGACTGACGCTCGCGTGCGCGCGCTTCGTCTGACGCGTTCGAGAGTCGCTCTTCCGCGCTCGCGCGCTCGGCGGCAATCGCGTTGGACACGAGCGTCGCGGCCGCCGACTCGGCCTCGCTGCGCGCGTGGCGTGCGGCCTCGTCGCGTTCCGTGCCGGCCAGCGTCCGCGCCTCGGCCATGAGCGCATCCAGCTCGCGCCTGAGCTCTTCGCGGACGCGGTCGGTCAGATCAGCGACGAGCGACTGCAGGTGATCGTCTTGGGGAGCCATCGATCCTTTATCGGCACGACGAGGCGGGCACTTTCGAGCATTATCGAGGTCGCCTCGAAGCCAAGTCAAGGTGAGACGTAGGGCGCGAAGTCCTGACGACTCAAGCATTTGACCGCAGATGCCGATAGGCGTATCATTGATGGTTCAGGCATGGGGCCGAATTAGCTTCGACGAAGGAGTTGAGACACAGGATGCGTGCCGAGGATTCCATCTTCCTCGTTAATCCGGTGGAAACAACGTCAACTGCCAATCAGCAGCTTGCACTCGCAGCCTAATTAGGCCGCGACGTTCCCCTCGAGAAGCCCGCGGCTCGGGATGGAACGCCATTTAGCGGGCTGGTGGCCACTGGTTGCTCTGGATGGTGGCTACGAGATTTCCTGGAGCTGGTCCCGGCTGGTTTTGCATCGTCTTCACAGCCGGGACGAGACAACAGACGACGCTACGCACGTAGACGCCTGTGGGGACGTTCTTTCGGACGGCGGTGCAATTCCGCCCGGCTCCACCATTTTTCAGACTTCGGACTTCGGACGTCGGGCTTCGGCCTACGGGCTGCAGTAGGGCGCGGGCTTCAGCCCGCGCCATAGCCGAGCCGAACTGCATCGGCCCGCAATCCGTAATCACCCCGTCCGTGCCACAATGAAGCGTTGATGCGCCGCGGGCTGATCCTCATCGCTGCCGTTCTGCTGGCCGCGGTGTCGCTCGCCGGCCAGGGCGCGCCGCCCGCCTCGCCGCTGCGCCTCGTCTCCTCCGCCGGCACGCGCGCCAATCCCCACGATCCAGAACGGCGACACCGAGCTCGTCGCGCTCGACGACCTCACCGCGCTCTTCGGCGTCACGGTGAAAGAAGACGCCGTCGCGCGCGCGTTCACCGTCACCTACAAGGGCAAGACGGTCGTCCTCTCGCAGAACCAGGCGCTGGCGTCGATCAGCGGACGGCTCGTCTCGATGCCCGCCTCGCCGGCGAAGATCTCGAACCGCTGGTACGTGCCGGTCGAGTTCATCGGCCGCGCGCTGTCGCTCGTCTACGACTCGCCGCTCGAGCTCCGCAAGGCCTCGCGGCTCGTCATCCTCGGCCCCCTCCGCGTCCCGCGCGTCGTCGTGCACCACGACGCGACCGCGCCGCAGGGCCGCATCACGATCGATCTCGTGCCGACCGTCGGCCATCAGGTCGTGCAGGAGCCGACGCGCCTGCTGATCAAGCTCGACGCGGACCTGCTCGATCTCACGCTGCCGCAGATCCAGTCGCAGGGCTTCGTCACCAGCGTGCACCCGGGCGAGCCGCAGACGACGCTCGTCGTCGAGCTGGGGCCGCGCTTCGGATCCGTGAAGGCCGCAGACGCGCCGCTCGACCCCGACGGCACGCGCATCACGCTCGATCTGTTCCCGGCGCCGGAGTCCACGTCAGCCCCGGCGCACCCCTCGGACCTGGCGGACCCGCCGGACCCGCCGCACCCGCCGCACCTGCCGCACCCTGCGCTCCCTCCGTCCATACCATCGTGATCGATCCCGGCCACGGCGGCGACGAGACCGGCGCGCACGGCGCGAAGGGCACGCTCGAGAAGACGATCACGCTCAGCGTGGCGAGGCGGCTGAAGGCGGCGCTCGAGACAAAGCTCGGCGCGCGCGTGCTGCTGACGCGTGACGGCGACCAGACCATTGGCCTCGACCAGCGCGCCGCGCTCGCGAACAACAACAAGGCCGAGCTCTTCCTCAGCCTGCACGTCAACGCGTCGCTGCGCCGCACGGCGAGCGGCGCCGAGGTCTTCTATCTCAGCCTCGACCGCGCGGACGAGGAAGCGCGTCGCGTCGCCGAGAGCGAGGGCGTCGCGATGCCGGTCTTCGGCGGCGGCACGCGCGAGATCGACGTCATCCTCTGGGAGATGGCGCAGGCGCGCCACATCGAGCAGTCTGCCGGCCTGGCGCGAGCGATCGAGCGCTCGCTCCGCACGTCGGTGCCCATGAGCCCGCGCGCGATTCAGCAGGCGCCGTTCCGCGTGCTCGTGGGCGCGAACATGCCCGCCGTGCTCGTCGAGATGGGCTACATCACCAACGGGGAGCAGGAAGGACAGCTCGGCGGCGAGTCCCTCCAGGCGCGACTCGTCGCGGCGCTGGCCGACGCGATCGGCCGCTTCTTCGCGGGAGACGTCCCGCCGCCGCCCGCGACCGTGCCTGCTCCCGCGGGAGCCGAACACGAGTGACGCGCTCCCGGGTTCTGGCCGCAGTCGGCCTCGTCGTGCTTGCCGCCGGCGTCGCGTGGGTGCTCTTCATCGGCCTGCCGCGCTGGAAGTCGCGTCCGCAGACGACCCTGCCCGAGGACTCGGCGACGGCGTCGCCGGCCACTCCGGCGGCGCCCGTCCCGGCAGAGGCGCCGAGCGCGCCGCGCATCAAGGCGCGGCTCTACTACCTGAGCGACGACGGGCTGCGGTTGAGGACGGCGGAGCGCGAAGTGCCGCTCGGCGCCGATCCCGCGGCCCAGGCGCGATCGATCGTCGAGGCGCAGATCGCGCCGCCACCGCCGGGCTTCGTCTCGGCCATCCCCGACGGGACGTCGGTGAAGCAGGTCTTCATCAGCGACAAGAACGTCGTCTACGTGGATCTCTCGAGCGACATCGTGAAGAATCATCCGGGCGGATCGCTCGACGAAATCCTCACGGTCTACACCCTCGTGGACGCGATCACTGATAACCTGCCTGCGATTGCGGCCGTGCAGATCCTGATCGACGGCCACGAAGTGGATACACTGGCGGGGCACGTGGATCTCCGGCGGCCGCTGACGAAGAACGCGACGTGGGTGGAGACGCCGTAACGCCGGTCGATCGGTCGATCCGGTTGCACGGTTGGCTCGGTCAGGTTTGAACCGACCAAACCGCCTGAACCGCTAGACCGGTTAACCGACAACCGAACAACCGACTAAACCGACAACCGGGCAACCGTTCCCTATGCGCCTGACAACCGATCACCCGACCAGCTCCGCCCCGTTTCAATCACCCCGCACGTGATGATGCACGCCGAAGGCTCCGTGCTCGTCGAGTGCGGCCAGACGCGCGTCATCTGCACGGCGAGCGTCGAAGAGCGCGTGCCGCAGTTCCTCCGCGGCACCGGCAAGGGCTGGGTCACCGCCGAATACGGCATGCTCCCGCGCGCGACGAGCACGCGCACCACGCGCGAGGCGACCGCGGGCAAGGTCGGCGGACGCACGCAGGAGATCCAGCGGCTCATCGGCCGCTCGCTCCGCTCCGTCGTCCAGCTCGAGGCGCTCGGCGAGCGGACGATCTGGATGGACTGCGACGTCACGCAGGCCGACGGCGGCACGCGCACCGCGTCGATCACCGGCGCCTTCGTCGCGATGGCGCATGGCGATCGACAAGCTCGTCAAGTCCGGCGCGATCAAGACGATGCCCATTCGCGACTACGTCGCGGCGACCAGCGTCGGCATCATCGACGGCACGCCGATGCTCGACCTCGCCTACGAGGAAGACTCGCGCGCCGAAGTGGACATGAACGTCGTCCAGACCGGCGGCGGCAAGTTCATCGAGGTGCAGGGGACGGCCGAGACGACGCCGTTCGATCGCGCCGGCCTCGACGCGCTGCTGGCGCTCGCCGAAAAGGGCATCCGCGAGCTCGTCGCCCAACAGCGCGCCATCGTCGGTGGCGTCCTCGGTACGTGGCGCCTTCAGTGGCCGCGCAACGTCTACGTGCTCGCGCCGGACGTCCGCGCCTACGTAGCCGCTCAGGCCGTTCCACCGGCCCGAGCACTGGAACGTCTAACCCGGCACCTAGCACCGCACTACTCTGATGCGCAGGTTCCTCCTCGCCACAACCAACCCCGACAAGGTCCGCGAAATCCGCGCGCTGATGGCCGGCGCCGACGTCGAGATCGTCGGCCTCGACTCGCTGCCGCCGATGGACGCGCCGGAGGAAACGGGGACGACGTTCGCCGAGAACGCGCGGCTCAAGGCGCGCTACTACGCGAAGGCGTCGGGGATGGCGGCGATTGCCGAGGACTCGGGCCTCGAGATCGACGCGCTCGACGGCGCGCCCGGCGTCGAGTCCGCGCGCTTCGGCGGCGCGCGCTCGACGTATCCCGAGAAGTTCGCGAAGCTGTACGACATGCTCGACGCGCGCGGCAGCCGCGACAGCGCGGCCCGCTTCGTCTGCGCGCTCGCGGTCGCCGACGGCGACGCGATCGTCTTCGAAGCGCGCGGCACCGTCGAAGGCCGCATCGCGCCCGTCGCCCCGCGGCACGCACGGCTTCGGCTACGACCCGATCTTTTTCTTCCCGCCCGAGGGCTGCACGCTGGCCGAAGTGTCAGACGAAGTGAAGCGCGCCGTCAGCCACCGCGGCGAAGCCTTCCGGCGATTCCGTTCCTGGCTGGATTCTCGTCTGTAGCGCAGGCCTTCAGGCCTGGCGCGCTTAAGCCCCGGCCTACTGCAGAGGGCGCACCTTCAGGTGCGCCGGGCGCGCCCTCGTCAACCGTCAATCCGCAACCGACAACCCGCAACCCGTACGCTACACTCGCGCGCGATGCGGCGCGTGTGCCTTCTCCTGGTTCTCGTCAGCGCGGCGCTCCTGCGCGCGCAGCCGCCGGACCCCGCCATCCGCCTGATCGTCCAGGCCGACGACATGGGCGCCGCGCACGGCATCAACGTCGCCACCATCGACGCCTACCAGCACGGCATCGTCCGCTCCACGAACGTGATCATGCCGTCGCCGTGGGTGCCCGAAGCGGCGGCGCTGCTGAATCAGAATCCCGGCCTCGAGGTGGGCGTCCACCTCGCGCTGACCAGCGAGTGGACGTCGATCAAGTGGCGGCCGCTCACGCACGCGCCGTCGCTCGTGAACGAGAACGGCTACTTCTTCCCGATGATCTGGCCGGACGACCACTTCCCTGCCGGCAGCGCCTTGAAAGAGCATTCGGCGGACATCGCCGAGATCGAGCGCGAGCTGCGCGCGCAGATCGAGCTGGCGAAGAAGCTGATCCCGCACGTCAGCTACGCGTCGGAGCACATGGGCTTCGACGCCGTGGCGCCGGGCGTCCACGATCTCGTCATGCGGCTGATGAGGGAGTACGGCCTCTTCGTGCCGGGCGATGCGCCGCTGCAGATCCTCGGCGGTGTCTGGAAGAACACGGATGCTGGGGACGTCCGCGCCGACAAGCTCGCCGCGAAGCTCGAGACCCTCGGCCCCGGGACGTGGCTCATGATCGAGCACGCCGCGATCGACAGCCCCGAAACCCGCGCGATCGGGCATCCCGGCTACGAGTTCGTCGCCGCCGACCGGAGCGCCGTCCTCGCCGCGTGGACGAGCCCCAAGGTCATGGACGTCATCAAGCGCCGCGGCATCGTGCTGACGAGTCGGCGGGAACTGATGAAGCGGTAGCGCTACGGAGTGCCGACTCCGGCGCGGCTGAAGCCGCGCCCTACTGTACCGCTGCACCCTGCACCCGCACTCGGCACCTGCGGCACCGCAGCACTGCGGAACCGCAGCACTGCAACCAAGTGGTCCGACCTCCGTTTGACTGACTGTCGAGCTTGCTGCAGCATTCCCCATGGTCCCGGGCGCCTCTGAATCCCACGAGCTGCAACGCACGATCGACGCGCTCCATTCCCGCTACAAGCCGCTGACCGACGGCGACGTCGCCAGCTACATCCCCGAGCTGACGAAGGCGAACCCCGAAGACTTCGGCATCTGCATCGCGACCGCCGAAGGCGCCGTCTTCCAGACCGGCGACTGCGACCGCGCGTTCACCATCCAGTCGATCTCCAAGCCCTTCACCTTCGGCATGGCCATCGAGGCCTATGGCGCCGAGACCGTCGCGAAGTACGTCGGCGTCGAGCCGAGCGGCGACGTCTTCAACTCGATCGAGCTGATGAGCGGATCGAACCGGCCGCACAACCCGATGATCAACGCCGGCGCGATCACCGTGTCGGCGCTGCTGCACGCGCGGTACGGCGACGAGGCGTTCGACCTGATCCTCGAGCGGTTCAGCACGGCGGCGGGACGGCGGCTCAGGATCGATCCGGACGTCTACGAGTCGGAGCGGCGCACCGGCCACCGCAACCGCGCGATCGCGCACCTGCTGCTCAACTTCGGCCTCGTGCACGACGCCGCCGAGCGCGCGCTCGACGTCTATTTCAAGCAGTGCTCGATTCTCGTGACCTGCCGCGACCTGGCGATGATGGGCGCGACGCTGGCGAACATGGGCAAGCACCCGCTCACCGGCGCGCAGGCGTACGACGTGCCGTCCGTGCGCAGCATGCTGTCGATCATGTTCACGTGCGGGATGTACGACTACTCGGGCGAGTGGGCGTATCGCGTGGGCGTGCCCGCGAAAAGCGGCGTCGCCGGCGGCGTGATCGCGGTGGTCAACCGTCAGCTCGGCATCGCGACGTATTCGCCGAGGCTCGACAAGCACGGCAACAGCGCGCGCGGCATCGAAGTCTGCGTCGAGCTCGCCTCACGCTTCGGCCTTCACGCGTTCGATTGCTTGAACGTCGGCTCCGGGTTCCTGCAGGTGATTCTCTGAACAGGTTCCGGGTTCCAGGTTCCAGGGTTCCAAGGTTCAAGGTTCCAACGTGCAACGCGGAACCCGGAGCGCTGGAACCAGGAACCCCGGAACCCCGGAACCTCGGAACCCCGGAACCCGGAACCTCAACTCGGCACATCAATCGTCACCCTCAATCCACCGAGCGGCGATTCGTCGAGCACGACTTTCCCTCCATACGCCTCCGTGAGATCGCGCACGATCGCGAGCCCCAGCCCCGTGCCCGGCACGGCTTCATCCGCCCGCACGCCCCGCGCCAGGACCTGAGACCGCATCTCCGCCGAGATCCCCGGGCCATCGTCTTCGACGACGACCGCGACGCGTCCGCCTGCCGGTCGCACCGTGACGCTGCAGCGAGTCCGCGCCCACTTGCAGGCGTTGTCCAGCAGGTTGCCGATCAGCTCGTCGAGATCCTCGCGCGCGACGAGGACCTGCAGCGCCGGATCGACGTCGACAGCGAACGTCAGTCCGCGCTCGGCGTAGAGCTGCGACAGCGTCCGGACCACGCCGGCGACTGCCTCTGCGGCCGCGATCGGCGTGACGACGCGGTGCTTCGAGAGATCCACGCGCGAGCGCGCCAGGTGCGCGTCCACCTGACGGCGCATCCGATCCACCTGCTCGAGCAGGACGCCCCGCCAGCTCCGCATGGCCGTCGCGTCCCGCGCGCTCCGCCTCCTGCGTGATGATCGGCAAGCGGCGTCTTCAGGCCGTGCGCGAGATCACCGGCCGTCGCCCTCGCCTGATCGACCATCACGTCGCGCTGTTCGAGCAGCTGGTTGAGATCGGCCACGAGCGGCGCGATCTCGCTCGGATAGACGCCCTCGAGCCGTCGCCCCGGCAGCGCGTGCAGCGCCGCCAGACGCGCGCGGATCTGGCTGATTGACCGCCATCCCCGACGGATCTGCACGGCGCCGGCGACGAGGCACGCGATGCACAGGAGCCCGAAGGCGTGCGCGTGGTGCATGAACCAGAGGAACGTCTGTGGCGGCTCGCGATTGCCGAGCACCAGGTGCCAGAGGACGATCGCGACGCCGAAGAGGCCGAACGTCCAGAAGACCGCGCCGATCACGAAGTGCGTGCGAAGCGACAGCGGCCGCATCACGCCGGCGTCTCGTCGATGCAGTAGCCCAGCCCGCGCACCGTCTTGATGCAGTCGGCGCCCAGCTTCCGCCGCAGCCGCGCGATGAAGACTTCGACCGTGTTCGAGTCGCGGCTGAACGACTGCGCGTAGATGTGCTCGACGAGCTCCGCCTGGCCGACCACGCGGCCGCGATGGTGCATCAGGTACGACAGCAGCCGGAACTCGTGGCTCGTCAGCTTGACCGGCACGCCGCCGGCACGTGACCCGCGAGAGCCTGCGTGTCGAGCGTCAGCGGCCCGCAGCGCAGCTCCGGCTCCGCGTGCCCGGCCGCGCGGCGGATCAGCGCGCGCAGGCGCGCGATGACTTCCTCGACGTGAAACGGCTTGGCGACGTAGTCGTCTGCGCCGGCGTCGATGCCCTTCACCTTCTCGTGCCAGTTGTCCCGCGCCGTCAGGATCAGCACCGGCATCGTCAGGCCCGACTGCCGCCAGCCTTCGAGCACCGTGAGTCCGTCCACACGAGGCAGCCCCAGATCGAGCACGACCGCGTCGTAGCGCTCCGTGCGCGCAAGGAAATCCGCGCGCTCGCCGTCGGCGGCGACGTCCACGGCGTAGGCCGCGTCCTCGAGCGCCGACGCCAGGTGTGTCGCCAGGCGCGGTTCGTCTTCCACCACGAGCAGTCGCATCTAGTTGCCTGTATCCCACGCAAGATGAACGGCACCTGAACGAAGACGCAGTCAGGCCGGGGTCCGCGTTCAGCTGCGCTTCCCTATTCTCATCCTGCTCGTGGCGCTCGGGCTCCGAACCCGGAACCCTCGGAACCCTGGAACCCTGTGAACCCTGCACTCTTGATCCTCTGCATTCCCGAGGCTCACATGTCCCGAGTCGCCCGTGACCATCCTCACCGCCCTCGGCGTCGTCTTCCTCGTCCTCATCGCCCTCCACCTGTTCGCCGCCCCGATGATGGCGCAGCTGGCTCACTACATCCACGGCCTCTGATGGGTGACCTTCGTCAGGCGTGGCGGTCCCTGCGCGCGACGCCCGTCCTGTCCGCCATCATCGCCGCCTCGCTCGCGATCGGCATCGGCGCCAACACCGTCGTCTTTTCGTGGCTCCAGGTCGTCCGCTGGAAGCCGCTGCCGGCGGTCGCGCACGCCTCGTCGTTCTACACGATCGAGCCGCGGACCGTTGACGGCGTCTACCTGGGCTCGTCCTGGCTGGACTACCGCGACCTTCACGCGCGGCTGACGTCGTTCGAGTGGCTCGAGGCGTTCCGGATGACGCCGCTCACGATCGGCAAGGCGCCGAACGTCAGTCGCGCCGCGGGGCTCTTCGTGTCTGGCGGCTACTTCCGATCGCTCGGACTGAAGCCGACAGCGGGCCGGCTGCTCGAAGAAGACGACGTCCGCGTTGCTCGCGAGCGGCCCGTGCTCGTCATCTCGGACGACTACTGGCATTCGCACTTCGCCGGCTCTCCCTCGGCCATCGGCAGCTCCCTCCGCGTCAACGCCGTCGTCTTCACCGTCGTCGGCGTCGCACCTCGCCGGTTTCAGGGGACGACGCTGGGGCTGGCGTTCGATATCTGGATGCCGGCGACCATGGCGCCGGCGGTGGTTGAAGGATCGCAGGAGCTGGACGACCGATCGCAGCGCGGCTATGTGGTCCTCGGCCGGCTGCGGAACGGGATGCCGGAGCAGGAGGCGCAGCGCGAGCTCGACGTCGCGATGCGCGAGCTGGCGGTGTCGTATGCGCCGACCAACAAGGCGCTCGGCGCGGAGCTGTCGCCGTTCACCAACCCTCCGCGCGGGCCGCAGCGGATGATGAGCGCGGCGCTCGTGTTCATGCAGGTGCTGATGGCGCTCGTCCTGATCGCCGTCTGCGGCAACGTCGCGAATCTCCTCGTGGCGAAGATCAGCGCGCGACAGCGCGAGTTCGGCATCAGGCTGGCGCTCGGCGCGTCGCGGTTCCGCGCGGCGCGGCTGGTGCTGATCGAAACCGGACTCCTGGCGCTGGCCGGCACGGCCGCCGGGCTGGCGCTCGCCGCGTGGGGCCTCACCGTGCTCAGAGTCGGGCAGCTGTCGATTCCGCTGCCCGTGCGCTTCGAGACGGAGATCGACAGCGGCTCGCTCGCGTTCGCCGTTGCCGCGGGAGTCGTCGCGACGCTCCTCACGGCGAGCGCGCCCATGTGGTTTCTCGGCCGGATGCAGCCGTTCGATCTCGTGCGCGACGGGATTCGAAGCGGCGGCCGAGGCGCGCTGCGTCAGGCGCTGACGGGCGTGCAGGTGGCGCTGGCGTCGCTCGTGCTCGTGACGGCGGCGCTTTTCGTCGGTCGGTTTCAGGAGGCGCGCGGGCTCGATCCCGGCTTCAAGGCGGACGGCGTGCTGCTCGCCGCGTACGATCTCGCCGGCCGCGTGACGACCGCCGACCAGAATCGCGACTTCGCCAGCCGCGCGCTTGCGGCGGCGCGATCCATTCCCGGCGTCGCGTCGGCCGCGCTCGCGACCTCAGTGCCGCTCGACATTCACGGCATGCCCTCGCGGTCGTTCACGATCGAAGGCGGCCGCGCGCGCAGCGACGGCGACCTCGACCGCGCGCTCTCGAACGTCGTCAGCGACGGCTATCTGGAGACGATGGGCGTCAGGCTGCTGGAGGGCCGCGACATCGGCCGCGTGGACGCGGCGGCGACCGTGAACGAGGCGATCGTCAACCAGGCGTTCGTCGAGCGGTATCTGCCGGGTCAGGCCGTCATCGGCCGTCGCCTCGAGTCGCGCGGCGTCAGCTACGTCATCGTCGGCGTTGCCGCGACGACTGTCTCCGAGGCGTTCGGCGAGCCGCCGGCGCCGCTCGTGCTCTATTCCTTTGGCGCGCGTCCCGGATCCATGGCGGAGATTCATCTCCGGACGATCCCCGGCATGGAGACGGGCGTGTCGTCGAGTCTCCTGCGCGCGTTTCAGGCGCTGGACGCGACGGTGCCTCTCTACAACGTCCGCCCGCTGCAGCAGCACATCGCGACCAATCTCGTCCTGCGGCGCGTGCCCGCGCAGATGTTTCTCGTGCTTGGCCCGCTGCTGCTCTTCCTCGCGGCGTCCGGCGTCTACGCGGTCGTGGACTACGCCGTCTCGCAGCGGACGTCGGAGATCGGCGTCCGCCTCGCCCTCGGCGCGCGCCCGTGGCAGGTGGTCCGGACGATGGTGGGAGAAACGCTGGGCATCGCGGCCATGAGCGTGCTGGCGGCGACCGCGATCGTCGTCTTGATCGATCTCCATCTCGTCCGCGGCGGCATGCGCGATCTGCCCGCGCTTGCCGGCACGCCTCTGCTGCTTCTGGCCGTCGCCGCCCTGGCGAGCTGGCTCCCCGCCCGCCGCGCCAGCCTCGTCAGTCCCTCCATCGCGATGCGATCGCGCGAGTAACTTACGCTCTTCACCCTACAGACCTACCGACCCACAGACCCACCGACCCACCGACCCACCGACCCATGGCACCCATAGACCCATGGACCTTCTGCCTGGCACTGCATGTGCAGCTCCACTTCTCCGGCTGCCGTCTGAGCCGGAGAGGACCTCATGCATTGGATTTTCGAACCGTCACCGCTGAGCCGCCGCATGCTCGGCGTCCTTCGCATCGTCGCCGGCCTCGTGTTCATCAGCTTCGGGACGATGAAGCTGATCGGATATCCGCCGAGCCCTCAGCCCATGCCTGCGTTTGATCTCATGTCCGAGCACGGCATTGCCGGGATGCTCGAGACTTTCGGCGGGTGCGCGATTCTCCTGGGCCTGCTGACTCGACCAGTCGCGTTCATTCTCTCGGGCGAGATGGCCGTCGCATACTTCCAGGTCCACTTCCCGCAGTCGCCGTTCCCGAGCGTCAACCAGGGCACTCCGGCGGTGCTCTTCTGCTTCCTGTTTCTGTACTTCGCGTTCGCCGGCGCCGGCGCGTGGAGCGTCGACTCCCTCATCGCGCGCCCGATGGACTGGCGGCCGCACGACGACGCGGACCCGAACCGCAGCCGTCTCGTTTACCGCTGGTGACAGTAGGACGCGGCCCGCCGTCGCGCGGTAGCTTCGGCGGACTCGCCGTAGCCTGGCGGAGGCGGTCAGCCGCGCCGTCGCGACGACGTGGGGCGGAACGTGTCTGCGAAGCCCACACGTTCCGCCCACTGCTGCACGGCAGCACCGCACACTGCAGCGCCTGTAATATTCGACTCCCGTATGTCCCCCGCCCTGGTCGCACTGGTCTTCGCGATGCAGTCCCAGCAGCCGCAGAGCACCCAGCAGGTCTGCGGCACGATTGCGGCGCTGCAGTGCGACAGCTCCGACCCGATCCTGATGACGCTGCTCGTGCAGCCTGGCGTGGCCGTGAGGGTCCTTGCCCCGACCGCGAGCGCCGGCATGGTGATGCGCGGTCAGCTGGCGCTCACGCGCGAGCAGCGCGTGTGCGTCTCGGGGATGCTGGGCCAGCGCCAGAACGCGGTGACGACGGCGACGTTCACCGTCGCGGACGCCGCGGACGTCGTCGTGCAGGGCGAGGCGGCCGGCGACTGGCCGACGACGGATGTCTACACGACCTGCGACAGCGGCTTCCACGCGGTCACGCCGAAACTCGGCATCCGTCCCAGCTACACCGACGCCGCGATGAAGGCGCACATCGAGGGGAGCGCCTGGGTGCAGGCGATCGTCGGCGCGGACGGTCGCGTCGAGCGCGTGCGACTCGTGAAGTCGCTCGACTCGGTCAATGGCCTCGACGAAGAAGCGCTGAAGGCGGCGCGGCAGTGGACGTTCAATCCCGCGACCCGGGCCGGCCAACCCGTGCGCGCGCTGGCCATGATGGAGCTGACGTTCACGCTGCGAAAGTAGACTTCGGACTGCGGACTACAGACTCGACCGCCGGACCGACGCTCGCAGACTACGGACTCGCGCCTGCGCAGCACCGCGGAACGCCCGGCACGCACTGCGGCACTGCAGCACCAGCGGCACTGCAGCACGCGGCACCGCAGCACTGCAGCACGCACCGGCACTGCAGCACCGTAGCCCGTCGCTATCCTTCCCCCGTTGCCTCCCGTCCCTTCGCTCGGCGCGCGCCTTCGCACCTGGCTGATGCGCCTCGTCTTCCTCGCCATCGGCATCGTCGCCACGCTCATCGTCGGCGCCGGGCTGGACGCACGACGCCGCCATCCCGAGCTCAAGCCGTGGCACCGCCTCGTGCCCTCGGCCGAGAGCACCGCCGCCGACCTCACCGACACGACGACGCTCGCGGAGTATCTGCGGCGCGAGGACGCCGTCTTCGATCAGGTCCACCGCGAGATCGAGCAGACGCTCGCGGACGAGGACCGCACGGCGGCGAACCGGTACAACCCGCAGGGCATCGCGAGCCCGACGCGCCTGCCGCGCGACTACAACCGCACGTTCGAGATCGAGCCGTCGACGCTGAAGGGCGGCGCGCTGCTCGTGCACGGGCTGAGCGACTCGCCGTACTCGATGCGCGCGCTGGCGGAGCGGCTGGCCGCGGCCGGCTACTACACGCTCGCGCTGCGCATGCAGGGGCACGGCAGCGTGCCCGGCGGGCTCACGCGGGCGACGTGGACGGACTGGTCGGCCGCCGTGCGCCTCGGCGCGCGACACGTGCGCGGCCGGATCGGCGCCGGGCGTCCGTTCGTGATGGTCGGCTACTCGAACGGCGGCGCGCTCTCGGTGAAGTACGCGCTCGACGCGAACGAGAACCCGGCGCTGCCGCGCCCGGACCGCCTGATCCTGCTGTGCCCGATGATGGGCGTGACGCCCTTCGCGCGGCTGGCGAGCCTCGATCAGCGCGCTGTCGCCGATTCCCTACTTCGATCGCGCGGCCTGGCTCGACGTCCTGCCCGAGTACAACCCGTTCAAGTTCAACTCGTTTCCCACGAACGCCGGCCGCCAGACCTACGAGCTGACGCGTGAGGTCGCGGCCCAGATCGAGCGCCAGCACGCCGACGGCCGGCTCTCGCGACCTGGCGCCCATCCTGACGTTCCAGTCGCTGGTGGACGCCACCGTCAGCACCGAGGCGGTCGTCAGGACGCTGTACTCGGCCCTGCCCAAGAACGGCAGCGAGCTGGTGCTCTTCGATCTGAACCGCACGGCGAATCTCGACCCGTTCATCCGGCCGTCCGACAGCGCGTTGCTGCGGACCCTGTTCGATCGCCACGCGGCGCGCGACTACACGCTGACCGTCATCAGGAACGTCACGGACGACACGCGCGAGGTCGCCGAGTGGCGCATCGCCGCGGGGACGACCGCGATCGAGACGCGTCCGCTGGGGCTGCACGTGGCCGACGGATGTCTTCTCGCTGTCGCACATCGCCATGCCGTTTCCGCCGGACGATCCCGTCTACGGCGCGGAGACCACGCGCTCGCCGTCCGGGCCGATTCGTCTCGGGCTGCTGACGCCGCGCGGCGAGCGCTCGGTGCTCACCGTGCCCATCGACACGCTGATGCGCGTCTCGTACAACCCGTTCTTCTCCTACCTCGCGGATCGCGCGGTGGCGTGGGCCGCCGTCCCGGCGCATGAGTAGGCCGGGGCTCGAAGCCCACGCCCCGCACTCGCTGCAGTAGCGCTGCGGGCGCCGAAGTGTGCGGATCAGCACAGACGCCGCGGAGACGGCTGAGAGAGGCTCGAACGATGAACCGAGAATCAATTCGCCTGCTCGTTCTCTCAATGCTGTTCTGCAGCGGCCTTGCACTCTCCGCGCAAGCGGCGGATCGCGTGCATCCCGGCCAGTGGACCGGCACCACCATCGTCGGCGGCAAGACGTTCCCGACATCGAGCTGCATGTCGCAAGGCGATGCGGATGCGATGAACGGCGATGCGAAGGCCATCAAGGGGTACCTGGAGACGCTCATTCCGCCTGAAGTCTGCAAGATTACCGACGTCAAGGCCGATGGCGACAAGGTCGTCTACACCGCCAGCTGCGGCGGCCAGCCTTCAAAGATCGTCACCACGTCGTATCATGGCGACCACTCCGAAGGCACCGACAGTACGGGCGGTAAGACAGAGGCCAAACGGGTGGGCCCCTGCAAGTGATGAAGCGCTAGCATAATTCTCCCGGCATGCCACCAGACGTCACAGCAACACAATCGCCCCTGCTCTCCGAGGTCGGTCGGCTCACGCGTCTGGTGGTCAAGCACGCGCGCGACGCGTTCGGAGGCCCCGAGGCCATCGCGTCGCAGTGGCAGGCGCTCGGGTTCACGGCGCTGCCGGATTACGCCGCCGCGCTCGACGAGTACGACAAGTTTCCTCGCGCTGCTCGGGCAGTCTGGCGCGGAGATCCTCTCGCTGCCGCCAGGTCAGGATGTCGGCCTCGATTCGATCTACGTGCGCGACGCGTCGATCGTCTGCGATCGCGGCGTCATCCTGTGCTCGATGGGCAAACCGCTGCGCGCCGGCGAGCCCGCGGCGCAGGGCGCGGCGTTCGCGCGCTGGGGCATCCCCGTCGTCGGCCGGATCGAGCCGCCCGGGCCGACTCGAAGGCGGCGACGTCGTGTGGCTCGACGATCGCACGATCGTCGTCGGCCGCGGCTACCGCACGAACGACGAGGGCATCGCGTCAGCTGCGCGCGCTGCTCGCCGACTCCATCGACGAGCTCATCGTCGTGCCGCTCCCGCACTGGCGCGGGCCGGGCGACGTCTTCCACCTGATGTCGATTCTCAGCCCCGTGGACCACGACCTGGCCGTCGTCTACTCGCCGCTGATGCCCGTGACGTTTCACGAGCGGCTCGCCGCACGCGGCATCGAGCTCATCGAAGTGCCGGACGCCGAGTTCGACTCGATGGGCGCCAACGTCCTCGCGCTGTCGCCGCGCCGTGTGGTGATGGTGGAAGGCAACCCGCGCACGCGCGCGCTGCTCGAGCGTGCCGGCGCGGACGTCCTCGAGTACAGCGGCCGCGAGATCAGCCTCAAAGGCGGCGGCGGTCCCACCTGCCTCACGCGCCCGATCGCGCGCTGTCGTAGGGCCGAACTCCCTTCAGGACGTCTCGGCGGCCGCCGTAGCCTTGGCGGAGGCGGTCAGTTCGGCCGTCATCGCACTCAAGGCGGCCGCAGCTTCGCCGCCGTCCGACACGGATTGAGGCTCGAAACCGAACCTGTCGTCCGCGCGAAGTTCAGACTGGCGCTCATCGCGTCGGGCCTACCCGGCCAGCCTCGAAAACGCCGCGACTCGCACGCCTACGGCCGCGACGCTCGAACTTCGCGCTGCTTCGGTCCGGTTTCATACCGACGCCGATCGCCTCGCTCCTACGTCGGCCGGCAGCGAAGCCGCGGACCGCACCCAGGCACATCGCGACCGGCCCGGCACCAGGCCTCGAGCACCAGCACTGACCCGATCGACCTGCTCGACCTGCTCGACCTGTTCGACCTGAGGCGCCCTGCCCCTGCCCCCTGTTTCCCTATTCCCTATTCCCTATTCCCTATTCCCTATTCCCTATTCCCTATTCCCTATTGCCATAATCCCCCACCGTGCGTTTCGCGATTGCTGGTTTCGTCGTCCTCTGCCTCATCTCCGTCGGCCTCGCCCTGCGATCCCACTCGCCCCACTGGGGCGCGCTGGCGGCGATGGCCATCCTCTACGCCGCCACGTACTGGCTGGGCGTGTGGGCGTCGACGCACGCCGAGGAAGGCAGCTTCCGCGACATGGCGCTCGCCGGCCGGCGCCTGGGCCTCGGCCTCGGCGTCTGCACCATGACCGCGACGTGGGTGGACGGCGGCTACGTGAACGGCACCGCCGAGCAGACCTACAGCGCCGGGCTGCTGCACCTGCAGGCGCCGTGGGGCTACGCGCTCAGCCTGATCGTCGGCGGCCTCTGGTTCGCGCCCGTGATGCGCCGCCACGGCTTCACGACGCTGCTGGATCCGTTCGAGCAGCGCTTCGGCAAGAAGTCCGCGGCGCTGCTCTATCTGCCCGCGCTCACCGGCGAGGTCTTCTGGACCGCGGCGATCCTCACCGCGCTCGGCACGACGTTCGGCCTGATCCTCGACGTCGACACGTCGTGGTCGATCGTGCTCTCGGCGGCAGTTGTACTGATCTATACGTACACTGGCGGACTCTGGGCCGTCGCCGTCACCGACATGGCGCAGCTCTTCGTCCTGCTGATCGGCCTCGCCGTCGTCGTGCCGTTCGTCTCGCACGAAGTCGGCGGCTTCGGCCACGCGTGGCAGGCGTATCAGTCCACCATCGCGCAGCGATCGGGCGTCATCAACTGGTGGACGTGGGGAGACACCGGCGCTGCTGCTGGTCTTCGGCGGCATCCCGTGGCACGTCTACTTCCAGCGCGTCCTCGCCTCGAAGGACGAGGCGACGGCGAGGCAGCTGTCGATTCTGGCGGGAGTGCTCTGCGCTCTCGCCGCCGTGCCGCCGGCGCTCATCGGGATTCTCGCGTGCGGCGCGGACTGGTCCGCGCGCGGCCTGGCGTCGCCGGACGCGACGCTGATCCTGCCCTACGTGCTCAAGAATCTGACGCCGCCGTTCGTCGCGGCGATCGGTCTCGGCGCCGTGTCCGCGGCGGTGATGTCCTCGATCGACTCGTCGGTGCTCTCGGCGTCCTCGATGGCGGCGTGGAACGTCTACCGTCCGCTCGTCGAGCCCGACGCCAGCTCCGCGCGTCTCACCTGGGTCGTCAAGCGCGCCGTCATCGTCGTTGGCACCGCGGCCACGCTGATGGCGCTGCACGTGCAGAGCATCTACACCCTCTGGGTGCTCTGCAGCGATCTCGTCTACTGCATCCTGTTTCCGCAGCTGCTGCTCGCGCTGAAGGATCGCCGCGCGAACCGCCTGGGGCTCGTACGCGGGGATGGCGGTGTCGTTTGCCGTGCGCATCGGCGCGGGCGAGCCGCTGCTCGGCCTGCCGATGCTGCTGCCGCTGCCCGTGGACGCCGCCGGCGCGACGACGATTCCGATCAAGACGATCGCGATGCTCGCCGGCCTGCTGACGATGTGGACTGTGTCGCGGGTGACGGCGGAGCGCTGCGCGCGCCGTACCGCTGAGCGCGCAGTTAGCGTAGGGCGGAGCTTCAGCTCCGCTATGGCGGACCCCGGCCTTGGCGGAGGCTGTACTGCCTCACGCCTCGCGGATGTCGAACCGCGTGATCAACCCATCCTCGATCCTGAAGATGTGGCCGACCATCTGGTCGACCAGCACCGCTCCCTGGAGATCGCGCACGGTCTGGTGGACCTCGACGATGGTCTCGCCGTCCGCGCCGGTTGAAAAAGCGGTCGGCTCGACGTGCGGGTCGACCGCTGCCCACTGCCGGGTCCAATAGCTCCGCACCGCCTCACGGCCATGAACGTGGCCGCCCTCCATGCCATTGGCCCACATGACATCGGGGTGCAGCGCCGCGAGCACGGCGTCGATGTCCCGCGCATTGAAGCGCTGATAGACCTGCCTGAGAAATTCCGCGTTGCTGGACATCGGATTTAGCGTCCCGGCCGTCCCCAGTCCACCTCGAGATCCGCAACGCGCTTGAACGGCGCCAGCTTTCCGACGGGCTTTCCGGATCCACCGCTGATAAGCAGGACGGCGGAATTGCCGTTGATGACGGCGGCCTTGCCGTCCGTCGAGATCTCGGCCCGGCCGAAGATGTAGTCCTTGCTCGACCAGTCCTGCAGGATCTTGTGCGTCTCGAGATCGATCGCGTGCACCGCCGTCGTGTCGGTGACGAGCGCGACGCCGGCGCCAGGCATGAAGTCGACGGCGAAGCCGTCCGCACCGACCTTCTCGATGATGCGGCCGGTCTCGGCGTCGGCGACGGTGACGTCGGAGGTCTGCCGGTTGATGACGTAGACGACCTTGCTGTCCGGGCGGATCGCCAGGGACTGGTCGGGGTCGCGCACCGTGTACTCGGTGTAGTTGTAGTGCGACTTGCCCTTGGCCCGTGCCTGCCGGATGCCCTCGGCCTTCGAGCTCTCGGTCTTGGCCGACGCGTCGAGCGCCGCCGCGAGGCGCGACATCGAGCTTCCGGTGACGTGCTTGTCGATCAGCCCGCCCTTCTCGTTGTCGTACGTGTAGAGGTTCTGCTGCCACACGCTGAACGCGCGGCGTCCGTCCGGCGTGATGTCGAACGTCGTCGTCGCGAGGCCTTTGTCGCGCCACTCGCTGAGCTTCGCGAGGTCGCGCGTGCCGAACGTGATCACGCCGGAGCCGCTGACGACGAACAGGCGCTTGCCGTCCGCCGTCGCGCGCACGAGCTCCGGGTACGCCAGCGTTTCCATTGGCCCGACGACCGTCGCGCCGCGAAACGCGCGCAGCTCGCCCGCATGCTCTTTCTCGCCTTTCACGGGCGGGCGGTCGCTGAGCAGCAGCAGCTGTCCGCCGGCTTCGTCCAGCACGAACCCGCGCGGGCCCGATCCCACTTCGTGAACCGTTTCGACTTTGCGGCTGGCGAGCGACACCACGTGCACGCGGCCGTTGACGTTCTTCTCCGGGTTGCCGGACGGCTTGCCCTTGTCCAGGAGGTAGACGAACTTGCCGTCGGGAGCGAGCACGGGATTCCTCGGATCGCCCTCGAGCGTCAGCGTGGCCAGGCTCGTGGCCGTCTTGAGATCAATCAGCTGGAGCTCGGCCCCGAGCTGCGGCGTCTGTCGCGGCGTGTCGCGATGCGACAGGACGACGGCGGTGGCGCCGTCGGGTGTCGAGAAGAAGGCGGACGCCGGTCGCGCGAGCGGCACGCGTCCCGAGACCTGGCCGCCCACCAGATCGACCGTCACGAGCTCGCGGGGCTGGTTCTCGTCGCCTTTCTTGCTGACATACCCCGGGCAGATCACCGCGAGCCGATCGCCGGCGGCGCTCAGCATCGTGGTGGTCTCGAGTCCGGCCCCGAGCTCGACGCGCGCCCGCGTCGCGAGCGTTCCGGCATCGAGAATCGTGGCTGAGGACTTCGTCTTCGCCTGGAATCCCGCGTCGCCGGCGTCTTTCCCCGTGCCGCGATCGAGGACGACCAGGAGCTTGCTGTCAGGCGTGCGCAGGAGGATGGACGGCGAGCCCTGGAGCGGCGCCGTGCGCACCACGGTGCCGGAGAGGTCGAGCGCGGTCACCGAGGGGGCCCACTGGTCGAGCACGAACACACGCGCCGGTCGCGCCTGGGCGTGGGCAGCCGCCGGAACCGTCAGTATCGTGATGCCAACCGTCGCGAGCACGCGGATCATGCGCATGCGCGAAGTCTAACGCGCCGTAGCCTTGGCGAAGGCGGTCAATTCGGCCGACGTGTGAATCTGAATCCTTGTCCGCCCTGGGCAGATCGTGAGCTGATCGCCCGAGACCGACGCGTCGGCGACCTCCTGCCGGCCTGTGATGTTCGAGGACAGGCGGCCATCGGAGTCGACGGACCAGTTTCCTTCCCGCTCGTGGCCGGCCATCCGAACCGTGACCGTCCGTCGTTGCGGAAGGTCACCGTCATCATCTCGTTGCTCCACGATCCGACGAGCAGCTCACCGAGCGGCCCCGGGTCGCGCGGCTCCTCCGCGGCCAGCCGCGAATCCTGAACCCGACGCTCATCCGATCGACGCGCCCGCCACCTGCGCGCGGATCTCGTTCGCCTCCTGTCGGCTGTGCGTGCTTCAACGCGCCGAGGGACGTCTTCAGATCCGCCGGACGGGCTCTCCGAGCCGTTCAAGGTTCACGATCTGCGGCTGCGCGGCAGGAAGTAGAGGCGGACGAATCCCGCGTCCGGTGCCGCCCATATGTCCCCCGCATCACCTTGAACGTCTGATTGCCGACCTCGAGAAGCCAGTGCTGGCGGGCGCCCCGGCCCGTCGTCAGGCTGCCGCGTTTTCCGATCGCGCCTTCGATCGACTGCACGCGGCCCTCCCTCACGTCGCGCGTCAGCGCGTCGAAGCCGACGATGGCCTGGAGTCCCAGGAAGAAGGCGACGAGGAGAGCGACGGGCGTGATTACGGCCCGCGACACGAGCGGAGCGCTCGGCGACGCGAAGAAGCCGACGAGGACCTCTCCCGCGACGAAGACCGCCGCCATGCTGAGCGCACTCCGGCGGTCGGAGCTCGCCTGCG
>CAWBBN010000009.1:0-117829 GCA_963787035.1 Vicinamibacteria bacterium
CTGCTGAATCCCTTGAATCTCAGAATCCAGGTGTCTTTTTGAAACGTGATCGCAGCGTGACGCATCCGGGAATCCCAGTATCTAGCTGACGGCAGGCAGGCGACGCAGGCGGACGTTGGCCTCGTAGTGGCCCTCGAGGTAGTCCACGCCGTCGGGCGTGATCATCAGCCGCGACTGATCGCCGCGCTTGATGAAGTTCTTCGCGAGCAGATACCAGAACGTGAACTCGAGGTGCTCGCGCGGCTGGCCGAGCACCGCCTCGAAGTCGAGATCGAAGATGCCGGGCTCCCGCGGTTCGAGCTTGCGGCGCGTGTAGAGGACCTCCAGCACCGTCAGTCTGGCCAGACGCTCGCTTTCGAAGGTATCCTCGGCCTGCGCGCCGGTCGAGACGAGCCGCCAGCGATCCTTCTCGCGTTTGTGGCGTTCGACATCGTACTGCGCACGCGTGGCCGGATCGCTCAGCAGGAGTAGGCGCCGTGGATCTCGCGAAACCGCGCGGCGCTGCCGGTTTCCCGGTTGTCCGGATGAAACCGCTGCGCCAACAGGCGATAGACACGATGAATCGTGTCGAGATCAGCGTTCGGGCTGATCTGCAGGGTCTCGTATAAGTCGAGACCGTCGAAGGGGCTGGGGTCCGCCACGACGTTCTCCAGGGTGATCCGTGGTGTGCAGGATGCCCGGATTTGACAGATTCCGCAAGGTACCCGTGACGAGCACAACTTCGAGCTCCGGCGACCGTCTCGTCTCGCTCGACGCCTTCCGCGGCGCGACGATCGCGCTGATGATCCTGGTCAACACGCCGGGTGACGCCGCCGCCGCGTACTGGCCGCTCAAGCACGCGGACTGGCACGGGTGGACGCCGACCGATGTCGTCTTCCCGTCCTTTCTCTGGATCGCCGGCGTCGCGCTGATGCTCGCGTTCGCGCGGCGCCTGGCAGCCGGCGTCACACGTCAGCGGCTGTTCCTGCAGACCGCGCGGCGGGCGCTGGTCCTGTATGCGATCGGCCTGTTTCTCTGCGGGTTCCCGCACTTCGACCTCGCGACGCTTCGATGGATGGGCGTGCTCCAGCGCATCGCGATCTGCACGCTGGCCGGGTCCGCGATCTGCCTGACGACGGGGATCCGCGGGCGCGTGGCCTGGATTGTGGGTTTGCTGACGACTTACTGGGGCTTGATGATGCTGGTGCCGGTGCCCGGCTTCGGCGCGGGCCGCCTCGACCTCGACGGCAACCTCGCCCACTACGTCGACCGCATCGTCCTCGGCGCGCACAACTGGGGCGAGACGAAGACGTGGGACCCTGAAGGTTTCGTGAGCACGCTGCCGGCGATCGCCACGTTCCTCTTTGGGACGCTGGCGGGCACGTGGCTAGGCGGTCCGCGGCCACTGAGGGAGCGCCTGGCGTGGCTCGCCGGCGCCGGCGGCGCGCTCGTCGGCGTCGGGCTCGTCTGCAGTCACTGGCTGCCCATCAACAAGAAGATCTGGACCAGCTCGTTCGCGATCTTCATGGCAGGCCTCGACTGCGTGATCTACGCGATCACGGCATGGCTCGTGGACGAGCGCGGCTGGCGCACGCCGGTCAAGCCGCTCGTGATCCTCGGCATGAACTCGATTGCGGTGTACGTCGCCGCCGAGCTGCTCGACACACTGCTCTATATGGCGGACGTGCGCGACTCGATCTACGAGACGGCGTTCGTGCCGTTCGCGTCAGCGGCCAACGCGTCGCTGCTCTACGCGTGCGCCTACACGCTCGTGATGTTCGCGCTCGCGTGGGTTCTCTACCGGCGGCGAATTTCCATCCGCGTCTGATTGGATCGTTGCCGGGGCTGAAGCCCCGGCCTACTGCAGCAGGGCACGTCGGTCGGTTCCGCAGTAGGGCGTCCCTTCAGGGCGCCGGTCGGGTCAGCAGCAGGCCGGGGCTTCAGCCCCGGCATCGGCTCGACCTATGCCCCGCTGGAAACATCCCAGAGGCGCTGCACGACGCGCAGCAGGACAACCCGCTGACCGCGAACACCCCCAGCAGGAACAGCGCCTCGCTCGTGCGGCCGTAGAGAAAGTTGCCGACCGTGAAGAGCGCCGACCAGATGGCGGTGCAGCCGGCCACCCAGCCGAGCAGGGCCATCGGGATGTTGTCGCCGGCCACGGTGTCGCCCTTGGCGATGCCGGCGGCGACGCGAATCGGCTCCCAGCCGCCGCCCGCAGGACGAACCTTGCGATAGAACTCGATCAGCACCTGCCGATCCGTCTCCGGACCAACGTACGCCGTCACGACCCAGCAGATCGTCGTCGCGATGACCGTCAGGACGAGCGCGATGTGGGTGCTGACTGGATGGCCTGACTTCGCGAGGACGAGGAACACCATCGAGATCGCGAACGAGCTGAGCATCGCCACCACTTCGGACCACGCGTTGACGCGCCACCAGAACCAGCGCACGAGATAGAGCAGCCCGGTGCCTGCGCCGATCTGCAGGATGATGTCGAACGCGTCCTTGGCCGAATCGAGCAGGAAGACCATGCCCGACGAACAGAAGAACAGGATGACGGTCGCGATGCGGCCGGCGCGCACGTAGTGGCGCTCGTCGGCGTCGGGCTTCAGGAAGCGGCGGTAGAAATCGTGCACGAGATACGACGCGCCCCAGTTGAGGTGCGTGAGGATCGTCGACGAGTTCGCGGCGATGAGGCCGCCCACCATCAGGCCGACGAAGCCGACCGGCAGGAACTTCAGCATCGCCGGGAAACGCGATGTCGTGGCCGAGCAGGCGCGGATCGAGCGCCGGAAACGCCTTCTGGATGTCGCTCAGCTCCGGGTACACCAGAATCGAGCAGAGCGCCGTGATGATCCAGGGCCACGGGCGCAGCACGTAGTGCGCGATGTTGAAGAAGAGCACGGCGCCAAGCGCGTCCTTCTCCGACTTCGACGCGAGCATGCGCTGCGCGATGTAGCTGCCGCCGCCGGGCTCGGCGCCTGGATACCAGACGGCCCACCACTGCACCGCGATCGGCATGACGAACACGGCGACCGCGATGTCCCAGTGGTTCTTGAAGTCCGGCAGGATGTTCAGGTAATCGACGCCGTTCGGGCCGCGCATCGACGACAGCTTCGTCATCAGCGCGTGCAGCCCGCCCACCTGCGGCGCCTGCAGCGCGAAGTACGCCGCGGCGATGACCGCCGTCATCTTGATGAAGAACTGGACCATGTCGATGACGAGCACGCCCCAGAGGCCGGAGTGCGCCGCAAAGACGACGTTCAGGAGCCCGACGAAGGCGAGGGTCTGCCAGCGCTCGAGCCCGAACAGGATGCCGGCGATCTTGCACGCGGCGAGGTTGACCGTCGCCATGATCATGCAGTTGAAGAGCAGCCCCAGGTACACGGCGCGGAAGCCGCGCACGAGGCTCGCGGCCTTCCCTGAGTAGCGGATCTCGTAGAACTCGAGGTCGGTCATCACGCCCGACCGCCGCCACAGCCGCGCGTAGAAGAACACCGTCGCGACGCCGGTCAGCACGAACGCCCACCACACCCAGTTTCCCGCGACGCCATTCCTGCGGACGATGTCGGTGACGAGGTTGGGCGTGTCGCTGCTGAAGGTGGTGGCGACCATCGAGAGGCCGGCGAGCCACCACGGCACCGCGCGGCCCGACGCGAAGAACTCGGCCGTGCTCTTGCCGGCGCGCTTGCCGAACAGCAGCGCGGGCCCGAAGCAGATGACGAGGCAGGCGGCGGCGATGATCCAGTCGAGCGGCGCGAGATGCATGGCGGCGGCGACTATACAGGACCGACCTCATCCGGCGCCACTCGAGTCGCGGTCTATAATCGAATGCGCTCCCCACCTCGGCGTTCGGCTCCCCCGGCGCCGCGTCTTCCCCACGACCGTTCCCGTGTCCGCGTGTGTCGTCAGCGCTGCTCGAGGGGGTGGAAGATGCGTACCTGCGCGAGGCTCATCGCTCTGCTGGCCGTCCTCATCCCGGCGTCCCCGTCATTTGCGCAATCCACGGGCGCCATTCAGGGGCTCGTCACCGACGCGCAGGGTGGCATCCTGCCCGGCGTCGCCGTCACGGTGCGCAACAGCGCGACCGGCATCGACCGCGTGATACCCACCGATACGGCGGGCCGCTACCTCGCCGCGTCGCTGCCGCCCGGGCCCTATCGCATCCAGGCGCTGCTGCCGGGCTTCAAGACCGAGACGACCGACGTCGTCCTCGGCGTGGGGTCGACGGTGACCGCTGACTTCCAGCTGACGGTCGGCAAGGTCGCCGAGGAAATCCACGTGACCGGCGCCAGCCCCATCGTCGAGTCGACCACGATTTCCGTCGGCGCCGTCATCGACCAGCGCACCGTGCAGGAGGTGCCGCTCAACGGCCGGCACTTCGTCGACCTCGGCCTGCTCATCCCCGGCTCGGTGACGCCGCCGCAGAACGGGTTCCTCACCGCGCCGCTGCGCGGGCAGGGCTCCTTCGCGTTCAACACGGCCGGCAACCGCGAAGACACCGTGAACTTCATGGTGAACGGGATCAACCTGAACGACATGGCGCAGAACCAGATCACGTTCCAGCCGTCGATCAACACGGTCTCGGAGTTCAAGGTCGACAACCAGACGTTCAGCGCGGAGTACGGCCGCAACTCCGGCGCGATCGTGAACATCGCGACGCGCTCCGGCACCAACGAGTTCCACGGCGAGGCCTTCGAGTTCTTCCGCAACGACGTCCTCGACGCGCGGAACTTCTTCAACCAGGAGCCGGCGCGGAAGTCGCCGTTCAAGCGCAACCAGTTCGGCGTCTCGATGGGCGGTCCCATCGTGCTCAACCGGACGTTCTTCTTCGCAAGCTATGAGGGATTGCGCCAGCGCCAGGGCCTCGACATCAACAGCGGCGTGCTCACCGACGCCGAGCGGGCCGCCGTGACCGATCCCGGTCTCGAAGGAGCTGCTGCCGCTGATCCCGCAGGCCAACACGACCGGCTCCCGCGGAGAAGGCCGCTTCGTCGGCGACGCCACGGCGCCGGTGGACATCGATCAGCTCACGGGCGACATCAGCCAGGTCATGGGGCAGAACGACACGCTGCACGGCTACTACGCGTTCCAGCGCGACAGCCGCGGAGAGCCGACGCTGCAAGGCAACACGGTGCCGGGATTCGGCGACACCCGACAGTCGCATCGCCAGATCCTCACGGTCAACGAGACGCACGTCGTCTCGCCGCGGCTCGTCAACGAGTTCCGCATCGGCTTCAACCGGATCAAGATCGACTTCATGCCGAACGCGCTGCTGAACCCGGTGGACTACGGGATCGACAACGGCGTCACGACGGACCTCGGCCTGCCGCAGATCTCGATTGCCGGCCTCGGCCTGAACTTCGGCGGCCCGTCCACGTTCCCGCAGGGACGCGCCGACACCACGTATGTGCTCTCCGACACGGCGACGTATCTCTACAAGCAGCACGCCATCAAGGTGGGCGGCGAGTTCCGCAGCTTCGGCACCGACGTGTACAACTCCGACACAGGCGCGTTCCAGTTCGGCAGCGTCACCGACTTCCAGCGCGGCATCGGCAACAACTTCGTGCAGACGCTCGGGGATCGGCCGAGCGACGTGACCCAGCGCGCGTTCAGCCTGTTCGTGCAGGATCAGCTCAAGCTGGCGAGCAACTTCACGCTCGAGGCCGGCGTGCGCTACGACCTCAACCTCGCGCCGTCGGACAGCATGGATCGCTTCGTCGTCTTCGACGCCGCGACGGCTTCGCTCGAGCGCGTCGGCACGACCGGACGCGACCAGATCTATCCCAACGACAACGAGATCGTCCCGCGCTTCGGCATCGTCTGGGACCCGGGGCGCGACGGCCGCACGTCCGTGCGCGCCGCGTACGCGATGATGGTCGACCAGCCCGTCACCAACGTCGTGACGCCGACCGCGTCGAACCCGCCGCTGGCGACGCCGCTCACCTTCGCCGGCCCGATCCGGCTCGAGAACGCGCTCGAGACGGCGACCGCGGCCGGGCTCGCGCCGAGCTCCGTGAGCCCCGACTTCCAGGGCGGACGCCTCCAGACATGGAACGTCAACATCGAGCGCCAGCTGGGACGGCAGCTGGGCGTGATGGTCGGCTACTTCGGGTCGAAGGGCGACCGCCTGCGCATCTCGCGGAACATCAACCAGCCGGTCAACGGCGTGCGGCCGTTCCCGGTCCTGTCGGCGGACAGCCCGATCATGCCCGGCGCGCCGCTCGGGAACATCGTCGAGATCGACAGCGTCGGCCTCTCCAGCTACCACGGCCTCTGGATTTCCGCGAACCAGCGCCTGACCTCGGGCCTGCAGTTCAGCGCGTCCTACACGCTCTCGAAGTCCCTGGACTACAACTCGCTCAACTCGCAGGGCGTCGTCGTCCAGGACAGCTACGACATCGCGAACAGCCGCGGACTCTCGGACTACGACGCCCGGCACAGGTTCGTGGCCAACGTCATCTACGAGCTGCCGTTCAACGGCAACGCCTTCGCGGAAGGCTGGCAAATCGCCGCCATCGTGCAGGCCCAGAGCGGCAACCCGCTCAACATCGTCACCAGCAGCGGCGCGTTCAACGGCGTGGCCAACACGCTCAGGCCCGATCTCGTCGGCTCGCCGGTGATCATCGGCGCGCCGTCCCAGTGGTTCGCCAACAGCGTCTGCGACCCGCGGATCCCCGGCTCGTGCACGTCGAGCTCGGTCTTCGCGCTGCCCGTCTCCGCGAACGGCACGTTCCACTTCGGCGATCTCGGCCGGAACGTCGTCATCGGCCCCGGGTTCACGAACGTGGACTTCTCGCTGATCAAGCGGACGCCGCTCGGCACGAGCGCGCGGCTCGAGCTCAGGCTCGAGGCCTTCAACCTGTTCAACCACCCGAACTTCGGCCAGCCGGGACGGATCGCCGCCGTCGGCAGCACCAGCTTCGGCGTGATCACGACGACGAGGTTCCCGACCGGCGATTCGGGTTCGGCGCGCCAGATTCAGCTGGCAGCGAAGGTGCTCTTCTAAGGTCTGTAGGTCTGTGGGTCCATAGGTCCATGGGTCAGGGCTCATGCCGGTCCGCATGGACCTATGCACGGGCCATGGAACCTGTCGTAGAGTGTCCTCACCTTGGGCACCGCTGCGACGCCGACCGACCTGATCGATCGCTACACCGCCGAGATCGCGCGTTATCTGCCGCCGGGCGCTCGCGCGGCGGTGACCGCCGAGATCGGCGGGGAGCTGCGCGCGCAGGTGCAGGCCACCGAAGCGCACAGCGGGCGCGCGATGACCGAGGACGAGATCGCCGCGCTGATCCGCATGCGCGGCCATCCATACGTCCTCGCGCAGCCCTATCGCACGGGACGCTATCTTTTCATCGGCCCCAGCGTGCTGCCGCAGTACTGGCAGGCATTGAGGACGACGCTGACGCTCGCGTTCCTGGCGATCGTGGTCCTGGGCGGCGTCCTGGCGGTGGGCGGCACGCACCCTGCGGCGGTCGCCAGCTACGTCTCCGTCTTCCTGCGCCTCGCCTTCTACATCGTCATCGTCGTCACGATCGCGTTTGCGGTGATCGACATCGTGCAGGGCCGGCTGCTGCTGAAGCGGCCCTGGGATCCGCGCGGGCTGGCCGAGCCCGCGGCCGCGCCCCGCCAATCGGGCGTCGGCAGCCTCGCCGACGTCGCGACGTCCGGGGTGTTTCTCGTCTGGTGGCTGGTCATCCCCCACTACCCCTGGGCGCTGCTCGGCCCTGGCGCGCGCTTTTTCGAGTTCACCGACGGCTGGAACTCCGCGTACGGCCCCGTGACGGCGTGCTTCGTCGCCGCGCTGCTGGTCCACGTGGCCGGTGTGCTCCGGCCGCGATCGCAGTGGCTGGCGCGCTGGCGCACGGTGCTCGCCAACGGCGCAAGCCTGATCGGCACCAGTGTCCTCCTCGGCGCGGGCCGGCTGCTCGTGCCGGCGTCTGAATCGCGCCTCGACGAGCCGACCACGGCGCTGATCGATCGCGCCGTCCGATGGTGCCTGGTCTGGACGATGATCGTCGCGGCCGTGCAGATGGTGAGGGCCGTCGTGCGGTCGAGACGGCGCGACGCCAGGGCCGGCTGAGGCGCGCGGTATAATGAGGGGTTGCTCTCATGATTACCGTCGCTGACGTCTCGATGCGGTTCGGCTCGAAGGTGCTCTTCGAGGACGTGACCACCACCTTCTCGGACGGCCGCCGCTACGGGCTCACGGGCCCGAACGGCGCCGGCAAGTCCACGTTCATGAAGCTGCTCACCGGCGAGCAGCCGCCCCAGAAAGGCACCGTCGGACGCCCGAGGCGCCTGGGCGTGCTGCGGCAGGATCAGTTCGCCTTCGACAGCTTCCGCGTCATCGACACGGTGATCATGGGCAACACGCGGCTCTGGGGCGCGCTCGAGGAGCGCGAGTTCCTCTACGCCAAGGCGTCCATGACCGATGCCGAGGGCATGCGCCTCGGCGAGCTCGAGGGCATCGTCGGCGAGGAGGACGGGTACGCCGCCGAGAGCGACGCCTCCATTCTGCTGCAGGGGCTCGACATTCCCGACGAGCTGCACCACCGGAAGATGTCCGAGCTGCAGGGCGGCCAGAAGGTCCGCGTGCTGCTCGCGCAGGCGCTCTTCGGCCACCCGCCGGCGCTGCTGCTCGACGAGCCGACGAACCACCTCGACCTCGACTCGATCCACTGGCTCGAGGACTTTCTCGTCCACTACGACGGCACGCTGATCGTCATCTCGCACGACCGCCACTTCCTGAACGAAGTGTGCACGCACATCGCCGACATCGACTACCAGACGATCATCACCTACACCGGCGGCTACGACGACATGGTGCTGGCGAAGACGCAGATCCGCTCGCGGATCGAATCCGACTACGCGCAGCGGGAGAAGAAGATCGCGCAGCTGAACGAGTTCATTCAGCGGTTCGGGTCTGGCACCCGCGCGAGCCAGGCGACGTCACGCCGGAAGGAAGTGGAGCGCCTCGAGACCACGGCCCTCGCGCGCTCGAACATCCAGCGGCCCTACATCCGGTTCGGCCAGAATCGCCCGTCCGGCCGTACGGTGATGGAGATCAAGGACGTCTCCAAGGCGTTCAGCGGGCACACGGTGATCCCGGACTTCACCGGCGTGATCAATCGCGGCGAGAAGATCGTCCTCGTCGGGAGAAACGGCGCCGGCAAGACGACGATGCTGAAGACGCTGCTGGCCGATGCGCCGAACCTGCCGGAGTCACCGGGCGATCGCGACGGCGGATCGGTCCGGTGGGGACACGAAGTCTCGGTCGGCTATTTCCCGCAGGACCACACCGGTCTGATCCAGAAGGGGCTGACGATCGCGGCGTGGCTGCACCAGTTCGATCCGGACGCGTCGCGCCAGGACATCCACGGCCTGCTCGGGCAGATGCTCTTCAGCGGCGAGGAAGGCCTGAAGCCGACCGAAGCGCTGTCCGGCGGGGAAACGGCGCGGGTGCTCTTCTGCCGCATCATGCTGCAGAAGCCGAACCTGCTCGTCCTCGACGAGCCGACGAACCACCTCGACCTCGAGTCCATCAACGCGCTGAACATCGCGCTGCAGAAGTTCGAGGGCACGATCCTGCTCGTCACCCACGACCAGGACGTCCTGGAGGAAGTCGGCACGCGCGTGTGGCATTTCGACGGCCACGCGGTGCACGACTTCAAGGGGACGTACGAAGAGTTCGAGGCGTCGACGAAGCAGGGGTAAGGTTCCGGCGGTTCCGGGCTGCCCGGCCGCGGTCCGAGCGGTGTTCGTGCGGCAGACGATGCAGGAACGCGGAACCCTCGGAACCGCATCCGGAACCCCGGAACCCGGAACCCCGGAACCTACTATTTCTTCGTGAACCGCATCGCGAACCCGCCGCGCGGCAGCAGCGGGATGTTCACGCGATCGACGGGCCGCATCAGCGCCGACTCAGACACCACCTGCTTCGGCACGGCGCCGTCGCGCAGAATGACGGCGTCGTACTCGCCCTGCCCGAGGAACGACAGGTCGAGCGGGATGGTCTGCGGCTTGTCGGACCCGCTGATCGCCCCGACCCACCACGTGGACCCGTTCCGGCGCGCCACGATCGCGAGTTTTCCCGGCTCGCCGTCCACGAACGTCGTCTCGTCCCACGCCGCAGGCACGTCCGCGAGAAACTGCTTCGCGGCGTCGGGCAGGTCGCCGTACGCCTTGGGGCTGTCGGCGAAGTGCACCACGCCGGATTCGAACGCCACGCTCAGCGCCAGCTCGTGGGCGTTGGTGGTCTGGTGCGGGTACTTCGCGTCGCTCAGGGTCACGGGCGTGTAGTCCATCGGCCCGACGACGTTGCGCGTGAAGACGAGGACGGTGTTGTGCCAGGCGCCGTGTCGGGCCCATGCGCTCGGCGAACTTGTACTGCTCCGCGCCGAACACCGCCTCCATGCTCACCAGGTTCGGCCACGTGCGGGACCAGCCGCGCGGCAGCGTGCATCCGTGGAAGTCGATGAGCAGATGCGCGGCGGCGGCGTCGCGCATCATGTCGTAGTAGAGCTGAATCAGGTTCTGCTTGTCGCTCTGCCAGAAGTCCACCTTGACGCCGGCGACGCCGAGCGCGGCGATCCGCGCGAACTCCGCCTTGCGCTTCTCCGGGTCGAAGAGGCGATCGCGCGGCCCCCACTCCATCACCTCGTTGTGCGGGCCGCCGGAGTTGTACCAGAGGAAGAGCCCCACCTTGTGATCGCGGGCGTACGCGGCCTCACGTTCGATCGTGCCCTCGGGCGCCAGGTGCCAGTTCGCATCGATCAGCGCGTATTCCCAGTGCATCGACGCCGACAGGTCGATCCACTGCTTCTGCGAGTCCTCGTGCGTCGACGCTTCCTCGTCCTTCCACCAGCGCGAAGGACGATCGTCCCGGATGGATCCAGCTGGTGTCGGCGATCTGGCTCGGCGCGCTGACGTCGGTGACGAGCGTCGACTCGACGATCGCCTTCAGCGAGCCGCCGGCAATCACGACGCGCCACGGCGTACGCCACGGCAGCGTCGACACGGGCTCCACCTGTCCGGTGCCGAGGCCTTCATCCGCGTCAGGAAGCTTCACGCGATACGTGCCGGATTCGACGGCCGCGGCGAGCCGGGTGCCGCAGTAGCTCGGGTCGAGCCCGGCTTCCGTGATCAGGATCCAGTGCGCGTTGTCCGGCATTCGGAAGAGCGCCGGATACGACCACCCTGCCGGATGTGGCGCGGCCGTGCCTGCGTCGACTTCCGAGAACATGTCTTCGTACGCGGGCGTGTACTTCCCGGCCGGCGACTGCGGCAGGAGCCACCCGCGCGAGCCATGCGGAACGGTGAAGCCCGTCGCTTCGCTGGTGACGGTGTGCGGCGTCGCGGACGTGTTTGGAAACACGTACCGAAACGCGAGGCCGTCGTCGAAGACGCGCACCTCGAGATCGACCGGTTGTCCGGACGGCGACTGGAAATGAAGGACGCGGCTTGTCGCGGTCCTGGTGACGGAGCGCCGCTTGCCGAACGGCATCGTGTAGGAGACCGTCAGCGGACGCGGCGTCGAGGCCGAGACGAGATGCAGCGTCGTGAACGCGGCGTCCTGGCGCGTGAGCCCGAGCGGAGACCAGCCGAGAAGCTCGGTGGCCGGCGTCGCGTCCTGCCGCTCGAGGCGGTAGCGCCACGTTGCCGCGGACGGCGCGCCCGTGCCCGCAATCGACACCACCAGCGCGCCATCGGGCGAGGCGACCGTCACCGGCCCGAGCGGCGCCGGCGCGCCGCTGGCGAGTCCGGCACACACGCTTCCAAACGTTGCAGTCGCCAACACCGCGACGACGAGTCGATGCATCCGCTCTCCGGCGGACTCTCACGGCGGCACTGCAGCACTGCGGCACTGCAGCACTGCAGCACTGAGTTGCCCCGCGGGGCGATGCTACACCGTTTCCTCCTCTGCCACCCGATGCAGCGGCGGATGCGGCACGAGCGCCATCTCCGTCTCGACCATCGGCGCGGAGAGCTTCACCGTGAACCAGAGCGTCAGCGCGAGCACGATCGACGCCGACGATCGCGAACAGGAGCAGCAGCGACCGATATTCCGAGGCGACCGGCACCATCAGATCGGCTTCCGACTGCCACGCCGCGACGACCCACGGCAGGTGCGGGTACGTCGACGCCAGCTGTGACGTCGCAACGCCGATGATCTGCGAGCCCGCATGCGGCTCCACGGCCGTGAAGAACAGCCGCGAGGGGCCGCTGACCGTCGAGGCCTCGTCGAGCCGCTCCTTGAGCCGGTCGGACGCGAAGAACCGCGCGGACGGCTGCACGCCGTCGCGGCTGAACACGATCGTCCCGTTGCGCCGCAACAGCATCGCGTCGCCGTCGGTGCCGAGGTCCATCCCCGCCACGCTGACCAACATCTCGCGGATGTCGGCGACGACCTTGAGGACGCCCGTCGGGCGCTCGTCGGTGCCGGGCACGGGCACCGCGATCTCCATCGCGTAGGTGCGCGCGCTGTCGTCCCAGCGCACGTCGCTGATCGTCGCTTCGCCGCGCGTCGGGTCGGCCATGACGCGCTTCCACCAGTCCTCGTCGCTCTGGTCGTAGTCGCTCGAGAGGTTGGAGGCCGGCGATCAGGCGCCCGGCGCGATCGGTCAGCAGGATCTCGCGGTAGATCGGATCCTGCCGCGTGATGTCGGCGAAGTACTGCGAGGCTGGCGTGTTCAGGATGCCCGCGATCTCCGGCCGCTTGACGTCCACGGCGGCAAACGCGCGATCCATCGCGGCATCCGCCCTGGCGTCGTTGGGCCGCGCGCTCGCCCTTTCCGCTTCGGCGCGCACCTCCGGCATGCGCGCGAGCGTGGAGACGTCGAGAATGCGGCGGTAGACGTAGGCGTCGATGGCGGCCGCCGACTGCTCGGCGCGCTCGGCCAACTTCAGACCGAACGAGTCGACCAGGTGCGCCCTGCCCTGCGCCAGGATGAGGAACGCGCCGACGCCGACAACCGGCAGCGCGACGACGAGCAGCGTCGCGAGGACACGATGGTTGATCCCGTGGAGCCGATGAGACATGACGCCCTCCCCGCGGTGAACACGACGGAAGACGGACGCGAACGAACGGGCCCGTGACTGGCTGGAGGCTATCGGAATCCAGTCTCGACCTCACTCCCCCGCCTGTCAAGGGCACGCGTCCCCAGACACCACCACCAGAGGAGACAGCAGCGCCCAGAAATACATCGAGGCGAAGACGGCGGTCGCCAGCGGCGACGGCTGGCCCCAGGCGGCCATCCGCCGGAACCAGAGCCAGCCACACAGTCCCGGCACGAGCCACCAGTCCCTGGCGGACGGCTGCCGCCACGGCCGCTGGTGGCCGATGGTGGCTGCCACGGGCCAGAGCGCGATCCAGAGGTAGTAGACCCACCCGAGCGGCGACAGCAGGATCGAGGCGAGCAGCAGCACGGCCCACGCGTGGTCCTCGCCCGAGCGCCGATCGCGGCGGGCGCACGGCGGCCCTGAGGGTGATCACGGCAATCGCGATCGACACGATCGGCAGCAGGGTGAACCGCACCCAGCCGGCGCCGCCGACAGTCGCGTAGTACGTGTGGCCGAAGAGCCGCTCGACCATGCCGCCCAGCGACGCGTTCATGTAGTGGCTCGCCCAGGCTCACGCGCGGCAACTGCGTCACCCAGTCCACGTACGACTGCGGGCCGAAGACGAGCAGACCGGCCAGCACGAACAGCAGGCTCACGACGGCAAAGGCACGAAGGGCGCGCGCGTCGCGTCGCAGCGCCAGGTACACGACGACGAGCAGCAGGAACGGCTTGGCCGACGCCGCGAGCCCGAGCCACGCCCCGGCCGCCACGGACCTGCCCTCTCGCGCCGCGAGCCACGAGGCGGTCACCGGGCCCATCAGCAGAAAACTGAGCTGCAGCGTCAACGAGAACGCGGCGGCGGGTCCCCACGCCAGCAGATAGACGACGAGCGCGATCCAGCCGACCAGCGGCAGGCGCCAGCGAAGCGCGCGCAGGCTCGCCCAGGTGCTCCACGCGAAGACCAGGAGGCTCGCGATCGCCCATGCGGCGAGGCCCTGACGCGGGGAAAGAAACGCCAGCGGCAGGAAGAACAGATTCGTGTGCGGCAGATTGAGGTTCAGCTGCCCGGTGTAGTGCCGCGCCAGACGCCGCGGAGGCAGCGGCGCGTACAGGCCCTTGCCGTCGACCGCATTCCGCACCGACGCGTAGAAGATGCCGAAGTCCTGCGCGTCGGTCTCTTCGATCGTCGTCTTTGAGAGCTGCCACTGGCCGCGCAGCACGGCCGCGCCGAGGCCGAGCAGCACGACGATCGCGACGCCCGTGACCGGCGCGCGCCAGAGCGCCCAGTCGAACGCGCGCGATTGGCGCGGCGCGTTGGGGCTCATTGCGGCAGCGTCGCCGCCGGGATCGAGCACCGCCGCGAGGAGCGGCGGCGACCACGGCGCGCGTCATCGGCGCGAGGGCTTGAAGAAGACGGCGGCCAGGACGATCGCCAGGCCGATCAGCACCCACTTCGCGTTGCCGGTGCCGATGTAGTAGTCCACCTGGTCGAGCCCGGTCGTGAACGCCGCCACCAGCGAGTCCAGCAGCCCGCGCTCCACGATGGCCTGGGCAATCAGCATCGCGCCTCCCCGTCGTGCGCATCATAGCCAGCCGGAGGCCGCTTGAACAGGCGGCGCGGCCGAGGTACACTCGCCCGCATGCGCACCATCGCCACATTTCCGCGGCCCTTGCGGCCCTGACCGCCACCGCCTACGCTTTTGACCTCGTGCAGTCGCCGCCAGGCAACTACGACGAATCGAAGGTCCCGCCATACACGCTGCCGGATCCGCTCGTCCGCGACAACGGCCAGCGCGTGACGACGGCCGCCGCCTGGACGTCCGACCGCCGGCCGGAATTGCTGGCGGCATTCGCCCGCGTCGAATACGGCCGCACGCCAGGGCCGCTTCCGCCGGTGACCGCCAAGGTGGACGAGGAAGGTCCGGCGCTCGGCGGCACCGCCATGCGCAGGCAGGTCACGCTGACCTTCGGCACCGGGCCAAAGGCGGTCGCCGCTCACGTGCTGATGTACGTGCCCGCGAAGGCCACTGCGCCGGTGCCCGCCTTCGCCATCCTGAACTTCCAGGGCAACCAGGCGATCACGACGGATCCCGCCGTGGCGCTCGCGACGTCTTGGCTCCCGAACGACGACCCCGGCGTCGTCGATCATCGCGCCACCGAGAAGGCGCGCGGCACGGAGACGACGCGCTTCCCCGTCGATCTGATCGTCTCGCGCGGCTACGCGCTCGTGACCGCCTACTACGGCGACTTCGATCCGGATTTCGACGACGGGTTCCAGAACGGCGTGCATCCGCTCTTCTACACCGGCGGACAGACGCGCCCGGCCGACGGCGAGTGGGGATCGATTGGCGCGTGGGCGTGGGGCCTGAGCCGGCTGCTCGACTACCTGCAGACCGACCACGTCGATCGACGCGACGCGCGTCGCCGTCGCCGGGCATTCTCGCCTCGGCAAGGCCGCGCTCTGGGCAGGCGTGCAGGACACGCGGTTCGCGCTGGTGATTTCGAACGAGTCGGGCTCGGGCGGCGCGGCGCTGCACAAGCGGATCTACGGCGAGACCGTCGCCGACATCACGCGCGTCTTTCCGCACTGGTTCACGAGCGGCTTCCGGCAGTACGCGGGACACGAGGAGCGGCTCCCGTTCGACCAGCACGAGCTGCTGGCGATGGTCGCGCCGCGGCCGCTCTACGTCGCGTCGGCCGAAGGGGATCAGTGGGCGGATCCGAAGGGCGAGTTCCTGTCGGCGAAGAACGCCGACCCCGTGTATCGCCTGCTCGGCACCGACGGGCTCGGCGTCGCCGAGATGCCGCCGGCGGATCATCCGGTCGGCGGCACCATCGGCTATCACATGCGTACCGGGCCGCATGAGCTGACCCGGTACGACTGGGAGCAATACGTCGCGTTCGCCGACCGCCATCTGCGGCGGTAGGCACCGGGCACCGATTCCGTCCGCGATTGGCCCCGTACGCTAGACTCGGCCCGTGCAGAACCTCGACCTGTGGTCCATGCTCTTCGTCTTCATGCTGTCGACGTTCGTCGGGTTCCAGGTAATCCAGAACGTCTCGCGGCTCCTTCACACGCCGTTGATGTCGCTGACCAACGCGATTTCGGCCATCGCCATCGTCGGGTCCATCATCATCGCGGGCGAAGAAAAGTCGACAGTCAGCACGATCCTGGGCGCGATTGCCGTCGCGGCGTCGATGACCAACATCGTCAGCGGATTCCTCATCACGGACCGGATGCTCAAGATGTTCCGGGTGAAGGGGAAGCCGTAAATGGGCGCGATGGAGCACATCACCCAGGCGACCTATCTCACCGCGGCGGCGCTGTTCATCTTCTCGCTCCGGTGGCTGAGCACGCCGAAGACGGCGCGCAAGGGCGTGCTGGCCGGCGTCCTCGGCATGACGCTGGCGATCGTCGGCACGGCGCTCCACCCCGACATCGTCAGCTTCAAGTGGATCGTCCTGGCGCTCATCGTCGGCACCGCGATCGGCATCCCGCTGGCCCAGGTGCCGCTGACCGCGGTGCCGCAGCGGACGGCGCTGTCGCACGCGTTCGGCGGTCTGGCAGCCGGCCTGGTCGGCACGGCGAAATACATGCTGTGGCTGCAGGACGGCGAGCTGACGCCGTTCCGGACCTTCGCGATCGTCGTCGAGGTGCTGCTCGGCTACCTGACGTTCACCGGCAGCCTGATGGCAGCCGGCAAGCTGCAGGAAGTGCTGCCGACGCGGCCGATCACGTACAAGAACCAGAACGTCCTGAACTTTCTGCTGCTGGCGATCGCCATCGGCAGCGGCCTCTACATCGTCGCGTATCCCACCACCTGGCAGCTCTTCCCCGTCGTCGTCGTGCTGTCGCTGGCGTTCGGCGTGCTGCTGATGCTGCCGATCGGCGGCGCCGACATGCCGACGGTGATCTCGCTGCTGAACTCGTACGCGGGGCTGTCGGCGGTCGCGATGGGCTTCGTGCTCGAGAACAAGCTGCTCATCACGGCGGGCGCGCTCGACGGGTCGTCGGGCTTCATCCTGTCGGTGATCATGTGCCGCGCGATGAACCGGTCGTTCACGCAACGTCCTGTTCGGCGCGTTTGGCCAGGCGGCCGCGGTGCAGGCCGCGACCGAAGCCAAGGCCGTCAAGAGCGCAACGGCACAGGACGTGGCCGACATCCTCGAGAACTCGAGCAGCGTCGTCGTGATCCCCGGCTACGGCATGGCGGTCGCGCAGGCGCAGCATCGCGTGCGCGAGCTGTACGATCAGCTGTCGAAGCGCGGCATCGACTGCAAGTTCGCGATTCACCCGGTGGCGGGACGGATGCCGGGCCACATGAACGTGCTGCTGGCCGAGGCGGAAATTCCCTACACCGCGCTGTCGGAGATGGACGACATCAACCCCGACATGCCGCAGGTGGACGTCGCGATCGTCGTCGGCGCCAACGACGTCGTGAACCCCGCGGCGCGGCACGACAAGACGAGCCCGATCTACGGCATGCCGATCATCAACGCCGACAAGGCGAAGACGGTGATCGCGATCAAGCGCTCGATGAACCCGGGGTTCGCCGGCATCGAGAACGAGCTCTACTACGGCGACAACTGCCTGATGGCGTTTGGCGACGCCAAGGCGGTGCTCGGCGACATCGTCAAGGCGCTGAGCGGCGAGCACGGCGGGCACTGACGGTTGTCGGCGCGGGTTGACGGTTGCGGATTGCGGGCTGTAGCGCAGGCCTTCAGGCCTGCTGGTTGCGACAGTAGGGCGGGCCTTCAGGCCCGCCGACGCTGGCGGGGCTGAAGCCCCGCCCTACTGCACGTACGTCACGCGTGGAGATGCGAATGCGACGGATGGTGACGGCGCTGGTGCTGGCGGCGGGATTGACGACGGGCGTGCTTGGCGCGCGGCAGGCGCCTCAGCCCGAGACGCAGGCGCAGCACGACGCGCGCATGGCGTGGTGGCGCGACGCGCGCTTCGGCATGTTCATCCACTGGGGCCTCTACGCGGTGCCGGCCGGCGACTACAAGGGCCAGCGCTCGAAGGACATCGGCGAGTGGATCATGTCGTGGGCGAACATCCCGCGCGCCGAGTACGAGAAGTTCGCGCCCCAGTTCGATCCCGAGAAGTTCGACGCCGCCAGGTGGGTCGCCACCGCGAAGGGCGCCGGGCATGAAGTACATCGTCATCACGTCGAAGCACCACGAGGGCTTCGCGATGTACGACAGCGCGGTGAGCGACTACACGATCGTGAAGCGCACGCCGTGGCGCAAGGACCCGATGGCGGCGCTCGCGGCCGAGGCGAAGAAGGCCGGCCTGAAGTTCTGCTTCTACTACTCGATCATGGACTGGCATCACCCGGCGCAGTATGTCGACGCGCCGGGCAAGGACCGGACCGCGGGCAACAACAAGACCCAGATCATCCCGGACCAGAAGGCCGCCTACATCACCTACATGAAGGCGCAGCTCAAGGAGCTGATCACGAAGTACGACCCGGCCGTGCTGTGGTTCGACGGCGAGTGGATGGACTGGTGGACCGAGGCCGACGGCCAGGACCTTTACGACTACGTCCGCAGCCTGAAGCCCGACATCATCATCAACAACCGCGTCGGCACGGGGCGGAAGGGCATGGAAGGCCTCAACAAGACGGACCGGACGTACGCCGGCGACTTCGGCACTCCCGAGCAGCAGATTCCCGCCAACGGCATCAAGGGCGTGGACTGGGAAAGCTGCATGACGATGAACGACACGTGGGGGTTCAAGTCGTACGACACGAACTGGAAGTCCACGGAGACGATCGTGCGGAACCTCGTCGACATCGCGTCGAAGGGCGGCAACTACCTGCTGAACGTCGGCCCGACTGCCGAAGGCGAGATTCCCGCGGCGTCGGTCGAGCGGCTTGCCGGCGTCGGCAGGTGGATGGGGGTGAACGGCGAGGCCATCTACGGCACGACGGCAAGCCCGTTTGCCGAGCAGCTCGTCGTTCGGCCGCGTCACGCGCAAGGGCGATCGTCTCTACGTCAGCGTCTTCGACTGGCCGTCGAACGGCACGATCACGCTGCCGTCGTGGGGCGGGACGCCGAAGAAAGCGTGGCTGGTCGCGACAAAGGCGAACGTGCCGCTGAAGGTGGACGCGGCAGGCGTGACGCTCACGGTGCCTGCTCAGGCGCCGGACTCAATCGCGACGGTGATTGCGATCGAGTAGCAGGCGCATGTAGCGCAGGGTGCAGGCCGCTGCACGCGGCAGCTCTGCACCCTGAAGCCCTGCTCCCTATGATCCCTATTCCCTATTCTATTTCACGTTATACGGCTCCATCAACTCCACTCGCGTTCCATCCGGATCGTAGAGATTGATCTGCCACTTGTCGTTCTTGCCGATCTGCGGCGGCGCAAGCTTGGCGCGATCGGCGGCGGGCGTGCGCACGCGAACCTGCTCCCACGCGGCCTGGATGTCGGGGACGACGAGGCAGATGTGATGGTCGACGCCAAGCTGGCGGCGGGTGCTCGGCGCATCGCGCAGCATGTACTCCAGGTAGTCGGCGCTCTCGGGCAGCCGCAGGTTGACCCAGTTCGTCTTGGACGACTCGAAGCCGCCGCGCCAGATCTCGGTCATCCCGAGCACGTCGTGGTAGAACGCGTTGGCCGCGCTTTCGTTGCGAACGGTGATGCCGGCGTGCAACAGCCGCGACGACAGCTCGTTGCCTGAGCGCGTCCCGCCTTCCGACGAGATCTCGGTCTCCTGCACGAACTCGATCGTGTGGCCCTCGGGATCGGTCACGCGCAGCCCTTCGATCCCGCACGGCGTGTGCACTCTCGGGCCCGTCCACCTTCACGCCCTTGTCGCGCAGATACGTCCCAAGCGCCGTGAGGTCCGTCGTCGCCAAGGCGATGTGATCCAGACGCTCGTCGGTTCCGGCCGCCAGTCCGCTCACGACGAAGACGTGCTGCCTGGCGTTGACCGTGTACTCGGTCCAGTTCTGCGAATTCGTGGCCGGCGCGGTTCCGGCCTGCGCTGCCCTCGACGACGCCCCCGGCAACGCCGGAGAGGCCCAGCAGATCGCCGTAGAAGCGCTGCGCCGCCAGCGTGCTGCTGGTGCGAAAGACGACGTGGTCGATGCCGGTGAGCGCCGGACGCGCGGTGTCGGCGCGGCGCGCGGCCGCGAGCGTCGCGGCGGCCGTCACAATCAGGGCGAGTCGGGTCAGCGTGGTCATGGGTGTGTCAGGTACGCGAGCAGGTCGGCCATCTGCTCCGGGGTTATCGCGGTGTCGAGATTGGCCGGCATCATCGACTGGGGCACGACGGTCAGCCGTTGGATGTCACGGCGCTGAATGGGAATCGTCTTCGCGGCCTGCCGCAGCGTGATCGTCGTCGCCGACTGCGACGCGAGCGTGCCCGCCTCGGTACGCCCGTCGGTCAGCTCGACCAGGTACGTCTCGTAGCCCTGCGCGATCGACTGGCTCGGCGACAGGATGTCGACGAGCAGCGAGAGCGGCGGACGATGACGCACCGTGGCGAGGTCGGGCCCGACGTCCGCGTCGGTGCCGCCCCCCAGATGATGACATGCCGCGCAGACGCGCGCGAAGACTTGCTGGCCGCGCGCCGGATCTCCGCCCCCTTCGACGGCCGCCGCATACCGGTTGGCGATCTCGCCGCGCGCCGCGGGCGATTCTTCCAGCAGCGCGCGCGCGTCGCGACGAATCGCCGGGTCGTCGTTCATCAGCAGATCGCGCTTCTGCCAGAAGTTGAGGGCCCAGGGCTGCACGGTTCCCCGGCTCATCGCGTCGACCAGCAGCCGCTGACGGGCGGGGTCGGCAAGGAGCAGGTCCACGAGCGCGGACCGGGCGCCCGGGGTGAGCTCGGGCCACGACGCCAGCAGCTCGCGGCCAACGGTGTCGCCGCGCAGGCTTTCGAGCGCGTTCAGCGCGGCAATCTGGACGGCTTCGGGCTCGCGCGGACGCACGAGCCGCTCGAGCATCGCGCGGCGCAGGGCGGCGCCGTCGATCGCCAGCAGTCGTATGGCGTCGGCCCGGCGATCGGCATCGGCCGCCGGGTCCACGGCCGTCCGCGAGGCCAGGTCGAGGGCGGCCTCGGACTCTGCGCCGCCGGGCAACCCCCGGCGCGCCAGCAGGCCGAGCGACGCCCTCCGGAGCGCGGCGTCATCGGCCTGCGCGAGGGCGACCAGCGCGCCGCCAGACCCGGCGAGCGCGGCGGAGGAATGTCCCTTGAGACCCTGCCCGATACCCTCGAGCAACGCGGTGCCCCACCACGCGCTCGCGCGGCCAACCGCACGGGCGATCTCCTGATCCTGTCCGCGTGCGCCAACGAGCACGCCGAGGTCGTGGAAGAAACTGCGCCGCGACGGCGAGTCCGTCGCGATGGCGCCTGACGAGGAATCGAGCGCCCGGTCGAGATAGACCGGCGCGCGATCCGATCCGGCGCTCAGCGCCGCCCGAACGATCCAGAGATCGTCGAGGTGATCGAACAGCAGCCGCGTCTGCGCGTCCGCCGCCGCCGGCGGCCGGCAGCGATCCGAGCGTCGCGATCATCTGGAAGCGGACACGCGGATCCGTCTCGACGCCGGCGCGCGCGAGGACGGCCGAGGCCACGGCCGGCGTGGTCAGCCTCGGCTCGGCAAGCTGCAGCGCGTTCTCGCGCAGGCCGGGCTCCGCGTCGCCGAGCGTGGCCACGATCAGCGCGTCGGGCAGACGGCCGAGCGCATTCAGCGTCCAGAGCGCGTGAAGCTTCCCGAGCGGCGATCCGCTCTTCGCCAATGCGACGAGCGCATCGGTCTGGTCGACCGCCTTCCGCTCGATGAGCAGACGCTCGGCCGTCCGCCTCCACCAGAGCGTCCCTCTGGACAGCGCGCTCACCAGCGACGCGTTGTCCGCGCCGCCGAGATCGACATGGGCGTACGGCACCGCCGGACCGTCCGGGACGATGCGGTAGATGCGGCCGCGGTCGGCGCCAAGCGCGAACTCGGCGGGATTCTTCTGAAATTCCGTCGCGGTCCACTCGGGGTGCTCGATGCGCTTCCGGTAGTAGTCGATCACGTAGAGCGCGCCGTCCGGGCCGACGTAGAAGCTGACCGGCCGGAACCACGCGTCGGTCGACGCGAGGAACTCGCGGCCCTCGCTGCCGCGCCGCGCGCGGAAGCCCCCGCCGTCGGGCTCGATCACGTCGCGGTGCACGAGGTTGTGCACCGGCTCGGCGACGAACGTGCTCCGCCGATACTCGCCGTCGAACACGTCGCCGGTATAGGGCGTGACGCTGCACGCCGACGTGAACTCGCCGGCTTCGGTGAGCAGCTCGAACGTCGGCCGCTCGGTGATCGGGAAGACCTTCGCGGCCTCGCCGTGGTCCGAGATGTCCGCCATGCCCCACGAGAGCGGCGCGTCCGGATTGCGCTGGAGGTACCGCGCGCCGAGCATCTCCATGCGGATGTGGTTGCTGTTGTTCGACCCGAAGTAGCGGCCCCACGGATCGAACGCCTCGCCATACTGCGATCGCCCGGCGAGCGCTTCGAGCGCGCCGGTGTCGGGATTGAAGCGGACGCTCCGGCGTCCTTCATCCACCGGCGCGTGATCCGGAAAGCCCGGCATGCGTCAGCGGCCGGCCCATGTCGCCGAAGAGATCCGTGTAGATGACCGCGCCGGCCGGGCCTTCATGCGCCAGGTAGATCCAGCCGTCGAGACCGAAGACCGGCGTGTTGACCATGTGCTGCGGGTTCGTCCGCGCGAACCCGGTGACCAGCACCTCGCGGCGATCCGCCTTGCCATCGCCGTCGGTGTCTTCGAGGTACAACACGTCGGGAGCCGACGTGACGATCACGCCGCGCTTCCAGCGCATCACGCCGGACGGCAGCACGAGGTTGTCGGCGAAGACGCTGCTGCGATCCGGCTTGCCATCGCCGTCCGTGTCTTCGAGCAGCCGGATTCGTCCGGTGGGCCGCGTGTCCAGCGGATAGCCTGGCATCTCGACGACGAACCAGCGGCCGCGCTCGTCGATGTCCATCGCGATCGGAGACTGGACGTCGGGCTCCGCGGCGACGAGCTCGATGCGGAAGCCCGGCTCGATCCGGAAATGCGACAGCGTCTCAGGCGCCGCGTACGGCGGGCCCGACGGCGCCGGCCCGAGCGCGACGAGCGCGTACGCGAGCGCGACGCGATCACGGCAGAGCGCATCGGCCGGCATCCTATCACCTGGATTGCGGGATTTTGTTGGATTGCGCAGAGCAAAGAGACACCGGGATTCAGGGATTCAAGGATTCCGGGAGGCGTGGACGTCGGACGCTGACTTCGCACCCAAGCACCCATGGACCCAATGGACCCATCGACCTATCGGACCCACCGACCTCACCGATCCTTCCGATCCTACCGACCCACCGATCGCTACCGACCTACCGACCCTTGCCCCCCGATCATGTTGACAGCCAACAGGAACACTCGCTACTCTGATGTTGGTAGTCAACAGGAGAGGGAACCCGACGGTGGGCGACAAGACGGACGTCCTGCACGGCGCGCTCGATTTGATGGTGCTGCGCGCGCTCGAGACGCTGGGCACGCAGCACGGCTACGGGCTGGCGCGGCGGATCGAGCAGATGAGCGAGGGCATGCTGGCGCTCAATCAGGGCACGCTCTACCCTGCCCTGCTGCGCCTCGAGCAGCAGCGCTGGATCGGGTCGCGCTGGGGCATGTCCGAGAACAACCGCCGCGCGCGCTTCTACTCGATTACCGCGAAGGGCCGGAAGCGCCTCGCCGCGGAAACGGAGCGATGGGAACAGCTGTCGGCGCTCGTCGGCCGATTCCTGCGTCCCGCCGGGGACCTCCCATGAGCCGGCCCGGGCTGTTCGCGCGCCTGCTCGCACTCTTCAGCCGGACGCCACCGCCTCGGCGAGTACGACGCCGAGGTGTCCGCGCATCTCGACTTGCTCGCCGACGATCTCGAGCGCCAGGGCATGAGCCGGGACGCCGCGCGGCGTGAGGCGCGACGACGGTTCGGCGGCGTCGATCAGGCGCGCGAGCGATTCCGCGACGCGAGCGGCTTTCCGTCGCTGGACGAACTGGCGGCCGACGTGCGCTACAGCCTCCGCATGATCCGCCGGCAGCCGGGCTTCGCGTTGATCGTCGTGCTGCTCGTCGCGATTGGCGTCGGCGCCAACACGGCGATCTTCTCGCTCGTCAACGCCATCCTGCTGCGGCCGCTCGCCTACCCTGCCGCCGATCGCCTCGTCGTCGTCCGCACCGTCATCCCGGCGATGGCGCGGACGTATCCGAGCGTGCCGGCCGCTGCCGGCGAGTTCCTGCTCTGGCAGTCGCGGGTGACCGCCTTCGACAGCATCGCCGCGGTGAAGGCCGAAACGCAGACGCTGACAGGCGCGGGAGACGCCAGCCGCGTCGAAGTCGTCCGTGTCACGTCGGCGCTGCTTCCGATGCTCGGCGCGCAGCCGATCCTGGGACGCGTGTTCCGCACGGACGAAGATCGCGAGGGGCACGAGGCCGTCGCGATGCTCACGTATCAAAGCTGGCAACAGCGCTTCGGCGGCGACCGATCCATTCTCGGCCGGTCGATCACGCTCGACGGCAAGCCGTGCACCGTCGTCGGCGTGCTGCCCGTGGACTTCCGCTATCCGCGCCAGGACCAGCTCGGCGCCCTCGTCGGCCTGCCGGATCGCCTCGACATCCTGCGGCCTGCGGCCTTCGTCGCGGACGAGCGAGAGAACCTGGCCGGAGACTTCGATTGGGCCGTCATCGGACGGCTCCGCCCCGGCGCGACGCTGGCGCAGGCGGACGCCCAGGCCAACGCGGTGACGCGGGAGATCGCGCGCCAGTACGGCGACAAGCTCGAGCTCGTCGCGCAGGTCATCCCGCTCCACGAGCAGATCGTGCAGCAGTCGCGCCGCGGCATCCTGCTGCTCGGCTGGTCCGTCGCCGCCGTGCTCGTGGTCCTCGTCGTGAATCTGGCGAACCTGCTGCTCTCGCGCGTGTCGTCGCGCGCGCACGAGGCCTCGGTGCGCGCAGCGCTCGGCGCGGGACGGATTCGCGTCGCCCGGCAACTCGTCATCGAGAATCTCCTGCTCGCCGGCGCCGGTGGCGTGGCGGGCCTCGGCCTGGCATCTGCGGCGGTCCGCGTCCTGGCCGCCAATGCGCCCGACAGCCTCGCGCGGCTCGACGAAGTGCGTCTCGACGGAGTGGTCCTGCTTTTCGGGATCGGCGTCAGCCTCGCGGCAGGGCTCCTGTTCTCTGCGCTGCCCGCGTGGCGGCTCGCGGGCGCCTCCCCGCAGGCGACGCTGCGCGCCAGCGCACGCTCGCGTCTCGATGGGGAGGTCGGCGCTGCGCACGCAGAATCTGCTCGTGACGGCGGAGGTCGCCCTGAGCACGGTGCTGCTGGCCGCCTCGGCGCTGCTCGTCGCCAGCTTCGCGCGGCTTCTCACCGTCGACACCGGTCTCACGTCGGCACGCGTCGTCTTCGCCAACGTCTCCGCGTCGCTGACGCACTACCCCGAGGACGCCGCCCGCGCCGCGCCTCTACGATCGCCTGCTGCCGTCGTTGCGGCAGATTCCGGGCATCTCGAGCGCGACGCTCGTGTCGGAGCCGCCGCTCCATGGCGAGGCGCACGTCCGGACGTTCAGCGTCGATCACGACACGCGGCCACTCGATCAGCGGCCAGTGGTCAATCTCCGCTTCGTCGATCCCGGCTACTTTTCATCGCTGGGCATCCCGCTGAAGCGCGGACGGCTGTTCGACGACCGCGATCGCGGGCGCCACGTCATTGTCGTCAACGCGCGTACGGCGGAGGCGGTATGGCCCGGTCAGGATCCCGTCGGCCGTCTCTGTCGACAGGGCAACGACAACCATCCCCTCCTCGAGGTGATCGGCGTCGTCGGCGACACACGCGAGGTGAGCCTCTACAAGTCGCCCTATCTGATGGCGTACGTCCCGTACTGGTCGGAGGAGACGCCCGCCTCCGTGGCGATGGTTCTCAAGACGGATTTGCCTGTGGACGCGGTGGCGCCGCTCGTGCGGCGCGCCATCCACGACGTGGATCCGGAAATCCCGGTGCCGCTCGTCCAGAGCTTCAGCCAGGCCATCGATCGGGCGGTCGCGCCGGACCGGTTCCAGTTGATGCTCGTCAGCGGGTTCGCGATCGCGGCGATGCTGCTCGCGGCGCTCGGCGTCTACGGCGTCCCCGCGTTCGCCGTCGTGCGACGGTCGCAGGAACTCGGCATTCGTCTCGCGCTCGGCGCCGCTCCGCGTTCGCTCGTGCGCCTGGTGATCGTGCAGAGCCTGACGCCGGTGTTGGCGGGCATCCTCATCGGATTCGCCGGGCGCCGTGGCCGCGAGCCGTTTCCTGCAGTCGGTGCTCTTCGAGGCGCGCGGCGTCGAGTGGGGCGCGCTCGTTGCGGTCAGCGCCGCGGTCGCGGGCATCGCGCTGGTCGCGTGCTACATCCCCGCGCGGCGCGTCGTCGGCATCGATCCCACGGTCGCCATTCGAGGAATCGGGGAGTAGGCGTGCATAATAGCTGGCCACGACGATGGCCACGCCTCACACGCTGCTCCTGACGACCGACGACGCGCCGGGGACGCTTTCGCAGATTACCCGCGTGATCGCCGACCACGGCGCGAACATCCGATCCATCGAAAGCCTCGGTCAGCGCGAAGAGGGATTCACCGTCTATCTCGAGCTGGACCACGTCGCCGACTTCGCGGCGCTGCGCGAGGCGCTCGCAGCGCTCGCGGTCATCCGTCGTGTCGAGGAGCCGCCGTCGCTGATGGCCATCTTCGGCAAGCGGGTCATCATCATCGGCGGCGGCGCGCAGGTGGGCCAGGTCGCCGTCGGCGCGATCAGCGAGGCCGATCGGCACAACATCCGAGGCGAGCGCATTTCGGTCGACACGATTCCGCTCGTCGGCGAGGAGCCGCTGGCGGGTGCCGTGCGCGCGGTCGGGCGCCTGCCGCGCGCGCGGGTCCTGGTGCTGGCCGGCGCGTTGATGGGCGGCGCGATCACCGACGCCGTCGCGGAACTGCGGCGACAGGGCGTCATCGTCATCAGCCTGAACATGGCCGGCAGCGTGCCCGACGCCGCCGATCTCGTGGTGACCGACCCGCTGCAGGCCGGCGTGATGGCGGTGATGGCGATCGCCGACACCGCACGCTTCGACATCACGCGGCAGCGCAATCGACGGTACTGACGGGTCAGGCAGCGCCTGTAGCGCAGACCGTTCAGGTCTGCAGTGGGCGCGAGGCGTAGCAGGCCTGAAGGCCTGCGCTACATGCGACCTGCCCGACCCGACCGACCCGACCGACCCGCTCGACCCGGCTAAATCCCCATGCTCGACGTGATGACGAGCATCACGAGCAGCCCCACCATCACGCCCCACGCGGTTTCGTAGCGCGAGCAGCGCTCGAGGCTCTCCGGGATCAACTCCGCCGCGACGAGAAACACCATCGCGCCGCCCGCGAAGCCGAGGCCGATCGGCAGCAGCGGCTTGAACGTCTCGACGAGCAGATACGCGGGAACGGCGAACACGGGCTGCGGCAGGCTCGTGAGAATCGCGTAGCCCGCGCACGCCCAGAGGCCGACGCCTTTCGCGCGCAGCGGCAACGACACCGCGGCGCCCTCGGGGATGTTGTGGATGCCGATCGCGAGCCCGAGCAACAGGCCGAAGCTCAGCTCGCCCGTGCCGAAGCCGACGCCAATCGCGACGCCCTCGGGAATGCTGTGGACGAACATCGCGACCAGGATCAGCACCGCGCGCTTCGAGTCGGCGCTCGTGAGGTCCTGAATCTTCCAGTCGCCGCGCGCGACGAGCCACGCCGTCAGCGTGAAGAAGGCCGACCCGGCCAGCAGGCCGAACGCCACTGGCCACACGCCGCCGATGCGGATCGCCTTGTCGGCCAGCGTGAACAGGCTGGCCGACAGCATCATGCCGCCGGCCACCGCGCTGGCGAGTCCCTCCCAGCGCGGCGCGAGGCGGTTCGTGAACGCCAGCGGGATGACGCCGAGGCCGGTCGCCAGATCGCTGACGACCGCCACGAGCAGCACCTGCCAGAAAACGCTCACGATGTCGCAGCGCTCGCGCTTATGGGCCGGCGACGATCGCCGTCGCGCGATCGAGGACGTCGGCGGCGCGGCCGATCGCCTCGGCCGTCACCGCAGCCTGCGCTTCGGCCTCGCTCCAGGCATGCTGCTCGATCGCCTCGCGCACGCCGGGCAGCGTCTTCACGCCGTAGCCGGTGTAATAGCCCGGCGCGTAGATCTGGTGCTTGAACCACGGGCGCCGCGGAAGGCCCGCGCTGCTCGTGAAGGCGACGTCGATCGTGCGCAGTTCCGCGTCCAATCGCGCGCCGGTGTCTGGCGCCGCGATCCGGGCGAGGTTCTTCGAGTCGGCGATCGCCTGGTCGAACTTGTCGGCCGCCGCCTTCAGTTTCGCGCTCGCGTTCTGGAGCGGCGTCAGGTTCAGGAACGGCACGGGCGCCTCCGACGCCGGCGCGACATAGGTTTCCTTCGGATCCGCGGCGAGCACATCGGTCTTCTCGCGAATCCGCTGGTTGCGGTCGGCGACCTTGTCGCGTTCCGTCCCGGCGAGCTTGGTCACCTCCTGCACGTATTTGTCGACCGTGTCTGCCAGAGGGCGCGCCGCGATGGGCAGCCACGCCGCGTCGGCCAGGCGCAGCACCACGCGGCCGCCGACCTTCGCCAGGACGGGCGCGTAGGCGAAGCCGGGATCGCCGAAGCGCTCGTAGTGCGTGATCGTGTCGTAGATCGAATGGTAGGACCCGCCGTTGTCTTCCCCGCCGAAACCGATCGAGAGCGACGCGATGCCAAGATGCTGGATGAACGGCGTGTAGTCGGAGCCCGATCCAAGGGCGCCGATCGCGATGCCCGGCCGATCGCGCGCCTCCTTGCGGTCGTCCGCGGTGCGCGCCCGGGAGATCGCCAGCGCCCGCGCGCGCTCGCCGACGCTCACGCTGGTCTGCGGGTCGGTCACCGCCGACGCGACTTCGTTCACGAACCGTTCGAGCCCATGCGATCCGCCGACCCCGAGGAACCCGCGGCCGTTGCCGTCGGAGTTGATGTACGCGACCGCCTTCTGCTGCAGCTCCGTGGCGTGCGTCTCGACCCACTCGGTCGATCCCAGCAGGCCCGGCTCCTCGCCGTCCCACGCGGCGTAGACGATCGTCCGGCGCGGCGTCCAGCCGCTCTTCGCGAGCGCGCCGACGGCTTCCGCTTCAGCCAGCATCGCGACCAGGCCGCTCACCGGATCCTCGGCGCCGTTGACCCACGCGTCGTGGTGATTGCCGCGGATGACCCACTCGTCGGGCCGTTCGCGGCCCTTCAGCGTCGCGATGACGTCGTAGATCGGCTTCTGCGAGAAGTCGAAATCCAGCTTCAGGTGCACCGTGGCCGGCCCGACGCCGAGGTGATACGTAATCGGCAGCGCGCCGCGCCAGGCCGTCGGCGCCATCGGGCCGCCGAGCGCCTCGAGCAGCGGCCTCGCGTCGCCATACGAGATCGGCAGCACCGGAATCTTCGTCAGCGTCGTCGCCGGATCCGTCAGCGCGAGGCGCTTGGCCTCGGGCGTCGCGCCGACGCCCGGAGTCAGCGGGTCACCCGGATAGACGGGCATGTCGGCCACAGAGCCGCGCTGCGCGCCCCACTCGCCGCGGTACGCGCCCTTCGGATACGCCTCGCCCTCGAAGTACCCGTCGTCGCGCGGATCCGAGTAGATGAGGCAACCGATCGCGCCGTGCTCGGCGGCGACCTTCGGCTTGATGCCGCGCCACGAGCCGCCATAGCGCGCGATGACGATCCGCCCCTTGACGTCGATGCCGTGCCGCGCGAGCTCTTCGTAGTCGTCCGGGACGCCGTAGTTGACGTAGACGAGCTGACCGGTGACGTCGCCCGCCGCCGAGTACGCGTTGTAGGTCGGCAGCTGCTCGGCGGTCTGCGACGACGTGGGGTCGTCGGCGAGCGGCGGCTCTGCCAGCTTCGCCGTGTACTTCGTCGGCGCCGTCAGCTCGAGCACGCGAACGCGCGGCGTCGGAAAGAGGACGTCGAACCGTTCGATGCGTGTGTCGTAGCCCCACGACTTGAACAGGTCGGCCAGGTACTCCGCGTTGGCCTTGTCGTACGGCGAGCCGACGTGATGAGGCCGGGCGGCGAGGTGCTCGAGCCATCCCTTCACGTGTGCCGGCTGGATGGCCGCGTCGAAGCGCGACTCGAGGTCGCGCTGGGCTGAACTTCCCTGGACGTCGAAGCCAAGCATCCGCTCCGGCGTCTCCGCGCGCCCGCCCACCTGCCCCGCGCACAGCATCACCGCCACCACGATCCACCACGCACGCCGCATTCGTCCTCCTGAGTCGCCCGATCAATGTCGCGAAGCTGACGTCACGTCGATGCAGGGCTGAAGCCCTGCCCCACAGATCGACGGAGCCCTGCCCACGTCGACAGCACCGTGGAAGCCCTTCCCACGCGTCGACAGCGTCGTGGAAGTATAAGCGGCGGGGTTGAGGCCTGCGCGAGGTTGGCACAGAATGACCCGGCATGCGCCAGACTGACCCGCTCACGGCCTGATGCTGCCTGCCAGGGACGCATCGGCCGACAGCCGTCTGCCTGACGCGCTCGATGCGGGCGCCGCCGTCGCCTTCCTCGTCGTCGCCGCGCTGTCGTGGACGGCGCTGACGCTGGCCGAATTCGGCGCCTTCACGCGCCCGGTCTTCGGCGTCTGCGCGACCCTGGTCGCCGCAGGTCTTGTCGTCTGGCTGCGTCCGATAGTCGGCTGGATTCGACGGAAGCCGGACCTCTGGTCCTGTGCGTGGCTTGCGGTGCTCTTGCTCGCGAGCGCGGCGATGCTGCGCCAACCGCCGGACCCGGCCGTCGGCGGGGCCGACGAGAACATCTACTTCCACCTCGGAGCGATCATCGACAGCCGCGGCGGGCTCCTCGTCACGGATCCTGTCCTCGCCGAGACGCCGCCGGCCGAGTGGCCTGCGCTGTTTTCGCGCGACAAATACTGGCCACGGCTGCTGAATCGATTCGAAGGCGGCCTGCAGGCGCGGGACGGCGATCCGCGGCTGCGCCCGAACTTCTTTCATCTCACGCCGGCGTGGATCGCGGCGGTCACGGCAATCGCCGGCCCGCCGGCCGCCGTTTACGCCGTTCCGCTCGTCGCATGGCTCGTTCCCGTCGTCCTGTTCCTGCTGGCGCGGCGCCTGATCTCCGTGCCGGCTGGCATGGCCGCCTCGGCGCTTCTCGCGGTGAATCCAGGGCACGTGTGGGCCGGACGGCTGCCGCTGAGTGAAACGCTCGCGGCGTATCTGATCGTGAGCGGCCTGGCCTTCGCGGTGCTCTGGCTGTCCTCGAACGATCGCGCCGCTGGAGGCGTGGCCGGCATGGCGATCGGGCTGGCCGCGCTGGATCGAATCGACGCGCTGCTCCTGGTCGTTCCGGTGGTCGTGGTCCTGCTGCTGGTCGAGTGGCGCCGCGCTGGAAGACGTCTCGCACCGGTGGCGGTGCCGCTTGCGCTGCTCACGGCGCAGTGCATCGCGCACGCGCTGACAGTCTCGAAGCCCTACACGCAGCGAATTTTCCGACATCTTGCTCCACGATCGGCACCTCGCCTCGATCGTGGGGGTGGCGATCGTCTGTGTGCTGATCGCTGCGGCGCTGGTTGTCGTGCGCAGAATCCAGTGGCGGCCACCCGCCGCCTGGCTGGCGAACGCCGGCCCCGTCGTGGTGCTCGCCGTCACCGGATGGCTGGCGATCCGGCTGGGAGCGAGCGCGGGCACGAACCATTTGACCGTTCTGCTGACGGCGCCCGGCCTGGTCCTCGCAGTCGCCGGACTCCTCGTGGCGTCCCGGTCGGCCGACCGCGCCATGTGGCTGGCGATCGCCGTCGTGGCCCTCTCGGCCGTAGTGTTCGTGGAGGCCCCCCGCGACGTCGCAGGCTTTCCGCGCGTGTTCCGCCGCGACGTTCCGGTGTTGCTGCCGCTGATGACCCTCTTCCAGGCGCGAGTACTGTTTCCCGGCTGGGCCGCGCGGCTGCATCGGCTGGCGGCCGGGGTGCTCCTTCTGGCTCTCGTTGGCGTCCAGGCCAATCGATTGCAGACGATTTATCGCGGCGGCACGGAGTCCGCCGGCGGGCGCGAGGCCGTCGAATCCGTCGCCGCTCTGCTCCCCGTCGACGCGCTCGTGATCGCCGACAGCCGCGAGGCCAACCATCTGGATCTGGCGCTGGACGCGACCGGCGGCCGCTCGACGGTGGGGCCTCGACGCTCGGGCGACGCCGCGCCGGCCCTGCGGGCGCTTGCCGATCGCGCGCTTGCGGCCAATCACGCGGTCGCCTTCCTTACGACGGCAGTGGACCAACCCCTCCGCGTGGGCACGCTCGCGGGCTTGCACTTCGTGCCGGCGGGCCGCGCGTCGTTTCGAGTCGCCCGCGAGGGCACGACCTGGCCGGCGCCCGCCGAGACGCGCCGTGTAGATCTTTCCATCTACCGGTTGTCGGCTCGCGCGCCGCTGCCCTGGCGACCGCAGCTGGGGGCGGACGATCTGGGCACGGTGCTCGAAGGGTGGCACGCGCCGGAAGTGCTCATGCGCGAGCGGGGGCGGTGGACGGGACCTGTCGCGCGCCTGCAGTTGCCTGCGTTCGAGTGCTCCGCTGGCGCCACGCCGTCGATCGGCGCCATCCGTTTCGCGTCGATCCGGCCGTCAACCGTGGCTCAACCACTGGTGACCGTATCAATTGAGCGACAGGAAGTGCTCCGGATGGCTCCACAGGACTCGGGCTTTCATGTATATCTCTTTCGCCTGCCTGACAGATTGACACACGACCTTTGCGGCTCCCCGGCCACCGTGACCATTTCTGCGGATTCCTTTGTGCCGCGGCGGGACGCGGGCCTGCGCGACGAACGGGAGTTAGGCATCGCCGTGGCCTGGCTGGAGCTCGGACCGCTGCCTTCCACCGTGCCGCATGAGTGAGCTCTCCGTCTCGATCGTCGTGCCCGTGGCCAACGGCGGCACGACGTTCGCCGACTGCCTGGCCGCGCTGTCCCGCCTCGCCCCTCCGCCGCAAGAGCTCATCGTCGTCGACGACGGCTCGACGGATGGATCGGCAGAGCGCGCGAGCGCGGCTGGCGCGCATGTGATCCGCATGGCGCGGCGTGCCGGACCCGCGGCGGCACGCAATCGCGGGGCGGCGGCCGCAGCGGGCGACGCGATCCTGTTCGTGGACGCCGACGTCCTCGTCGCAGCCAGACACCGTCGCGCGCGTGCGGGACGTCATGACCGACGGCTCGCTGACCGCGGTGATCGGTTCGTACGACAGCCGGCCGACGGCGCCCGGGCTCGTCTCGCAATACAAGAACCTGGTCCATCGCTTCGTGCATCAGACGTCTGGCCCGGACGCGTTCACGTTCTGGGGCGCCTGCGGCGCCATCCGTCGCGAGGCGTTCCTCTCCGTCGGCGGCTTCGACGAGCGCTACGTCGATCCGAGCATCGAGGACATCGAGCTTGGCTACCGCCTGTGCCGCGCGGGATATCGCATCCGTCTGGAGCGCACGTCTCGAGGTGACTCACGCCAAGCGGTGGACGCTGATGTCGTGGCTGCGCACCGACATCGTCGCGCGGGCCGTGCCGTGGACCGACCTGCTGCTTCGCGAGGGACGCCTGCACGACGGGCTGAACCTGCGAATGGCGACACGGGTGTGTGTCGTGCTGGCGTGGACGGTGCTCGTGGCTGCCATCGCCAGCGTCGCCGTCGACGGCGCCTGGGCCGTGGCAGTTGTCGGCGCGATCCTGCTGACGCTCGCCGACCTGCGGCTCTGGCGATACTTCATCCGACTTCGTGGCGTGTGGTTCACGCTGCGCGCGGCGCCGCTGCACTGGCTCTACTACCTGTATTCAGGCGCGGCGTTTGCGTTTGCGGCGATGCGGCACGTGGCGTCCGGCCGGGCGCGTCGCGTGGAACCCGCCTGATGTCGGGGCTGCCCATCGCGGTCCTCGGCGCCGGACCCGCTGGCCTCACGGCCGCCTACGCGCTGACGAAGGCCGGCGTGCCGGTCACCGTCCTCGAAGCGGGGCCAGAGGTCGGCGGCATCGCGCGCACCGAGACGTACAAGGGATTCCGCTTCGACATCGGCGGCCACCGCTTCCTCACGAAGATCCCCGAAGTGCAGGCGCTCTGGGAAGAGTGGCTCGGCGACGACTTGCTGCGCGTTCGGCGCCTCTCGCGCATCAACTACCGCGGGCGCTTCTTCGACTACCCGTTGCGGCTGCCCAACGTGCTGGGTCACCTCGGCGTCGCCGAGAGCCTGCGCATCGGCCTCAGCTACCTGCGCGCCCAGATCGCGCCGATCGCGCCCGAGGAGAGCTTCGAGGACTGGGTCACCAATCGCTTCGGCGATCGTCTGTATCGCACGTTCTTCAAGGCGTATACGGAGAAGGTCTGGGGCGTGCCCTGCACGGTGATTCGCGCCGAATGGGCGGCGCAGCGGATCAAGGGGCTGTCGCTGACGCGAGCGCTGCGGCACACGCTGCACCGTCAGCGGCCACCGACCTCGCTCGCCGACGCGTTCTACTACCCGCGCCTCGGTCCAGGTCAGATGTGGGAGCGCGCGGCCGACCTGGTGAAAGCGGCCGGTGGCGAAGTCCGCATGAACACTGTCGTGGACAGCCTGCATCACGAGCACGGGCAGATCACGTCGGTCACGCGTGGCGCAGCGGCGGCGACCGCGTGCGCGTTCCCGTCAGGGGCGTCGTCTCCAGCATCCCGCTGCCGTCGCTCGTCCAGCGGCTCGATCCGGCGCTGCCGTCGGCGGCGCTCGAGGCGGCCGGGCAACTCAAGTTCCGCGACTTCCTCATCGTCGTGCTGATCTTGAAGAAGCCCGAGGTCTTCCCCGACCAGTGGATCTACGTGCACTCGCCCGAGGTGAAGGTCGGCCGGATTCAGAACTTCAAGAACTGGAGCCCGGCGCTCGTGCCCGATGCGTCGAAGACCAGTCTCGGGATGGAGTACTTCTGCGACGTCGGCGACTCGGTCTGGACGATGTCGGACGAGGCATTGGGGTCACTGGCCGCATCGGAGCTGGAACGGATTGGCCTGGCGCCGGCGTCGCTCGTCGAGGACACCTGCGTGATCCGACAGCGGCGCGCGTATCCCGTCTACGACGTCGACTACCGCGGCCACGTCGACGCGCTGCGCCGGGTGCTGGGTGGGTTCAGGAACCTCCAGACCATCGGCCGCAACGGCATGCATCGCTACAACAACCAGGACCATTCGATGCTGACTGGCCTGCTCGCGGCCGAAAACGTGCTCGGGGCCGACCACGATCTGTGGAACGTCAACACCGAGCGCTCGTACTACGAAGAGCAGCAGGTCGAGCGGCGGGTGAGCTGACGGCGATGCCGTCGGCGTTGAGAGTTGCGCTGGCCGGCTGCGGCCGTCTGGGCGCCGAGGTCTTCTCTCCCCTGCTCCGCGCGATTCCCGGCGTTGCGCTCGTCGCGGTGGCCGATGCCGATCCTGCGGTCCTCGCGAAACTCCGGACGCTCGACCCCGGGCTCGCGTGCTGTGATGACTGGCGGAGTCTCTTCGGTCTCGCCCGCTTCGACGCGGCGATCATCGCGCTGCCATCGGCGCCAGCACGCCGACGCCGCGGTCGAGTGCCTCGCGCGTGGGATCGGCGCCTACATCGAGAAGCCGATGGCGACCACCATCGCGCGGCGGCGAGGCCATCGTCGAGGCGCAGCGGCGATCGGGCGCGACCGCGATGGTCGGGTTCAACTACCGTGCGAACCCCTTGTACGAGGCGCTTCGGGCGCGGATTCAGCAGGCGCCCGGTCCAATCCGGCTGGTTCGCACCGTCTTCACCACGCCGCGTCATTACAGCGCCGGCTGGCGCCTCTCGCACGAGACCGGCGGCGGCGTCCTGTTCGATCTGGCGAGCCATCATTTCGACCTCGTGCGCTTCCTGACGGGCATGGAGATTCGTGACGCCGCGGCGACGAGCGACGGCGGGCGCGACGGCGGCGAGCGCGTGTCGGCGTCGTTGACGCTCGAGTCTGGCGTGCCGGTGAACACGACGTTCGCAACCGGCGCGGTCGATCAGGATGAGATCGACGTGATCGGCGACGGCTGGTCCCTGAGCGCGGACCGATACCGGTCGCTGGCGCCGGAGCATCGAGGGGCGGCAGTGCCGGGCCGCCTGTCTTCCGCGATGAGCACCCTCGCGTCTGTTCGTCACGCGCCGTACGTCCTTCGCAAGCTGCGCGAGCCGTGGCACGAGCCGTCGTTTCGCATCGCGCTCGGACGCTTCTTCGCTGCGGTGCGCGAGCGGCGGCGCGTGAGCCCCGGGCCCGAGGACGGCCTCGCGAGCCTGGCCGCTGTCCTCGCGGCGCGAGAGTCGATTGACACCGGACGACGCGTCGCGATTGCAACGACGCGACCCGCTCGACCTGACGGACCTGACGGACCCGACCGACCCGACCGACCTGATCGACCTGATCGACCCGATCGACCCGATCGACCTGATCGACCCGAAGAGATCCTCCATCCATGACTGACCCTTCCGCCTCGCGGCAGTCATCTCCGTCGCTCTCCGCCATCGTGCTGGTGCCGGAGCGCGTCGCGACCGTGCGACGCAGCCTGGACGCCCTGGCCGCCCAGGACGTCCGCGATCGCGTCGAGCTCGTGTTCGTGTCGCCGGCCGGGACACTCGAGCTGCCGGAGTACATCGGTGAGTTCTGGGGCTGGCAGCACGTGCGCATTGCAAGGCTCGACTCGACGTCCGAGGCACGAGCGGCCGGCATCAGGCACGCGCGCGCGCCGGTCGTCGTGCTCACGGAGGATCATTCGTTCGCGACGCCGGGATGGGCCGCGGCGCTCATCGACGCGCACCACGATGACTGGGCCGCGGTCGGACCGGCGATGCTCAACGCGAACCCGGCCACGGCGGTGAGCTGGTCGAACCTGGCGATCGAGTACGGGCCCTGGCTCCATCCCGCGCCGGGCGGCGCCGCGACGCACGTCGCGGGACACAACGCGTCCTACAAGCGCGCCGTGCTGATCGAATACGGCGACGCGCTCGGCTCGATGATGGAGGCCGAGAGCGTCCTGCACTGGGACCTGCGGCGCAGGGGTCACCGCGTCGCCGTCGCGCCAGCGGCGCGAATCCGCCACGAGAACTTCTCTCGCCTGCTGCCGGCGCTCGTGGTGAAGTTCAATCTCGGGCGGATGTTTGCCGGCAACCGCGCCATGGGCTGGCCGATCTGGAAGCGCGCGATCTACACGGCGGGCTCACCGGCGCTTCCGTTCATCCGTACCAGACGTGCGCTCGGCGACCTGCGGCGCGCCCGGTCGCCACGATCGATGCCGGTTCTCGCGGCGACGCTCTTCTCGCTGCTGGCGGCCAACGCGGCCGGAGAGCTCGTCGGATACGCGCTGGGCGCGGGGCGCGCGATGCAGCGGCTCACGCGTCACGAGTTCGACCGCAAGATTTTCCTGACACCGCGCGACCAGGGGCTCATGTACCCGTCATGACGGCGGCGACAGCTGCGATGAATGCTCGTGCGAGCTTTCATTGCGACCGCTTCGCCGGCCTTCCGACGGCGGTGGTGTCGTGACGGTCCTCCGCGCGCGGCATGCGGCTCACCTCGCTGCTGGCGGGTGTTCGTCGTGGCAGCGGAAGCGATGGCGCTGCCCGTCGCCTTCGTGCTCGCCGCGTTTCTCACGCGAGAGCTCGGCCCGTCCGGCTACGGGCTCTTCGCGCTGGCCAGCGCCCTGGTGGCGTGGATCGAGTGGACGGTCGGATCGATGCTGTCGCGAGCGATCGTGCGCGAGGCCAGCGTGGCTGGACACGACACGCGCGTGGCCTCTGCCGCGCTTCAGCTCAACCTGCTCGTCGGCGGCGGCGCGGCGTCAATCCTCTGGCTCGGGGCGCCGTCGGTCGGCTGGCTGGTGGGCGAGCCCGCGCTCGTCTCGCCGCTGCGCCTTCTTTCGCTCGATATCCCGATTTTCGCCGCGACGATGGCGCACCGATCGCTGCTGATCGGGGCCGGCGAGTACCGCTCGCGCGCGGTGCTTCCCGTGGTGCGCTGGCTCGCGCGCCTCGCGCTCGTCGTGGCCTTCGTCGCGAGTGGATGGTCGCTGAACGGCGCCATCGCCGGCTGCCTGCTGGCGTCGCTTGGCGAGCTGATCGCGGCGCGGATCGCGATTCGTCCGCGGCTCTTCAACCGGCCGGGCGCCATGCTCGGCCGCCTGCTCGGCGACGCGCTGCCATTCCTCGCGCTCGGTCTCACGCTGCGGCTGTTCGACCGGATCGACCTGCTGATGTTCAAGGCGCTCGGCGGCTCGATCGCCGAGGCCGGCGTCTACGGCGCCGCGCAGAACGTCGCCATGAGCCTCAGCGTGATCTCGGTCGCGGTTCCTCCGCTGCTGCTCGCGACGCTCACGCGCCTGAACGCCTCAGGCGACCGGCGGGCCGCGGCCGCCATCGCGTCGGACGCGCTTCGCGTCGTGGCGTGGCTGCTGCCGCTGGCCGGGATCGCGTACGGCGCCGGTCCCCAGATCGCGACATGGCTCTTCGGGCCGGCCTTCGAGAGCGGCGGTTCGCTGCTCGGCCCGCTGATTGTCACGGCCATCGCGCAGATCGCAGTGGCGGTCGTCATCATGACGTTGAGCGCGGCCGGAACGCCGAATGCCTTTCTCGGCCCCGCCGTCGCAATGCTGGGATGCGCGGTGGCCGCCGGCGCGACGCTCATCCCGCGCTACGGCGCCGCCGGCGCCGCCGGTGGGACGTGCGCGGTGGCGCTGGTCGGCGCCGCCTGGGCGTTGCGGCTCGCCTGGAGCCGCGCGTCGGTCTCCCCTCCCCTGACGGCCGTCGTTCGCAGCGTCCTCGCCGCGGTCGCGGCCGCCGGGGTCTGCCGCATCGCCGCACCCGCGCTGCCGCTCGCCGTCTCGCTGGGAATGGGGGCGGCCGCCGCCGCGCTCGTGCTGCAGATCACCGGCGAGTTGCGCGTGTCCGATCTGCGGCGCCTGCCGATGTGGACGGGTGTGCCGGCGCCGCTCGGCGAGGTCGAGAGTTGAGGGCCGTGCCCGTCGCGTCGGTGATCGTGCCGTCCTACAACCGGCCTGACACGCTCATGCGCTGCCTGGAGTCGCTCGCGCGCCAGTCGTTCCCGGCCGACCGCTTCGAGGTCATCGTGATCGACGACGGGAGCCCGCAGCCGCTGAGCGCCCCGGCAACGCTGGCCCCTGGCGGCACCCCCGTCATTTTGGTCCGTCAGGCCAACACTGGGCCGGCGGGCGCCAGGAACCGCGGGCTGGCCGAGGCCAGCGGCGAGTTCGTGGCGTTCATCGACGACGACTGCCAGGCCGACGTGCGATGGCTCGAGACCCTGATCGCGGCGCTGCAGTCGCGGCCAGGCGCCGCGGTCGGCGGCACCGTCGTCAACGCGCTCGATCGAAACCCGTTCGCCGAAGCGAGCCAGATCCTGGTGTCGTTCGTGCGTGACTACTACAACAGGGAGACTGCGCGCACGCGGTTCTTCACCACGAACAATCTCGCGTTTCCCCGCGAGGCCCTCTCGGCCTCCGGGGGCTTCGCCGAGGAGTACGTCCGCGCGGCCGCCGAGGACCGCGAGTTGTGCGATCGGTGGCATGCGCAGGGACGGCCAATGCTGACCGCCTCGGATGCGCTGGTCCATCACCGGCACGACCTGACGCTCGGCACGTTCGTCCGGCAGCACTACAACTACGGAGTGGGGGCGCGGCAGTTCCGCGCGGCGATCGCGGCGCGCAACGGCGATCGCGTGCGCGTGGAGCCTCCGCGGTTCTACCTGGGACTGCTGATGGCGCCACTCCGCGCGGCACGGTGCTGCCGGGCTCGTGCACCTGGCGCTGATTGCCGTGGCGCAGGTGGCCAACGCGATCGGGTTCCTGCGCACGCCGCCGCTCACCGGACCGGCGATGACGAAGGCGCTCCAATGAGCCGCAGGCACTCGAGCAGCGCGCGGCCGTCGTGATAGCCGGCCTTCCAGCGATGGCCCTTGTCGCCGGCAACCGGGCCGTCGGGTCCGACCGATTCGAACCACTCGCCTGACGTCCAGTCCGTCTGCCGCTCGTTCACGAACGACCACGTCTTCCGGAACACGTCGGCGTACGTCGCGTCGCCGGTCAGCCGAAACATCGTGAGCGCGCTGACGAGCGCCTCGGCCTGCACCCACCAGGTCTTCGTCCGGCGATCGGCGTCCTTGCCGAGTGGACCGCTGTCGAAGAACCCGCCGCCCGTCTCGTCGTAGCCGTGCGCCAGCGCGTTGGCGAAGAGCGTCTTGAACAGATCGAGGTGCACGGCCACCGGCGCTCCGAGCGCGTCCTCGGCGTCCACGATCAGCCAGATGTTCTCGAGGTCGTGCCCGTACGACGCGCGCGCCGTGGACGGCTCCAGCCGCGGCGTCCAGTCGCGCTCGTACTGATCCGTGCAGGCGCCGACCGACTTGCGCACGACGGTGTTGCTCTGAATGGTCACCAGCTCCGCCAGCCGCGTCGCGGCCAGCGGCAGATGACTCGCGCGATAGAACGCCGCCACGCGCTTCCATCAGATGGAGGTGCGTGTTCATCGTCTTCACGCCCGTCGGGACGCCCAGGTACGGCTGGACGTCCGGGGGCGCCGGCCCCCAATCCGACGCGAAGAACTCGACGTAGCCGCCATACGTCGCGTCGTGCGCCTTCGACTCCATGCAGATCGAAGAGACGACGCGCGTCGGCCAGCGCCTGCGCATCGCCCGTGGCGCGCGCGTACTCGGAAAGCGCGTAGAGGCCGAACGCCTGGCCGTAGAGATGCTTGTGCGGCGCCACCACGCGACGTCCCGCGCGATCCACCTCCCAGTAGAAGCCGCCGTGCTCCCGGTCCCACATGTGATCCATCAGGAACCGGTAGCCCTGCCGCGCCGCCTCGCGCATCTGGTCGCCGCCTCGCCCCTCGCGAATCAGCCGCGACGAGAGCCACAGCATCCGCGCCTGCGTGACGATCATCTTCGGGCCTTCGCCCTTGAAGGCGCCGTGCGCGTCGAAGTCGATCAGGTAGCCGCCGTCTTCGCGGTCGATGCTCTTCGGATACCAGAACGCGATCACCGCCTGCGACAGGTTCTTCTCGATCGACGGCGCGAGATCGGCGAACGGGCTGTCGGCGGCACGTGCGGGCGCCTGGAGCAGGAGCGCCGACGCCAGGAGCGCGACGAGGATGCGCATGCCTAGTGAGAGCGAGAGATGACCCAGTGGGCGATGTCGAGCAACCGACCGCCTGACAGATCGGCGTCGGCCAGCGTCTGCGCGGCGCGCGCGATGCCTTCGGCGGCGAGCTCGCGGGATCGTTCGAGGCCATACAGCGCCGGGTAGGTCAGCTTGCCCGACGCGGCGTCCTTCCCCGCCGTCTTGCCGAGCGCGGCCGAGTCGCCCTCGACGTCGAGGATGTCGTCCACGATCTGGAACACGAGCCCGAGGTCCGCCGCGAACCGGTCGACGGCATCCACGGCATGGTCGCTGCCGCCAGCCATGATCGCGCCCGACACTGCGGCCGCCCGGATCAACGCGCCGGTCTTTCTCGCGTGCATGTCGGCGAGCCCCGCGGCGTCCAGCGTCGTGGCCGCACGTCCCGGAATCTGGACCGTCCCCGTGCTCTCGAGGTCGATGGCCTGGCCGCCCACCATCCCGATGACGCCGGCGGCCTCCGCGATCCGGGCAATCACGCGGAGTCGTCGCGCGGCGATCGCGGGCGAGCTCGCCAGGCTCACCGCGCGCGAGCAGCCCGAACGCTTCCGTCAACAGGCCATCGCCCGCCAGGATCGCGATCCCGTCGCCGTAGACGACATGCAGCGTCGGCCGACCGCGCCGGAGCGTGTCGTTGTCCATGGCAGGCAAATCGTCGTGCACGAGCGAATAGGTGTGGATGAACTCGAGCGCGCACGCGGCCGGCATCGCCAGGCGTCGCGCGTCGTCTGCCGAGCGGGTGCGTTCGTCACCGCCGCGCGGCGACTGGGCCACCGCCTCGGCGGCTGCGAGCGCGAGGATCGGGCGCACGCGCTTGCCGCCGGCCTCGAGGCTGTAGCGCATCGCCTCCGAGACCAGCGCCGGGCACGCCGGCGGGCGTGGCAGCGCCTGCTCGAGCGCGGCCTCGATTTCGGTGCGGCGCTCGCGCACGTAGTCGGCAAAACCGGACACTGACGAACCCGCTGAGCTCACGGCGCCATCATGCCACAGGAACTTCAGCCGGACGGATACGGGCGGCGTATGATGGCGGAGTTTCGACCATCCCGTCATCGGGAGGACACATGTCCGTGCATGCACCGGCCAGCCCTGGCCTCGCTCAGATCGGTCAGATCGCCATTGCCATGAAAGACCTCCCGCGCGCGGTCGCGTTCTATCGCGACGTGCTCGGTTTGCCGTTTCTCTTCGAAGCCCCGCCCAAGCTCGCGTTCTTCGACTGCGCCGGCGTGCGCTTGATGCTGTCGGAGCCCGAGAAGCCCGAGTTCGATCACCCCGCGTCGATCATCTACTACCGCGTGATGAACATGCAGGAGACCGTCGCCGTGTTGAAGTCGCGCGGCGCGGTGTTCGAAAGCGAGCCGCATCTCATCGCGAAGATGCCGAATCACGATCTCTGGATGGCGTTTCTGCGCGATCCCGAGCGGAATCTGATCGGGCTGATGAGCGAGGTCGCGCGAGGCTAGAACGAAAGGAACCGCAGATTACGGACACGGCCTGACGGACTACGCTGATCAGCGATGACGCGGCTGAAGCCGCGCCTACTGCATGCGGCGTGACGCTGCCGTTCGAGGTCTGCAGTCCGAAGTCTGTAGTCTGACAGTCCGTGATCGGCGCAATCTGCGGTTCCAGCGCTCTTGGACCCCGCGCGTCAGACGACGACCGCGCGGACGCGTTCGGCCTGCCACAAGTGCCGCCGCTGGTGCGCCGTGAGGACGCAGAACGCCGCGTAGAGGTTGTAGCGAAGGCGCGCGTTGAACGGCGACACGACGGGCTGCCGGTCGAGCGCGAGGCCGGCGCCGCGCTCCAGCCGGACGAGCAACTCCCCCTGCAGGTAATCAAATCGTTCGAGCACTTCGTGCAGGGGATCGATCTGCCCCGGCTTGAATGGCGGTGCGGTCGCGATCTTCAGCCGGACCGGCGGCTCGAGGAACCGGCTGAGCATGTACCCGACGAAGTCACGGTGGAGCGTGCCGTCGGCCAGCAGCCCTCGTGTCCGGAGCGATCGCAGCGCTTCGTCGAGCAGCGGCACATAGCGCTCGCTGGTGATGTTCAGGTGCATCAGGCACTCGGCGATCGACCAGCTGCCCGAGGGCGGCCGTGTGCCCCACGCCGCCGCCGGCAATCCTTCGGTCACTTTCCGCGCACGCTCGCGCGCGTCCAGCAGCTCCTGTTTCAGACGCACCAGCTCCGGCTGCAGGTCGATCGTGCGAACGGTCGTGACAGTCATGACTCGCGCTAGAGCTCGTCCTGGGCGTAGTGCTCCAGGAGCAGCGCCTGCGAGCTGACCGGCGCGTCGCCCGGCGCGGGCGCGCAGCGGACGTATTCGCCATCCGGCAGCAGGCGCGTGGCGCGGTCGGTCTCGCGCAGGAGCGCGTCGAGCACCACGTGACGCAGGTGGTGACGGATGTCGGGGTCGCGGACCGGGCACAGCACTTCGACGCGCCGATCCAGGTTGCGCTCCATGAGATCGGCGCTGCCGATGAACGCCTCCGGCTCGCCGCCGTTCTCGAAGTAGTAGATGCGCGAGTGCTCGAGGAAGCGCCCGACGACCGATCGCACGTTGATCGTCGCGCTCACGCCGGGCACGCCCGGCCGCAGGCAGCACACGCCGCGCGTGATGAGGTCGATTGGCACGCCGGCCTGCGACGCCGCATACAGCGCGCGAATCATCCCCGTGTCGGTCACCGCGTTGTTCTTGAAGATCAGCCGCGCGGGGCGTCCGGCTTTCGCGTGCGCGATCTCGCGCTCGATGAGCGCGCGCATGCCCGTCCTCAAGCTCACCGGCGCCACGAGCAGCTCGCGATACGTCTTCCGGTTCGAGTAGCCCGTCAGGTAGTTGAAGACCTCCGAGACGTCATCCAGCACGGCACCGGACGAGGTGAACAACCCGACGTCGGTGTAGATCTTCGACGTGCCCGCGTTGTAGTTGCCCGTCGCGATGTGCGCGTATCGCCGGATGCCGTCGGCCTCCTGCCGCACCACCAGACACAGCTTGCAGTGCGTCTTCAGGTTCACCAGCCCGTAGACGACATGAATGCCCGCTTCTTCGAGGCGGTTGGCCCAGATGATGTTGTTGCGCTCGTCGAAGCGCGCCTTCAGCTCCACGAGCACCGCCACCTGCTTGCCCGCCTCCGCGGCTTCGATGAGCAGATCGATCAGCGGCGAGTTCGCGCCGATGCGATAGAGCGTCATCTTGATCGCGACGACGTGCGGGTCCTTGACCGCGGCGCGGAGGAAGAGCTCCACGGACCCGAACGACTCGAACGGGTGGTGCACCAGGTAGTCCTGGTAGCGGATCTCGTCGAAGATCGCCTCGGTGTCCTGCCCGGCCCAGAGCTGCCGTGCGACAAACGGCGCGTCCTTCAGCGCGGGACGATGGAGAGCGGTGAGCTCGAACCAGTCGGCGATGCCCAGCCGATCCGACGTCCGCAGGATCACGTCGTCGTCCACTTCGAAGTTCTCGGCCAGGATGTCGAGCACGCGCCGGGGCATGCTCGCCTCGACCTGCAGCAGCGACAGCGCGCCGTAGCGCAGCTTGCGCAGGCTGCGATCGACGGACTCGAGCAGGTCGTCGGCCTCGTCTTCCTGGATCACGATGTCCGTGTCGCGGACGATCCGGAACAGGTGCGCGCTCTTGACCTGCGTGCCGGGGAACAGCTCCTGGATGTTCGCCTTGATGACGTCCTCGATGAAGACGAACGCGAGCCTCGGCTTGTCGGGATGCGCCGGCCCCGAGAGCCGATCGGGCAGCTGGATGAAACGCGGCAGCTTGTCGGGCACCTTGACGCGGGCGAACTTCGTGCGTCCGTTGTGGCGCACGACCACGGCAAAGCTGTGACTGAGGTTCGAGATGTACGGGAACGGGTGGCCGGGATCGAACGCCAGCGGCGTGAGCACCGGCCAGATGTCCGTCTTGAAGTGGTGCGCGAGGTGCGCACGGATTTCCGGCGTGTAGTCCGACGGCTCGAGGAAGCGGATGCCTTCGGCCTCGAGCAGCGGGCGCAGCAGCTCCTGCCAGGACGTCGCCATGTCGTCGAGCATCTGCGACGCGCGTTGGCGGATCGCCACGAGCTGCTGCTCGGTGTGCAGGCCGTCCGGCGACACGTCGTCCATGCCGGCGCGGAATTTCTTCAGCAGCGTGGCGACCCGCACCATGAAGAACTCGTCGAGGTTGCTGCCCGCGATGCCGAGGAACTTCACGCGTTCGAGCAGCGGGTGCGTCGGGTCGGTCGCCTGATCCAGGACGCGCTGGTTGAACGCCAGCCAGCTCAGCTCACGATTGATGTAGAGCGACGGATCGTTGAGGTCGGGCGGCGCGGCCGGCGGCGCGGCGAGTGTCTCGGGTTCCGGAGCGGCGGCGGTTCGGGTGGGCATTGGGTTTACGCGACGCGAAGGGGGCTCGGTTCAATTATCGTCGCAACCCCGGTCCGCGGTAGCCGTCTCGCCCCTACGGCGGAAACCCGAAGCCCAGCTTTACGGCCGAATACTCGGGGTGGATCTGTCCCGATGCGGTGCGAATGGTCAGGGACGGCTCGGTCCACGTGCATTCCCTGAACGATTCCGGCAGGTCCTCGGCCCGCATCATCCCGAACAGTCCGATCAGCGGGGCGGCGCCTTCGCGAAACACGACCGGCCGCTCGCGCACCAGCGACAGCCCCGCCGCGCGCGCGGCCTCGACCATCCGCGCGCGCTGGCCGTCGGGCAGAGGAAAGACGCACGCGAAGAATCCGCCGGGCGCGAGGCGCCCGGCCGCCACACGGCAGTAGTCGCCGACGTCGCCGCGCAGCTCGAACCGGCACGCGACCTTCTGCGGATGATCGCCTTCGACGCCGGTGCCGAGCGGAAAGTACGGGGGGCTGCCGAGGACGAGATCGAATCGCTCGTCAGGCGAGAAGACGCGCGCGTCGCGAAAATCGCCGAGCCTGACGTCCGTGCGATCGTCCAGCCCGTTGAAGCGCATGGAGCGGCGCGCCAGAGCGACGCTTTCCTCTTGCGCCTCGATCGTCACGAGGCGTGCGCCCGTCAGGCGCCAGGCGGCCACGGTCGCGACGCTGCCGATGCCGCTGCCAAGATCGAGGACGGTCCTCGCGGAGGGACACCAGCTCGTCCCGTACCACGCCGTCAGGACGTCGTCGGTCGAGAAGCGATGGCCATCCCGCAGCTGGAACAGCCGGAAGTGCCCGGAAATGTAGTCCAGCGTCTCGCGCGTCGCCGACCAGCGGCGTGCCGTCTGCGCCCGGCGGCACGGGCCCGGGCCGCGTCCAGCCCCGGAATGCGGAGGAAGTCTCGTCGGACATCGCCCTCATTGTGATACGACTCTTGTCGTGATCATCATCGTCATGGGCGTCACGGGATCCGGGAAGACGACCGTCGGCGAACGGCTGGCCGCCGATCTCGGCTGGCGCTTTCACGACGCCGACGACTTTCACTCGCCGGCCAACAAGGCCAAGATGCACGCGGGCCTCCCGCTCACCGACGAGGACCGCTGGCCGTGGCTGGACGCCATTCACGCCGCGCTCGAGCGCGACGTCGCCGACCATGTCAGCGCGGTCGTCGCGTGCTCGGCGTTGCGAGAGGTGTACCGCCAGCGCCTCGAGACGGGGACTCCCGGATGTGGGGCTGGTGCTGCTCGACGGCGACCCGGCCATCCTGGCGAGCCGGCTGTCGCATCGGACCGATCACTTCATGAACCCGGCCCTCTTGCAGAGCCAGATCGACACGCTGGAGCGTCCGTCCCACGCAGTCGATCGTCGACGTCGCGAAACCTGTCGGCGTGCAGGTCTCCCTGATCCGCGAGGCGTTCGGGATCTGACGCCAACTCGCTGAGGTAAGATACGCGCGCGCATGATCAACACCCCGGGCTCGGAGTGGATCGTCGACGCGTACGGCTGTCGTCCTGAGGCGCTGCGCTCGCAAGCCGCGCTCGAGGCCGTCTTCGCCCGCGCCATCGCCGACCTCGGGCTGAGTCCGGTCGCGCCCGCTGTGTGGCACGCCTTCCCTGGCGCGGGCGGAATCACAGGCGTGGTGCTGCTCCGCGAGTCGCACCTCGCGTGTCACACGTTTCCCGAGACCGGGTTTGCCGCGTTCAATCTGTACTGCTGCCGTCCGCGCGATCGCTGGACGTGGGAGACCGTGCTGGCCGACCTTCTCGGGGCCGACGACGTGCATGTGCGGTGCGAGGCACGCGGGGTCGGCGCGTCGGTGGCTCGATGACGGCGCCGGCGGCGCGCTCGTCGCCGTTCCGGTTTCTCGCTCTCGCGTCGCTCTGGGCCGCGTCGTTGCTCTGGCTGATCCGGCTGCCGGCTATCGAGCGAGCCTCATCGAACCGCTGACGGCCCTGCAGGGACGCATCGCGCTCGAGGCTCGCGAACGGCTAGACTACGCGCGGTATGGTGACGCTGGGGCACCGGCCTCTCGCGTCCCGGACGGATCGTCGCCGCGTCAGCCGCGGCGCTCGGCGCTCTACGTCGCTGCCGGGCCGTGGCTCGAGTCGAGCGGGCTCCTGCTGTCGGCGGCCTTCGGCGCGGCGCGCGCGAGCGGATGGCTGCTGAACGCGATCGGCATCCCGTGCACGGTCGGCCGGCAACCTGCTGCACACGCCGCGCGCCGACGTCATCGTCACGACCGAATGCGTGGTGACGCCGCTCATGCCGGTCTACCTTGCCGTCGCGCTGACGGTCCCGACGACGTGGAGGCGACGGTGTGCTCGCGGTCGCGGGGTTCGTGCCGCTCTTCAGCCTGCTGATCGTCGTGCGGCTGCTGACCGTCGCGCTGCCGCCGGTCGTCGGCGGCACGCCGCTCCTGTTGACGCATGCGTTTCATCAGATCGTGCTCGGCCTGGTGACCGTCGTGCTGATGCGCTGGTGGGCCGCTGGCTCGCCTGGACGCGCCGACGTCGCGCGCATCGCGCTGGCCTGCGCCGCCGAGAGGACTCACCTTCTTTCTGCTTCGCGAGATCGCGCCGGCCGCGGCGTTGATCCTGGTCGGATGGCTGCATCCGGTTGCCGCGCACGTGCCGCGGACGCTGCTCGTGGCGGGCGACATACAGGGCGCGCTGTATCTGTTGCCGTCGTTCGCGTGCGCGCTGCTGGTGGCGTTGTGGATCGTCGCGCCGCCGCGCTGGACTGGCGCGGCGTTCTCTCCGCGCTCGTAGCGGTCGTCATCGTGATCGGCTGGATCGCCGCGCAGGCGGAGATCGCCTCGCACTTCGGCGTCGTCTTCCCCGTCGTCTGGACGCGCGCAGCCGGCGTCGCCGCCCCGCTGCTTGCCCTGCTTGGCGCACGGGCCCTGCATGATGCTTCGCCGCTTCGCCCTGGTGTTCGCCGCCAGCGCCGCGCTCACGCTCCTGGTGGCGTGGCCGGTCGTTGAGCGACCGACAGAGCGCATCTACGGCACCGAGATCGCCGGACGCCATCCCGATCCGTTCGCCGCGATGCGGCGGCTCGACATCTCGATCCGGGATGCGTTCACGCAGCCGGCGACCGACTGGACGGGCGCGGCCATCGCGCGTCTGGCCGGTCCAGTTGGGGCCTACAACGTCATCATCCTGCTGTCGTTCCCGCTAGCCGCGGCGGCGACCGACCTCTTCGTCTTCCTGCTCACTGGCTCGGCGATCGCGTCTCTTACGGCCGGGCTCCTGGTGATGTTCGCGCCGTATCACCTCGCGCACGCGGCCTATCACCCGCACGTGGCGCAGATCGGATGGCAGGCGCTCGCCTTCGCCGCGGTTGTCGCGTTCGTCGATCGGCCGAGCGTCGTTCGCGCCGTCGCGCTGGGCGCGTCGCTGCTCTGGCTCGGGGCCGCTGACTTCTATGGCGGCTTCATAGGACTGACGTTGGCGCCCGTCGTGGCGCTCGCGCGGGCCGCAACCACTCGTCCCCGCGGATCGCGTGCGCGGCCGCCGCGTCTCGTGGCGGCAGGCGGCGTGGCCACCTGGCAGGTGTGAGCTGGTGGCTGCACGCGCGAGCCGCGGCGCCGCTCTTCAACGACGCGCAGGTGTTGATGTTTCGCGCGCGCTGGTGGGCGTACTTCCTGCCGCCCGTCGATCAGCCGATCTGGGGCGCGCACTCCGTGCAGACGATCGGAGAGGCCGGGGCAACGCCAGCGATCGTGGAGCTTCAGCTGACCCCGGGCATCGCCGTGCTGGCGCTGGCTGCGTGCGGCGCATGGTTCGCGGCGTCCGGCCCGCGCGACCGCGAGCACGGCAGGCCGCGGCCCTCGCGCTGGCGCTGATCTCGGCGGCCGCCGTCGCGTCGCTGGCACCCGTCGCCATCTGGCTTCACGATGCGCTCCCCGCGTTTCGATCGATGGCGCGCTTCGGCGGCGCGGCGGAGATAAGGCGTCGAGCGCGCTCGCCGGCCTGGGCCTGGCCGCGCTCTGCGAGCGCTATGCCATCCCGTCGGACGGCAATTCTTGCCGTGGCGGCGCTGGCGGTGTTCATCGAGTACGCGCCGCTGCCGTGGCGGTGGCGCGATGTTTTGCCGACCGAGGCGCATCGCTGGCTCGCCGGCTTGCCGGCGTCGGCGACGGTGCTCGACTGCTCGGCGCCGCTCGGAGGCGATGCCGCCGTCGAAATGGCCTTCGAATCGCGCGTCAGCGAGGCCGGCGGTCCGCTGTTCCCGGACTGCGGCGACTCGGACATGGTGGCGCGGGCGGCCGCCAATCGCATCGCGTTCGTCCTCGTACGGACCGGCAGCGACCTTGCGCTGGCGTGGACGAACGATCTGCCGGCGAGGTGCGCGTGATGCGACGCTTTCCTGGCGCATCGGTCTACGCCGTGACGTCGGCGAGCCCCTCCGGTGTTCGTCGATCGAGGTCTCGGGATGCGGCGTTCGCGAGTGGCGCAACGACAGAAGCTTCTGCTGGGCGCGGCAGCACGTCGACCTGGTCATGCGCAACACCGGCCCGACCGCCGTGCGAGTGAGGCTGGCGCTGGCGAATGCAGACAATGTCGGGCGGGGGTGCCGTGCGCGTGAGCGCGCCTGGAGTGCCCGCGCAGTCGATCGACGCGATCGGGCCGTTCAAGCCTTACACCATCGGGCCATTCACGCTGCCGCCCGGCGTGACGACCCTGGCGCTCGACGCCGTCGATCGCAACCCGTTCGCGATCGGGCCATGGCGCTGGATCGTGGACCCGTCGTGACCGCGCCTCGAGCCACTCGCCAGGGCGATCCCGGAATACCACCGGTTCTGGCAGAACGTCGGCGACGAGTTTCCCGATCTCGGCGGCGCGCCCTCGACGCTCTTCTATCGCGAGAACGAGATCCGTCTGCTCGAGCAGACGTTGCCGCGGCTGGCCGGGCTGCGGATTCTGAAGACCGATCTGTGGGACGAAGCCAGGAACACTCGCATCCTGCAGTGGGCGGCCGGGCGCGGCGCGACGGCGTTCGGCATTGACCTGTCGCCGCCGATCGCGCGGGATGCCCGTCGCAACTTCGGCGAGCTGGCCTGAAGCCCCGCCTCACGTGCGCCCGTTTCCGTAGTCTGAAGTCCGTAGTCTGAAGTCCGTCGTCAGGGCTTCCACAAATCAATCGGCTTGGCCACCTTCTCGTGAATCGGGAGCGGCACTTTCGCTCCCGATCGCGCGGAGGCGTACGCCGCGTAGATGATCTCCAGCACCGCGCGGCCGTCCTCGCCGGTCACGAGCGGCGTCTTGTCGTTCCGCACGCAGTCGATGAAGTGATGCAGCTCGTGCGGGTAGCCCTGGTTGAAGGCCTCCTCGAAGACCGTGAACGTCCAGCCCGCGGTTGAACCGGCTTTCTCCGCCGCGTAGTTGTAGCCGTCCTCGCTGTACGTCGACGACGAGTTCCCGCGGAACAGATCGGCGAACGTCACGCCCTTCGTGCCGTAGACCTCGACCCGATCGTCCATGCCGCCAGGCTTGGCCCAGCCGTCCTCGGCCAGGCCGATGACGCCACCCTCGAACTCGACGACGACGATCGAGTTGTCTTCGCCCTTCGTGCGCGCCTTGTGCCGCACGGTGTCCATCGTCGCCCACACGCTCTTGACCGTCGGGTTGCCGCCGAGCATCCACCGGAACCAGCCGAATGCGTGACACCCCATGTCCATCAGCACGCCGCCGCCCGACTGCTCGACGTCCCAGAACCAGTCGCTGTGCGGGCCCGAGTGCTTCTCGAGCTGCTTCAGCATGTAGATGTCGCCGACGGCGCCCTCCTTCACGAGCGCGCGGACGCGCTCGTACTTCGGCGCGAAGCACAGCTCCTCGGCGTACATCAGCTTCCGCCCGTGCTCGCGGCACACGGCGATCATCTCGTCGGCCTCTTCGAGCGTCATGCAGAGCGGCTTCTCGATGATGACGTGGCGTCCCGAGCGCGCGGCGGCGAGCGTGGCGCGGTGATGCAGGAAGTTCGGCAGGCAGATGTCGATGACGTCGCAGTCGGCTTCGCGGATCAGCGTGTCGAGATCGCTGAACCATCGCGGGATCTTCCAGTGCGTCGCAAACGCCTCGGCCCGCGCGGCGCTGCGCGAGAAGACGGCCGTCACCTGCGCATCGGGCACGAAGCGGGTGTAGGACTCGAGGTGGATGTCGGCGATGAAACCGGCGCCGAGGATGGCGACTTTGGTCGGGGCCACGAGTTTCTCCACTGGCAGGGCTGAAGCCCTGCCCCACAGCAGGCCTGAAGGCCTGCGCTACATTCGAGACGGCAGGCCTGTAAGGCCTGCGCTCCATTCGAAATCAGCGACCCGGTCGGCCGGCGACCGTGCAGTCGAGCGCGGTCAGCGGGCCGTTGGTGTTCATGCGATCGACGGCCGGATCGAGGTCTGGCTCGATGTTCACTTCGAGTCCGTGGTCCACGTAGACATCCAGCCGCGCGTGGTCGCTCGCGACGTCGAGGCGTGACCTGTCGACCGCCGTTGGCGTTCTTATAGCGCACCGACGCCGCGCCGTCAGCAATGGCCGGCGCCGCGCCTGGCAGGGCGAGGCGAATCCACTTCGCGCCGGACTCGCGATCCTGCATCGACAGCCGCCAGGTGTTCGGCCCGGCAGCGGCCTGCTCCAGCACGAACGTCCGGCCCTGCGCGTCGTCGCGCACATGGCATGTCACCGAGGGCGAATCGCCGGGCGCGCCGCCAACGAGGAGTCCGCGCCAGCACGGCCGCCTGCAGCAACATTCCGACATCCTGCCACAGTCCCTTGCCCGCTCGTCACCGCGATGCTACAGTCCGTACCGCCAACGCCTCGATATGACCCTCTCATGCGCCTTCGTCCCGCTCAGCTCGCCGCCACCGTCGTCCTAGCCCTCACCGCGTCCGTTCAGGGGCAGCAGCCCACGTTCCGCAGCGGTGTCGACCTCATCCGGCTCGACGTCCAGGTGGTGTCCGACGACGGAACACCGGTGGCGGACCTGACGGAGGACGACTTCGACATCCGCGTCAACGGGAAGCCGTGCCCGATTCGTACGCTGAGATTCCTCGATCTGACGGCGACCGAGAGGCCGTCGATCGAGTTGACTCCGGCGGACGTCTCGACGAATGCCGGCTCGATGCGGGGCCGGCTCACGGTGATTGTCCTCGACGAGAACAGCCTGCCGGAAGACTCGCGGCCGTTGATGAACGGGCTGTCGGACTACATCAAGAATCTCGGTCCCGACGACAGGACGGCGCTGGTCGCCCTGCCGCGCCCTGGCGTCTGGATCGATTTCACGAACGACGGCGGTGAACTTCGGGGAGTGTTGCTCCGTTCGTCGACGCGCGCCACCAACGACATCGCCCCGCCGCTGCCGCTCCAGACGACCAACGTCAACGGCGATGGCACGGTGACGTCGGCGTTCGGCTCCGTTCAGACCGATCGCGGCGAGACCGCGGCCGATCTCTTTCCAAGGGGCGGCGTCACCGATCCGAACCGCGACATCTTCTACGCCCTCAACGAGCTCGCGCGGCGGCTCAAGAGCGTCGAAGGGCCGAAGACGATGATCCTGGTCAGCTCGAAGCTGCCGGACTCGATCGGCCTCGACGACTACCACGCGTTCGCGCAGAGCGCGGCGGAAGCACACCTGACCGTGTACGTGCTGAAGCCGGCCGATCTTCAACGCCTCGGCCAGCGGCGACACGAGCGCGCTCGAGGCGCAGTTCCAGCCGCAGAACGGCCTCGACTTCCTCGCCGGCATGACCGGCGGCGTCGTCCTGAACGCGATTGGCGGAGCGCGTGGCGTCCTCGACCGCATCGCGCGAGAAACGAGCGCCTCGTACGTCATCGGCGTCGAGCCGCCGCCCGGCGCGCCGCGCAACAAGCCGCTGGCGGTCACGGTGAAGGTCAAGCGGCCCGGATTCACGACGCGGAGTCCGAAACAGGTCGCGACGGCAGCCTCTGGCTCGAGGAAGCTCGCGGGGACGCCGAAGGAGGCGCTCGGCAGTCTTCTGCACGACCCCCGCCTCGCGACGGATCTGCCGCTGCGCGTGACGTCGTACACGGCGCAGGGCGTGGACTTCGATCGCGTCAAGACGCTGATCGTCGCGGAGCTCGACTCGCCGGGCAGCAGCGAGGCGGTCTGGGGCTTCGAGGTACACGACGGCCCGCGCGTGATCTCCGACGCGTTCGACAAGGTGACGCTGAAGACGCTCGCCGGCGAGCCGGTCGTGACGTCGGCAAGTCTGCCGCCCGGGAAGTACACGATGCGCTTCGGCATGGTGGACGATCAGGGCCGGCGCGCCAGCGTCGATCGTCCGCTCACGCTCGGCCTGCATCTGGCCAGCGCCGGCGATCTGGAGTTCAGCGACGTCTTCGCCGGCGTCGCGACGGGCGGGCACTTCAAGCCGCGCATCACCGTCGACCCCGCCGCCGGTCAGGTCGTCGCGCTGCTCGAAGTCTACGGCGCGTCGAAAGAGGCGCTCGACAACGTCGCCGTCGAGTTCGCGCTGCACGGCGAGGACGGCGCGAACCGCGCCGCGACGCGCGCACGCGTGCAGCCGGCCGCCAACAGCGGCGTGCCAAAAGGCGTCGCGCAAGGCGCGCTGCAGCTCGGTCACGCCGGTCCGGGACGATACACCGTGACGGCCGCTCTGCTCGTCAACGGCAAGCCGGCGGGGTTCACGAAGCGGGAACTGGTGGTCGGTCCGGCGCACTGACCATGCGCCCGTCGTCTCGCCTCGTCACCGTCGCCTGGCTGTTCAGCCTCGCGGCGCTGGCCGCGCAGGGCCCCACGTTCCACGGCAGCATCAACCTTCTCCGTCTCGACGTCACGGTCGTCACCGACGACGGGACGCCGGTGACGGATCTCAAGCCCGAGGAATTCGTCGTCACCGTCGACGGGCGTCCGAGGCCGGTGCGCTCGGCGGAGTTCGTCGACCTGCGCTCGTCCGGCGGCGACAGCACAACGGATACGCGAGATCCGGCGCGGAGCTTCTCCACCAACTCAGCCGCAGGGCACCGGACGCATCACGGTGCTGGCCGTCGACGAGGCAGACCCTTTACGAGGGCCAGGAAATGGCTCTGCTCGACTACCTCGGGCGGTTCCTGGACGTGATGGGTCCGGCCGATCGCACCGGGACTGCTGGTGCTGCCTCACCCAAGCGGCAAGGGCCGGCACGTCGAGATGACCAGCGACGTCACCGAAATCCGCGAGGTGCTCTCGCGCGTCCACGCCTGACCCGCGCGGACTCCCGGACCTCAGTCCGTCCGCAAGCATCGGCGCAAACACGTTCATCCGCACAGACCCCTTCACGAATACCGCTCGAAGAAGACGTGATGAGCATCGTCCGCAACGAGCTCACGAATCTCGCGAGGTGCTGGCGAACGTCGAGGGCCCGAAGACGCTGGTCCTCGTGTCTCGGGACGTGCCGGGCGGTGCGGCGAATATGCCTGACCTCCAGGCCTTCGCCGAGAAGGCTGCCCGCGCGCGGATCAAGTCTGTACGTCGTCCGCCAGATCCCGGTCCCAGGCGTTCGGCGGACGGGGCGCCCGGCGACGGCAGGACCGGCGAAGGGCTGTTCGATCTCGCAGGCCTGACTGGCGGTGTGGTGCTCGACGCCGTCGGCCGCGGCAAGGGCGCGTTCGATCGCATCGCGCGCGAGACGAGCGGTTCTTACCTGATCGGCGTCGAGCCTGATCAGTCCGCGCCGTTCAGCAAGCCGCTCAAGGTCAGCGTGAAAGTGACGCGGCCTGGCCTCACCGTGCGCAGCCCGAAACAGATCGTCCCGCCGCTTACGCGAAAGACACCCGACGCCAGGCAGAACTCGGGACGATGATGATGCAGCCGCGACTGTCGACGGAGATCCCGATGCGCATCGCGGCGTTCACGGCGCGCTCGGGCGAGAAGAACAAGCTGAAGTCGGTGCTCGTCGTCGAGATGGAGAACGCGGAGAGCCCGATCGCGTGGGGCTTCCAGGCGCGGCAGGACAACAAGGTGCGCGCGGACGCATTCGAACCGGCGGCCCCGGGCGAACTGGTCACCGAGAACCTGCGCAGCGTCTCGACGTCGGCGGTGCTTTCGCCAGGACAATACCGGTTGATCTTCGGCGCAATTGGCGCCGACGGCCGGCGCGGCACGGTGCAGCATCCGCTGGACGTCACGTTGCACAAGGCCGGCGATCTCGAGTTCAGCGACGTCTTCGTCGGCGCGGCGGTCGGCGGGCACTTCCGCCCGCGGATTGTCTTCGGCCCGGACAATCGCTCGCTCGCGGCGTTCGTGGAGCTCTATCCGGCGCCGAGGACCAGCCTGGCGCGGCTCAAGACCACGTTCACGCTGACGTGCGAAAGCTCCGCCGGCGGCAGCGCGGCGCCCTTCGTCACGCGCGGCAACGGACGGCTCTCGCCCGCGGCCGACAAGGTCAGGGCCGAGGTCGCGATCGAGCTTCCGGCCGAGGCACACGGCAACTGCACGATGGCCGCCTCGGTCGAGAACGGCAGCGCGAGCGGAACCGCCGAACGCGGGATCGTGATTGCGGCCGAGGCCGGGCCTGCTATCCTGCCGTAATGAGGTACGCGGGAAGCATCGCGATCGCACTGCTCGTCATCGTGGCTGCGCCGGTGCGCGCGCAGCTGGGACTCAAGGCGCCGCAACGGCTGTCCGTCGCGGCAGACGCCCCGGCGAAACCGGTGGCCGCCGGAGAACGCTTCGCGCTCTCGGTGCGCATCGTCCCCAACCCGGGCATTCACGTCTACGCGCCCGGCAATCCCGAAAACATTCCGGTGTCCGTCACGGTGACGCCGCAGGCGGGCCTGACGGCCGACGCGCCGAAGTTTCCCAAGGCCGAGGATTTCTTCTTCGGTCCGACGGCCGAGAACCTGAAGGTCTACACGAAGCCGTTCGTCGTGACGGTGTCGATGAAGGTGGATGGCGCCGCGGCCGGCAAGTCAGCGCGCGAGGTGACCGTGGCCGGCGCGGTCCGCTATCAGGCGTGCGACGATCGCATCTGCTTCCCGCCGCAGTCAGCGCCCTTCGAGGCGCGCGTGGCTCTGGCTGGCGAGCGGCGCTGAGGCGGCGCCGACGATCGCGCCGTCCTTGCGCGACTGCAGGAACGTCACGACGCGCATGTGATCGGCGGTCCAGCCGCTCTTCAGGGTGATCGTCGAGTCGAACCCGTTCGAGGCCGCGCCGCGTTTCGTGCGGCCCGCGGTCGAGAGCACGCGCGTCACGCCCGTGTGATCGATGCGGCGCCCCTTGTTCTCTCCGCCCGTCACGGCCGTGCTCAGTGCGTCCTCCGTCAACGCGACCACCACGTCTGCGTCCGGCGTCGCGTCGGTTGCCGTCACGTCGACGTGCACCGCGAGACGCGAGCCGTCCAGCCGCGCGCTGACGGTCATCGCGGTCTTCGGCGCGTGCGTGGCGTCGCGAAGCGCCGCGACCGCCGCGTCACGATCGCTCCCGATGAACTGCCGGCGCCCGTCCACGACCATCTGGGGCGTGTAGACCTCGGAGGCGAGTCGCTGCGCGTACTGCTGCTGCCGCTCGGTGAAGGACGCCGACGAGAACGGATCCGTCCAGCCCTCGCGGTTCCAGTAGTCGACGTGCTCGCTGAGCACGATCACGCCATGGATTGCGGCCAGCTCCTTCAGGAAGGCGTCAGCCGGCGGACAGCTCGAGCAGCCTTCGGAGGTGAACAACTCCACCACGACCGGCGGCTCGTCCGCCGCAGAGGCCGCGGCCGCAGGTGAGCCGAAGGCCTCGAGAGCCAGAAGACCGATCAGCGCCGAGCAGAGAGAAACGTCGAGACATGGTGAGCCTGACCACAATGCTACACACCGCATGGCGCTGGCCCTAGGGCCAGTTTCGCCGACCGCAGCGCGTCGGAGTCGTGCCAGCCTGCTGCTGCACCTTGCAGGCCTGAAGGCCTGCCCCACAGGTTCAGCAGGCCTGAAGGCCTGCGCTACAGGTGCGGCAGTCCCTGCAGCCCCTGCACCCTGCATTCTGCACTTCTCTCATTCTTCATTCTTGCATTCGTTGTAGTCTCTCCCCGTGACCTCGCCTCCGACCCTCGAGCGCCGCCTCGGGCTGCTGCCCGCGACGGCGCTGAACATGTCGAACATGATCGGAGTCGGGCCGTTCATCACGATCCCGCTCCTGATGTCGGCGCTCGGCGGTCCGCAGGCGCTGGCGGGCTGGCTCGTCGCGCTGGTGATCGTCGCGGCCGACGGCCTGGTCTGGAGCGAGCTCGGCGCGATGTACCCGGGCTCCGGCGGCACGTATCGCTACCTGCGAGAGGGCCTCGGCGCGACGTACGCCGGGCGCCTCCTGTCCTTCCTGTTCATCTGGCAGTTCCTGCTCAGCGGACCCCTCGAAATCGCGTCGGGCTACATCGGGTTCGCGAACTACTCGAGGTACCTCTGGCCCGGACTGCCTGCCGGCGGGTCGATTGGCATCGCGGTGGTGATCGGTCTTCTGAACATCGCGCTGCTCTACCGCCGCATCGAATCGGTCGGACGGCTGACCGTGGTGCTGTGGGTCGGCACGATGGCGACGACGCTCGCGGTGATCGCGACCGGCGCCGTCCACTTCGATCCCGCGAAGGCGTTCGACATCGACCCGGGCGCCTTCAAGTTCTCGACGGGCCTCCTCATCGGCCTCGGCGCGGCCACGCGCATCGGCATCTACGACTACCTCGGGTACTACGACATCTGCTATCTGGGTGACGAGGTCCGGGATCCGGGCCGCGTCATCCCGCGTTCGGTGCTCCTGAGCGTCGGCGCGGTCGCGCTGCTCTACATCGCGATCAACCTGTCGGTGATCGGCACGGTCTCGTGGCGCACGTTCGTGCCGGCGTCGGCGCATCCCGAGTCCGATTTCATCATCTCGATCGTGATGGAGCGCATCTACGGGCGGCCGGTGGCGATGGTCTTCACGGCGTTCGTGCTGTGGACGGCGTTCGGATCGGTCTTCGCGCTGCTGCTCGGCTACTCGCGGATTCCGTATGCGGCGGCACTCGACGGCACGTTCTTCCGCGCGTTCGCACGGCTCCATCCGACGAAAGCCTTCCCGCACGTCTCGCTGCTCGTGATGGGCGTCGTCGCCATCCTGGCGAGCGCGCTGTCGCTGGGCACGGTGATCGACGCGCTGGTGACGACGAGAATCCTGGTGCAGTTCATCGGGCAGACGGTGGTGCTCGTCTACCTGCGGCGCACGAAGCCCGACGTGCCGCGGCCGTTCCGGATGTGGCTGTACCCATGGCCGGCCGTCATCGCGATCGGCGGGCTGGACGTTCGTCTACGCGACGTCCGGGTTCGAGCTGCTCGCCTTCGGCGCCGCGCTGCTCGTCGCCGGCGTCGTCGTGTTCGAGGTGTGGTCGAGAACGCGCACGTGACGGCCGTCGCGCGCCGACTGCAGCAGGGCCGCGAGCGTCGCGACCGAGGCGCGGCTCTCGCCGAGCGAGACGCGGCACGGCGCGCCGTCGAGCGCCGCGCGCTCGATGTCCGCGATCTCGCCTGAATAGAGCGCCCCGCCGTCGACGGCGATCGACGGTCTCGTGTCCCTCGCGCTGCAGGCGCAGCGTCTCGCGCGGGCCCGGCTTGAACGGGTTGTCGACGTGCAGCACGCCGTCGGTCCCGACGATCTCCATGCCGGTCCGGAACGCCGAGGCGAACCCGCAATCGAACGCGCCGAGCATGCCGTCAGCAAACTCCAGCACACCGGCAAACGTGAGATCGATGCCGGTTGGCCCGTACTCCGCTCGACCGGAGACCGTCGCGGGCGCTCCGCCGGCCAGCAGCATCGCGTACGTCACCGGATAGCAGCCGACGTCCCAGAGCGCGCCGCCACCCCACTCGGGCGTCAGGCGCACGTCTCCTTCACGCGTCAGCGGGAACGAGAACGAGCCGCGCACGAAGCGCAGGCGGCCAATCGCGCCTTCAGCCACGAGAGCCAGAACGCGATCGGTCTGTGCCTGATGGCGATACATGAACGCCTCGGCGATCGCCACCTTGTGCGCGCGCGCCGCTTCCGCGATGCGATCGACGCCGGCCGCGTCGAGCGCCAGCGGCTTCTCGCACAGCACGTGCTTGCCCGCCCGGGCGGCCGCGACCGTCCACTCGACGTGCAGGTGATTCGGGAGCGGCACGTAGACGGCGTCGATGCCCGGATCGGCGACGAGCGCTTCGTAGCTGCCGAAGGCGCGCGGGATCTTCCACTCGCGCGCATAGTCGTCGGCGCGCGCCTGATCGCGGCTGGCGACGGCGACAAGGGTGCTGCGCTCGCCGGCACGAATGGCCGGAATGAGCGAGCGGTTGATTCGGGCGGTCCCGAGCAATCCCCAGCGCAGCGACGTCGGCATGGCAGCTCAGCTCACGGTCAGGGCGAGCGCGACGACCTGCTCGGCCGGCAGGCTCGACGTGAGGACGTCCACGCGCGAGCCGTCCTGCCAGAAGACGAGGGCGTTTGTGGCCTTGCGATGAACGAAGTAGCGGCGCCCGTGCTGCTCGCGCACGTCGTTCGTATCGGGCAGGTCTGCCGTGGTTCCCACGAACTGATGCCAGACGACGAGATCCTGAAGTGCCGTTGCGGTAAATCGCGACGATGCCGGGGCGTCCCACGAGCGGGATGCACGGAGCCGCCCTCGAGCACGAACCCGGCCGCGGACAGATCGGGAACGCCGACGTCGAGCCCCGGCTGACGTCGCGCCAGCGCGGCCTGCAACGCGCGCGCGTCCGTCTGGCGTTCTTCCGCGACGAGCACGCTGCCGGCGACCTTCGTGTAGTCGAGCGAGACGATCGCGGGAATCTGCGGCGTGCGCACCATCGTGTAGACGAGGATCGCGATCGCCATCGCCCCGAAGATCGCCATGCCCACGAAGAGCCCGGGCGCATTGAGCGGACGCTTCTCGTGCAGCTCCGGCGCCGCGCTCCCCTGCGCGTCAGTTGTCATTGGGGCGAATTGTACGTCGTCGCCGTGAGCGAAGCGAACGGCCCCGCCGCGCGAAGCGCGGCCCTGCCGCGAGCGAAGCGAGCGGCCCTCGCCGGCGAAGCGAAGTGAGCCGGCCCTGTTCAGCGCCGCGTGATCGTCTGGGAGATCGCCTGCGAACGGCTCCCGAGAAATCCATGGGAGCCGTGGAACTCGGCGGCGATCTGATGATCGCCGATGGCGAGATCGAGCGTCGCGAGGACGGCCGTCACGCTCGGGCCAGGCCCGTGCACGCGCCGCCGTGCCGATGGCGCGATCGCCATCGAAGAACACGACGACGCCGGTCGGGACGCCGCTGCCGTCCGCCGTGACGGTTGCCGTGAAGCGCACCGACGTGCCCACCGCCGACGCCGAGTGCGACGACGCCAGCGTGGTCGACGTGCCCGTGGATGCGGCCTCGACAGCAGGTTGAGTGACGGGCTCGGACACCGGAGGTGGCGACGCGGCTTCCTGCGTCGGCGTATCGGTGCCGCCGCCTGACGGCTCCGGCGATCGCCTCGCTGACGAACCCGACGGCGACGCCGTGGCAGCCTCGGCTTCACCGCCGCTGGCCTGCGAGGCAGGCTTCCGCCCGCGCGACGACGACTCCGAGCCAGATGCGCGAGACGCTGGCGCGGACGGCGACTCCGGCTCGGCCCGTGGCGACACCGCGCCGCCCGAAGGCGCGGATGCCGACTGCGGCACCGCCGACGTTCCCGGTGTTGACGGCGCAGTGGGGCTGCCACCGCCACCGAGCAGCACACGTTGTCCCCAGCCGTGCGCCTCGAACCAATCCGATACCGCCAGCACTGGCGGCGGCAGTCCGCGTTCGAGCGCGCCGGTCGTCATGTCGCGCGACCCGAACAGCCAGAAGCCGACCAGCACAGTGCCGAACAGGCCCGCGAAGACGGCGGCCAGCGCCCAGGCCGACACCGACTCGCCTTCCGTCAGCCAGTCGCTGACAGCGCGAATGGAAAATCCAACGAGGATGATCAGGAAAGACGACGCCGAGGAGATCGATCGCGTACCGCAGCAACGCGACGAGCAGCGTGCACGCCGCCGCCATGCCCAGAACGACGAGCCAGCGCGGCACGTCCTCGGAAGACTGTGTCCGAGGCAGGCCGGTGTCGAACGGCGGGGGCGCACTGCCCTTATCCTGTTGCAGGACCATTGGTTGAGGTCGGGTAGCGCGCTTCAATCATCCGCTCGGCCACCCCAGCCTTTCAAGCCGGACGTCCCATTTCGCCCGTAATTTTGTATCGATTTGGATACGGTCCGCCAGCTGGTAATACGGGAGATCGCTTATCGCCACCGGAACAGCCAGAGCGCGGCAGGGAACGTGATCGCCCCCCAGGCGGCGAGCACAGCCCATGCCCCGGCCAGGCCGGACGGCCCGGTGCCTTCGAGCATCACGGCCCGCAGCCCGTCGTTCAGGGCCGTCAGTGGCAGCAGATGGATGGCCGGCTGCATCGCCTCGGGAAAGTTCGAGGACGCGAAGAACACCCCGGACAGCAGCCACATCGGCAGCATGACCAGGTTCAGCAGACCCGAGACCGCTTCGACCGTCCGCGCGCGGCTGGCGACGAGCAGGCCGATGCCGCCGAACGACAGGCCGCCGATGAGACAGGTCGCGGCCAGCATCAGCCACGAACCGCGCATCGGCACGCCGAAGACCAGTCGGCTGAAGCCAACGAGCGCGCCTACTTCGATAACGAGGAACACCAGCCGTCCGAACAAATGGCCGAGCAGGTAGTCGCGCTTGCGCATCGGCGACGCGACGAGCCGCTTGAGCAGCTTGCGCGTGCGCGCCGTCACCACGGAGAAGCCGATGCCCCAGAGACCGGTGCTCATGATGTTCATGCCGAGCAGGCCGGGCACGAGCCAGTCGACGTAGCGCGATCCGACGACTTCGACCGGCTGGTCGCGCGCGGCGACCGGATCCACGCGGCCTCCTGCGCGTTGCAGCGCGTCGTCGACGATGCGGCGCGCGAGCCGGCTTTCGGCGCGCGCGGGATCGAATCGGTAGGTGATCGGTGAGCCCGGCACCACGACGAGCTGCACGTCGGATCTCGCGAGCGCCCGGTCGAGATCGGCCGGCGCAAAGCGCTTGATGTCGACGCCGCCGGACTTCGTGAGCGTCGCGGCAATCGCGTCCCCGTCGGCTCCGGAGGCGATTCCGACGACGGCAGGCGGTTCGGATCGCGATCGAAACGCGAGGCCCAGGGCGCATGTCATCAGGATCGGGAACACGAAGACCCAGAAGACCGCTTCCGGCTCGCGGACGAACTCGCGCAGCCGCACGAGCGTCAGCTCGACGAGGGCGGGCCGCGGACGGCTACTGGTCACGCAGGTGCCTTCCGGTGAGCGACGACAAAGACGTCCTCGAGCGTCGCGCTGTGGGTGGCCAGCGCGGTGAGCACCGCGCCGCGCGCGTTGAGCGCCGCGATCAACGCGGGCACCGCGAGATGGACTTCGGAGGTGCCGACGGCCCAGCCCTCTCCTTCTCGCCGCGCGTCGCGGACCCCGGCCAGCGCGTTCAACTCCTCGATCGACAGCGCTCGCAGCGGGTCCGCGACGGCGAACTCGACGACGTGCTCGGCCCCGAGCGACGCGACGAGCGCGCGAGGAGTGTCGAGCGCGATCAGGCGCCCGCGGTCGACGATCGCCACGCGATCGCACAAGGTCTCCGCCTCGTCCATGTAGTGCGTCGTCAACAGGATCGTGCCGCCGCCCGCGCGATAGTGGACGAGCAGTTCCCAGAGCTGGCGGCGCGACTGCGGATCCAGCCCCGTGGTGGGCTCGTCGAGGAACAGCAGATCGGGGTCGCCCACGAGCGCGCAGGCAACCGCGAGGCGCTGTTTCTGTCCCCCGGACAGCTTCCCCACCCAGCTGGCGCGTTTCGACTCGAGCTCGACGAGCGCGAGCACGTCGTCGACGCTGCGGCCCCGGGGATAGAAGGAGCGGAACAGCCTCAGGGTCTCTTCGACGGAAAGCTTCTCGCTGAGTTGCGTCTCCTGCAGCTGGATCCCGAGACGCGCGCGCAGGCTGCGGTCGTTGCCGCGCCCCCAACGCTCGCCCAGCACCTCGACCTCGCCTTCGTCGGGTGTGGTCAGGCCTTCAAGGATCTCGATCGTCGTCGTCTTGCCCGCGCCGTTGGGGCCGAGCAGGCCGAAGCACTCGCCGCGGCGCACTTCGAGGTCGAGGCCGCCGACGGCGACGACGTCGGCGTAGCGCTTGACGAGACGGTGACAGCGGACGGCGAGGCCACTCACGACCCGGGGATCGTCAGCAGGAACGCGACTCCAGTAGGCCGGGGCTTCAGCCCCGGCACCTCGACGCGCGCATGTGAGCGGCGGCATCCGAACGTTGCGGCGGTGTGATAGATCGATCGGACATGCATCGACTCGTCGTCGCGGCCGTGGGGCTGCTTTCGATCTCTGCCGTCGCGCCGGGTGAGCCGCCTGGCGCAGCCGCCGGGCCGGCGCGTGCTGCTCGACGCGCACAACGCGTATCCGTACGAGGGCCGCTTCGACGACCGCGTGCCGCGCGCGCTGGCGACGGGCACGCCGCTCGCGATCGAGCAGGACGTCGCATGGTGCGCCACCTCGCCCGGGCACATGGAGCCTGTCGTCGCGCACGACACGGCGTGCCGCGGCGACGAGCCCACGCTGCAGCATTACTTCTTCGATCGCGTGGGGCCGCTCCTCGATCAGGCCGTCGAACATCCGCGGCCGGAGACCTGGCCGCTGATCACGCTGAACCTCGACTTCAAGATGGAGCCGCCTGAACTGCTACGCGCAGTGGGGGCACTTGTCGCAGCGCATCCCGCCTGGCTGACGACCGCCCCGCGCGCCACGGACGACTCGACGCCCGCGGAGATGACACTGGGGCCGCTGCTCGTGCTCACCGGCGAGTCGGACGCGCAGGAACGCGTGTTCCACGACGAGGTGCCTGCCGGAGGACGCCTGCTGATCTTCGGCGCGGCGCACAACCGCCCTGGCGTGGCCGAGGGCGAAGTGCCGCAGCCGACGCCGGCCACCAACTACCGGCGCTGGTGGAATCACCCGTGGAAAGTGGTCGAGCCGCGCGGACAACGAGACGCCGGCGCGTGGACGCCCGAGAGCGCCGCGCGCCTCCAGACCGTCGTGTCGCGCGCCCACGCGGCCGGTCTCTGGATTCGGTTCTACACCCTCGATGGGTTCCCCGCGGCCGACGGGGATCGTTTCGGCTGGTTCGCGTCGTACAACTTCGGCAGCCTGGACGCCGCGGAGACGCGCTGGCGCGCCGCCATCGCCGCGCGTGTCGACTTCATCGCCACGGATCAATACGAGGCGCTGGCCTCCGTCGTCCGTAGTCCGTAGTCCGTAGTCCGAAGATCCGTTTGATATGCTGAGTGGTCATGACAACCGAGTGCACGGTGGTGATCGCGCCCGCCGATTTGATGGGCGCGCTCACCGAGCGGCTCCGGGCGACGTCCGGGGAACTCATCACGTGCCCCGACAGCGACATCGCGCGCGCCATTGAAACGGTCGTCGAGCGCAAGCCCACGCGCGTCGCGCTCGAGCGGCTCTTCGCGGCGACCTCGCGCGGCGCGGCCCTTCTGACGCGGCTCAAGGCCGACCCTGCGCTCGTGGACATCGAGATCCGCATCGTCTCGCACGACAGCGACTACTCGCGCGTGTCGGTTCGGCGACCGATTGGCGGCGCGCCCGGGTCGACGACTCCCGCCGTGCCGCAGCCGCCGGCGCCGCTCGACCAGGTGGGCACGCGGCGCGCGCCACGGGCGACGATGGCCGAGGGCGTCGACGTCCTGGTGGATGGCACGCAGTCGCGGCTGATCGACCTGTCGCAGTTCGGCGCGCAGGTGCTCTCGCCCACCGTGCTCAGGCCGAATCAGCGCGTGCGAATTTCGATGGTGGACGAACGACAGACGCTGCGCGCGCAGGCGCTGGTGGTCTGGGCGAGGTTCGAGCTGCCGAAGGGCAACCCGACGCCGCACTATCGGGCCGGTCTGGAGTTCTCAGGCGCGGACGCCGAGGAGGTCGCGGAATACCTCGCGCGCCACAAGCGTCCCGGCGAGCAGTAGGCCGGGGCTCCGGGATCCGGGGCTACGCCCGGGGCTTCAGCGGACCGCTGTAGCCTTGGCGGAGGCTGTCAGCCCCGATCCTCACTTCAAGAAATCCGTCCGCAGGATCGTCTCGCTGCGATCCGATCCCGTCGAGACGATCGCCGCCGGCACGCCGGTGACTTCCTCGAGCCGCGCGATGTAGGCCCGGGCCTCGGACGGCAGCGCGTCGTAGGACGTCGCGCCGCGCGTCGGCGTCGACCAGCCCGGCATCTCCTGATACACCGGCTCGCAGCCCGCGAGCCGCGTCAGGTCCGCGGGAAATTCGGTGAGCGTCGTGCTGCCGCACTTGTAACCCACGCAGATCGAGATCGACGGCAGGCCGTCGAGCACGTCCAGCTTGGTCAGCGCGAGGTGGTCGAGCCCGTTGACGCGCGCGGCAAAGCGCACCGCCACGGCATCGAACCAGCCGCATCGCCGCGGACGTCCCGTCGACGCGCCGTACTCCTGTCCGCTTTCACGCAGCCGGTTGCCAAGCTCGCCGGTCAGCTCGGTCGGCAGCGGCCCCTCGCCGACGCGCGTCGTGTACGCCTTGACGACGCCGAGCACCACGCCGACGGCCCGCGGCGGCACGCCGAGTCCGGTGCTGACGCCGCCGACCGAGGCGTTCGAGGAGGTGACGAACGGATACGTCCCGTGATCGATGTCGAGCAGCGTGCCCTGCGCGCCCTCGAACATCACGCTGCGGCCGTCGCCGATGGCGCGATTCAGATAGACCGACGCGTCGACGACCCACGGCGCGAGCCGCTGGCCGTGCGCGAGGCACTGGTCGTACACCTGGCGCCAGTCGAGCGTCGTGTCCTTGATGACGCGGTTCCTGGCCTTGACGTTCTCGCGCACGCCTTCCTCGAGGACGGACGGATTCAGCAGGTCGCAGACGCGGATGCCGCGCCGGGCGATCTTGTCCTCGTAGGCCGGCCCGATGCCGCGCGACGTCGTCCCGATGCGGCGCTCGCCGCGGCGCGCCTCCGACAGCACGTCCAGCTCGCGGTGATACGGCAGGATGACGTGGGCGCGATCGCTGACGAGCAGCCGGCCGTCCACCTCGACGCCGAGGCCGGCCAGTTCGTCGACTTCCGCGAACAGCGCCGTCGGATCGACGACGACGCCATTGCCGATGATGCAGGTGACGCCGTCGTGCAGGATGCCCGAGGGGATCAGGTGCAGCACGAACTTCCTGCCGTTCACGTAGACCGTGTGGCCGGCGTTGTGGCCGCCCTGGTAGCGCGCCACAATCGAAAACCGCGGCGTGAGCAGATCGACGATTTTCCCCTTCCCCTCGTCGCCCCACTGCGCGCCCAGCACTGCAAGATTCTTGGCCATCATCGAAGCACGCCATAGTACACCAGCGGCGCGGCCATCGTCACTTCCGGGCCGCGAGCGCGGTGATACGATGCACGGTTGTCATGCTGTTCATCGACGGATCGTCGCTGACGCTCGACGCCATCGGCGCGGTGGCTCGCGGGGGAACGGCCGACGTCGCGCTGGCTGACGCGGCGCGCGACCGCATCGACCGCGCCCGTGCCGTCGTCGATCGCAAGGCCGCCGGCAGCGAGGCCGTCTACGGCATCAACACCGGGTTCGGCTCGTTCGCGGAGGTCCGCATCGAGCCCGACGCGCTCGACCGGCTGCAGGCCAACCTGCTGCGCAGTCACGCGGCCGGCGTCGGCGAGCCCCTCGCGGCGGATGCCGTGCGCGCGATGATGCTGCTCCGCGCCAACGTGCTCGCGCGCGGCCACTCGGGCATCCGGCTGGCGACCGTCGACGCGCTCCTCGCGCTGCTCAACCCGCACGTGCATCCCGTCGTGCCGCGCCGAGGCTCGGTCGGCGCCAGCGGAGACCTCGCGCCGCTGGCGCATCTGGCGCTCGTCCTGATCGGCGAAGGCGAGGTGCTGACGCCGCTCGGCCGCGTGACGGGCGCCGAGGCGCTGCAGCGCGCGGGGCTCACGCCGGTCGCGCTCGGCCCGAAAGAAGGGCTCGCGCTCATCAACGGGACGCAGGCGTCCACGGCGGTCCTGGCGCTGGCCCTTGTCGACGCGTGGCGGCTGGCGCGCGCCGCCGACGTCGCCGCCGCCCTTTCGATCGACGCCCTGCGCGGGTCGACCGTGCCGTTCGATCCGCGGATCCACGCCGCGCGGCCGCATGCCGGGCAGGCCGTGTCGGCCGCCAACATCGTCCGGCTGATGGCCGGAAGCGCCATCAACGCGTCGCATGCCGACTGCGGGCGCGTGCAGGACGCCTACTCGGAGCGGTGTGCCCCGCAAGTGCATGGCGCAGCACGAGATGCGCTCGCTCATGCCACGCGGGCGGTCGAAGTCGAAGCCAACGCCTCGACCGACAACCCCATGGTCTTCGCCGAGACCGGCGACATCGTCTCTGGCGGCAACTTCCACGGCGCTCCGGTCGCCATCGCCGCGGATCTGACGGCGATCGCCATGGCGCACCTGACGACCATCAGCGAGCGGCGGGTCGAACGACTCGTCAATCCCGCGCTCAGCGGGCTGCCCGCGTTCCTGACCGAGCACGGCGGGCTGGAGTCGGGGCTGATGCTGGCGCAGGTGACCGCGGCGGCCCTGACGTCGGAGGTGAAGACGCTCTCGCACCCGGCCTCGGTCGACACCATTCCGACGTCGGCGAACAAGGAAGACCACGTGAGCATGAGCATGGGCGCGGCGCTCAAGGCCGCCGACGTGGTCGGGCTCGCCACGCGCGTCGTCGCGGTGGAGCTGCTGTGCGCGGCGCGCGCGATCGATCTGCTCGCGCCGCTCACGACGTCGCCGGCGCTGCAGGCCGCGCACGCGCGGCTGCGCGAGTCTGCGCCGCGTCGCGATCACGACCATCCGCCGTCGGCCGACATCGAGGCCATTGCCGAGGCGATTGCGGGCGGCGCGTTTGATCACGTCCACGGCTGCGACGTCAACTGAAAAATCTTTTGATGCGTGGTTGACAACGCGTCCGACGCTACATACCTTCATACTCTTCCGCCCGAACTCACCAGACGAGCGATGACTGCCGGGACTCGCACCATCCGTGCGGCGCGTGGCGCCGCGATCAGCTGCAAGGGCTGGCCGCAGGAGGCCGCGCTCCGCATGCTGATGAACAACCTCGACCCCGACGTGGCGGAGCAGCCCGACGATCTCGTCGTGTACGGCGGCTCCGGACGCGCCGCGCGCAGCTGGGAGGCGTTTGACGCGATCGTCGCGTCGCTGAAGACCCTCGGGCACGACGAGACGCTCGTCGTGCAGTCGGGAAAACCCGTCGCGGTGTTCCGCACGCATGCCGGCGCGCCGCGCGTCATCATCGCCAACTCGCTGCTCGTGCCCGCGTGGGCGACGTGGGAGAAATTCCGCGATCTGGAACGCAAGGGCCTGACGATGTACGGCCAGATGACGGCCGGCAGCTGGATTTACATCGGATCGCAGGGGATCCTGCAGGGCACCTACGAGACGCTGGCCTCGCTGGCCCGCCGCCACTTCGGCGGCTCGCTGGCGGGCCGGTCGGTGGTGACCGCCGGCCTCGGCGGCATGGGCGGCGCCCAGCCGCTGGCCGTCACGATGAACGGCGGCGCGGCGCTCGTCATCGAGGTCGATCCGCGCCGGATCGCGCGGCGGCTCGAGACAGGGTACCTGGACGAGGCGACGCAGTCGCTGGATGATGCGCTCGACACGCTGACGGCGTGGACGCGCACGAAGACGGCGCGCTCGATCGGCCTCGAGGGCAACGCCGCCGACGTGCTGCCGGCGCTCGTCGCCCGGGGCATGGTGCCCGACGTGGTGACCGACCAGACCTCCGCGCACGACGCGCTGAACGGCTACGTGCCGAACGGTTTGACGCTCGAGGCCGCCGCGGCCCTGCGCGATCGCGATCCGGAGGACTACGTCGCGCGATCGATGCGGGCGATGGCCGACCACGTCCGCGCGATGCTGGAGCTCGGCCGCCGCGGCAGCCACGTGTTCGACTACGGCAACAACATCCGCGCGCAGGCCGAACAGGCCGGCGTCAGCGACGCCTTCGACATCCCCGGCTTCGTGCCGGAGTACATCCGACCGCTCTTCTGCGAGGGCAAGGGGCCGTTCCGCTGGGCGGCGCTCTCGGGCGATCCGGCCGACATCGCCGCGACGGATCGCGCCGTGCTCGAGCTCTTCCCGGACGACGAGGCGCTTGCCCGCTGGATCCGGCTCGCGGGCGAACGGGTGAAGTTCCAGGGGCTGCCGGCGCGAATCTGCTGGCTGGGCTACGGCGAGCGCGCGAAGTTCGGCCTGAAGATCAACGAGATGGTCGCGCGCGGCGAGTTGAAGGCGCCGATCGTCATCGGCCGCGATCACCTCGACGCGGGCTCCGTGGCGTCGCCGAATCGCGAGACGGAAGGCATGCGCGACGGCAGCGACGCGATTGCGGACTGGCCGATCCTCAACGCGCTGCTCAACACGGCGGCCGGCGCGACGTGGGTGTCGGTGCATCACGGCGGCGGCGTCGGCATCGGCTACTCGCTGCACGCCGGCATGGTCGTCGTCGCCGACGGCACGCCCGAGGCCGCGGAGCGTCTCGAGCGCGTGCTCACCTGCGATCCCGGGATGGGCGTCGTGCGGCACGCCGATGCCGGCTATCCCGAAGCGATCGCGACCGCGGCGACGCGCGGCATCCGCATGCCGATGGCGACGAAAGCGGGCGAGCGATGACGCCTGCCCGTCCGGCCTTCGAACGGCGCGTGCTCTCCGCGCTCGACGCGCGGCCCGCGCGCATTCCCGTGCTCGTCGGCAGCTGCGGCACCGGACGCACGTATCTTCTGCGCAGCATCCGCGAGCGGCTCGGCGAGTCGGGGTGCCAGTACATCGACGTCGAGCGCTCGGCGACGACGCCGGAGCGGCTGCTGCGGACCGTGCTGGCGGCCTCGCCGTTCAGCGCGGCCGATGTCGGCCCGGACGCGCGATCGCCGCGCGAGGCCTTCGACACGCTCATCGCGTTCTTCCAGGGCGCGCGCGGCCGTACCGGCGGGCCGGTGACGTTCCTCCTGGACGAAGCACTCGAGTTCCGGACGTTCGAGAACTTCCCGGGCCTGCGGCACGTGTTCCACGACCTGCTGGCGGGTCTCGCGGGCTCGACGAACCACTTCGTCCTGACGACGCGCTACATCACGCGCGCGCTTCGCCTGCTGCGCGACCAGGCGCCCGGCATCGAGGTCGTCCCGCTCACGCCGCTCTCCGCCGACGAGCTCCGCGAGGTCATGGGCCAGGGCTGGGGCGGCGACGACGAAGTCCTGCATGCCGTGCACGCGCTGACCAACGGGCACGCCGGGTACGCGCAGGCGATTGCCGACGCGATGCGCGTCATCGGCGCCGACCCGATCAGCGCGCTGTCGTCGCTGCTGTCGCCCGATGGCCAGCTCGCGCGGGAGCTCACCTACTCGTACGAGCTGCGCCTGCATCGCGCGCGCGGCTACGGCGCGCTCAAGGCCATCCTCGACATCCTCGCCGAGCAGGAACCGCTGACGCTCACCGAGATCGCGATTCGCCTGCGGCGCACGCCGGGCTCGACGAAGGACTACCTGTCGTGGCTCGAGGACGTCGATCTGGTCAGCGTGCGGCAGAAGCGGTACTCAATCGCCGATCCGATGCTGCGCCTGTGGGTGCGCCTGCACTGCCGGCCCGAGCCGCCGAGCGAGGATCTCGTCGCAAAGGAAGTGCAGCAGTACGCGCTCGCGCGCCTGCCGCTGGCCGCCGAGCCGGCGCTGGTCGGCGCGCGCCTCGACGGCGACCGCAAGTGGGGCATCATCGAGATCGACTAGCGGTACCGAAAGAAACCACAGATTACACAGATCACACAGATTTCCTTCTTCCAGACCTCTCGATCCTTCTGACGTTCACCGCGACCCGGGCCGCGATCTCACGCCGCAGACCTCTGCGTGATCGTTCGCCACTGCTCTGTGCTCTTCGTGTCTCTGTGGCTCCCCGAAAAGAAGAATCTCTGTGCTCTCTGTGCCTCTGTGGCGGGCCCCTTTCTCTGCGTCTCCGCAGCAGCCCACTGAGGCGGGGTTGATTGACAGCGTCAGCCCTGCGATGTAAAACGCGTTCCGTCTTAACCCCAAACGGAGTGACGCCATGGGCTCGACACTGAACCGCCGACGGTTTCTGACGGAGCTCGGACGATCCGGCGCCTTCGTGGCGGCGGGATCCTGGTTGAGCGCGATCGGCTACACGCAGACGACGAAAGCCGCCGCCCGCGCCGTCATCAACCGTGGACGCTATCGATCGGAGCTCGATCGCCGGGTGCTTGGCGCCTTCCTCGAGCACCTGGGACGCGCGATCTACACGGGCGTGTACGAGCCCGATTCGTCGCTGGCCGACAAGAACGGCTTCAGGACGGACGTGATCGGCGAGATCAAGGGCCTGGGAGTGCCGATCACGCGGTACCCCGGCGGGAACTTCGTCTCCGGCTACAACTGGCTCGACGGCGTCGGCCCGAAGGACAAGCGGCCGACGGTGCTCGAGCGCGCCTGGAACTCGATCGAGCCGAACCAGTTCGGCACCAACGAGTTCATCGACTGGTGCAAGCTGGTCGGCACCGAGCCGCTGCTCGGCATGAACTTCGGCACCGGCAGCGCCGAGATGGCCATGGCGTACGTCGAGTACTGCAACGTCGACAAGGGCACGAAATGGAGCGAGCTGCGGCGGTCGCACGGCTACGACGCGCCGCACAACGTTCGCGTCTGGTGCCTCGGCAACGAGATGGACGGGCCGTGGCAGATCGGCCACATGTCCGCCCGCGAATACGGGCAGAAGGCGCGCGACGTCGGCCGCGAGATGCGCGAGCATCGATCCCGGGCTCAAGCTGATCGCGTGCGGGTCGAGCAATCGCGCGATGCCGACCTACCTGGTGTGGGACCGTGAAGTGCTGGAGGAGTGCTACGACCAGGTCGACGCGATCTCGCTGCATTGCTACTACGGCAACACGCCGGAGCTGAGCGGGAACAGCACGGCGAGGTTCCTCGCGATGAACCTCGACATGGAGCTGCAGATTCACGAGATCGCGGCCGTCTGCGACTACGTGCAGGGGCTGCGGAAATCGCCCAAGCGCCTCTGGCTCTCGTTCGACGAGTGGAACGTCTGGTATCGCCAGCGCGCAGGCGACGCCACCAACGGCCATCGAACCTTCGCTCCGAAGCTGCTCGAGGAGGTGTACAACCTCGAGGACGCGCTGCTCGTCGGCGGGTTCGTGAACTCGCTGCTCAGGCAGTCCGATCGCGTGCGGCTCGCCTGCCTGGCGCAGATCCTCAACGTCATCGCGCCGCTGGTGACGAACAAGACGTCGGTGCTGCGCCAGAGCATCTACTACCCGTACGCGTGGGCGCTGCAGTATGCGAAGGGGCGCGTCCTCGATCTGGCGGTGGAATGCGACACCTATCCCATCACCGGCGCGGGGCTCCGGCCGGACATGGCCCGCGACGACAAGGTGCCCTTCGTGGACGTCGCGGCGACCTTCGACCCGCAGACCGGCCAGACCGCGGTGCTGATGCTGAACCGCGACCTGGACTCGGAGCGAGAGCTGATCCTCGAGTGGCAGGATCCGGTGCCGAAGAAAGTGCTCGCCTGCGAGACGCTGACAGGACCGGACCTCAAGGCGTTCAACACGTTCGAGGACCCGAAGCGCGTGATCCCGAAGCCGCTGGATGCGCCGGCGGCAAGCGCGCGCATGACGTTCAAGCTGCCGCCTCGCTCGTACACGGTGGCGCACATCGCGTCGTAGCTAGCGCCTCTCGGGGATCCGGGCGCGCTCGCGGCCGCCGCGCCCTTTTTCGTCAATGCGCGCCGGATGCGCGCGGCGACGCACGCCGCGCGCTCGTCCGGTCCTCAGGGGCGTCGCCGGGAGCCGCTTCGAGGTCGAGCGGCAGCCGCTCGAGAAACAATTCGAGGTTGCTGCGCATCACCACGTGCGGCACCACGCGCAGGCGCGAAGGCGGGCGAACGCCGTTGACGAGAAACTGGTAGAGGGCCTGCAGCGCCATGCGGCCCTGGCTCACTGGCCGCTGATACACCGTCGCGGCGACCTTGCCGGCGCGGATCCACTCGACCAGCTCCGGAAAGAGGTCCGTGGTGACGACGGTGAGCCCTTTGAGGCGCCCCGCCTCCTCTGCCGCGCGCAGCACCGGCAGCGAGTTCACGGTGCTGACATAGAGACCGCGCAGTTGCGGATGCGCGCGCAGCACGCTCAGCATCCGCCGGTGTCCCTCGCGCTCGTCGTCGTGCGCCTCGACGATGGGGCCGAGGCGAATGCGCGCGCCGGTCGCCGCAAGGCTCGATTCGAAGCCACGCAGCTTGTCGGCGTGCTCCTGCATCTCCAGCCAGCCGGTGAAGAACGCCACCTCGCCTTCGCCGGGAAGGAATCGCGCGAGGAGCTCGCCTCCGACGGCGCCGACGGTGAACGGGTCGGCCGAGACCGACGTCAGGCGGAGATCTTCGAGCGCGTCGGTCACCACGCAAACGACCGGAATCTTCCGCTTCTCGGCCTTGCGGAGATACGGCGCGAGCGCAGCCGGGTTGCCCGGCGCGATGATCAGCCCGTCGGTGCCATCGCGCAGCGCGTCGTCGAAGAGCGAGATGTCGCCTTCGCCGAGACGAGGGTAGACGCGGAAGTCGACGTGCAGGGCGGGGCCGAACGGCGCGGCTGCCTCGCGGATGCCGTCGCGGAGGAAGTCCCAGAAGAGCGCGATGCGCTTGGGCAGCTGCACCGAGATGCGCACCTGCTTTTGCGACTGGAGATATCGGGCCGCGAGATTGGGACGATACCCGAGCGACTGGGCCGTGCTCAGCACGAGCGCGCGCGTGGTGGGACTGACGTCGGGCTTGCCGTGCAGCGCGCGATCCACCGTGCCGGTCGAGATGCCGAGCGCGCGCGCGATGTCCTTGATGCCGACCGGCTTTGGCGTTGGAGCGTGGTGCCTCGAGTCAGCCGGCATGCGACGCCATCTTAGACGAAGTTCGACCATAGCAGAGCCGGCGACAGATCGCCGGCGGCGCCCGAGTCTCGGCGCGGGCGACCACCGCCCGGGCCGTCGCGCGGCGACCTCGAGCGACAGGATGAGCTGCCTGCATTTCGTCCGTGTGACGAACCTGTCGGCGGCGGTGACGAACGTTGTGGAGAGGTAACCTCAACAGGCTAGCCGCTACATCCAGAAAGATTATTCTTGACAGCCCGAACAGATTGGCGCTAGTTTGCCCACCGTGAACGTTCACGGCGCGTCCCCCCGCCGGGAGGGAACCCTCTAGCTCTACCCTCCGAACGCTCTCCGTGTCATCGCACGCTCGTGCCTGATCGCTCCGTGTTGGGTCGCACCGGCCGACCCTCGTCGGGAGGTTGAGATGGCGAGGTCCCACCAGGTTCTGCTTCGGGTCGCAACAACCTAGTTGTCATTGTGTGTGCTCGGCGCGCCCGCGCTGGCCCAGCGCTCCGACCGCGCCACGATCAGCGGCGTGGTCACCGACGCGCAGGGCTCCGCCGTGCCCGGCGCGACCGTCACCATCCACAACGACGACACGAACGTGAACACCGTCGTCGTCACCAACACGTCGGGGGCGTACACCTCTCCGCCGTTGGTGCTCGGGCGGTACTCCGTGACGGTGGATCTCACCGGGTTCAAGAAGGGCGTGACGACGGGCATCGTGCTCGGAGGCGGCGACGCCATGCGTCACGACGTGACGCTCGAGGTCGGTCAGCTCACCGAAGCGGTCGAAGTGAAGGCCACGACGGGCGGCCTGGACGACACGAAGCCGGACGTCAGCCATACGGTCGACGAGAAGTACTACAAAGACCTGCCGATGGTGACGGCCGCCGACGTGCGCCTGGCGGAATCGGCGCTGCTGATGCAGCCGGGCTACCTGCCGATGAAGCCGAACGGCGACCCGATGTTCCGCGGCAGCCAGTTCAACTCACGCATCAACGGCGGCCAGACCATGGCCAGCGAAAACTTCTTCGATGGCGCCGCGTTCGGCTACGCCCTGGGCCACCAGCAGAGCCACGAGAGCACGATGCCGGTCGAGTCGGTCAAGGAGATGAAGATCATCACCACGACCTACGACGCCCAATACGGCCACACCAGCGGCGGCTTCATCGAGTACACCGCCAAGTCGGGCACCAACGCGATGCACGGCAGCGGCTACGGCTACTTCGCGGACGACTCGATGAACGCCAAGGGCTTCTTCGCCGTGGGCAAGACGCCGCTCAGCAACAACAACTACGGGTTCACCCTGGGCGGTCCGGTCGCGATTCCGAAGCTGTACGACGGCCACGACAAGACGTTCTTCTTCGTGAACGTCGACTACACCAGGCTTCGCAGCGGCGTGCTCCCCGGCTTCGGCAACACGACGCCCACCGACGCCTTCAAGAACGGCGACTTCAGCGCCCTGCTCGGCGGCCAGATTGGCGTGGACGTCCTCGGCCGCCCGATCCTCGCGGGCCAGATCTTCAACCCGGCCACGACGCGCACGGTCAACGGCGTGCTGGTGCGCGATCCCTATCCGGGCAACATCATCCCCGGCAACGATCCGCTGAGAAGCGCGGTCGCGGCCAAGGTCGCGGCGTTGATGGTGCACCCCGATCGGCCCGGCACGGCGTTCAACGTCGCCGGCAACCCCGCGGGAGACCAGACGTGGAACCTCGATGCGCGCAACATCATGTTCCGCATCGACCACGGGTTCAACCCGAACTTCCGAATGAGCTTCAGCTTCTACTGGAACCACCGGCCGTCGATTCGAAACTGCGGCGAAGTCGCCGGGTGCACGACTCAGTTCGACGGAGAAACCACGCCAGAGAAGAACACCAGCTATTACGGCAACGGGTTCTACCAGCGCATCTCCACCCATCATGCGCATCAGCAGTTCGACTGGATCGTCAAGCCCACGCTGCTGAACCACACGACCGTCGCCTTCGACCGGTGGTTCATGGGCGGCAACTCCCTTTCCGCCGGAGCGGGCTGGCCGACGTTGCTGTTTGGGGCGAACCAGGGCGGGATCCTCCAGAACGACGCCGGCCCACCCGAGCTCGATTTCGCGGGCAACATCCCGTACAACAGCCTCGGCCAGTACCGGCTGGCCTCGATTCGGCTCCCTGGTGGCGAACCGCTGGCAGTTCTCCGACGACCTCACGTGGGTCAAGGGCCGTCACACGTTGAAGACCGGCTTCGAGTACCGCCATCATCAGTTCCCGTTCACCGGCTGGGCGGTCGGCGCCGTCGGCGGCCAGTTCGCGTTCAACCGCCTGAACACCGGCGGCTACGACGCCAGCGGCAACAACCGCAGTGAGACGGGCGATCCGTTCGCGTCGTTCCTGCTCGGCCAGACGTTCTCGTCGAGCCAGACGATCCCCGTGGAGCCGACATTCAACGAGGCGTACACGGCGGGCTGGGTGAACGACGAGTTCAAGGTCAGCGACAAGCTGACGCTGACGATGGGCCTCCGCCTCGACTACCAGAAGGCGCGCACGGAGAGCAACAACCAGTACTCGACGTTCGACCCCAGCACGCCGAACCCCGGCGCGGGCGGGATCCCCGGAGCGCTCATCTTCGCCGGCGACGGGCAGGGCCGGTCGGGGCGCACGACGTTCGAGAATCCGAATGTCGATTCGTGGGGCCCGCGCGTCGGCTTCGCGTATCGGGCCAACGACAAGAACGTCGTCCGCGGCGGCTACGGCATCTACTACGCCGGCGTCGCGTTCGATCAGTTCATCGGCCAGCCGACACTCGGCTTCCAGGCGAACCTGCTCGCGCCGAACCTCACGAACGGTCGCGACCCGGCGTTCTATCTCGACAACGGCTTCCCGGCGAATCGCGTCGTCAAGCCGCCGTTCATCGACCCGTCGTTCGCCAACGGCGGAAACGTCGTCGCGGTGGCGCCCGACGGCATCACGCTGCCGCGGTTCCAGAACTGGTCCGTCACGTGGCAGCATCAGCTCAACGAGAACATGATGCTGGACGTCTCCTACATCGGGAACCGCGGGAGCCGGCTGGATCATCACTTCCAGTCGCTCGGCGTCGACGCCAACATGAACGACCCGAGCGTGCTCGGGCTCGGCGCCAACGTGCTGAATGCCGACATCAATTCAGCAGTGGCCCAGGCTGCGGGGATCAAGTCGCCGTATCCGGGGTTCGTCGGCAACGTCGCGCAGGCGCTGCGGAAGTACCCGCAGTACCAGCAGATCCAGTGGCGCGGTGTGCCCACCGGCGAGAGCCAGTATCACGCGCTCGAACTGGTCCTCGAGCGGCGCTTCTCGCGCGGCCTTCAGTTCCGCGTCGGGTACACGTACTCCCGCCTGCGGAACAACGGCGCCGAGAGCGCGCAGGGCGACAACGGCATCAACGCGCGCGTGCAGAATCCGGGCAATCCGCTCGAGTGGTCGCTGAGCGCCGACGACACGCCGCACGTGTTCCTGACGGGCTTCACGTGGGAGATTCCCGGACTCGCAGAAATTCACGTCGGGCGCAGCCAAGGCGATTCTCGGAGGCTGGAACCTTGCCGGCGTCCTGAGATACGAAAGCGGCCGGCCGATGAACATCACGATGGCCAACGATCTCGGCGGCTTCCTGTTCAACGATCAGAAGCGCCCGAATCGCGCGTCCGGCGATGCCGTCGCGTCGATCAGCGGCAACTTCGATCCGAACGCCGACAACTACTTCAACAAGAACGCGTGGACCGATCCCGGGCCGCTGCAGTTCGGCAACGCGCCACGCAACGATGGCACGGTCCGATCGTTCCCGGTCTACAGCGAGGACCTGAACCTCTTCAAGGTCTTCACGATCAAGGATCAGAAGCGCATTCGATTCGAGGCGATGTTCGGGAACATCTTCAACCGGACGCTGTTCTGCGATCCGAACACGAACTGGAGCGCCGGCAGCTTCGGCACGGTCAACACGCAGTGCAACCAGCCGCGGTCGATTCAGCTCGCGATCAGGTACGACTTCTAGACGGGCTGGGCCGAATCGGCACCCGGGGGGATACAGCCCTGGCCTGAAAGGAGATATAAGGGCTGTAGGTGGCGGATGCGGAGATACGGTCGAGTCGCCGGGCGCACTGCTTCTTTGCTGCGTCCTGGCGACCACGGCAACTTTCGGCGCCGATGCGCGCGACGCACTTCAGAAGGCGGCCTTGCTCGTTCAGCAGGGCCGCCTGGACGAAGCGGATCAGCAGGCCCGCCTCGCGCTTGCTGACCCCGACACTCGAGCGGCCGCGTACTCGGTGCTGGGCACCATTCGGTTCCAGCAGCAGCGCCTCCCCGAGAGCGTCGGCTTCCTGCAGAAGGCCATCGACCTGGGGCCGCGACTTCTCGGCGCCCGCCTGACTCTCGCGCAGGTCTACACACTCCAGGGCCGGCAGGACAAAGCGCTGCCACTGCTTCGGCAAGCCATCGCCATCGATCCCTCCAATGCGGCTCCACGGCTTGCGCTCGCACGTGCCGAGACGGAAAGAGGCCACTACTCCGCCTCCCTGGAGCTGGCGGCGCCTGTGCTCCCGGCGTTCCAGCAATCGCCCGACGGCCTCGTCGTGCTCGCGACGAACTACCTGAAGACCAACCACAAGAAATCGGCGGCGGCGCTGGCGGCCAGGTGGAATGACCTGCCGAACGCTCCGCAGGACTGGTCAGTGAAGTTTGCGATCGTCTTGCTGGAGGGTGGCGTCGTCTCCGAGGCGATCGGCGTCCTCGAGCGAGCAAAACAGGCGGGACCGCCGTCGTTCGAGCTGGACTTCAACCTCGCCGGCGCGTATCTGCTGAACGGCGATGCTGCCCGCGCGCTCGAGACGTACGACGAAGCGCTGGCCGTCAAGCCGGATTCGGTCGCGGCGCTGCAACAGGCCGCCGTCACCGCCGAGCGCACGGGCCAGCTCGAACGGTCGCTGTCGTACTGGATTCGCGCGAAGAAACTCGCGCCCGACACGCCTGAAGTCCTTCTCGGCTTCGGGCGGGTCTGCCTGAAGATGGATCTCCTGGACGATGCGGAGCCGGCTCTGGCCAGAGCGGCGACTCCTGAAGCCGAACGAGCTGACGTATCAGTACACGCTGGCCGTCGCGAAAGTGGGCAAGCGGGAATTCGAAGCCGCCCAGCAGTTGCTCGAACCGCTTGCCGCGGCACGGCCGGACGATTCCGGCCTGCAGTACGGCCTTGGAGCCGTCCTCTACGTGCAGGGACATCTTGCGGAGGCATCCGCCCGCCTGAAGGACAGCGTTCGCCTGCAGCCAGACCAGCTCGCGGCGCCTTACTATCTCGCGCTCGCCGAGCGCGATCAGGGGCACGACGCCGACGCCATCGACATCCTGCGTGCGCTGCTGCAGCGCCATCCCGATCACGCCGCGTCTTACGAAGCGCTTGGCGGACTGCTGATGACCGCCCAGAAGTACGAGGAGGCCGAGGTCAACCTGCAGAAGGCCGTGCAGTTGAACCCGAAGTCGGTGAAGGCCAACTACCAGCTCGGCCTGTTGCTCGCTCGCCTCGGCCGCAAGGAAGAGGCCGACAAGCAGCTCGCCCTTGCCAAGACGCTTCGCCAGGACGACGAGGCCACCTCGCGGCTGCAGTTGCGGCTGATGGAGCCGACGCCATGAGAACGCCAGGCGTGGTGCTCATCGCCTGCGCGCTGGCGCTGCCGGCGTCCGCGTCCCAGGCGCCCGCGCGGCAGCCCGCGCCGGCGCGCAAGGCTGCCCCGTCACCGCCCGCGTCGGTCGGCGACCTTGAAGCGGCCGTCAAGCGCGACCCCGGCAACGCGAAGCTGCTGGTCGCGCTCGGCCTCGCCTACTGGGATCGGAACGAGGAAGACAAGGCGCTGGAGACGTTTCGGACGGCGGTCAAGGTGGCGCCGCGTTCGGCGGAAGCGCACAACTGGCTCGGCGTCGCGCTGTCCGGGAAGGCGGATCTGCCCGGCGCGATCGCCGAGTTGAAGAAGGCGGTCGAGCTCGACCCGAAGTACGGCCGCGCGTACACCAACCTGGGCGCCGCGCTGGCGCAAGAGCGGCGACTTCACGGCCGCGGTCGGCGCATTTCAGAAGGCGCTGGCCCTCGAGCCGAACAACCTGGCGGCCCACACGAACCTCGGGCTCGCGCTGCGCGAGAAGGGCGATCTCGACGCCGCCCTGGTCCACCTTCGTCGTGTCGCCGATCGCGATCCCGAGAACGCCGCCATCCAGTACGAGCTCGGCCTGACGCTCCGGCAGAAAGGCGACCTTGCCGAAGCCGTGACGACGCTGGAGCGGGCGCTCGAGCTCGACCCCGAGATGCGCGAGGGCTACTACGCGCTGGGCATGGCGTTGAAGCAGCAGGCCGCGGCCACGCGGAAAGCGGCGCCCCCGTCGAGCAGTCCGGCGGACGCGCACGTCGCGCGTGGGCAGGAGGCGTTGACGCGCGGAGACTTCGATGGCGCGCGCGACGAGCTCGCCGCGGCCGTGTCGGCCGACGACACGAACGCCGAGGCGCACAACCTTCTCGGATACGTGCTCGGGCAGCGCCGCGAGCTGGCCGTGGCGATCGACCAGCTTCAGCGGGCGATCGCGCTCCGGCCTGAGTACCCCGACGCGCACTACAACCTGGGAGTCGCGTTGTGGTACAGCGGCAGGAAGGACGACGCGATCCGCGAGCTGCGCGTCAGCCTGCAGCAGGATCCGTCGCTCGGCGCGAGCTGCGCGTTTCTCGGATCGGCGCTCAAAGACCAGGGCGACCTTCCCGGCGCCCGGCGCAGCCTGCAGCACGCGATCGCGCTGTTGCCTCCGACGCCAGCCATTTACGTCGACCTCGGCATCGTGTTCTTGCGCGGCAACGATCTCGCTCGCGGAGCCGGGCAGCTCGAAGCCGCGCTCAACATGACGGGCGACGGCCCTGCCGGCGCCGGACTGGGACGCCGCCGTCGCCAGCCTGCGGCCGCTGCTCGCCGCCAACCCGAACTCCGCCGAGGGCCACAACGTGCTCGGCCTCCTCCTCGGCCGCAGGGGAGCGAGCGCTGAGGACGTCGCGGCGCAGTTCCGCGAAGCGATCCGTCTGCGCCCGGACTACGCGGCGGCGCACAACAACCTTGGTCTGGTGCTGCTGCAATCGGGTGACGACGCGGCAGGCAATCGCGGAGCTGCGCGAGGCCGTCCGCTTGAGGCCGGACTACGCCGACGCGCACGACAATCTCGGCGCGGCGCTCACGCCGACGGACGTCAACGAAGCGATTCGAGAGCTGGAGCTCGCGCTGAAGCTGGCGCCGAACTCGGTCAAGGCGATGTACAACCTCGCGATCGCCTACGGCGCCAGCCCCGACCGTGGGCCGGCCGCGGAGATCGAGCAACTGCGGAAGGTGATCTCGCTCGAGCCGTCGTTCGCCCGGGCCCATCTCGCGCTCGGCAAGGCGCTGCTGCAGGACGGCAAGGTTCCCGAGGCCATCGACGCGCTTCAACAGGCCGCGCGGCTCGATCCGGAGAACGGCGAGGCTCACTACCAGCTTGGCCTCGCGCTGGCGCGCAGCGGACGAAAGGACGAGGCGTCAGCCGAGCTCCAGAAGGGACGTGAGCTCGTGGCTGCCAGCGACCGCGCACAGAACGCGGGCCTGGACCTCGCCGAGGGACGCGTTGCGCTGCAGAAAGGCGATCTGGAGCAGGCCGTCTCGAAGTTTCGCCGCGCCCTTCAGGCGCAGCCCGACTCCGTGGAAGCGAAGCAGCTGCTCGACGAAGCGCTCGCGAAGCAGCGGAAGCCAGACACCGGGTCCGCCGCTGACGACGCCACTCGTGAGGCGGACATCGAGAATTACATTCGCCAGGAGCGATACGTGGAGGTCGAACCGCTGCTCGCCGAGTACGTCACCGCGCATCCCGCGTCATCGTGGGGCTGGTACGCGCTCGGCTACAGCCAGTTCGCGCAGAAGAAGATCGGCGAATCCATCAAGTCACTCGCGAAGTCGTTGCAGCTCGACATCAAGAACGCCGAGGCGCACAAGATTCTCGGCCGCAGCCTGATGACGATCGGCCGCTTCGACGCCGCGCAGCTCGAGTTCGAACAGGGCATCCGCTACAAGCCCGACTCGGCCGAGATTCACTACAATCTCGGCAAGCTGCTCTCCATCCAGGACAACTGGGAGCCGGCGCGCAAGCACTTCGAGGCGGCGCTCGCGATCGACCCGTCCTACCTCGAGGCGCTGGACGCGCTGGGCCTCACGCAGGAGGCGCTCGGAGACGATGCCGGCGCGGTGGCGAGCTACGAGAAAGCCATCGCGCTGAACCAGCAGCGGAGTGGCCACTTCGCATCGGCGCACGTGAACCTGAGCGCCTACTACAATCGCACCGGCGACGCGGTGAAGGCGCTCGAGTACGCGAAGAAGGCCGTGGAGCTCGACCCGCAATCCGACCGCGCGTATTTCCAGCAGGGACGCGCCGAGGAGCGGCAGGGCCAACTGGACGCCGCCGTCGCGGCGCTGAACCAGGCCATCGTCCTCAACCCGCGTGCGTCGTCCTATTACTATGTGCTCTCCGGCGTCTACCGGCGGCTCGGCATGATGGACGAAAGCAAGAAGGCCCTCGACATGTTCACGCGCCTCGACAAGGAGACCACCGCGATGGACCAGATGCGGCGGCGCGGGGCCGAGGCCGCCGCGCCTCGCGGCGACGCCGAGATAGCCGCGTGCGCCTCGGAGATCTGCGCAGGCCTTCGCGCCGGGACGTGCTGCGGTTGCTGGGCGGGGCGAGCGCGACGTCGCTCATGCCGTTCGGCCAATCGACGGGCCGGCGTGGGCCGGCGGCCGCGCGCGAGCCGGCGTCGTCTTCACCGACGTCACCGACGCCTGCTGGACTCCAGAAGGCCGTCAATATCTCGGGCAGCCGGACCGACAAGCAGTTCCTGCTCGAGGAAATGGGCGGCGGCGCGGCGTTCTTCGACTACGACAACGACGGCTGGCTCGACATCTTCCTCGTGAACGGCACGAGCCTCGACCCGGTGGTCCGCGATCGGAAGCCGACAAGCTATCTGTTCAAGAACAACCGAGACGGCACGTTCACCGACGTGACCGCGAAGGCCGGCCTGACGCGTTCGGGCTGGGGCCAGGGGTGCTGCGTCGGCGACTACGACAACGACGGGTTCGACGATCTGTTCGTCTCGTACTTCGGCCACAACGTGCTGTACCACAACAACGGCGACGGCACGTTCACGGACGTCTCGGCGCAGGCGGGCGTCTCGGGATCCGGCACGGCGTGGGGCGCGGGCTGCGCGTTTCTCGACTACGACCGCGACGGCCATCTCGATCTCTTCGTCGCGAACTACGTGAACTTCGACCCGGAGAAGGCGCCGCATCCGGGCGACTCGGCGTATTGCCGCTACAACGAGATTCCGGTGCCCTGCGGCGTCGCTCGGCTTCGCGGGCGGCACGAACCTCCTCTACCGCAATCGCGGCGACGGGACCTTCGCGGACGTCTCGGCCGAGTCCGGCATCGCCAGACCGCGGGGGCCATCGTCGATGGTGTTCGTCCCGACGCGGGTGGCAGGCGATCGGATCGTACGGAATGGGCGCCGCCGTCGCGGACTTCGACAACGACGGCTGGCCCGACATCTACGTCGCCTGCGACAGCGCTCCCAGCCTGCTCTATCGCAACAACCACGACGGGACGTTCCGCGAAGTCGCCGTCCCTGCGGGCTGCGCGCTCGACGAGAGCGGGGTCGCGCTGGCCGGCATGGGCGTCGGCGTGGCCGACTACGACGGCGACGGCGCGCTCGACATCGTGCGGACGAATTTCTCGGAGCAGGTGACGACGCTCTACCGGAACATCGGATCGGGCTTCGGCGACGCGAGCATCAGCGCGGGCCTCGGCGTGAACCGCAAGTACGTCGGCTTCGGCGTCGGGTTCCTCGACGTCGACAACGACGGGTGGAAGGACATCTTCGTCGCCAACGGCCACGTGTACTCGCAGCTCGAGGGACGGCAGCTTCACGTCACGTATCGACAGCCCAGGCTCGTGTATCGCAATCTCGGAACCGGGCGCTTCGAGGACGTCTCGGCGAAGATGGGTCCGGCCCTCCGCGCCGAGAACGTCGGCCGCGGCTGCGCCTTCGGCGACTTCGACAACGACGGCGACGTGGACGTCCTCGTCAACAACCTGGATGGCCCGCCGACACTGCTGCGCAACGACGGCGGCAACAGGAGCAACTGGATTCTGATCAAGTGCGTGGGGACGAAATCGAATCGATCGGCGATCGGCGCGCGCGTCCGCGTGACGAGCGGCGGCCGGACGCAGATCGACGAAGTCCGGAGCGGATCGAGCTACTACTCGCAGCACGATCTCCGGCTGCATTTCGGTCTCGGCCGCGCGGAGAAGGTGGACGCAGTGGACATCACGTGGCCCTCGGGCGAGAAGGAAGCCCTTCGCGACCTGCCGGCCAATCGCCTCATCGTCGTCCAGGAGACCAAGGGTGTCGTCGAGACCCGTGCATTCCGGTAGCGGGCGCACCGTCCTCACGCGCCGTGCGCTCCTCGGTTTGATGGCGTACCCGGCGGGGGTCGCGTTCGGCCAGGGGATCTCGTCGCGCGGCGTCAGGCCACAGCCGCGCGGCAAGCCGTCGGGCCGGCCATTCCTGGCACGGTTCACCGACGTCGCGCCGCAGGCGGGACTCACCCATCCGGTTGTCTACGGCGGCGTCGACGCCAAGAGCTACATCGTCGAGGTCGTCGGGTGCGGCGTCGCGTTTCTCGACTACGACAACGACGGCTGGCTCGACGTCTTCCTGCTGAGCGGGACGAGGCTGGATGGCGCACCGGCGGGCACGACGAACCGGCTCTACAAGAACAACCGCAACGGCACGTTCACCGACGTCACCGAGAAGGCCGGCCTCACGTTCGCTGGTTGGGGCTCGGCGGTCACCGTCGGCGACTACGACAACGACGGCTTCGACGATCTCTTCATCACGTGCTACGGGCACAACCTGCTGTATCACAACAACGGCGACGGCACGTTCACCGACGTGACCGAGAAGGCGGGCCTGCGCGATGCCACGGCGCGCTACGGCTCGGGCTGCACGTGGGTCGACTACGACCGCGACGGCCGGCTGGACCTCTTCGTCGCGACGTACCTCGACACGACCATCGAGAAGCTGCCGAAGCCCGGAGAGAACCCTGATTGCCGCTGGAAGGGCGTGCCCGTGAACTGTGGTCCACGAGGGCTGCCGACGGGTCACGTGCAGCTGTTCCACAACAACGGAGACGGCACGTTCACGGACGTCAGCCGCCAGTCCGGCGTGGCCGCCGCCTCTGGCGCCTATCCGATGACGGCCGTCGCGGCCGACTACGACAACGACGGCTGGCCCGACATCTACGTCGCGTGCGACTCCACGCCGAGCTGGCTGTTTCGCAACCAGCGCGACGGCACGTTCCGCGAGGAAGGCCTCGAGCGCGGCGTGGCGCTGAGCGAGGACGGCCTTGAACAGGCGGGCATGGGGATTGGCGTCGGCGACTACGATCTCGACGGCAACCTCGACATCTTCAAGACGCATTTCTCCGACGACACCAACGTCCTGTACCGGAACGACGGCAAGGGCTACTTCAACGACTCGACGATCCGCGCGGGCATCGGCGTCGAGACGCGCTACGTTGGCTGGGGCGCGGGCGTCGTCGATCTGGACAACGACGGCCTCCCGGATCTGTTCGTGGCGACCGGCGGCGTCTACCCGGAGGTCGAGCGGCAGGTGCCGGCCTATCCGTTCCGCACGCCGCGCCTCGTCTTCCGGAACCTGGGCGACGGGAGGTTCGAGGAGTTGATCGAGGAGGCCGGGCCCGGCATCGCCGCGACGCACGCCAGCCGCGGCTGCGCGTTCGGCGACTTCGACAACGACGGCGACGTCGATGTGCTCGTGGTCAACCTGAACGAGCCGCCGTCGCTCCTCAGGAACGACGTCACGAGCGGCGGCCATTGGCTGAAGGTGCTGCTGGTCGGCGTCACGTCGAACCGGAGCGCGATCGGCGCGCGCGTGACGGCCCGGTACGGCGATCGCCTCCAGGCGCAGGAGGTCACGGCGCAATCGAGCTTCTACTCGGCCAACGACCGGCGCCTGCATTTCGGCCTCGGTCCGGTCGACGGGCGCGGATCTTGACGATCCGATGGCCCAACGGCGCGACGGAACAAGTCGCCAACGTCGCAGCCAATCAACTCGTCGTCATTCGCGAAGGCGCAGGCGTGATCCGCAAGGAGACATTCGCATGAGGCCAGGGGCATTCGGCGTCTCGCTCGGGCTGGTGCTGGCGCTGCTCGCGTCCCCCCGTGCCGCCGAGCGCCAGGCGCAACCGACGGCGACCGTTCGCATCGACATCGACGCCGGCCAGGTCGAAGGCCGGATCAGCCCGCTGCTCTACGGCCAGTTCATGGAGTTCATGTTCGAGGGCGTCAAGGGCGGGCTGCACGCGGAGCTGCTGCGCAACCGCAGCTTCGAGGAGGACGCGAACGTCATCGGGCTCTCACGCCGCTGGGAACGCTATCCGGACGACCGAGACGACGACTACGGCTTGACGTTCGCAACGGGTTGACGACGTCGTCGTATCCGGCGCGCCCGGACGCGGACGGGACCGTCGGCGGGCACTCGCTGAAGGTGCAGATTCGTCCAGCCGTCATCGAGCGTCACGGCGTGTATCAGGCGCCAATCCCTGTCAGGCAAGGCATTGAGTACCGCGGCTATTTGTGGATGAAGACGGAGGGCTTCAAGGGCGACGTACGCGTCGCGCTCGAGTCCGCGACGAGCGGCGGCCGGATCTACGCCGAGGCAGCGCTCGCGAACGTGTCGGGCGACTGGAAGCAATATCCGTTCGCGCTCAGCGCCGACGGCGACCGATCCGCAGGCGCGCTTCGCGATTCTGTTTTCCGGCGAAGGCACGGTCTGGGTCGACCAGGCCTCGCTGATGCCGGGCGACGCCGTGGACGGCGTCCGCGGCGACGTCCTCTCGAAGGTCAAGGCGCTGTCGCCGCGATTCCTCCGCTGGCCTGGCGGGAACGTCGCGCAGGACTACCACTGGCGCTGGGGCGTCGGGCCGCGCGATGAGCGGCCGCTCTGGGTCAACCTCTCGTGGAAGAACGAGCTCGAACCGGGCGACTTCGGCACCGACGAGTTCATCCGATTCGCCAGAAACGTCGGCGCCGAGCCGACGCTGACGGTCAACGTCGAGGGACGCGGCGCCACGGTGGAGGAAGCCGCGGCGTGGGTCGAGTACTGCAACGGCCCGGCGACCTCGACCTACGGCGCGATGCGCGCGCGCAACGGGCATCCGGAGCCTTACCACGTCAAGTACTGGGAGATCGGCAACGAGATCTGGGGCGACTGGGTCCGCGCGCACTCGGACGCCGCGACCTACGCGCGCAACCTGACGCGCTACGCTGCCGCCATGCGGGCGGTCGATCCCTCCATCACGCTGATCGCGGTGGGCGACAACGACATGGCCTGGAATCGCACCGTGCTTGGATCGGGCGAGCGCTTCGACTACCTCGCGATCCATCACTACTACGGTCAGCGCGACATGGCCGGCGATCCGCGCAACCTGATGGCCCGCCCGCTCCACTACGATCGGTTCTACGGCGAGGTGGACGCGATGCTGCGCGAGCAGCCGGCCGACCGTCGGCCACAGCTCGCGATCAACGAATGGGGGCTGGATCTCCCCGAGTCGCAGCAGTATTCGATGCTCGGCGCGCTCTACGCCGCGCGGCTGATGAACGTCTTCGAACGCCGCGGCGATCTCGTCGGGATGAGTGCCGTCTCCGACCTCGTCAACGGCTGGCCCGGCGGGATCATCCAGGCGGCTCGCGACGCCGTGTTCGTCACGCCCGCGTACCTGGTGAACCGCCTGTACGCCACGCGCGTCGGCGCGGAACGCATCGCCACGCGAGTGGCCGGACCGACGTTCTCCAGTACCCGCGAGGGCGACGGCGTGCCCGCGGTTGACGTCGTCACGACACGTTCGGCCGACGGACGGCACCTGTTCATCAAGGCCGTCAACACCGACCTCGAACACCCGGTCTCGGCCCTCATCAGCGTGCAGCGGCGCACGGGTCGCCTCGAAGGGAACGCTCGAGCGCGTGCACGCGGACTCCCTGACCGCGGTCAACAGCTTCCGAACTCCGGACGCCGTCGAGCATCACCACGCAGCCCCTGGCCGGCTCGAGTGCGCTGACGCTCGTCCTCCCGAGCCACTCGGTGTCGGTCATCACGCTCGACCTCCTGCACTGAGGCCGCGATTCCGATGTCACGCCTGCTCGCGGCGCTCATCTCCATCGGGCTTCTCGCTCGAGCGGACGCGCCGCGGGTCGAATTCGCCGACGTCACGAAGGCCGTCGGCGTCGCCTTCACGCACGCGAACTCCGCGACGTCCAGCAAATATCTGGTCGAGACGATGGGCGGCGGCGTGGCGCTCGTCGACTACGACAACGACGGACGGCTGGACATCTTCTTCACGAACGGCGCCCGCATCGACGACCCGATGCCCGAGGGCAAGCGGCCGGACAAGACGGACCAGAAGTTCTGGAACCGCCTCTATCACCAGTCCAGCGACGGCACGTTCGTCGACGTCACCGAGCGGGCCGGGCTCTCCGGCATGCCGCAGAACCTCTACGGCATGGGCGTCGCCGTCGGCGACTACGACAACGACGGCTTCGAGGATCTCTACGTCACGAGCTACGGCGGCAACACGCTGTATCACAACAACGGCAACGGGACCTTCACGGACGTGACGACGCGTGCGGGCGTGGGCGCCGGGGGATGGAGCGCGAGCGCCGGCTTCTTCGACTACGACAACGACGGCAAGCTCGATCTGTTCGTGACGCGGTACGTGGACTGGTCGTTCCAGAACAATCGCTACTGCGGCGAGAAGGCGCCGGGCCTGCGCGCGTACTGCCATCCCGACAACTACAACGGCGTCGCGAACCTCCTGTTCCACAACAACGGCGACGGCACGTTCACCGACGTCTCGGCGAAGGCAGGCATCGCCGATCCGCAGGGCAAGGGGCTCGGTGTGTCATTTGCCGACTACGACCGCGATGGCTGGATGGACGTCTACGTGGCGAACGACTCCGTCCAGTCGTTCCTGTACCGCAACAACGGCAACGGCACGTTCTCCGAGACGGGGCTCCTGGCCGGCGTCGGCTTCAACGAGGACGGCAAGACGTTCGCCGGGATGGGCGTCGACTTCGCCGACTACGACAACGACGGGCGTCCCGATCTGGTCGTCACCGACCTCTCAAACGAGCGATACCGCCTCTTCCGACACAACGGCGACGGCACGTTCAGGGACGTCACGCACAGCTCGGGCGTCGGCGCGGCCACCCTGCCCTTCTCGGGCTGGAGCACGGGGTTCCTCGACTACGACAACGACGGCTGGAAGGACATCTTCGTCGCGCAGGGGCACGTCATGGACACGATCGAGAAGACGTCGCCCAACCTGCGGTACGAGCAGCCGCCCCTGCTGCTCCGGAACGACGCCGGCCGCTTCACCCGGGTCGTCGCCGGCGAGGCCTTCGAGCATCCGTGGGCGGGCCGCGGCGCCGCCTTCGGCGATCTCGACAACGACGGCGACGTCGACATCGTCGTCAGCAACGTCGGTCAACCGGCGATGGTGCTCAGGAACGATGGCGGCAACAGGAACAACTGGCTCGCGATCACGACTGTCGGGACGCGCTCGAACCGGGACGGCCTTGGATGCCAGGTCAAGGTCGTCTCAGGGACCGGCCTGACCCAGTACTTCAGCGTCGGGACGGCAGTCGGCTATCTCTCGGCGAGCGACAAGCGACTTCTGGTGGGCCTTGGCAGCGAGACCACCGCCGCGCTGGTCGAGATTCGATGGCCGTCGGGGATTGTCCAGACGTTCGAGAAAGTCCCGGCGCGTCAGACGCTGGTCGCGACGAGCCGGCGAAGTAGCCGCCGCTACCGAATCGACCTTGTCGAGCGCCTAGGCGCGCGGCAGCACTGCTCGGCTTCCTTCTTGGTGCGTCCCTTCCGAGCTTGCGAGCACTTCGCCCTGCACGCGCACGGTGACGTGAAAGCGCTTGTCGTGATCGGGCCCCTGCTCCGAGGTGACCTCGTAGTCGGGCAGCGGACGCCCTGATGCCTGGAGCCGCTCCTGCAGCGCCGACTTGAAGTCGCGCAGGAAGTCGGGCGACCGCACGTGCTCGATCTCTTCGGCGAGCTCCTGCAGGATGAAATCGCGGGCCGCATCGATGCCGCCATCGAGGTAGATCGCGGCGATCACCGCTTCGCAGCCGTCGGCCAGCAGCGCCTGCTTCTGTCGTCCGCCCGTCTTCTCTTCCCCGCGTCCGAGGAGCAGGTAGGCGCCGAGCCCGATCTTCTGCGCCAGCTCCGCGAGCGCCGTCGTCGAGACGAGCGCCGCTTTCGCCTTGGACTTCTGCCCTTCGTCGAAGTGCGGGAACTCGCGATACAGCAGATCCGCGACGACGAAGCCGAGCACGGCGTCGCCGAGGAACTCCAGCGACTCGTTGTCGACGACGCCGCCGGTGGCGTCTTCGTGCGCCTTGGACTTGTGCGTCAGCGCGTGCTCGAGCAGCCCGACATCCCGGAAGCGATAGCCCAGCCGCCGCTCGAGGGCGCGCACGGATCGCTCGAGCGGCACGACGACGCCGCCGGGCATGTGGTCCTGGTGCTCCGCGATGATGCGCAGCGCAGTCGTCCGCCTGATCCGGCGGCACGGCGACGCTCACTGCGACCAGCCCCTCGACGTTGAACGGAAACACGGACGGCCCCGGCCCGGTCGACGGAATCGAGCGGATGCCGTGCGTCTCGAGCAGGCCCCGCACCACCGAGGCCTCAATCTCCGAGTGCGTCCGAAAGACGATAGGCCAGTCCATAGGTGAAACTTGAAATAGGGAATAGGGAATAGGAAATAGGACAGAAAGATGCACCCTTCGGCGAGGCTCTGGCTCTTTTCCTATTTGCTATTTCCTATTTGCTATTTCACCTCATACACCACCTTTCCGCCGACGACCGTCATCACCGGGTGTGTCTCGAGAATCTCCCTGGGCGGCACGTCGAAGATCGGCTTCGAGAGGACGACGAAGTCCGCGAGGTAGCCGGGCTGCAGGCGGCCCTTCCGGTCGTCGGTGAACTCCGCATACGCCGACCCGGCCGTGTAGTACTCGACGGCCTGCGCCAGCGTGATGCGCTCCTCGGGGAACCAGCCGTCCGGCGGCGTGCCGTCGGGGAACTGCCGCGTGACCGCCGCGTAAAGGCCGATCATCGGGTTCAGCGGCTCGACGAACCAGTCGGTGCCGAATGACAGGCGCACCCCGGCGTCCACGAACGACTTGAAGTTGTAGGCGAACCGCGAGCGCTCGCGGCCGATGCGCTTCTCGGCCCAGTGCATGTCGTCGATGCAGTGGCTCGGCTGAATCGACGCGATCACGCCGAGCGACGCGAATCGCGCCTTGTCCTGGGGCAGCACGACCTGCGCGTGCTCGATGCGCGGGCGCCGGTCCCGGAGGCCGCGCTCCTTCTCGAGCTTCGCGATGATGTCGAGGACCATCGCGTTCGCGCGGTCGCCGATCGCGTGCACCACGAGCTGGAAGCCGGCGGCGTCGGCGTCGAACATCGCCTTCTCGAGCTCGTCGGGCGCATGAATCAGCAGGCCTGACGTCGATGGGTCGTCCGCGTACGGCGCGTAGAAGGCCGCCGTGCCCGACCCCATGGCGCCGTCCGCGAAGAACTTCCGCCCGCCGATGCGCAGCCAGTCGTCCCCGAACCCGGTCGTCACGCCGGCGGCGACAGCCCGTCGATGTTGTGGTTCTGAATGGACGTGATGCGCACTGGCAGCTCGCCCCGCGCGCGCAGCGTCTGGTACGCGCGCAGCTCGGTGCCGCTCGCCGTCATGTCCTGCACGGTCGTCACGCCGACCGAGGCCGCGTGCTTCAGCGCGGCACGCGCCCGCTCCATCGTCTCTTCGAGCGTCGCCGGCGGCATGACCTTCGTGATCAGGTCGTTGGCGTTGTCCTTGAGGATGCCGGTCGGCTCCCCTGCGGCGTCCTTCACGATCGCGCCGCCGCTCGGGACGGGCGTATCGCGCGTGATGCCGGCCAGCTTCAGCGCCAGGCTGTTGGCCAGCCCCATGTGCCCGTCGAGGCGCTGCACGAACACCGGGTTGTCCGGGCGTCACGGCGTCGATGAGCGCGCGCGTGGGGAGCTGCTGTCCCGGCCAGCGCTCGTGATCCCAGAAGCCGCCGAGGATCCAGCGGCCTTTCGGCTGCTTCTTCGCGAACTCCGCGATCCGCGCGGCCGCCTCGGCGCCGCTCTTCGCGTCGCGCAGATCGACCTCGGTCAGCTCGGTGCCGCCGTCGACGAGGTGCACGTGGCTGTCGTTGAAGCCGGGAATGACCGTGCGGCCCTGCAGATCGATCCGCCGGGCGTTCGGCCCGGCCATCGCCAGGACGTCGGCGGTCGTTCCGACGCGGGCGATCCGCTCGCCGCACACCGCGATGGCCTCGGCCCAGGGCTGCGACGGGTTCACGGTGTAGACGTGGCCGTTGATGGCGACCAGGTCGGCCTGGCACGGCGCCTCGGGGGCAGGTGCGCCAGCGGCAAGCATCAGATCCAGCGACATGACGATGGGAAGCAGCATCGGAATCAGGAAAGCGCGGCCACCGTGGCCGCGGCGGACGGAGACGGCGCGCTCAGCGCCGTGGGCTCCACCTTGAGGAGGATGAGGGTCATGTCGTCGTGCGGGCCCGGCTCGCCCGCGAACGCGCGGACCTCGCGGAAGATCCGCTCGCGCAGCTCGTCGAACGGCAGATCGGCGTGGTTCGCGACGAGCTCGCTCAGCCTCTCCTCGCCGAACATCTCCTCGTCGGCGTTCATCGCCTCGGTGATGCCGTCGGTGAAGAGGACGAACACGTCGCCGGGAGTCAACGGCAAGGTGCACTCCTCCAGGAACTCCGCGAACTTCTCGCCCTTGTCGATCTTCAGGCCGAGGACCATGCCGCCCGCCGTCAGAACCTGCACATCCCGTGTGCCGCCGCATGCCGGCAGGTGGAGGAGCGGCGTGTGTCCGGCGCGAGCATAGGTCATCGTCTTTGCCTCGAGATCCATCACGGCGTAGGTCATCGTGATGAAGCTGCGGCTGTCGATGTTGTCCGCGATGATGCGATTGGCCGCAATCATCAGATCGCGCGGGGAGCGGTGAATCTGGCAGAGCGACAGCATCAGCCCCTTCAGCTCCGCCATGTAGAGCGCCGCCGATGTGCCTTTCCCGGACACATCGGCGATCAGGATCCCGATCTGCTGGTCGCCGAGCGGCAGGAAGTCGTAGTAATCGCCGCCGACTTCACGCGCAGGCGTGCAGTTGGCCGTCATCAGCAGGCCCGGCATCTGCACCTGTCCCTGGGGCAGCAGCGACATCTGGATCTTGCGCGCGATGCGCAGCTCCTCCTCCAGGCGCTTCTTCTCCGCCATCTCGGCCAGCAGCCCCGTCAGCCGGCTCGTCATCTCGTTGAACGAGTCGGCCAGCTCGCCGAGCTGATCGCGCGTCCTCACCTCTATCTGGTGCGAGAAGTCGCCCTGCTGGACGCGCTCGGTGCCGATGAACAGCTGGTGGACCGAGCCGGTGATCGACTGGGCCAGCGCGAACCCGACGACGAGCGCGAAGAACTGGATGATGAGAAACAGCGCGCCGACGGCAAGGACGACGATCGCCAGCGTATCCTGCCCGAGCACCTCGCGCGGCGACAGCCGGTTGTAGATGTCCGCGATGCTCATCTGGATCGCCAGCGACGCCATGCCGCGGCGGCCGGTCGCCCAGTCCGCGAACTCCGTGAACACGACCCACGGCGGCATGAGCCGCTCGGACATCTCCGACGTGTTCAGGTGGAAGGATCGCAGGCTGCGCTTCGCGGTGGCCGGCGACGGCGCCGCCCGCCCGGACCGCTGACCGTTGCGTCCCGCATAGGCGCTGATGTCGCGCAGCTCGATGCCGGTGTCCTGGCGCAGGCGGTTGACGGCTTCCTGTCCGATCGGCACGTCCACGATCAGCGCGAAGCGAGGCGACGCGCCATCGGGCACCGCCGCGGCGCGCACGGCGAGGAACGTCCGCGTGGTCGTCGCGCCGGCCGCGGCTCCGTCGCTCTCGTCCTGGACGGTGAGCGTGTAAGCCACCAGCCCCGAGAAGCCGGCGCACGGCACCCAGGCCGGCAGCGCCTCGGGGGGATCGACATGGGCCCACGGGCCAACCGACATCGGACGCGCGATCTGCAGCGGGCTCGCAGCGGTCGTGCCTCCTTCGCACGCGCGGCCTACCGGCACGACGACGAACGAGAGCTGCGGGTAGCGCTCGGCCAGCAGCGCCTGCTTGCGTTCGAGATACGCGCGCGCCTCGGCCTCGGAGGACATGCGCCCGAGCTCGAGCGCGGTGGACCGCGCGAGGAACTGATCCTGCTCGACGGCCGCCTTGAGCCGAGTGTCGATCACGTACTGGCTGACGGCGCCAAACAGGAGGACGCCGCACACCATGAAGAAAACGACGATGAGCAGCGCCGGGACCAGGCCGACGAAGATGTAGCTGAGGATCAGCTTCCGCCGGACGCGCCACAGCAGCCGGCGCCGGGCCAGACCGATGAGACGGGCGGCGAAATACGCGACGCCGATGAGCAGCGCGAGCGTCCCGGCCGTGCCGATGACCTCGACGACGAAGCTGTCCTGGACGACGCGAAGGATCAGCGTCGCGAGCAGCTTGACGACGCCGCCGATCAGGATCGCGCGACCGGCCCAGCTTCGCGTGATGACGTCGAGCGCCCAGCTGCCGCGGGGGCGCGGCGGCTGGTCGGGATCAGGCTCGGACGGCGTGGTCGGTGGCATGCGTAACTGGCAGGAACGATTGATGATATCGTAATCGCGCTACCGTGACACCCAACGATCGCGCGCGCTTTTCCACCCGTTGCATCCACGCCGGCCAGCAGCCCGATCCGTCGACCGGCGCCATCATCACCCCCATCTTCCAGACGTCGACGTACGTCCAGGATGCCCTCGGCGAGCACAAGGGCTACGAGTACGCGCGGACGCAAAACCCGACCCGCGCGGCCGTCGAAGCCAACATCGCGGCGATTGAGGGCGGCAAGGGCGCGCTCGCGTTCGCCTCGGGAATGGCGGCCATCGCGGCGGTCGCCTCGTTTCTCGCCTCGGGCGATCACGTCGTCGTCACCGACAACACCTACGGCGGCACGTATCGCTACTTCGAGCGCATCCTGCGGAAGTACGGGCTGGACTTCACGTACGTCGACACCAGCAATCTCGACGCGACCGCCGGCGCCTTCAAGCCGACGACGAAGCTGCTGTTCGTCGAGACGCCGACCAACCCCGTGCTCGCCCTGACGGACCTGGCGGCGGCCGCCGAGCTCGCCCACCGCCATGGCGCAAAGCTCGTCGTCGACAACACGTTCGCCAGTCCGGCGGTTCAGCGACCGATCGAGTTCGGCGCAGACCTGGTGCTGCACAGCACGACGAAGTATCTGAACGGCCACAGCGACAGCATCGGCGGGGTGGTCGTCGCCACCGCGGACGCCGACCTCGACTGGCTGAAGTTCTACCAGAACTCCGCGGGCGCGATTCTCAGCCCGTTCGACTCGTGGCTCGTGCTGCGCGGCACCAAGACGCTGGCGGTGCGAATGACGCAGCACAACGCCAACGGCCTGGCGCTGGCGCAGTTCCTTGCGGCGCATCGCAAGGTTCAGAAGGTCTACTACCCCGGCCTGCCCGACCATCCGCAGCACGAGCTTGCGCGACGCCAGATGGATGGCTTCGGCGGCATGCTCTCGTTCGACCTGGGATCGCTCGAGGCCGCGCGGCGCCTGCTGAACCAGGTGAAGCTGATGGCGCTCGCCGAGAGCCTCGGCGGCGTCGAGACGCTCATCTCCCACCCCGCGACGATGACCCACGCGTCGGTGCCGATCGAGCGGCGGCAGGCGATCGGGATCACGGACGGTCTCGTCCGCATCTCGGCCGGCATCGAGGACATCGACGACCTGACCGAGGATCTGTCGCAGGCGCTGGACGCGGTCTGAGACAACCGTCGGCGGGGCTGAAGCCCCGCCCTACTGCTTCCAAGGTGACGACGGCATCGGACAGTAGGCCGGCCCTTCAGGGCCGGCGTGTCAGCTCGGGGCTGAAGCCCCGCCCTGTCATCGCGCTCTACGTCGACGACTGCAGCCAGGCGAGGTAGGCCTCGCTGGCGCCCGCCACCGGCACGACCAGGAACTCAGGCAGCTCGTAGGGGTGGAGCGCCGAGAGGCGCTGCTGCAGCGCCCGCAGCTGCCGGCCGGTCGTCTTGATGATCAGCTGGCGCTCGGTGCTCCACTTCGACGGCGTCCTTCCACCGATAGGTCGACCGCATTTCGCCGAGGACGTTCACGCACGCGGCCAGCCGCTCGCCCACCAGCGTCTGCGCCAGCTCGTCGGCGTCGCGCGCCGCCGGCCAGGTCGTCAGCACAATCACGGCGTCTGACATCTCGGTCCCTCGATGGCTCTTGTACTTTCCGTCGGAGTGCGGTACAACAGGCTTGTACTTTCGATCAGGATGCGGTACAACGCGAGTTGCGGGTTGTACTTTGCCACGAGCTGCGGTATCTTGAGAATCCGTTGACCGACGCCCCGAACGACCGACGCGCCACCGGCACCCGCCGTACCCGGCCAGCTCCGCTGCCGCGGGCGTCGTCGTCTCGCGTCAGCCGCCTGATCCAGATCGGCCTCGCGCTTGCGGCGGTGACGCTCGTCGTCGAGTCGCTCTTCGGCGCCCGCGGGCTGTCGGCGATGATGCAGGCCCGCCGCGAGTACGCGGTGCTCGCGAACGACCTCGATCGCGTTCGCGGCGAGAACCAGCGGTTGCAGGCCGAGGCTCGTCGCCTCCGCGAGGACCCGACGGCGATCGAGGAAGCGGCCCGCCGCGACCTCGGCTACATGGCGCCGGGCGAAAAAGTCTTCATCCTCCACGACGCCAAGCCGGCCCCGACGACGCCGGCAGTGCCCAACGAAAAGAAGTAAGGCCTCAGCCGATCGGCTCGCCTGGCGGCGTCGGCGATGGCGGCGTTCGCGGCGCCGGCGTTTCCGGACGCGCGAGGTAATGCTGGATGTCTTCGCGAAGCGCAGTGCCAGTCGCATCCCCGGCCGTCTGCAACGCGACATGCGCGGCGCGAAGGCCATGACGCGCACCTGCACGCACGGCAAATGAGGCGTCGCCGTTCGACGCAAGCGCAATCAACCGCGTGACGACGAGATATTGAATCGTCCGGCGGAGCGCCAGGTCTTCGGGACGCGCTTGCGTGCCGCTCGTAAACGTCCTCGCTACCAGCGCGCTGACGACATCGGTGAAGTCCGGGTTCTTCGGATCGCGGGCGTGGAAGTCCACCAGCCGGGCCGCGCGCTCGGGCTGCAGCAGCGCGGACACCGTGAGATCGGCCGCGATGCTCGCGACGGCGAGCGGATCGAAGAACGGCGTCTCGTGGCTGTCGAAATGCTCCGAGGGGCCGCCGTCGTAGCCGAATGCCGTCGGCGGAAGCATCGCGAGCAGCGACGGCGGCAGCGTCAGCACCGACGGGTCCAGGGTCGTCAGCAGCGCCGCCAGCGCCTCGCGCTGGCGCTCGGCCGGGACGATCTGGAAAGGCGTCGCCGGGCTCGTGCCGGTCGCCGTGCGAATCGCGTAGCTGAAGTCGGCCCCGCCGATCCATTTCGCGGCCGCCGCAATCTGATAGCGATGCAGCAGGTAGAGCGGCAGCAGCCGCACCTCCAGCGTCGACACGGGCGCGCCAATCGGCAGGTTGTGCAGGCCGAACCGCGACAGCGCGATCTGCCGGACGGCCATCACGCGCTTCAGCTCGGCGACCGCGTCGGGCCCGTTGTCCCACAAGCTGCCGAGCGGATGACCCGATCGCGGCGATCGCGAGTCGTCGTCGTCCACGAAACGCAGCCCGCGCGAGACGCCATCTTCAGCGACGGCATTCGCGGTCCGCTCGTCGGCGCCGTAGCCCCACTGGATCGCCCAGAAATCGTAGGCGCCGAGTCCTTTCGCGTACGCCTCGGACAGATCGAGCGCGCCGTCGGCGATCTTCACGTAGGGCGCCGGGTAATCCATGACCGACGCGCGGCCGTACGTGCTCGCGGCGAAGTTGTGCTCGAGGCCGAGCGTGTGCCCCACCTCGTGCGCCGCGAGCTGGCGGATTCTCGCGAGAGACATCTTCGCGACGTCGTCCTCGGTCGCGTCCGGCACGAGATCGGTCAGCTCCGGGGCGTCGTCCTGATCGAGCCCGGCGTACGGCGCCATGAGGCCCGTGCCGATCAGGATGTCCTGCCGGATGCGGAGCGAGCCGAGCGTGACGTTGCCCTTGATGATCTCGCCGGTGCGCGGATCGGTGACGCCGCCGCCGTACGACCATCCCCGCGAGGAGCGGTGGACCCAGTCGATCATGTTGTAGCGGATGTCCATCGGATCCGCGTCGGCGGGCAGCACCTTGACCTGGAACGCGTTGATGAATCCGGCGGCTTCGAACGCCTGGTTCCACCACGATGCGCCCTCGACCAGCGCCTGGCGAATCGCCTCGGGCGCGCCGTTGTCCACGTAGTAGACGATCGGCTCCACCGGTTCCGACTTCGCCGCCGAGGGGTCCTTCTTCTCGAGGCGATGACGGGTGATCAGCCGGCGCTCGAGCGGCGCCGTGATCGGCGACGCGTAGTCGTAGGTGGTCAGCGGGAAGAACCCGACGCGCGGGTCGAAGCTGCGAGGCTGGTAGCCCGGCGGCGGCAGTTCCACGAACGAGTGGTGCTCGCGCACGGTCAGCGCCGCTGGCGTCGGCGTCGTCTGGCGCACCAGCGGCCCTGGCGCGTCGCCCTGGAACGTCAGCGTCGCTTCCACCTCCGTGTTCTTCGGGAAGCCCTTCGTGCGCGGCAGGAAGATCGCGCTCCGCGACTCGTCGAGCCGGAAGCTTCCCTGCCCTGTCGCCTTCAGGCGATCGGCGACGCCGTGCGCATCGCGCAGAAAGAAGGCCGTCGCGTCGACGACCACGCGAGCGCTGTCTTCGGACTCGATGGTGAACCCCCAGAGCACCGAGGTCGCGAACGAGTCGGCAACGGCGCGCTGCTCGGCGTCCGGCGCGTCGAGCGCGCGGAACGTGTAGTTGGGCTGGACCAGCAGCACCTTCGGTCCCACGCGCTCGAACTTGACGATGGCCGTCGGGCCGAGCTGGCCGCGGTCGAGGCCGATCGGATTCGAGCCGACGCCTGACGCGAGCGAGACCTGATACAGGAGCTCCTGATCGAGGCGCGCGATCTCGAGGTACAGCCTGCCTTTCGCGGCGTCCCAATACAGCGGCATGTAGCCGTCGATGCGCTGCAGCGCCGGCGCCCCAGGCCGAGGCCTCTTTCTGAGGCGTTGCCGGGGACGCCGGCTGCGCGAAGGCGCCCGACGCGACGCTCAGCGACACCACGACCGTCAGGGTCCGTACGAAGGCGATCATCATGGCTCCTGGAAAGCCGGCATTATAGAGGGTCGGTGGGTCGGTGGGTCTGTAGGTCCATGGGTCGCATGGGTCCATGGGTCCATGGGTCCATGGGTTGCTGGTCACGCCGGCCTGGTAGCGAGGCGGCGGCGATTGTGGCAAGCTGGGCGCTCATATCATGCGCACGCTCAGACTTGTCTCCGTCGCCCTGCTGCTGATCGTCCTCTCGTCGACTGCGCCCCGCACCGCGGCGCCTGACGCCACGCCGCCGCGTGGCGACGGGCCAGTCAAGCTGGTGCTGCTCATCGCCGTCGATCAGTTCCGCTACGACTACCTCACGCGGTTCCGCACCGAATACAACGCGGGCTTCAATCGCCTGCTGACCGACGGCGCGGACTTCACCAACGCCTTCCTCGAGCACTACCCCACCGTCACCGCCGTCGGCCACTCGACGATGATGAGCGGCGCCACGCCGTCGGTGAGCGGCATCGTCGGCAACGACTGGTACGACCGCGAGCCTCGGCAAGAGCGTGACGAGCGTGGACGACCCGGACACGCAGCTCGTGGGCGGCACGGGCGCCGGGTCGTCGCCGCATCGGATGCTGGTGGACACGGTCGGCGACGAGCTGAAGAGCGCCTCACGCGCGCCCGCGGGCAGCGAGCAGGCGCCAAAGGTCTTCGGCCTGTCGCTGAAGGATCGCGCCGCGGTGCTGCCGGCCGGCCACATGGCAAACGCCGCCTTCTGGCTCGACACGACGGCCGGCAACTTCGTCACGAGCACCTACTACCGCAAGGACCTGCCGTCCTGGGTCGTCGACTTCAACGCGAAGAAGATGGCCGACAGCTACGCCGGCAAGGCGTGGACCTATCTCGATCCGTCGGCCGGCGCTGGACATCACGCTGCCGCCGCTCGGGCAGGCGCTCTACGGCGCCGTCTACGGGAGCCCGTTCGGCAACGATCTCCTCGAGGCGTTCGCGGAAGCCGCCCTTCAGGGAGAGAAGCTCGGACAGCGCGGAGTCACCGACATCCTGACGGTGAGCTTCTCGTCGAACGACGCCGTCGGCCACACGTACGGCCCCGACAGCCCCGAGGTGCACGACATCTCCGTGCGGACGGACCGGGTCATCGGGCAGTTGCTGGCGCGTGTCGATGCCCTCGTCGGCCTCGACCACACCATCGTCGTGCTGACGGCCGACCATGGCGTCGCCCCGCTGCCGGAAGCTGCAGCAGGCCGGCACCTGCCCGGCGGACGCTACAACGGCGACGACCTGTTCAAGCCAATCGAGGACGGCGCTGACGGCGAAGTACGGGCCGGGCAAGTGGATCGTCGCGACCGCCGGCACGTCGCCGTACCTCAACGACGCGCTCATGGCCGAGAAGAAGCTCGACCCCGTCGAGGTGCGGAAGGTGGCGGCGGCCGCCGCGGCAACGGCGCCGCGCGTCGCCCGGGTCTACACGCGCGACCAGATCCTGGCCGGGCCAGATTCCCAACGACGTCATCGGCCAGCGGATCCTGCGCGGCGAGCACCTGACCCGGTCGGGCGACATCGAGGTCGATCCTGGATCCGTACTGGATGCGGGCGGCGCAGCGGGACGACGCACGGCACGCCATACGCCTACGACGCGCACATTCCGCTGGTGTTCATGGGGCCCGGCATCAAGGCCGGACACTACGATGGGAACGTCGCGCTGAACGATCTCGCGCCGACGCTGGCGACGATGCTCTCAGTGGAAACGCCGGGAGGGTCGCAGGGACGGGTGCTCACCGAAATGCTGGCACCCGCCCCCGCCGATCACGTGTCGTCTACCCGTTGAAGTAGAGATACGCGCCGATGATCGCCAGCGACGACGACGGCCGACGTCGACCACGTCGAGCGTGCTCCAGCTCGCGCGCGACTCGCGCCGCTGCTCCGGCGTGATCGTGGCGAACGTCAGCCCGACGAGCTGACTTCTCCGACGGCGCCTCCGTCGCGTAGCTGACCGCCGACCATCACGACGATCGAGACGAGCGTGATGAGCACGCTGTAGTACTGGAAGTAGATGTTGTTCACGATCCACAGGAACGAGCCCGCCGGGTAGCCGTTCTCGAATCCGGCGAGGCCGAGGCTCACCGGCGTGTCGACGATCAGCCGGAAGATGCCCATCACGAAGCCCACGACGAGCGCCCAAAGACAGCCCATCGCGTTCAGGCGCTTGTTGAACACGCCGAAGAAGAACACCACGAAGATCGGCGGCGCCAGGTAGCCCTGCACCGACTGCAGGTAGTTGTAGAGGCCGTGGGCGCCCTTGATGACGGGAATCCAGGCCATCGCGATGATGACCATCACGACCGTCGCCCAGCGCCCGACCCTGACGATCTGCGATCTGCGTCGCGCCCGGCCGCCACTTCTCGTAGATGTCCACGGTGAACAGCGTCGAGCACGCGTTGAAGACGCCCGCCAGCGATCCCATCAACGCCGAGAGCAGCCCGGCCACGACGATCCCTCTGAGCCCCGATGGCAGCAGGTACTGCACCATCAACGGGAAGGCCCCCTGGGACGCGTTCGGGTCCGCGTGCGGACCGTAGAACGCCGCCGCCAGGGCTGCGTTCCGGCCGCTCTTGGCGAGCGCGTAGCAAATCAGGCCGGGAATGATGAACAGGTACGGCGGCAACAGCTTCAGCAACGGCGGCGAAGATGCTGCCGCGCCGCGCCTCGCGTCTCGTTGGGCGCGCCGAGTGCGCGCTGCACGATGTACTGGTCCGTGCACCAGTACCAAAGACCGATGATCGGCGCGCAGATCGCCATGCCGAGCCACGGGAAGTGGTCGTTGAAGTACCACGCCATGCGCGTCGGTTCCTTCACCGGCGCCCAGGTCCCTTCCACCCCCGACGGGATCAGCGGCTTCCAGAGGTTGAACATGTCGGAGCCGGCAGATGCGCCGCAGCTCACCCCACCCGCCAAGCTGATGCAGGCCGTACACCGTCAGCAGGAACGATCCGGTGATCAGCACGAACACCTGGACGGTGTCGTTGTAGGCGACCGCGCGCATGCCGCCGAGCGCGGTGTAGAGGCCGGTCAGCAGGATGACCAGCACCGAGCCGATCCAGAAGCTGTCGATCGTGATGCTGCCGATGCGTCATGTGCAGATCGGGCAGCAGCGTCCCGAAGACCACGCCGCCCGCGAAGATGCCGACGGCGATCTTCGAGACGATGAACGTGATGATGGACACAATCGACAGCACGTAGCGGCTCGCCACCGAGAAGCGCCGCTCGAGGAACTCCGGCATCGTGAAGACGAGCGAGCGCGATGTAGAACGGCACGAACACCCAGGCGAGCACGAGCAGACACCAGGCGTGCAGCTCGTAGTGCGCGAGTGCGACGCCGTCCTTCGCGCCGGAACCGGCCAGGCCGACGATGTGCTCGGAGCCGATGTTGGAGGCGAAAATCGAGGCGCCGATGATCCACCAGCCCAGATTGCGACCGGCCAGAAAGTAGTCGGCGGCGGTGTCCTTGTTCTTGCTGACAACCCACCAGGTCAGACATCCCAACCCGGCGAAGTACAGGAAGATGATGAACCAGTCGAGTGTGGTCATTGTGCGCCGCCGCCGCCTCCTGAAAAGTGCGCCGGACCACCAGCTGGTCGGACCAGCCCGGCCGGAGCGCAGTGAGTCTACTCGATTTTTCGCGGATGCAATCGTTTCCCGCCGCGTGATCGCCTGTCAGGTGGGCAAACGACTCGCGGCGGGCTGCGGGAGCATCGCAACGGCAGTCCCGTCCGCGGCGAGAACTACTTCGTCGGCCGGAATTGCGACCAGGTGTCGTGGGCAGAATCAGCCCCAGCCGGTGCGAGAGTTCGACTGAAATGCGGCCGGGCACAAAGTTACACTGCCACCGCCGCCCGGGCCTCTCGGAAGCGTCCGAATTTCTCGACAATTCAGGCCTGAACGCGCCGTCCTGCATGGCACGTCCCATGCAATTTCAGGTGGGCACGAACGCGCGTTGTGGCAACTGCCACGCCGGACGCCCCGGACGCGCGCTCACTGCTTGTAGACCCACTGAAGGCCTCTCCTTCACGGGCCCCGATCGCGGCATCATCGCGATGCCTCGGTCGGGGTCCGCCCTCCTCCCCGACATCGCACATCCGACATCACACGGCGACGTCAGTTGCGAAGAACGTGGCCGACGAACGACCGAGTTGCTCTGGGGATGCGTGCGCTGAACGGCGCAGAAGAAATGCGGGGGGACAGAACGGCCGAAACGAAAAACCAGCGGGCCAGAGCCCGCCGCTCACGCGGCGAGGCCCTGGCACGGCCGGGCGGGCGCCGGATGTCGTCGCCCGTCGTCGGGCAGGCCGCTGACCGCGGCCTGCCCGTGCAACGTTACGAGAACTCCGACCGGATTTCGCTCACCGCCGACTCGACGCGGCGCGGCACTTCGTCCGCGGCGCGGTCGCGCGCCGACATGAACGCTTCGCGTCCACGCGCCACGGCGGCGCGGCCGCGGCTCATCATGTCGTTCACGTTGGTCGACGCCTGCTCGTACGCGTCCGACGCCTGGCGCCGCATGCGCTCGCTTGACTCGGCGAGCACGCGCCGGGTCTCCTTGCCGGTCCGCGGCGCCAGAATCAGTCCGAGCGCCGCTCCCACGGCGGCACCAAAGACGACGCCTGCAACCACATGACCGGCGGTGACGCCGTAGTCCCGTTCCTCGCGATCGTTGTACATGAGTCCTCTCCTGCGCGACCGTCCGCGCCCTACCACGCCCGCTCGCGTGATCCCTGTCCGAGATTCCGCACGACGTCCACCGACGCCGCGGCTTCCTGCCAGGCGCGCCGCGCCTTCAGAGCCGCGCCGCGCAGTCGCGCTATCTCCTCGAGACACTGGTCGAGCCACGGATCGATCTGCCGACGCACGTGGCGGCCGCTATCCGTGAGGTAGAGATACGCGACAGTCAGCCCCACGGCCGCGCCCACGGCCATCACCGCCGCCGGGCCCGCCATCGACGACTGACGTCGATGGGTGTCGAAACGCGCAACCTCGTAGCTGTGTGTCACGGTGGTTCCTCGCTGAACTCGTCAGTCACCCTGACCTGGTCAACCTGCTGACGGTCGACCGGTTGATCTACCAACAAGCCTCGTGCCAGCCGGATTCCGGCCGAAAACACGAACGGCGGGCGCAAATCGCCCGCCGTTCGACGGAAGCGTGTAGTCCGGTAATGCGCCTCAGGCGCAGCCAGGAAAGAAATGCACACCGCGGCCGGGCTTATTGGGTCGGCATCGTACGCGCGTGCTGCGCCATCTGGTCGAGCACGACGTACCGGGGACGCGACGCGTCGGCCGACAGCCTTCGACTGCGGCCCGATGTGCATGACCTGGTAGCCATCCGAGGCGCGGTACGCCGGCCACTCCGGAAGTCCCGGACCGTTCGGAGTGCCGGTCTTCGCGAAATTCGTCCAGTAGCTCATCATCTGCTCGGAGATCGTCGTGTCGATCGGCTCCCACGCGGCTTTCGCGTCGGACGACAACGCGCCGAAGACGTACTCGATCTCGCCGGCGTGCCGCGCGCCGATATCCTTCGCGGTTGCCGTGATGCCGTTCACTTTCGTGTCGGGCGCGATCGGCCGATCGCGGTCGAACGAGTACCGGTAGACCGGCGACTCGCCGGTGGCGAGATGCACGTCGAGCCACTTCCAGGTGCCGTAGCCGATGAACATGTCGCCCGCCAGCGCCGCCGCCGACTCGACGGCCTCGGCGTCGTTGGTGGCCGGATAGACCTTCAGCACGGCGTCGGCGGCATCCTTGTAGCGCTCGCGCGTCTGCTTCGTGAACGTCTCCGCGGTCACCTTCTCCTTCGCGAGCGTCACGCCGGCGCGGCCCTCGCCCAGGTTCCATCCCGCGAGCAGCGGCACGTGTTGCTGCTGGCCCCCGGTGAAGATGGTGTACGGATCGTCGGGCAGCACGTAGCCGTCGATGTCCGGCGAGAACCAGGCGCCCGGGCCGCCCGTCAGCGCCGCCTTCAACACGTCTTCTGCGGATTTCGCGCGCAGCGCCGCAATCGAGTCCGCGCCGAGCGCCTGCGCGAACTTCTGCCCCTGCGCTTCAGCGGCCGCGAGCCGCTTGGGAGCGAGCGGTCCGCTCGGGCCCGCCAGATACGCGCCGCTCTCGCCGATCGCCTTCTGGAACAGGCCCTTCGTCAGCGGCGACGCCATCAGCGCGCTGACCGAGAACGATCCCGCCGACTCGCCGAAGATCGTGACGTTGTCGGGATCGCCGCCAAACGCCGCGATGTTCTTCTTCACCCACTGCAGCGCGGCGATCTGATCCAGCAGGCCGTAGTTGCCCGAGGCGTGGCTCGAGGCCTCCTTCGTGAGATCCGGATGCGCGAGGAACCCGAAGACGCCGAGGCGATAGTTCATGCTCACGACCACCACGCCCTTCGTCGCGAGCTTCGAGCCGTCCTGGCGAGGCTCGGACGCCGAGCCGGCCTGGAACCCGCCGCCATAAATCCACACCATCACCGGCAGCTTCGCCGCACCTGGCGGCGCCCAGACGTTCAGGTAGAGACAGTCTTCACTCAGCTGGTCGCGGAAGACCATGTCGCCGAAGATCGGGCCCTGCATGCAGCGCGCGCCAAACGTCGCCGCCTGTTTCACGCCAGTCCACGGCGCAACCGGCTGCGGCGCCTGCCATCGCAGCGCGCCGACTGGCGGCGCCGCGTACGGGACGCCAAGAAACGCGCGCACGCCGTCCGCGTTCGTGCGTGCCTTCAACGACGCCGGCGTCAGTCTTGACCTGCGCGTAGGCCGGCGACGCCGTCATCATGGCGCTGCCAAGCAGGAAGATTGCGATTCGTCTCACGCACGAAATCATGGAGTTGCTCCCTCAGCTATGAATGTAGCGCAGACCTTCAGGTCTGCCACGTCCGCACCGGCGCTGTGTCGACTGTTCGGTCAAATGGCAGGTCTGAAGACCTGCGCTACACGTGCTCTACGCTCGTCTCTCCGGCGTCGGCGGCGACGGCCTGAACGCCTCGCGCGTCAGGAGATCGACGCGTCCGCCAAGCATCTGCGAGGCAATCCGCCACGGCACGCGACAACCGCGCCGGATCGCCGAGCGCGCGCGCGTTGATGATCAGATCGTGCCGCGCGCAGGGCGACGCGTCGAGCGTGCCTTCCGCGACTGGCTCGTCGCCGGACGCGCAGACGCTGGCCCGCACGTACCCCGTCGGGCGCCTGATCGAGCACCTTCACGTGCACGATCTCCATGCCGGCGAGCGTGATCGCGTGCTCGAGGCGCTCGGTGAGCGCCCCGACGACGACCGCGGGGGACTGCGGCGACGGCGAGCTCGATTCGCACCTGCCAGTTCAGCCAGGCCAGCGCCGCCTCCGCGTCGGAATACCGCTGGTAGTCCACCGAAATCAGGCGACTGGCCGGACGGACGCTCGTGGCCGAGCACCAGATCGAGCCACTCGCCGACGCCTTCGCCTGTCCGTGCGCTCACGAAGTGGCCCGCAACGCCCTCGACTGCTGGCGGCGCCACGCCGTTGTCCGTCTTCGAGTAGCAGACGATGTCGGCTTCCTCGAGCTGGTGGCGGAACAGGTAGGCGAGATCGCTGTCGGGCGCGTCGGCCAGCTGGTGCGCGCGCGCCGGATCCACCAGCACCGTCAGCGGCGCCACCCGGAAGCGCGCGGCTTCGTCGCGAAGAATCGGCCGCAGGACGGTGGCGGCGAGATCGAGGCAGCTGCCAACCGGCTCGGCGAAGATCACCTCCGGTGCAAGACGGGCGAACGAGTCGGCGGCGCGCAGCAGATCGGACAGCCGGCAACAGAAGCAGCCACCGGCCACCTCGCGCACCGGCACGTGCGCCACGCGGGCGAGCGCGGTGTCGACGAGGCCGCTGCCCTGGTCGTTCGTCACGATGCCGACGCGCCGGCCGGCGTCGGTCAGCCGTCGCGCCGCCTCGATCGCCAGGGTCGTCTTGCCGGCGCCGAGGAGGCCGCCGATGATCACCAGCGTGGGCTGGTCCGTCGCAGTCATCCCGGCGTCATCCGATGGTCAACCGATCGTCAGCGCGCAGCGTCACGGGCGCACGCAGGGTGATGCGCCAGGTCGAGCCCTCACGCGCGACGTCGTGCGGAACGGCGGTGCCATTCTGTTTCACGCCGCCGGCGACGGCCACTGACGCCGGCACGATCAGCGTCCTGCACGGCAGCGTGCCATGCAGCGACCGCGAGCGTGAAGCCCGTCGCCGCGGCGCCGTAGGCGAAACTCCCCCACCCGGTGCCGGTGGCCCAGACCGAACGGAAGCCCGGCGCCGGCAGCCTCGGCAGCGCCGAGACCTGCTGGTTCGGCCCGTCGTAGCGGAAGCCGCTCAGCGCAAGGACGCCAGACCACGCCGCCATCGCGCGCGCGTAGTGGCTGCCGCACTCGGCTTCGTCCCACGGGTTCCGCCGCTCGCCGTCGTAGCGGCGCCTGATGTTGGTGATGCACTCGATGCCCTCGTGCACCATGCCGGCGAAGATCATCTGGCTGGCCGCGGTGTACTCGAAGCCGGTCATGACTTCGGCGAAGTACGGAAACGGCACGTCCGGCCGAGCGCCGCGCCCGTAGTCGGAGATGACGAGCGCCGCTTCGTCGTTCAGCGCGAACGTGCGCTCGACGTTGGCATGCTCGAACATCTCGCGCTTGTAGTTGTAGCGGTAGATGCTCTGCAGCGTCTTCCGGCAGCGCTCCGGATCCACCAGCGGGCCGAGGCCGGCAACGTCGGCCTGATACTGTCCGACGAGCTGGTCGACGAGGCAGCCCCTCGCCCATCTGATATTCGGGCAGCTCCGTCGAGTCCGAGCCCATCGTGTTGAGCAGTTCCGGCCGCACGCGATCGCGCGGCAGCCCCTGCACCTTCTGCACGTAGTACTCGCCGTTGAACAGCTGCGCGTCGATCCACGCGCGGCCCGACTCGAAGAGCCGCCGCGATTCCTGCCGCATCTGCGTCGTCGCCCACGACGCGCGCCATTTCCTCGACGGCGCGGAGCGCGCCGAGATAGTAGATGCCGCAGAGCGGGTTCGGCCCGTAGAACTCGATGTCGTAGGTGTTGTGCTGCGCGCCCTCGAGCACGCCGTCGCGATCGGCGTCCCAGCCACCCTCGAGCCACGCGAACGCGATGGCGCGCTTGACGCGCGGCCACAGCTCGCGCAGGAACGCTTCGTCGCCGGAGAGCTGGTAGTCCAGATACACCTTCATGATCTGGCCCATCTGCCCGTCGGCGGCGGCCGTCGCGAACCGCTCGGCGCCGTCCGGCAGTCGCTGACGAAACCGCATGCCGCCGCCGTCGTCCATCGAATAGCCGAAGGCGGCCCGTCTCAGCGAGCGCGAGAACTGCGGGAAGAGATGCGCCGTCGAGGTCTCGTAGTTCCAGACGTGCGTGCAGTTGCCTTCGCAGCAGCCGCTCTGATCGCCGCAGCCCTCGAAGCCGTGAAACTCGCCATCCGCGGTGCGGAAGCAGGTGTGCGTGACGAGCGTCGAGAGATTCGCCGAGGCGCCGTCCTTCACGCCGGCCGGCAATGTGCTCTCGCGCATCACGGCGGCGAATGCTCTCGTGCCTCTCTCGAGGCGCTCCAGGTTCGACGCCACGTACTCGGCCGCCTGCTGCGCGTCGTCGAAGCGCGTGCAGTAGTGGTTGCCGATGCGCGTGCCGCCTTCGCCCGGAGACGAGGCCCAGCCGCAGCGGTCGGGCGTGCGATTCGGGAAGCGCCACGTGATCAGGAACGTGAAATCGGCGCTGGCGCCCGCGGGGATCTCACGTGCGAGGCAAACCGACGCGACAGGGCCCGGATCGTCGGATTCGGGCCCGAGCGCGCCGTCGGCGGTGAAGTCGTCCCAGAAGTGCACCGCGCTCGTCCACCACCGTGCCCGGGGCCATCCGCGCAGCATGGTGACCTGACCGTTGCCGGCGCCGAGCACCCAGAGGCCGATGTTCCCCGCGAACGGATGGTCGGGCGACAGATGCGGGTTGTGCATCAGGACGCCGTCGAGCGCGTCGGAGTGTCGCAGCTCGTTGACGCGTGGATCCGTCCCGTAGCGGGGCACGGAACGGGCCAGCAGCGGGTTCTCGATCGACCAGGCAATCGAGACGCGCGTCGCCGCCGCCGACGAGTTCGTCACGCGGTAGCGAAGCACGGCAACCGGCAGGCCCGAATCGTCGGCTTCGTGCGGGATGAACGGGCTGAACGCGTCGAGCGAGACCTGCACCGGCAGGCGGCGATCGCGGAAGGCGACGTGCGCAAGCGGGAACTCGCCGGTGAACGTCGCCGCCTGCAGGCGCTGCAGGCCCGGCGCGCTGCGGGACCCCAGGCCGAACGTCCCCTGATACGGCGGCGCGAGGCGCGACTCGAGGACGCTCGAGAACGCGGCGCGGCCAGGGCGTTCGACGCGAATCGCGGGGAACGCGTAATTCGGAGCGTTGCCCTTGTCGGGCCGATTGAAGATCTCCCAGTCGCGCAGCTGGCCGCGTCCGCCGAGGCCGATGCAGCCGGTGCCGATCCCGCCGAGGGGAAATGCAATCTGCGCGAGGTGCGCGCCCGTGAACACGCGCGGATAGGTGACGCGCGCGGCCGACGCCTCGCCGGCGGGCGCGGCCTCGCCGGGCGGATGCGTCGCCTGAGCTGACGCCGGCTGACTGCCGCCGCCTGCTCGCCAGAAATCGGCGCCGCCACGCCGGGCAGCGCCGCCGCGGCCAGCATCGATCGTTTCAGGAACTCACGGCGTCCGGCATCACCTGGCCGTCGGGGCATTGGAGTGGCCGGAGTATAGACCAGCCCACCGAGGCCCTGCAGCGCCCGCTGTCACGCCGCCATCGGGCCCCTTTTGTAACCACAGATTCCACAGATTCCACAGATGAAATGCGCGTCACGCTACCGACCGAGCGCCGAAGCGGCCGCGTGAAGACGGCACGGGCCAGCGGAGAGAGCGTTGGAGACGTGCGCCTCCGCGGCGGCTTCGGCCGGTCGGGCCGCGGTGATTCGGCGCGACGTTGACGGTCAAGAAATCTGTGTCATCTGTGTAATCTGTGGTTCCTTGCACTTCCGGATCGCAGCGTGACGCCTACGTCGCGTGAATCGCCGCGGGCGCCCCGAACAGCTGGCTGATCAGACGATTGGTGTCGAAGTACACCTGCCAGTAGTGCTCGTTGCGGCAGTAGGGTCGGATGGTGAGCGTCGAGCCGGCGGCGCTGAACGTCAGGATCTCCACGCTCGGTTCCGGCTCGTTCAGCACGTTCGGGATGCGCAGCACCATCTCTCTCAGGCGATCGAGCGCGCCGCTGACGTCGGCGCCCTGCGGCAGCTGCGCCGTCAGATCGACGCGCCGCAACGGGTTCGCGCTGAAGTTCTGCACGTTGTCAGCGAACAGCTTGTTGTTCCCCACGAAGGTCAGCACGCGGTCCGCCGTGTCGATCGACGTGACGAAGAGGCCAATCTCGCGCACGGTGCCCGACGTGCCGCCGGCGGCGATGACGTCGCCGACCTTGAAGGGCCGGAAGGTCAGCAGGAACAACCCGGCGGCGAAGTTCGAGAGCAACCCGGCCCAGGCCGCGCCCACCGCGATGCCGGCCGCCGCAATCAGCGCCGCAAAGGACGTCGTCTGGATGCCCAGGATTCCCAGCACCGCGATGAGGAGGAGCACGCGCAGCCCGATATTCGCGCTGGCGTCGAGATAGCTGCAGAGGGTGGCGTCGACGCGCCTGATGCGGAGCGCACGGTTGAATCCCGCGCGGATGAGACTGATGACCCAGCCGCCGACGATCCACACGGCAAAGGCGCCGAGAAGGTGCCACGCGAGCGGCACAACGTAGCTGCGAAACAGCGCGTCGAGTTTCGAGGCGAGCTCTGGCGTCATGCCGGTCTCCTCCGCGCGTCGGCGCGGGGAGCGGCGCGTGCCTCAATTGTCGGGAATTCCGGCGGCCGACACAAACCCGGCCGTGGCACCACCCGGCCCTGACCGAAGAACGCGCGCTTGTCTCGACCAGCTGGTCCGGTGAAGAATGCCGGCGTGTCTACGTCCATCCTCATCGTCACCGGCGACGCCGGCGAGAGCTACGAGTGTCTCTACGCGCGGCATCGCCTCCTCGAGGCCGGCCTGCGGCCGGTCATCGCGGCCCCCAGCAAGCGCCGGCTGCATCTGGTCATCCATGACTTCGAGCCCGGCTGGGACACGTATGTCGAGCGTCCGGGATACGGCGCCGAGTCCGATGTCACGTTCGACGCGGTGCGCGTGGACGACTTCGATGCCGTCCTCGTGCTCGGCGGGCGCGCGCCCGAGTACCTGCGCCACGATCCGCGCGTGACGGGCCTGGTGCGCGCCTTCGACGCGCAAGGCAAGTGGGTGTTCGCGATTTGCCACGGCGTCCAGATTCTCGCGGCGGCGGGCCTCGTGTCGGGACGCCGGGTCACCGCCTACGAGAACTGCCGGTGGGAGATCGAAGCGGCCGGCGCGACCTACGTGGCCAGCGATCAGGCCGTGCGTGACGGACGGATCGTCACCGGCCAGACCTGGCAGTCGCACCCGGAGTTCTACCGGCTCGTGTTCGCGTGCCTGAGCGAATAGCCGTCGAGCGCTGGGGCACGACCGGCCCCACACTCCTCTGCCTGCACGGCCTCGGCGGCAGTGCGGGCTTCTTCGGTGAGCTTGGGCCTGCGCTGTCCGGCCGGTGCCGTGTCGTCGCGTTCGACTTCCCGGGATCCGGCCGCAGCGCCGTGCCGCCGAGCGTCACCTTCGACGCGCTGGCGGCCGTCGCCGTCGAGGTCGCGCAGGATCTCAATCCGCCGCGCTACATCCTCGGCCACTCGATGGGCACCATCATCGGGCTCGAGGCGATTCGCCAGTCGCCGGGCATAGCCGCCGGCTTCCTCGCCGTCAGGAGGCCTGCTGCAGCCGCGCGCGGACGCCTGCGAACGCATCGCCGCGCGGATCGCGGCGATCGAGGAACGTGGGATGGCTGGCCTCGGCGACACCGTTGCCGCCGCCAACGTCTCGGCGCGCACTCGCGCGGAGCGCCCGGACGTGCTCGCCCGCGTCTCGGCGATCTTCGAGGGCCAGCCGCAGGACGGATATCTCGCCACCGCACGCGCGCTCATCACGTGGAAAGCGCGCCCGCTGCCGCCCCTGGACGGCGTGCAGTGCCTGGCGGTCACCGGCGCCGAAGACCGCTACGCGCCGCCACAGGACGTGCGCGCGCTGGCCGCGCTGCTGCCGGGGGCTCGTGACGCCGTGATCGTCCCCGACTGCGCGCACCTTCCCTTTCTCGAAGATCCCCTCGCGTTCAGCCAGATCGTCGACGAGTTCCTGCCCCGCTGATAAGCCGCGCCCGGCGGCTGGATTGACTCTATACTCAGGTATAGGGTTAGGCTGATGGGAATAGGGAATAGGGAATAGGCGAATAGGGACGAAAGGGCGCGATGCAGCGGCGCCCTATGGACACCCGCATCGATTCTGCCTATTCCCTATTCCCTATTCCCTATTCGTGACCTCTCCCCACATGCTCATCTCCGAAGCTGCCGCGCAGGCTGGCGTGAACGTCCAGACGATTCGCTACTACGAGCGGCGCGGCCTGCTGCCGCCGTCCGCTCGCCGGCCCAGCGGCTACCGTGAGCTGCCGGATGAAGCGGTCCGCGTCGTTCGGTTCATCAAGCGGGCGCAGGACCTCGGGTTCTCGCTCGACGAGGTCGCCGAGCTGCTGCGCCTGCGGCGGTCGAAGGACCGCGCGAAGGCGCAGGCAGTGGCCGGCCGGCGACTGAAGCAGATCGAGCAGAAGCTGGCGGAGCTTTCCGCCATGCGCGACGCGTTGAAGCATCTCGTCCACACCTGCCGCGGCGGCGCGACGCCCGACTGCCCGATTCTCGAGGCGCTCGAATCCGGCGCGTCAGGAAAGCGCACGTGACCATGACCGAGGGCACGACGACCCACATCGATCCGGTCTGCCAGATGACCGTGGAGCCGGAGACGGCGGCGGCGCACGTGCGCCATGAGGGCGTCGACTACTACTTCTGCAGCGAGTGGTGCGCCGAGCAGTTCAAGGAGAACCCGTCGGCGTTTCTCGCACAGCCCGCGGACGCCCTCGCGGAGCCTCCGGCGCCGGCCGGCACGATCTACTTCTGCCCGATGGATCCCGAGATCCGTCAGGTGGGGCCGGGCGTCTGCCCGAAGTGCGGCATGGCCCTCCAGCCTGACTACTCCACCGTCACGGACGCGTCGGCCGAGCTCCCGAATCCCGAGCTGACGGACATGACGCGTCGTCTCTGGATTGGCGCGCTGCTCACGGTCCCGGTCTTCGCGCTGACGATGGGCGACATGCTCGGCGGCGGCGGACTCGTCGGAGCGCGCGCGGCGAACTGGATCGGCCTGGTCGCCTCGACGCCGGTCGTGCTCTGGTGCGGCTGGCCGTTCTTCGAGCGCGCGTGGGCCTCGATCGTCAATCGCAGCCCGAACATGTTCACGCTGATCGCGCTCGGCGTCGGCGCGGCGTACGGCTACAGCGTCGTCGCGACGGTCGCGCCGGGGCTCTTCCCCGTCGGGCTTCCGCGATGCACGGCGACGGTCGCGACGTACTTCGACACCGCGGCGGTGATCACCGTGCTGGTGCTGCTCGGCCAGGTGCTGGAGCTGCGCGCGCGCGGCCGGACGGGCACGCGCGATTCGGCAGCTGCTCGGCCTGCGCCGCCGACGGCACGCGTCGTGCGCGACGGCGGCGAGGTGGACGTGCCGCTCGCCGAGGTGCAGGCCGGCGACGTGTGTCGCGTCCGGCCCGGCGAAAAGGTGCCGGTCGATGGCGTCGTCGTCGAAGGACAGGCGCACGTGGACGAGTCGATGGTCACCGGCGAGCCGATGCCGGTCGAGAAGCAGCCGGAGGCGCGCGTGACCGGCGGCACGATGAACACCGGCGGCATCGCTTCCTGATGCGCGCCGAACGCGTGGGCGCCGACACGCTGCTCGCGCAGATCGTCCGGATGGTCGGCGAGGCGCAGCGGAGCCGCGCGCCGATTCAGCGCACTCGCGGACGCGTGGCCGCGTGGTTCGTTCCGGCCGTCGTGCTCGATCGCGGTCGTGGCGTTCGTCGGCGTGGGCCGCGCTCGGGCCCGCAGCCGCGACTGGCCCACGCGCTCGTCAGCGCCGTGGCCGTGCTGATCATCGCCTGCCCGTGCGCGCTCGGGCTGGCCACGCCGATGGCGATCATGGTCGGCACCGGCCGCGGCGCCGACGGCCGGCGTGCTCGTTCAAGAACGCCGAAGCGCTCGAGCGGCTCGAGGCGGTCGACACGCTCGTCGTCGACAAGACCGGCACGCTGACCGAAGGCCGGCCGACGCTCGCGTCGATCGTGACCGTGCGGCGGCGTCGTCGGAGGACGACGTGCTGCGGCTGGCCGCCGCGCTCGAGCAGGCGAGCGAGCATCCGCTGGCGCGGCGATCCTGTCGGCCGCGCGCGAGCGCGGCATCGCGATTCCTGCCGCCGACGGATTTCGTCGCCGAACCGGGACAAGGCGTCCGCGGGCGCGTCGAGGGCACGCGGTCGCGTTCGGCTCGGCAACGCTGCGTCATGATGCCGGCGCGCGACGTCGCCGTCCGGCGCGGCGCCGCGCGGCCGAGACGCTGCGCGCCGACGGCCAGACGGTCATGTTGCTCGCCGTGGACGGCCGGCTCGCCGGCGCTCGTCGGCGTCGCCGATCCGATCAAGCCGACGACGCTCGAGGCCATCCGCGCGCTGCAGGCCGAGGGCCTGCGCATCGTCATGCTCACCGGCGACAACGCGCGCACCGCCGACGGTCGTCGCGCGCGAGCTTGGCCTCGACGACGTGCGCGCGGAAGTGCTGCCGCAGGACAAGCGCGCGGTCGTCGAGCGCGCTGCAGACGCGAGGGGCATCGTGGTCGCGATGGCGGGCGACGGCGTCAACGACGCGCCGGCGCTGGCCGAGGCCGACGTCGGCATCGCCATGGGCACCGGCACCGACGTCGCCATCGAGAGCGCCGGCATCACGCTGCTGTCAGGGCGACCTGCGCGGCATCGTGCGCGCGCGCCGGCTGAGCCGGGCGACGATGCGGAACATCCGCCAGAACCTGTTCCTGGCGTTCGTCTACAACGCCGTGGGCGTGCCGGTCGCCGCCGGCGTGCTCTATCCGTTCACCGGCACGCTCATCAGCCCGATCTGGGCCAGCGCCGCGATGACGCTTCAGCTCGGTGTCGGTCATCGCCAACGCGCTGCGCCTCAGGCGGCTTACGCTGTAACTGGAGGTCCCATGGCCATCGATCCCGTCTGTCACATGAAAGTCGATGAAGCGAAGGCCGCGGGCAAGTCGGAGTATCAGGGCAAGACCTATTATTTCTGCTCGTCGGTCTGCAAGATGAAGTTCGATCGGAACACGACGCAGTACAGTCAAGTGACCGCATGAATCGTTCACTCCGCCGGTTGGTGCCGGCGCTCGTCCTCCTCGCGCTCGTCTCGCGCGGGGGCGTGACATCGGCGCAGACGCCGCACGATCACGGGTCGATGCCGATGCCGGACTCCACATCCGGCTGGCACCTGATGCAGGACGGCGTCGTGTTCGCCGGAGTGGAACCATCAGGGCGGACCTCGCGGCGGCGACGAGTTCGTGGCGCCCAACTGGTGGATGGGCATGGCGACGCGCGACACGTCGCGCGGACACCTCACGTTCACCGGGATGCTGAGCCTCGATGCGGCGACGGTCGGCAGCGACGGCTATCGCGAGATCTTCCAGGTCGGGCGAAACGCTCGACGGCGCGCCGCTCATCGATCGCCAGCATCCGCACGACTTCTTCATGCAGCTCGCGGCGTCTGGCGGATGCCGCTCGGCCGCCGACCGGGTTCACGATTGCGGGCGGGCCGGTCGGCGAGCCCGCGCTCGGCCCGGTCGCCTTCATGCACCGCGCGTCGGCCTGCGACAACCCGACGGCGCCGCTCGCGCCATCACATGTTCGACTCGACGCCACATCGCGTTCGGCGTCGTGACGGCTGCCGTCGACCACGGCCCGTTGGTCGTCGAAGGGTCGGTCTTCAACGGCCGCGAGCCGGACGAAAACCGCTGGGACTTCGACTTCGGCGCGCTCGACTCGTTCTCGGGCCGTCTCTGGTTCCGGCCGACCCCGCGTGGGAGCTCCAGGTCTCGTCCGGCCGCCTGAAGGATCCGGAAGTGCTCGAGCCGGGCGACATCGTGCGCTCGACGGCGTCGGCGTCAGTGGACCGGCGGCAGGCGGACGACGTCGCGTCGGTCACCGTCGGCGTACGGACGCGAACGACACCGACCACGGCTCGCGGCACGGCGTGCTTCGTCGAGGGCGCGCGGCGAAGGGCCGAACCGCGTTCTACGGCCGGTTCGAGTTGCTGCAGGTCGAGACGTCGCTGCTGCTCACCGGCGAGGTCCCGGGACGATGACGCCGCCCAGGATCCGCTCGCGGCACTGACGCTCGGCGCCGCGCGCAGCGTCCTGCGCGTCCGGGGATTCGACGGCGCCATTGGCGGCGGACGTGACGTTCTACGCGCGCGCCCTCCGCGCTGCGATCCGACGTACTCGTCCGGCCCGGTTTCCTTCCACCTGTTCTTTCGACTTCGTCCGCCGACGGGCGCGATGGGACGCATGTGGAACATGCGCATGTCGCAGCCGATG
>CAWBBN010000010.1:0-126637 GCA_963787035.1 Vicinamibacteria bacterium
ACATTCTCCACGGCCAGCTGGGCTTTCGTCCCGTATACGATTTAGAGTCCGGCCTCGCCAACACAGTCGATTGGTGGCTCTTGCGACGCACGTCCGGAATGCCACGTGACTGATACGGGCGAGCACTGGCGCTGGTCTAGCGCGATGGTCCGGTCGCGTGCTCGGCAGCGACCAGTGCGTCGTACACCGCCAGGCCTTGTGTGACCTCGCCATCGAAGACTACGTGACCATGGCTCAGGACACACACGCGGCTGCACATCTGGCGAACCGCGTCGGGTGAGTGCGACACGAACAGGATTGTCTTGCCGCGCTCGACGAACTCCCTCATGGTCTTCTTGCACTTCTCCTGGAAGTCAGCATCGCCCACAGCGAAGATCTCGTCGAGCAGGAGGATGTCCGGATCCAGGTGCGCGACGATGGCAAACCCCAGTCGCATCGCCATCCCGGACGAGTAGTTCTTGATCGGCTCGTCGATGAACGAGCCGATCTCGGCGTAGTCCACGATCGCGTCATAGAGACGATCGACCTCTGCGCGCCGGAGCCCGTAGATCGAGGTGTTGAGATAGACATTGTCGCGGCCGGTCAGCTCGGGATGGAAGCCGACGCCGAGCTCGATCATCGCTGCCGATCCGGCCGCCCCGACGCACGAGGACCTGCCCCTCGGTCGGCCGGTGGATGCCGGCGATCAGCTTCAGGAGCGTGCTCTTGCCGGAGCCGTTCCGTCCGACGAGTCCCAGCGACTCGCCGGCGGCCACGGACAGCGAGACGTCGCGCAGGGCCCAGAACTCCTGAAGTTCCATGCGATGCCGCTCATGAAAGACGCCGAGAAACAACTCCTTGACCGAGTTGATCGGATTCCTGCGCAGGTAGAATCGCTTGGCCAGCTTCTGTGCGACGACGACGTTGGCCATCACGCTCACACGACCTCGGAGAACCGATCCTCGTAGGCGACGAAGACGCTGATGCCGCACATGAAGGCAGTGACTCCGTAGGCGATCGCCACGAGCCAGACCGACGCATCGGGCCACCGGAGGTAATAGAACAGGTCCTGATACGCCAGGATGAACGGCGCCATCGGGCTGAGCAGCAGCATCGGACGATATGGCTCCGGGACCCGTGTGGACTCGTACACGATGGGCGTGACCCAGAACACGACGCCGAGGCCGACCTCCACGAGGTGCTTCAGATCGCGAAAGAACGCGGTCACGGCCGACAGTGCGAGGGCCAGTCCGCTGATCATGAGCACCTGGAGGAACAGGATCACGGGAAAGAGCAGCATCTGCGGGCCAAGGGGAATTCGATGGTACGCGAGCATCAGCGGCAGGAACACCGCGACCGTCAGAAGGTACTGCACGAGAAAGAACAACACACCCGACACGGGCAGGATGATGCGGGGGAACAACACGCTTCTCAGCAATCCTCCGCCGCCCGTTATGGCGTCGGTTGACCCCATGATCGCATTGGCGAAGAAGCCCCACGTGAGCACGCCAATGAGCACGAAGAACGAATATCGCTCCGTGCGGATGCCCATGATGTGGGTGAAGGCAAACGTGTAGACAACGATCATCACGAGCGGATTCAACAGTGACCAGACAAAGCCCAGGACAGAGCCGCGATACTTGAGCTTCAGGTCCTTGATGACGAGATTTCGGAGAAGGTCACGATATTGAAAGGCCAGCAGCAGGCCGCCAGTCATGGATCGATAGGCGGCGCCCTGCATCTCGAGGTCGCTGTGCGTCGGGGGCGCCCGCCTCAGAGAGGCCCATCGCACGCCCAGGCCCGCGGCTGCGCGCCAGGCCAGGGCTGCCACGCCAAACATGAACCCGTACCCGGCAATGGCCAGGCGAGACAGGCCCTCGGCTCCGACGAGCCAGACAGCCGCGATGAGTCCAAGGGGCACGCCAATGGCGGTACCGACAACCAGGCGCAGTGGCCACACGACCTGCCCGCGGACCGTATAGAGTCCTGTGATCGCGAGCGCGCTGACGTGAACTCCGGCGATGAGTGGGAAGGCCACGAGCGCGATCGACACGAAGTGGCGGGCGTCGGCGGCGGCGAACCGGAGGCGGTATGCGGCGACATAGCAGGCGAGTGCCGTCAGGACGTCGAGCATCGCCGCCAGCCAGCCGAGCCGCAGGCGTTCGAGGGGCACGTTCTGTATCATCGGCGCGTTCTCATTACCTGGTCCGGATCGCGTCGTGGTCGTCGTACAACGTGGTCGACCCGCTCATCGCTCACCCCCGCGCAAACCATGAATTGTAGTGCAAACTCTTCTGAAGGTCCTGTAACGTTCGCCGCATCCCTCCGCATATTTGTTCGATTCTGGCTGGCACTTCGAAGTGTGGCGTCGCCTGGCCAGTGGCAGGTCAGCGATATGTCCTCCGTAATCGCTGTCGCCAGACATGCGCGCGATATGGAGTCAGCCAGCCGCGCGTCATCGCAGCTACGACCTGGCGACTGCGCACGGTTCGCGTGCGCTGCACCCGCCGCCGCTCCGACAGCATACGGCCGAGCCCGACGAGCGCATCGATCTTCGCCCGGAGAATCGTGCGAGTGTGACCGATCGCGCTGAAGCGGACGAGCGAGGCCATGGTCAGCAGCAGATGCTGCGGCGCGTACAGCCATACCCACCACCCCGGCATGTTCTTGACCCACGCCCAGACCAGGTTTCGATGGCCGTGATAGATGACAAAGGCGCTTTTCGGCCCGGTCGTGCCGGAGCCGACGTGGCGGACCACTGCGCCGGGGACATACAGGCAACGGTGTCCCCGAAGACGCAGACGGAACGCGAGGTCGATGTCTTCCGCGTAACAGAAGAACGACTGGTCGAACCCACGGACATCGTCAAAGGCGTCGCGGCGCACGAGCGCTGCGGCGGCGCACGGTGCGAACACCTCACGCGGCTCTACGTCGTCGGCAGGAGCGCGCTCTCCGTGAGCGATCCGCCAGGGGAGGCCACTCACGTGATACGCGTCGCCTGCGCCGTCGAGTCGCGACGGGTCGGAGGCTACGCGCAACTCGCTGGCAAACATTCCGACGCCAGGGTATCGGTCCACCGATTCCAGCAACCGCTCGAGCCACCCGGGTTCGGGGAACGCATCGGGATTGAGAAACGCCAGCCAGTCACAGTCGGCAACCGATGCGGCGCCGATGTTATTCGCCTCGGCAAACCCCGCGTTGCGATCGAGAGCGATGAGCTCCACTTCAGGGAACTGCGTGGCGAGGTCACGAGAGCCGTCGGTGCTCGCGTTGTCGACAACAACGATGCGGTCGGCCGGACGACGCTGCCTCCCCACCGCAGTGAGCGCGTCCGCCAAATACGCGCCGGCATTCCAATTGACGATGATCACAGCGACACGCACGCCTACGGCTCCCGGGTCGGCAACGCCAGTAGCGTGGTGGAGAGCTGCTGTGTGAACAAGGACGACTCTTCATCCAGACCGAAGCGCCTCCCGAAGTATGTCGCGCGTTCAAGGGTGGTTCCGAGCGTTGCGAGCCACAGCGCGACGCCGCCAAGCAGCGGCGTCGGCCTTGGGTGCCAGCGGTCGGCCCGAGGCGACGAGACGACGCCGCGGTGCCAGGCGATGTTCCGTACCACGAGTGTCCCGATGGCGCTGGCGAGCACGGCGACAACAAACGGCGCCAAAGACGCGCTCAACATGCCAGAAGGTGCTGGATTGTAGCGCTGCCAGCGCGGCAGAGCTAATGAGCGGCTGGCGCTTCGTTCCGCTTCTCTACGCGGATGGACGTGCCGGCTTGCTATACTCTGGGCTTCCTCTAGCGTGGTCGCCATCGTTCGGCGACAACCCCGATTGAGGCCCTTCATTTCGTGCCAGAGAGCTCGTTGTCTCAGCCTCGGAAGCACGTCTGGGCGGCGGTCGCCCGCAGCGTCACTGCAGTCTTCGCCAGTTACTGGCGCCATCGGCAGCTGATCCTCCAGATGGCCAGGCGGGACGTGATGGGCCGCTACCGCGGCTCGCTGCTGGGGCTGGCGTGGTCGTTCCTCACTCCGCTGCTGATGCTTCTCGTTTACACGTTCCTCTTCGGCGTGGTGTTCAAGGCGCGCTGGGGCGGCGGCACCGTGGAAAGCCGGCTGGATTTCGCGCTCATCCTGTTCGTCGGGCTGATCGTGCACGGGCTGTTTGCCGAGTGCGTGAATCGTGCGCCCGGGCTGGTGCTCCAGCACGCGAGCTTCGTGAAGCGCGTCGTGTTCCCGCTCGAGATTCTGCCGTGGACGGTGATGCTGAGCGCGCTGTTCCACAGCGGCGTCAGCCTGGCCATCTGGTTCGCCTTTGCGACCGTGAGCGGCATCGGCCTGTCGCCGACAGCGATCTTTCTTCCGCTGGTTTTCGTCCCGCTCGTGCTGCTGACGATGGGGTGTTCGTGGTTCCTGTCGTCCGTGGGCGTGTACCTGCGGGATACGGGTCACACGGTCGTCATCCTCACGACCGTCCTGCTGTTCCTCTCGCCGATCTTCTTCCCGAGCACGGCGGTGCCGGCCCAGTTCCGCTTCCTGATCCGGCTCAATCCGCTGACGTTCGTCGTGGAGCAGGCGCGGGCGGTGCTTGACCTTCCGCTCGCTGCCCGACTTTTACTGGCTCGCGGTGGTGACTGCCCAGAACCTGGCGCTTGCCGCGCTCGGCCTGTGGTGGTTCCAGAAGACGCGGCGGGGATTCGCCGATGTCATCTAGCGTCGGCCGCGGCTGCCGGCGGCGTCCCGGGGCAGGCCCAGCCGGAGACCTCGCCATCGCGGTCGACGGATCTCTCGAAGGTCTACCAGATCTACGACCTTCCCCGGCATCGCCTGTGGCAGTCGCTCTGGCGGGGCCGGCGGCGCTTCTACCGCGAATTCCACGCGCTCACTCACGTCAGCTTCGACGTCCGGCGCGGCGAAGTCGTCGGCATCATCGGCCGGAACGGCTCCGGCAAGTCGACGCTCCTGCAACTGGTGTGCGGCACGCTGACGCCGTCGGCGGGCCAGGTCGTCGCGAAGGGCCGGATCGCGGCGCTTCTCGAACTGGGCGCGGGCTTCAACCCCGAGTTCACCGGCCGGGAGAACGTCTATCTCAACGGCGCGATCATGGGCCTGACGACCGCCGAAGTGGACGCCCGCTACGCGCGGATCGTCGAGTTCGCCGACATCGGCGATTTTCTCGATCAGCCGCTGAAGACCTATTCGACCGGCATGGTCGTGCGTCTGGCGTTCGCAGTCATCGCGCACGTCGATGCGGACGTCCTGGTCATCGACGAGGCGCTCGCCGTGGGCGATGCGTTCTTCGTCCAGAAGTGCATGCGGTTCCTTCGCGACTTCATGAGAGCGGGCACCATCCTCTTCGTCAGCCACGACACCGGCGCCGATCGTGAACCTGTGTCACCGCGCGATCTGGCTGCACAAGGGCGAAGTGATGCTCGACGGCTCGCCAAAAGACGTCGCGGAGGCGTACCTGCAGCACCTGGCTGAGGATGCCTACGGCGTCGCGCCACGCCGGCGCCTCGAGAGCGACGAGGCGGGAGAGCCACAGCAGCGCGCGTTCGGCAAGGCGGGGGCGCGGATCACGAGCGTGGATCTGGTGGACGGCGCAGGCAGTTCGCTGCAGTCGATCTCGGGCGGAGAAACGGTGACGCTCCGCATCCGCGCGGAGGCAGTCGAGAGCCTGTCGAGCCCGATTGTCGGGTTCATCGTGAAGGATCGGCTCGGCCAGGTGCTTTTCTCGGAGAATACGTTTGCCCGGTACGCCGGTCGACCGTTCCCGCTCACGGCGGGGCAGATGCTGGAAGCGCGGTTCACGTTCGTCATGCCCAAACTGGCGCCCGGTGAATACGCCGTCGGCGTGGCCATCGCCGATGGCACGCAGGCCAGCCACGTCCAGCATCACTGGATCCACGAGGCGCTCGTGATCCGATCCGTTGCGACCGGCGTGGTGAACGCGTTGATGGCCATCCCGATGCTGGACGTCTCCGTCGCCACTGCACCATGATGCTGCCGCGGTCCGCATGTCAGATCTGCGGCCACGGCGGGTTCGTCCATTCGGACGTTCTCTGGCCCGAGCTCATCCGCGCCTGGGAGCTGCAGCCGGACGAAGTGGAGTACATCAACGTCCAGCAAGGCACGCGCTGCGAGCGGTGCGGCGGGAACGTGCGGTCGCAGGCACTGGCGCGTGGGTTGCTGCTGGTTGTGGGCTGGCCGGGGACGCTCGAATCGTACGTGGCGGAGACAGCCGGCGCTGATCGGCGGATTCTCGAGGTCAACGAAGCCGGGACGCTGAGCCCATGGCTCGCGCGTCTCGCGGGCCACCAGCTGGTGCGATATCCCGAGGTCGACATGGCCAGGCTGCCCTTTCACGATCGAGCGTTCGACCTGGTCGTGCACTCCGATACGCTCGAGCACGTCCGCGAACCGATGGAAGCCCTTGCCGAATGCGCGCGCGTCCTTGCCCCGCGCGGCGCCTGCGTCTTCACGGTTCCGGTGCGTATCGCCAGGCAGACACGCAGCCGCCGCGGGCTGCCCGCGAGCTACCACGGGAACCCGGATTGCCGTGACGCCGACTTTCTGGTCCACACTGAATACGGCAGCGATGTCTGGACCGATGTGCTGCGGGCCGGCTTCGACTCGTGTGAGCTTGTCGACTACCGATTTCCCGCCGGCATAGCCGTGATTGGCAGGCGGGTGTAAGCGACTCAACAGCGATGGAGTTCACTGGCGAACGGTTCGTGCCCGGCACCGCCGGCCGGATGAAGCTGGAGCACCTGCAGCGCTACGCGCTCTGCCGCGGCCTCGTCCGCGGGAAGCGTGTACTCGACATCGCCACGGGCGAGGGATACGGCGCCGCGCTGCTGGGTGGCTCGGCATCGCGCGTGATCGGCGTCGATGTGGCACCCGATGTGATTGCGCATGCCCGCGCGAAGTACCGGGCGGCGAACTTGCAGTTCGTTGTCGGCGCGTGCGAGGCCATTCCGCTGGCGGCCGGCTCGATCGACGTCATCGTCTCGTTCGAGACCATCGAGCACCTGCTGGATCACGACGGCATGATGCGCGAGTTCCGGCGGGTTCTCGCGCCCGGCGGCCTCGCGATCGTCTCCTCGCCGGAAAAGCACACGTACGCCGAGAGAAAGACGCCAAACCCCTTCCATCAGCGTGAGCTGACGCTCGCCGAATTCGAGGCGCTGCTGCGGGCGCATTTCAGCGCGGTGCGGCTGTGGGGCCAGCGAGTCGCGGTCGGGTGCTTCTCGTATCCCCTTGGCGCACCGGCGTCGGCCGGCACCAGCTTTGCCGCGATGACCATCGCGGGCGACGAACTGCGGGATGCGGTGGGAGTGCTTCCGTCGCCTGAATACTGTCTCGCACTCTGCGCCAACGGCGATCTTCCGGACGTCCGCCTCGATTCGGTCAGCCTGGAGCCAGACGACGATTTCTACGCGACGCTGGCGAAATCGATTCGGGCATACGAGGCCACGGTTCAGGGGATGAGCGAGGAGATGCTCGCGGTTCGGGAAAGTCTTGGCACGCAACTCGCCGCACAAGACGCCCGAATTGCCGCAAGGGACGCCCAAATCGCCGGGCAACAGGCGCTGATCGAGATCCTCTACGGGTCACATTCGTGGAAATTGACGGCGCCGTTGCGTGACGCACGACGGATGGCAGGGCGGATGAAGCATCTGGCGGCGACGCGCGTCGAGCGCGTGCTCCGGTCGGCCTATCGGGGGTTGCCTGTCGCCAGCCAACACCGCTGGCGCATCAAGAGCGCCGTCTTCCGCCGGACGGGCTGGCTGATGCGCGGCACGGCCAGCTACCAGCACTGGGAAGGCACGGAACGCCGGGCGCTGGGACATTCGGGCGCGCGTCTACTGGAGCCATTGCGCTCGCAGGCGGCCACGCCCGGCCAGATCCGGCTGCCGTGCGCGGACGATCCGATCGTGTCGGTGATCATTCCGGTGTACGGGCAGACGGAATGCACGCGACGCTGCCTGGCATCGATTGCCCGGCACGCCCCGAGGACACCCATCGAGGTCATCGTCGTCGACGACGCGTCGCCGGAACAGGCGGCCGACGCGCTCGGGCAAGTCGAGGGACTGCTGATCGTTCGGAACGATCGGAACGAGGGGTTCATCAGGAGCTCGAATCGCGGCGCCCGGGAAGCCCGGGGGCGCTTCCTGCTGTTCCTCAACAACGACACGGAGGTTCTGCCCGGGTGGTGCGACGAGCTGGCGGCGACCTTCGACACGGTCCCTCAGGCGGGAATCGTCGGGGCCAAACTGCTCTACCCCGATGGCACCCTCCAGGAAGCTGGCGGCGTGGTCTGGCGGGATGGGTCGGCCTGGAACTACGGCAAGTTCGACGACCCGGCCAAGCCCGAATACTCGTATCGCCGCGAGGTCGACTACGTCTCTGGCGCGGCGCTCATGGTTCCCAGGGACCTTTTCTGGGAAGTCGGCGGGTTCGACGAGCACTACCTCCCCGCCTACTACGAGGACGTGGACCTCGCCCTCGCGGTCCGAGAGGCGGGTCGATCGGTCGTCTTCCAGCCGTTGTCGCAGATCGTGCACGACGAGGGCGCGACGTCGGGCACCGACCTCACGAAGGGAGTGAAGGCCCGGCAGATTGAGAACCTGAAAAAACTGGCCACCCGGTGGCGGCAGCGGCTGAGTGCGCAGTTCGAGCCGGGACAGTCCATCTTCCGGGCACGCGAGCGCGGCGTCGGGCTTCGCGTGCTCGTGCTCGACCACTGCACGCCCGAGCCTGACAAGGACGCGGGGTCCTTCGTGGTGTTCGCGATCATGCGGGTGCTCCAGTCGCTCGGCTGCAAGATCACGTTCGTGCCCGAGGACAACTACCTGTTTCTCGAGCGCTACACGACCGACCTTCAACGCCTTGGGATCGAGTGCCTGTATGCGCCGTTCGTGACCTCCGTCCAGCAATACCTCGAGGAGCACGGTGACGCGTTCGACCTTGTCGTGATCTTCAGGTTCACCGCGGCCTCCCGGAACCTCGACGCCATCCGGCGCCTGGCCCCACGGGCGAAGGTGATCCTCGATCCGGTGGATCTGCACTTCCTGCGCGAGGGACGCGAGGCCGATCTGCGCGGCGACGCAGGCATGCGGCAACGTGCGGAGAAGACCAGGCGTGCCGAGCTCGACATCATCAGCCGCGTCGACTGCACCGTTGTGCACAGCCCCGTCGAGCAGGAACTCCTCGCGCGCGAGAAACCGGACGCACGGGTGAAGGTGTTCACCTGGGCCCTCGACGCGCCAGGGACCGAAGTCCCGTTCGGACCCCGGCGCGACATTGCCTTCATCGGGGGGTACCAGCATCCGCCGAACGTGGACGCGGCGCACTATTTCGCGACCGACATCTTTCCCCTCGTGCGCCAGCAGATTTCCGGTGTGCGATTCCAGATCATCGGCAGCAATCCCACCGCGGCGCTGCGGAAGCTGCAGAGTGACAGCATCGACGTGCCGGGCTTCGTCCCCGACCTCTCCAGACACCTCGACGGCCTGCGTCTGACGGTGGCGCCGCTGCGGTACGGGGCGGGCATCAAGGGGAAGATCGCCACGAGCCTCAGTCATGGCGTGCCGTGCGTGGTGACGCCTCTCGGGGCCGAAGGCATGGGACTGGAGCACGAACGAAACGTGCTCATCGCGGAGTCGCCTCGAAGAGTTCGCGGCTGCGGTCGTCCGACTCTACCAGGACGAGGCGTTGTGGCAATCGCTGTCGGCCAGCGGACTCACATTCGTGCGCGAGACGTACTCGTTCGACGGCGCGACCCGCCTGTTCACGGACATTCTCCAGGGAATCGGCCTCGAGCCGGTCGCGGGGCGTCGCGCCTGTCGGCAGCGCGACGGTCTGGAGATCGTCGAGCTATCGAGCGCTGCGGCGGACCGCGCACACAGGGCCCAGGCGCGAGATCGGTTCGCCGAGCGGGCGTCGATCGAACGGGCGCTCATCCCGGATACCGAGGCGCCCTTCCGCGTCGATGGCTTCTGCATCGGATGCCAGCGGCCGCAGGCATTCACGGTGGGCTTCGACTTCGCCGTTCGTGACGAACAAGGGACCCGCGTACCAAACTGGCGCGAGCACCTGGTGTGCGAATGCGGGCTCAACGCCAGAACCCGTGCGGCGATCCACGTGTTGACGATGAAGCTGCGTGTGCCTCGGACCGCCCGAATCTACCTGATGGAACAGCAGTCGTTGCTCTACGACTGGCTGAAACAGCGCTATCCGAATCTGGTAGGGAGCGAATACGTGGGCGACAAGACGGCGCTTGGAGCGTCGTGGCGCGGGATCCGGAACGAGGACGCCACCCGCCTGACGTTTTCCGACCGGTCCTTCGACTACGTCCTCTCCTTCGACGTGCTCGAGCACGTCCCCGATTACCGCGCGCCTTCAAGGAGGTCCACAGGTGCCTGACCGACGGCGGCACCTTCCTCTTTACCGCGCCATTCGTCCGCAACAGCGAGACGACGATCGAACGGGCGCGGGTGAGCGACTCGGGCGAAGATCCAGCATCTGCTCGAGCCCGAGTATCACGGCGATCCCTTGAATCCTGAAGGTGGAATCCTGTGCTTCCAGCACTTCGGCTGGGACATCATCGACATGCTGAAGGCCGCCGGATTCGCCGACGTGCGTGGCCACTTCCTGTGGTCGAGACGCCTCGGCTATCTGGGGGGCGAGCAGGCACTGTTCACGGCGACCAGATGAACACATGAAGCACGCGATCCGGCCTGTTGCCGCATGCCTCGTCGCGACGCTGCTCTTCCTCATGAGGATTGTCGTGCCGTCGCAGCCGATCCCGACCGCTCGGCGCTCGGTGGGTACGGGCCAGATCAGGGCGGCGCACTTCTTCGGGCTGTCGCGTTACTCCTGGCCGATCAACTACCTGAGCGCATTCCAGCTCGCGAACGTCGACCACGACCTTGCACAGATCGCGGGCGACGGCTTCAACGCGATCGTGCTGCTCGTGCCGTGGGGAGAAATCCAGCCATCACTGGGCCCTCCGGCCATCTACAACGAGGCCGCACTGTCGCGCCTGCAGTCGCTCGTCGCATCCGCACGCGCGCACGATCTGCAGGTGATTCTGCGCGTGCCGTACATCTGGTCGATGAATCCCGGACAGGAGATGCCGAACATCGAGCGGATCACGGCGCTCCTCTTCGACGATCGGGTCCGTGCCGCATTCTTCGACGCGATTCGGACCATCGATCGCCGTGTCGTGCGGCCGAACTCCAACGTGCGATTCGTCTTTGCCACCTGGGAGGATTTCTACGGTGTCACGGCGATTCCGGAGAAGACACCAGAGGCGGTCAGGGAGCGATTCTCGATGTTCGCACGTCAGCGCTACAGCGCGAAGGCCCTGGCGGCCCTGTACCGCCGGCCGCTTGACGGCTCGCAGCGCGTCCCGATCCCGAACCGCAACGAGCCGGGATGGCAGGTCTTCCTCGCGTATCTCGACGAGAACATCTCCGCATTGACCAGGAGGATGGCCGATGCCCTGAGTGTACCTCTGTCGTTCGAGGTGCGCGTCGATCCCGATCCCGTGCTCGTTGACGGCCGCATCGTCGACCGGTATCCGCACGAGGGCACGTACGATGTCGACACCAGCGACGTCACCACGATGTATTACGCGCCCTACATGGGGCAGTCGAACGTCGGCGAGCGCATCACCGCCGACCAGGCGATGGCCAGCATGCGATATGTCATTGAGGCAGTCGGTCAACATACGAGGAACCGCCTGTTCATCGACCAGTTCAATGTCGTCTTCAGCACACCCGGGTTCGATCGGCATGCGCGCATCAAAGACACCGAGCTCGCCGGGTTCTTCGACCGGGCTGCGCCGTACCTGGCGGTCGAGACGCTCGGCTACGGGCTCTGGAGCTACAAGGGCTACTACCGGAACCTGTTCTACAACCCCCGTTTCGAGCTGGGCCTGTCAGGATGGGAGGCCGAAGGCGCCGTGCAGAGCACGCCCACCGGGGTCGTCCTGCCGCCGGGCGCGGCCATCCGTCAGACCGTCGGAAAGTCTCTCGTGATGACCTCCGGACAGTCGCCACAGATCGACATCTGTGTCTGGGGATCCAGTTCGCCGGGCGGGACGGTCACGCTCTCGACGATTGGCGGGACGCCAGGGTCATCGAGCTGGGCGCACCGCAGGCATCGACCGCGAACTGCGCCGTCCTCCCGCGGCAGGCAGCCGACTATCCCGTGACATTCCGGGCGGCCGACAAGACGGTGCGTCTCGAAGGGGCGGTCTTCAACAGCCACACGGAAGTGGCGGGACTCTACGACGTGGACGGTCGCCAGACCTCTCTTCGCGACATGATCGTGCGTTTCAATCGAGCGATGACGGATGCGCCACGGTCGCGCTGTGCGGAATCCATCTCTGCCGACGGTGTGCTGGCAGGTAAGTACCTCTGATGGCTGGCTCACGCGGCGTGCCCGGGCGTGCCTGACCGTGCCACGCGGCTCAGCCGATCGACTGGAACTCTCGCTGTTCGTGCCGGCACCCGTGCCGGTGCCGGTGCGTGGGACGCTGACTGCGGCGGACGTCCGCCAACCCTTCGCCCTGGTTCGCGGGTGGAACACCGTGACGGTGGCGCCCGTCGACTGGCCGGCGGGAACCGAAGTGCCGGTGGTCATCAGCTTCGAGGACGAATTCGTACCGAGCGATCACGGAAGCAGCGCCGACGGCCGGGCGCTCACGGCCAGGTTCAAGGGCATCGGCTTTCGATCGGCAGGCACGGTTCGATGATTGCTGAACACCGCTATCGCTGCAGGATTACCGGGGCTCGCCGGGAAGGAACTTGCGCCCGGTCGTCTGCCAGGACTCGTCGAACCAGCTGAACCCGGAGACGACGTACTCCGTCAGCGGCGGGAAGTATCGATTCGTGAGATGAAGATGTTCCGCGTTGTACTTCAGCACGCGGCGGGGCCGATGCGGAGGTAGCCCGGGATCGAACATGGACTCGCCGGGCGACGCGCCCTTCATGCCCAGTGCGGACGTTACCGTTCGAGGAATGTCTCCCAACGAGACTGGCGCATCCGAGACCTTCAGTGCACCCGTTGCCGCGATTGGCTTCACCAGCACCAGCGGAAGGCCAAACGAGTACCTCGTCGCCACGGGGCGGCCACTTCCACCCGTCCTGAATCGGCTGTCGACCTCCACCAGGCGCGGCCGGAAAGGCTGGAACTCGGTGCCGTGGTCGGCCACGATGAGCAGCAGCGACTGGTCGTAGATGTGGAGCTTCGTCAGCGTCTCTACATAGCCCTCGGAGCAGGCGGAACGTTCCCTTCGCCTGGTGCTTGGCATTTTCGCGCGTGTACGGCACCGTGACCGGCTGCAGGTTCTCGTCGTGCAGCAGCGGCGAATGAATGCCCCAGAGATGGTAGTACTTGAAGGCCGGGGTCTTCATCGCGGCCGATGACAGCGACGTCATCGCTCTGAAGAAGGCGATGTCGCCGTCGGCCCGCGCATCCCCGCGCGCGTGCGGGCCCATGGGCAACGTCTCTTCTCCGTAGGCGTCGTCCCATGCCAGGCTCGGCGTGATTCTGGCGACGACGCCCTCCAGAAGCCGTTTGCCGGCCTGTGGAAGGCTCCGAAAGACCCCGAGGAGCATGAGGCCGGAGGCCCAGCGCCGTGACTGGGCATCGTGCCAGCGCGGCGTCTTCTCCAGCACGTGCGACGCGATGGAGGGATCGGCGTACAGGCTGGGCCAGTAGTACAGGTTGTTGTAGTAGACGTGATAGTTCGCGTCCTTGAGCGTCTGCGGAAGCGACGCGCTCTTGAAGGTTGACTTGACGAAATCCTGGAACGGCACCGCGTTGTCGTAGTAGCGGCCCGTGAGGATCAGCGGAATCGAAGGGGCTGTGCTCGGGAAATCCGCCCGGTGGCGTTCCGGAAGTACGTGAATCCCGACAACCATTCTGCGATTCCCGGATCGTCATCGAGAAGTTCCTGGAACAAATCGGACTGGAACGTGTCGAGCACCAGGATGATGACGTTCCGATCGGGCGAAAAGGAAAACCGTGCGCTCTTGTCGAAGGAATAGTGATTGATCCAACGATCATTGCTGCGTGATGCCGCTAGCGCGGTCCCGGACGCCTGGACCACGATGAGGGCCACGCTCCCCCACAACGTGATGCGATTGACGTACCTGGATCCAAACAGTGTGCCTGCGAGGACGAGACACCAGATCGATGCGTCGATGAGCCCGTGGGTCCGGTGTGACGCCCAGTCAATCGGTGATCCATTCAAGAGGCCGTACTGCCAGAGGAGAACGTTGCCCTGAAGCCAGGCAAGGAAGGCCAGCCCGAAGACCATCGCCACGCCGATTTCGCGCGGCCGATCGCGAGGCAGCGCAATCAACATGCCGCTCAGGAGGACGGTCCCGAGCAGCGCGGCCGCCGTCAACAAGGGCAGCATCTCCGCGAACAGCATCGGGAAGTCCATGGCGTTCCCGAAGTAAATCTCGCCGGGCGCGAAAACAAGAACGGTCAGGAGCAAGCAAGCCGACACGGCGATTGGACCCGAGAGGATGGCTGCGACTGGCGGGCATCGTGGTCACGTCGCGTGGTCTCTGCATGACTCCCATCACATCGTCTCTTGCCGCCTGGACCGGCTACGAACCCGGCCGCGCGCGACGCACCTTGCCGACGGACCGTATCATACTGGTCGTGATGCGAGAGACAAACGCGAATGGGAACCGCAACGTCGATCGGTCGTGGCGGTGCCGACGGTCTGGCAGCCTACCGGAACGCCTTGAGGATTTTGGCTCGGCCCTTCAGCAGCAGCCAGGCGGCCCATCGAGCGGGATTGAAACGTCCTGGCGCCACGTGCGTCGCGTAGTACCCGATAGGCGCTGTCGTGGAAGGCGTGGATTGCCTCAGCGCTCGCGCCCTCGCTGCTGCGGCCGACGGCGTGCACGACCGGCGCCGCGGGATCGGGACGAAAGCGGATGCGGCCGCCTTGCTGACGGATCCGCCGGCACAGGTCCGCATCCTCCCAGTAGAGGAAGTAGCCCTCGTCGAAGCCGCCGCACGTCCTCGAACGCGCGACGCCTCACGAGACAGCAGGCGCCGCTCACCCAGTCGACGTCGACGCTGGGCTCTGCGCCCGCAGCCTCGGAAGGCACGACCTGGCGCGCGGCGCCGGGCCAGCGCGGAAAGAGCGCGACGGACCAGGCTGGTGCGACCGAGGAGCCCGGTGATCATCGTCGGATCGCCGCGAGCGTTTCCCTGCGGCGTGCCGTCCTCGTTGACGACGAGCGGCGCGACAATCGCGCAGTCAGGTCGCGCTCTCCAGTTCGTCCACGAGGCCCTGGAGACAGCCCGGCGTCAGGCGCGCATCGGGATTCAGCAGGAGCACATACGGTGCCCGCGTCGAGCGGACCCCGAGGTTCGCGGCGGCTGCGAATCCGAGATTCCGATCGCCGCGAATGAGCCGGACGCCCTGGGAATGCCCATCGGCGACCTCCTCGCTGCCATCGGTCGAATGGTTGTCGACCACGACGGCGTCCCAGACTGACGGGGCACAGCCGTCCGGCAGTGAACCGACGCAGCGCGCCAGATACGAGCCCGAGTTGTAGTTGACGATGACGACCGCGATCGCCGCGTGGTCGCTAGGTGTTGACACGTGAAGCGACGGCGGGCGCGCGACTCACGCGCTCGAGGTCGGCGTCCACCATCATCCGCACGAGGCGCGCCGAAGTCCACCGACGGTTCCCAGCCGAGCACGCGCCGCGCTTTGCTGGCGTCGCCGATCAGATGATCGACCTCAGCCGGACGCAGGAATCGCGGATCCTTGCGCACGTAGTCGTGCCAGTCGAGGCCGACGTGGCTGAACGCGACTTCCACGAGATCCTGCACCGAGTGGCTCACGCCGGTCGCCACGACGAAGTCGTCGGGCTGATCCTGCTGCAGCATCAGCCACATCGCGCGCACGTAGTCGCCGGCAAACCCCCAGTCGCGCTGGGCCTCCAGGTTGCCGAGGCCCAGATGATCGGCCAGCCCCAGCTTGATGCGCGCCACCGCGTCGGTCACCTTGCGCGTCACGAACTCCAGCCCGCGCCGCGGCGACTCGTGGTTGAACAGGATGCCCGAGCACGCGAAGAGACCGTAGCTCTCGCGGTAGTTCACCGTGATGTAGTGGCCGAAGACCTTCGACACGCCGTACGGGCTGCGCGGATAGAACGGCGTCATCTCGGTCTGCGGCACCTCGCGGACCTTGCCGTACATCTCGCTGGACGAGGCCTGGTAGACCTTGATGGACGGGTCGACCGTGCGAATGGCCTCGAGCACGCGCGTCACGCCCTGCGAGTTGAACTCGCCGGTCAGGAGCGGCTGATCCCACGACGCCGGCACGAACGACATCGCGGCGAGGTTGTAGAACTCGTGCGGCCGGACGTCGCTGATGACGCGGATGAGCGAGAGCTGGTCGAGCAGGTCGGCGGGCACCAGCCGGATGCGATCGAGCAGGTGCTCGATGCGCCAGTAGTTGGAGGCGCTCAGGCGCCGCGCAACGCCGACGACCTCGTAGCCCTCGTCGAGGAGCAGCTCGGCGAGGTACGAGCCGTCCTGTCCCGTGATGCCCGTGATGATGGCGCGTTTCGACATGTGTGGTCGGACGGCCCCGCTTCGGGGCGGCCCAGAGGATGGTATTGGACTGTCAGGCAGAGGTCAAACGAAAGGTCGGGTCAGCGGCTGCGCTGTTTCACGGCCGCGCGTGTCTCCCGGTCCACTTCGCGCTTCCGGATCGCCGCGCGCTTGTCGTGCTCCTGCTTGCCGCGGGCCAGGCTGATCGCGAGCTTGATCTTGCCGCCCTTGAAATACAGCCGCAGCGGCACCAGCGTCATGCCCTTCTCGACGGTCTTGCCGATCAGTTTCCGGATCTCCTGGCGATGGAGCAGGAGCTTGCGCCGTCGCGTCGGCTCGTGGTCGGCGTACCCGCGGTTCGAATACGCCGAGATGTGGATGTTGTAGACGAAGATCTCGCCGGCCTCGACGCGCGCGTAGCTGTCGCGAAGGTTGACGCGGCCCTCGCGGATCGACTTCACCTCGGTCCCCTGCAGGACGACGCCCGCCTCGAAGGTCTCGAGGATGTGGTAGTCGTGCAGCGCCTTCCGGTTCTCGGCGACGACCCGTTGCGCCTTCTCGCGTTCAGTGAGCTCGGGCATGGGTCCGCGCCGCCAGGCGAGTGGCGAGAAGGACGGCCTCGATCATCGAACCGGCGTCGGCGACGCCGCGGCCGGCGATGTCGAACGCCGTGCCGTGATCGACGGATGTCCGCACGATGGGAAGCCCGAGCGTGACGTTGACGGCCTGCCCGAACGCCAGCAGCTTCACCGGAATCAGGCCCTGATCGTGATAACACGCGATCACGGCGTCGAACTCGCCGCGCGAGGCGCGAAGGAAGACCGTGTCGGCCGGCAGCGGCCCCGTCACGTCGACGCCTGTCTCGCGCGCTCGTTCAATCGCCGGCGCGATGACCGCGTCGTCTTCGCGGCCCATCAGGCCGTGCTCGCCGGCGTGAGGGTTCAGGCCCGCCACGGCAAGGCGCGGCGCCCGGCCGATGAAGCGCGGCAGCTCGCGGGCCGCCAGCGCGATCGTGCGCGCCATCAGATCGCCGGTGAGCGTCCGCGGCACGTCGGCGAGCGGGATGTGGACCGTCGCGAGCACGACGCGCAGCGCGGGCGACTCGAACATCATCGCGACGAAGTCGCTGCCGGTGAGATGCCCGAGCAGATCGGTGTGGCCCTTCCACGGCAGCCCGGCCAGCGCGAAGGCCTCCTTGCTGACCGGCGCGGTGGCGATCGCGTCGACGCGCCCGGCCATCGCGTCTTCGACGGCGCGGACGATGACGTCGTAGGCGGCGCGCCCGGCGTGCGGATCGAGCCGTCCGGGCACGACGGGCACGTCAGCCGGCACCGAATACACGATCGGCTCGCACACAGCCGTCACGCGGGGATCCGCCGCGGCCCTGGCTGCGATCTCCGGTCCGATGCCCGCCGGGTCTCCGACGGTGATGGCGATGCGCGGAAGCACGTGGGGGATCGTATCAAATAGGGAATGGGAAATAGGGAATAGGAAGAAAAGACAGAGTGCTTCGAACAAGGGCTCTCCGGGTTCTTCTTCCTATTTGCTATTCCCTATTCCCTATTTCGCTCCGCAGCTCCCGCAGCTTCCCCCGGTGCCGCAGCCGCCGCCCGTGCCGCAGCCCGTCGGGTTCTTGCAGCCGCCCTCGTCTCCGCAGCCGCCGCGCACGACGCCTTTCGCGTTCGGCAGTTCGTACCGGAGACAACACTTCAGGCGTCCGCAGAGGCCTGAAAGCTTCGACGGGTTCAGCGAGAGGTCCTGCTGCTTCGCCATGCGTATCGACACGGGCTCGAACGACGTGAGCCACGTCGTGCAGCACAGCGGACGCCCGCACGAGCCGTAGCCGCCGAGCAGGCGCGCCTCGTCACGAACGCCGATCTGCCGCATCTCGATGCGCGTCCGGAACCGGGCGGCCAGCTCTTTGACGAGCTCGCGAAAGTCGATTCGCTCGTCGGCGGTGAAGTAGAAGATCAGCCGCGAGCCGTCGAGCGTGGCCTCGACGCGCGACAGCTTCATCGCCAGCTTGTGCGCCCGGATGCGGTCCATCGCGTAGGCGCGGCCTTCGCGCTCGCGCTGGTCGCGCTTGAATCGCTCCGCGAGATCGGCGGCGGTGACGCGACGCACGGGCACGGCCGGCGCGACGGCATGGCTGCGCCGGGTCTCGAGCGCCTCGGGATGCGGATGCACCTGGCCGATCGACGGACCGTCCGGTGTCTGAATGACGATGGACTCGCCGATGCGGAGGCGCGGCTCGAGCGGCTCCGCGAGGAGAAACGTCTGCGTGCGGCCGGCGGGGCCGAAACGCACGGACACGCGTGGGCGTGCGTGGGGTTCCACGGAGGATCCCTTTATCTGCGGCCGGCTGCGCCGACGCCCCGCGGGCGTCTCGACTCAGAGCTGGAGCACAATCCAGTCCGCGACGGTCTTCGGACTGGCGTTGCGCTCGAGCGCCCCGAGGGCGCAGTCGACGGCCTCAAACGCGCGGAGGGTGCGGTCGGGGTCGAACGACGGCGACAGCGCCTCGAGCGCAGGCCGCAGATCGACGTTTGCCACCGCCCCCGCGTCCGCGCGGGTTGCCAGCACGCCCAGGTCGCGCAGAAGCGCGGCCATCGCGTGCAGATGCTCGGACAGGGCCTCGCGCTCGCTGGCGCCGGTGCCCTTGCCCTTTCCGACGATCGCCGCCGTCGCGGCGAGCCGACCCCTGACGTCGCGCGCGTCGGCGACGAGCTCCAGCGCCCGTTGCGCGCCCGCGCGAAAACTGCCGATGCCGTCTTCGGCGATGGCCTCGGCCGCCGCAAGACTTCCCCGCACCACCGCCGCGATGTCCCGGGCCTTCGCCTCGGACATGCCCTTCGTCGTCATCAGCCACGAGGCGACGTCTTGGGGCGACAGGGGCGAGAAGCGGACGGTGGGACACCTCGAGCGTACGGTGGGCAGCAGCGCACCCGGTTGAGAGGTCACGAGCACGAGCACGGAGCTCGGCGGCGGTTCCTCGAGGGTCTTGAGGAGGGCGTTCTGCCCTTCGGCGTTAATCGCGTCAGCGACATCGAAAATCGACACGCGCTTCTTCGCCTCGAACGGCTTGAAGCCGGTCTGGCGGATCACCTCGCGCACGGCGTCGATCTTGATGTTGCCGGTCTCGCCGGGCTCCACGAGCGTGACGTCGGGATGCTGGCCTCGGGCGATGCGCCGGCAGGGCGGGCACTGGCCGCACGCGTCGATCGCGAGAGGCGGCGCCGAGCCGTCGGCCCAGGGTGCGGGCCTGACCGGGTTCAGGCAGTTCAACGCCTGCGCGAGCGCGATGGCGGCCTGACGCTTTCCAACGCCGTCCGGGCCGCCGAAAATCAGGCTGGGAGGCAGGGTGCCCGCATCGAGCGCGCGGGCCATCAGGCCGAGAGTCGTGCGGTGCCCGACGAGATCCCGAAAAGTCATCGAGATGAAGATCCGAGGGCAATCGTAGCACGCGGGCTAGGGCGAGGACGCCGGTGGCGTGATCGCGACGACGGGAGCGAACGAGCCGTCCAACGGATGCGCGCACGTCAGGATCGTGCCGTTGCCGCTGACCGCCACGGCCACGGGGCTGCCGTCGCTCAACAACCGGCCCGCACCCGAGAGCACGACGCCGCGAATGGTCAGGGTCGATCCGGACGGACGCCCCAGGACGATGACGTTCACCGCGTCGCGCCGGCTGGTAAAACGAACGGGTGTTCCATCAGCGGTCGTGGCGTCTGATTGTCGCCATGGCACGGTGTCGTAGATCGCCTCGCCGTTCGCGCGAAGCCACCGGCCGACGTCGGTCAGCCTCGAGAGCTGTTCGGGAGGAATCTCCATCGTGTCGCCCGTCGGGCCGACGTTCAGCAGCAGATTGCCGTTCTTCGACACCGCGTCGATGAACTCTCTTAGAAGCTCCTCGGAGGAGGCGTAATCGGAGTCGCGCTCGTTCCGGTTGTATCCGAACGAGTGCCCGATACCGCGCGTCATCTCCCACTTCTTCGACTGGATCTCCGCGTATCTGCGTGTACTCGGGCGTCGTGAAGTCCGAATGCGGAATGACGGGCGGTGTCATCACTTTCAGCGCGTCGGGATTCTGCCTCAAGGCCTGCTCGATGGCGAGGTCGACGAGCCGCCGGGACATCCACGGCCGCATCAGCAGCGACGCGATGTTCGTCTCGCTCCATCGATCGTTGACGACGCCGTCTGGATGGGAGTTGTAGTAGTCGGCAAACAGCCGGAACAGGCTGTCGCGATCCGTGGGCCAGCCGATGTCGTTCCACAACACGTCCGGCTGGTACTGCGCGACGAGCTCTCGCACCTGGGCATCAGCATAGGCCGGATAGTCGCCGCCCGGAGTGGACCCGATGTAGTCGCCGAGCGTCCGCGAGATCCGTGGCTCGAACGTCCAGTCCACGCCGCCGGAGTAATAGACGCCGAACCGGAGCCCATGCCGCCTGACCGCCGCGGCGAGCTCGCCGACGACATCGCGTCGACTCGACCAGTCGGCCTGGTGCGGGTTGGGCACCCGGGTCGGCCAGAGACTGAAGCCGTCGTGATACTTCGCCACGAGCACGACGTATCTCGCACCGGAGGCGGCGAAGATCCCGGCCCAGCGATCGGGATCCCAGTGCGCGAGGTTCTGCTCGAAGGTCCGCGCGAAGCCTTGATACGGCATGTCGCCGTAGTGGCTTCGATGAAACGCCGCCGATGGCGTCGTTGGATCCTTGATGGCGTTCCAGTAGTCCTCGGCGTACGGATGGACGAGCATCGCTCGCGCGTAGTCGGTGCGCAGCACCGTCGTGAAGTCGCCGTTTGGTGCGAAGCCGGGGACCGAAAACAATCCCCAGTGGATGAACACGCCGAACTTGGCGTCGGCGAACCAAGCGGGCACGCGATGACTGTTGAGCGATGACTCAGACGGTTGATAGCGCCCCGCGGTCGCGGGTGGAAGGTTTACCGATGCGTCGCGGAGGCTCTTCCACAGCCAGCCACCGAGGGCCACGGCGCAGACGAACACCAGCAGGCCGATCGCCTTCAGGGCTCGGACGAAAAAACGGCGCATCGCGGAGAAAATCCGGAACCAGGCAGGAGGTCCGGCGGCGGCGCGATCGTAACACGTGCGCTACGGCTGATTCGGATCGCTCGAGCCGGGCGCGGGCTTCGGCTTGTCCTTGCCCTTGAAGACACGCGACCAGAAGCCGCGCTTCTTCGCCGGCTTGTCGGCGCCGTCGTCCGTCGGCGGCGCGGAGGCGGCCACCGCCGGCTGCGGCGGTTCCGCGACGGCGGGATTCGGCGCGCTGATACACCGCGCTCGTCACGGGCGCGGGCGCGTCGTGGTGGCCGAAGATGGACGCAAACTTGTTCAGCAGCGAGCCACCGCCGTGCAGCGGGCAGATCTCCGTCGGCTCCTGTCCGCGCACGAAGTAGTCCGTGTAGAGCATCGAGCGCCGCGACGTCTCGCCGGCGTCGTTGACGACCTCCACATCGGAACAGCCCGACGCGGGCAGCTTCCCACTGAGGCGGCACACCTGCACCGCGACGAGCCCCTTCGGCAGGCTGAACGCGTCTGCCTTGGCGCCGGCGGTCGCCGCCTTCATGAACTTCGCCCACATCGGCACGGCGAGATCGCCCGCGTAGCCGCCCGGCAGGATCGTCTGCGGCTGATCGAATCCCAGCCACACGCCCGCGACCAGATGCGGCGTGTAGCCCGCGAACCACGCATCGACGTAGTCGTTGGTCGTGCCGGTCTTCCCCGCGGCCGGCAGCGTGAATCCCATCTGGCGCGCCTTCCATGCCGTGCCGGCGTTGACGACGTCGCTGAGCATGCTGGTGAGCAGGAAGGCCGTCTGCTCGGAGACGACGCGGACGCCGGTCTCGTCGGCCTCGAAGAGCACCGTGCCATCGGCGTCCTCGACGCGGCGAATCAACAGCGGCGCGTGATAGACGCCCTCACTGGCGAAGGCGGCGTAGGCGCCCGTCAGTTCCTGCAGGGTGACTTCGCCGGATCCCAGCGCGAGCGACGGCACGCTCGGCACCGACGCGACGCCGAGGCGCTTGGCGATCGCCACGGTCTTCGGGATGCCGACCTCCTGCAGCAGTCGCGCGGCCGCGCGATTGCTCGACGTCCTGAGCGCCGAGCGCAGCGTCAGCTCCGGCGTGTCGAGATGCTCGTCCTCGGGCATCCAGTCGCCCTGCAGCGTCGCGATCGGCTCGTCGAGATGATCGACGACCGAGGCCGGCGACCAGCCCTGCTCGAGCGCTGTCGCGTAGACGAACGGCTTGAACGCGGACCCCGGCTGCCGTCGCGCCTGGGTCGCGCGATCGAACCGGCTCCCGCCGAAGCTGCGCCCGCCGACGAGCGCCCGCACTTCCCCGTTCTCGGGATCCAACGCGAGCAGCGCCGCCTGCAGCGGGTTCTTGTCGTCTTCTGGCGCGTCTGACTTCTTGTGACGTGCGGCGCGCCGCGCTTCGATCTCGGCGATCGAGCTCGCCACGGCGGACTCCGCCGCTGTCTGCATCACCGGATCGATGGTCGTGAAGACGCGCAGACCGCCTTCGTAGACGCGCGAGGTGCCGAACTTGCCGACGAGGATTCGACGCACTTCCTCCTTGAAGTAGCCGCCGTGCTCCTCGTCGCGGTTCAGGCCGTCCTTCAACACCACGGGCTCAGCCTTTGCCCTGGCGGCCGCGTCTGCGGTGATTGCGCCCGCGTCCACCATCGACTGCAGCACGACCGCGCGTCGAGTGACCGCGCGATCGAGGTTCACCGTCGGCGCGTACGCGGACGGCGACTTCACGAGGCCGGCCAGCAGCGACGCCTGGCCGAGCGTGAGGTCGGAGGCATGCGTGCCGAAGTACCCGCGAGCCGCGGCTTCGATCCCGTGCAGTCCGTTGCCGAAGTAGACCTTGTTCAGATAGAGCTCGAGGATCTCGTCCTTCGAGTAGGTCGACTCGAGCTCCGCCGCGAGGACGACTTCCTTCAACTTGCGCCGCAGCGTCTTGTCGCGCGTGAGGAAGCTCTGCCGCGCGAGCTGCTGCGTCAGCGTGCTGCCGCCCTGCGCCCGCCGGCCTTCACGCAGGTTCGCGATCGCCGACCCGACAATCCGGATGGTGTCGACGCCGCGATGTTCGTAGAACCGCTGGTCCTCGATGGCGAGAATCGCCTTCCGGGCGATCGGCGCGACCTGGCTCAGCGGCACCTCGATGCGCTGTTCCTTGAACAGCGTGTAGACCGGCTGGTCCTGCCGATCGAACAGCGTCGTCGCCTGGGCCATGTCGCCGACGCGGCCGAGGCCCTCGCGGCCGGGCATCGAGGCGGCAAGATCGACCGTGAACCATACCAGCCCGACTGCAACGATCCACGACACGGCGACGAGGCCGCCCAGGCCGACGAAAAGGGCCGATTTCCTTTGAGAAAGCGCCAGGACGGCCCGATCGAAGGCCCGAAAACCCTGAGCGGCAAACGGCAGGACACTGCGCACGGGGGCATTCGGTGCAAATGCCCGGCCAGAGCTCGAGGTGGGAAAGCAGACTACGGACTCAGACTACGGATTCGGACTTCGGGTCAGAACTGCAGCTTTACGGCGAGCTGGATGACGCGGGGGTCGCCCGCAGTGGTGATTGTCCCGAAGTTGGCGGCGCCGAGCACCGCGTTCGGGTTGCCGAGCGGCGGCGTGTTGAGCAGGTTGAAGGCCTCGGCGCGAATCTCGAGCGTCGTACTGCCGGGCATCGGCACACGGCGGCTGAGACTGAAGTCGACGTTGCGGTACGACGGGCCGCGCACGGGGTTGCGCGACGCGGACCCGAGCGTGAATTGCGGCGCAACAGCGAAGGCCGACGTGTCGAACCAGTGCGCCGGCGTCCGCTGATCGGCCGGCAGTTCGGGATTGCCGACGAGATTCGGACGCTGCGTGCCGAAGCCCGCGAACGCGTTGAAGTTGGTCGACTGGGTCACGGCCACCGGAATGCCGGATTGCATCGTGGCGATCAGCGAGACGGACCAGTCGTTCGCGATCGCGCCGAGCACGCCGTGGCCCTGGCGCGCGTGGCCCGTGCCATAGGGGATGAGCCACACCGTGGACGCGACGAACACATTCGGGATGTCGCCCGTCGAGTAGTCGCGTTCGAGATGCCGGTTGAAGCTGTCGGCCACCGGAAAATTCGCGATCGGGCCCGTCAGGATCGACGCATCGAACACAGACGAGGCATCGTCTCTCAGGCGCGAGCGCGTGTAGCTGACGATGTAGGAGAGGCCGCGCGTGAAGCGCTGTTCGAGCTTCATCGTGACGCCCTGGTAGTTCGTGTCGCCGACGTTGTTTCGATACAGACTGATCGTCGTGTACTCGGGGTACGGCTTCATCAGCTGCGCGACGGTGATGGTCGGATCGCCGAGCGAGGACGAGCGCGGGATGAGGCCGAAGTACGGGTTCGGCACGCGCTTCAACAGGGACTGCCCCTGCGCGAGCTGATCGGCCGTCAGCTGATTGAGGTTCGTGTCGGGGATGCCGACGTGGGTGATCTTCGAGCCGACGTAGGCGACTTCGAGGCTGATGTTGGCGCCGAGCGATTGCTGGACCGCGGCGTTCCACTGCTGCACGTACCCCGAGCCGAGCGTCGGGTCCACGGAGAACACGCCCTGGCCCAGCCCGGCGTCGGGCGTCGGGGCCGACGGGTGAGACCGAGGGCCCGTTGGCCAGCACGAAAGCCGGGTTGACCGAATCGAGCGCGCGCTGCGAGGCCGTCTGCAGGAACGGGAACGTCGGCGTCGTGAACGGCGTCGTGATGCCGGCCATCTCGATCCACACCAGGCCGTAGCCGCTGCTCACGAGCGTGTTGTCAGTCAGCTTGTAGGTCACGCCGATCCGGGGGCCGAAGTTGTCCTTCTTGAGCGGGCGGACCGGTTCGTTGCCGGGATACGTGAGCGCCTTGCTCGAGAGATCGAAGACCGCGGTTTGTCCGTTGATCTCCGTCGAGGGAAAGTTGAGGGTGTAGCGCAGGCCAGGCGTCACGGTGAGGCGCCGCGAGACGCGCCAGTCGTCTTGCACGAAATATTCCTGGAAGTGTGCGCGCTCCTTGATCTGGGACTGCTGCAGGTCGATCGAGAACGACTGCACCTGGCCGAGCAGGAGGCTGGCGAGCGGCGTGCCGGTGCCCGTGACGCCAGGCAGGTCGCTGCCGATCGCGTTGAAGGTGAACGATCCGGTGGGCGACGGCGGCTGGACGACATCGAGGCGTTCCCACCGCCAGTCCCATCCCGCCTTGATCGTGTGCCGCGACTTGACCCACGTGAGCGTGTCGGCGACCTCGGTGACATCGGTGTGGAAGTCGGACGCGGTGTTCGGCGGCGATCCGAGCTGCTGATAGCCGCTCACGAGAAACGTCGGCAGCGTGTTCGGAAACTGCGCGCTCGTTGGAATGCCGGGAATGCCCAGCGCGTCGCTGGCGGTTGTCGGCAGGGTCGTGGCGCTTCGCGTCACGCTCCGCCTCGTGTCGCCGATGCGCAGCTCGTTCAGCACCGTCGAGGAAAACGTGTGCTGATAGCTCGACGCGAACGCCCAGGCGGTCGTGTCCTGCGGCCCGAGCGTGCCGCTCGTGACGCCGCTGCCCTCCGGGAAGCGGCGTGACCGGCACAAAGCCGTCACGGAAGTACGAGAGGCGGCCGAACAGCTGATCGCGCGTCGAGATACGGTGATCGACGCGCGCGTCCCATTGATCCTGGTTGTCGATTTCGTTCGCGGTACGGCGGTAGTTGTTCGCCGTGCCCGTCGACGTGGGCAGCGGATAGCGTTGCAGCAGCGTCAGTGCGGCGGCGTCCATCTGACCCGCCGGGATGGCGTTGCCTGGAAACGGCGTGCGCGTGAAGCCGCCGCTCCCGTTGGGCACGGTCGTGGCGGGATCGTAAATGACCGGCACCTTGCCGCCGATGGCTTCCGTGAAGCTGCCGCTGCGCTGCTTGACCGTGGGCACTGTCGAGATCACCGTGCGTCCGATGTCCTGGCGCTGGCCCTGGTAGTCGACGAAGAAGAACGTCCGATCCTTGACGACAGGGCCGCCCAGGACGCCGCCGAACTGGTTGCGCCGGAAGTCGGGCTTGTCGCCGGTCGGGGCGAAGAAGTTCCGCGCGTTGAGCGCTTCGTTCCGCAGGAACTCGAATGCGGTGCCGTGGAACGCGTTGCCGCCCGCTCGTGTCGTGAGGTTCACGACGCCGCCGTTGAAGCGTCCGAACTCGGCGGGCGGACTGTTGGTCTCGACTTTGAACTCCTGGATGGCGTCGACGACCGGGAAGAACGCGACCTGTCCGGGCTCGGGCTGCAGCACCGAGATGCCGTCGAAGAGGTACTCGTTGGTGCGCGGACGGCCGCCGTTGATGCGCGGCAGCTGCGAGCCCGGGGGCAACGCCACTCCGGGCGCGAGCGTGGCGAGCGTGATGAAGCTCCGGCCGTTCAGCGGGAGGCGCCGTGATCTTCTCCGACGAGACCACCTGACCGAGGCTCGCCGTGGCGCGAGTCATCGGCGCGTCGGCAGAGACGCTGACGGTCTCGGCGACCTCGCCTACCGCCAGCTGGACGTCGAGGCGGATTGTCTCTCCGGTCTCGAGGCGGATGCCCTCACGCCGCCCGGTTCGAAAGCCGTTCAGCTCGACATCGAGTCGATACAGCCCCGGCGACAATCCGGCAATCGCGTAAATGCCCGCCGACGAGGACACCGTGTGGCGCGCCGCGTTGGTCGCCGTGCTGGTCGCGGTGACCGTCGCGCCGGGCACCGCCGCGCCGGCCGCGTCGGTGACGAGCCCCATCAGCTGCCCGCCGCCCACCTGCGCGAGACCCGCGCGCGGCAGCGCCAGGCACACCACGGTCGTCATCCACACCAGCCAGCGCATCCGACACGTCCTCCGCCGAAAACTGTAATCGAATGTAGACGGTCTACAAAGTCGGCTTGAATCGACTTATTACACTCGGCTATTTGCGCACACGACCGATGTCGATGTGATACGCTTCGAGCCGACTCATGGCACTTCTCACCGTTCGCGCGGCCGCTTCGAAGCTGGGGGTCGGCTACTCCACGCTCAAGCAATGGATCTATCGCGGAGAGGTCCGCACGACGACCACGACCGGCGGTCACCACCGCGTCTCGGACGCCGAGATCGAGCGCCTGCTGGCCCACACGGCCCCTGGATCGGCGCCGCGGCGGCGGCCCGCGGCGCGCAAGGGCCTGATCGTCGCGCTCAGCGGAAGGAACCGGTTGCGGGGATTCGTCGACGAAGTGACGAGTCAGCGGCCTGATGGCGCAGGTGCGGCTGCGCGTCGGCGATCAGACGCTGACGGCGGTGATCACCGCCGACGCCGTCCAGGAGCTGAAGCTGCGCCGCGGCGACGATGCCGTGGCGATCGTGAAGTCGACGGAAGTGATGATTGCGCGGGAAGCCGAGGCGCCGGAGCCAGCGCCAAAGACTCGGCGCCGGCGGCGAAAGTGAAGGGCGAGGAAACTGAGTGTCGGGGAACCAGCAAACCGCGCTGGCTCGCCAACCGTAGCTCACATCGTCAGGTCGTGAGCGAAGGTTGGCGGGGTCGACGGGACTCGAACCCGCGGCCTCTGCCGTGACAGGGCAGCGTTCTAACCAACTGAACTACGACCCCGACTCTTTGAGTGCGACGTTTGGTGGGCGGTACAGGACTCGAACCTGTGACAGCCGGCGTGTAAAGCCGGTGCTCTACCAACTGAGCTAACCGCCCGGCCTACAGGCACGCGTCCTTACCACGCACCGAACAATAGATTATAGCCAGCCGGCGACGAGCCCGTCAATCGACCGCTCAGCGCGCCAGCCACCCCCGGAAAACAAGCAGCAGCGAGCGCCACGAACAGCCCGATCATGGCCCGGTATTCCTTGTTTCGCCAGGCGCGCTCGAACGAGAACCGGCGCTCCACATGCGGCGCGCGCGCCTCGGCGTACGCGTCGTAGGCGTCGCCGAAGCGCGCCCGAAGAAACGCTTCTTCCGTCCGGATTGCCGCGCCAATCGTCGAGGCCATGTAGAGAAACACGAGCACCGCCACGAGGATCGACCGGCAGCCGACGGCGATGCCGAGCGCCATGATCGACGAGCCCAGGTAGAGCGGATGTCGCGTGAAGCGATACGGGCCGGACGTGGTGACTTCGCGGCTCTTCTCGAGATGGCCGGCTGCCCAGATGCGGATCGCTTCGCCGAGCACTCCGATCGCGGCGCCCGCGATCAGCGACTCGCGCGACGGCGAGGCGAAGTAGAGCACGGCGATCGCGAAGACGAACCCGAGCGTCACGCGACGTCGGGCGAGGGCTCGCGCCAGCGCTTCCATCACGCGCCCTTCCCCGCCGCGCGATCGAGGCGCGCCTCAGCCGCCGCGAGCACCTCGTCCACGGTGATGTCGTCGAGACAGCGCGTCGCGCGATGACACCGCCGCTTGTGGTGGCACACGCATTCGGAGAACCGCGACACCGTGACGTCCGAGACGGACCAGGGCCCGTTGCGTGCGGGATCGGTTGGCCCGTAGAGGCCGACGATCGGCGTGCCCGCCGCGGCCGCGAGATGAATCGGACCGGTGTCGCCGGACACCACCAGCGCCGCAGACGCGAGCATCGTCATGAGGTGCGGCAGGGTCGTGGCGGGCGCGAGCTCCGCCGCGCCGTGAGATGAGTCCACCACGGCGCGCGCGAGAGGTTCCTCGCCCGGCCCCCAGGTGACGACCGAGCGCAGGTTGCGCGACGCGCGGAGACCGGCGGCGACCGCGCCGAAGCGATCCGGCGGCCACTGCTTGTTCGGCCAGCCGGCGCCGGGATTCAACAACGCCAGCCGCTCATTCGGGCGCGCCTCGCTGGACCGCTTGAGCGGCACCCGAATCTCGTCCGACTCGACGCCCACGGCGCGCACCAGCGCGAGGTTCTTCGCGATGACGTGTCGCGCCGTTCCTGGCGTGACGTCTTCCGTGTAGAAACGACGGGCCATCGGCTCGCGCAGCGCGTCTCGCGAGAAACCGACGACGCGGCGAGCGCCGGAGCCGCGCGCGAGAATCGCCGATTTCAGCAATCCCTGAAAATCCAGCGCGACGTCGTACCCGTTCGCGCGGAGACCGCGCATCGCGCCGAGGAACGCGCCCACCGAGCCGCCCTCGATCGCGATCGGACGCACGTCCAGGTCGAAGAGATCCAGGACCGGCCGGTGCTTCCGCTCCACCAGCCAGTCGATGCGAGCGCCCGGAAGTGCGCGCGTGATCGCCGCCACGGCGGGCACGGTGTGCACGATATCGCCGAGCGCGCCGAGCCGGACGACGAGCAGCGTCACCCGAGAATCCTCTTCACGAGGTCGCGGGTCGAGTGGTCTTTGGGATCGCCGCAGATCGCCGTGCGTCCGCCGTACGCCTGCACGATCGCGCGCTCGGGCACGGTCTCGACGGTGTAATCGGTGCCCTTGCAGTGCACGTCCGGCTTCAGCCGCGTGAGCAGGTCGCCCACGGTGTCGGCGTCGAAGAGGACGACGTAGTCGACCCCGCGCAGAGCGGCGACCATCTCGGCCCGTGCCGTCTCGTCGAGGATCGGCCGCGACGGCCCCTTCAGGCGGCGCACCGAGGCGTCGGCGTTGACGGCGACGACCAGGCGATCGGCTTGCGTCCGCCGCCGCCTGCAGATAGCGCACGTGGCCGACGTGCAGCAGGTCGAAGACGCCATTGGCAAACGCGATCGTTCGGCCGGCCGCGCGATCGGCCGCGACGCAGGCGCTCGAGCTCTTCGATCGACACCACCGGCATCAGCGTGTCGCGTCGCGGCGGATCGCCGACGCGAGCTCCGCCGGCGAGACGGTGGCCGTCCCGCGCTTCATGACCACGAGCCCGCCGGCGTAGTTCGCCAGGCGTGCGGCTTCCGAGAACGTCGCGCCCGCGGCCAGCGCCAGCGTCAGGGTCGCGATCACCGTGTCGCCGGCGCCGGTGACGTCGGCGATCTCGTCGGATCCGAAGATCGGCGATGTGCTCCGTCGGCGCGCCGGGTTGAAAGAGCGCCATCCCGCGGCTGCCGCGCGTGATGAGCACCGCCTCCATCCCTGTCCGCTTCAGCACCGCCCGTCCGGCTCGCTCGAGGACGTCCGCGCGATCGTCGATGGAGACGCCAAGCAGCTGCTCGACCTCGGACTCGTTGGGCGTGCACGCCGTGACGCCGTGATAGCGCAGCGTCTCGTGGCGCGAGTCCACCAGGATCGGCACCCGGCGCCCGCGCGAGGCGCGCGCCAGATCACGGCGCAGCGTCTCGACCAGGGCTGGCGTGATGAGGCCGGAGCCGTAGTCCGACACCAGCACCGCGTCGGCGCTCTTGATCGCGCGACGCGCGGCCGCGACAAACGCGCGCGCCGTCGCCGCGTCGGGCTCGGACGACTGGATGCGATCGATCCGCACGACCTGCTGTTTCGCGGAGTGGACGCCGCCGGCGAGGATCCGCGTCTTCAACGGCGTCTCGTAGCCGCGCGGCCGCACGAGCACGTCGCGGCTCACGCCGCGCGGGAGGCTCGCCACCACGCGACGTCCGGCGCTGTCCTGGCCGACGCGCGCGGTCAGCACCGCGCGGCCTCCGAGCGCCGCGACGTTCGCCGCGGCGTTGCCTGCGCCGCCCGGCACGACGATCGTCTGGTCGTAGCGCAGGATCAGCACCGGCGCTTCGCGCGAGACGCGCTCGACGCGGCCGTAGATGAACTCGTCGGCGAGCAGGTCGCCGAGGACGGCCACGGTGCGGCCGCGAAACGCACGCACGAGCGACTGAAGGCGCTCGGCGGTCGGTGGTTTGGCTGTCGGTCGTCTGGGCATGCCGTCACTCGGGCTGGCGCGAGATCTGCGCATCGGCCACGATCACATCCGCCGCATCGGCCAGCGTGTCGACGATGGCGAAGGGCTGCAAGCCGTGCGGGGGCTCCGCCTCGATATCCGCGCCGTAGCCGGTCCGCACGAGGATTCCCCTCGCACCGGCGTTCTTCGCCAGTTCGACGTCGAGCCACTTGTCGCCGATGACGAACGAGCGCGCGACGTCGAGATCGAGATCGCGCGCCGCCTCTTCGACCATCCCGGGCGCCGGCTTTCGGCATCGGCACCGACGCCGGTAGGCCTCGACGGCGCCCTCGGGATGGTGCGGGCAGTAATAGTATCCGTCGAGGACGATCCCGTCGCGGGCGAAGAGCGCCGCCAGGTGCTCGTGCGCAGCCCGGACGAAGCTCTCGTCGAAGTAGCCGCGCGCCACGCCCGCCTGGTTGGTGACGAGCACCAACGCAAACCCCGCGTCGCGAAGCCGGGTGAGCGCGGTGGCGACGCCGGGAAACGGCGCAATCAAATCCAGCCGATCCAGGTAGTTCCGCTCTTCGATCAGCGTGCCGTCGCGATCCAGAAAGACGGCCGGCCTCATGCGGCCGGCACGGTGGCGCCGCCGCGACCGAGCAGGTCTCGCGAGCGCGTCGGTCACGCGGTCGGCTGAAATGCCCCGCATGCAGCGGTGGTCGAGCGGGCACTGACGCAGCTCACAGGGACGGCACCACCCGTCGCCGGCGACGATGGCGCGGCGCGCGTGTCCGGGGTGCGGCAGCGGAGACGTGCGGTGCTCGTTGGTCGGGCCGAAGATGCCGGCAATGGGCACGCCGAGCGCGCCCGCGATGTGCATCGCGCCCGAGTCGTTCGAGACGACCGCCGACGCGCGCGAGAGAACGCCCACCAGCGTGCGCAGGTCGGTTTCTCCCGTCAGGTCGATCATCGAGCCGTGGCCGGCCCCGCCGGCGGCCAGATACGCGGCTCGCACCTCGCCGGCCGTGTCGCGATCGCCCGGGGCACCGACGAGCACCGGCGTGACCGCGTGCTCACGCGCGACGCGCGCCGCAACGAGCCCCACCCGTTCGGGCGGCCATCGCTTGGCGGAGCCGAACGCGGCGCCCGGGGCGAAGGCGACGAACGGGCGGCCTTCGGTCCAGCCATGGGACGTCAGCAGCTCCGCCGCGCGCGCGCCGGCGTCGGCGTCGCGCCGCAAGGACGCCACCAGCGGCATGGATGGCCCGCCGAGCGCGGTCGCCAGCGCCAGGTAGTACTCGCCGTGATGCACCGACGGACGCCGCGGGACCGCCCGGGTCAGCAGCGGTCCCCGAAGGTCGGTCCGATAGCCCCACCGCTCTGGAATTCCCGCGCGACGCGCAAGGAGCGCTGCGTGGAACGAGTTCGGCAGCAGCACCGCGATGTCGAAACGGCCGTTCGCGAGCGTGTCCCGGTCGGGTCCGCCGGAGAGCACGCCGAGCCGGCCGCCGCGTCCCTCGAGCATGACGACAGCGTCGACGCCGTCCACCAGCGAGAGCAGCGGCGCGACAGACGCGCGCGCGGCCACCGAAAGATGGGCGGTCGGCCACAGCGCGCGAAAGCTCGCGATCGCCGGCAGCGCCATCACGACGTCGCCAAGCCAGTTCGGCGCCAGCACGACCGCGCGCGACGGCACGCCGCTCACTCGACGGCTCCGGTGTCTGGCCGTGCGTGCGGGAACATCCCCGGCGTGGATTCCGGCAACGGCGCGTCGCGCCAGCGCCGGTGCATCCAGAGCCAGTACGACGGATAACGACGGACGTACATCTCGAGCACGTCGGTGCAGCGCTGCGTGAACTCGCGGATGGCGTCGGGTGAGTCCGGGTCGGGCGGCGGCACCGGATGCTCGTAAATCAGCTTGTAGCGTCCGCCCGGCAGCGGCAGGGCGAACACCGGCAGGACCGTCGCGCCGGTCCGCAGCGCCAGCGCCGCCAGCATGGACGTGGTGGCCGCCGGCCGTTCGAAAAAGTCCACGTAGATGGCGTCGGGGCTGTGCAGGTGCTGGTCGATGAGCATCGCGACGCCCTGGTCGGCCGCCAGCGCGCGCAGGACCTTCCGCACGGCGCCCTGGCGGTAGATGACCCAGTTGCCCGTCTTCGAGCGTACCTGCTCGAGCAGCGTGTTGAGCATCGGGTTGTCGAGCGACCGCGCGAGCACGCCGACCGGCTGCATCGTCAGGCCATGGCCGATCGCCTGCATCTCCCAGTAACCGAAATGTCCGGTGAAGAAGAGGACGCCCTTGCCCTGCGCGTAGGCCGCGCGGGCACGCTCCTCGCCTTCAGACTCGAGGAGCCCACGGATCGCCTCGGGCGACAGCGTCGAGAAGCGCAGCAGCTCGAGCAGCAGGCGCCCGAAGTGCATGAACATGGCGCGCGTGATCGCGCGGCGCTCGGCCGTCGTGCGCTTGGGAAACGCCGTCGCGAGGTTGGTGTCGGCGACACGCCGATGCACGCGGTCGAAGGCGTAGAACGTCAGGCCCAGCAGGGCGCCAAGTCCGCGGATCACGGAGATCGGCAGCACGCGAACGATCGCCGCGACGACTGCGACGGCGGCGTGCTCGAGGCGATGCCTCACGCCGGGCCTCCGCGAGTCAACCCCGCTTCGACGAGCCCGGGCCGAACGGGAGCCTTACGCGCTGCGGAAAGCCGCTCGAGCAGCCACGGCATGAACGCGTCGGGCTCGACGCGCACATGGAGCGGCCGCACCGCCACGCGAAACGGCAGCGGCCTGAGCGGGAGCAACCGCATCAGGTCCTTCTCGGTCGTGAGCACGCACACCGCGCTGCTGGTCCGCACGGCTTCCGCGATGCGCGCGATGTCCGCGGCGACATAGCCATGGTGATCGGCAAAGGCGATCGACGCCGCGACATCGTATCCGGCCGCCTTCGATTCCTCCTCGAATCGCGCCGGACGCGCGATTCCCGACACGAGGACGACCCGCGCGGGAGCCGTGACCGGCAGCGGGCCTCTCGCGGTCTCCTCGACGGCGACGCCGACCTGACGAACGAGGCTGAACGCATGCTCGACGCCAAGCCGCTCGGACATCCCGATGCGGGCATTGGCGTCGCCGGCGACGACGAGCGCGTCGGCCAGCGAGGCGGTCTTTTCGGGCTCGCGGAGCCGGCCGCCCGGCAGCGTCATCGGCCGCTCGAAGTCCGCCGGATCGATCACGAGCAGATCCACGTCGCGCGCAAGCTCGAAATGCTGGAACCCGTCGTCCAGGAGGTGGACCGTCGCGGCGAGGTGCAGCTCGGCGACGCGCCCGGCCAGATAGCGGTCCGCGCAGACGAGCACGCGGCATTTCGGCAGGGCACGCGCGAGCATCAGCGGCTCGTCGCCGGCCCGCGCGAGATCGGCGCGCAGCCTCACTCCGTCGCTCACCACCGTGACGCCATCGTCCGGATCGGATCGCCCGTAACCGCGGCTGAGGATCGCGGGACGCTCGCCGGCCTCGATCAGCCGCGACGCGATCCAGCCGACAAGCGGCGTCTTGCCAGTGCCGCCAACCGACAGGTTGCCGACGCTGACGACGGGACGGTCGAGCCGACGGACGGCAGTCGGGTCGCCTCCGATCGCGGAGCGGCGGGCGCGGGCCCCGAGGGCGTAAAGGCGGCTGGCGAACGTCAGCACGGGCCTGCCGTGTCGGCCGTGGTCATCGTTCAGTGGACCCTGCGGAACGGGCGCACGACGGCGGGCCGCGGCAGCAGGCGCGCCACGACGTCGAGCGTCCGCGCGGTGGCGCCGCGGTTGGCGTCCACGAGCGCTCGCGCCGCGGCGCCGAGCGCCGCCCGGCGCACCGGGTCGGTCGTGAGCGCGATGAGCATCGACTCGAGATCGGATTCGGACGCCACCTGCACGGCCGCGCCGCTGGCGAGGAACATCTCGGCGATCTCGGCGAAGTTCGACATGTAAGGGCCGAAGACGACGGGCCGTCCGTGGACGGCGGGCTCGAGGATGTTGTGGCCGCCGACGGGCACGAGGCTGCCGCCGACGAACGCGACGGTCGCGATCTGGTAGATCGACGCCAGCTCGCCAATCGAGTCGAGCACGACGACGTCGGCGCGCGGATCCGCGTCCACGGCCAGCTCGGATCGCCGAAGCACGGAGAACCCTTCGCCCCGCGCGATGTGCGTGACCTCGGTGAACCGGTCCTGGTGACGCGGCGCGACGATGAGCAGCGCCGACGGCATCGCGAGCTTGATTCGGCGGAACGCGCGCAGCACGGGCAGTTCCTCGCCGCGCATCGTGCTGCCGGCGACAATCACCATGCGGTCGTGGGGGACCCGGAAGTACCGCAGCACGCGATCGCGCGGGCGGCCCTGCGGCGACGTGGTGGCGGTCAGCGCGGCCGCGTCGAACTTGAGGCTGCCGGTGATGGTCACACGCGCAGGCTCGGCGCCGAGCTCCATGATGCGACGCGCGGACTCGTCGCTCTGCATGCAGAACGACCCGACGCCGGCGAGCACGCGCCGGAGCAGCGGGCGAATGAGGCGATAGCGCGCGAACGACCGCGTCGAGACGCGTCCGTTCACGACGAGCGTTTTCACTTCGCGCCGCGTGCACTCGCGCAGGACGTTCGGCCAGATCTCCCCTTCCATCAGCACGAACAGGCGCGGGCGCACGCGATCGAAGACGCGCCGCACGACCCACCCGAAGTCGATCGGGAAGTAGAAGTGGCCGTCGGCCTCGTGAATCTGACGCTTCGCCAGGTGCTGCCCGGCGGCCGTCGTCGTCGACACGAACAGCTTCAGCCCGGGATACCGGCTCTTCAGCTCGTCGGCCAGCGGCCGGGCCGCCAGCACCTCGCCGACTGACACCGCGTGAATCCAAATAGAGGGCTCCCCGTCCAGGTTGAACGACACGGGGAGGGCGCCGAAGCGCTGACCGAGCCCGTCGAGATACTTCCGCCGCCGCACGGCCTGGTAAAGGAACCAGGGCGCACCGACGACGAGGGCCAGGGCCAGCAGGGCGCTGTAGACGGCGTACATCCGGGGAGTTGATCGCTGCTAACGCGTGGAAAACGCGGGCCTTACCGAGCACCGAGTATAGTCGGGGGTTTGACCCTGTGCAAGCTCGCCATCTACAATCTCTGGTTTACGAGCACAGCAAATAGGCCGCGCTTTTCTGAGGGCGCGTGTCGCTTCATGCGGAGGCACTCTCGATGGGTCTGAAAGTCGGCATCAATGGGTTTGGACGGATCGGCCGGAACATTCTCCGGGCCGCCCTGGGCAATGCAGAGCTGGACTTCGTCGCGGTCAACGATCTGACCGACACCAAGACCCTCGCGCACCTCCTGAAGTACGACTCGATCCTGGGGAACCTCCACCAGGAAGTCACGGCCTCCGGCGACGCCATCCATGTCGCGGGCGAGGCGCTGAAAGTGCTCTCGGTCAAGGACCCGTCAGCAGCTCCCGTGGAAAGAGCTCGGCGTCGACATCGTCTTCGAGTCGACCGGCCGGTTCACGGATCGCGACGCCGCGGCCAAGCACCTGGCGGCGGGCGCCAAGAAGGTCATCATCACCGCGCCGGCCAAGGGGCCGGACGTCACGCTCGTCATGGGCGTCAACGCGGACAAGTACGACCCGGCGAAGCACCACATCATCTCGAATGCCTCGTGCACGACGAACTGCCTCGCGCCTGTCGCCAAGGTGCTCCACGAGCACTTCGGCATCGTCCGCGGCTGGATGACGACGGTGCACTCGTACACGAACGACCAGAACCTGCTGGACCTGCCGCACAAGGACCTGCGGCGCGCGCGCGCGGCGGCGCTCTCGATCATCCCGACGTCCACCGGCGCGGCGTCCGCGCTCGGCGAGGTGCTGCCCGAGCTGAAGGGCAAGCTCGATGGCATCGCGATGCGTGTGCCGACGGCGAACGTCTCGGTGGTGGACCTCGTCGTGCAGCTGAACAAGAAGACGAGCGCCGAGGAAGTGAACGCGGCGTTCAAGAAGGCGGCGTCGGGATCGCTGATGGGCATCCTGGCGGTCGAGGACGCGCCGCTCGTGTCGATCGACTTCCGCGGCAACGGCCACTCGTCGATTGTCGATTCCGGCTACACCAAGGTCATGGACGGCGACTTCGCGAAGGTCATGTCCTGGTACGACAACGAGTGGGGCTACTCGAGCCGCTGCGTGGATCTGGCGCTCATGCTCCGAAACAAGGGGCTGTAAGTAGTGAAGCTGTCGATCTCGGATCTGGATCTGGGCGGGAAGCGTGTCTTCATCCGCGTGGACTTCAACGTGCCGATCAAGAACGGCGTGATTGGAGACGACACGCGGATCAAGGCCTCGCTCCCCACGATCAAGTACGCGCTCGACAAGGGCGCGACCGTGATCCTCGCGTCGCATCTCGGGCGCCCGAAGGGCAAGGTGGCGCCCGAGTTCAGCCTGCAGCCGATCGTCGGCCGGCTCTCGGAGCTGCTCGGACGGAAGGTCGTCTTCGCGAGCGACTGCATCGGCGAGCCCGCGCAACAGGCGGTGGCCGAGGCGCAGAAGGGCGACAAGGTCGTCCTGCTCGAGAACCTGCGGTTTCACGCGGAGGAAGAGAAGGACGACCCGGCGTTCGCCAAGCAGCTGGCGTCGCTGGCGGATCTCTACGTGAACGACGCGTTCGGGTCGGCGCACCGCGCGCACGCGTCGGTCCACGCGATGGTTCGCGCGATGGGCAAGGGCGCGGCCGGGCTCCTGATGGACAAGGAGCTCAAGTACCTGGGCGAGGCCGTCAACAGCCCGGTGCGGCCGTTTGTCGCGATCATCGGCGGCGCCAAGGTCTCGGACAAGATTGAGGTCATCGAGAACCTGCTGACCAAGGTCGACACGCTGCTCATCGGCGGCGCGATGGCCTACACGTTCTTCAAGGCGCAGGGCCTGCCCGTCGGCAAGTCGCTCGTCGAGGACGATCGCCTGGACAGCGCGAAGGACGTCACCGCGCGCGCGAAAGAGCGCGGCGTGGCGCTCGAGCTGCCGCTCGATCACGTCGTCGCGCCGAAGCTCGAAGCCGGCGCGCCGACCGAGGTGCTGGCCGTCACCGACGCGGCGATCGGCGATCGCATGGGCCTCGACATCGGCCCGAAGACCGCCGAGAAGTACGCGGGCATCCTGAAGGGCGCGCACACCGTGGTCTGGAACGGCCCGATGGGCGTGTTCGAGATCCCGGAGTTCGCGCACGGCACCGAGGCCGTCGCGCGCGCCGTCGCGGCCGTGAAGGGGACGACGGTCGTCGGCGGCGGCGATTCGATCTCGGCCATCAACAAGGTCGGCGTCGCCGATCACATCACCCACATCTCCACGGGCGGCGGCGCCTCGCTCGAGTTCCTCGGCGGGCAGGAATTGCCCGGCGTGGCGGCCCTCACCGACAAGTAGCCATGCGCCATCCCTTCATCGCCGGCAACTGGAAGATGTTCAAGACCGTGCACGACACGGTCGTGTACGTGAAGGAATTCCGGAGCCTGGTGAAGGACATCGAGGACGTCGAGATCGTCATCGCGCCGCCGTTCACGGCGGTGTACGCGGCGGCCGAGGCGGCGAGGAACTCGAACATCGGCGTGGCCGCGCAGAACCTCCACTGGGAGCGTGACGGCGCGTTCACGGGCGAGATCAGCGGGCCGATGATCAAGGAGGCCGGCGCCGAGTACGTGATCATCGGCCACTCCGAGCGGCGCACGCTGTTCGGCGAGACCGACCAGAGCGTGAACCGGAAGATCGGCGCCGCGATTGCCGCGGGTCTCGTGCCGATCGTGTGCATCGGCGAGACGCTGGCCGAGCGCGAGGCCGGCGAGACGCTGTCGGTGCTCGATCGCCAGATCAAGGCGGGGTTCGACGGCATCACCGGCGAGCAGGTCGGCGCGCTCGTCATCGCCTACGAGCCCGTCTGGGCGATTGGCACGGGTCGAACGGCGACGGCGGATCAGGCGCAGGAAGCGCACGCGCACATCCGCCAGCGGCTGCGCCAGTGGTTCGGCGCGCCAGCCGCCGACGAGTGCCACGTGATTTATGGCGGCAGCGTGAAGCCCGACAACACGAAAGATCTGATCGCCCAGCCCGACGTGGACGGCGCGCTCGTCGGCGGCGCGTCGCTCGACATCAAGAGCTTCTTCGAAATCGTTTCCCGGTCACGGTAGGCCCGCGCTGCGCGCCGGCAGGGCCGGCGCTTCGCGCCGGCAGGGCCAGCGCTTCGGCCGGCGGGCCTGTTAGGGACAGTAGGGCGGGGCTTCAGTCCCGCCAACGCCGCGCGAAGCGCGGCCCCGCCCGAACGAAGTGAGGGCCCCGCCGGCGAAGCCGGCCCTTGCCGCGAAGCGGCCCTTCCTACGTCGACGCTCTCACCACCAGCCGCCCGTGCAGCAGGATGTCGCGCGCTGGCAGATCCGGCGCGGCAATCCGCTCGACGAGCGCCGCCATCGCCGCGACCCCGATCTCCCGGCACGGCTGCCTCAGCGTCGTCAGCGGCGACCGGCAGGAGCCCCGCATACTCCGCGTCGTCGATGCCGACGATCCTCACGTCCGACGGGACGCGGTAGCCGAGATCCATCACCGTCCGCATGAACAGCCCCGCGGTGCGGTCCGTCGCGGCGACGATCGCGTCGGGCGACTGCCGAGCCATCAGCGTGGCGACGAGCGAAGAGTCCGATGGATCGCCGCGCAGGACGAGATCCTCGGTCGCCGTGAGCCCGCGTCGCTCGAGCGCCTCGCGATAGCCCGACTGGCGCGCATCGACCGTGGACGCCGCGTCTGGCTCGCCGACGAATGCGATCCGCGTGCACTCCAGATCGAGCAGATAGCTGGTGACGATCGCGCCGGCCCGCCGGTTGTCGAGGCCGACGAGATCGTGGCGGCCGCGCTGCGGAAACGGCTCGATGGAGCGATCGACCAGGACGACGGGAACGCGCGCCGCGGCGAAGGCGTCGGCGATGCGCCGGTTGACGGCGACACGATTCGGCGTGCGCTCGAGCGGCGCGAAGAAGACGCCGTCGACGCGCCGCGCGATCAGCTGCTGACAGCCGGCCCAGGCGTCAGCCTCGCGGCCCGCGCCGGCGGCGCCCGTACCGGGCCACACGATGGCGTGCGACTGCGCGTCCGGGCGCTTCGAGCATGCCGCGGCTGATCGGGCCGAAGATCTCGACCTCGCCGAAATCCGGCATCAGAGCGCCGAGCGCCAGCGGCCGGCCCGACGCGCGAGCCTGCCGCACGTAGGTCCCCGAGCCAGCGCGCCGATCGACGAGTCCCGCCAACTGCAGCTCGCGCAGCGCGCGGGCGATGGTGATGCGGGACGCGCCGAACTGCTGCACCAGCTCCGCTTCGCTCGGCAGGCGGCCCGCCGGGCCGACGCGACCCGCCGTGATCTGCCGCAGCAGGGCGTCGTAGACCTGGCGATATTTGGGTTCGTGGACGGTTTCGGACGCCATCAGATGATGGATGGTATGACAACTTTGTATCGATGTCAAGACAGCTTCAGTTGTCGGTGTAATATGTAAGTAACTGTTCAATAAGCATTTATTGTCTGACAACTTGACCAGACTGCAGAGACGCGCTAGAATTGCCGAGTAACTTGTTATATCTACTTATTCACTTCACCATTCCGATTCCTCACTTCGCACTTATCAGTTCGCACTTTCCCGGAGGCCCTATGACGACCGGCCCCGTTGATTCGACCAAGCATTTCCTCTTCGCCTCGGACTTCGACCAGACCCTGAGCTTCCACGACTCGGGCCGGGTGCTGGCCGACCTGCTCGGCGTGACCCGGTTCGACGAGAAGGTCGCCGGGCTGGCCCAGAGCAATCTGGTGCAGCAGGGCGGGGAGCTGGCGTACCTGATTCGGCATGACCCGGAGTTCCGCAGCGTTCGCGTGGAGCATCTGCGCGAGGCCGGCCGCCGGGTGCGGCTGCGCTCGCACATCCCGCAGCTGGTGGATTTCCTCGGCCGCGGGATCGAGGGCTTCAAGTTCTCGTTCTACGTGATCTCCGCGGCGCCCCGGGAGATCGTGCTCTCCGCGCTCGACGGCATCGTCCCGGCCGATCACATCGTCGGCACCGAGCTCGATTACGAGTCCGCGTCGGGCGAGGTGCGGTCGGTCGCTCGCGTTCCGGCCGGCTACGGCAAGGTCGCGGCCGTGGAGCGCCTCGAGGAGGAGCTGCACATCTCGCCCGATCGCACCATCTACGTGGGCGACGGCAGCTCCGACGTCCACGTGATGCTGCACGTGAACAACCGCGACGGCTTCACGATTGCCGTCTCGGAAAACAAGCACATCGCGCGCATCGCGCGGCGCACCGTGCTGAGCGACAACGCGCTCAGCGTGCTCGTGCCCGTGCTCGAGCAGATCGCCAACTGGCGTCCGGCCGAGATCCGAGCGCTCTTCGAGTCGTACGGCCTCACCCTGCAGGAATGGGAGAAGGCGCGCACCGACTGGGTCACCGTGCGCGAGCTGCCGCCGGCGGTCGCGTGACGGGGAGCCGATGCGCATGAACCTGGCAGACCTCGTAGGGTGGGCGGCGACGGCGGTGTTCGTCGGGTCGTACGCGTTCAAGCAGCCGGAGATGCTGCGCCGCGTGCAGATGATTGGCGCGTCGATCTGGATCGGCTACGGCGTCCTGATGCAGGCCACGCCGGTCGTCGTCGCGAACGTGCTGGTGCTCGGCGCCGCGGCATGGGCGTCGCGGCGGCGCACGTCCGCGCGACCCGAATGACCTGTCTGACCCGACCTGACCTGCTCGACCCGTCTGACCTGCTCGACCTGCCTGACCCGGCTGTGGACCCGCTCGACCTGGCCTGCCCCGTCCTGCTAGACTAGGTGTTTCGGGTGGCCGCCTCCGGCCGTCCCGAGATGACCGAGTCATGCTCTATTACCTTGTAGCAACGCTTTACGTGCTGACCTGCCTGGTCCTGATGCTGGTGGTGCTCATCCAGCAGGGCAAGGGCGGCGATATCGCGTCGGCTTTCGGCGGCGGCAGCAGCCAGGCGGCGTTTGGCGCCCGCACGGGCGCGACGCTGCTGACGAAGGTCACGTGGGTCTGCGCTGGATTGTTCGTGGTGGGCGCGCTCGCGCTGTCGGTGATCGGCCAGCGGGGTCCGGCCTCGGTGCTCGGCTCGGTGCCGCTGCCCAAGCCGGTGCAGTCGGCCCCGGCGCCCGCGCCGGCCGCTCCGAAGCCCGCCGCGCCGCAGACGACGCCGCAGTCGTCCGCGCCCGCGCAGCCGGCCCCGGCGCAGCCGCAGCAGCCGAAGTAGTTCTGACCGGCGGCTGCCAGGCCGCCGGATGTTCGATCGCACGTCACGCGGAAGTGGCGGAACTGGCAGACGCACCAGCTTGAGGGGCTGGCGCTCGCAAGAGCGTGGGGGTTCGAATCCCCCCTTCCGCACCAACCTTCGCTCATGAATGTCAGCGAAGGTTGCCCACCGTAGCCATCGGCGAAGGTGGGCCCACCGGTCTCTGAACGAGCTACGGCTGGCAAGCCCCTGTCAGGCACGCGGCGCCTCGCGCATCGCGCTCGACGCCAGCGGGCACGAATCCCCCCTTCCGCCCTGCAATTCCAACAAGTTCGCGCCGTTTCCGGCGCGCGAAACTTCGACCCAAGTGGAACGCCCTCGGCCGTGTCGTGCGAACCGTATGTGCTCGACAGGGAGGCGGCTCGGCGAGGCGCTCCGCATCGCGATCGCGACGCGGCAACGTCCGGACGCGCGCAACACCGGACGCGGGTGACGGTAATAATCAGGCTTACATCGAGCGCCTTGAGGCGGTTGACCGCTGCGTCCACCCCAGACGGACCAAAGATCTTATTGAAGTCGATAGAGCGGATGACCCGGAGCGCAAGAAACGCTTCGTCACCGAATCTGGTGTCATACGCCCGTCGGCACCCCAACGGCGCAACCCGTTCCTGGCACTCAGAGACATTCGATTTCTACTGAGCGCGAGGCGCTGGAGTTGGAGCCGAAGAGAAAGTAAGCGAAGGCTACATTCCGTTCCGGCATGAACGACCGTTTCCGCCACAACAACTTCGACCTGCTGCGCTTCCTGTTCGCGGGCACGGTAATGCTTGTACACGCGCACGTGCTGTCGCGCCGGCCCGAGCTCGCGTTCTTGAGCGACTGGCTGTCATCCGAGCTGGCGGTGCGCGCTTTCTTCGTAGTGAGCGGGCTCCTGGTGTTCATGAGCTGGGACAAAACGCGAAACCTCCACCCGCTACGCCGAGAAGCGCCTGCGACGCATCTATCCCGCCTATTTCACCGTCGTGGCCGGCTGCGCGCTGCTCCTCTGCTTTGCAAGCACCGTCGACACACCCACGTACTTCGGTCTCGATTGGGCAAAATATCTCGCGAGCAATCTCGTGTTCCTGAATTTTCTCAAGCCGACGCTGCCGGGCGTGTTCGAGGGCAATACCTACCACGAAGTCAACGGCGCGCTGTGGACGCTCAAGATCGAGGTGATGTTCTACGTCTCAGTGCCCTTGTTCGCGTGGTTGTTCGACCGGGTGGGCAAGCTCCGCGCGATCGTGGTGCTGTACGTGCTTTCAGCTCTCTATGCGTGGGGCTGCGCGCAGTTCGCGGCGTCGAGTGGTTCGGCCGGATGGCTGATTCTTCGGCGCCAGCTTCCCGGGCAGCTGTGCTACTTCATGGTGGGGGCGCTCTGGTACTACCACTATGCCTTCTTCGAGCGCCACGCCTTGAAGCTCGCCTGGGCGGCCGCCGCGCTGGCCGTGCTGAACCGATTCGTGCCGATCGCATTGCTCGAGCCGCTGTGGCTCGGCACACTGGTCGTATTCTTCGGTTTGTTTCGATATGCGGGCAATTTCGGGCGCTACGGCGATTTCTCCTACGGCTTCTACATCCTGCACTTTCCGGTCATCCAGACAATGGTGGCCTTCGGGGTTTTCGCCTGGTCGCCGTTCGCCGCGCTCGCGATCGCCTGCGCCGTCGTGCTGACGCTGGCGGTCCTGCTCTGGCATCTCGTCGAGCAGCCTTTCCTCGCGCGCAATTCGCACTACGTCAAGGCGACGAAACTCCGAGTGCGCTGATGACCGTCGGCACTCGGCAACGCTTGCTCCCGGCCGCCGAGACCACGTTGTGCAATACGAATCGAGCGACGCCTTGATGTCAGTCGGCCGATGAACTGCGGTCCGCGATTCGCGTCCAGGCTCGCATCGCGCGGTGTTTGAGTCGGCTCAGGCGTCCTCCGGTCCGTGGCTGTTCGGATGGTCCAGCCGCGTCGAGGGTGGCAAAACGCAGCGCGGGCGGTGCGGCAGCGTGGCTCCGCACCGCACAGGCTTGAACCCAGGCGCCGTTGGCCTGAACGCGGATGTCCTGCAGCGCACCCGTGCGCCGAAAGTAGGTGTCGAGTTCGGGTAGCGTCGAGAAGCGTCCAATGTGCGGCGGTCGAAGCAGCGGTGGAATCTGCCGGTGCGCCTCAAATATGGTCCAACCTTCATCGGAGTCGATGTTGAAGTTGTCTATGAACAGTCTGCCGCCTGGACGGAGCACCCGACAGGCCTCGAGTACGTAGTTGTAGCGATCCCACTCGTCGAGATGCATGAAGACGACCGTGCAGTACACCAGATCGACTGACGCGTCGGCAATCGGCTGCAGGTCGTAACCCGAGATTTCGACAAATCGCGCATTCGTCATGCCGGCTAATCGCGCCCGGGAGTGCTGCAGCATGTTCGGTGACACATCGCAGCCGATCCATTCCTTGCACAATGGCGCGATGGCCTGTCCGACGCGGCCAACCCCGCAGCCAATTTCGAGGATCACATCCTCGGGCCGGATGCCGACGGTGACCTCCAGCCAGTGCCTGGTTTCTTGGCCGGCGCGCTGAATCACGGTCTCGTCAACGTCGCCGATGACGTGAGCCACCGCCGTCGAGGTGGTCTCTGAGAGCGCGTTCCACACCTTCTTGTACGCGCCTCGTAGCTCAGGGTCCATGGCGGTCGCTCCTTGTGCGGGCAACATGATAGCCGGTGGCAACCCGTGGTTCTTGAAGGTTCTCCATCAGGCCGCTGCGGACCGTGCTTGCGGTCCCGGATCGCTCGGTGAGCCTCTTTCCGTCATTCGTGCGCATTAAATGACCAGAGATGCGTCGATCAGAATCCCAATTGGAAGGCGCCCTGGCCTCGCGAGCTGACAGGGCATTCCCAGATACAGACGGTCGAAGCCACAGCCTGATTTCTGGACGACTTGTCGGCTGGAACACGGTTGACTGGGCCATGGCGATCTATGCGACCTTCGTCGCCGCGCTCGCGGTGATCTGCAGGTCAGCGGTACCACAGTGGCCCGTCATCGTCCTGTGGCACACGGGACTGGTGGTAGCGCTGTTGTGGCTGCCCGCGCGTGGAGCGCCCTGGGAACGCGCTCGGGTTGGAGAGTCTGCGTGGCGATCCCGCACGCGAGTCGTCTTTCGATTCCTGCGCTACACCTACCCGGCCTTGCTACTGACGCCCTTCTTCGAAGAGGTGGCGCTCACGGTAAATGCCGTCTTTCCCAATGCTCCTCACTGGTTCGAGGGTTGGCTCTTCGCGGCTGACCGCGCGCTGTTCGGCGGTATCCCGGCCGTGATGCTGTCCCAGCGCGGCGGGCCGATCATCGACGAGATCATGCACGCCTTCTATTTCGCGTACTTCCCGTTGATCATCGGCGGGATTGTGCTCGCATGGACGGGAGGGCCGGGAAGACGCGAGAGACCGGGCGCCGGCTTTCACACGGCATTCACCGGCATGATGCTGGGATTCTTCCTGTCCTATGTGTGGTATCCGTTTCTGCCGGCACGGGGACCGTGGGAACACCCCGAGGTCATGTCCGGCCTCCGCCCTTTCGGCGGCTGGGTATTCACGCGCATCATCCAGAGTGATCATCGACGGCGCAGCCGTATCCGGAGGATGCTTTCCGAGCGCTCACGTGTCCGGCGCATGGGCGCTGACCTTCGGGCTCTATCCGACCCACCGCACGACGGCACGCTGGTTCGGGCTGGTCGCCGTCGGTCTCAGCATCGCGTGCGTGTATACGCGCTACCACCACGGCGTCGATGTGCTCGCCGGGTTCACGGTTGGAGCGATCGGCGCAGCGATTGGCTATCGCCTCACGCGGCACGTACCCAGCGCCTGACGTGCCTGAAGGCACCGGCGCAAGACTGGCGCGAGTTCCGAGCGGGATCGTCCGACAGACGAGCCTGGTGACGGTCGCATATCTGACGGCAACTGCAGTGCTGACCGCGCTGTGGGGCCGAACGATCCCCTGGTGGCCGGCGATTGTCACCGCGCATGTCGCCTTGTGCGGCGCCCTGATGTCGTTGCGACGTCCGCACGCCGCTGGCGCGGCCGTTGTCAGTGGCGCTCGACTGGCACCCGATTGCGCTCTTCCCGATCCTCTACAAAGAAGTCCAGGTGCTGGCGGCCGCCGTCGGCGACTGGCGATTGACAGCGGTCGTGAGCGCGACCGAAGAGCGGCTGTTCTGGGGGCAGCCGAGTATCTACCTGAGCAACCGGCTGAGCGTGGTCGCGCTGTCGGAGTACCTGCATTTCTGCTACGTGGCGTACCTGCTGCTCATCCCAGGCGTCGCCGCGTACTGGTATCTGACGAAGCGGCGTGCGGCCTTCCACGAACTCATGCTGCTTCTCGCCATCGTGATGTTCGGGAGCTACCTCGTCTTCATCCTGTGGCCCGTCGACAGCCCCTTTTATCGATTCGATCCTTTAGCGCCTCCGCTCGCGGGGCACGTCTTCTTCGACCTCGTTCATTTCGTTTCGTCGCGTGGCGGCGCTCGTGGCGGGGCTTTCCCCAGCGCGCATGCCTCGGGAGCGGTGGTGCTCTGGCTCGTGGCGTTTCGCTACCAGCGCCGCCTCGCGATCCTGCTCACGCCGCTGATTGCCGGATTGATGGTGGCTACGGTGTACTGTCGCTTTCACTACGTGCTGGACACTATCGCTGGCGTGGTGCTCGCATTCGCCGTCGTTGGCGTCTACCGGCGGATACGCGGTCTGAACTGAGCCGGTGACGCGGTTCTGGTTTGGAGCAAGCGGAAGGCGGGCGCCTCCGCCGGGCACTCCGGACCAGCCGGCGTGACCTGCGTCCGAATGGCGTCATGGTGAGATAAGCTGTCCGCATCGCCCGGCGCATGCGCCATCATCACCTTCCCGGCTGGGTCGTTCTCGCGCCGCGTCCTGCTTCGCCCTCGCGGTCTCGAGCACGGTACGCTCGCAGGCGCCCACGACAGACAAAGCCGCGTCGACCCGACCGATCAGCTTCGACGCGGACATCCGGCCCATCCTGGCGGAGAACTGCTTCGCCTGTCACGGGCCGGACGAAACAAAGCGCAAGGCCAAGCTCCACTTCGATACCCGCGAGGGCGCCTACTCGCGGCCCAACGTCATCGTCCCCGGCAACACCGCGAAAAGCCTGCTCATCCAGCACATTACAAGCGACGATCCGGACGAGCACATGCCGCCTCCGGACTCGGGGCATGCGCTCACACCACGCCAGATCGCGCTGCTCACGCAATGGATCGCCGAGGGCGCCAAGTGGGACATGCATTGGGCGTACGTCGCGCCGACGCGCCCCGAGCTGCCCGCCGTCAGGCAACAGCAGTGGGTGAGAAATCCGATCGACCGGTTCGTCCTGGCCCGGCTCGAGCAGGAGGGCCTGCAGCCGTCGCCGGAAGCCGACAAGGCGACGCTGCTGCGGCGCCTCACGTACGATCTGACGGGACTCCCGCCGACGCCCGCGGAGATCGACGCGTTCCTGGCCGATCGATCGCCAGATGCCTACGAGACGCGCGTCGATGCCCTGCTGAAATCGCCGCACTACGGCGAGCGCATGGCCGTCCCCTGGCTCGACACCGCGCGCTACGCCGACACGCACGGGTATCACATCGACAGCCTGCGCGAGATGTGGCACTGGCGCGACTGGGTGATCGACGCGTTCAACCGGAATCTCCCGTTCGACGAGTTCACCGTCGAGCAGATCGCGGGCGATCTGCTGCCCCACGCCACCGACGCCCAGAAGATCGCCTCCGGGTTCAACCGGAATCACATGGTCAACTTCGAGGGCGGCGCGATTGCGGCGGAGTACCAGGTCGAATACGTCATCGATCGCGTCGAGGCCACGTCCAACACGTTCATGGGCCTGACCATGGGCTGTGCGCGGTGCCACTCGCACAAGTTCGATCCGATCACGCAGAAGGAGTTCTACCAGTTCTTCGCGTTCTTCAACAGCGTGCCCGAGGAGGGCCTCGACGGTCAGCGTGGCAACGCCGTGCCGTTCATGCAGCTGCCGAGCGACGAGCAGCGGGCGCAGCTGGACGCGCTGAAGACCGCCATCAAGTCGCATGAAGACGCGCTTGCGGACGATATCGTCGCGCCGCTCCAGGAGCAGTGGGAAGCGTCCGTGCGTGCCACGCCGATGAGCATGCACAGCCAGGGGCTCGTCGCGCACTACGAGCTCGACGGCAATTTCTCGGACATCTCCGGTCACTATCGGCATGGGCACGTCGTGGCCGGCGATCCCGGATTCGATCGCGGCATGGTCGGCAAGGCGGTGTACTTCGACGGCGACACCGAGGTCAGCTTCGGCAACGGCGCCGCGTTCGATCGCGACCATCCCTTCACGCTTGCCGTCTGGTTGAAGGGCGGCTATGGGCAGCCAGCCGATCACGGCGTTCCAGAAGCTCGATGCCGATGGCCGCGGCATGGAGTGGGCCTTCGACGACCTCGCGCTGGTCGACATTCAGAAGTGGGCTGGAAAGCTGTCGATCAGGCTCGCCGGGCCTGCTGGCGCCGGCGCGATCGAGATCCGGTCCAGCGAGCGTTTGCGCGTCGCGGACTGGCACCAGATCAGCCTCACATACGACGGTTCCGGCCGCGCGGCCGGGCTGAAGCTCTATCGCGCGGGACAGCCGCTCGACTGCGACGTCGTGCACGACGATCTGACGGGTGACTTCGCCACGAGCGCGGAACTCACGCTCGGCCACAAGGTGGGCGACAGGACGTTCCGCGGGGCCATCGACGATCTCCGCATCTACGACCGCGTGCTGCCGGCGGCGCAGATCGAGGAACTTGCCCTCCACTACCCTGCGCAGGTGATCGTGTCCGGCGTCAGCGGAAAGCGGACGAAAGAGGAAGCCGAGCGCGTCCGCGAGTACTTTCTGACCTTCGCCGCTCCCGACGCCCTGCGGAGCGCGTACGCCGAACTGACAGCCCTCCAGTCGCAGCAGTCCGACCTCGATCACGCCATTCCCACGACGATGGTGATGGCGGAGATGGAGAAGCCCAGAGACACGTTCGTGCTGGCGCGCGGCGATTACCGCAACCAGACCGAGAAAGTGCAGCCCGGCGTGCCGGCCGTGCTGCCACCGCTGCCGAAGGACGCGCCGCTCAATCGTCTGACGCTGGCCCGGTGGCTTGTCGATCCGTCGCATCCCCTGACCGCACGCGTTGCCGTGAACCGCTTCTGGCAGATGTACTTCGGCCTCGGCCTGGTGAAGACCCAGGAGGACTTCGGCGTCAGGGGCGATCCGCCATCGAACCCGGCGCTGCTCGACTGGCTCGCGACGGAATTCATCCGAACGGGATGGGACGTCCGGGCGATGCAGCGGCTGATTGTGACCTCGGCGACCTATCGGCAGTCGTCGAAGGTGACGCCGGCGCTGCTCGAAAAGGATCCCGAGAACCGCCTGCTCGCTCGAGGCCCGCGCTCGAGACTGCCTGCCGAGATGATTCGTGACACCGCGCTCGCCGTCGGCGGCCTGTTGAACCCTTCTGTCGGTGGGGCGAGCGTGTTCCCCTATCAGCCGGCGGGCCTCTGGGAGGAAATGGCCTTCGGCGACGGGTTCTCGATGCAGAGCTACGTGCAGAGCCATGGTCCGGACCTGTATCGCCGTGGGCTGTACACGTTCTGGAAGCGCACCAATCCACCGGCCTCCCTGGCCACCTTCGATGCGCCCGACCGCGAGAAGTGCACGGCGCGACGGACGCTGACGAACACGCCGCTTCAGGCACTGGCCCTGATGAACGACCCCACGTACGTCGAGGCCGCGCGCGCACTGGCGCAGCGGGCGCTGCTCGAAGGCGGCCGTGAGGTCGACGGACGGATCGCCTATGCCTTCCGGCTCGCGACTGCCCGGCGCCCGTCGGCTGAAGAAACGGCCGTGCTCCGGACGTTGCTGTCCAGACAACTGGCTGGCTTCCGCCGCGACAAGAAGGCCGCAAGGGATCTCGTCGGCGTCGGTGAATGGAAATCGGACCCGAGGCTCAACGTGAGCGAGCTGGCGGCGTGGTCGATGGTCTCGAGCACCATCCTGAACCTCGACGAGACGATCACCAAGGAATGAAGACCATGGGCATCAACCGCGAACTCGATCTTCACATCACGCGGCGGCAGCTCTTCGGCCTGACGGCCAAGGGCATCGGTGTCGGAGCGCTCGCCTCTCTGATGGGCGTCGAGGCCATGGCGGCCGGCGCCGCGGAACGCGATCCGAGGACGGGAGGGCTGATCGGGCTGCCGCACTTCGCGCCGAAGGCCAAGCGCGTCATCTTCCTGCATCAGTCCGGCGGCCCGTCGCAGCTCGAGACGTTCGACTACAAGCCCGATGCTCGACAAGCTTCAGGGCACGCAAATCCCTGATTCGGTGCGCAACGGCCAGCGCGTCGCGCAGACGATGGGCCAGTCGTCGCTGCCCGTGGCACGCTCGATGTTCGCGTTCTCGCAGCACGGGCAGGCGGGCACCTGGGTGAGCGAGCTGCTGCCGCACACCGCGAAGATCGTGGACGACATCACCGTCATCAAGACGATGAACACCGACGCGATCAACCACGACCCGGCGATCACGTTCATCCAGACCGGGTTTCAGCAGCCGGGACGTCCGAGCATGGGCGCGTGGCTCAGTTACGGGCTCGGCAGCGAAAATCAGAACCTCCCGGCGTTCGTCGTTCTCCTGTCGCAGGCGCAGGCCCTCAACACCGATCAGCCGCTCTTCTCCCGTCTCTGGGGCAGCGGCTTCCTGCCGTCGAGCTACCAGGGCGTCCGCTTCCGCGCGGGGGCCGCGCCCGTCCTGTATCTCGAAGACCCGCCCGGCGTGCGCAAGACGTCGCGGCGTCAGATGCTCGACGCGGTGGCGAAGCTCGATGCCATGAAGTTCGCCGCATACGGGGATCCCGAGATCGAAACGCGCATCGCGCAGTACGAGATGGCGTACCGGATGCAGACGTCCGTGCCCGATCTGATGGACTTGTCGAAGGAAACCGACGCGACCTTCGAGATGTACGGGCCCGATTCACGCAAGCCCGGGACGTACGCCGCCAACTGCCTGCTGGCGCGGCGCCTCGCCGAGCGCAACGTGCGCTTCATCCAGCTCTATCATCGCGGCTGGGATCAGCACAACGATCTGCCGCGCGATCTCGCGTTGCAGTGCCGTGGGACGGATCAACCGACAGCGGCGCTCGTCACGGATCTCAAGCAGCGCGGTCTGCTCGACGACACGCTCGTCGTCTGGGGCGGGGAGTTCGGGCGCACGGTGTTCAGCCAGGGCAAGCTCACCGACGCCAACTACGGGCGCGATCATCATCCGCGCAACTTCTGCATGTGGGTCGCCGGCGGCGGGATGAAGCGCGGGAGTGTGCTCGGCGAGACGGACGATTTCAGCTACAACGTCGTCTCGGATCCCGTGTCCGTCTATGACTTGCAGGCGACGATCCTGCACGTGCTGGGTATCGACCACAAGCGCCTGATCTACAAGTTCCAGGGACGTGACTATCGGCTGACGGACGTGCACGGCGAGCTCGTGCAGAAGCTGCTCGCTTGAGTGGCGCCCGTTGGTCCTCGGACCGGGCCGACCCCTCCGATTGACCTGAGACAAGGAGCCCGCGATGTCTCGATTCGTGTCGCTGCTCGCCATCGTCCTGACCGTCGGACTGAGTCCCCTTCACGCGCAGAGTTCGTCATCCGGCGATGTGGTGGGCACCTGGTCCGGCACCTATTCGGGCGATGCCTCGGGGAAGTACACGATGGTGTTTTCCCGCGACGCCGCCGGGAAGGTCGGCGGCACCGTTGAGGCGACGGCCGACGCCGGCAACGGCTACACGGCGACCTTCAAGTCGATCGTCGTCGATGGCAAGACGGTCAAGATGGCCTACGACGACCCGGAGAGCGCGACTGTGGAAGTTCAGCTCGAGGCCACGGTTGACGGCAACTCGATGACAGGAACGTGGAAGAGCGTCGACACGGGCGCGAAGACCGCCGTCGCCAGCGGGACGTTCATGGGATCGAAGCGCTGACCTAGCGCCCGACGCCGAATCGCCGGAGAACATCCAGGTTCTGCGCGGCCGGTCCGTAGCCCGGCATGATCCGCAGCGCTTCCTCGAATTCCGCCCTCGCGTCCTGGAGGCGTCCCATGCGCGTCAACGCGATGCCGAGGTTCGTCCTGGCGACGACGTTCCGAGGTGCGATGGCCAGCGATCGGCGATAGTGCTCGATCGCCTGACTGGCGTCACCGCGTTCCATCAGGAGGTTGGCGAGGTTGTTGTGCGTCTCGGCTGCCTGAGGCTGCACGCGGAGCGCGGCCTCGAATCGCTCGATCGCGACGTTCGTGTCGCCTCGTGCGACCGCCAGCGTTCCGAGGTTGTTCAGGCACAGATAGCAGGACGGGTTTCCTTCGAGCGTCGCGCGATAGAGCGTTTCCGCATCGGCGTACACCGTGCATTGGCGCCAGGCCAGCACGCCGAGCACCGCGATCACGACAGCCGCTGCTGATCGCCGAAGCCATGGCGTGCCAGCCAGGAACCGCGAGCGCGAGAGCATCGACGACGCGGCCACGATGATCGCGATCGAGGGAACGTAGGCGAAGTGATCCGCCACGAACGAGAAGACGAACGGGTACACATTCACGAAGCCGAGCGCGGGGAAAAGCGTTCCCAGGTAGATGAGCGCGACGGCGAGCGGCGCCCGCCATCGCGCGCGCACGATGAAGCAGGCGAAAAGCACGCGGCGGCGCCGAGCGGCGCAAGCGGCCACGGCCACGCCGTCGTCAGCTCCCAGCGCGGATAGACGAACAGCAGCTCGCGACGGCCAGACGAGTTGTCCCAGGTAGAACCACGCCGCTCGTCCGGCCAGGACGAGGCGCTCACCGAGCGTCCAGTTGAACGCCGCGCCCTCGGCGCCAAGCATCGAGCGCTCGATCGCGGCGGTCACGAGGCCCGCAGCGGCACCCGCAGCGAACCAGGGACCGAGCGGAGCGATATCCCGACGCCAGGACAGTCGACCGCGCTGCCACCAGAAGATCACGAGGATCACGCCGGGCAGCGTTGCCACGATGGTCTTGGTCAGCAGGCCAAGCACGAAGAGGACGAATGCCAGCAGGTACCGCGACTTGCGTCGGTCTCGATCGAAGTCCAGGTACAGGAGCAGCGACGCGAGGAAGAACGTCAGCGAGAGCGTGTTCTTCTGTTCCGAAATCCACGCCACCGACTCGACCTGCAGGGGATGCACGGCGAAGATGGCGGCCGCGAGCCAAGCGCCCTCGACCTCGAGCCTGCGCAGGATCAGCCACAGCAGGACCGCGCTCGTCGCGTGCAGCAGCACGCTGACCAGGTGATACCCGAACACGGCGTCGCCCCAGAGATGGTGCTGGACCCAGAAGGCGGTGTGCAGGAGCGGGTAGTACTGCTGCGTCGCGCCCGGCTCGAACCAGATCCGCGCAAGGCCCGCCGCCGACCGCAGCTCGGGCCTCGTCACATGCGCATCGTCGTCCCACAGGAACTGGCCATTCAGCGCGGGAGCGAACGTCACGACCGTCAGGGCGATGAGCAGGAGCCAGCGCCCAGCCCGTTCCGAAGCCCGCTGCCGACGACCGAGCTACCGGGTTTGGGGATTGTTGGGGCTTCCTCGGTGCCGTTCCCGGGCGCGCGCGCTCATCGAGGCATGCTACATCGCGCGGTAGACACCTCGGCTCGGCTGGAGTAGGCTCGCACGGCCGGCTGACTCCGGCACTCTGAAGGAGTCTCGCATGCGTAACGCGGTCGTCGAATTCATCGGCACCTTCTTCCTGGTGCTGACCGCAGGGTCTGCCGTTCTGAGCGGGAGTCCTGGAGTGATCGGACCCCTCGCGGTTGGCGCGGGGTTGATGGCGATGATTTACGCCGGCGGCCACATCTCCGGCGCGCACTACAACCCGGCCGTGTCGCTCGGCGTGCTCCTGCGCGGACGCCTGAGCGCCGCCGAGTTGGCGCCGTACTGGATCGCGCAGGTCGCAGGAGCCTCGGCCGCTGCCGGCGTCGTGACTTTTCCTCCGCGGCTCGGCCGCGTCTCCCACGGTTACGCAGCCCGGGCCTGCCTTCGTCGCCGAGCTCGCGTTCACCTTCGCGCTCGTCTACGTGGTGCTGAACGTCGCCACCGCGAAGCGCACCTCGGGCAACTCCTATTTCGGGCTGGCGATTGGCTTCACGGTGCTGGCGGGTGCGTTTGCGGTGGGCAGCGTCTCGGGCGCGCTGTTCAATCCCGCCGTCGCCGTCGCCGCGATGATCGTGGGCCTGCTGCCCGCGCACATGATCTGGCTCTACGTGATCGCCGAGTTGCTCGGCGGCACGCTCGCGGCCTTCGTCTTCCGCTTCCTCAATCCCGAGGATCTGTAACGCTCAGCGGGCCGAACTGAAGTTCGGCCCTACGACTGACCCGATCGTAGGGCCGGACTTCAGTCCGGGCCGTCTATCGCGTATAAACGGTCGCTTCGACCGACATGCCAGGCCGCAGCATGCGCTGCGGATCCTGCTCGCGGCTGATCACGATCTTCACCGGCACGCGCTGCACGACCTTCACGAAGTTGCCGCTCGCGTTCTCGGGCGGCAGCAGGCTGAACCGCGCGCCGGTCGCGGCGGCGATGCTGTCCACCGTGCCCTGCACGGCGTGCCCGTAGGCATCCACCTTGATCGACGCCGTCTGGCCCGGCCGAATCGCCGCCAGCTGCGTCTCCTTGAAGTTCGCCGTCACCCACACCTGCTCGAGCGGCACGATGGCCATCAGCGGCTGTCCTTGCTGCACGATCTGCCCGACCTCGACGCTCTTCCGGCTCACCATGCCTCCGACGGGCGCGCGAACGGTCGCGTACTCGACGTTCAGCTTCGCCTGTGCGACGACGGCTTCCTGCTGCGCCACCTTCGCATCCGCGGAGCTGGCGTGCGCTTCAATCGCCGTGACCTGCGCCGGCACAGTCGATGCCGCCGTCAGGCTGGACGAGGCCTGCGTGAGCTTGCCCTCGGCCTGCGACTTGCGGCTCTGCATGATGTCGATGTTCTTCTGTGCCAGCACGACTGCCGCCTGCGCCGACTCCAGCGCCGCCTTCGCCTGCTGCTCCGTCGCGACCACGAGGTCGTACTGCTGGTGCGACACTTCGTCCTTCGCGACGAGCGCCTCGAGACGCGCCTTGTCTTTCGACGCGCGCGTCAGGTTCGCTTCCGCCTCGCGCTGTCGCGCCTGCGCCGACGCCAGGCTCGCCTGCGCCGCCTCGATGTCGCGCGACGCCAGGTCGACACCGGCCTCCGCGTTCTGCTGCTCCGCCTTCGCGCCGGTCAGCTGCGAGCTCGCCATCGTCGAGTTGACGGAGACGCCCGAGCGCGCCGCCTGCGCCGCCGCGCGCGCTTCGGCCAGGTCGGCTTCCGCCCTGGCGAGCGCCACCTGCAGGTCGCGCGGATCGACCTCGACGAGCACGTCGCCCTGCTTCACTTCCTGGTTGTCTCGCACCAGGACCCGCTGGATCGTGCCGCCGACCTTCGCGGCGATCGGCGCGATGTGCCCGTCGATCTGCGCGTCGTCGGTCGTCTCGCGACCCGACAGGTGAACCCACGCCGCGACGACGATCGCGACGAGGATGAGACCTCCGACCACCAGCCACCGCGCGCGGCCGCGCAAGCCTCCGGGCGCTGCGGTCAATGACTCGTCGGCCATGACGTCTTCCCCTCCAGAATCTGCAAAAATTCCTGTTCGCCCAGTCCCAGGGCGCGGGCCAGCGCGGCCTTCGCCACGTTGTGGGAATACAAGCTGCCGATGAAGTTCTCGCGGGTGCCGCTGAGCGCCTGCTGCGCTTCGACGACCTCGAGGTTGTTGGTGACGCCGGCCCGGAAACGATCCTCGGCCTGGGCCAGCGCCTGCTCGGCGACGTTCACGGCCTCGCGCGCAACCGACACCTGGTCGGACGCGGCGGCAAGATCGAGCGTCGCACCCTGGACTTCGTAGTAGATCCGCGCGCGCAGATCGTCAGCCTCGGCGAGCCGCGTCTTGAGGTCGGCGTCGGCCTCGATCGATCGCGCCTTCGTCTTGCCGGCGTCGAAGAGCGGCACGTGGACGTTGGCGGCGGCGGTGAACGTCGCGAGCATCGACTGCGTCGTGTTGCCGATCGCGCCGTAGTCGGCGTCGAACGTCAGCGAGGGCAGGTGCGCCTGCCGTGCCGCCGTGCGCTCGGCCTCCGCCGCAGCGACACGCGCCTGCGCGGCCTTGTAGTCGTCGCGGCCCGCGTAGGCCAGCTTCGCCGCGAGCGCGACGTCCACCGGCGGCGCCGCGACGAACGGGACCTCGTCGGCGAGCGTGAACGCCTGGCCCAGCGGCAGGCCAATCGCGCGCGCCAGCGCGAGCATGTCCTTGTCCAGGTCGTTCTTCACGACGATGAGACGCTGGCGGGCGGTGCGCAGCTCGACGTCGGACCTCAGCGCGTCCAGCTTCGGGACCACGCCCGCTTCGTTCTGATCGACGGCGAGCTGGTGCACCGTTTCAGCGGTCTTCTCTTCCGCCTGCGCGGCGTCCACGCGGCTCTTGTCGGCGACGGCCACCAGATAGAGGTTCGTGATGGCCGCGACGACGAGGCTGCGCGTGTCGGCGTACCCGGCCTTCTGCGCTTCCAGCGTCTGCGCGCCGGCGCGCGCCTCGTTGATGGCGCTCAGATCCACGAGCGACTGCGAGAGCCGCACGCGCGCGTCATAGAGGCTGAACGGCCCGACGAGCTGTGGAATGCCGGGCGCCGTGAAGCCGAACGCGGCGAGGTTGATCTTCTCGCGCGCCGCCTGGAGGTTGCCCGAGACGTTCGGCAGCAGGCCCGACAACGCCCGCCAGCGCTGGCCTTCGGCCTGGCGCACGCGCTGCTCGTCCACCAGCGCGGCGAGGTTGTGATCGAGCCCTTGCCTCACGGCGTCGGGCAGCGTGAGCGCGATCGGCTCGGCGGTCGCCGTGCCGGTCGGCACGCCGCCGGCGAGCGGGCCGTCGATCCTGATCATCCGCGTCTGCGCGAACGCGCCCGGCGCCATGCCGAGCGCGAGCGCCAGCGCAAGTCCTGTCACACGAGCCTTCATCGTCCCGCCACCCCCAGCCACGCGAATCGCACGACGCTCTCGATGTCGTCCTCGAGGCTCGATCCCGACCAGCCGCGCAGGCGCCGCGTGATGACGCCGTACGTCAGCGCGCCGATGGCCAGCGCGACACTGTGCATGTCGTTCCGATCTGGAAACCCGCGCTGCAGCTCCGCTTCGAGCAGCGACACCTGCTGCAGATAGAGCTGCTGCATCTCGACGTGGACGCCGCACGCATCCGCCGAGAGCTCGTGGAGCTCCGCGTAATAGAGCCGGAAGAAGTCGACGTGACGCTCGAAGTACTTCGCCTTGGTCTCGATGAACGCGCGGACCTTGTCGAACGGCGTGCCGGCGTTGCGCACCTCGGTCATGACGTGCTCGTGCAGCTCGCGCAAGCCCTCGAGCGCCGCGCCCGCATACACGTCGGTCTTCGACCGGTAGTAGAGGTAAATCGTGCCTTTGGCGATTCCGGCTTGTTTGGCGATCTCGTCCACGGTGGCCGCCGCGAAGCCGCGTGCGGCAAACACCCGTCGCGCGGCGTCCAGGATCTCTCCACGCCGGAACTCCGCGACGACGTCGCGCTTGGACGGGCGCGTCAGATGGGGAGACTGCTCGGACCGATCACCAGTGACCATCTGGTCATTATACATGACCAAGTGGTCATACAAATGACCAATTGGATAATAATCGACTGTACTGGCTTATGCTAGAACAGCTTACAGGTAGGAGACGTTGGGATCACGGCTGGCGACCGCCGGCGACGAAAGAGCTCGATTGCCATGGGCGTCAGCGAAACGACCACGATCCCGAGCGCCACGATCGAGAAGTTGTTGCGCACGACGGGAACGTTGCCGAACGCGTACCCGGCCCCCACACAGAGCCCCACCCACAGCACGCACCCGATGACGTTGTAGATGGCGAAGGTGCGATAGGTCATCGCCCCCGCGCCGGCCACGAAGGGCACGAAGGTCCGGACGATCGGCACGAACCGCGCGAGCACCACCGCGAGCCCGCCGTGACGCTCGAAGAACGCATGCGCGTCCGCGAGATGTTTCTCGTTCAGCAGACGGTGCCAGAAACTGCTTCGATCGTGCGCGGCGAAAATCCGCGGACCAGCGATGCGGCCAATCTGGTAGTTGACGGCGTTGCCGATAATCGCCGCGGCAACGAGCGTCAGGACGAGCGCCGGGCCGTCGAGGATCCCGGTGGCCGCCAGCGCGCCGCACGCAAACAGCAGCGAGTCGCCCGGGAGGAACGGCGTGACGACGAGCCCCGTTTCGGCGAACACGATCAGGAAGAGGATCCCGTAGATCCAGGGTCCATACGCGGTCGCGACGTCCGCCAGGTGCTTGTCGAGATGCAGGAAGAGATCGATCAGGGCGCGCATGCAGGCTGATGATTCTCTCACGCCGCCGGGATTGGCAGGATGCGTTGGATTTCGTGGAACGAAAGAGATCACCTGGATTCTGGGATTTCAGGGATTAAGAACGTTCGAGGCGTTTGAGAGTTCGGGGACGGTCGTAGAACGCAATCCCCGAAAATCCCGAAATCCAGGTGGTGTCTTTCGTTCAAGAAATCCGGAAAATCCAGCAAATCTCGTGCGTGCTACGATCGAGCCAGGAGATTCACCAAATGGACCGCTTTGGATCGCGCGCCCGTCCCGTACCCGTCTGCCGCCCGGTCTGACGCCGAGCGCGTCGGTGCGTTCCTGCGCGCGACCTATGGCTGGATGGCCGCCGGCATCGGCGTCACGGCAATCGTCGCGCTGGCGCTGGCCAGCTCGCCGGATCTCGCCATAGCGATCATCCGCAGCCCGTTTGGCATGATCGGCCTGGTGATCGCGCAGTTCGCCGTCGTGATCTATCTGTCGGCGCGCGTGAACCGGATCGCCCCCACGACGGCCGCGGCGCTGTTCCTCGGGTACTCCGCGCTGACCGGCGTGACGTTCTCGATCATCCTGCTCGCCTACACGCGCGAATCAGTGGCCGAGACGTTCTTCGTGTGCGCGGGCATGTTCGGCGCGCTGGCCGCGTTCGGCACGCTGACGAAGCGCAACCTGACCGGCCTCGGTCAGTTCATGTTCATGGGGCTCATCGGCCTCGTGATCGCCTCGCTCGTCGGGATCTTCTGGCAGAACGACCTGCTGCAGTTCCTGATCTCGTTCATCGGCGTGATCGTGTTCAGCGGCCTGACGGCCTACAAGGCGCAGCAGCTGACGGCGATGGCGCTGGCGCTTCCGGAAGGACAGACGGGTTCGTACGCGGTGGTGGGCGCGCTCTCGCTCTATCTCTCGTTCGTGAACCTGTTCCTCTCGCTCCTCCGCTTCTTTGGCGGCCGACGGGACTGACGCGCGCGTCGTCCGTCGAGCGAATCGTCTGGATTCGAGAAGAAGAAAGACACCTGGATTCTGGGATTTCTGGGATTCAAGAACGTTAAGGCGTCCTGAGATCCGGGAGAAGCCGTTCAGCGAATCCCCGAAATCCCGAAATCCAGGTGTCTTTTCCGTCGCGCGGCATCACGACCTGGTGCCGCCCAGGAACTTCCCCACCATCCCGACCACGTCGTCCATCATTGAGCCGTCGTGGTTCGCGTCGAGCATCGAGGCGACTTCGCCCATCATGCCGCTCGCTCGACGCCGCGGCTGGCGCGGCGCCGGCCTGGCTCGTCTGACGCGCCAGCGACCCCATCACCAGCGTCGCCACGAGTGGCAGCATCTGCTTCAACAGGTCCTGGCTGATGCCGGTCTGCGCGGCCGCGTTTGCCGTGACCTCGTGGCTGACGCTCTTGCTGCCCAGCAAGTGTCCCAGGATGCCGTTGCCGTCGTCGATCGTCGACGGATCGCCAAGCCGGCTCGTATCGTTCAGGTACTGATCGTGCCCGCCGCTTGCGAGTGCGCCGAGAAGGCTCTGCAGGCCGCCCGGCTGCTGCAGGTTCTGCTGCACGCCTGACGCCAGCTGCGGCACCAGGGCCGACAGCGCCGAGATGGTCTGGTCGTTGCCGAGCCCGAACTGCTGCGCCAGCTGCTGCACGGCCGCGCCGTCCTGATGATTCAGGATCGAGTCGAGGATGTTCATGATCGCCTCCAGGTTCCGGTCGGGGGCCTCATTGTAGACGCTGCTCCGTCGCGATGCGAGTTGACCTCAGCCATATCGCGACAGTACAAGCGTTGCACCGGCCCGGATTTGGCGTGGGGTCCGGCGGGAGGCTCTCGTGACGTCGAAGGCCCGCAAGCCGCTTATCTTCGTGCCGCGTGGCGCGTTCGCGCTGCCGCTCATCTTCAGCGTGGCGTTCGTGACGTCCGGGCGTGCGCAGGCGCCTCCCTCGCCGCCCGCCTCGACGTCTTCGACCGCGCCGCTGACGCTCACGCTGGCCGACGCAACTTCGCGCGCGCTGACGTCGAACCCCGCCCATCTCGCCCGCGCGCTCGATCTGGGCCTGGCGGGCACCGACATCGAGATCGCGAAGGAACGGCCGAACCCTGACTTTCTCTACGAGAACACGCGCGACGCTCCGACGAGCGCGTTCGTCTTCACGCAGCCGGTGGAGCTCGGGGGCAAGCGCGGACACCGGATCGCCGTCGGCGAGAGCGCGCGTGAGGTCGTGAAGGCGGATCTCGCCCGCGAGACGGCGGACCTCCGGAGCGACGTCCGCCACGCGTTCTACCGGCTGCTGGCCGCCGATCGTCGCGTCGCCGTCACGCAGAACCTCGCCACGGTGGCGACGCGCGCGCGCGACGCCGCCCGCGCGCGATTCCAGTCGGGCGACGCGCCGCAACTCGATCAGGTGCAGGCGGAGCTCGCCTTCGCACGCGTCTCCAACCTGGCCGCCACGGCCACAGCCGAGCGCGCGGCGCTCGAAGACGAGCTCGATGGCCTCATCGGCCTGCCGCCCGGCACGCCGCTGGCGCCAACGGGCGATCTGTACGTCGACGGCCTGGACAGCGTCGCGCCAGATGTCAGCGCCACCCCGGGGAGCGTCGACCTGGCGGCGGCGGCCCGGCGAACGGCCGCCGCCAACGCCGCGATCGATCTCGCGAAGTCGGCGCGGGTGCCGGACGTCGCGCTGGAGGCCGGCCTGACGTACGACGCGCCGCCGGATTTCACCTACGGCTGGAAGCTTGGCGCCTCGCTCACCGTGCCGCTCTTCACGACCCATCGCGCCGAAGTCACTCGTGCCGAGCAGGCGGCGGCCCAGGCAGCCCGCCAGCAGGCAGCCGCCACCGCGGACGTTTCGACGCGTCTGGCGGCGGCGACACGGCGCGCCGCGGCGCTCGGCGACGCCGTCCGGCGCACGACTCGCGATATTCTTCCGGCCGCGGCCACGGTCAACGACATGGCCGAAGCGTCCTACGAAGCCGGCCAGACCGGCATGGTGGCGCTGCTGCAGTCGTTGCAGACCGTCGCGGAAACCCGGCTCGAGGCCGTGGAGACCGCGCTGGCCTTTCAGCTCGCGCTCGCGGACGTCGAGCGCGCGCACGGAGTGTCGCAACCATGACGCGGTCCGTTTGCGCGATGCTGGTCGCCCTGGTTGCCGCCGGATGCGGTCGCGCGAAGACGCCCGACGAGACGGTCGAGAGCGACGCGCCCGTGCTCGTCCATGTCGCGAAGGCTGGCCCCGCGACCGTCAGCGTTCAGGTCAAGGCGCCCGGCACCACGGTGTCCGCGCCCGGCGCCGAGATCGTCATCACCGCCCCGATGCAGGGACGCGTCGCCGCTCTGCCACACGGCGAAGGCGATCTCGTCAAGGCGGGCGATCTTCTGGTGCAATTCGAGATTCCCTCGCTCGCGGCGGACCTGGCGACGCGCGCAGAGCGCGCTCGCGCAGGCGAAGGCCCGTGTCGCGAACGCGCAGGCCGCTCGCGACCGGCTGGCGGGCCTTCTTGCCCGGGGTATCGCGGCTCGCAAGGAAGTGGACGACGCCGAGCGCGATCTCGCCGAGGCGCAGGCCGGAGTGGAGGAAGCCTCCGCGGGCCTCGAGGCCGCCCGCCAGCTCCAGGCGCGCCAGCGCGTCACGGCGCCTTTCGACGGCGTCGTCGTGCGACGGCTCCACAATCCCGGCGACCTCGTGGACGCCAGCGCGTCGGATCCGATCCTGAGGTTTGCCGATCCCTCGCGAAGCGAAGTCGAGGCGATGGTGTCGGCCACGGCCGTGCCGCAGATCAAGGCGGGACAACCGGCCGTCGTCACGGGCGCTGGCGGCATCACGTGGAAGGCCACCGTGGCGCGCACGCCGGCGGCCATCGACACGGCGACGTCATCGGCGCGCGTCCGGCTCACGCTGGACGAGGCCGCGCGGCCGGCGCTCGGGCTGCCCGTCGAAGCCAGCATCGTCGTCGCCTCACATGACGCGGCGGTTGCCGTGCCCGCCGCGGCGGTCGTGCGGGAAGGCGAGAAGGTCTCGGTCTATGTCGTCGCCGACGGCAAGGCCGTTCGGCGCGACGCGGTCACCGGGCTGGTGTCGGATGAGAACATCGAGATTCTGAAGGGCGCGACCGCCGGCGAGACCGTGATCGTCGACGGCCTCGACGGGCTGCCCGACGGCGCGAAGGTGAGCGTCGCGCCGTGAACATCGTCGCATTTGCCGCGCACCACGCGCGGACGGTCGTGCTCGGCACTGTCCTGGTGGTGGGCGCCGGGCTCGTGAGCGCGTGGAACCTGCCGAGCAGCATCTACCCGCCGCTCGAGTTCCCGCGCGTCGTCGTCATCGCGCACAGCGGGACGCTGCCGACGCAGGCGATGACGGTGACCGTCACGCGACCGCTCGAGCAGGCGGCGATGGCCGTGCCGGGCATACGCCGCGTTCGCTCCCGCACATTCCGCGGCGCCACGGAAGTGGACGCGTTTTTCGAGTCGTCCACGGACATGGTCGTCGCCCAGCAGCAGCTCCAGGGTCAGGTGGACGAGATCCGGCAGGACCTGCCGCCGGACACGGAGCTCACCGTCGAGCGGCTCACGCCGGCGACGTTCCCCGTCCTCAGCCTCAACGTGACCGGCGCCCTGCCGGTGCCGGACCTGTACGACTACGCGTTTTACGTGATGCGCCCTGCCCTCGCGAGGGCGCCTGGCGCCGGCCGCATCGAAGTCTCGGCCAGCGACACGCGCGAAGTGCAGGTCATCGTCGATCCGACGCGGCTCGGGGCCGCCGGCCTCGCGATGAGCGACGTCACGACGGCCCTTGACGCGACGAACGTGCTCGCGCCGGTCGGCCGTTTCGCGCAGGGCGGGCGTCAATATCTGGCGCTGGCGACCGGCCAATGGCGATCGCTCTCCGATATCGCCGCGACACCCATCCTCTCGAAGAGCGGATCGATCGTCCACGTGTCGGATGTCGGCGACGTCGTGATGGGCTCGCCGGACCGCACCTCGCTCATCACGGCCAACGGGCGCGACGCCGCCGTGATCAACCTGTCGCAGCAGGTCGGCTCCGACGTGCTCGACGTGAAGTCCGGTGTCGAGCAGGCGCTCGCCGATCTCTCGCACACGCTGCCCTCCGGGCTCCGCGTGACGAAGGTGTACGACCTCGCGGAGTTCGTCGCCGAGGCTATTTCCAGCGTGCGCGACGCGGTGGTCATCGGCGGCCTTCTTGCCGTCGTCATCCTCTTCCTCTTCCTGCGCGACTGGCGCGTCACCGCCGTGGCCGCGACGACCTTGCCCATCACGGCGGTGGCGACGTTCTTTTTCCTGCGGCTCTGGGGCGAGTCGGTCAACCTGATGTCCATGGGAGGCCTCGCCGTCGCCATCGGCCTCGTGATCGACGACGCGGTCGTGGTGGTCGAGAACATCCATCGGCGGCTGGAGTCGGGAATGGAGCGGGCGCACGTCGTCGCCGCGACGCACGAGCTCGTCGCGCCGATTGTCGGGTCCACGCTGACGACCGTCGTGGTGTTCGCGCCGCTGGCGCTCCTCTCGGGCGTGACAGGGCAGTTCTTCCGCTCGCTGGCGATGACGCTGTCGATCGCGGTGCTGCTGTCGCTCGTGCTGTCGCTGACGCTCGTGCCGATTCTCGCGGGCCGGGCCATTGCCGGTCATACGTCGCACAAGGTCACCGGGTCGCATCCGCTGACCGGCGCCTACGCGCACAGTCTCGGCCGTCTGCTGGATCGGCCCGTGCTGGCGCTGGTGGCGGCGGTCGCGGCCGCGGCGCTCGCCCTGGCGCTCTATCCGCAGCTCGGGCGAGGCTTCCTGCCCGAGATGGACGAGGGCGGGTTCGTCATCGACTATCTGACGCCCGCGGGCACGGCGCTCGCCGAAACCGACGCCCGCGTGAGGCGAATCGAGGCCGTCCTCACGAAGACGCCAGAAATCGCGGCGTTCTCACGGCGGACAGGCGCCGAGCTGGGCCTCTTCGCGACGGAAATGAACAAGGGCGACGTCCTCGTGCGGCTGAAGCCCCGCGGCCAGCGCACGCGCTCGGCCGACGAGATCATCGACTCGCTGCGCGACGAGCTGCACGAGAAGGCGCCCGGCCTCGAGATCGAGTTCGTGCAGCTGCTGCAGGACATGCTCGGCGATCTCGAGGGCGCGCCCACGCCGATCGAAGTGAAGATCTTCGGCGACGATCCGGCCACGCTCGGTGACCTCGCGGAGACAGTCGAGCCGATTCTGAGTGCGGTCCCCGGCGTGGTGGACATGGTGGGACCCGAGGCCGGGAACCCCGAGGTCGAGTGGCGGATCGATCCGATGGCGAGCGCGCGCGTCGGGCTGACGCCGAGTGACGTCGCCACGCAAATCAGCGCGGGCTGGCTGGGCGCCCCGGTGCCCAGCCTCCGCGCGCTCGATCGCGCCGTTCCGGTCCGCGTGCGCTATCCCGACGCCGTGCGGCGCGACACCGCGGCGCTTGCCGAGTCACGGGTACGCGGCGGCGCCGGCGAGCTGGTGCCGCTCTCGTCGGTCGCGACAGCGACGATCAGCAACAGCCAGTCGTCGGTGCTGCGCGAGAACCTGCGCATGATGGCGCTGGTGACGGCGCGGCTCGAAGGCCGCGACCTTGGATCGGCGGTGAGCGATCTTCAGAAGCGCCTCGCGGCGGTGAAGCTGCCGGTTGGCTACTCGATCGAGATCGGCGGCCAGGTCCAGTCGCAGCGCCAGGCATTCCTCGACCTGGTGATGGTCCTCGGCATCGCCGCGGCGCTCGTGCTGGTCGTCCTCGTCGCCGAGTTCCGCGCGCTGACGCCCGCGTTCCTGATCCTCTGCGTGGCGCCGCTCTCGGCCGGCGGCGCGTTCCTGCTGCTCGTCATCACGCGGACCGATCTCAACGTGTCCTCGGCGATGGGACTGATTCTGCTCGTCGGGCTGGTCGTGAAGAACGGGATCGTCCTGATGGATTTCGCGGCGCGGCGTCACGCGGCCGGCAGCAGCTGGCGCGACGCGCTGCTGCAGGCCGGGGCGCGGCGCCTGCGGCCGATCCTGATGACGACGCTCTGCACCCTGGCGGGGCTCACCCCGCTGGCATTGGGCCTCGGCGCAGGCGCGGAGCTACAGCGTCCGCTGGCGCTCGCCGTGATTGGCGGGCTGACGCTGTCGACCTTGCTGGTGCTGTACGTGCTGCCGGGGCTCTTCTTGCTGACGCGACGCGACCGAGCCACGGAGGCGCCGAGATAGCCGCGGAGAGAACAGAGGGCAAATTCGCCACAGAGGCACAGAGAGCACAGAGGATCTTTTTGGGACGCGGCCACAGAGGCGCAGAGGGCTCAGAGATATTCAGTCGCCTGAGTCGGCTCTGTGTCTCTGTGGCTGATCCAATAAAGCTTTCTCTGTGCTCTCTGTGCCTCTGTGGCTGTCTTTCTTCGCGTCCTCCGTGGCGTAAGCGGCAGCGGCTAGGCGGTAGCGACGCCGACGGGGCAGCTGACGCCAGTGCCGCCGAGGCCGCAGTAGCCATTGGGGTTCCGCGCGAGGTACTGCTGGTGGTACGGCTCCGCGTAGTAGAACGCCGGCGCCTCGCGGATCTCGGTGGTGATCGTGCCCAGCCCTGCGCCGGCGAGCGCTTCCTGGAAGCGGTCACGCGACGCGCGCGCGGCTTCGCCTTCGGCGGCGGTGTTGAAGTAGATCGCCGACCGATACTGCGTGCCGACGTCGTTGCCCTGCCGCATGCCCTGCGTGGGGTCGTGGCTCTCCCAGAAGATCTTCAACAGCGCGTCGTAGGACGTCACCGCCGGGTCATAGACCACGAGCACGGCCTCGGTGTGGCCGGTGAGCCCCGAGCAGACCTCCTCGTACGTCGGGTTCGGCGTGAGGCCGCCGGCATAGCCGACCGCCGTCGTGTACACGCCGGGCGCCTGCCAGAACTTCCGCTCGGCGCCCCAGAAGCAGCCCATCCCGAAGATCGCGGTCGCCTTCCCGGGGAACGGCCCGACCAGCGGGGCTCCGGTCACGAGATGCCGCGCAGGCACCGGCATGGCCTCCGTTGCGACCGGGCAGCGCCTGGTCCGGCTCGGGCATTCGCAGCTTCGACTTTCCGAAAATCATTTTCTGCCTCCGCCCCTTTGACAGCCGCGCTCGCCAGAACGTTTCCCGCCTTCGCGCTCCGCGCTTCGGCGCGGCAGGCTCGACCGGCTGCCAGCTGTACAGCCGTCAGCATCCTGCACCCTGCGCACTTGCACTTTGCACTTTGCACTCTGATTAGACGTCCCCGCGTTTCATCCGCTCCAACAGCTGATCCGTGGACCGCACCGCCAGCGCCATCATCGTCAGCGTCGGGTTCGTCCAGCCGCCGGACGGAAAGCTCGAGCCGTCCATCACGAAGACGTTTCCGACATCGTGGAGCTGCTGAAACGGCGTCAGAACCGAGGTCTTCGGATCGGTGCCCATGCGCGCTGTGCCCACTTCGTGGCTCGCCCAGCGCGGGCTATTTCGGGTGCGAACGCGCGTGCCGCCCGCGGCCTCGAGCATCTCCGCCGCCGAGTCCGCCATGTCCTTCAGCATCGCGCGCTCGTTCTCGCGATGCTCGATGACGATCCGCAGCGCCGGAATCCCCCAGGCGTCCACCACCTGCGGATCGATCTCCACGCGGTTCAATTCGTTCGGCAGGCACTCGCCGAAGCCTTGCAGCGAGATGCTCGCCACCGAGTCGTGGATGGCCTTCTTGTAGGCCTCGCCGTAACCGGGCGCGCCGAAGTGAAACCCCTCACTGGAGCTGCCCTGGTAGCCGTAGCCGCGCAGGAACCCGCTGGCCGGCGTGCCGGGGACGTTGCGGAATCGCGGCACGTAGATGCCGTTCGGACGCCGCGCGGCGCCAAGCGACGGACGCGCCGGAAACTCGGGGAACTCCGCCGACGCGCCTGCGTCGGTGAAGTGCACCTGCAGGTACTTGCCGACGAGCCCGCTCGAGTTGCCCAGGCCCGCGGGGAAATCCGTCGAGGACGAGTTCAGCAGCAGGCGCGTCGACTCGAACGTCTGCGCGCAGAGGATGACGGCGCGCGCGCGCACGTCGTGCACGGTGCGCGTCGCGCGATCCACGTATTCGACGCCGACGGCCTGGCGCTTCGCCGGATCCATCAACACGCGATGCGCCATCGCGCCGGTGACGAGCGTCAGCTTGCCGGTCGCAAGGGCGTCGGCGACGGTCGTGAACGTCGAGTTGAAGTACGAGTGCGTCGTGCAGCCGCGCTCGCACGGCCCGCAGTAATGGCAGGACGCGCGGCCGTTCAGCGGCGCGGTGAGGTTGGCGGTGCGCCCGATGGTGACCAGGCGATCCAGCTTCGCGCGGACACGGTCGCGCACCGCGCGCTCCGGACAGGTCATCGGCATCGGCGGCTGGAACGTCCCGTCCGGCAGCCAGGGGTAGTTCTCTCTCTGTCCCGACACGCCGATGTACGACTCGACGATGTCGTAGTACGGCGCGAGGTCGGCATACCCGATCGGCCAGTCGACGCCGACGCCATCCCGCGAGGCGGCCTTGAAGTCGAGGTCGCTGAACCGATAGCTCTGGCGGCCCCAGACATTCGTGCGGCCGCCGACCATCCGGATTCGGCCGACCCACGGAAAGCGCTGCCCTGGCGGCGTCGTGTACGGCTCGAGGCGATCGTCGGCGTAGAAGCCGGCGTTCCACTCGTCACACGCGTAGGACTGGGATTGCTCGGGACGCGCGGCGGCGAGCGGCGCTTTCGTCAGCCCCCGATACGGCAGCGCCGAGGCCGGCACGTGCTCGCGGTAGTCCGCGTCCGAGGCGGGGCGCCCGGCCTCGAGCATCACCACGCGCGCGCCTGCCGCCGTCAACCGCTTGGCCACCCAGCCGCCGGTGGCCCCTGACCCAATCACGATCGCGTCGAATGCGTCCATCGCTGCCGCTGTTGTCGTCTCCTGCCAGACAGCCTATCATTCGCCGCGCTGTCCCTCTCGTGCGCCTCGCCGCCCGTCGCCGATCAGCCGGTGCGGGCGTGCGCGCTCGACGGACGAACTGCGTAAGTCACCGGCCGTGGGCCGATGGTATGCTCCTCGATCGCCAGAGTCGACCATGAGCAGCGCCCCGAAGACCGCCTACGAGCTCGCGATGGAGCGGCTCCGCAAGAAGGACGCCGACGCCGGCATCGTCCACGAGAGCCTGACCGATGAACAAAAGGCCGAAATCGCGGAGGTTCGCCGTGTCGCCGAGGCGCGTACGGCGGAGCTGAAGATTTTGCATCAGTCGGCGCTGGCGGCTGTATTCGATCCGGCCGAGCGCGAGAGCATCGAGACCGCCCATCGCGCGGACCTGCAGCGAGTGGCGGATGACCGCGAACGCAAGATTGCCAAAATCCGGGAGTCGCGCGGGTGAGCGAGCCCGACGGACCGCGCGATCCGCGCGGCTTCTCCGTCCGACTGATCGTCCCGCTGCTGGTCGTCGTGGCGCTCGGCGCCGCGGTGGCCTGGTGGCTTCGCCCGCCGGCCGAACACCGCCCGGCGCCAGCGCCGGCCCCCGTTCCGAAACCCGCCGTCGAGGAAGCGCCGGCCCCGGGCGCGCCAGTCGACGCCGCCAGCGCCAGCGGCCGTCGAAATCAGCCCGCCGCGACGAGAAGCCTGCGCCGGTCTCGACGCCACCGCCGGTCGCGGCGGCTGCGAAGCCGACACTTGCACGTGTCGAGCGACGTCGACGGCGCTCACGTGTTCGTCGATCGCAAGTATGTCGGCAACACGCCGCTCGACACGAGCGAGGTCACGCCGGGGCGTCACCAGGTGAACGTCTCGGCCGAGGGCTACGACGGCGTGTCAGAAGGCGTGAACGTCGCGGAGTCCGGCAGCACGGACCTGCATGTCTCGCTGAAGACCGTGCGACTGGACGTCTCGGTGCCGGTGGTCCACAAGCACGCGCTGGGATCGTGCGAGGGCACGCTGCGCGCGGATCCGGGCGGTCTCCGCTACGAAACGGCAAATGCGGCGGATGCCTTCTCGGTGCCGCTGTCCGATCTGGAGGTCTTCTCGACCGACTACGCGCAGAAGACGCTGAAGGTGAAGAAGCGCGGCGGCAAGACGTGGAACTTCACGACAAAGGCGCCCAACGCGGATTCGCTCGTGTCGTTCCAGCAGGCTGTGGACCACGCCCGCCAGAAGCTCGGGCCCGCCAAGTAAGTTCCAGGAACTACCAGCCCCGCGTTCGCGCGATCGCCCACGTGAAGACCTGCTCGTACCCGCGCGCAGAGGTCGCCCACGAGAAGTCGGCGGCCATGTCTCTGAGCACCATCTCGCGCCACGCGGCACGGTCCGAGTAATACAGATTCATCGCACGCGTCAGCGCACTCCAGAACGCCTCCACCGAGTACGGCCCGAACGAGAATCCGGTGTCGCCTTCATGCACCGTGTCGACCAACCCGCCGGTCGCTCGCACGACCGGCACGGCGCCGTAGCGCATCGCGATCATCTGGCCGAGTCCGCACGGCTCGAACCGCGACGGCATCAGGAACATGTCGCTCGCCGCGTAGACGAGGGGCGCCAGCCCCGCGTCGTAGCGGAGGATCGCCGCCATGTTGCTCGTGTGATAGCCCGCGAGCTGCCGGAACATCCCTTCGAACTCGGGCGCGCCCGAGCCGAGAATCACGAACTGCGCTTCGCCCGCGAACGCGTTCAGCAGGAGGTGGACGACATGGCCGGTGATGTCCAGGCCCTTCTGGGCGTCGAGCCGCGTGACCATCGAGACGAGCGGGACATCCGCGGCCCGCAGCCCCAATCTCGCCTGGAGTGCGCGCTTGTTCTCGAGTTTTCGATCCAGCGTCCGGGCTGAATAGGTCGTCGGAAGCTGCGGGTCCTTCGACGGATCCCAGACGGCGTAGTCGAGGCCGTTGAGGATGCCGTGGACGTCGAAGTGACGAAAGCGCAGCAGGCCATCGAGCCGCTCGCCGTACTCCGGCGTGAGGATCTCCCGCGCGTAGGTCGGGCTCACCGTCGTGACCATGGTCGCGTGATAGATCCCGCGCGCCATGAAGTTCGTCTCGTCCGGCCCTTCTTCGATGAGCTTCGGGCCCGGCGCGCCGAGGTACGTCAGCACCTGGCGCGGGCCGCGCCCCTGGTGCATCAGGTTGTGGATCGTCAGCACCGTCGGCAGGTTCCGGTACCGTTCATCGGCCTGGCCTGACGTCGCGAGCCACGCGATCGCCGGCGCGGCGTGCCAGTCGTGCGCGGACACGACGTCGGGACGCCAGCCCCACGCGCCGATCACCAGGTCGAGCGCCGCGCGGCTGAAAAACGCGAACCGGTACGGGTCGTCGTCGTAGCCGTACAGCGAGGGCCGATCGAACAGGTGCCGCTCGCCGATGAAGTACACCGGCACGTTCGTGCCCGGCAGCACCGCGCGCAGAACGCCCGCGTCGACGAGGCCGCCGCCAATCGGCACGCGAAGCTGAACCGGGTCCGGCGTGATGTTCCAGCGGCCCGACTGCGCCGCGGCTTCGATCGACTGATACGCCGGCATGACGACACGCACGTCGTGGCCGAGAGCCGCCAGCGCGATCGGCAGCGAGCCGGCGACGTCGGCCAGACCGCCGGTCTTGGCGAACGGCGCCACCTCGGACGCGAGCAGCAGGATGCGCATGGCGGTATAGAGACTAGCAGACGGACTACGCCAGACTACGGACGACTGCGGGCTACCAGCCTCGCAGGCTCGGCGGCCGCTTGCGATGGCGAAGCCCCGCCCTACTGCCTTCTGCCTACTGCCTAGTCTGCCTACTGCCTACTGCCTACTATCGTTCGTGCTACCGTCATGACGTGCTTCGCCGTGTCGCGCTCGTTCTGACGCTGGGCTGCCTGTCTGCAAGGCCCGCCAGACGCGCGGCAGTCCGAGCCAGCGCCGCCTGCCGCCAGTCCCGCGGCGGCCCCGGCAGCGGCACCGGCCATCGACGCGGCGGCCTTCGCGACCTTCATCGAAGACGTGCGGCAGGAAGCGCTCAAGCGCGGGATCTCGAAGGCCACGCTCGACAGCGCGTTCCGCGACGTGCAGCCTGAGCCGACTGCGCTCGAACGCGATCGCCAGCAGGCCGAATTCGCGCTCGATCTGCAGGCGTACCTCCGGCGGCGTCTGACGAAGGACACGCTGAAGCAGGCCCGGAGGATCTGGCACGAGAACCACTCGCTGGCGACGCGCGTCGGCAAGGCGTACGGCGTCGACGCGCGAATGCTGGTCTCGGTGTGGGGCCTCGAGTCGAACTTCGGGCGCTTCAGCGGTGTGCGTCCGAGCGTGCCGACGCTGGCGACGCTGGCCTTCGACGGCCGGCGCGCGAATCTCTTTCGGGGCGAGTTGATCAACGCCCTGACGATCCTCGACCACGGCGACATCACCCTCGACCGCATGAAGGGCTCGTGGGCCGGCGCGCTCGGACAGGCCCAGTTCCTGCCATCGAGCTATCTCGCCTTCGCGGTGGACTTCGACAACGACGGCAAGCGCGACATCTGGGACTCCCTGCCCGACGTGCTCGCGTCGATCGCCAATTACCTCAAGGGACACGGCTGGACGCCGGGAATGCCGTGGGGCTATGCCGTCACACTCCCCAGGTCGGCGACCGACGCCGTCCAGTCGATCGGCCTCAGGGCAGAAGGCTGCCGTGCCTCGCGCGAGCTCACGCCGCCGCAGCCGATGAAGAAGTGGCGGCTCATCGGCCTCACGACGGCCGACGGAAAGCCCCTGCCGAAGTCGTCGTTCGACACGTCGCTCCTGAAGATTGGGGATCGCGCCTGGCTGGTGACGACGAACTACGAGGCGCTGCTCGCCTACAACTGCGCCCACACCTACGCCCTCAGCGTCGCCACGCTCGCGTCGAAGATCTCGAAATAGCCGCGCGCGCGACGATATAGTTGAGGGCCATGCGCAGCGCGTCTCTTCTCCTGGCGCTCACCCTGAGCGTCGCGGTCCTCGGCGTCCCGCCCGCGGCATCGCGCGAGCCGCGGATGCCGGCCGGCTTCCGCGCGCTCTTCAACGGCAAGGATCTGACCGGCTGGTTCGGCCGTCCGCACGAGGACCCGCGCGTCGCGTGGGCGCTCTCTCCGGTGGCCCAGGCGCTCGAGCGGAGCAAGCACCGCGAGGAATTCGAGAAGCACTGGAAGGTCGCCGACAACGCGCTCGTCAACGACGGAGACGGCCCGTACGCGACCTCCGCGGAAGAGTTCGGCGACATGGAACTGCGCCTCGAGTACCGCACCGTCGCCAAGGCCGACAGCGGCATCTACCTGCGCGGCAACCCGCAGATCCAGATCTGGGACACCACCGAGGCCGGCGGCAAGTGGAACCTGGGCGCTCAGTTCGGATCCGGCGGCCTCTGGAACAACTCGCCGGGAGCGCCGGGCAAGGATCCCCTCGTCAAGGCCGACAAGCCCTTCGGTCAGTGGAACAGCGTGCGCATCGTCCAGGTCGGCGAGCGCACGTGGGTCTGGCTGAACGACAAGGCGACCGTGGTCGGCGCGCGCATGGAGAACTACTGGGATCGCAAGCTGCCGCTCTGGCCGAAGGGCCCGATCCAGCTGCAGACGCACGGCGGCGAGATCCGTTGGCGAAACATCATGGGCCGCGACATCCAGCCCGAGGAAGCGAACCGCTGGCTCGAGGAGCTCGACCCGCAGGGCTTCACGCCGATCTTCAACGGCAAGAACTGGACGGGATGGAGCGGACCGACGAGCGAATACCAGATCGCCGACGGCGCGCTCTCGTGCATGCCGGGCAAGGGCGGCACGATCTTCACCACACGCGAGTACGCGGACTTCGTCGCTCGCATGGAATTCAACCTGCCGCCCGGCGGAAACAACGGGCTCGCGATCCGATATCCGGGTGAAGGCGACGCCGCGTACGTCGGCATGTGCGAGGTGCAGACGCTCGACGATCCGGCGCCCGAGTACGCGCACATCGATCCGCGCCAGGCGCACGGGTCCGCGTACGGGATGGTGCCTGCGGCTCGCGGATTTCTTCGTCGCCCTGGCGTGTGGAACTTCGAGGAGGTCACCGTGAAGGGCTCGCGCGTTGCCGTCGAGCTGAACGGCACGCAAATCCTCGACGCGGACTTGTCGAAGGTCACGGAATTCATGGATGGCAAGACGCACCCGGGGAAGGACCGGACTTCCGGACATTTCGGGTTCGCCGGCCACAACGATCCGGTCGCCTACCGGAAGATCTCGATCAAGGAACTCAAGTAGGGCCGTAGGACTTCAGTTCGGCCAGAGGGACCCATGCGAGGCGCGATCGTCTGGACTGCCGCGGTCCTGCTGTGCGCGGCCACCGCGCACGCCGCTGAACCGCCGAAGATCGCCGCGATCGGCGACCTGCCGCTCGAGCGCGGCGGCACGATCAAGGACTGCCGGCTCGAGTACCGCACGCTTGGCACGCTCAACGCCGATCGAACCAACGCGGTGCTCTTCCCGACGTGGTTCTCGGGACGCACCGAGAATCTCACGGGCTTCGTCGGCGCCGATCAGATGCTCGACCCGGCGCGCCACTTCGTGATCCTGGTCGGCGCACTCGGCGACGGCCTGTCGAGCTCGCCCTCGAACAGTCCCTCACAGCCCGGCGCCGCCTTCCCGCAGTTCACGATCGGCGACATGGTGAACGCCGAGAAGCGCCTCGTCTCTGACGTGCTGCACCTCGAGTCGCTCGAGGCGGTGATCGGCATCTCGATGGGCGGCATGCAGGCGTTCGACTGGGCCGTCCGCTACCCGGGCTTCGCGCGACGCATCATCCCGATCGTCGGCTCGCCGAAGCTGTCGCCGTACGACGAGCTGCTCTGGCGAACCGAGCTGGACATCATCGAGCGCGCGATGGCGGTCCCCTGCGATCAGGCCGCGCGGGCACACATCATGGGCGTGGTCGGCGCCGTGCACGAGCTCGCGCTGAGCACGCCGAGCCACGTGAACGCGACGCTGACGCGGGACGGGTTCGACGACTGGTTCGCCGGCAAGGAAGCGTCGTATGCCGCAGGATGGGATCCGTACGACTGGGCGTCACAGCTCCGCGCGATGCTGGCGCAGGACCTGACCGCCGGTGACGGCGGCGTCATGACCGCGGCGGCGGCGCGAGTGAAGGCGCCGTTGCTGGCAATCGTCTCGACCCAGGATCACATGGTGAACCCGGCCTCCGCACGCGAGTTCACGAAGGCGGCCGGAGGCACGCTCGTGGAGCTCTCCGGCGACTGCGGTCACCTCGCCAACGGCTGCGAGGCCGCGACCGTCACCGCGGCGGTGCGTCAGTTCCTGGATCGATAGACCGTCACGCGCTCAACGCGTGGCGGCGTGGTCGAGGCGCGGCCGATCTGGCGCGTCGGCGAGCGTCCACGCCGTCGCCAGGACCGTCTGCGCGACCTTCCGAAGCTTGTCGAAATCGATCCGATCGACCTCGTCGGTCACGCGATGGTAGTCGCCGTGCAGGCCGGTGAAGAAGAACGCGACCGGGATGCCCTTCTGCGCGTACTCGTAGTGGTCGCTGCGCTCGTAGATCCGTTCCGGATCGTCCGGGGCGTCGTACTTGTAGTTCAGCGCCAGGTTGAGGAACGCCCGGTCCACCCGATCGCAGGTGTCGCCGAGGTCCTGGCTCAAACGTCGCGACCCGACGATGTAGACCTCGTTGGGGCCGCTGAGCACCTGATCCTCAGGCTTGTCGTCGCCGTTCGGACGTGAGCGGCCAATCATGTCCACGTTCAGCTGCGCGACGACGTGATCGAGCGGCACCGTGGGAAACGCGTTGAAATACTTCGCCCCCCAGCTGCCGTACTCCTCGCCGGTGTGCCACACGAAGAGCAGCGACCGCTTCGGCCGTGGGCCGGCCGCCACGGCTTCCGCCATCTGCAGCAGCGCCACCACGCCCGATCCGTCGTCATCCGCGCCGTTGTAGATGTCGTCCTTACCCGGGACCGCGGGCGCTCCCGTGCCTGCCGCACGCTGGGACTCGCGGCCCAGGTGATCGAGATGAGCGCCGAGCGCCACGTACTCGTGCCGCAGCATCGGGTCGGAGCCCTCGATGATTGCGACGACGTTCTCGGTGTCCTCGACGCGGGTCGACGCGGTCGTGTGAATGCGCACGGTCTTGCCGGCCTTGAACGCAAAGGACGGGTCGACCTCGCCTGCCGCGGCGTGGGTCGTGATCTTCGTCGCATCGAGCTTCTCTCCGCGGAAGAGCGCCGATGCGAGGCGCGGCCCGGCCAGAATGAACGGACGCGACTCGTCGTTCTCCGGCAGCCGGTCGATCTCGAGCTTGCCGCGCTCCTCCGTTTCCCGCAGTCGCGTCCACGCGGCCAGCCGCTGATACGAGACGATGCTGACGACCGCAGAGGCGCCGAGCGCACGGGCATTGTCGGCCGCTGTGGTGTAGTCGGTGCCGCGCGTCAGGTTCCCAACTTCGGGCGGCGGCTGCGTGATGACCAGGACCCGGTCCTTGACGTCGACGCCCGCGAACGGATCCAGATGGCGGGCCGGGACTCGGTAGCCCTGACCGACGAACGCCAGCGCCCCCGAGGCGTCGCCCGGCGTCGGCACGAGGTAGTCCTCGCCGTACTTGAACTCGGTCTCGCCGACGGTCAGGCTCGCGCGGTCGGCGTCGACGCTCGTGCGGCGAATGCCGACGTGCTGAAAGAAGGTGTGGTTGTCACCTGCCGGCACGGCGCCGATGCGATCGAGCGAGGCCGCGACATACTCCGCCGCCGCACGGAACCCCGGCGAGAGCGTGTCGCGCCCCTCGAGCGCGTCGGAGGCGATGAACTGCAGGTCGCGACGAAGCCCGGCGACCGTGATCGCGTCCACGGGACCGAAGTGGCCGGGGGACGGCGCCGACGCGGTCGCGACGGCCGAGGCCAGGAGAACCGCGAGGACGGCCAGCCGGACGAGGTGGCTCCGTGAAGTCACTGCCGAGATCATCCCACAGGTCGCAGGTGCGGTCGAGGTAGCGCCATTGAGCTTGACCCGATTTCTCTGCGCGTGAAAGACTTCCACATGGGAGGCGCCCGCCCGCTTTTTCCATCGTCCTCATCCCACGGTCCGCGTCGGACCCCGTCGCACTCCTGAGCCGGGCGCCACTGCAGAGCGCCCATGTCCCGTGCCCTCCGCGTCACCCTCGGCATTCTCGCCGGCCTCGGCCTGCTGGTCCTGGCGAGCTCGTTCTTCGTCAGCCGCACGCTGAACGAATGGTTCGAGCGCGACCTTGCCGCTCGGGCTGATCTCGCCGTCGCCGGCGCGCGCGACAAGCTCACGGAGGACTGGTCCGGCACGTCCTCTGGGCGCATGCGGGCGCTGTTGACGGTCGTCGCGCACGACGAGCGGCTCGTCGCCGCGGCCGCGTGCGGCGCCGACGGCAGCGTCCTCGCGGCCACGTCCGATTGGCCGGCGGAGGTGCCGTGCTCGATGGCGGTACGGCACGTGCGCGACTCCGCCGACGCGCCGCCGTCCGAGTGGACCCCATGGCGATCGGTGGTCGAGATCGAGGGCGGTCCGGTGCACCTGAGCGCGCTGCCGGTGATCGACGGCGACAAGCCGCGCGGCGTGATCCTGCTGCTCCACGATTTCGGCTTCGCCGAGCGGCGCGAGGCGCAGATCCAGCATCTGCTCGTCGGGACGTTCGCGGTGCTGGCGTGCGCGGCGTCGCTCATCACCGTGGTCGTCCGGCGCGCGTCCTGGCGGGGCTGGACCAACGAGATTCGGCGCGTCCTGCGCGGCGGCCTGCACAAGCCCGAGTTCCTCCCGCTCATCAGCGACGTGCGCGATTTGATGGACCGGCTGAGCGCCGAGCGCGACCTCGACGGATCGGGCGGCCTCTGGACGCCCGAACGGCTGAAGGACTCGCTGCGCCATCGCCTGCTCGGCGAGCGCGTCGTGGTGCTTGCGAACCGCGAGCCGTACATCCACGACCACACGCCTGACGGCAGCATCGAAATCCGTCATCCGGCCAGCGGCCTGGTCACGGCGCTCGAGCCGGTGATGCGCGCCTGTTCGGGCGTCTGGGTCGCCCACGGCAGCGGCTCGGCAGATCGTGATGTCGTCGACTCGAAGGATCATGTCGCCGTGCCGCCGGGCGAGGAGGCGTACATCCTCAGGCGCGTGTGGCTCACTCCGAAGGAAGAACAGGGCTACTACTACGGTCTGGCGAACGAGGGCATCTGGCCGCTCTGTCACATCGCGCACACGCGGCCGATTTTCCGCACGTCCGACTGGGAGCAGTACCAGGAGGTCAACGAGCGCTTCGCGCGTGCCGTCGTCCAGGAAGTGGACGCCGACGACCCGATCATCCTCGTGCAGGACTACCACTTCGCGCTGGCGCCGCAGCTGATCCGCCGGAAGCTGCCGAAGGCGACGATTATCACCTTCTGGCACATCCCGTGGCCGAACTTCGAGCAGCTGGCGATCTGCCCGTGGACCGACGAGATTCTCGAGGGGCTGCTCGGCAGCAGCATCCTCGGGTTCCAGACGCAGTTCCACTGCAACAACTTCTTCGACGCCGTGGACCGCTATCTCGAATCGCGGCTCGATCGCGAGTTCCAGGCGGTCGTGTATCGCGGATCGCGCACGCTCGTCCGGCCGTATCCGATTTCGATCGAGTGGCCGAATCGCGCGGCCATGACGACACCGACGCCGGATCGCTGCCGGGAGGAAGTGTTCGCGGAGCTGGGCCTGGCGCCGGACGCGAAGCTGGGCGTCGGGGTGGATCGCCTCGACTACACGAAGGGCATCGAAGAGCGCATGCTGGCGGTGGAGCGGCTGCTCGAGCGCTTCCCCGAGTATCAGGGACGCTTCACGTTCGTGCAGCTTGCCGCGCCGAGCCGGTCGTCGATCCCGCAGTACCGGGCCCTGCAGGATCGCGTGGACGCCCTGGTGGCGCGCATCAACACCCGTTTCGGCACGAGCACGTACCGGCCGATCATCCTGAAGCGCGCGCATCACGAGCCGCCGCGCGTGTTCCGATTCCTCAAGGCTGCGAACCTCTGCTACGTCAGCAGCCTGCACGACGGCATGAACCTGGTCGCGAAGGAGTTCGTCGCCGCGCGGGAAGACGAGCAGGGCGTGCTGATGCTGAGCTCGTTCACGGGCGCAGCGAGGGATCTGCCCGAGGCGCTGATCGTGAACCCGTATGATTTCGACGAGGCCAGCGACGCGCTGGCGGCGGCGCTCGAGATGCCGCCGGAAGAGCAGCGGACGCGAATGATGGCGATGCGCCGCTTCGTGGCCGAGTTCAACGTCTACCGATGGGCGTCGCGCATGCTGCGCGATGCCGAGCGTCTGCGGCGACGCGAGCGGACCGCGGGGCGCTTCGAGACCCCGCTGGTCGACGTCGCCGGAGTCTAGCCACCGCATGCGAAACGCCCTGGGTTCTGGCGGCCGCGAACGCCTGGCCGCCCTGATGGCCGAGCGTCCGCTCGTGGGCTTCGATTTCGACGGCACCCTGGTCGCACTCAGCGAGCATCCCAACGAAGTGGGACTGACTGCCGACACGCGGGCGCTGCTCACCCGTCTGGCCGAGCGCCTGCCCGTCGTCGTCATCACGGGCCGCTCGCGCGGCGACGTGTCAGCCCGCCTCGAGGGCGTGCCGCTCTTCGGCATCGCGGGCAATCACGGGGTGGAGCCGTTCGGCGAGTCACCCGAGGTCATCGCCCTGGTGGCCCAGTGGCACGAGTCGCTGCTGCGCGACCTGTCGAAGTGGCCCGGCGTCGGCATCGAGGACAAGCGGTTCTCGCTCACGGTCGACTATCGCCACGCGCCGGACATGGAAGCCACGCGAGACGCGATCCACACAGCGGCGAAACGCCTTCCGCACGCCAGGCTCCTCGGCGGGCGGCACGCGGACTTCAACATCGCGCCGGAGCACGCGCCCAACAAGGGCACGGCGCTCGACGCGTTCATGAAACAGGCCAACTGCACCGCGGCGATCTACGTCGGAGACGACCGCACGGACGAGGACGCCTTCCGCCTCGAGCTGGCGTCGTTTGCGGCGATCCGCGTCGGGCGTCGCGAGCATTCGGCCGCGTCGTTCTTTCTCGAGGCACAGACCGACACCGATCGTCTGATCGAGCTGCTCCTCGAGAGGCTCCCATCCTGATCGGGCCGAGTGACGGTTCCTGAGTTGCCCGAAGACTCTGGAACTCTGGAACCTCGAACTCTGGAACTACCGTGGTCAGGCATCCGCGCCCGTAGCGCGACCGCGCGTCTCTGTGGCCTAATGGCCGACGGCATGTCGGCACCGACCGTCTCGGGCCTGGGCCGTTTGTGGCGCCGGCTGTCTCCGCTCGTCGGGCTTGCGCTCTTTCTCGTCGCCCTCTGGGTGCTGGGCCGCGAGCTCCGCTACATGCCGCCGTCCAAGCTGGCGGCGGCGCTCAAGCAGTTTCCGGGCAGCGCGATCGGCCTGGCAACGCTCTTCACGTTTCTGAACTACTTCATCCTCACGGGCTACGACCAGCTCGCATTTCTCTACATCCGCCGCCCGATCGCACGGTGGCAGATCGCGATGGCGTCGTTTGTCGGCTACGCGATCGCGAACAACGTCGGCTTCGCCCTGCTTTCGGGCACCTCTGCGCGCTACCGCTTCTACTCTCGATGGGGACTGAGCGGCCGGGAGATCTCGCAGGTCGTCATCTTCTATTCCGGCACGTTCTGGCTCGGCCTGCTGGTCCTCGGCGGCTGGACGCTGGCGACGGGGCCGGCGATGGGCCTCGACCGCTACGTGCCCCTCGGCATCGCACGCGCGACGGGCTGGCTGTTGATTGCCACGGCGGCGCGTATCCGATCGTGGCGCTCTTCCGCCGCGCGCCAGTCACGATCGGCGGCATGCCGATCCCGATGCCGAACATCGGGCTGGTCATCGGCCAGTTCGTGCTCTCGGCACTCGACTGGAGCCTTGCGGCGGCAGTCCTCTACGTGCTGCTGCCGGCGCCTCGTCCTGATTTCGTGTATTTCGTCGGCGTGTTCCTGGCGAGCCAGCTCATCGCGCTCGTCAGCCACGTGCCGGGAGGCCTGGGCGTCTTCGAGTCGTTGATGATCCTCGTGCTCGCGCTGCCGGCCGAAGTCGTGCTTCCAGCGCTGGCGATGTTCCGCGTCATCTACTACCTGCTCCCGCTCGGCGTCGCGCTGGGCGTCCTCACGATCGACGAGTTCTATCAGCGCCGGCACGCGGTGGGCCAGTGGGGCAACGCCTTCGGCACTCTGACGATGGCGGTGGCGCCGAAGCTGCTGGCGGTCTTCATGATGCTCGGCGGCGCGGTGCTGATGTTCTCGGGCGCCACGCCGACGGCGGCCGGGCGGCTGGCCTGGGTCAACGCCTTCGTGCCCCTTCCGGTGATCGAGCTCTCGCACTTCGTCGGCAGCGTCGTCGGCTTCGGGCTGCTCGTCGTCGCGTGGGGGCTTGCCCGGCGTCTCGACGCCGCCTACGTGCTCGGCTGCATCGGGCTCGCCGTCGGCATCGTCGCGTCGCTGCTGAAGGGCGGCGACTACGAGGAGGCGCTCGTGCTTTCGGCGCTTCTCGTGGCGCTCTTCGTCAGCCGCGAGGAGTTCGATCGCAAGGCGGCGCTCTTCGAGATCCCGTTCTCGCCGACATGGGTCGTCTCCACGCTCGTGGTCGTGGCCGGATCGATCGGCCTCGGTCTCTTTGCGTTCCGCCACGTCGAGTGGTCGCAGGAGCTGTGGTGGCGCTTCGAGGTGGATCAGGACGCGCCGCGCTTCCTGCGCGCGACGGTCGGCATCCTGATCGCGATGACGTTCGTTGGCGTGCGGCGGCTGATGCGTCCGGCGCAGCCCGACGTGCAGGCGCCAGGCCTTTCCGAGCTCGACGAGGCCGCGCCGATCGTCGTCCACAACGCGCGCACGACCGCGAACCTCGTGTTCCTCGGCGACAAGGGACTGCTGTGGAACGACGCGCGCACGGCGTTCGTGATGTACGGCGTCCAGGGACGCACGTGGGTGGCGCTCGGCGATCCCGTGGGCCCGCAGGACGAAGCCGAGCCGCTCGTGAAGGCCTTCCTCGAGCGCTGCGACGACTACCAGGGCGTGCCGGTCTTCTACGAGGCGTCGAAGCAGTGGCTCCACGTCTACGCGGACTTCGGCCTGACGTTCGCGAAACTCGGCGAAGAAGCGCGCGTGTTCCTGCCGCACTTCGCGCTCGAAGGCAGCGGGCACAAGAAGCTGCGCACGAGCCTGAATCGCCTGGGCCGCGAGCACGCCGCCATCCGCATCGTTCCTCCGGCCGGCGTCCCGGCGATGCTGGCGAGTCTCAAGGAGGTCTCTGACGCCTGGCTCGCGGAAAAGGCGACGGCCGAAAAGGGTTTCTCGCTTGGCCTCTTCAACCCCGACTACATCGTCCGATTTCCCACTGCGGTCGTCGAGATCGGATCGCGGGTCGAGGCGTTCGCGACCCTCTGGCCAAGCGCCGGAAAGCAGGAGATCTCGCTCGACCTGATGCGCTTTCGTCCGTCAGCGCCGCAGGGAACGATGGACGCGCTGTTTGCCTGGCTGCTTTCCTGGGCGCGCCAGGAAGGCTACCAGTGGTTCAATCTCGGGATGGCGCCGCTGTCGGGGCTCGAGGCCTCGCCGGTGTCGCCGCTCTGGTCGAAACTCGGACGGCTCGTGTACGGCTACGGCGAGGCGTTCTACAACTTCCAGGGACTGCGCGCCTACAAGGAGAAGTTCGATCCGGTCTGGGAACCGCGCTACCTCGCGTATCCGGGCGGCCTCGCCCTTCCGCGCGTCGTCACCGACGTGTCGGCCCTGATCGCGGGCGGCTATCGGCGCATCTTCATCAAGCCCGCCGCGTAGCCATTGGTCCGAACTGAAGTCCGGCAACCCGCAGGACCCGGCAGCGTCAGCCCTATTCGAGATTGAAGCAGACCAGCTTCAGGTTGGTCATTTCTTCAATCGCGAAGCGGACGCCCTCGCGGCCGATGCCGCTCATCCTGTTGCCGCCGTACGGCATCTGGTCGACCCGGAAGATCGACGTGTCGTTCACCATCACGCCGCCGACGTCCAGTTTCGCGACGGCCTTGAACGCCTTCTGCAGATCCTTCGTGTAGATCCCCGCCTGCAGGCCGTACGGCGAGTCGGCCAGCATCGCCAGTCCCTGGTCGAAGTCGCGGTAGGTGACGATCGAGACCAGCGGCGCAAACGCCTCGCGGCACATGACCTTCATCTCCGGCCGTGTGTTCGTCAGCACCATCGGCCAGAGCATCCGGCCTTCGCGGCGCCGTTCGACCAGCGGCGTCGCGCCCTCGGCGATCGCCTCCTGGATCCAGGCGTCGGCGCGCTCGGCGGCCTCGTCCGAAATCATCGGGCCGACGTCGCAGTCGCGATCCAGCGGGTTGCCGACCTTCAGCGCGCGCGTGGCGGCGACGAAGCGGTCGATGAATGTCTTCGCGATGGACTCGTGGACGTACAGCCGCTGCAGGCTGATGCAGACCTGGCCCGAGTTCGCGAACGCCGACATCACCGTCCTCGGCACGGCGAGATCGAGGTTGGCGTCCGGCTCCACGAGCGTGCCTGAGTTGTTGCCGAGCTCGAGGGTGACGCGCTTGAGCCCGGCGACCGACAGGATGTGCGCGCCGACCGGCGGGCTGCCGGTGAACGAGATCTTTGCCGGCGTCGGATGGCGCACCAGCGCCTCGCCCGTGACTTCGCCACGGCCGTGCACGAGCTCGAGGACGCCGTCGGGCAGCCCGGCGTCGCGGAAGCAGTCCGCCATCAATATCGCGGTCAGCGGCGTCTCTTCCGCCGGCTTCAGCACGAGCGTGTTCCCGGCGGCCAGCGCCGGACCGACCTTGTGCGCGACCAGGTTCAGCGGGAAGTTGAACGGCGTGATCGCCGCGACGACGCCGAGCGGAGAGCGGAGGTAGAAGCCCACGCGCTTCTCGCCGAAGGCGGAGGCGTCCATCGGCACCGTCTCGCCGTGGATGCGCTTGGCTTCCTCGCCGGCAAACGTGAACGTCTCGACGCTGCGCGCGACCTCGCCGGCGGAGTACTTCCACGCCTTGCCGGCCTCGCGCGCGATGAGCGCAGTGAACTCGTCGCTCCGCGCCGCGATGCGCTGCGCGGCAGCCAGGAGAATCGCCGCCCGCCTGTGTGCGGGAGTCGCCGACCACGCGTCGAAGGCGGCCGCCGCCCGGCGGACGGCTGCGTCGACGGCCTCGGCCTCCGCTTCGGGCAGCGTCTGGATCAGCTCGCCGGTGAACTTGTCGTGGACCTCGAGCGCCGCCATTCAGGCTTCTTTCGCGCCCGGCAGCACCGGGACGCTGCGCTGGGGTTCCATCTGGCCGTCCCATCGCGGGCTGCCGTCGGTGTGGATGTCGAAGAGGTCCAGCATCCTGGCGACGGTGTGGTCGACCAGATCGTCGATCGTGCGGGGGCGCGAGTAGAACGCCGGCACCGGCGGCGAGACGATCACGCCCATCCGTGTCAGGCGCAGCATGTTCTCGAGGTGGATTTCGTGGAGCGGCGCCTCGCGCACGCCCAGGACGAGCCGGCGCCGTTCCTTCAGGACGACGTCGGCCGCGCGGGTGACGAGCGTGTCGCCGATGCCGTGCGAGATCTCGGCGAGCGTCTTCACGCTGCACGGCAGCACGATCATGCCCATCGTCACGAACGAGCCGCTCGAGATCGCGGCGCCCTGATCGTTCGGCGAATACCAGGTCGTGGCGAGCTGCTGCACCTGATCCACCGTGTAGTCCGTCTCGTGCACCAGCGTCCTGGCGCCCCAGCGGCTGAGCACGAGATGCGACTCGACGTCGGTCTGCCGAAGGCGTTCCAGCAGCCGAATCCCGAAAATCGATCCGCTGGCGCCCGTGATGGCGACGATCAGCCGCCGCGGCGGAGTGGTGAGGGACATCAGACCTCTATCATAATGCCCGCATGCGGTTGGGCTCGGAAGTGCTCCTGGCATCGAGGCGGCTCCACGGCCGGCGCGTCGGCGTGGTGGCCAATCCCGCCTCCATCGATCACGGTTTCGGCCACATCGTCGAACGGGTGGCTGGCGCGGATGGCGTGACGCTTGGCGCCATCTTCGGTCCGCAGCACGGGTTCCATTCGAACCTGCAGGACAACATGATCGAGACGCCGCACGCCTCGGACGGCCGGCGGCAGGTCCCCGTCTACTCGCTCTACAGCGAGACGCGCGAGCCGACCGCCGAGATGCTCGAGGGCCTCGACGCGCTCGTCATCGACCTCCAGGACATCGGCGCGCGCATCTACACGTTCATCTACACGATGGCGAACTGCCTGCACGCCGCGGGACGCCATGGCGTGCCGGTGATCGTGTGCGACCGGCCGAACCCGATCGGCGGCGTCGAGGTCGAGGGCCCGATGCTCGAACCCGGCTTCGAGTCGTTCGTCGGCCAGTATCCGATCCCGATGCGCCACGGCATGACCGTCGGCGAGCTCGCGCAGCTCTTCAACGAGCGCTTTCGTCTCGGCGCGACGCTGGAAGTCGTGCAGATGGAAGGCTGGCGGCGTGAGCAGTACCTGGGACGAGACCGGGGCGCCGTGGGTGATGCCGTCGCCGAACATGCCGACGCTCGACTCGGCGATCGTCTACCCGGGGACGGTGCTGTTCGAAGGCACGATGCTCTCCGAGGGACGCGGCACGACGAGGCCCTTCGAGCTGGTGGGCGCGCCGTGGGTCGACGCGGACGCGTTTGCGGAGCGGATGAATCGGCTGGCACTGCCAGGGGTTCACTTCAGGCCGGCGACGTTCGAGCCGACGTTCCAGAAGCACGCGAAGACGCCGTGCGGCGGCTGCCAGATCCACGTCACCGACCGGAAGGCGTTTGCGCCGGTGGCCGTGGGCGCCGCGCTGCTGCGCGAGTTCCACGGCAGCGCGCCGAAACAGTTCGCGTGGCGGCAGCCGCCGTACGAGTACGAGCACGACAAGCTGCCGATCGACATCCTCGCCGGCTCGTCGGCGCTGCGCGAGCAAGTCGAATCGCAGATGCCGCTCGAGCGAGATCGTCGCGAGCTGGAAGGACGGCGAGGACGGATTCCGTGAGCTGAGGGAGCGATACCTGCTCTACTGATCTTGGCTCGTGCCTGGTGCCTGGTGCTCAGTGCCGAGTGCGGTGCCTTGTGCCGAGTGCTGCGTGCGGACCAGCACCGGCACCGACCGGCACCGGGCACCGCACCGACCACTGCACAAAGGCACCAAGCACCAGGCACAGGTATCGCGAGGCTGCGTTACGTCCGCGCGACGGCCGCCTGACGCGCGCGGCGAATCTGATCCGCGTGCCCGTGCGCGTGCTTCGCGTAGATCTCGAGCCAGATCACGACGCTGTAGTGGCCCGACTCCGAGTGCGTGCCCTCGCGGGCCCACTCGGCCTCGCTCAGACGATCGAGCAGCTCCCCTGTCGTCTCGCGCGCGGCGGCAAATGCGCGCATCGACGCCTCGATCGGCCGGTCGTAGTGGAGCCGTCGCGTGAACTCTTCCTGGTCATAGCCGACGATCACAGGCTTGTCCTCTGCGATGAGCCGGCGGAGCCGAATCGCGGACGTCATCTCGCTGTCGGCGAGGTGATGCACGATCTCGCGCGCCGTCCACTTGTCCGGCGCCGGCCTCGCGTCGAGCTCGGCGTCGGTCGCCCCCGCAAGCGCTTCTGTGACTTTCGCGACGCCATCCTTGTATTGCTGCACCAGCTCCGCGCGCTTCTTCGTGTCCATGGCTTCTTCCTATTCCCTATTCCCTATTCCCTATCCCTGTCCCTGCTATTTTCTTGTGAGCTTCAGCTTCGGCGCCTTCTCGGTCTCGCCTTCTGCGGCGAGCTCCGCCTCGAGCGCCGGTTTCAGCACCTGGAAGGCGGCGTCCACCGAATCGACGCGATGCATCAGGCCCGGATCCTTCGGGCCGATCGCGCCCCAGTCCACCATCGGCTGCAGCGACAGGACGCGGTCCCAGTACTCGGTGCCGTAGAGCACGATCGTCGTGCGCGGCCCGAGCTTCTGCGTCTGCTCGAGCGTGAGGATCTCGAACAGCTCGTCGAGCGTGCCGAACCCCCCGGGGAAGATGATCATCGCCTTGGCGAGGTAGGCGAACCAGAACTTCCGCATGAAGAAGTAATGGAACTCGAAATTCAGGCCGCGTGAGATGTAGGGATTGGCGCCCTGTTCGGAGGGAAGCCGGATGTTCAGCCCCACCGTCTTGCCGCCGGCCTCGTGCGCGCCGCGGTTGGCCGCCTCCATGATCCCCGGGCCGCCACCTGAGCAGACGACGAAGCGGTGGCAGGGACCCGGCAGCGCGCGCGACCAGCGGGTCAGGCGGTGCGCGAGCTCTCGCGCGTCTTCGTAGTAGCGCGACCACTGCACTGCGCGCTCGGCGGCGGCGATCGCGTCGGCCTGCTGTGACGCGAGGATGCCTTCACCCAGCCGCGCCGCCTCGAGCTGCTGTTCCGACGCCTCGCGGCTGCGGATGCGCGCCGACCCGAAGAACACGACGGTGTCGCGAATCTTCTCGGTCCTGAACCTGCGATGCGGCTCCAGGTACTCGGCCATGATGCGAAGCGGCCGCGCATCTCCGCTCTCGAGAAACTCCTGGCTCATATAGGCCAGCGGCTGCGTGTCCATACGTGAAGTCACTCTACCACTGCAGGCCTGAAGGCCTGCGCTACAGGAGGAGGGCGACAGGCCTGAAGGCCTGCCCTCGAGACCGCGGCGCGACGGCTGCGTTATGATTCGGCGCCAGCCACATGACTGATTCGCCGCAGTTTCGCAAGGTCCTCGGGCTCCGTGATCTCGTCGCGATGAACGTGGCCGCCATCGTGGGGCTGCGCTGGATCAGTCGCAGCGCGCGCATCGGCGCGCCGGCGATGGTGCTCTGGGTGCTCGCGTGGGCCCTGTTCTTTCTTCCGCTGGCCGGCGCGGTGTACGAGCTGTCGAGCCGGTATCCGGATCAGGGCGGCCTCTATGCGTGGACGCGCCGGGCGCTCGGCCCGGTGCACGGGTTCATCTGCGGCTGGTGCGTGTGGGTGAACAACCTGTTCTACTTCCCCTCGCTGCTGCTCTTCGTCGCCGCCAACGTGCTCGTCGTGTTCGGCCCCTCGGCAACGCCGCTCGCTGACAGCCGAACCTTCTCGACGATCTTCGTCCTGGGAGGGCTGGCGTTCTGCCTTGGCCTGAATCTGCTCGGCCTCGGAGCGGGCCGGTGGCTCCAAATCCTCGGCGGCGTCTCGAACTGGATCCCGGCCTTCCTGCTGATCGTCGCCGGCATCGTGGCGCTCGCCACCGTCGGTTCGGCGACCAGCTTCGCGCCGGCGAATCTGCTTCCGCACGAAGACACGCTCGGGACGATCAGCCTGTGGTCGGCGCTGTGCTTTGCCTTCTCGGGCTTCGAGCTGACGTCCTTCGTCGGCGGAGAGGTGAAGAACGCCCGCCGGACGATCCCGCTGGGCGTCGTCCTGGGCGGCGTGGTGGTGACGGTGATTTACATCGCAGGATCGGCGGCGCTTCTCTTCGCGCTGCCGGTTGGCGCCCTCAACGAACGCAGCGGCATCGCGGATGCGGTCGCGATGAGCGCGGGCCGGCTGGGCCTGGGAGGAGTGGGCGCCTTCACGGGGGGACTCGTCGCCCTCGGAGCGCTCGCCGGCGTCAATGCGTGGTTCGGCGGCTCGGCCCGCGTGCCGTTTGCCGCCGGCGTCGACGCCGCGCTGCCGCCGTCGTTCGCCCGGCTCGACGCCCGCGGCACGCCGCGTGCGGCCCTCGTCACGCAGTTCATCGCGTCCGCGCTGATCTTTCTCGCCAGCGTCTTCATCTCGGTGACCGGCGGTCGCACGTCCATCCAGGAGGCGTACGACATCATGGTCAACCTGACGATCCTGATCTACTTCGTGCCGTACCTCTATCTCTTCGTCGCGCTGGTGCGACTGCGCCGCGATCCCGCGGCAGCGGATGGGCCCGACGCGCGACGATTGCCTGGAGGACAGGCGGGACTGTGGCTGATCGCGGGCGCGGGATTCCTGGCCACGGCGATCTCGCTGGCGCTGCTCTTCGTGCCGCCGGCAGGTACGGAGAACGTGATCAACTACGAAGTGAACCTGATCGGACAGGCCGCGATCGTGCTGGGAGCCGGCTGGGCGCTCTATTGGTTCAGCGCGCGCGCCAGCGCGCAGCTGACGCACCCGCCACCCTGCCTACCGACGCCGGGGCTGAAGCCCCGGCCTACTGCCCTACGCCCCACCGCACCCACCGACCACCGACCCACCGACCTACCCGCACCCACCGACCTATCCGACCCGGTGCAGCTTGATGAAGTTCGAGGCGGGCCGCGACGGATCTTCGTGGACGCTCACGAACACCACTTCGTCGCCGGCCTGCAGCAGCCCGCGTGCGAGCAGCTGCTGGCCGACGGAGGCGCCCGTCGCGTCGACGCTGTCGCCCAGCGAGGTGACGATCGGCGTGACCCCGCGATAGAGCATGAGCCGTCGCGCGACTTCTGGCCGGTGCGTGGCCGCGAAGATCTGCGCCCCTGGCCGGAGCGCCGCCAGCATGCGAGCGGTGTTCCCCTCGCGCGTGACGGCGACGATCGCCACGGCGCGTCCCCGGTCCGCCAGCGTCACCGCCGCTTCGCAGAGCGCGCGTCCGTGCTCGGCGTGCATCAGGCTGCCGAGCGAAGGGACGGCCAGCGGCGGCAGCTGCTCCGCGTCCCGGATGATCGCGTCGAGCGTCTCGACGGCCTTCACGGGATACGCACCGGAGGCCGTCTCGCCCGCCAGCATGATCGCGTCGACGCCATCGTCCACCGCATTGGCGGCGTCGCTGACCTCGGCGCGGGTCGGACGTGGCTCCTCGCGCATCGACTCGAGCACCTGCGTCGCGACGATGACAGGCCGGCCCAGCGAGCGGGCCCGCCGCGTGATCTCCTTCTGCAGGCGCGGCACGCGCTCGAGCGGCACCTCGAGGCCGAGATCGCCGCGCGCCACCATCACCGCGTCGGCCTGCTCGAGCACGGCATCGAGATGCGCGATGCCTTCGGGCCGCTCCAGCTTCGCGACAATCGGCGTGCCCGACGCGCCGGCCGCGTCGATGGCGTGGCGCGCTGCCTGGATGTCTGCGGCCGATTGCACGAACGACAGCGCCACCATGTCCACCCCGAGCGAGAGCCCGAAGCGCAGGTCTTCCGCGTCCTTCGGCGTCAGCCCCGCGGCCGGCAACGCCACGCCCGGCGCGTTGATGCCCTTGTGCTGCCCAAGCGACGCGCCATGGGTGACGGTCGTGACGATCGTCGTGCCGTCCGTCGACTCGACCCTGAGGCTGATCCGTCCGTCGTCGAGCAGCAGCTCCTGACCCGGCTTCACGCTCGTCGCCAGCGGCGCGTAGGTCGTGTAGACCTGCCCCGGCCGTCCCACCTCGTCGCCGGTCGTGAGTCGCAGGGTGTCGCCCGGCTGCAACGGAATGGGCGTGCCGCCCTGCAGCGTGCCGATACGAATCTTCGGGCCCGCCAGATCCTGGAGAATCGCGACGACGCGGTCGGCGCGCTCGGCGGCCTGTCGGATCCGGTCGAACGTGGCCTTGTGGGTGTCGTGCGTCCCGTGGGAAAAATTCAGCCGGAAGACATCGACGCCCGCGCGGATCAGGGCGTCGAGCGCCCCGGGAGAGTCGCAGGAGGGTCCGACCGTCGCGACGATCCGCGTGTGGCGCATGTGGGCCTCAGCTTACAATCGGATCCCGCATGCGCCAAGTCGTCCCGGCACCGGTCGGCCGTTACCTCGAAGCGCTCCACGGACCGGTCGATCCGCTGCTCGAGACCGTTCGCGCCGAGGGCCTTGCGGCCGGGCTGCCGCTGGTCGAACCCGACACCGCGCGGCTTCTCCGCAGCCTGGTGATTGCGACCGGCGCGAAAAAGATCCTCGAGATTGGCACGGCCATCGGCTACTCGGCGCTCTGGATGGCCCAGGCACTGCCCCCGGACGGCCAGCTCATCTCGCTCGAGATCGACCAGTCGCGCGCGGCCACCGCCCGCGCGAACATCGAGCGGGCCGGCCTGGCGACGACGATCAGCGTCATCGTCGGCGACGCCTCCCGGTTTCTTCACAAGGTGGCGGGTCCGTTCGACCTGATCTTCCAGGACGGCGACAAGACGCTCTACGAGCCGCTGCTCGATCGGCTGGTGGACCACCTGCGTCCGGGCGGCGTGCTCGTGACTGACAACGTGCTCTGGGACGGCGAGGTGGTCGAGGGATTCATTGACGACGCGACGGCACGATGAGGCCTCGACGGCCGCCATCCGCTCTTACAACCGCCGGCTGGCCGCCGACGCTCGCCTGCTGACGACGTTCCTGCCGACGGGCGACGGCGTCGCGGTCTCGGTGAAGCTGCCGCAGGCTTCACACGCGCGCATGTAGCGCAGGCCTTCAGGCCTGCCAGGACAGACGATGAGCGAACGGCTGAAAGAATTCCGAGAGTTCCGCGAGAAGATGAACGCGCGGATCCTCGAATCGGACAACCTCGAGATCAAGCGCTTCTTCGCGCTCGACACGCGGGCGTACGACGCGGGCGCGCTGCCGGTGCAGACCAAGGAGCTCATGGGCCTGGTCGCGTCGATGGTGCTGCGCTGCGACGACTGCGTGACCTACCACATCGTCCGCTGCGCCGAGGAAGGCGTCACGCGCGCGCAGTTCCTCGAGGCGTTCAACGTGGCGCTGGTCGTCGGCGGGTCGATCACGATTCCGCACCTGCGTCGCGCCGTTGCGACGCTCGACGAACTGGAGGCGGCCACCGGTGACCTTGGCTGACGTGCCCGCCGCGCTCGATCTCGTGCGGGTCGGACGCGCGCTGCGATCCGGCGGCACGACGTCGGTCCGCGTGACCGAAGAGTGCCTGCTGGCCATCGCGACGTGGAACTCCGCGCTTCGCGCGTTCATCACCGTCAGCGAGGAGCGCGCGCTCGACACCGCCCGTGAGGCCGATCGCGAGCTGGCGGCCGGCTACGATCGCGGGCCGCTGCACGGCATCCCGATCTCGCTCAAGGACATCATCGACCTTGCCGGCACGCCGACGACAGCCGCCTCGGATGCGACGTCACGCGATCCGGTCGCCGCCGATGCCCTGGTGACACGCCGCCTGAAGGCCGCGGGCGCCGTCATCGTCGGCAAGACGAACCTGCACGAGTTCGCGCTCGGCACGACAAGCGATCAGAGCGCGTACGGGACGATCAGGAACCCGCTGGACCAGACGCGATCGGCGGGCGGATCGAGCGGCGGCGCCGCGGTCTCGGTCGTGATGCGCATGGCCGTCGCGGCCATCGGCACCGACACCGGCGGATCGATTCGCATTCCCGCCGCCGCCTGCGGGGTCGTGGGATTGAAGCCGGCCTTCGGTGAAGTGCCCACCGACGGCGTCATGCCGCTCAGCACCTCGCTCGATCACGTCGGCCCACTCGCGGGTTCGGTCGCCGATGCGGCGGCGGTGTATCAGGTGCTCGCGCGCACGGCAGCCCGCCGGCTTGACGCCTCGAGCGGCGAGCGGACTTCGGCTCGGGCGTCTTGGCGGCTACATCGAAGCGAAGCTCCATCCGGACGTCCGGGCGGGCTACGAATCCGCGCTCGAGCGGATCGCGCGAGCCGGCGTCGCGATCGCGCCACGACAACTGGCGCACGCCGACGCGATCGCTCCGACCTACGCCAGCATCTCGCTCGCGGAGGGCGCGGCCTACCACTCGGCGACGCTCGACCGGGCGCCCGAGCGCTATCGCGCCGTCACCCGGGAGCGCCTCGAGCAAGGCCGTCGGATTCTTGCCGAGACATACTTGCGTGCTCTCGCCGCGCAGGACGAGATTCGCGGCGACGTGGACGCCGCGCTGACGGACGTCGATGCGCTGGTGCTCCCGGGGATGGCCATACCGGCGCCCGTGCTCGGCACCGACAACATCACGATCGATGGCGTCGACGAGCCGGTGCGACCGTTGATGCTGCGCCTCACGCAGCCCTTCAATCTCTCAGGGCACCCGGCGATCGTCCTGCCCTGCGGGCGGACCAGCGACGGCCTGCCGCTCAGCCTGCAGCTGGTCGGTCACAAGGCTGCCACCGCCGCGCTGCTCGACGTGGCGGCCGCCGTGGAAGCCCTTCTCGACGGGCGGGCCTGACGGCTCGCATTTCCCTATGAAGACACTCCTGATAGCGATGACTGCGATGATGCTGTCTGCCACAGACCCGGGCCGGTTCGACTACCCCGCGCCTCACAAGAGCGATGTCGTCGAAGATCACTTCGGCCACAAGATCGCCGACCCGTACCGCGGCCTGGAAGATCCGAACAGCGCCGAGACGCAAGCCTGGGTCGCGGCCGAAAACAAGGTCACCTTCGATTACCTGGCGACGATTCCCGAGCGCGCGAAGATTCACGAGCGGCTGACGGAGCTCTGGAACTACGAGCGGTTCTCGCCGCCGTCGAAGGAAGGCCCCTGGTACATCTTCGGCAAGAACGACGGCCTGCAGAACCAGGCGGTCGTCTACAAGACGAAGTCACCTGACGCGCCGGCGGAGGTCCTGATCGATCCGAACACGCTGTCGTCCGACGGCACCGTGGCGCTCGGCAGCGTCCACTTCACCGACGACGGGAAGTACATGGCGTATTCGCTGGCGGCCAGCGGCTCGGACTGGATCGAGTGGCACGTCCGCGACGTCGCGACGTCGAAGGATCTGCCCGACGTCATCAAGTGGTCGAAGTTCAGCGGCGCCGCGTGGCTGAAGGACGGCTCCGGATTCTTCTACAGCCGCTACGACGAGCCGAAGGCCGGCACCGCGCTCACGGCGGTCAACAAGTTCCAGAAGGTCTACTTCCACAAGCTCGGCACCACGCAGGACGCCGACACGCTCGTGTACGAGCGCAAGGATCAGCCCGACTGGGGCCTCGGCGCCGACGTCACCGACGACGGGCGGTTCCTGCTGATTTATCAGAGCGAGGGCACGAAGCCCGAGAACCGGGTGTTCGTCAAGGACCTGACTGCGCCGTCGAGCGAGATCAAGCCGTTCCTCGACAAGTTCGACGCCGAGTATCACGTCGTCGGCAACGACGGCGACACGTTCTACGTGCAGACCGACAAGGACGCGCCGCGGCGGCGCGTCGTGGCCATCAGGCTGACCGCGCCGGATGCCTCGGCGTGGAAGAGCGTCATTCCAGAGGCGTCCGGGCGCGACGTGCTGGCGGGGACGTCGATGGTCGCCAACCGCTTCGTCACACAGTGGATGACCGACGCCCACGAGATCTTGAAGGTCTTCGCGCTCGACGGCACGTTCGAGAGGGAGATTGCGCTTCCGGCCATCGGATCGGTCGGCGGCTTCACGGGCAAGCGGAAGGACCACGAGGGCTTTTACGCCTTCTCGTCGTTCGCGCATCCCGGCGCGGTCTATCGCTACGACTTCGCCGCCAGCGCCAGCACCGTGTTCCGCCAGCCGAAAGTGGCGTTCGATCCCGCGGACTTCGAGACGGTCCAGGTCTTCTACCCGTCGAAGGACGGCACGAAGATCCCGATGTTTCTCACCTACAGGAAGGGGCTGAAGAAGGACGGCGCGAACCCGACGTATCTCTACGGCTACGGCGGCTTCGACATCTCGCTGACGCCGGCCTTCTCGCCGGCGCTCATCGCGTGGATGGAGATGGGCGGCATCTTCGCGCAGCCGAACCTGCGCGGCGGCGGCGAGTACGGCAAGGCGTGGTACGACGCCGGACGCCTGGCGCACAAGCAGAACGTCTTCGACGACTTCATCGCGGCGGCCGAATATCTGATCCGCGAGAAGTACACGTCGACGCCAAAGCTCGCCATCTCCGGCGGCAGCAACGGCGGGCTGCTGGTCGGCGCGTGCCTGACGCAGCGGCCGGACCTGTTCGGCGCGGCGCTGCCGGCCGTCGGCGTCATGGACATGCTGCGGTTCGACAAGTTCACGATCGGCTGGGCCTGGAAATCGGACTACGGCGACCCGGCGGTGCAGGCCGATTTCGAGACGCTGCTGAAGTACTCGCCGCTCCACAACATCAAGGCCGGCACGTCCTATCCGCCGACGCTCGTCACGACGTCGGACCACGACGATCGCGTGGCGCCGGCGCACAGCTTCAAGTTCGCGGCGGCGCTGCAGGCGGCGCAGGCGGGCCCGGCGCCGGTGCTGATCCGCATCGAGACCAAGGCCGGCCACGGCGCGGGCAAACCCACGACGCAAGATCATCGACGAGCGCGCCGACATCTACGCGTTCCTCGTCAAGTCGCTCGGACATGGCCTGGAAGAATTGATGATTGCGGGTTGCCGGTTGCGGATTGCCGGGCGCTGATGCTGTCGCTCTTCTTTCACAACTGGGAACGCAGGCTGGCCGACGTCTCGAAGGACCGCATCGTCCGGCCGTTCGAGTGGGGCCTGGACTGGCTGCCTGAGGATCTGCAGTCGGCGCCGGCTGGCCGTGAGCTCGATGCCGTCCGCGCGTACGTGCAGCGCGTGCTCGCGGACACGCCCGCATGGTTCACGCCGCCGCCGACCGACGACTACGAGGTCTCGGCCCTGGATGACGGGACGTCGATGGTGACGTTTCCGACGGCGCGGCCGACGCCGGCATCACGAGAACGACACCGTCGTCACGCGGTTCTTCCCTGCCCGGCACGAGCGCGGACGCAGCGGTCCGCGGCGCGCGGTGCTGGTGCTGCCGCAGTGGAACTCCGACGGCGACGGCCACGTCGGGCTCTGCCAGCTGCTGGCCCGATTCGGCATGAGCGCCCTCCGGCTGAGCCTGCCGTATCACGATCGCCGGATGCCGCCCGAGCTCCAGCGCGCCGACTACATCGTCAGCTCGAACGTGGTCCGCACGCTGGAAGTGTGCCGGCAGGCCGTGCTCGACGCGCGGCGGGCGATCGCGTGGCTCGCGCGGTCCGGCTACGAGCGCATCGGGATTCTCGGCACGAGCCTCGGATCGTGCCTGTCGATGCTGACCGCGTGCCACGAGCCGCTGATCCGCGCGCAGGCGCTCAACCACATCTCGCCGTACTTCGCCGACGTCGTCTGGCGCGGCCTGTCGACACGGCACGTGCGCGCCGGCCTCGAGGGCCACATCGATCTCGAGACGCTGCGGGAGGTGTGGATGCCGATCAGCCCGCAGCAGTACCTGGATCAGCTGAAGGCGCTGCCGACGAAGACGCTGCTCGTCTACGCGCGATACGACCTCACGTTTCCGGTCGATCTGTCGCGCGCGCTCGTGAACGACTTTCGCCGCCTGGGGCTGCCTCACCAGCTGTCGGTGCTGCCGTGCGGGCACTACAGCACGGGCTCAGCGCCGTTCAAGTACATGGACGGCGCGGTGTTGACGCGATTTCTTTACAAGAATTTGTGAAGATCAGCGGGTACGTAGGGCGCGACTTCAGTCGCGCCGGAGGGCCGAATTGCAAGTTCGGCCCTCACGACATGGTTCGGGCGTAGAATCGATCTCCCGTCCCCCGCAAGGAGGCCTCATGAGCACTTCGACCACGGGACACGCGGCGCCGGCAGGCGTCGGCGTGCTGCCCACTCCGAAACAGCAGTTCCTCGACGCGTACGAGCGCGAGCACCAGATCACGATGCGGCTGCTGCGCGCGTATCCGCCCGACAAGGTCGAGCTCCGTCCGCACCCGAAGTGCAAGACCGCGCGCGAGCTCGCCTGGATGTTCGCCGCCGAGCGCGCGCTCGGCACTGCGGTCCTGAACGACTGGTACGCCACCAACAAGCCGGGCTCAGGGCCAGCTGCCGCAAGCCCCGGCGGACTGGCAGGATTTGCTCGCGGCCATCGAGAAGGCGCACACGGACTACCGCGCGGTCGTCGAATCGTTCTCCGACGCGCAGCTCATGGAGAACGTGAAGTTCTTCTCCGCCCCAAAGACGATGGGCGACTACCAGCGGATTGGGTTCATGTGGTTCCTGCTGTCGGACCAGATTCACCACCGAGGGCAGTTCTCGATCTACTCCCGCATGGCCGACGGGAAGGTGCCGTCGATCTACGGGCCGAGCGCCGACGAACCCTGGAATTGACCGAGTACGGGACTCGACGAGCGTCAGTTCCAAGGACCTGACAGCGTCAGTTCCAAAGGACCTGACGGCGTCAGTTCCGAGGACCCGACAGCGTCAGTTCCAAGAAGGTCAGAGGTAGCGGAGCAATCCGCGGAAGGCCGTGTAGAGCACGCTGGCCAGTTCCTGGACGAGCGGAGACACCTGTCCCTGGTTGACCGATTCGGCGACAGTCACCGGGTCGGTCAACAGCAGCCAGATCGTGGCGCCGGCCAACAGCACCGCCAGCACCGCGATCGTGCCAAACAGGCTCGCGCTCAGCCTGGCCAGTTTCACGTCGGTAGCCTACCACTCCCCCGTTGCGGCAAGGTGTCGCAACCTTAGACTGGAAAATACGCACGGCGGACGGCCCGGGTTTCAGGGGGTCAGATCTGCAAGACGACCTTGCCGAACTGACTGTGCGTTTCCAGGCGCCGGTGCGCCTCGGCCGCGTCGGCCAGCGGCAGCACCGAGTCGACGACGGGAGCGAGGTCGCCGCGCCCGAATGCAGCCCAGGCAGCGTCGAGGTCCGCACGCGTGCCCATGTACGACCCGAGCAGCGACAGTTGCCGGGAGAACAACGCCCGCAGGTCGATGGCGCCGTGATACCCCGACGTGGCGCCGCAGGTCACGAGCCGGCCGCCGCGTGCCAGGCACCGCACCACACGGTCCCACACCGCCTCGCCGACATGCTCGACGACCACATCCACGCCGCGACCGCCCGTGAGGCGCCGCACCTCGTCGGTGAGCCCGGCCGCGTAGTGATCGACGGCCTCGTCCGCGCCGAGCGCCCGAGCCGCCTCCAGCTTCCGCGCATCTCCGGCCGTGGCAATGACACGCGCGCCGTGGAGCTTCGCAATCTGCACGGCTGCCTGCCCGACGCCGCTTCCAGCCGCTATCACTAAGACGGTTTCCCCGGCGCGGACGTTGGCTCGCGAGACGAGCATGTGCCAGGCCGTCAGGAACGTGAGCGGAAACGCCGCAGCGGACTCGAACGTCACGCCGTCGGGGATGCTGAGCAGGTTTGCCGCCGGGACCGCCACGAGCTCCGCGTACCCGCCCTCGCTCTGATAGCCGACGACGCCGTAGCGATCGCAGAGGCTGTCGTGACCGGCGAGGCACGGCCGCGCAGCGGCCGCAGGTCAGCCCGGGATGGACGATGACGCGAGTGCCGGCGGGGAGACCGGACGGCCCGCCGTCGACGACCTCACCGGCGATGTCGCTTCCGGGGATATGCGGGAGTTGCAGCGCGACTCGCGCGATGCCGCGGCGCTGCCAGAGGTCCAGATGGTTGAGCGCGCAGGCGCGGACGCGCACGATCGCGTCGCTCGCCGAAGGCGTCGGCTCGGGCACGTCGCGCAGGGTCAGGACGTCCGGGCCGCCATGCGTCGTGATGGGAACCGCGCGCATCGGGCGCCCTCCGGCGAAGGTCGGATCAGGAAACGGCGATGAGCGCGGGCTCGCCAAGCGACAGCGCGCCGAGCGTGGACTCGACGCGCGCCTTGTCGCCGACAACGAGGGTGACGAGCCGATCGGGGTCGAGATGCCGGACCGCCGCGTCGTGAATCGCCTGGAGCCCGAGCGCTTCGACGCGGCCGACGAAGGTGGCGAAGTAGTCGTCCGGCAGCTCGTACAGGGCAAGCTGCGCGGCCGAGCGCGCCACCTGATCGCACGTCTCGAAGTTTCGCGGGTAGCCGCGCGTCAGCGCGGCGCGGGCCACGTCGAGCTCCGCGGACGTCACGGGTCGATCGGCGCGCATCGCCGCGACTTCGGCCACGGCCTCGCGAATCGCCTCGGCCGTCGCGTCGGTCTGGACGCTGGCGGACATCTGGAACGGACCGCGGCCCAGGCGGAACTCGAACCACGAGCGCGCGCCGTAGGTGTAGCCCTTGTGCTCGCGCAGGTTCATGTTCAGCCGGCTGACGAACTGGCCGCCGAGCACGAGGTTCACCAGCAGCAGCGCGTGATAGTCCGGCGTGCGGCGCGAGACGCCGACATGTCCGATGCGGAGCTCGGACTGCGCCGATCCAGGACGATCGACCAGGAGCAGCCGCGATGGCGCCGGCGCCGGATCGCCCAGCGCGGCCATCGCGCCCACGTCGTGCGCGCGCTCGTGCGCGGGATCGCGCCAGCTGCCGAACGCGCGTTCGGCGGCGGCCTCGATCTCGGCCGGCGGCGCGTCGCCGGCGACGATCAGCACGGCGTGCGACGGACGGAACCAGCGGCGGTGGAAGCCCTTCACGTCGTCGAGCGTGACGGTCTCGAGCGCCTCGAGCGTGCCGATGGCGAGGTGGCCGTACGGGTGCTCGCCGTAGAGGGCCGATGCGAACGCGCGATCCGCGAGCGCGGCCGGCACGCTCACGAGCTGCCGGAGGCGATTGGTCCGCAGCTCACGCACGCGATCGAATTCCTCGGCGATGAAGCTCGGACGGGCGACCAGATCCGCGAGCAGCGAGAACGCGCGATCCCGGAACTTCGAGAGCGACGTCAGCGTGAGGAACGTGGCATCGGGCCCGACTTCGGTGTCGAACTGGGCCCCGATGCGCGCCAGCGCTTCGTTCAACTCGAGCGCGCCGAGATCGCCCGCGCCCTCGTCCAGCATGTCGCCCGTCAACGACGCGAGGCCCGAGCGGCCGGCCGGATCGGCCGACGACCCCACACGCATGAGCAGCACCATGGTCTGCACGGGCAGATCGCGGTGCTGGACCGTCCACAGCTCGAGACCGTTCGAGAGCCGTGTCTTCCGGATCGCCGGGAACGCGAAGGGCTGGTCGACGCCGAGCGCGGGCATCCGCGTGCGGTCGGCCATCAATGCACCCTCGCCGGCACCGAGTCGGGCAACACGAGGCCCGCCTGTCCGGTGGGAACGACGCTGACGGACACGCGGGCGTCAGGCCGAAGGTAGGTCCGCGTCGCGGCGGCCAGCGCCTGCGGCGTGACCTGGAGGTAGCGATCGAGATCGTGCTGCAGCGACTCGGGCTCGCCGAGAAAGACGTTGTACGCGTTGAGCTGATCGCTCTTGCCGCCGAAGCCGCCGACCGCCTGCAGCCGGTAGACGAACTGCGCCTCGGCCTGCGCCATCACACGCGCCAGCTCGTCGCCGGTCGGACCTTCCGCGGCAAACCGCTCGATCTCTTCGGTGATGGCCGCCTCGACCTCGGCCAGCGTGCGGCCCGGCGCCGCGGTCGCGACGACCTGGAAGTAGCTGGACGACTCGCGCGACTGCTGGAAGGCCGCGACTTCGGTGGCGAGCCGCATCTGGTAGACCAGCCGGCGATAGAGACGCGACGTCTTGCCGCTCGCGAGCAGGTCCGACACGAGATCCAGTTCCGCGTCGCCGGGCGCGAACATCGCCGGCGAGTGCCACGCGAGATACACGCGCGCGAGCTCGACGCGATCCTCGAGGAACAGCCGCTGGTCGCCCGTCAGCGTGGGCGGCGCCGGCGCGGGGCGCGCCACGCGCGGGCCGGCGGGAATCTCCCCGAAGTACTGTTCCGCGAGCGCGAACGCCTCGTCCGGCGCGATGGCGCCGGCAATCGCCAGCGACGCGTTGCCGGGATGGTAGTAGGTCGCGAAGAACTCGCGCACTTCGTCGAGCGTCGCCGCCCGCAGATCGTCGGGCACGCCGATCGTGAGCCAGTGGTACGGATGATCGGGCGGATACAGCGCGTTGAGCGTCGCCATCGCCGAGAGGCCGTACGGCCGGTTCTCGTAGTTCTGCCGCCGCTCGTTCAAGACGACCTCACGCTGGTTCGCGAACTTGGCGTCGGTGAGCGCCGGGAGGAGGTATCCCATGCGATCGGACTCGAGCCAGAGCGCGAGATCCACGGCGCCGGTCGGCACCACCTCCCAGTAGTTCGTCCGATCGGCGTTCGTCGATCCGTTGAGAAGCGCGCCGGCCGCCTGAAGCGGCTGGAAGTACCCCGAGTCGTGATGCGCGGATCCTTCGAACATGAGGTGCTCGAAGAGGTGAGCGAAGCCCGTGCGGCCGGGACGTTCGTTCTTCGAGCCGACGTGATACCAGACGTTCACCGCCACGATCGGGCAGGTGTGGTCCTCGTGGGCGACAACCGACAACCCGTTGGCGAGCACGCGCCGTTCGCAGCGGATTTCCATCGCTCCTGAGCCCATGGACAGGACGTTACCCCACTTTCTTCTTCTCGCCGCAGTTCGGCATGGCTTTGCCGAAGTACGGGTTCTTCACGTCTCCGTTCTTCTGGAGCCAGCTCTTCTTCACCATCGGGCAGTAGACCGTGGCGACGTCGCCGCCGGGGCTGGTCTTCGTGCTGTCCGCATATGCAATAACGGCGTCGCTGAGCCGTCCGAACGCCTCGCGGGCTGCGCCGATCTCGGCCGCCTGAGACAACGCCGTCGCGGCCTCTTCGATGGGCTTGCCGGACGCGCCAAGATTGCCCGCCTCCTGCGCGACGAGCAGCGCGTCGTCCTTGATCGTGTCGATGCGATCGTCGACGAGCGCGCTCTGAATCCGGAAGTACGGCGTCAGGACGGCGCCGATCGTATCCGCGGCCAGAGCGGTTGCGGCTGACATCACCAGCGCCGCGCACAGCACGAACGAGCCAAGAGCCTTCACAGCAACCTCCAACCAGGCAGCGCAGAGTCGCGGAGCATGAAGCCCCGCCGCCACGTGCGCTCAGCGCACCGGCGTCAACGGAATTACGCGCGAGAAGCTGGCGATGGATACCTGAGCCGCGGCCTGCTCGGCGACGGCCTTGAACGCGCGCGCCGCCGGCGAATCGGGCTCCGCGATCACGATCGGCTGCCCCGAGTCGCCGCCGATCCGAATCGGCTCGTAGATCGGCAGCCGTCCGAGGAACGGCACGTCCATCGCCCGCGCCAGCTCTTCGCCGGCGCCATGTCCGAAGATGTCGCTCTCGTGGCCACAGCCCGGACAGACGAAGTGACTCATATTCTCGATCAACCCGAGCGGTCCGGATGTTCAATTTCTGGTACATCCGGATCGCGCGCCGCGTGTCGGCGAGCGACACCTGCTGAGGTGTCGTCACGACGATCGCGCCCGAGACGGGCACCGACTGGCTGAGGCTGAGCGCGACGTCGCCGGTCCCAGGCGGCAGATCGATGACGAGATAGTCGAGGTCGTTCCAGGCCACCTGCCGGAAGAACTGCTGCACTGCGCCGTGCAGCATCGGGCCGCGCCAGATCACCGGCGAGTCGTCGTGGGTCAGGAAGCCCATCGACACGACCTGCACGCCGTACCGCTCGGCCGGGATGATCCGGCCCTGCTCGTCGGCGACGAGCTCGGTCGTTGAGGCCGAGCATGATCGGAACGTTCGGCCCGTAGATGTCGCCGTCGATGATGCCGACGCGGCTGCCGAGCTGGGCGAGCGCGACGGCGACGTTCACCGCGACCGTCGTCTTCCCCACGCCGCCCTTGCCCGCGCCCACGGCAATCACGTTCTTCACGCCCGGCACCGGCACGCGTCCGCCTTCGGGCACCGCGGCCGTTCGCACCGCGGCCGTCATCTCGACGTTGACCGACGACACGCCGGGCACCGCGGCGACCAGCGCCTGCGCCTGCGCCTGCAGTCGATCCTTCACCGGACACGCCGGCGTCGTCAGCTCGATCGCGAACGCCACCGCGCCCGCGTCAGAGACCTCGAGGCGCTTCACGAACCCGAGGCTGACGATGTCCTTTCCGAGGTCCGGATCGATGACGCCGCGCAGCGCATCGAGCACGGCGGCCTGATTTACGAGGGGAGACACCAATCCAGCTTACCAGCCTCCCGGGGAAAACACGAAAGGTCTGTCCTGTCAGAAATCTCCGGGCAAATCGCTGGAAATCACAGGGAACTTCCGGTAGACTCCGCGCGACCACTTCCGGTCCCCCCCTTTTGAGTGGCAAGGAGTTTCGCGCATGAGTGACGCGACCACGCCCGGCACCCAGTCGAGCAACCGGGGCATCATGATTGTGCTCTCCTATCTCTGGCTGCTGGCCCTCGTGCCGCTGCTGGTAGAGAAGGAAGACAAGGAAGTCCAATGGCACGCCAAGCACGGCATCGTGCTGATGGTGGCCGAGATCGTCCTCTGGATTGCCATCACGATCGTCACCTTCATCATTCACGCCATCAGCTTCGCGTTGGGCTGCGTCGTCAGCGTGCTGACGTTCGGCCTGTGGATCGGCATTCTCGTGGTGCACGTGATGTGCATCATCAAGGGCGTGAACGGGCAGCGTTTCCTGGTCCCCGGGGTCAGCGAGTACGCCAACAAGTTCTGATCGCGTCCTGCACCACTCGATGATTCGGGAATCGGCCGGCCGTGCGACCGCCGGCCGGCCGGTTCCGCAAGTAGCGCCCCCGCACGGCTCGCGCTTCGGCCCGAAGCGCATCTTCCTCTCACTGCTGGTCCTGTTCGTCGTCCTGCTCGGCGCGGACCTGTCACGCGCCGCCGACCACCAGGTCTCGGCGCGTCTGCTGAGCACCGGCATTCACGTCTATCAGCACACGCTCGGCCCCCTGATGCCGGTCGTCGGCGTCCAGTGCCGCTTCACGCCGACGTGCAGCCACTACGCGGACGCGGTGATCCAGAAACACGGCGCGCTCGCCGGATCGTGGATGACGTTCCGGCGTCTGCTGCGATGCGGCCCGTGGACGGCGATGGGGACGGTGGACGAACCGAGGTAGGTCGGTGGGTCGGTAGGTCGTGGTGGGTCGGTGGGTCTATGGGTTCATGGGTCCATGGGGGTACGTAGGGCGCGGCTTCAGCCGCGCCGATCGAACTCAGTGCGGCGCGGCGCCGAACTGCCGCCGCGTGTCCTCCTGCAGCAGCACCCACAACGCGTAGCCGCCGAGCGCCGTGCCGAGCGGCATGAGCGGCAGATCGAACAACCCGAGCGCCAGGCCCAGCGCGCGTGCCCACGCGCGATGATCCGAAAGTCCCCGCGCGCACAGGTAGTGCACACCAGCCCACGCGAGCGCGGTCAACGCGACAACGGCCAGGGTCGCCGCGGTGATGCCGGCCGCGACTTCAGTCCCGGGATTTTCGGCGCTGGCCGTCACGGCGAGTGATGCCGCGCCGATGGAAAACGCCAGGACGGCGAGCCCGACGATCGCGTTGAACGCGCTCCAGATGTAGAGGACTCGTGAGAGAAACTCGACGTGGCGCGCCACGAGTGGTTGCGCTACCAGCCCGTGGTGAAGTCACGGCGAGCACCGAGGACGGCGAGGCGCCTCGGACAAGGCGCGACGACTGAGAATTCGGTCATGAAGAAGGAGCAACGCCGTCCGCGGGATGCTCGCGCCGAATGCCGCGTGACTTTCACCAGGGCGCTACGCCACCGAGACGGTGACTTCGACGCGGGTGGCGCGAACGGAGGGCGGCGCGACGACGAACCGGAACCGGGCGCCGTCGGCCACGCCGGGCGGCAGCGCCAGGCGGAAGTGATGCGTGTGGCCGCGCTCGCCCGTGCCCGCGCACAGCGTGCAGGGCTCGGCCCACGACTCGCCGCGTCCGCCGCAGCCGGCGCAGAAGCCGCTGAGGTCGAGCGCGATCGGGACGATCGCGCCAATCGACGCCTGCCGCAGCCGTCAGCGCGATCTCGGTCTCGAGCGGCACCGCGCGATCGTCCGACGAGACGAACGTCTCGCGCACGCGATCCACCGCCGGCGCGATCGACGGAAAGTCGATCGCGATCTCGTCGGCGAAGCAGGTGCGCATCAGGCTCAGCGTCGCGGGCCCTTCGGCCGGCGCCGGCGTCGCATCGTCGCGAAACGGTCGATGGAAATCAGTCACCTGCGTCTGTCAGTCATCGGGTGGCGAGCGACACTGCGGGTACTTTGGGACCGCCGCCGCGCCTTGTCAAGGCTGGACGCGAGGAGTACCGATGCACCACGCGCAAGGAGTCGCGCGAGATGGACGACGACAGACCACGACTGCCGACGTGTCCCGATTGCGGCGGGTTGCTCCACCCCATTCGCGCGGAGCGGATCACCAGCGCGGAAGTCGCCGGCGACGATGAGGATACGCAGGTCCTCGTCTGCCAGTGCCTGATCTGCGGATACACCGAGGCGCGCCCCTTCGAGCGCCCGAGCGACGAGCGGCCAGCGCTCGCATGACCGAGCCGGGCCGCGACTGTCCGCTCTGCGGCGAGCGCATGCGGCTGGTCGAGCGCACGGTGGTCGACCGCACGCCGGGCACGTCCGAAGAGAAGTCCACCCACTTTTTCGAGTGGGTGTGCCCTGAGTGCGACTACTTCGAGGAAAAAGAAGAAGGCGGAGGGACGGAGTGACCGCTCGAGGCGGTTAGCGAGCGCCGATGGTCAGGAGCACTTCCCGGCGGACGTTCTCGTCGAGGTCTTCCAGCTTCAGCGCGCTGTCGCATTCGTCGCAGAGCACTTCCAGAACTGCGGGACGGCTCTCTTCAGATACTTCCACGCGCGCGTCTTCGAGGTGAACCACGTGCATTTGCAGCGATTTCACGAGGAAATTCTTGTCGTTCCCGCAATTCGGGCAGGTCAGGGCCACTCCAGCGCTCCTCTCTCCGGTGCCAGGTGCTATAGCCATCACTCGCCGATTGTAGGGGATGGAAGCGCGCAAGGTAAACAATAAACGTGGTCAGTCCTCCTCGTCTCTGGCGTAGACGAGGACGCCGTTCACGGGAATTCCCTGTAAAAACCGCGTCGCGGCGGCGACATACCGTGCAAGCTGCCGTTGGTGGGCCTCGCTGGGCCGGCCCGTCTTGAACTCCAGCACCGAGGCCCGGCCATCCGGCCCAACCACCAGCGTGTCGATGGCGCCGCGGAGGACGCTGCCGGCCTCCCGCGCCGAGACGGGCACCTCGTGCCAGGCACGGCCGTCCCTGAAGAGCGCCAGCACGTCCGGGCGGCTCGACGAGCGTCCGGTAGCGCCGGACGGCCTCGGTCAGCGTCTCCTGCGGGTTTTCGGCCATCAGGCGCTCGTCTCGACGGAGAAGCGCGGCCGCGGCCGCCGTGAGATCGTCCGACACGGGCGGGGCGACCCCGTATCTGTCGAGCAGACGGTGGACCACCAGACCCACCAGCCGGGCATCGGCGTCGGGGGCGACGGGCGCCTCCGCGGGGCCTCGCCTTTCGGACAACTCGACCGCCGCCATGCTGCCGCGATCCGCGTCCAGGCCCCCGAGCCGCTGGAGATCGAACGGCACCTGCTCGGTCGGAACGGGCTGCGGCGGCAGGCGGGCCTGATCCTCCGGAATCCGACAGACCCGGAAACGATGCGCCGCGCCGCCAGAGACCCAGGAGAGCTCGGCGGCATTTCCTCGGCGTCGCATCGACGAAGATTTGGCGAAAGTCCGGGGGCAGGACGTCTCCCAGCCCTCCGCGCCCGGCGAGGAAGACAGCCTCCTTCCCGCGATCGGCGAGGACGCTCGAGAAATACAGCCGGTCGCGCGCGCGCGTCACCGCCACGTAGAGCAGGCGCTTGGTCTCCTCCCGCTCCCGCAGCGCCGCGTCGTCGTCGGCCTCGGATCGGAAGTCGCCGACGGCAATCGACGGCGTTTCGTCCTCGGTCACCCCGCTCAACCGGATCGGATCGCGGCCGCCGCCAGCGCCCTTGCCGAGGTGCACGAGGAAGACGACCGGGAACTCGAGGCCCTTGGCCGCGTGGACCGTCATCAGGTTCACGGCGTCGACGGCGTCGAAGGCGGCATTCGACTCGTCGCCGGCCGACAGGCGATCGAGATGCTCGGTCACGCGCGCCAGCGTGGTGTAGCCGCGGTTCTGGATGCGGCGCACGAGCGCGCGAATCTTCTTCAGGTTCTCGCGGGCCTGGCGCGCGCGGGGGCCGGCCAGCTCGAACTCGTAGGCCGACTCCGCGATCACGCGATCGAGCAGCTCCGCGGGCGGCACGCGGTCGGCCAGCGCGATCCAGCCGGGCACCGAGGCACGCACGCGCGCCATCACGGCAGCGCTGTCGGCATCGAGCCGCGTGTCGCCGTCGACGGCGCCAGCAAGCGACGCGGCGATGTTCGGCGCAAGCGCCGCGAGTCCCGGGTCCGAGAGCCGGACGAACCGCGATCGGAGAAGGGCCGCCGCACGCAGATCCGACGCCGGATCCGCCAGCAGCCGGAGGGCCGCCACGACGTCGGTCACCTCGTCGGTGTCGAAGAACCCCAGACCCTTGTAGACGTACGTCGAGATGCCGAGATCCTGCAGCGCCGTCTCGAACTCCTGGTGCCCTTCGCGCGATCGAAAGAGGATCGCGATGTCGCCGGGACGCACCGCTCGCGCAACGCCAGTCTGTCGATCGCGGACAGTTCCCGACTGCAGCAGGCGCGCGATCTCGCCGGCGACCGCCTGCGCAGACCCGGCGAGATCGAACGCCGGCGCGACGCCGAGCGCGGGCTCGCCTGCCATCGTTGCCGGGTCCACCGGAAACCGATCGTGCTCGTCGTACGCGAACGCGTCGGCGCGCTCGGGCGCCTTGTCGAGCGCGTCGCAGAGCGCGTTGGTGAATGCCAGCAGCGCCGGCACGGCGCGGAAGCTCTTTCGAATCGCGCGCCTGACGGGCTCGCGGTTGCCGCGGAGCTCTGAAATCCGGCCGGCCGCGCGGCGCAGCACGCCGACGTCCGCGTCGCGGAACCCGTAGATCGACTGCTTGCGGTCGCCGACGACGAAAATCGTCGGCTGCAGCGGCAGGTCCTGCGAGAGGCCTTCGCCTTCGCGCCACGACTGCACCAGGTGCCAGACCAGGCGCCACTGCGCGTCGCTCGTGTCCTGGAACTCGTCGACGAGCAGATGGTGGTAGCGCGACTCGAGCAGAAAGCGGCTGCGCGTGAACTCGTCCATCGCGGCGACGAGATCGAGCGCGCGCGCCAGGGCGTCCGGAAAGTCGACGACGGCGTGCTGCTCGAGCGTCTGGCGGTACTCGCGCCGCGCGACGGCAAAGAGTCGCCACACGCCGCGGGCGAGGACGGCGTTCAGGTCGCGGGCAAAACGGTTCGACGCCTCGGCAATCGCCGGCGCGCGCTGCTCCAGCAGCTCCTGGTGCCGCCGCCACGCCATGTCGCCGGCGAAGAACTCCTTCTTGTAGAACGGCCGCTTGCGCGGCTCGTTCTTTCCGGTGAAGAAGTGATGCCGCAGCGCTTCCAGCAGCAACCGCGCCGCGCGGAACGCGTCGTTTTCCGCCGTGTCGCCGCCGAGCAGGCGCGTGAGATCGGCGGCGAGCAGCTTGAAGCGAGGATGACTCGCAGCGCCCGTCCGGATGAACTCGACGATGCCGGAGCGCCCGCCGAGAGCGTCCTCGAGCCGGGCGACCAGTGCGGACGCGACAGCAGGCGCCGTCAGATCGTCGGGCACGTTGCGCAAGGCTCGCCCGAGCGCGTCGGTCGCGACAAGACGGCGATCGAGAAGGTCCGACAGGCCGCGGCGAAGCTGCAGGGTCCCAAGGCTGGCGAGCACGAGCTCGATGCCGGGATCCTCGGAGGCCAGCGCACGCGTGGTGCGCATCGTCCGATCGAGCGCTTCGTCGGCGAGGCGCGCCGCTTCGGTCTCGTCCGCCATGCCGAACCCGGGATCGAGGTCTGCCTCGAGCGGAAACTCGCGCAGCAGGCTGAGACAGAACGCGTCGATCGTGCTGATCGCGACGTCGCCGAGGTGGTCCCGAAGGCCGCGCCAGCGCACGGGATCGATCCCGCCTTCGTCGGCGATCCGGTGGAGCCCCGCGAGGATGCGATCGCGCATCTCGGCAGCTGCCTTGCGGGTGAAGGTGATCGCCAGGATGTTGCGCGGCTCGACGCCGGCGCGAATGAGGTTGATGTAGCGGTCGACGAGCACGTGCGTCTTGCCCGTGCCGGCCGAGGCCTCGAGCACGACATTCAGGCGCGGGTCGACCGCGGCCGCGCGATCGGCGGCGTCGGGCAGCGTCGACGCCGCGGACGGCGCCGGCGCGGCGTCCTCAAACGGCAGGCGCGGCGGCGTCGGCTTCGATTTCGACATAGTCCTTGCGGCAGACCGTGGCCCAGGCACACGTGTTGCAGAGGCTGCGCTGCGCGGGACGCGGCGGAAACTCTCCGCGGGTGATGGCGTCGACGATCTCGACGACGCGGGCTTCTTCGCGGGCGATCACGGCCTCGAGATCCGCGGGCGATCGAGCCAGCGGCCGGACGGGCGGCTCTTCGCGAAACGCGATGTACGCGGCCTCGTCGAGCACCCACCGGCGGCTGCGATAGTCGGCCAGCTGCTGGCGGAGCGCCGTGGCGTACATCGCCAGCTGCAGCGGGCTCGTCGCGCGCGACGACTTGTAGTCCACGACGCGGAAGGTGCCGTCGCCCAGCAGGTCGACCCGATCGGCGATGCCGCGGAGCGCAATCTCGCGCTCGCCGCTCTTGCCGCGCAAGCGGACCTGGCCGTCGAGCCGGTGCTCGAGCCAGCGCTCGATGACCGGCGTCTCCCTCTCCGCTTCCATCCGCAGGACCACGTCAATCAGGCCGGGAGCGACGGGCGATCCCAGGAAGCGCGTGCGCTCGATCGTCCGATCCGATGGCGAGAGCGTCGCGAGGCCGCGCTCGAGGATCTCCTCGGCGAGCGTCCGCGCGGCGTCGAGCTGATCGGCGCCGACGGCGCGATGGCCGCGCTGCTGCCACTCCGCGTAGAACGTCTCGAAGACCTCGTGGATCAGCCGTCCGCGCTCGAGGGGCGTGAGGCCCTCTTCCTCGGGCCATTCCTCGGCCAGCTTCAGCACATACCGCGCGTAGTCCTTGAACGGGCAGAGGGCGTACTGCTCGAGTGAGCTGACCGACCAGCTCCGTGGCGTGGCCGGCAACGAGCGGCCGTGGAACTCCGGCGCGCGAAAATCCGGGCGCTGCTCCCGGATTGCCAGCCAGGACGCCGCCTCGCCGTGGACGGCTTCAGACGGCACCGGGCGCGCCGCCAGCGCTTCTCGCGTGAAAACCGCCGCCGGCCGGACGGGCAGCGGCACGCTCGTCAGACCCGCTCGCGGCACGGCGTCCAGCAGCGGCGACCGATCCACCAGCGCGTCGTCTTCGAGCGCGAAGGCCGCGAGCGAGACGCGCGTGGACGCGGACTGCAGCAGGTCGACGAACGCCGCGCGATCGGCCGGCGTGCGGTCGAGGTCGGGCGGACCGCCGAGTTGCGCGAGCAGCGGCTGGGAGTAGAAGACGTTTCGCCGCGCGCGAATCGGCCACTCGCCGTCGACCAGGCCGACCAGATGAATGTCGGTGAACTCGCCGTAACGCGCCGACGCGGCATCCGTGAGGACGACGCCAGACCGGCCGCGCGACGGGGTGAACGTCTCGGCTTCGATCCATCGCCGAACGGTCGCGGCCAGCTCGTCGATGGTCCAGAGCAGGTCATGATGCCGCGCGTGCGCCTCGCGAAGGCCATCGAGGATCGACAGCACCGCGCGTCTCGCGCGGAGGTGCCGTTCGCGCAGCGGATCGTCGAGCGCGACGGCCGCGGACGCGCCGTGGAGGAACGACAGCAATGCGTCGAGCGCGGCGCTGGCCCGCTGTCGAACGGCGAGCGGCTCGAGTGCCCGAATGGTCGCGGCCGCGACGCGAGCCGCGCGCGCCGCGCCCTCACTCTGCCAGCGCGGGCTCCGCGGCGGCTGAAAGGCGCCTGAGGCCCACCCTTCGGCCAGTTCGTCGAGACGCGACGCGCTGCCGCCGTGGTCGAACGCGGCGAGCCCCACATCCAGCGCGGCCAGGTCGGCCAGTGACGCCGCCGGCAATTCGCCGGCCAGCGCAAGGTGCGGTGACCTCAGGAGCGCCGTGAGCGGCGAGGCGCTGAAGAGCGTGCTGACCGCCGAGAACACCAGGTCGAGCGCCGCCGCGAACGGCTCGGCCGCCAGCGGCAGGGCGTCGCGCGATTGCAGCGCCACGCCTCCGGACTCGAACGCGCCCGGCGCCAGGTACGCGTACGGGAGCGGACGGCCACAGACGATCGCGACGCGCGACAACGACCGTTCGGGCGTCTCGCGATGGAGCGCGCGGATCCGCCGGACGAGATCGGCAAGCTCCTCTTCACGGTCGCGGCTTTCGAAGTGGACCGCGCGGGCCTCTCCCTCGGGGACGACGAGCACCGGCGCGTCGAGCGGAACATCCGGAGGCGCCGGCCTCACCTCTTCGAGGCCTGGAAGCAGCTCGTGCACGCGCTCGAGCCAGCCGGTCGCCAGTTGCTCCTCGGTCGCGACGACGTCGAGGGCTTGCAGGCCGGGCAGCCGGCTGAGGAGGTCGAAGTCGGCGGCCCAGAGCCCGTCCGCGTCGGCCTGGCGATCTGCGAGCGTCACGATCGCGCGCGTGTACGTCGGCGCGTCCGACGACAGCAGCTGCTCACGCAGGCGATGCTCGTCGAGGCCGCCATGATCGTCGAGGCGTCGCTCGTACCCGCGGAAGACGCGCCCGAGAAAACGCGTCTGGCCCAGCAATCGCTCCGCGCCGCGATCGTAGTCGGCCGAGTCGTCGAAGTTGCCGGCGAGGACGCGCTCGAAATCGTCGACCGTCCGCTGCTGCCGCCGCACGAGATCGTAGAGCGCGACGATTTCGCCGAGCAGCGCCGGTCTCAGGTTGAACGGGGGGATGTCGCCTTCGGTGATCGCTTCGTGGGCCGCAGCCTCGACGGTCACTTCGCGCTCGAACGCCGTCAGCAACCGCGGACCGAGGCGGGCGAGGATGTGCAGCCGTTCGTACCAGTCGCGACGCGTGAGGAGATCCGGGAACACGAGCGCGCCGGACTCGTCGATCCGGCGATCCTCGAGCGTGCGCCGCAGCAGATCCGCCGCCGTCCGCGAGGGCACGAGGACGGCCGTGGCTCTGGCGGCGGCGAGGTCGTCGACCGGGACGATGGCCGTGAGGACGGCGCGGAATGCCGGCAGCGAGGGCGCGCGATGGAGTCGCGTGCGACGTTCGGTGACCACTACCCTCCCGGTGGCGCCATCGCGCTCTCGATGTCGTGCTTCGCGCGATCGAGCAGCATCAGCGCGCCGGCGGCGGCCGACGAGGCCTGCCAGGCCTGGTCCATCGCGCCGGACGCGACGGCGGACCTCCTCGTCAGCACGGCCTGCTCGGCCAGCCGCGCGGCGCTTTCAATCAACGTGTGGACCGGCGCCAGGTCCGACGGCGGCACGATGGACGCGAGCGCGCGCAGCACCTGCCCGACGCGCTGCAGCAGGCGCGGCAGCTCGGTCGCTTCAGGACCGGCCAGCCGCTTGATGTCGTCGAGGCTCGACGCGATGAGGTCCAGCGACGCCAGCGGCGCCGACACCGCGCGACGGTAGCTGCGATAGGTGCCGATCTTCACCGACCACTGATCCCGCGCCAGCCGAAGCCGGCGAGCCGAATCCAGCTCGTCCCGGACCGATGCCAGGAGCGCCGCCACGCGCTCGGGCCGCTGGTGGCCCAGTCGCTCGTCCTCGGCCTGCACTCGCGCAATGACTTTCTCGACACCGCGTACGTCGGCGCGCGCCGCCCGGGTCTTCGCATCGGCGCCCGCAAACGACGACAGCCGTGAGTAGTCGGCCTCGACCTGGTGTTCGGCGCGGAGACGGTCGTGCACGAGCGTCTGGAGATGCGTGGCGACGTCGGACGAGAGCGACGCCGTCGCCTTGTCGATCGCCTGGGCGAGCGACTCGAGCAGCGACATCCGCTCCGAGGGGTCGTCGGTCAGGTCCACGACCGCGGCGGCGCCCGTCAGCGACTCGGCGACGGTGGGCTCGGGCAGCACCGGCACCTCGGCCGGCTGAATGTTGGCCTCGAGGCTGAAATCGAACTGCTGCTCGCCGGCGGCCGCGCGCATCTCCGAGATGGCCTCGTCCACGAGCTGGACGATCTGCCGGACGTCGCCGGCTTTGTAGTTGTAGTGGTCACGCGGCCACGCATTGAGCCGCCGCCTGGCGTCGAGCGCGAGCTGCAGCTTGCGTCCCGGGTCGTTGGTGATCGCGATCTCGTTGAGCACCGCGGCCACCTGGCCGGCCAGCGCCGAGAAATCGGCCTCGCCCGCGCGTCTCGGCGTATCTGGCGGCGCGGAACGAGTCCGTGTACTGCTCGGTCCTGGCCCAGTCCACGAGGTTCCCTGGCAGCGACAGCAGCTGCGAGCTGTCGCCGACGGGCATCGTGAAGACCACGCGATCGCCGACGCGCGCGTACTCGCCCAGGCACGTGACGACGGTCCCGTTGGTCAGGAACAATCGGAAGAGCGGCGCCGTCTCGGCGCGGCCGGGAATCGGCCAGGCGAGCAGGCACGCGAGGGACAGGCCAGCCAGTCGCGCGCGTGCGACCCTCGCGTACGGCACATGAGGCGCCGTTTCCGATCCCGCTCTCACGCTTGTGAGCGTAGCACGCCAACACGGGCAAAACGTGCCTGTGGAAATCATGTGGAAGAACGGTGGATTGTCTGTTGATCTCGTGTCAGGAAAAAAATAGTTCTGGCCGAAAATCGAGCGATTCGCATCGACGACGGATGTGCGACGCGCTTCGCGCCGACTTTCGCTTGATTGACCCGCGCGACTGCCTACAATGTCCATCCTGGCGGCCACGTCAACCGACGTCGGCGGCACCCCAGCGAGCGCCCAACGGTCCACGCCTGTGCATTACAGCGACGAAGTCATAGATGGCCGCACGTACCACATCGAAGTCTCACGTGTCAGTCAGGACCGCTGGCGCGCCCACGTGGTCCGCACCCCGGGCGTCCCGACGGCGATGATGCCGTTCTACGGACCTACCGCCGGCGAAGCCGCCCGCCAGGTCAGCGCGTGGCTGATGATGGCGCACAGGACATCACGCGCGGGATCAACCGGCGCCTGATCTGCTGGAACGTGCTTCCGAGGCTCACGGCGGGGGTTCCCCGTTCCGTCGCGGTGGCAGCGTGCCTGGCGGTGGCCCTGCTTGCGGGCTGCAGCGTCGGCGCGACGGCGGCGCCGCGCGTGCGGCTGGTCGCCACCGGCGGCACGATCGGCAACGCCCGGGATGGACGCTGGAGCGCGGATGCGCTGGCCGCGTCGGCTCCGAACCTCTCCGCAATCGCGCAGATCGAGACCGAGACGTTCGCACGCGGACCGAGCCTCGCGCTGTCGCTGGACGACTGGGTCCGCCTCTCGATCCGACTCAATCAAATCGCCGCCGACTCCACTCTCGACGGCATCGTCGTCACCAGCGGCACCGACACGCTCGAGGAGCTGGCGTGGTTCCTCGATCTGACGGTCCGTACGCCAAAGCCCATCGTCCTGACGGGCGCGATTCGCAAGCCCGGCGATGCCAGCTCGGATGGTCCGGCGAACCTGGAAGACTCCGTGCGGGTGGCCGCGAGCTCCGGCGCGCGCGGCCGCGGCACGCTGGTGGTGTTTCACGGACTGGTGCTGTCCGCCCGCGACGTCGAGAAGGTGTCGACGGTGAAGGTCGAGGCGTTCGACGCCGGCGCCCACGCGCCGCTCGGGAGTGTCTCTGGCGGTGTCGTGACCTTCACCGGAGAGAACACGCGACGGCACGGCATGACGAGCGAGTTCGACATCGGGCAGATCTCCCGGCTCTCGCGCGTCGACCTGCTGCTGACCTATCAGGGTGCGCCGGGCGATCTCGCCGAAGCGGCCATCGCAAGAGGCGCGAGCGGGCTGGTCATGGCGGCGGCTGGCGCCGGCGCGCTGTCCATCGGTGAGATTTCGGCGGTGAACGTCGCGCTCAAGGCCGGCGTTCCTGTCGTCGTCGCGTCGCGGGTGGAAGACGGGCACGTGTCGCTGCTCGAAGGCGGCGCCGCGCCGGGGCTGATTGCCGCCGGCGATCTGGCGCCTCTCAAGGCGCGAATCCTGTTGATGCTCGGCTTGTCGAAGGGCCTGGACCTGCAGGGCCTCGCGCGGGTGTTCAGGGAGTACCTGACGGGAAATGGGAAATAGGGAATAGGGAATAGGGAAGAAAGACTCCCGCAGAACCGTGCGACGAGCAGCTCGGTCTCCTATTTCCCTATTCCCTATTCCCTATTCCCTATTCCCTATTTTTTAGGTCCTTCCGTCGCTGCGGCCTCGCGGCGCAGCTCGCTGAGCCCCTCCAGCGTCCGCTCCGGGTCCAGGCGCGCCGTCCGGCGGCGTCCAGTCGAGCGGCGAGCCGGCAGCGATCAGCAGCCGCGCAACCGCGACGTGATCGACGCCGCGTCCTTTCATCGTGGCGCGGCCTTCAACGGCCCATACGAGCGGCGGCGCCGCGAACATCCCGTCGCGGGCATTGACGTCGGCGCCGTGCGCAAGCAGCACGCGCACCGCGTCGGGGTGGCCGCCCATCGCCGCGCGATGGAGAGGCGTCACCTGATCCTTGTCTCTCGCGTCCGGACCGAACCCGCACGAGAGCATCGTCTCGAGCACGGCGGCGTTGCCGCTCTCGGCCGGGCGGTGAAGCATGAGGTGATGCTCGTGCGTCAGCTGTGACCTGAGCGTCGGGTGCTCGGCCAGCATCGCGTCTGCCGCCGGACGATCGGCGCGCGCGCAGGCCGCGACGAAGCGCTCGAGCGTCGAGAGCTCGTCTACGGCGCCGTGCGCCAGCAGCCAGCGCGCGATGTCGGGGTTGCCCTGCAGCTCGGCCAGCGTGTGCGGCGTCGCGCCGTCCGTGCGCCGGCGCGAGACGTCCGCGCCGCGCGCGACGAGGCGCTCGACCATCTCGACGTTCCACCTGCGCGCGGCGACGTGCAGCGGCGCTTCGCCGCCGTCGCCCCACGGGAGGTTCGGGTCCGCGCCGTGATCGAGCAGCCAGTACGGCCCGGCAGGGTTGTCGCTCCAGAGCATCATGTAGACGAGTGGCGGCACGCCGCCCGGAATGCCGTTCACATTCAGGCCATAGCGGTGCAGCAGCTCGAGCGCGTCGAGGTTGCCGCCTCCTCCGGCGATATGCGACGTGACGCCGTCGGTCGGATTCGCGCCGGCCGCAAGCAGCGTCTCCGCGAGCGGCAGGTGATGGACGGCGCACACCGCGCCCCAGAGAACCGTCCGCGGCAGCTCTGGATGCCAGTTCCAGTGGTATTCGCCGTTGGGGTCCGCGCCAAGCGCGCAGAGCCGCCGCGCGATCGCGACGAGCGCCGTCGAGGCGCGCCGGGTCGCCCTTGTGCATCGACGTGTGGCACGCGTAGAGCAGCGGCGGCCACTGCATCGGGCCGCCGGGCGCCGTGGCGAGCTCGGGATGATCGCGCAGCCGATCTTCCACGGCGCGCGCATCGCCGAGCACGAGCGCGGTCTGCAGCGTCGCGGACGCGATGCGCGGATGGAGCGCGAGGAGCCGCTCGGCGCGGCCGGTGGCGCCGTCACTCGCGCAGCGGATGAATTCGTCCAGCGCGGCCTCGAACGACAGCGTGCGCGACTCGACTTCCTCGCGCAGCGCATTCCACGACGGAAAGCCGTGCTCGCGCGCGATGACCGACTGCGCGTCGTGCAGCGCGAGATCGCCGGCGGCGACGGCGTCTGGCGCCTTGTCCGCCAGCGACGGCAGCAGCGTGAATCGGCGAAGCGCGTCCTGGTCGCGTTGCTTCGCGGCGTCGAGCAGCGCTTTCGCCTGCTTCTTCAGATGGTCGAGATTCGGGCGCGGGGGCAGTTCACGAGACGGCATAGACCCTCCATGCTCAGCCCTGTGGTTCGCAGACAGGCAGCACGGCGGTGTCGTAGCCGGTGTCGAGGAGCGATGACGGTGGGCTGAGCCCTTCGCGCGAACCCGCAGGCGCCCTTTACGCGCTCGCGGATCAGACTAGACCTCCGACAGGCGCGTGTCAATCGACGCATCAGCCGGCTGGTGCCATTGGTGACAGTGTCGGGTTGGATGGGCTCAGTCGGCGATGGGCCAGCGCACGAATGCGGCGTAGAACACTTCGTCAGGAAACAGCTCCGGCGTCAGAATTCGTTGCAGCACAAGCCCTTCGATCAGGGCGTGAATGACACGCACCAGGTGCTCCGGCGGCATGGGCAGCTCGCGCTCATCCCCCAGCGTGCGGAGCCATTCCTCCCCAAACTTGTAGCTCCCGGCAGTGATCTCGCGGACTCGCGCGCGCAGACCCGGGCTGGTCAGCGCGTACGCCATCCCCGTCAACCGTCCCACCGCCGCCGTCGTCCGGTCCGGGATTGCCTCGAGCGTCGCCTTGGCCATTGCGTGCATCACTTCGGCGAACGTCGCGCCGGTCTTGATCCGGGGTTTCACCGGCGCCCAGTAGCTCTGGCCGAGCGCGATGAAGAGCTCGTCGCGGTTCTTGAAGTTCCCGTAGATCGCCCCCGTGGTCATGCCGGCGCGCCGCGCGACCGCCTCGAGCGTGGTGCGCGCGTAGCCCTTTTCCCGAACCATGGCTCTCGCCGCTTCGAGCAGCGTGGCTCGCGTGCGATCACGCTTGTCGCCTTTGGGTCCACTCGCCCGGGCCGCGTCTTTTTCAGCGCCATCGACTCAATAAATAGTTGAACTATTTAATAATGTCAATATTATATTGAGATGACTCAAGGGAATTCGATTGAGGCCGCCCTTCACGGCTATGTGGATGCCGGAGCCCTCGCCGGCGCCGCGACGCTGGTCTGGCGGGGCGGACGCGTCGTCCAGACGGCGATCGTGGGCCGTCGAGATTTGGTGACGAACCTGCCCGTCGAGCGGGACACGATTTTTCGAATCGCGTCGATGTCGAAGCCGGTGACGAGTGCGGCCGCCTTGACGCTGTACGACGAAGGCCGCTTCGCACTGGACGAGCCAATCGCGCGCCTCGCTCCCGAGCTCGCACACCTTCGAGTCCTGCGCGATCCGAATGGCCCTCTGGACCAAACGGATGCGGCGGAGCGGCCGATCACGTTCGGCGATCTCCTGACGCATCGCTCAGGCCTCACCTACGGCGAGCTTCATCGTGGCCCGATCTCTCGCGCCTGCGCCCAGGCCCTGGGAGGGACGATGGACAATGCGCTCGGCCCCGATGAGTGGATCGCACGGCTCGCCACCCTGCCTTTGATCGATCAGCCGGGCGCTGGCTTTCATTACGGGCTGTCGACCGACCTGCTCGGATTCCTCATCGCGCGTCTCGAAGGACGCGCCACTCGGCGTCGTCCTCGAGCGGCGCATCTTCAAGCCGCTGGGCATGCGCGATACGGGTTTCGTCGTCCCGCGAGAGAAGCGAACTCGCCGCGCGGGTCTCTGCGGGTTCGACGCCGAGGGGAAGTTGACCGCCTTGACGGCGGTGCCTGGCGGGCACGCGCTCGCGGAACGGCCTGACGACATGACCTTCGAGTCGGGAGGTCAGGGTCTCTGGTCGACGTTGGACGACTATCTTGCCTTCGCCCGAATCTTCCTCGGTCGTGGAGAGGTCGACGGTGTGCGCGTGCTGCGCCCGGAAACGTGCGCCATGATGGCGTCGAACCAGCTCACGTCACCGCAGCGGACGACGGCTCGAATGTTCGGCAGGTCCTTGTTTGCGGCCGGCCACGGATATGGGATGGGCGTTGCCGTGGTGACGGAACCGGACAAGGCGGATCCCATGACGTGTCGCGGCGGTGTCGGGACTGTCGGATGGCCCGGCGCGTATGGCGGCTGGTGGCAAGCGGACCCGAGCGACAACTCCGTCCTGATATTTCTGACGCACAACATGGTGGAGCTGCAGCAAATGGCGAGTGGCATCGGTCTGGCCGCGTGGAGCGCCATCGCGAAGTTCCACGAGCTCGCGTCCGCATGACGCATTCGAGCGTCTCCTCGAGCTGGCGCACTATCCGTACGAATTAGATCAAACGCAATCCTTAGACGATACCTATTGCCATAAGTCGGCAAGACTTCATGAAACATACGGGATGGAAGACTAGAGCTGGCGGAGAGCGGTTTGCTCTAAAGAACGGCTCAGCTTAGCGGACAGATCGGACTTGACCATCCCGACCGCGAGGCCCATTATCCCCTGACCAAGACAGCAGAGCTTCGTGCGTCGAGCAGAAGCGATGTGACGGGTGCCTGGTCGGAGGTGCTTTTATGAACACCGTCTACGTTCTTGGCGGTGGCGTCGCCGGGCTCAGCGCAGCACACGAGCTCGCCGAGCGCGGCTTCACCGTCGTCGTGTTCGAACACCACGACATCTGCGGCGGCAAGGCGCGCAGCATGAAGAACCAGGCAGCTGGAAGGCCCGACCTGCCTGGCGAACATGGGTTCAGGTTCTTTCCAGGCTTCTACTGGCATCTGACGGACACGATGAAGCGGATCGTCGTCGATCCGCTCACCAAGACCACGGCCGATCAGAATCTGGTGCAAGCCAAACAGATCTCGATCGCGCAGGACGGCAAGCCGCTGTTCCTCATCGAGGCCAAGCACCCGACGACCCTCGACGAATGGATTACGGCTCTGCGTGAGCTCGTCGAGGATCCCTCGTTGGGAATTTCGACCGAGGAAGGTCTGTTCTTCCTGAAGAAAGTATTCTGCTTCCTCGGATCGTGCCGGACGCGCCGCCTGCAGGAATACGAGGGGCTCAGCTGGTGGGATTACATCGAGGCGAAAGACAAGTCCGATCAATACAGGGCGGTGCTGGCCCGCGGACTGAGCCAGTCCCTGGTCGCCATGCGCCCCGACAAGGCCAGCGCGCTCACTGTAGGCACGATGCTCGTGCAGATCCTGCTCAACATCATCGAGGGCAAGGCCGCCGATCGCGTCCTCAACGCGCCGACCAATGAAGCCTGGATCGACCCCTGGGTGAAATACCTGACAGGCAATCTTGGCGTCACCATCCTCAATGGCCAGGACGTCACCGAGATCACCTATGACGCCCCAACCAACAGCATCCAGAGCGTGACCGTCACCGACCAGCTGGGTGCGGCCAAGGTGTGGGGCACCGCGGCCGACTACTACGTCGCGGCGCTGCCGGTAGACGTCGTGAAGAGCAACGCGACGCTGTTTCCGACGTCATTCAAGAGGGCCGCCGGCCTATGCCGCCCCTCGGCTGGAGGGTCCACGACAGATGACGGCGTCGACAGCCTCGAGACGGAATGGATGAACGGCGTGCTGTTCTACCTGAATCGGGATGTGAGCAAAGTCAACGGGCACATCATCTACTCCAACTCGACATGGGCGTTGACCTCCATCTCGCAACACCAGTTCTGGCGAGCGGGCCTGTTCCCTTATGCTGCGGGTCCGTCACCGGGCGGGGGCACGATCCAGGTGCAGGACATCCTGTCGACGATCATCTCGGACTGGAACACGGCCGGCGACAAGGTTGTCTCGGTCGCGGCGAAGCAGTGTACAAAACAGCAGATCTTCGACGAGACCTGGGCGCAACTCAAAGCTCACCTCGTCCTGGCTGGGAACGGCAAGATTGAGGACAGCGATCGCGTGGAGAGTTTCCTCGATCCCGCGATCACGTTCGACGGACCGGACGAAAAGACGGCGCTCGTCAAGGACAACCTCGAGCCGCTGCTGGTCAATACCCAGAATTCGCGCGTGAACCGACCGTCGGCCGCCACGCTCATTCCCAATTTCGTCGTCGCCTCCGACTACGTGCTCACAGAAACCGATCTGGCCTGTATGGAAGCTGCCAACGAGGCGGCGCGCCATGCCGTGAACGCGGTGCTGTCGGCGACTGGCTCTTCCAAGCCTCCCTGCACGATTCACGCGCTGGAAGAGCCGGAGATCTTCCGCGCCATGCAGGCGGCTGACGAGCTGGAATACGCGGTGAATCCATCGAAGGCACCGCTTCTTTGCCGGCTGATCGATCTCCTGCTGCCCAACAGCGCTCCCGGCGGCGGGTTGCCTGGCGGACTCACGGTCACGACGCTCGTCCTGGGCGCGTTGAGCGCGGTCACGCTCGGGTTGATGTTGTACCAGGTCTTCACTCGGTGATTCCGGCTCGACCCATGGGTTATCCAGCGCGTCGAATTGTGAGTTGGGTCGGCGCGGCGCTTGTGACGGCTGGAGCCTCGCACGTCGCGGCAGATGGGTGGAAGATCCAGCTCCAGGGAGTGAAGGCCCTGGGCTCCAGCTACGCCGGCCGTTCAGTGCTGACCGATGATGCGAGCGCGGTCTGGTTCAATCCTGCATGCATGACGGGACTGGACGGGAATCTGACGCTCACCGCCGGAGCGCCACTGATCACGTATCAGCTGCTCTTCCACGACGCGGGCTCCCGCAGCGTGCTTGGGCAGCCTCTCCAGGGACCGGCGACGCAAGATGGAGGAACCACGGCGGTTGTGCCGAGCATTTACGTGGTCAAGCGTCTCAACGATCGCGTCAGGCTGGGTTTGGGCTTCAATGCGCCCTTCGGCCTGGGGACCGACTACGGGGAATCGTGGGTCGGCAGGTACCAGGCGACCCAGACCACGCTCAGAGTGTTCAACCTCAATCCGTCTGTCGCAACCCGCGTAGGCGGCGGGCTCTCGCTGGCAGTCGGGCTCGACGTGCAGCGCTCCTCGGCCACCATCGCCAACATGCTCGATTTCGGATCCTTCGGCGCCGCGGCGGGGCTGCCACTGGTACCGCAACAGGATGACGGCCGCGTGAAATTCGATGGCACGGACTGGGCCGTCGGCTGGAATGCCGGGGCACTCTGGAAACCGCGATCAGGCACGCGTGTCGGAGTGGCGTTCCGATCGGAGATTCGACCACACGCTCCGCGGCCCTGCCGACTTCACGGTGCCAGCGGATGCGGCGCCTCTGACGGCCGGCGGTCTGGTCTTCGCGGATACCCAGGCCCGCGTGACGTTGCCGATGCCGACCGAGCTCTCCATCAGCGCCTCACAGCAGGTGAGCAGGAACTGGACTCTGTTGGCGGACTGGACCTGGACTGGATGGGACAGCTTCCAGGCGCTGCGCGTGGACTTCGATAACCCCGCTCAGCTACCGGTCGTGCAGGCTGCGAATTGGAACAACGCGTCGCGCGTCGCGGTGGGAGCGCGCGCGCGAGTCAACCAGCGATGGGAGCTGATGACTGGCGTGGCGTACGAGAGGTACCCCGGTGCCCGACGCCACGCGGACCGCACGACTCCCCGAGGCCGACCACACCTGGGTAAGCGGTGGGGCAAGCTACACGGGTCCGGGCCGCTGGGCGTTCGACTTCGAGGTGTCTCATCTCATCACGCCAGACGCTTCCATCAATCTCACCGATCCGGCCGCCGGCCTGCTGCTGGGCAGCGTGCACTGGCGGCTCACCGTGCTTGGCGGCTCGGCCACGATCCGGTTCTGACGTCCCCAGTGGGTTCGTGATGAAGGTCGCCGACACCGTACAAGGGAACCGGGCGGCGCGGCGTGCCGTCGTGGACTACTACGCGCACTGCGACGACGACTACCGCATCCTCTGGCGCACCGACGAGAACGGCTCGATCCATTTCGGCTACTTCGACGATATCGAGGAGACATCGCTGCTGGGGCGAGTGGTCGACTCCTTGCGCATCGCCCCGACGCACGTCGTTGGGGCCGCCGCCGCTGTTGTGGCTGCCGTGGTGCCTGCGACCGGAACCGCCTGGGGACGCGCGAAGAGCGTTGATCTGTTGCGAGTCGCCGCTCGGGGTCACGCGGAGCGCCACGATGCCGGACAAGCCCGCATGACGGAGGTCTGTGCGCGCGCGGTGGGCCTGCGCCCTGGCGATCATGTACTCGACGCCGGCTGCGGGGTCGGCGGCACGGGTCTCTGGCTCGCTGCCCGCCACGGCATCACGGTTGTCGGCATCAACGTGCAGCCGCACCATCTGGAAGAGGCCCGCCGCCGGGCTTCCGCGCATGAGGCTGGCCATCGGGTCCGCTTCTCGGCCCAGGACTTCACGGAGATGGGCCTGGCAGACGAGACGTTCGATGTCGTGTGGGCGTTGGAGAGCGTGTGTCACTGCGAAGAAAAGGCGCGCTTCCTGGCCGAGGCCTACCGGGTGCTGCGACGAGGAGGTCGACTGATGGTCGCGGACTTCTTCCTGCCGCGCCGCGACGTCCCGATCGGCGACCGCGAGGCCATGCAGATGTGGACGCGCGGCTGGGCACTTCCGAATCTGGCGACCGTGCCGGGATTCGAGCAGACCCTGCAGGCCCTCGGATTCGGACAGGTCAGGTACCGCGACCTCAGGCCGCACGTCATGCCGTCGTCGCGGCGCCTCTACAAAGCCAGCCTGGTGGCGCGGCCCATAGCCGCCGCGCTCGAGCGCCTGGGTGTGCGTTCGCGCATTCAACGCGATAACGTCCGAGCGTCCTTCTATCAGGTACCGCACGCTTCGTTCCGGAGCGTGGACGTACGGACTCTTCGTCGCGACCAAGTAGCCAGGACGCGACCTCACCGCCGGGAGAACCCTGGCAATTGAAGTGCCGTCATCCGATCGGGACGCCTCACCCCCTGCGCCCGCAGGTAGTCGTCCACGTCGTTCACAGTCTTGTTGCCGGCGTCCCCGCCCTCCAGTTCGCCCTGTCGTCGCCGGGCCGCGACGCCGAAGCATCCCCAGCCGAGCGCGTCAAGCCGGCCGGCCGACTCGCGCAGCAGATTCGAAGCGCTTGCCGTATCCCCGCGTTCGAACGCGAGGGCCGCCTCGATGGTGCCGGCCAGTGCCCTGGCGTACGCGGGGCGCTCGCGACGCAGCCGACGCGCGTCACGAGCGGCACTCGCCAGCAGGGGACGGGACGCCAGCGATGAGCCGACCGCGGCCAGCGCGCAACGTGCGCGCAGATGGAGCATGTAGATGCGCACGATCTCGACGTGCAGCAGCATCGCATCTCGCAGGCCCGTCCACTGATCGCTCACTCGCTGCCACGCCGCCACCGCGTCGCCGCGATAGAGATCAATCTGGGCCTCGGCGGTCAGCGTCATGAAGTGCTGCACCTGGAAGTCCTGGCGTGACCACTCGCCCATCACGCCGGCCGTCGCGTTCCGCGCGCCGTCCGGGTCGTCGGCGGCAAGCCAGACAAACGGTCCCCCGAAGGTCGTCAGGTCGGCCTCGGCCAGTCGCGCGCCGCGCTCCCGTACCCCGGCAATCAGCGTGGTAAACCGTCGCGCGAGGTCGTCGTACTCACCGCGAAAATACGAAGGCCAGAAGGCGAACGCATTGCAGGTCTCGAGCTCCCACGAGACGCCGGTGCACTGGTTCCTGAAGATGGTGGCCGCCTGTTCGCACCAGCTCCTGCATTCGTTCAACTCGCCCTGGAAATACGCTGCGACGCCTCGTGACATCAGCACCATGCCCGTGGCATGCGGAACGCCGATCCGTTCTGCCAGTGCGTCGGCGGCGGCGAGCTGCGCGTTGGCGCGCTTCTTCATGCGGACGCCCAGCATCGAGATGTGCGCGGCTTCCCAGGCCAGGGCCCGTGCCACGCGATAGGGCTCGCCGGCGCGGAGGGCGAGCAGCAGATCCTGCGTCTGGAAGGTGGCGCCGCGGATCGGGTCGATGATGGTCAGCCCGGTGCCGACCGACCAGAAGATGTCGACCTGCTCGATCTGCTCGCGCGGCACGTCTGCCTCTCGGCGCTCGACGAAGTCCATCCCGCGCAGGCGAAGCTGCGCGCGTCGCAGCAGCAGAGACGCCAGTGCTTGCCGCCGGGTGCGCGGCACCTTCGTTCCGTAGTGTTTCAGGACGAGCTCGAAGGCCTTCCGGCCCTCGTCGATATGGCCGCTCACGCAGGTACTGATATCCAGCGAGCCGTTCCAGTTCGAGCACCTGGTGCGGGTCGGCGCCCACCGCCGCCTGCTGGTATTCCCGGCCCGCATCGAAGCCGCGTCCGGCGTTGGCCAGCGCGTCGGCCCGCTTGCGCCGGGCCAGGCGCGCAGCTTCCGGGCTGTCAAGGCCCAGCTTCAGTGCAAGGCCAAAGAGCTCCGCGCTGCGTCCAAACGCGAGCGCGGTCGCTGCCTTGTCGCCTGCCAGCGAGTAGTAACGCACCGCTTGTTTCAGTAGCCCTCCGCGATGGAAGTGCGACGCCGTTGCCTCGAGGTCGGTGTTGCCGGCCGCCTCGAACGCCATCGCGAGCCGGCGATGGTGCTCCACTTCCGCGATTGCGGTCAGATGGTGCGAGACACTCTCGCGGATCCGGTCGTGATACGTCTCGATTTCGTCATCGAGCGACGGCCCGGTGCCTCGAACAAGATGTTCGGCCCGCAGCGTGGCCAGTGCGGAAGGCGCCTGGAGCCCGAGCGCAGTCGCGTCGTACGCGCTGCGAACAGGGAACGGCTTGCCTGCGACGGCGATGACCTCGAGCAGGTGGCGGGCCGACGCCGGCAAGGCGAGCACGCGCCGCCACAGCGCGTCGTCGAGATCCGGCTGCACGTCCGATCCGGCCGAGTCGGCGCCACGCTCGACCTGGCGAGCGAGCTCGTACACGAAATAGGGGCTGCCGCCAGACTCGCGGGCAATGCGTGACGCAGCCGCCGGGGTCGACTGTCCCTTCAGAAGAATATTTGCCAGCTCCAGGCATTCCTCAAAGGGGCAGCGGATCGACTTCGACTTCGAAGGACGCCAACAGGCGTCTGGCGGCGTTCAAGGCAATCAGGCACGGATTCCGATCGGCGTGCTCGGTGCGGTAGCAGGCGATCAGCATGAGGCGTGGTGGTGTGGGCGCCTCGAGAAAGCTGATCAACAGGGCGGCGCTGTCGACATCGCCCCATTGCAGGTCGTCGATGAACAGCACCAGCGGCCCCATCTCGCCGAGGCGGTGCAGCATCTCGCCGAGCGCGTCGAATGCCCTTCGTCGCAGCTCGAGAACATCGGGAATTTCCGCGCGTCCGTAACAGGCCTGGCGAATGGCGTCCACGCGTCCGAGCACCGGGAAGATACGCGCCAGGGCGGCGATATCGTTGGGGATCAGCCGATCGATCGCCGCATCGGGCAGGTCCATCAGCCGCTGGCACAGGTCGTCGATAACACTGTCGAGCGCCTTGTAGGGCACCGACTCCTGCTCGAAGCACCGGCCGATGAGGACGATCGTCTCCGCCGGGAGGCTGCCACGAAATCGTTCCGCCAGCGCGGTCTTACCCGCACCCGAGCGTCCGCGGATGTGCACAATCACCGCGTTGTGATGTGTGAGCTCCTGGTACGCGGCATCCAACGTTGCGAGGTGGGCCCGGCGGCCGACAAAGGCCGCTGGATGGGGGACGCTCGACTGGCGCTCGCGCGAGGGCCGCGCAAGTCGCGCGAGCAGCTCGTCACCGGTCGGCCGCTTCATCGGGTCGCGCTGCAGCAACGCCATGCACAAGGCGTCGAGATCCTCCGGCACATCGGCAGAGCGGAGTCTCGGGGCGATCCGATCGTCCAGTTGCTTCTGCAGCAGGACCGATCGCCACTCGCCGACAAACGGGCGCACTCCCGTGAGCGCCTCGAACAGCATCACGCCGACGGAATACCAGTCGCTTGCGCCTGTCACGTCGCCGGACACCACCTGCTCCGGCGCCATATAGGGCACGGATCCGACGATGTCGTTATCCCCGGTCAGGCTGGCCAGTGTCCGCTCTGACGGCACAGAGGATCCCGCTGAGGGCAGGTCCCGGATGGGCTCCGGCGCATTCATTTCCTTCGCGAGGCCAAGGTCCAGGATGACGAGATGTCCGTCGGCGCGGACCAGCACATTGGACGGCTTCAAGTCGCGATGGACCATATTGGCGGCGTGGAGCGCATGGACGCCCTCGGTGAGCTGACGGAGCCTGTCGCGAAGTGCCTCCAGATCGACTCCCTGCGACCCCG
>CAWBBN010000011.1:0-26522 GCA_963787035.1 Vicinamibacteria bacterium
AAAACCCGCGTGGCGTGTTGAAGGAATTGCCACGCCACGCGGGACCCGGAGGAGGGCGCCCGTCCCGACCGAAAGAGAACGATTGGCGGGGCTGAAGCCGCGCCCTACGTACTGCCCTGCCGGGCTGAAGCCCGGCCCCACGTACCGTGCAGGGCTGAAGCCCTGCCCTACGTCACCGGCCTACAGCGGCGCGGGCAGTTGCGACTGCCCGGTGAGCCACTGGTCCACGCCGCGCGCGGCGCTTCTTCCTTCGGCAATCGCCCACACGATGAGCGACTGGCCGCGCTGCATGTCGCCGGCCGCGAACACGCCGGCGACGTTCGTCATCCACTGCTCGTTGCGCGCGACGTTGCCGCGATCGGTCAGCGTCACGCCGAGCTGATCGACGGCGCCGCGCTCGGGACCGGTGAAGCCCATCGCCAGCAGCACGAGATCGCACTCGAGCGTGAACTCGCTGCCCGGGACGTTCTTGAGCGTCATGCGCCCGTTTTCCTGCACCGGCGCGACGCTCACACCCTTCAGGCCGGTGACCTCGCCGCGGTCGTTGCCCGTGAACTCCGTCGTCGAGACCGAGTAGAGCCGCTCGCCGCCCTCTTCGTGCGCCGACGTCACGCGGAAGATCTGCGGCCAGGTCGGCCACGGGTTCGACTCGGCCCGCGCGTCCGGCGGCTTCGGCAGCACCTCGAACTGGTGGACCGACTTCGCGCCCTGGCGATGGACGGTGCCGAGGCAATCGGCGCCGGTGTCGCCGCCGCCGATGATCACGACGCGCTTGCCGGCCGCGGAGATGAACTCGCTGTCGGGCACGCTGTCGCCTTCGCAGCGCCGGTTCTGCAGCGTCAGGAAGTCCATCGCGAAGTGAATGCCGCGCAGCTGACGTCCGGGAATCGGCAGGTCACGCGGGATCGTCGATCCGCCGGCCAGCACGATCGCGTCGAACTCGCGCCGCAGCTCCTCGGCCGGCACGTTGCCGCCGATGTTGGCGTTCGTGCGGAAGCGGACGCCCTCGGCCTCCATCACCTTCAGCCGGCGATCGAGGACGCGCTTCTCCATCTTGAACTCGGGGATGCCGTAGCGAAGCAGCCCGCCGATCCGATCCGCGCGCTCGAAGACGGTGACCCAGTGCCCGGCCTTGTTCAGCTGATCGGCCGCCGCCAGCCCCGCGGGACCCGAGCCGACCACGGCGATTTGCTTGCCGCTGCGGTTCGCCGGCGGCCGCGGCACGATCCAGCCTTCGTCGAATGCGCGGTCGATGATCTGGTTCTCGATGGCCTTGATCGTCACCGCGTCGTTGTTGATGTTGAGGACGCAGGCCCCTTCGCACGGCGCCGGACACAGGCGCCCGGTGAACTCGGGGAAGTTGTTCGTCGCGAGCAGGCGCTCGATCGCCGCCTGCCAGCGATCGCGATAGACCAGGTCGTTCCAGTCCGGAATCAGGTTCCCGAGCGGACAGCCCTGGTGGCAGAACGGGATGCCGCAGTCCATGCACCGCGCGCCCTGCTGGCGGATCGTCTCGACCGGGTAGGGGAGGTAGACCTCCTTCCAGTCGTGCAGGCGCTCTGCAACCGGCCGCGACGGCTGCTTCTTGCGCGAGATCTCGATGAAACCCGTGGCCTTACCCATTCGCGGCACCCACGAGCTCTTCGAACGCCAGCGTCTTGCCGGCCTTCTGCGCCTCGGCTTCGGCACGCAGCACGCGCTTGTAGTCGCGCGGCATCACCTTGATCCACCGCGCGCGCATCTCGGCCCACCGGAACAGGAGGTGCGACGCGTGCGCGCTGCCGGTCAGCGCGATGTGCCGGCACACGAGCCGGCGCAGCCACGCTTCGTCGGCCTCGTCCAGCGGGTCGAGATCGACCATGCCGTGATTGCACCGCTTCTCGAACGCGCCGCTCGCGTCCAGCACGAACGCGATGCCGCCGCTCATGCCCGCCGCGAAGTTGCGCCCGGTCCTGCCGAGCACGACCACGCGTCCGCCGGTCATGTACTCGCAGCCATGATCGCCGACGCCTTCGACGACGGCCGTCGCGCCGCTGTTGCGGACCGCGAACCGCTCGCCCGCCATGCCGCGCACGAACGCCTCGCCGCTGGTCGCGCCGTACAGCGCGACGTTGCCGATGATGATGTTCTCCTCCGCGGCGAACGTGCACCGCCGCGGCGGGTAGATGATCAGCCGGCCGCCCGACAGGCCCTTGCCGACATAGTCGTTCGCGTCGCCTTCGAGCGTCATCGTGATGCCGCGCGGCACGAACGCGCCGAAGCTCTGGCCGGCCGACCCCGCGAACCTCAGGCGGATGGTGTCGTCCGGCAGGCCCTGGCCGCCGAAGCGCGACGTGACCTCGTAGCCGAGAAGCGTGCCGACGGTGCGGTTGACGTTGCGAATCGGCAGCGACACGTCGGCGCCGCCGCGTCCGTCGAGCGCGTCCTTGCAGAGCGCGATCAGCTGCTGGTCGAGCGCCTTCTCGAGGCCGTGATCCTGCGTCGCGACGTTGCGCCGCGGATGGTCGCCGGCCGCCGGCGGATCGTAGAGGAGGGCCGAGAGGTCGAGGCCGTGCGCCTTCCAGTGCTCCAGCGCCTGGCGCACGTCCAGCTTGTCCACGCGCCCGATCATCTCGTCCATCGTCCGGAAGCCGAGCTCCGCCATGAGCTCGCGGACTTCCTGCGCGATGAACTTGAAGAAGTTCTCGACGAACTCCGGCTTGCCGGTGAACTTCTTGCGGAGCTCCGGGATCCTGCGTCGCGATGCCCACCGGGCACGTGTTGAGATGGCAGACGCGCATCATCACGCAGCCCGAGACGACCAGCGGCGCCGTCGCGAAGCCGAACTCCTCCGCGCCGAGCAGCGCCGCAATGACGACGTCGCGGCCGGTCTTCATCTGGCCGTCCACCTGCACGACGATGCGGTCGCGGAGGCCGTTGAGGCGGAGCACCTGCTGTGTCTCGGCGAGCCCGAGCTCCCAGGGGCCGCCTCCGTGCTTGATGCTCGTGAGCGGCGAGGCGCCCGTGCCGCCGTCGTGGCCCGAGATGAGGACGACGTCCGCGTGCGCCTTCGAGACGCCGGCGGCGACGGTGCCGACGCCGGCCTCGGCGACGAGCTTCACGTGCACGCGCGCCTTCGGGTTCGCGTTCTTCAGGTCGTGAATGAGCTGCGCGATGTCCTCGATCGAGTAGATGTCGTGGTGCGGCGGCGGCGAGATCAGGCCGACGCCTGGCGTCGCGTAGCGCACCTTCGCGATCCACGGGTAGACCTTGTGGCCGGGCAGCTGGCCGCCTTCGCCGGGCTTGGCGCCCTGCGCCATCTTGATCTGCAGGTCTGACGCGTTCACGAGGTATTCGCTCGTCACGCCGAAGCGGCCCGAGGCGACCTGCTTCACGGCGCTCCGGCGCCAATCGCCGTTCGGCGTCCTTCTGGTAGCGCGCCGAGTCTTCGCCGCCTTCACCCGAGTTGGACCGCGCGCCCATGCGGTTCATCGCGATGGCGAGCGTCTCGTGCGCCTCGGCGCTGATGGATCCGAACGACATCGCGCCGGTGGAGAAGCGCTTGACGATCGACTCGACCGACTCGACCTCGTCCAGCGGCACGGGCGTCGATGCCTGCTTCAGGCCGAACAGGCCGCGCAGCGTCGCGAGCTTGCGCGTCTGCTGGTCCACCTGCGTCGTGTATTCCTTGAAGATCGAGTACTGCCCGCTGCGCGTCGCGTGCTGCAGCTTGAAGACGGTCTCCGGGTTGAACAGGTGGTACTCGCCGTCGCGGCGCCACTGGTACTCGCCGCCCCAGTCGAGATCGGCCTGGCCGACGGGCCGCTTGGGGAACGCCTTTTCGTGCCGGCGCCGGACTTCCTCGGACACGACCTCGATGCCGACGCCTTCGATGCGCGTCGGCGTCCCGGTGAAGTACCGCTCGACGAACGCCCGGCTCAGGCCGACGGCCTCGAAGATCTGCGCGCCGCAGTAGCTGGCGAGCGTCGAGATGCCCATCTTGGACATCACCTTGAGGATGCCCTTGTTGAGCGCCTTGATGTAGTTGCGGACGGCCTTGTCGTGCGTGAGGCCCGGCAGCTGTCCCTGCCGAATCATGTCGTCCAGCGTCTCGAACGCCAGATACGGGTTCACCGCGCCGGCGCCGTAGCCGATGAGCAGCGCGCAGTGGTGCACCTCGCGCGCGTCGCCCGACTCGAGGACCAGCGCGCAGCGCGTGCGCGTGCCTTCGCGCACCAGGTGATGGTGCACGCCGGCTGTCGCCAGCAGGCTCGGGATCGGCGCCTGCGCCTTGTCGACACCGCGATCCGACAGGATGAGAATCGTGCAGCCGTCGGCCACCGCGGCGCTGGCTTCGCGGCAGAGCCGTTCCATCGCCCGCTCCAGCCCCGGACCGTCGTCCGCCGGGTCGTAGAGCATCTGCAGCGTCGTCGTCTTGCAGCCGACGCAGCCGGGGCTGCGGAGCTTCGCGACTTCCTCGTTGCTGATCACGGGATACGTGATCACGATCTGCGCGCACGACTCGGGCTGCGGGTCGAGCAGGTTGCCCTCGGGGCCGATCGTCGAGCCCATCGACGTCACGAGCTCTTCGCGAATGGCGTCGAGCGGCGGGTTGGTGACCTGCGCGAAGAGCTGCTTGAAGTAGTCGTACAGCAGCCGCGGACGGGTCGAGAGCACCGCGAGCGACGTGTCGGTGCCCATCGAGCCGAGCGCCTCTTCGGCGTTGGTCGCCATCGGCGCCATCAGCACGCGCAGATCCTCGTGCGTGTAGCCGAAGGCCTGCTGCCGGCGCAGCACGGTCGAGTGATCGGGCTCGGGCAGCGCGGGGGCGTCAGGCAGGTCGTCGATGTTCTTGAGGTTCGCCTTGACCCACTCGCCGTACGGCTTCTCGGACGCGAGCTTCGACTTCAGCTCCTCGTCGTCGATGATGCGGCCGGCCTCGGTGTCGACGAGGAAGACCTTGCCCGGATGCAGGCGCTCCTTGACGGCGATGTTCTCGGGCGCGAAGTCGAGCACGCCGACTTCCGACGCCATGACGACGAGGTCGTCCTTCGTGACGTAGTAGCGCGACGGACGCAGGCCGTTGCGATCGAGCACGGCGCCGATGACGGTGCCGTCGGAGAAGGCGATCGACGCAGGGCCGTCCCACGGCTCCATCAGCGACGAGTGGTACTCGTAGAACGCGCGCCGCTCCGCCGACATCTCCGCGTGGTTCTGCCACGGCTCGGGGATCATCATGAGGATGGCGTGCGGCAGCGAGCGGCCGCCCATCACGAGGAACTCGAGCACGTTGTCGAACGTCGCCGTGTCGCTGCCGCCTTCGCGGATGACCGGCAGCACCTTCTTCAGGTCGTCGCCGAAGAGGTCGGATTTCAGCAGGCCTTCGCGCGCGCGTCATCCAGTTGATGTTGCCGCGCAGCGTGTTGATCTCGCCGTTGTGCGCGACGTAGCGGTACGGGTGCGCCAGCGGCCAGGACGGGAAGGTGTTCGTGCTGAAGCGCTGGTGCACGAGCGCGAGCGCCGACTCGAGCCGCGGATCCGCGAGGTCCACGAACATCGGGCCGATCTGCGAGGCCGTCAGCATGCCCTTGTAGATCAGGGTCTTCGACGAGAGGCTGACGATGTAGAAGCGCGAGCGCTGCGAGAGATTCAGCGCGTCGGCTTCGTGCTCGATGCGCTTGCGGATGACGTAGAGCTTCCGTTCGAGAGCCTGTTGGCCGGATTGGCCCGGCTGAAGCCGGGCCCTGCGTACGTCCCGCGCCTCGGAGCCCTGGCCGATGAAGAGGTGCTCGAAGACTGGCTCGACGGCGCGGGCGCGGTCCCCGAGCGACGAGTCGTCCGTTGGCACGCTCCGCCAGCCGAGCAGCGTCTGGCCTTCTTCGTCGACGATGCGTGCGATGAGCGACTTGAGGGTCTCGCGCTCCGACGGATCGTTCGGCAGGAAGATCAGGCCGGCGCCGTACTCGCCGGCGGGCGGCAGGTCGAATCCGAGATCGAGCGCGCGAAAGAACCTGTCCGGCATCTGCAGCAGCAGGCCGGCGCCGTCACCGGTGTTGGCCTCGCAGCCGCACGCGCCGCGGTGCTCGAGATTGACGAGGAGCTCCAGGCCCTTCTCGACGATGTCGTGCGACTTCTTCCCCTTCAGGTGGACGACGAAGCCGACGCCGCACGAGTCCTTCTCGTGCTGCGGGTCGTAGAGTCCCTGGGCCTGCGGGCCGTCTGCCTGGTCTTGCATCGCGAGCATCCTTCGAACGGGGTCCGGCGGAGGGTAGAGCTCCGCCGGCGCGTGAATTGGATGCCCTAGTTATGCGGCAATTAGGTGGGAGAACGGAAATAGAAAGGTTTCATTTATACCATTCCCAAAACAGATGGAGTTACACGGATGTTGCTATTTTGAGAATAGATAGGGAGTATGACGTCAGGGGATGGATCTAGCTGGTCTATGGGTGGCAGGGGTCCATGGGTCTGCATGGGTCCATAGGTCCATGGGAAAGCCCATGCGATCCCTGCCCATGAACCCATGAACCCATGGACCCATCGACCCATGAACCTCACTTGAGGCTGTTCAGCAGGTCCCGCCACGCCGGCACGGGATCCGGCGCGCCGCCGAGCCGGTCGAACAGGAGCTCGCGTGGTCTTGTACGGCTGCCCGTAGAACCGCTCGTTCGCGTCGCGATCCTGCTTGATCGTGGACCCCTTCAGCGTCACGCCCGCAAAGAGCCCGCGCGATCGGGAGTAGCTCAGGATCTTGGCTCGCATCTGGATGTCGGTGGACGCCTCGCTGTTGCGGCCGACCGGCCCCGCGGACACGCCGGCGTCGGCCCCCAGCTTGAACTGGTTGCGGGCGAGCTGGTCGAGCCCCTGCTCGTCGATGATCACAAGGACGAAGTCCACGGTCTCGCCGCCGATCTGCGCGCCGACCGAGCCGCCCGTCACGGTCAGGAACGCCGGAGCGGACCACGTGCCGCTCTTGGCCGACTTCGCGCTCATGACGCCGCGGCCCCATTCGCCGCCGACGAGCAGGCCGCCCTTCTTGACCGACGGGAAGACGGCGATTCCCTGAGCCTTCTCGGCCACCCACCGGGGCACCCCGGAGTCGGGCGCGTCCTTGATCTCCTGCAGCACCTGGGTCGCGGTCTTGATTCGAGCGGCCTCTTCCGATTGCGCCAGCGTAGGCGCCGTCGCCACGAGCCCGCCGAGGAATGAGATGAGAACGAACCAGCTGGTCTGTCGCATGGCACGAATGATAACCTGCGCTGGGTGCTCAGTGCTGGTGCTCGGTGCGGGCCAGGTGCCATGGGCCAAGTGCAGGCCGCCACGCAGCGCACCCGGCACCGCATGGCACCGCACAAGGCACAAGCACTGGTCCCAGCACTGACGCAGTGTCCGCTTCCGAACAGCACCGTGCGAGTGGGGACGCCGATGCCGGCCAGGTTGCTGAATTTGCGCCGGTTTTCCTGCAGTGATGTGGCAACCCGCTTGCGCAAGGCCAGGGCATGGACCGGCCCCTCGCCCCCGAGATTCCGCAGCGCCAGCGCCGGCGTCGCCTGGCGCTGGGCGGGACCGCGGCGTGCGTCGCGGTGGTGGCGTATCTCTGGCTGCCGTCGATCGTTGGCCCTGCGGTCTCACGCGATCGGATTCGCACCGCTCGCGTCGAGCGCGGCGTCGTGGACGCGACGATCGCCGCCACCGGGCTGGTCGTGCCGGAAATCGAGCAGGTGCTGGCGAGCCCCGTCGACGCCCGTGTCCTGCGAGTCCTGCAGCGACCGGGCGCCCACCTGACCGCCGGGCAGCCGATCCTCGAGCTCGATGTCAGCCAGGCGCGGCTCGACGTCGACAAGATCACGCAGGATCTCGCCATCAAGGCGAACGCGCAGGCGCAGAAGCGGCTCGCGCTCGACAAGAGCCTGATTGACCTCGACAGCCGGACGGAGATCAAGCGCCTCGAGCTCGCGTCGCTGCAGTCGCAGCTCGCGCGCGATCGGCAGCTGTCATCGCAGGGGCTTCTGTCGGTCGAGCAGCTCAAGAAGTCGGAGCTCGCGACGAGCCAGGCCGAGATCGAGCTGAAGCAGATCACGGCCGAACGGGCGAACGCGCGCGAAGCCACGCACGCCGAGCTCGAAGGCCTCGACCTCGAGATCGGGAAGCTGCGGAAGGAAGAAGCGGAAGCCGCGCGTCAGCTCACGCTCGCGTCACCGCGCGCGGGACGCGATGGCGTCCTCACCTGGGTCGTGACCGAGGAGGGCGCCGCCGTCACGAAGGGGCAGCCGCTCGCCCGCGTCGCCGACTTCCGCTCCTTCCGCGTCGACGCCAGCATCTCGGACGTCTACGCCCGCCAGCTGCGCGTTGGGCTGCCAGCCGTCGTGATCGCGGGCGAGCAGCGCTTCGACGGCACCGTCGCCGAAGTGAATCCCACCGTCACCAACGGCGTGATGACGGTCGTCATCGCGCTGCAGGACCGATCGAACCCGACGCTGCGATCGAACCTCCGGACCGACGTCGAGATCGTCACCGCGCGGAAGGCCGACGCCATCCGCGTGCAACGCGGGCCGTTCGCGACAGGCGAAGGCAGCGCCGACGTGTTCGTCGTGCGCGGCGACCGCGCCGTGAAGGTGCCCGTCACGTTCGGGCTGTCGAGCCAGACCTACTTCGAAGTGACCTCCGGGCTCACGCCGGGCGACGAGGTGATCGTCTCCGACATGCGCGATTACCTGCGCCTGCGTGAAGTCCGGCTCCGCTGATTGCGAGGAGCGTCCATGTCTGTTGCTGCTGCCGTTGCCGAGATGCCAACCACCACGGGGCGCAGCGCCCCGATGATCAGGCTCCAGGCCGTCGAAAAGGTCTACCGCACCGATCGCATCGAGACGGTCGCGCTCACCGGCATCGACCTCGTCCGTCCGCGAAGGCGAGTTCGTGTCGATCATGGGGCCGTCAGGCTGCGGCAAGAGCACGCTCCTCAACATCATCGGCCTGCTCGACGTGCCGACCGGCGGCCGCGTGGAAATCAACGGGTCGGCCGTCTCGGCCAGCGGCGATCGCGCGCTCGCCGCGATCCGGAACAAGGAGCTCGGCTTCGTCTTCCAGACCTTCCACCTGATTCCGGACCTGGCGGTCGTGGACAACGTGGAGATCCCGCTGCTGTATCGGCGGCTCTCGAACGGCGAGCGCCGCAAGCTGGCGGAGGCGGCGCTGGATCGCGTCGGGCTGTCCTCGCGCACGCGGCACTTTCCGTCGCAGCTCTCGGGCGGCCAGCAGCAGCGCGTGGCCATCGCGCGGGCGATCGTCGGACGGCCAAGAATCCTCCTCGCCGACGAGCCGACGGGCAATCTCGACAGCCAGATGGGCGACGAAGTGATGGCGCTGCTGAAGGACCTGCAGCACCGCGACCGCACGACGGTGGTGATGGTCACCCACGATGCCGCGCCAGGCCGAACAGACCGAGCGCATCATCCGGCTGTTCGACGGCCGGCTGGTCGCCTGAGGAGCCCGTCATGATCCGCAACTACCTCACCCTGGCCTGGAAGGTCCTGCTCCGCAGGAAGTTCTTCACGTTCATCTCGCTGTTCGGCGTCAGCTTCACGCTGGTCGTCCTGCTCGCTGGTGACGGCGATTCTCGATCACGTCTTTGCGCCGTATCCTCCGGAGACGCGTCAGGACCGGACCGTGGGCATCTACTTCGCGAGCCTGAAGAGCGAGCACTGGCGGCGCAACGGCTTCGCCGGCTATCAGCTGATCGACAAGCTCGCGCGCGATCTCCCGAACGTCGAACAGCTCGGCCTTGCGACCGTTCCCGGCGAAGTGTCGTCGTTCCTCAACGGCCGGCGCGTGAAGGAATGGTTGAAGCGCACGGACGGGACGTACTGGAAGATCCTCGACTTCCGCTTCGTCGAAGGCGGACCGCTCACCGACGCCGACGTCGCCGCGGGCCGCATGGTCGCGGTGATCAACGAGACCACGCGACAGCGGTTCTTCGGCGGCACGCCGGCTGTCGGCCGCACCATCGAAGTGGACAGCCAGCGCTTCACCGTCGTCGGCGTCGTGCCGGACGTGCCGATTCTGCGGTTCGTGCCGTTTGCGGACGTGTGGGTGCCGTACACGACCGCCAAGGGCGAGGACTACAAGCACGAATGGGTCGGCGATTTCATGGCGCTGCTGCTGCTGAAGGATCCGTCGAAGCTCGACGTGACGCGCGACGAGCTGTGGTCGCGCACACGAGGCGTGAAGGTCGGCGCGCGGCACCGAGGCGCAGCAACTGGCCGCGACGCCGGAGACGCTGTTCGACATGATCGGGCGCCTGCTGACCGGCAACGGCACGCGGCGACGGTTCCGGCTACGGCCGACGCCTCGAGATCGTGCTGACGATCGGCGCCGCGCTCTTCATGCTGCTGCCCGCAGTCAACCTGGTGAACCTGAACATCAGCCGCATCATGGAGCGCGCACCGGAGATCGGCGTGCGCAAGGCATTCGGCGCTTCGTCCTGGACGCTGGTTGGTCAGTTCGTCGTCGAGAACGTCTTCCTGACGCTGGTCGGCGCGGCGATCGGCCTCGCAGTGACGGCCATCGTGCTGCGGGTGATCAACGCGAGCGGGCTGATTCTCTACGCCGAGCTGTCGTTGAACTACCGGATCTTCGGCTGGGGCGTCGTGCTGGCGGTGGCCTTCGGCCTGCTGTCGGGCGTCTATCCCGCGTGGCGGATGTCGCGCATGCATCCGGTGCAGGCGCTGAACGGAGTGACCCGATGACGCGACACATCCTGAGGTTGATCTGGAACCGGAAGCGGACGAACCTGCTGATGATGGCGGAGATCTTCGTGTCGTTCCTGGTGCTGTTCGCGGTGGTCGGGCTCGGCGTCTACACGGCCGACAACTGGCGCCGGCCCCGCGGCTTCTCGATCGAGAACGTCTGGGACGTGTCGATCGACATGAAGCAGGCGACCGACGACACGTTCAACGAGACGCAGCGGCAGACGGTGACCCAGCTGCAGCTGGCGCTGAAGAACATGCCGGAGATCGTCACGTCGGGCGGCACGATGCTGGCGCCGTACCAGATGGGCTCGTCGAACAGCCGCTACGGCTGGCGAGGCCGGAACGGTGGACTTCGGCGTCGCCGAGGTCACCGACGGCTTCAAGGACGTGCTGGGGCTCCAGGTCGTCGAGGGGCGGTGGTTCGGACGCGAAGACGACGGCCTGAGCTATCAGCCCGTCGTGATCAACGAGGACATGCGCCGGGAGCTGTTCGACGACGGCCCGGCGCTCGGCCAGGTATTGAATCCCGAGCACAGGCCCGAGGAGACCGACTACCGTGAACAGCGCGTGGTCGGCGTCGTCGCCGCCTACCGGGAGGACGGCGAGTTCGACGGCAGCGGTCGTACGCGATCTACCGGAACGGGCTCCGGAACCGGCCGCTGCGCAATATCCTGGTGAAGGTCCAGCCCGGGACGACGGCGGAGTTCCAGGAACAGTTGACGCGGCGGCTCCAGGCCGTCGCGCCCGACTGGTCGTTCGAGGTCACCCCGCTCGACGAGATGCGGTCGTCCTTCAACCGGTTCGCGTTCATGCCGCTCATCGCGGTCGGCCTCGTGGCCGGCTTCCTGATGCTGATGGTCGCGCTCGGGCTGCTTGGCGTCCTCTGGCAGAACGTCACCCAGCGCACGCGCGAGATGGGGCTGCGCCGCGCCAAGGGCGCGCCGCGGGAACGCGTGCGCCGGCAGATTCTCGGCGAGATCGCGGTGATGACGTCGCTCGCCGTGGCCGCCGGCGTCCTCGTCGCGATCCAGTTTCCGCTGCTCGACGTGATCTATTTCGTCGAGCCGCACGTCTACGCAATCAGCCTTGCGATCTCGGTGATCGCCATCTATCTTCTGACACTGGCCTGCGGCTGGTACCCGAGCCGCATGGCCACGATGGTCGAACCGGCGGATGCGCTGCGGTACGAGTAAAGCAGGCCTGAAGGCCTGCGCTACAGGTGTCGGCGCAGCGACTCGAATGTAGCGCAGGCCTTCAGGCCTGACAGCCCCGACTGAATGATTCTCATCGTCGACGACGACCCGTCCGTGACCGCGTCGCTGGGCCTGCTGCTGAAGCAGGGCGGCTACGCGTCGCACGCGTCGGCCGGCCCGTCGGAGGCGCTCGCGTGGCTCTCCTCACACGAGCCCGAGCTCGTGCTGCAGGACATGAACTTCTCGCGCCAGACGAGCGGCGAGGAGGGGCTCGCGCTGCTCGCGAAGGTCCGCGAGTCGCACCCCGGCGTGCCGGTGGTGCTCATCACGGCCTGGGGCTCGGTCGATCTCGCCGTGCGCGGCATGAAGGCCGGCGCCTCGGACTTCATCGTCAAGCCGTGGACGAACGAGCAGATCCTGCAGACCGTTCGCACCGCGCTCGGCCTCTCGGCGTCGTCGGCTGCGGACACCGGGCCGGTGCCCAGCCGCGAGGATCTGGACGCCAGATACGACTTTGGCGTGCTCGTCGGAGAAGACCCGCGCCTCCGTCGAGTCCTGCAGGTGGCCGGCCGCGTCGCAGCGACGGATGCATCGGTGCTGATCATCGGCGAGAGCGGCACCGGCAAGGAGCTCGTCGCGGACGCGATTCACCGCAACAGCCGGCGGCGCGCCGGTCCGTTCGTGAAGGTCAATCTCGGCGGCATCTCGTCGACGCTCTTCGAAAGCGAGATGTTCGGCCACGTGCGCGGCGCCTTCACGGATGCGCGACAGGATCGCAAGGGGCGCATCGAGATGGCCGACGGCGGCACGCTCTTCCTGGACGAGATCGGCGATCTCGATCACGCCTCGCAGGTGAAGCTGCTGCGCGTGCTGCAGGACCGGAGCTTCGAGGTCCTCGGGTCGAGCCAGCGCCGGACCGCTGATATCCGGGTGGTCTCGGCGACGAACCGCAACCTGGCCGACATGGTGGGGCGCGGCGAGTTCCGTGAGGATCTGCTGTATCGCATCAACCTGATCACGCTCACGCTGCCCGCGCTTCGCGATCGCCGTGACGACATCCCGATCCTCGCGGCGCGGTTCCTCGAGACGGTGGGGCAGGTCTATCGCCGCGACGGGCTCAAGCTGAGCGACGACGCGGCCAGGTGGCTGCGGCAGCAGCCGTGGCCGGGCAACGTCAGGCAGTTGCGTCAGGCCATCGAGCGCACCGTGCTCATGAGCGAGCGCTCGGCGTTCGACGCGGCCGATTTTCGCCGCGCGGCCGACATGGAGCCCGTCGAAGCGTCGCGCGAGACCCTGCCTCCCGTCGGCAGCATGACCATGGACGAGATCGAGAAGGCCATGATCGTGAAGTCGATGAAGCACCACGGAGGCAACGTCTCGAAAGTGGCCGAGGCGCTTGGCTTGAGCCGCGCCGCCCTGTATCGCCGCTTCGAGAAGTACGAGATCCCGGTGTGAGCCTCCGGGCGCGGTTCGTCGCCTATCTGATCGCCGTGCACGCGCTCATGGCCGCGACGGCCGTCCTGCTGGTGCGCCAGTTTCCGTACTGGTTGCTTGGCGCCGAAGCGGTCCTCGTCATTTCGTTTGTCATCGGCCTGGTCCTGATCCGCGGCTTCCTTTCGTCGGTCTCGTTCATCGAGGACAGCGCGCAACTGCTCGAAGACAGCGACCTGATGTCGCGCTATCGCGAGATCGGCCAGCCGAGCGTCGACCGGCTGATCCGCGTCTTCAATCGGATGGTGGACTCGCTCCGCGACGAGCGCGTCCGTCTTCAGGAGCAGCAGCAGTTCCTGACGCGAGTGCTGAAGGAATCACCCGGCGGCATCGTCGTGCTCGACTTCGACGGGCGGATCGAGATGGCGAACCCCGCCGCGCTGCGGCTCCTGCAGGCCGACGCCGATGCGGTGAGGCAGAAACGTCCCGGCGATTGCGGCGCGATTGGGGGCCAGCTGGAGGCGTTGGCGGACGGCGAGACGCATGTCGCGCCCATCTGGGGCGGACGCCGGGTCCGGGTCCATCGCGGCTCGTTCGTCGACCGGGGCTTCCGGCGCAGCTTCTTCCTGCTCGAGGAACTGACCGAGGAGCTGCGCCAGTCGGAGAAGGCCGCCTACGAGAAGTTGATCCGCATGTTGTCCCACGAGGTCAACAACACGGTCGGCGCGTCCAACTCGCTCCTCAACTCGTGCCTGACCTACGGCACGCAGCTGGCGTCCGACGATCGCCGCGACTTCGAGCACGCCATCGGCGTCGTCATCGCCCGGACGGCACAGCTCAACGCGTTCATGCGAAGCTTCGCGGACGTCGCCCGGCTGCCGCCGCCGCAGAAGACGCCACGTGTCGATCGCAGACGTCGCGACGGACCTCGTCCGGCTGCTCGGCGGAGAATCCGAGCGCCGGCGGATCCGGCTCATCGAGGACGTCGCGCCGGACCTCGGGAGCGTGGCCATGGATCGCGCGCAGCTCGAACAGGCGCTCGTCAACATCGCGAAGAACGGTCTCGAAGCGATTGGCGCCGAGGGCACGCTCACGATTCGTGCGCGGTGGCGCGACGGCGTCCGCGTGCTCGAGGTGGAGGACACCGGGCCAGGCATCGCGCCGGAGGCGCGGCCCCAGCTCTTCACGCCGTTTTTCAGCACGAAGGAACACGGCCAGGGAATCGGGCTGACGCTGGTCCAGGAGATCCTGGCCAACCACAAGTTCGGCTACGCGCTCGACGGACCGCCCGGCGGTCCAACGGTCTTCACGGTCGTCTTCGACTAGCCCACGAAACCGTCGATCATCGAACGAAATGTTGCAGGTGATAGCGCGAGACGAGCCGCTCGTCCTCGAAATGGAACGGCGGCATGCCGTTCGGCGTGTTCGGCGTTCGTGAGAGGGCGAGAAATTCGCGCTCGCCCGACGTCGCCAGCTGCCACGCCAGCGGCCGCCACCTTCGCGGATGGTCGACGAACATCACCGGCCGAGTGAAGTAGTCCGCGGCCACCAGCGCCATGTCCGCGTCGTCGTTGAGCACGACGACCTGTCGCGGGTCGGAGCGAATGGCCGACAACGCCTGCTCATCCGCGCGCGACGCGACTGGCCCACGCCGGCAGCGCGACGGCGAGTTCCATGACAAGCGAGCCGGCGATCAAGGCGAGGCCCGCGACGACGATGGCCGCTCGTACCGGACGAGGGCCGGGCCAGCGACCCCACGCACGGAAGCCGTCCCATGCGCTGGCGACGAGCAGCGGCCAGAGCGCGATCGTCAACCGGGGCCCGAGTCCCTTGCCGGCGGCCGTGCTCAGCGTGATCCAGGTGATCAGGAGGAAGGTGCCCGAGGTGACGAGGGCGACCGCGCGCGCCGGGCCTTGTGACGATCCCGGCGGCGCCGGCAGCAGCGCGAAGAGCAGGAACGGCGACAAGTAAAGCAGCCCGGCCATGAAGCGGGGCGCCGCCAGGAGCGGGACGATGTCGCGCCACTGGACGATGGCCGCGCCCAGCAGCACCAGAGCGACGACGACCGGCCCGGCTCGCCGGTGACGCAGGGTGAACGCGAGGACCAGGGCCAGGACGATCGCCAGCGCGATGAGCGGCGTGCCGCCGCCGAGCAGCCAGTAGTGGACGATCGTGTTGTAGCGATCGGGCCACGAGAGCGCGGGAAGCTCCGGAAGGAGCGCGCGGCTCCGCGGGAGCACCGCGTTCAGCATCGGCACGGCGTGTCGCAGGTGCGCGAGGATCGGACGGTGAAGCCAGAGGTGGTCGACGGCGGCGAGCAGCGCGACCGGCGCCGCCGCACCGAGGAGGACGGGGAGGATCGCCGACGAGCCCTTCGCATATCGGTACCGCGCGTAGAGCAGGCCCGGCACCAGCAGGAGCGATTCGTCGCGCAACACGCCCGCCGCGCCGATCAGCAGGCCGCAGGGAAGATCGACCGGACCCTCGCGGGTTGCGAGCACGAACGCGAGCGTCGATGCCGCCAGGGCCAGGGTCGTCTCGCCGCTCGCGGTGGCGTAGTACCACACCGGCGTCGCGAAGGTGATGAGGACCGCAGGGACCCATCGAGGCCCGCGCTCGGCGAGCCACGCGGTGCCGGCGGCGGTTGCGGCGCCGCCGAAGATCGAGAGCGCGCGCAGCACGCCAGGTCCGAGGTGAATCACGGGCGCCGCCAGGATCGCATAGCCGCTGGAGAACACGCTTTCGTAGCCGCTCGCGCCGCGGAAGACGTACGGCGGATCGAAGGGCACGAACATCTGGCCCGGGTCGAGCGCGAGCGCGGGATAGGGCAGCGCCGTCGAGCGGAAGCCGGAGGCCGCGAACGCCGACGCCTGGAGGAACTTGATCGACGAGTCAATCGAGCCGAACGTATCGCCGCGCAGCAGGCCGAACGCGATGACGCCGAGGATCAGCGCCGCGCCTGCGACGACGAGCAGCACGAGGCGTCGATCGGACGACGAATCAGGACCCACGAGGCGAGCCTATCACGCGGCCGCCGGCCGCCGGCCGCGCGTCATACGTGAGACACTGAAACGAGACGGAGCAGGACGATGACCATAGAAGGACTGCACCACATCACCATCGGCGCGCTGGACGCGCAGCGGACCGTCGACTTCTACACGACCGTGCTCGGGCTGCGCTTCGTGAAGAAGACGGTCAACTTCGACGACCCCGGCACGTATCACCTCTACTTCGGCGACGAGCAAGGCCGACCTGGCTCGGCGATCACGTTCTTCGAGTGGCCGGGTGTGCCGCACGGGCGCCCCGGCATCGGCGGGACCCATCACGTCGCGCTCAAGGTTGGCTCGCACGACGCCCAGCTGAAGTGGAAGCGCCGCCTGACCGATCTCGGGCTGACCGTGACCGGGCCGTACGACCGGCACTACTTCACGTCGATCTACTTCAAGGATCCCGACGGCCTCATTCTCGAAATCGCGACGCTCGGTCCCGGCTGGACGGTCGATGAGCCCGCCGAGGCGCTCGGCCAGTCGTTCATTGCGCCGGCGGAGCATCTCGTCAAGGGACATCGCGATGAAGACGCCATTCGCGCGAAGACGTGGCCCGACCCGGTGCCGTCGATCACGCCCGACATGGCGCTGACCGCGGGCATGCACCACATCACGGCGATCGGGTCGGACATCCACGCGACGGACGCCTTCTATACCGGCGTCCTCGGCATGCGGCGCGTGAAGCAGACGTCGAACTTCGACGATCCGAATCAGGCGCACTGGTACTGGGGTGACAAGGACGGACGCCCGGGCTCGCTCATCACGTACTTCGAGTGGAAGCACCAGAACGCGGTGCGGGCGCGCATCGGCACCGGACAGACACATCACTTTGCGTTCGCGGTGAAGGACGAAGAGGAACAACTCGCGTGGCGCGAGCGCCTCGTGCGTGCCGGGCTGCGCGTGTCGCCCGTCATGGATCGCGTCTACTTCAAGAGCATCTACACCAACGATCCCGACGGCCACATCGTCGAGCTCGCGACGCTCGGCCCCGGGTTCACCTCGGACGAGCCGGTCGAGACGCTGGGGCAGGCGCTGATGCTGCCGCCGTGGCTGGAGCGGCATCGCCGTGAGATCGAGTCGCAGCTGAAGCCGATCACCGCGCCTGTGTGGCCCGTGCAGGTAGGCGCGCTCTGATGGCGATGCAGGCGATGTCCAGCGGACCGCACCAGGGCGCCGCAGGTGCTCCAGGCTGGTGTGCCGCTCGATCGCGCGCGAGCCGTCGGCATTCTGCTGCATGGCCGGGGTGCCAGGGCGGAGAACATCCTCGAGCTCGCGCAGGCCTTGCGAGCCGAGGGCGTGGCGTGGCTGGCGCCGCAGGCGGCGGGGAACACGTGGTATCCGAACCGGTTCATCGCGCCGATCGCATCGAACGAGCCGTGGCTGTCGTCCGCGCTCGGGGTCGTCGGCGATCTGGTCGCGCAGGTCGAATCCGCGGGCATTGACCGCACGAAGATCCTGCTCGGCGGGTTTTCCCAGGGCGCCTGTCTGGCGCTCGAGTACGTCGTCCGGCATCCGGCGCGATTCGGCGGCGTGGCCGGCCTCAGCGGCGGTCTCATCGGGCCGCCTGGCACGACGTGGCCCACGAACGGTTCACTCGCCGGCACGCCCGATCTTCCTGGGATGCAGCGACGTCGACTTCCACATCCCGAAGGAACGCGTGCTCGAGTCCGCGGAGGTCCTGACCGCTCTTGGCGCGCAGGTCGAGACAATCCTCTACCCGAACATGGACCACATCATCAACGAAGACGAGCTCGCGCGCGTTCAGAAGCTGATCGCCGGGATTCTGTAGCAGGACCCGGCCGCGTCAGTTCAAGGACCCGACGAACGTCAGGTCCAAGGACCCGACTAGCGAACGCTCTAAGGACCCGATAGCGCAAGCCCCAGGACCCGACAGCGTCAGCTCCCCGTGCTGATGTAGCATGCCCCCTGCAGTGGTTCCCTTCTGCGATGGAGACGTGACGTGGCAGACCGCGAATTGTCCCGACGTGAGATCCTCCAACTGGCCGCGGCCAGCGGCCTCGGCGCGCTGATGGCCGGCCGCGCCGACGCCAAGGCGCCCGACGCCATCGGCGTGCAGCTCTACACCGTCCGCAATCAGATCGACAAGGACGCCGCGGCGACCCTGAAGGGCATCGCCGACATCGGCTACAAGGAAGTCGAAGTCATCCGCACGACGCTCGACAAGGTGGGACCGCTGGCGAAACAGGATGGGCTCGCTCCCGTGAGCATTCACGTGGACATCCCGCTCATCATGACCGGCACGCTGCCGAACGGCTACGACCTGGCGGCGTGCATCCGCGACGCGCAAGCCGTGGGCGCGAAGTTCCTCGTGATGCCCTACGTCATGCCCAACGACAGGCCGAAGGACGCGGCCGGCTTCGAGGCGTTCGGCAAGACGTTCAACAAGGCCGGCGAGCAGATCAAGAAGGCCGGCCTGCAGCTCTGCTACCACAATCACGCGTTCGAGTTCGCGACGCTGCCCGATGGGCGTCGCGCGCTCGACGTGATGCTGGCCGCGGCCGATCCCGCGCTGGTGAAGCTCGAGCTCGACGTGTTCTGGGTGTCGGTCGCCGGCGCCGATCCCGTGTCGCTGATCAACCAGTACGCCGGCCGCATCGCGCTGATGCACCTGAAGGACAAGATGAAGGGCGCGCCGCAGTCGTTCAGCGAGGGCGTGCCGCCGCAGACGTTCGTCGAGGTCGGGAGCGGTGCCCTGGACTTCCCGGCGATCCTGAAGGCCGCGGCAGCCGCCAAGGTGGAGCACTACTTCGTCGAGCAGGACCAGAGCCCGGATCCGCTCGCGAGCCTCAAGAAGAGTTACGACTACTTGAGGAGTCTCAGCTAGTAGGCAGTAGGCAGTAGGCAGTAGGCAGTAGGCAGAGGCACGGCTCACCAGGTCCAGCGCCGCATGCAGAAGCGCACCAAAGGCTGCCTCCTGATCGGCGCCGGCGTCGCGATCTTCCTCGTCATGGTCGGGGTCGCCGTCGTCGGCGGCCTCGGCTACTACATCTACCAGCAGTTCGGCATGCACGCGACGTTCGTGAAGCGCGAGGACGCCGCGCAGCAGCTGGACGCGGTCCGGGCGAAGTTCGCGGGGCAGTCACCGAAGATTGCCATCAAGGAAACCGACGACGGCAAGCCGGACGTGACCCTCGCCAAACCCGCCGCGTCGCCCGTGAGCCTCACGTCGCTTCATGTCACCGCGTACGATCCGTCCAAGGACAAGCTCGTGGAGATGACCATCCCGTTCTGGCTCCTGCGGATGGTCCCTGAGGGAGGAGGGAATGTGAAGGTGAACGGCGAGGAAGTGCTCAATCACCTGTCCACGCCGTCGGGCAAGCTGACGGCGAAAGACATCGAAGCGCTCGGGCCGGGCCTGCTGGTGGACGAAACCCGTCCGGACGGCACGCGCGTGATCATCTGGAGCGAGTGAGGAAGGTCCGTAGGTCCATGGGTCCAGGTCCATGGGTCCAGGTCTGTACGCCTACGCCAGGACTTCAGAGCCAACCCTTCACACGTGCGATTCGCGCGGCGTCGACTCGGTTCTTCGCGCCGATCTTGTTGATCGCTTCCGACAGATAGTTCCTGACCGTTCCTTCCGACAAGTCGAGGTCCGCGGCGATTTCCGCGCCGGAGCGTCCCTCGGCCGCCTGTCTCAGCACCTGTCGTTCTCGATCGGTGAGCGGATCCGCCTCAGACCACGCTTCAGCGGCAAGCTCGGGATCGACGGCGCGTCCGCCGGCGTGCACGCGGCGGATCGCGTCCGCGAGTCGATGGGACGGCGCGTCCTTCAGCAGATATCCGCTCGCGCCGGCATCGAGCGCCCGGCGCAGATATCCGGGCCGCGCGAAGGTCGTGAGAATGATGATTCGCGCGGTGACGCCACGACGTCGCGCTTCGGCCGCCAGTTCGAGCCCCGACAGACCAGGCATCTCGATGTCGGTGACGACGACGTCCGGGTTCAGCGAGAGGGCGGCTTCGAGCGCCGCGTCCCCCGAGCGTGCCTGCCCGACGACCTCGAGGTCCTGCTCGATGTCGATGAGCGCCGCCAGCGCGCCGAGGACCATCGCCTGGTCCTCGGCAATCAGCACGCGGATCATGCCGTGGCGCCTCCGGCTCTGGGACGGAGCGGCAGCCGCATCCGCAGTCGCGTGCCGTCCGCGCCAGCCTCCCGCTCGAGCGTGCCGGCGACCTGCTGCAGGCGCTCGCGCATCCCCGACAGCCCGCTGCCCTCCGGCGCGAGAGCAGCCGTGGCCGTCGTCCTTGACTTCGAGCACGGCGCGGCCGTCCTCCGTCCTGAGCGTGATCCAGCAGTGCCGGGCGTCCGAGTGCCGCACCACGTTGGTGACTGCCTCGCGGAGGGCGAAGGCCAGCACGCGCTCCTCGTCGGGCGGCAGGGCAATCGCGGAGCGATCGACCAGCGGCTGCACGCCGGCGGCCGCGAGCACGCGTTCGGCATTCCCGAACTCGGCGTGCAGGCCTTCGGATCGATAGCCTTGCACGGCCTTGCGGACCTCGCTCAATGTCTCGCGCGAAATCCTCTCCACGTCGCGGATCTCGGCGACCGCTCGCGTGATGTCCCGGTCGGCGAGCTTCGATGCCAGCTCCGACTTCAAGACGATGACCGAGAGCGTGTGGCCGAGCAGGTCGTGCAGGTCGCGGCCGATGCGCTCACGTTCCGCGATGCGCGCCATCTCTTCGACCGCCTCGTGCGCCACGCGCAACTCGTCGCCGTGGCGCCGCTTCTCCGCGAAGTAGAGATTCGAGATCGCCACCATCGCGCCGACGAGGACCACCGGCGCCCAGGCGGCGACCGGCCATCCTTGCGCCCAGCAGTCGAGCGCCATGCCGGCCAGCATCAGCAGCAGCCACGGGGCGGACGCCTTCGCCGACGCCGTGGTGAAGGGGATGAAGGCCAGGGCGTAGATGAAGAACGCGACGGCCCCGCTGTTGTGGGGCAGGACGATCGCGCCGAGCAGGAAGATGGCCCAGGCCACGGCGAGCAGCCGCGGGCCGCGGATTCGGAATCCGTACAAGTAGAGCGGAAGGAAGACCACCAGCGCCGCGATCGAGATCGCCCACTGCTGCGGCGTCGCCGGCGGCATGAAGAGCGCGGCCACGTAGAAGACGAGGTAGCCCAGCCACACGTACGGCGCCCAGCCGAGCTCCTGGCGTCTGCGTGCGTCGTCTTCGCGGGTCTGGTCGGTCACTGGTTCACGTCGCTGCGCCGGTACGCCCGCCAGGCAAGCGCGCCGAAGATCAGAGCATAGGCGACGAGCGCGGCGACGTGCTGGAGCGGCTTCGGCTGGTCGACCGCGCCAATCGCGCCGAGCGCGAGTTGCCCGAGGTGATACTGAGGCACCCAGGGGGCAATCACCTGCAGGAACTTCGGCATCATCGCCACGGGGAACCAGAGGCCGCCGGCAAAGGAGAGCGGCAGGTTGATCAGATTGACGATGCCGGGCGCGCCGGTCGGCGGCACGGTGAACGCGATGATCAGGCCTCCGAGGCAGAACGGGATGCAGCCGAGCGCCATCACGGCCCAGAGCGTCAGCCACACCGAGACGGGGAAGCGGACGTGCGCCATCGTCACGGCGCAAAGGCCCATCAGGATCAGCGTGATCGTGCCGAAGCACATCGACGACGAAGATCTTCGAGCCGAGATAGGCGCTCACCGGCATGGGCGTCGCGCGCTTCAGCGTCATCCAGCCTTGCGCGCGCTCCACGGCCACGCCGGCGCCGAACGCGAACAGCGCCGCCGTGACGACGCCGAAGATGCAGTAGCTGGCGAGCAGGTACTCGGCGGCGCCGATCGGGCCGTCGGATTTCTGCGCAAGGCTCACGCCGAAGAGCACGTAGAACATCACCGGGAAGCCGAGCGTGCCGACCAGATAGTGCGGCAGCCGCAGCAGCTTCAGGAACTCGTACTTGGTCTCGAGCACGTAGATGCGCGCAGATGCTGGCGTGCCCCTGGTCAGCGGACGGCGCCGGCAGCGTGGCCGTGGAGAGTGCGGCGGTCGACATGGTCAACTCCTTCAGGCCACGGCCGACGCCTGGTCGGCCGCGGTGAGCGCGAGGAACGCCTCTTCGAGGCCCGCGCTCCGAATCTCGATGTCCGAGGCAGACTCGTCGGCCGCGACGAGCGCCCGCAGCGCGCGATCCGAGTCGGCCGCCATGAGCGTGGCGTAACCGCCGGCATCGAGCGCCGCGCGCTGCACGCCGGGCAGCAGCGCCAGCGCGGCCTCGCTCAAGCGCGTGCGGCAGCGAATCTGCCGACCCGCCGCCTGCTGCTTGATCGTGGCCGGCGTGCCGTCGGCAATGACACGTCCGCGGTTCAACACCACGATCCGCGTCGCCAGCGCGTCGGCCTCCTCGAGATAGTGGGTCGTCAGCAGGATCGACCGTCCGCTCGCCGCGAGCGTCGCGAATCGTGCTCCAGAACTGACGGCGCGACTCGACGTCCATGCCGACGGTCGGCTCGTCCAGGAAGAGCAGGCCCGGGTTGCCGCACACGGCGAGCCCGAACAGGGTGCGCTGCTGCTGTCCGCCGGAGAGCTTGCCGTAGCGGCGATCGGCCACAGACTCGAGTCCTGCCAGTCGAAGCACGGTCTGCAGCGGCAGCGGCGACGGGTAGTAGCTCGAGAACAGCGTGATGTGCTCCGACACCGTCAGCGTCTCGGGCACGCGCGCGACCTGCAGCATCACCCCGAGGCGGCGGCGGGATTCGACGCTTTGCGGGTCGCCGCCGAAGAGGACCGCGCGGCCCTTCGTCGGTCGCGTGAGGCCCGCGAGCAGTCGGACGATCGTCGTCTTGCCGGCCCCGTTCGGGCCGAGCAGCGCCGTGACCTGGCCGGCCTCGAGGTCGAACGTGACGTCGCTCAGCGCTTCGATCGATCCGTAACGATGCGTGACGTTGGTGAGCGTGGCAACGGAGGTCTGGCTTGCGGGCACGTCAGCTCCTGTGAAGTCCGCCTGGATCTGTAGCGCAGGTCAGGCCTGCCTGATCTGTAGCGCAGGCCTTGGCTAGGCGGCGGCCTGCCATCAGGAGTCTGCCCGACCAGGGCGGCCGGGGGGAGTGGGGCGCATCAACCCCCGGGCGTGACAAACGTCAGACGCGTTCGCCCACGATTTCCTTGAAGAACGCGTCGGCGTTCACCGGCCGGCCCAGGAACCGCCGCACGATCTCCGCGGCCGGGACTTCGCCGCCCCGGCTGAGGACCTCTCTCCGGAATCGCCGTCCGACCTCGCCGTTCATGACGTCGTCGCCGAAGGCCGACAGCATGTCCAGCGCGAGCACTTCCGCCCACATGTAGCCGTAATAGCCCGCCGCATAGCCGCCGACGATGTGGCCGAACGTGCCGGGGAAGGCGGTGCCGGGCACGTGTCCGAGGAGGGACGCGGCTTCCATGCGCTCCCACACGGCCATCGCGGGCCCTGGCGTCGGCCCGGTCAGCGCCAAATCGAACGACGCGTAGAGCCACTGGCGCGCGTACAGCAATCCCTGACCGAACCGCCGCGCGGCGTCGAGCCGCTCGACGAGGCCGGCATCGATCGGCGGGGTGTCGGGCGACGCCTCGCGCAGGCGCTCGAGGCTTTCGAGCCGTCGCGTCCACTCTTCGAAGATCTGCGACGGCGCCTCGACGAAGTCGCGCTGGACGCTCGTGCCGGCGTGAAAGTTGTACGTCGTCTCCGAGAGCACGCCGTGCAGGATGTGCCCGAACTCGTGGAAGAGGGTCTTCACCTCGTCGTGCGTCAGGCCGCGGCGATCGAAATTCGCCACCAGCACCGAAATCGGCGTGCGGCCGGCCTTCCGGCTGACGCCACGCACGGGCCACGCCGCGGCGTGCGGAAATTTGCCCTCGCGCGGATAGAGGTCGACGTAGATCCCGCCGATGAACGCGCCGGTCTCCGCGTCATGCACGTCGAAGTACCGCACGTCGTCGTGCCACACCGGCACGCGCGCCTCGTCAAAGCGCAGGCCGTAGAGCGACGCGCTGACGTCGAGGAGCCACGCGAGCGTCGGGCCCGGCGGAAAATAGCGGCGCAGCGATTCCTGATCGACCTTGTAGCGCTCTTCGCGGAGGCGCTCGCTGAGAAACGACAGATCCCAGCGATGGACGACGACGTCGGCCTGCGGACTGGCGGACGCGCGTGGCCTTGAGCGCGCGGAGCTCGTCGAGATCGCGGCGCTCGGCCTCGTCCACGGCCGTCTTGACCTCGGCAAGGAAGCGCTCGACGGCCTCGGGCGTCTCGGCCATGCGGCGGCGCAGCACGAAGTGCGCGTAGCTCGGCAGCTCGTAGAGCGCTGCGAGCTCGCGACGCAGCGAGACGACCTCGTCGAGGATCTCGAGGTTCCGCGCGCTGCCGCGATTCAGGTAGCCGACGTAGTAGCGGCGCCGCGCGTCCTCCGACTCCGCGTTCGCCATGAACGGGTTGAAGTCCGGGTAGTCGAACGAGAGCAGGTAGTTCCCGGCCTCGTCGCGCGGCTGCCGCGAGAGATACGCTTCGGGCAGGCCCAGCATGTCCGCCGGCGCAAACGGCATGCGCGTGGTGTTGTCGCGCAGGTTGCGCGCGAACTCCTGCGAGAGCGCCGTCAACCGCTCGGCGATGGCCTTCGTCCGCGCGCGACGATCGGGCGCAAGTGACACGCCGGTGTCCTCGAAGGCCTCGACCAGGTCCTTGCGGAACTGGGCTTCGATCGGCGTCGCCGGCTGCACGGCGCTGACCCGTGCGAACAGGGCTTCGTTCTGGAAGATCTCGACCTGGAATCGCGCCAGTTGCCGAACCGCGTCATCGGCGGCATCCCGGACGGCCTTGTCGGGATGCACGTTGTTCAGGATGGCAATCGGGCCCTCGATGTTTTCGAGCGCGATGGCGATGCGGTCCCATTCATCCAGCACCGACGCCGGCGACACGGCGTTCATCGGCAGCGCGGCGAGGCGGTCGAACGCCTCGCGGGCGTCGGCCAGCAGTTGACGACAGGTGGCCTCGAGCGTGACCGCATCGAGGATGGGGAGCGTGATTCGCGACACGGGCACTCCAGGACTCTGCCGCGCATCGGCGGCCTGCCGGTATTATGAACCGCAACGCCTGCCGGCCACGAGAGCACCGCTCGCGATGCCCGCGTACTCTGCCACGCTGGCGATCTGGGTGGGTTTGATTCCTCGTCACAAGACAGGTCGTGCCCATGCCGCGATGTGATCCTCGGCGGGCAGCAGCGGCCGTGACGGCCGCGATCACCGCACGAGTACTCCTCGCCGGCGCACCAGCGCAACGACCCGAAACCGGCCGGCCCGACAGCGGCGAGTTCGTCAACATGCGCGGCTGCGTCCATGGCTCGCTGCTCACGTCGATTCGTCTCGATCCAGGCACGGTGGCGGGCGCGATGACCGCCAGCAACCGCTACCGGATGACCGGTTCGAAGGAGATCCGGAGTCAGATCAAGAAGGCCGACGGCAAGATGGTGGACGTGACCGGCCGACTGAAGATCGACGACGACCGGGTCATGGTGAAGAGCAAGAAGAGCGGCAAGACGACGATCACCGTTGGCAGCGCGGCAGGGCAAGGTCTCGCCGCTCGACGAGCACCCCGTCTCCGACGCGACCATCGAGGTCGTGGGTGTGGAGATCGTGCAGACCGTTTGCCAGGCGCAATAGCTGAAGGGATAGAACCGATGAGCGTGTCAGTGTTGCTCGCGATCGCGGTGTCGGCGGTCCAGGCGCAGCCGCAGGCGCCGCCGCCGAAGATCACGATGGTGTCGGTCGAGGGATGCGCGTCGGGCCTGACGCTGAAGTCCGCGCGCCCGGCCACGATCGAAGAGGCCGAGCTGATCGTCAGCCCGACCTACAAGATGACCGGGTCGAAGGCGATCAAAGAGGAGCTGAAGAAGGTGAACGGCATGCTCGTGCGCGTTCGTGCCGAGCTGCCCGATCCGCCGTCACCACCGGCTGCCAAGGTCGGCAACACGACGATCCAACTCGGCACCGACGAGTCGGTCGCCCAGGTCAATCGCCGGCACGCCAGGGCCGCCATCGCTCGACGTGCAGTCGGTGGAATCGCTGGGGAGGAAGTGCGCGGAGAAATAGGGAATAGGAAATAGCAAATAGGAAAATTCGAAGCCCTGCTAA
>CAWBBN010000012.1:0-22147 GCA_963787035.1 Vicinamibacteria bacterium
GATGAAGTACACGACCCAGTCGCCGGAGTCCGGTCCGCTGGCCGTGACCGACTTGCCCGTAATCGCGGGACGGATCTTCTCGAGCGCCGCCGTGGCGTCGCGGCCGATCGGCCGCGCCACGGCCTTGCAGGCGCTGATCGAAAAATCGGACCGGCCGGGCGAGCCCAGGACGTAGACGCCGCCGTTCTTCGGCGCGTGCACCGAGAGGTCGCTGCCGGTCGCCGTCAGGGTGTCGGCCGACGTCGCGGCCGGCTGGCCGTCCCACGTCATCTGGAGGTCGCTGCAGCTCCGGACGGGCCCGTCGGTCCTCGTTGAGATGTTGAAGTCGTGATCGTGCGCGGCGAGTGGTGCAGGCGCCATGCCGGCGACGGCGGTCAGGATGGCCAGGTGGACGAGGGTGCGCATGCGTGCCTCCGCGCTGTTAGACGGAAGGACGCGGTCCCGCGTTGGCCCGCCTTCGCGCCAGGCGCTTCGGCGCGGCCTACGGAATGGGCAGGGCGGGACTCGAACCCGCATGCTCTTGCGAGCACCAGCTCCTAAGGCTGGCGCGTATACCAATTCCGCCACCTGCCCGCAGGCTGTCTCAATATAGCGCGGGAAAGCGCGGTGGAGATCGCCGCCGTCACGTCGACGGCCCGGCATCCCCAGCGAGTTGTGGGGCAGGACTTCAGTCCTGCGCTCCCCGGCGCTCGGTCAGGTTCGTCAGGAGGAACTCGACGATCGGTCCGCGCGCCGAGCCGCGTGAGTTGATCGATCGGCGTGCCGGCAGCTGGTGCAGGCGCAGCCCGGCGCGCGTCACGCGCGGATGCTCGTAGAGCTCGGCAATCGCCGGCGCGCTGGAGTTGCTCACCATCACGTGGCAGCCTCGAGTCCGCGAGCTCGACGGCTGCGTCCCGCAGGCGCGCCTGATCCTCGAGGCCGAACGGGCGGTTGGTGTAGCTCGTGAACCGCGCGGTGGCCGACATCGGCGCGTACGGCGGGTCGAAGTACAGGAAGTCGCCCGCGCTCGGCCCGTTCCAGGGCGCGTTCGAACGGCGCCAGCTCGATCGACACGCCGCGCCGCCGGAGGGCGGCCGACGCCGCGTCGACGAGCTCGCGGTCCACGATGCGCGGGTTCGTGTAGCGGCCGACGGGCACGTTGAATCCGCCGGAGGCGTTCAGCCTGAAGAGGCCGTTGAATGCCGTGCGGTTCAGGTACATCAGCATGGCGGCCAGCGCCGGCGGGTAGCCGCCGGTGCGGCGCGCGCGCGCGCGATTGAAGCGCTCGCGGATCCGGTAGAAATGCTCGTGCGAATCAGCGGCGTGTCCCCGCGCGAGGCGCTCCAGCTGCGCGAGCAGTTCAGCCGGGTGATCGCGGACGGCCTCGTAGCATCCGACCAGGTCGGTGTTGCTGTCCGTCAGGTAGACGCGGTGTCCGTCGAGACGGCCGGACCCTGTGAGATCGAAGAAGACGGCGCCGCTGCCGACGAAGGGCTCGAAGTAGCGGCCGAACTGCTCAGGGTAGAACCGGCGCAGCGCCGGCAGCAGCTGGCGTTTGCCGCCGGCCCACTTCAGGAACGGGCGCAGCTCGATGGTCGGGGACTCGCGCTCCAGGGTCCTCAAGCGGGAGCTTATTGTAGGGTCCTCTGGGAGCTGACGCGGTCTGGGTCCTTCGCTAGAGCTCGAAACCGCGCTCGGCCCACCACCAGACGCCGAGCGTCATGGCCAGCAGGCCCGTCGCGAGACCGTACGCCGGCAGCGCCGGCCTGGCGCGATCGACGACGAGCGCCATCGCCTCCCCGATGTGCGCGCCGAAGCCGAAGTCCGCCAGCGTCACTCCGACGGCGCCAAGCACGCAGACCACCGCCAACGACACGACGACGTTGAAGGCCAGGTCGAACGACTGCTCCGCCCGCCAGCGTTCACGACGAATGCGCGTGAGCGCCCCCGCGAGGAGCTCCGGTCGCACCGCAGGTGCGGATTGCGCGGCGAGAACAGCCTCAATCTGGCGCGCGACCGCCAGCGCGCGCCGGCATCGCGCGCAGCCCTGCAGGTGGGCCTCGAGCTCGCTCTCGATGGGCTCGCCGGCGACGACCGCCTCGATCAACACGTCAGCGTCGTCGCAGGTCATCGCCGTGAACCGCGCGGAAGTTCCCGCCTCATAGTTCCTCTTCGAGCAGTGTCCGCAGCTTCGCCTTCGCCCGGAACAGGTGCGTCTTCACCGTTCCCAACGGCATGCCCAGGGCCTCGGCGAGCGCCTCGTACTGGACGTCTCGCAGGTAGTGGCCGGTCACGAGCATCCGCTCTCGCGGCGTGAGCCGTGCGAGCGCCTTGGCCAAGCCGGTCCTTCAATTCGATCGCGCCGAATGCCTGGTCGACCGCCACCCGGATCGATCGGCCGACCCTCCCACCCCTCCGGCAAGTCGAGCGGAACCTCGGGCCGCTGGGCCGCCCGCTCCTCGATGCACAGATTCACGGCGATCCGGTAGATCCACGTCGACAGCCTGGCCTGGCCCCGGAAATACTTCAGGCCGCGGTAGACGCGCAGGAACACTTCCTGCGTGAGCTCCTCGGCGCGCGCCCGGTTGCCAAGGGTCCTGAGGATCAGGCCGAACACCGGCCGGTGATGGCGTTCCACCAGCCCGGCAAACGCCTGCCCGTCGCCCTCTCGCGCGCGAGCGACCAGGTCGTCGTCGGACGGGCTGGTCCGTCATCGCATGTCGAGTGGATTAGAGGGGGCGCGGAGCGGATTTGTTTCACGGCGGTGAAACAATCCTCGGCAGCGCCCAGTCTAATCCTCCTGTCTCACTTCCGCGGAGGACTTGTGCAGGGTGGAACCGACTAGCTGTTTGCCGCTGCTCCCGCTGGTGGGGCTCGTCGGCGTGCTCGGACTGATGGCGCATTGGATTTCGGCTCGCCGAACGCTTCGCGAGCTGGAGATCAGGGAGCGTGTGGCGCTGATCGAGAAGGGCCTGTCGCCGCCGCCCGAGCTCATGCCGACCGGATCGGTGGACGAGGTCCACTCGCCGGCGACCCGGGCCGACCGCTACCGCACGGCGGGAATCCTGCTTTGTGGGCCTGGGCCTGGCGCTGATGCTGCTGTTGGGAGCCGCGGCGAACATCCCGCAAATCGGAGTGGGCGTCGGCGGCGCCATCGCGCTTCTCGGCGCCGCGCTGATCGCCAACAGCGTCTTCGGGAGCCGCGGCGGCAAATGACGATCGTCGGTCGCTGACTCAGACAGTCGCCAGATATCTCAGCGACTCCGGCATCTGCGCTTCGGCGTGCGGATGCTCGTCCTCGATGTAGAACAACTTCACGCCCGGCCTTCGGCGCCAGCGCGAGCAGCGACGGCCAGTTCACCTGGCCCGCGCCGATCGCGACGCTCGTCTCGTCGGGCGCGGTGCCGGTCGGATCGCCGAGCGCGGTGCCCTTCGCGATGTCCTTGATGTGCATCAGCGCGAAGCGGCCCGGGTACGTCGTGAGCAGCTTCTCCGGATCGCCTCCGCCGCGCATCACCCAGAACACGTCCATCTGGAACTGCACCTCGGGCGGCGTGTTCTTGATGATCGTGTCGAGCAGCGTGCCGTCGGCGCTCGGCTGGAACTCGTAGCCGTGCACGTGGTAGTGGAACTGCAGCCCTTCCGCCTTCAGCGCCTTCGCCCACTTCGTGAAGTTCGCGACGGCTTCGTCGGCGACCTCGCGCGTGAACGCGCCCTTGTGCGGGATCCACGCCGTCCCGAGATACGACGCGCCGACGGCCTTCGCGTCCGCGATCGCGCTCGCCGCATCGTCGCGCAGCTTCTCGTAGCCGGTGAGCATGCTCTGCATCCGCATGCCGTACTTGCCAATCAGCGTCTTGAACTCGGCGGCCGTGCCTCCGTACCAGTTGCCGCCCTCGACGTCGGTGAAGCCCCAGTCCTGCACGAGCTTCAGCGTGCCGGGCACGTCCTTGTCCATGAGGTGACGCACGCGAGTAGAGCTCCAGGCCGAGCACGCCCGGGAACTTGTGCGCCGGCTCGGCGGACGCCTGTCGCGCGAGCCACGGCAGCGTCGCGGCGCCGGCGGTGAGGGACTGGAGGAATTGGCGGCGGGAGGGCGTCGGCATGGGAGAGATGATAGACGGCTGCGGGCTGTCGGACTGCAGGCTGAAGGGTGCCGCGAGGAATGCACGTGCCGCTTGATTGACGAAGGAAAGAAAGCGCCCGCGTTCTCGCTGAAGGATCAGGACGGCAAGACGCACAGCCTCAAGGACTACGCCGGGCGCCCGCTGGTGCTCTACTTCTACCCGAAGGACGACACGCCTGGATGCACGACCGAAGCGTGCAGCTTCCGCGATGCGCTGCCGGATTTCTCGAAAGTGAAGGCGACCGTGCTCGGCGTGAGCGTCCTCGACACGGACAGCAAGGCGAAGTTCGCGAAGAAGCACGGCCTCAACTTCCCGCTGCTCGCCGACGAGGATCACGCCGTCGCCGACAAATACGGCGCGTGGCAGGAGAAGAGCATGTACGGCCGGAAGTACATGGGCGTCGCGCGCATCACCTACCTGATTGACGGCGACGGCAAGGTCGCCAAGCGCTGGGACAAGGTCTCGGTCGGCTCGCACGCTGACGAAGTGCTCGCGGCGGTCAAGGTCTGTAGGTCTGTAGGTCCATAGGTCCATAGGTCCATGGGCGGCCCACGGGCGTTCACCCATGGACCCATGGACCCACAGACCCACGGACCTAACAATCCGCCATCCCCCCCGTCTAACCTTCTGAACGTGGACGCTGAGGCATTCGTCCTCGCCCAGGCGAGGGCCGGAAATCGGGAGGCATTTCGCACGCTCGTCGAGCGGCACAGCCGTGCCGTCTTCCGCGTGGCCTACCGCATCACCGGCAACGAAGCCGACGCCGAGGACGTGGTGCAGGACACGTTCATCCGCGCCTACACCGAGCTGAAGAAATTCGAGGCGCGGTCCGGGTTCGGCACCTGGCTGCATCGCATCGCCGCCAACTGCGCCATCGACGTGATTCGGCGGCGACCGCGGCACGTCGTGACCGACGAAGACGAGACCGAGCCGCTGCTCGCGCGCCTCGCGAGCCCGGCGCCGGGGCCGGAGCGCGTGGCCGCCGGCAGGCAGCTTCGGGAACGGATCGACACGGTGCTCGAAGGGTTGACGCCGCTCGAACGCGCGGCCTTCACGCTGCGGCACCTGGAGCAGCAGTCGATCGACGAGATCAGCGCGACGCTCGGGCAGAACCCGGCCGCGACGAGACACAGCATCTTCCGCGCCGTCGCGAAGATGCGCCGGGCGCTGGGCCCGGTGATGAGGACCGATCCATGACGCACGTCGCCGAAGACCAACTCATCGCGTTCGTGCTCGACGACGTCGAGCCGGCCGAGCGCGAGACCGTGCAGGCGCATCTCGAGCAGTGTGAGGCGTGCCGTGCCGAGGCGGCCGCGCTGCGGGAGACGCTCGAAGCCGCCAGCGCGCAGCCGGTGCCGGAGCGCGGCGACGACTACGGCGCCGCCGTGTGGGCGCGCCTCGAGCCGAAGCTCGAACGACGCTCGCGTGGTGGCCCCGCGCTCGACGGCGTGGCGCGGGTGGCTCGCGGTCGCGGCGGTGCTCGTCGCCGTCGCCGGCGCGTTCCTCGCCGGCCGGTTGTCGCGCGAGACCGCGCCGACGGCAGCAGTCGCGCGCGCGGTGCCGCCGGACGCAGGCGCCATCCGCGAGCGTGTCGTGCTGGCCGCGCTCGGCGATCACCTCGATCGCACCGAACGGACGCTCACCGAGATCGTGAATGCCAGCGACGGCGATCGCGTGGACATCTCGGCCGAGCAGGCCTGGGCCAGGGATCTGCTCGACGCCAACCGGCTCTATCGGCAGTCCGCGCGCGGCGCGACCTCGCTCGCGCTCTCGCAGGTGCTCGACGAGCTCGAACCGGTGCTGCTCGACATCGTCCACAGCCCCAGCGTGCTGTCGGCCGACGAATTCCAGACGCTTCGATCGCGCATCGAGGATCGAAGCCTCGTGTTCAAGCTGCGGGTGACTGGCGCGGACGTGCGCGCCCGCCAGAAGACCCTGCTTCATCCAGGAGAGAAGACATCATGATCGCATCATTCCTCGCGGCGCTCCTCACCGCGGGCTCACCGTCGGCGCCGCAGGTGTCCGAACGCGCTGTCGTCGCGGTGGCGGCAGACGAGGCGCAGGACACCGAAGCGGCGCTCTACAAGGCTGGACGGGCGTCCATCGACAAGGGCGACTGGCAAAGCGCGGAGCAGGCGTTCACGAAGGTCGTCGCGCTCAAGGGCGAGCGCGCCGACGAGGCGCTCTACTGGCGCGCCTACGCCTACAACAAGCTGTCGATGCGCGAGGACGCGCTGAAGTCGATCGCCTCGCTGAAGACCGGATACCCGAAGAGCGCGTGGGTGAAGGACGCGCGGGCGCTCGAAGTCGAAATCCGGCAGGCCAACGGCCAGACGCCGCAGGTCGAGTCCGCGGGCCCCGGCAGCGACGACGAGCTGAAGCTGCTCGCGCTGAGCGGCCTGATGAACGCCGATCCCGACAAGGCGATCCCGATCATCAAGAACATGCTCGCCGGCTCGCCGTCGCCGAAGCTGATGGACCGCGCCCTGTTCGTCCTCGCGCAGAGCGGCAAGCCCGAGGCGCGCCAGGTCCTCGTCGACATCGCGAAGTCGAACCCGAACCCGGACGTCCAGAAGCACGCGATCCGCAACCTCGGGCTCTTCGGCGGCCCCGAGAGCCAGCAGACGCTGGTGGACATCTACTCGACGAGCCAGAGCATGGAGGCGCGCAAGGCCGTGCTCCAGGCGCTGATGCTCTCGGGCGACAAGTCGAAGGTCTACGAGGTCGCCACCAAGGAGACGACGCCGGAGCTGCGGCGCGAGGCCATCCAGCAGCTCGGCGTGATGGGCGGCCGCGAAGAGCTCTGGAAGATCTACCAGACCGAGAAGGACCCGTCGGTGCGGCGTGCCGTGATCAACGGCCTCTTCATCTCGGGAGGCGTCGATCAGCTGGGCGAGCTCGCCACGAAGGAAACGGATCCGGCCCTGCGGCGCGACGCCATCCAGAAGCTCGGGCTCACCGGGGCCAACAGCGCGCCGCTGCTGAAGAACATCTACGCCACCGAGAAGGACCCGGCGGTGAAGCGCGCGGTGCTCGACGCCTACTTCGTGCAGGGCAACGCGAAGGCGCTGATCGAGATCGCGCGCACCGAACAGGACCAGTCGCTGAAGCGCGCCGCCGTCGAGAAGCTCTCGGTGATGGGCACCAAGGAATCCGGCGACTACATGATGGAGCTCCTGAAATGACCATCAGCGCAATCGTCAGGGCCGGCGCCTACGCCATGCTCGTGCCGCTGGTCGGCGCGACCGGCACGTGGACCGAAGCGATGTCGGCGGCGCCGTTCGTGAACGTGCAGGCGCCGTCGGCGACGCCCGCCTCCGACGTGCCCGTCCACAGCGCACGCCTCGAGCGCCGCGACGCCTCGCGCGGCCTGCAGGCCGGCCGTCGACGCGGTCGCTGCGCGCGCGATCAGGGCCCGGCGTGGGTGGCGTGGCGCGTGCCCGCCGTGTCTCGTCCCGGCGATCGCAACAACTGGAACGACGGCGAAGGCCGCTGCGTGCTCGACGACGACGGCGATTTCCGCGGCGACCACGGGATTCGCGGCAACCTCGAAGATCTGGTCGTCCTCGTGCGCGGGACCCAGGGGCGCGATCGATCGCCTGACGTTCTCGGATGCCCGCTGCACCGTGGACGCGGGCAGCCGCACGGTCTACTGGCTCGACGCGGTCGTCCCGGCCGAGAGCGTCCGGTTGATCGCCGGCATCGTCACGAACAGGTCGCGCGCGGACGGCGGCGATCGCGATCACGGCGATCGCCATCGCGACCCGGCGCAGCGCGGCATCGCGGCCATCGCGCTGCATCGCGACGCCGCGGCGGACACCGCGCTCGGGCAGTTCGTCCAGCCGTCGAATCCGAAGTGGCTGCGCCGCGACGCGGCGTTCTGGCTCGGCGCCGCGCGCGGCGAGGCGGGCGCCGCCGTGGTCACGAAGCTGGCGCGCTCGGACGCAGACGACTCGTTCCGCGAGCACCTGACGTTCGTCCTGACGCTGACAGGGGAGTCGGGGATTCCCACGCTGATCGATCTCGCGAAGCACGACGCGAGCTCGGGCGTGCGCGGCCAGGCGCTCTTCTGGCTCGCGCAGAAGGCCGGCCAGCGCGCCGTGGCCACGCTCGGTCAGGCGGCGAGCGACGATCCGAATTCAGAGGTGCGGAAGCGCGCGGTCTTCGCGATCAGCCAGCTGCCGAAAGACGACGCCGTGCCGAAGCTGATCGAGCTCGCGAAGACGCATCGCGACCCCGAGGTGCGCAAGCAGGCGATGTTCTGGCTGGGTCAGACCGGGCGACCCGCGGGCGATCGCGTTCTTCGAGTCCGTGCTCAAGCAGTAGCCGACGGGCCCGCGCGAGAGGGCGGCCGCCGGCGAGATGTCGATCAAGCTGGACCCTGCCGACCAGCTTCACCTATACTCTCGCGCGGAAACGGCCTTACTCATGAAGAAAATTGCTATCGGCTGCGGAATCGTTCTCGTCGTGGTGGCCATCGCCGTCGGCGTCGGCTCCTGGTACGCCATCCACAAGGTCAAGGAGACCTTCGCCGGCTTCGCCGATCTGGCGAAGGTGCCTGATATCGAGAAGGGGGTCACCAACAGCACCCCGTACTCGCCGCCGGACAGCGGCGAGCTGACCCAGGCGCAGGTCACGCGCTTCCTGGCCGTCCAGGACCACGTGAAGCAGACGCTCGGCACCCGGTACAAGGAGCTCGACGCCAAGTACAAGGCGCTGTCCGAGCGGATCAACAAGAAGCAGGACACGGCCCTCGATTTCCCCGAGGTCGTCGCCGCCTATCGCGACCTGGCGTCGATGTACGTCGAGGCCAAGCGCGCGCAGGTCGACGCGCTGAACCAGAACAGCTTCTCGCTCTCCGAATACAAGTGGGTGCGGAAGCAGGCCTATCTGGCCGATCGGGATGCCGGTGATGGATTTCGACGTGTCCGAGGTGATCGACGCCGTGAAGAGCGGCAAGAACATGGACACGGCCAAGCAGGCGCCGGCGACACTGCCGATGGGGCCGAGCGGCCCGGAGAAGAACAAGCAGCTCGTCGAGCCCCACAAGAAGGTGCTCGAGGACAACGCCCCGCTCAGCTTCTTCGGACTCTAGAAGAGGTCCATGGGTCATGGGTCCATGGGTCCATGGGGAGTGCGCTTCCCTATGCCCCTATGGACCTATGGACCTATGAACCCATGGACTTCCACGTAAGCCCGTCCCACTCCCAGAGTTCTTCCACGGTGGCCTGTGCCGTGGTGCCGCCGAAGAGCAGCACCTTGCGGCGGCCCGCGTCGTAGGCGAGCGCGTGCGCCATGCGCGCCGAGGGCGACGCCGGCGGCTGCAGCTTCTGCCAGGCGGCGCCGTTCCACGTCCACGTCTCGTCCGACAGGATCCACTGGCCCGCCGACGGGTTGCCGGTGTCGCCGCCGAAGAGCAGCGACACGCCGTGCGCGGCGTCGAACACCATCCGGTGGCGCGCCCGCGGCGACGGCCCTGAGACGTCCAGGCGCGTCCAGCGCGTGCCGTCCCACTCCCACGTGTCGTCGCGGTGCTGCCCGTCGACGCCGATGCCGCCGAAGAGCACCGTGCGTCCGCGCGCGGCGTCGTAGGCCATCGCGTGATGCGCGCGCGCGCCCGGTCCCGGCACGTTCGGCGGCATCGGGATGGCGTGCCACTTCTTGCCGTCGAACTCCCACGTGTTGACCATCCAGCTGCGGTCGCCGTTCTGCCCGCCGTACACCACCATGCGCTCGCGCTTGCTGTCGTAGACCGCGGCATGGTGATCGCACGGGCCGGGGCTGCCTTCGCGGTTGGTGTCCCACTTGTTGCCGTCGAGCGTCCACACTTCGCCGTTCGGCTTGCCGTAGGCGATGACCAGCCCGCCGTAGTAGGTCAACCGATGGTGCTTCTCGTCGTAGACCGCAGCGCCGAGCGCGCGCGCGAGCGGCGACGACCCGGCGTCGGCGCCGTGCATCTTCCAGCTCGATCCGTTCCAGCGCCAGATCACTTCGTCGCGCGGCGCCTTGCCCTGGTAGCCGCCGAGCAGGCAGCACGTGTGCTGGTCAGGCTCGTAGACGAAGACGTGCCCGGCGCGAGGCCCCGGCGAGGCGGCCAGCAGCACCGCGTTGCCGAGCCCCGGAAGCGCACGAGCGCCCGCGAGCGTCGTGCCGAGAGTCGCGAGCCATTGCCGTCGGGAAAGAACCATGGTGACTGAAAACTGAAATAGGAACAGGAATCAGGGCAGGTCTAACCACCGACCGAGTCCAGGGCCCGCGGACCTCGAGCATCTCCCAGCGCCGCGGCAATCGCGGCCCATTCGTCGTCGAGCGTGCCCGTCGCAGCCGGGCGCCCGGCTTGACGATACCAGTAGCCGGCGTTGCCGGCGTCGCCTTCCTTGCGGTGCAGGTACGCGTGCACCCAGGCGCCGGTCGGGCCCTCGATGTCCTGCGCGATGCGGTGCGCGCCCTCCCAGTCGCCGCGGCCGTCGGTCCAGAGCGCCCGCAGCGCCGGCGTGAGGCCGGGCGGCGGCGTCGGCGTTCGACAGCGAGGCGCGGAATTCCTCGAAGCTCAAGGCGCGATTATAATCCGCCCCCTCGAGCCGGCCGATGCCGGCGACGGAGGGTGCATGTCGAATCGCGGGCGCGTGGCGGTGGGGTGCGTGCTGGGTCTGCTGGCCATCGGCCGGCTGCGCGCGGCGGACGATTCCGGGCGCGATCGGCTGGTGGCGGCGCTGCTCGGGCCCACGCCGCTCGCCGACGATCTCGAGGCGCTGAGCGATCGCGTGGGCGGGCGGCCCACCGGCTCGGACGCGAATCGCCGCGCGGTGGACTGGGCGATGGCGCGGCTGGCCGATGCCGGCGTCGCGGCGCGCCGCGAGCGCTTCGCCGTCGGCGATCAGTGGCTCGAGCGATCCGCCCGCGCCGAAGTGCGCGGCGACGGGCTCTCGTTCGCGCCGCGGATCGCGGCGATGCCGTTTTCGATCTCCACGCCGGCCGGCGGCACGTCGGCGCCGCTCGTGGACGCCGGGCGAGGCGCCGCGGCGGACTTCACGCGGCTCGGCGCGACGGCCCGCGGCGCGTTCCTGCTCGTCGAGCAGGACCTGCTGGCCGACGTCGACGGCCTGTTCCGCGAATACAACGAGACAGCGGCCATCGAGCAGCGGGCACGCGCGGCCGGCGCGGCGGGCGTCGCCTACGTCAGCTCGCGCGCGTCAGGGCTGCTGTATCGCCACAACGTCGCCGTCGGCGCGGCCAATCGCGCAGCCCATGGTCGTCGATCGAGCGCGAGGCCGCGATGCGCGCGATGCGACTGCTGCGTCACGGCGCGTCGCTCACGCTCACGGTCTGGATTGACGCCGACGCCTCGACGACCGCGAGCGCCGAGAACGTCGTCGCGGAGATCCCCGGCACGAGCCATCCCGACGAGATCGTGCTGATGGGCGCGCACCTCGACTCGTGGGATCTCGGCGGCGGCACGCTCGACAACGGCGCGAATGCCGCGCTGCTCATCGACGTCGCGCGGCAGATCGTCCGGCTGGGCCTGAAGCCGTCGCGGACGATTCGCCTGGTGCTGTGGAACGGCGAAGAGCTCGGCATGCGCGGCTCGTTCGGCTACGTGCAGGCGCACGCCGCCGAGCTCGACCGCCACGTCGTCGCCGGCGCCGTGGACATCGGCTGCGGCCGCATCACCGGCTTCTTCACGAACGGGCGTCCGGATCTCGTGCCGATCGTCGATCGGCTGCTCGCGCCGCAGGCGGGCCTCGGGCCGTTCACGCAGGTGGACGCGCCGGTCGTCGGCACCGACAACTTCGACTTCATGCTCGAGGGCGTGCCCAATCTGATCGCGAACCAGGCGCCCGCGCTCTACGGCCCCAGCTATCACGCCGCCAACGATCAGCTCGAGCAGTGCGACACGGGCACGCTCCGCCTGAACGCGGCCGTCATCGGGGGCCTCGTGTGGGGCTTCGCCGAGGACGGCACGCGCCTGCCGCGCCACACGCACGCGGACGTGCAGGCGCTGATGGATCGCACCGACCTGGCGGATCAGATGAAGACGTTCGGGCTGTGGGACGGCTGGGCCGCGGGCACGCGCGGGCGCAAGCCGTAGCCTCGCCGTCAGGACTTGAGCGCCCACGGCGCGCGGTACGGCCGCGTGACGAGCGCCTGCGCCTCGGCGTCGCCGATCATCTTCTCGCCGGCGACGTCCCACGCGACGCGCCGGTCCGAGGCGATACGCGATGTTGCCGAGATGGCACGCGATCATCGAGTTGTGCCCGATCTCGACGTCCGACCGCGGACGGGCGCGCGAGTCCATGCACTCGAGGAAGTTCTTCACGTGCGCGAGGTGCGAGTCGGTGCCGCCCGTGCCGCGCCTCGGCTCGCCCGCCATCCGATAGTGCTTGGGCGATCCTGACGGCGTTTCCGTCTCCGCCAGCACTTCCCAGCCGCCGCGGTCCACGACGAGCACGCCGTTGTTGCCGTGGAAGGCGACGCCGTGGTCGCGCATGTAGGGGCCCTGGCCGATCGCCGTGGCGTGCTCCCAGATCATGCTGAAGCCGTCGAACTCCCAGAGCGCCTGCTGCGTGTCGGGCGTCTCCTCCGCGTCGTCCGGGAAGCCGAACTTGCCGCCGATCGACGACGGCCGCCTTCGGGCGCGGTGACGTTCATGCCCCAGTTGGCGATGTCGATCATGTGCGCGCCCCAGTCGGTCATGAGGCCGCCCGAGTAGTCGTAGTACCAGCGGAAGTTGAAGTGGAAGCGGTTCTTGTTGAACGGCCGCTTCGGCGCGGGCCCGAGCCACAGGTCGTAGTCCACGCCGGCTGGCGGATCGCCGTCAGGGACGCGCGGGATGTTGCCCATCCAGTCCTGGTACGCCCACGTCTTGACCAGTCGGATCTTGCCGAGCTTCCCGCTGCGGACGTAGTCGACCGCGTCGGTGAAATGCGGCGCGCTGCGCTGCTGCGTGCCCATCTGGACGACTCGATTCGTGCGCCGGGCCACGTCGACCATCACGCGGCCTTCGCCGATCGACAGGGAGAGCGGCTTCTCGACGTAGACGTCCTTGCCGGCCTCGCAGGCCATCACGGTGACGAGCGCGTGCCAGTGATCGGGCGTCGCGACGACGATCGCGTCGATGTCGGATCGCTCGAGCACGCGACGGAAGTCCCGCGTCACGAGATCGGGCGTCTGCGAGAACTCGCGGCTCGCGAACTCCTTCGCCTTCGCCGTCTGCGCGTCGTCCACGTCGCAGAGCGCGACGAGCTGCGCGCCGTTGCGAAGCATGTCGCGGAGGTCGGCCGTGCCCATGCCCCCGCAGCCGACCAGGCCGATGCGCACGCGGCGATTCGCGCCGGCGACGCGTCCGCTCGAGGCCGCCGTCTGGGCGCCCGCGGCAGGCGATGATGAAGCCAGTCCAGCGCCCGCGACGCCGGCCAGGGAACGCTTGATGAAGCTGCGACGGGATCGGGTCGTCATGACCGCGGATATTAGCGCAGTGCGGCAGTGCTGCGGTGCTGCGGTGCGGCAGTGCCGCAGGCGTAGGGCGCAACTTCAGTTGCGCCATGAGCGGCCGAACTGAAGTTCGGCCCTGCGGAGGCGACCCTCAGGCCGCGTGGCGGGGATTACGACGAGGCCGGCGAACGTCGCGCACGTCCATGACCGCCGTGCGGCGGACGACTTCCTGGAGCAGCAGCGACGCGACGGCGTCGAACGACAGCTCGTCGGCCGGATTTTCGCCCGGAACGCCGCCGGGTTCGAGCGGCGGCTCGAACGGCAGGGCTGGCTGCACGGGGGCTCGCGAACTCACAAAGGTGTGTATCGGCACGTCGGCTGCCCGCTTCCACTTTGCACTTCCGCACTTTGCACTTCGCACTTCTCATTCACTACACTTCAGTCGCCCTATACCCCTGGCTCGGAGGAACCCTGCGTATGTCATCTCTGGTCCGCGGCGCCGTCTGGTCGGCCGCGCCCCTCGTCCTGATCCTGTCGTCTGCGCCGCCGGCGGCCGCGCAGATGGCTCCGCCGGAGGCCCCGAAGAACCTGCAGGTGCTCCCGAAAGACATGCCTCGCCCCGAAGTGGTCAAGGTCATGTTCCGCTTCACGTCAGCCCTCGGCGTGCGCTGCGATTTCTGTCACGTCGAGGCTCCCGCCACCCGCCCGCCGGGACGCCGCCGTTTGACTTCGCGAGCGACGACAAGGAGAACAAGAAGAAGGCGCGCGTGATGATGAAGATGGTGGCCGCGATCAACGGCGACTATCTCACCAAGCTCGGCGAAGGCGAGGAGCCGCCGACGGTGATGTGCGAGACCTGTCACCACGGCCAGAAGGAACCGCCCGAGCCGCTCGCGATCAAGCTGACGTCGACGGCCACCAGCAAGGGAGTGGACGCGGCGTTCGACCAGTACGCCGACCTCAAGACCAAGTACGCCGAGGCCGGCCTGTACGACTTCCGCGAACAGACGCTGCTGCGCGTGGCCCGGGCGCTCGGCGACAACAAGAAGCCCGAAGACTCGCTGGCCGCGCTGAAGAAGACCAAGGCGCTCTTCCCGCAGTCCGCCGACGTGGCGGCCGCGCTTGGCGGCGCGCTCGCGCAATCCGGCGACGTCGCCGGCGGAAAGGCCGAGCTGGAGCGCGCGCTCTCGATCGATCCGAACAACGGGGGCGCGAAGTTCGGCCTCGAGCGGCTGAACCATCCACCCGCGCCCGCTCCTGCGCCACCGAAGTAGTCGCGCTGCGCCACGCGTCCGTGCAACGGGCGAGAACGTCCGTTGCACGGAAACGTATTCTGCGGCCCTGGCCTGGACCGAGCGAGGTCCGCGGCGCGGTCTGACGGCTACTGCACGCGCGACATGCGCGTGATGACGACGGGCGGCGTCAGCATCTGGCCCTGCACCGGCGCATGCTGGATGCGCCGCACGACGTCCATCCCCGCCACGACGTGGCCGAACGCGGCGAAGCCCTGGCCGTCCGGATTCCTCAGCCCGCCTTCGTCGAGCGCCGGCTGATCCCCGATGCAGATGAAGAACTCGCTCGTCGCGGTGTCGGGGCCGTTGCGCGCCATCGAGATCGTCCCGTCGGTGTGCTTGATGCGGGTGACGGACGTGCGCTCGAGCGCGATCGGCGGATAGGTCTGCTTCGAGTCGTTGGCGCCGCCCTGAATCACTTCGATCTTGATCGGGTTGGTCGGCTGGTTGTCGAGCGTCACCGCGCGGTAGAACGCGGTGCCGTCGAAGAAGTGCTCGTTCACGTAGCGCAGGAAGTTCGCGACGGTGGCCGGCGCGTGCTGCGGGTCGAGCTCGACGCGAATCGTGCCGGCTTCGGTCTCGATGGCGATGACGGGCGTGTTCGTGGACGGCGCGGCGGGCGACTGCGCCGAGGCGCCCGTCGCCGCGACCATCGCGAGGAGCACCGCGGTCAGAAGCGCACGAGAACGCCGCATGATGCGGTCGATTATAAGCCTCGCGACCGTGGCTCTCCGCCTGTTCTGTAGCGAAACCGTACGGGGGACTGTCCCCGGTCGGGGGGTGTTGTTCCGATCCGGAACACGGGTGTCAACTGGAGTTGTCGGTTTACTCCTCGAGCGCGTAGATCAGCGACAGCGGGTCGACGCGCGCGCCGTTCAGGCGGACGGTCCAGTGCAGGTGCGGACCCGTCGCGCGTCCCGTGGCGCCGACCGCGCCGAGGACCTGCCCGCGCGCGACGTGATCGCCTTCGCGCACGTCGGTGCGCGACAGGTGCGCGAACAGCGACTGCAGGCCGACGCCGTGATCGATCACCACGGTGTTGCCCGTGAAGTACAGCTCCGTCGCCAGCACCACATCTCCTGCGTCGGGCGCCGCGACGGGCGTGCCCTCGGGACTCGCGAAGTCGGCGCCGCCGTGCGGCGCGCGCGGCTCGTTGTTGAACACGCTGCGGACGCCAAAGCCCGAGACCACCGCGCCCGCGATCGGCACGACGAACGGCTCGGTCCAGCGCGCCTCCGGCGCGTTCACGCGGAACAGGCGCCCGAGCAGCATTCGCTCGCGCTCGATCCGCGCCTGGGCGCTCGCAGGCGGCGTGACGAACCGCGGCGCCACGCGCAGGTTGCGGGTGGGAAACTCCTTCGCCTCCACGTGAATCGCCTGGGACGCGAAGACATGCTCGCCGCCCGCGGTCGTGCCGTCGAGCCTCGCCTCGTACTCGCCCGGCGCCACGTCCAGGTCGATGCCGACCAGCGCGCGCCACTCGCGCGGCCCGGTGCGGAACGCGATGACGGGATGCCACGGCACCGACACGCCAAGCCGCTCGAGATCGATGCTGGAACGGACATCGAGGCGCACGACCTCGCCGGGCGTCGTCGCGCGCGCGCGCGTCGTGACGGCGAGTGCCGATCTCCTGCGCGGAGGGAGCGATCGAGACGAGCAGGGCAATCGACACGGCAATCCCCGGGAGCGCCGAGACCGGCGCTCCCGAGGCGGAGTGATTCGTGCCGTGCGGGGATCGACCGCCCACGTGATTAGGTGGCGGCCACCGGCAGCTTCAGCACCATCCCGGGCTTCAGCTTGTCGGGATCCGTCAGCACGTCCTTGTTCGCGTTGAAGATCTCCATGTAGAGGTTGCCGTTGCCGAGGTGCTCCTTCGCGATCTTGCTCAGCGAGTCGCCGGGCTTGACCGTGTAGGTCTGCGATGCGGGCGGTTTCGTCTCGGCCTCCGCGGCAGCGGCGGCGCTGGCCGACACGCGGATGTCCGCGATGATGTCGGTCTGCCAGTCGGGCACGGTCTTGATCGCATTCCAGATCTGGTTCTTCTCGTCCTCGGAGTTCACGGTGCCGGTGACATACAGCTTGCCGTTTTGCTCGTCGGCCGAGCCCTGCATGCGCAGGCCCTTGGCTACCTGAATCGCCTTGTCGTATTTCTGTCGCATGTCCATGGTGCGTCTCCCTGCGAGCGCGCCGCGCGACGCGGAGGCGCTCGCGATTGCAGCTCAACGTCAGCGTGGAGTCCTCCCGTCCTCCGGAGGTTTAGACTACGCGATCCGTTTCGCGGCCCGGCGAAATTCGAAAGCCCAGCCGCGGCGACGCTAGAGGTGCCCGACCGCGAACGCGAGCAGGTAGAGATGCGACGCCAGCACGAGCGCCGCAAGCGCGATGACGACCGCGCCTGACAACGGCCGAGGCAGTCGTCGAAGCGTCCACCGGACGCCGGCCACCACGTAGGCGACGAACACCGGCAACAGGAACATGATGTATTTCGTCTTCAACGCCCACGCGTCCTGCGCCACCACCCACGCGAGATACGAGCTCATCGTCAGCGCCAGCATCACGTGCAGCGGCAGGTACTCGCGGCGACGCGCCGTCACGAGCAGCCCGATCGCGCTGAGCGCCGTCGGCACGAGCGCGAGATAGAGCACCGCGGCGGTGACCGCGCGCGGGATGGCCTTGGCCGGATACGGCGGGTTGGGATCCGAGATGCGCCCGCGCACCGAGAAGAAGCTCAGGTCGCTCCACGCGAGCCCGTAGAGCGTCGTCCAGACGCTGTGATAGACGGGCAGATCCGTCAGCTCGCCCTTCGGCGCCGCGGGACCGCTGGTGTCGAGGATCGCGGTGATGCTGAAGCTCGTGAAGTCGTAGTCGTCCCAGTAGTACTCGCGCGTCGACGAGAACGCGTCGCCGGCCGATCCGTTCGCGAACAGCGGCGTCCCGTGGCGCCGCCAGTTGTCGACGTACTTCGGCGACGCGATCGCGATCGCGACGCCGGCGATGATCGCGGCGTACGCGAGCGTCCGCAGGCGATCGCGGCTGAAGAGCACGCGCAGGCCCATCACGACGCCGGCCGTCGCCAGCGCGATCAGCCCGCTGTACTTCGCCGACGCCGCCAGCCCCGCCAGCGCGCCGACCCACATCGCGCTCTGCCACGTCTGACGCCGCGGCTCGGCGGCAAAGCGCGTGAAGGCGAGCAGGAACGCGGTCATCGCCGCCGTGACGACGATGTCGGCGTCGGGGCCGTAGGAGGAGATGAAGAGACACGGGAACGTCAGGACGAGCGCGACGCCGATCGCCGTGAGCGCGCGATCGCGCGCGAGAAACTGGACGAGTCGCGCGCTCGAGTACGTCGCGACCGCGCCGGCGGCCACCGCGAGGAGCGTCAGCGCGCGCAGGCCCCACTCGGGCGCCGAGTCCCGCGCGCCGCCGAGCCACACGCCCACGGCGTAGAACGGAAGGCCGAGCAGGTAGAACAGCGGCGGGTGATAGCACTGCCAGCAGTCGGCGGCGACCGGAAGGCGGCCCTTCTCGTAGAAGAGCTCGATCGCCTCGTGGTAGTAGTCGAAGACGTAGCCGAACGGCGTCGGACTGTAGAACGCCAGCAGCGCGCGCAAGACGAGGCCGGCGGCGACGAGCGTCCAGAGGATCGGGCTGGCGTGCCGCCGCAGCGTCGCCATGAACGGACCGCTCGCCATCACGGAAGTTCGATTCTGCCATGGGCGGAGATCCGCGCGATCCCCGCGTTCTGCGCATGGGTTCACGCCGAGTTTCACGCTTTGTGGTCCCGGTCTTCGCAAGCGTCTCATTTCGGACACTTTGGGCCCAGCCCACGCTTGACTGGGATGAACGGTGGCCCGATATTGTTTGCGGTGCGCTCCGGACGGTCTCCGGGGCACACGAAAGGATCTCTTACATGAGGCTGGTGTTTTCGGCGGTGGTCGTGGCGAGCCTGTGCGCCGCGCCGGTGTTGGCGCAGTCGGATCATTCGAGCAAGAGCGAGACGATTCCGGAGACGCCGAAGGCGGGCCTGCACCTGGCCAAGGGCCAGGCGAAGGTGGGCGGCCAGGCCGGCAGGCGCAATCCCAACCTGACGTACCACGGCGGTCCGGTACGCGCGGCGACGACGGAGATTCATCCGATCTTCTGGGGCACGACGTGGCCCGGCTCGATCGGTGACAAGGCCGACATCATCAAGTTCTACCAGGGCGCGAGCGGCAGCGGCTACCTCGGGAGCAACTCGGAGTACACGCAGACCGGCGGCGCCCACGTGAACACCACGCTGAGCGTGTTTCCGCTCGCCACCGATTACGCGACCAAGTCCGTCGGCGGTGGAAGCACCGTCCGCGATTCTGACCGAGGTCTGCAAGGTCATCGGATCGGCCAACGTCAAGGCCAACGGCTACTACCCGGTCTACGTGGACACCAAGCGCGGCAACGCCGGGTATTGCGCGTGGCACAGCGCGGGCAAGTGCACGCAGACCGGCCCGACCGTGCAGTTCGCGTTCTTCTTCAACCTCGATGGCGATGCCGGCTGCGATCCGGGCGGCGCGCTGAACGGCCACAGCCAGGGCCTCACGGCGATCGCCAACGTCTCGGGCCACGAGCTGTCGGAGATGCTGACCGACCCGCAGCTGAACGCGTGGTACGACCAGCAGGGCGCCGAGAACTCCGACAAGTGCGCGTGGACGTTCGGCACGAACTCGATCGTCTTCACGGCAACAACACCGCCTGGAAGATCCAGGGCAACTGGTCGAACGCGGCCTACAACGCCGGCCAGGGCTACCTGTCGGGCGGCACGGAACGTACGGGCTGCATCGACGGCTACAGCCACGTCCAGTAGCTCTTCGCAAGATCGGTCCCACCCGGGCGGTGTTCGAGCCGCCCGGCGTGGGGCGTTCGTCGTGGGCGTTCCGGGCACTTCGAAGGGGACGGTGTCATGAGAGTCGTCATCGCAAGCGTCGCCCTGGTGGCCGTCTGTGCCGCGGGCATCGTCCTGGCGCAGTCCGACAAGCCGAAAAACACCGGGCCTGACAAGAGCCCCGAGTTGCGCCAGTTGGGGAAGCATCTCGCGAAGGGGCAGGCCGACCGCAACGCCGGGTCCTACGGCGGCAGCGACCCGTTGCTCTTCCATGCCGGCGGCACCGTCACCAGCTTTGTGACGGAAGTGCACCCGATCTACTGGGGCACGAAGTGGGCAGACTCCGCGTTCGTCGGAGACAAGATCTCCGGGCTCGCGCTGTTCTACGCGGGCGCCAGCTCGCCCTACCTGAGCACCAACACGGAGTACACCGGGTCAACCGGGTTGCACACGAGCGATCCGATCGTGGAGCCGAATCCCGACACGCCGTATATCGACTCGACGCACGCGGCGCCGACGGGAGACGTGCAGCCGATCACCGTCCTCAACGAGGTCTGCAACTTCGTCGGCAGCGGAGTGAAGCGGCACGCGTACTATCCGGTCTACGTCGACTCGCCGCGCGGCAACGTCGGCTATTGCGCGTACCACAGCTCGGGCACGTGCGCGAACGGCACGCCTGTCGACTTCGCGTTCTTCTTCAATCTCGACGGCGACAGGGGCTGCGATCCTGTCGACACACGAGACGGGCCATTCTCAAGGCCTCTCGGCGCTGGCGAACGTCTCGGGGCACGAGTTGTCGGAGCGCCAGTCGGACCCGTACGGCAACGCCTGGTTCGACAAGACGGGCTACGAGAACTCCGACAAGTGCGCGTGGACGTTCGGCCCCAGCGCCCTGACGTTCTCGAACAACACGATCTGGAAGGTGCAGGGCAACTGGTCGAACGCCGCGTTCACCGCGAACCGCGGCTACGTCTCCGGGATCACGAAGTACACCGGCTGCATCGACGGCACGAACGAGTTCTGATCCCGTGCAGCCCGCGAGGCGCTCCGGCGCCTCGCGGCATCTCCTCCCGGCGGACGCCTCTCCGCCGCCCCTCACGCCGGGCCATCCTCGAACTGGGTATCATTGTCGGCGAGTCGAAGCGGCGGGCCCTCGCGGCGTCCGACGCGCCGGGCGTGCCATCAGGCCGCGACCTTCATCCATGAGGCGTCCATGTCAGACTCGCGTCTTCCCCGTCGAGACTTCCTCGCCACCGGGATGGGCCTGGCGGCCGCGGCCCTGACCACCGGCCGCGCCGGCGCCGTGTCTCCGAACGACAAGATCAACCTCGGCATCATCGGCTGCGGCGTCCGCGGCACCTACATCCTCAGCGAGGCGATGGCCGCCGGCGCGGGCAAGGTGAACGTCGTCGGCGTGTGCGACGTGTGGTCGATGGCGCGCGACAAGATGGCGACGGCGCTGGCCGAGAAGCAGGGCGGGCAGCGGCCGAAGGAGTTCACGCGGTATCACGACCTGCTCGCGATGCCCGGCCTCGACGCCGTGATCATCACGACGCCCGACCACGCGCATTGCCCCGTGCTCATCGACACCGTGAAGGCGGGCAAGGACGCCTACGTCGAGAAGCCCCTCTGCGCGCGGCTCGAGGACGCCTGGGCGGCGCACGACGTCGTCAAGGCGGCGCCCGACCGGATCGTGCAGGTGGGCACGCAGCGGCGGAGCAGCCGGAAGTTCCAGGCCGCGCTCGACTACGTGAAGACCGGCGCGCTCGGGCCCGTCTGCAAGATCGAGACGGCGTGGAACCGGAACGTCCCGAGCTGGAAGCGCCCCGTGGACATGGTGAAGCCGGAGGACGTGGACTGGCAGCAGTACCAGATGTACCTGCCGGACGCGCCGTTCGATCCGGTGAAGTATCGCTGCTGGCAGCTCTTCTACGAGCACACGACGGGGCTGGTGGGGCTGCTCGGCAGCCACATGATCGACGTCGCGCTGTGGTTCATGGACGATCCGATCCCGAGCTCCGCGGTCGCGCTGGGCGGCGTCCTCAGCTGGAAGGACGGCCGCGAGATCAGCGACACGGCGGAGTACATCTTCGAGTTCCCGAAGGGGTGGATCCTGACGTTCTCGTCGCGGCTCGGGTCGGGGCCCGAGGCCGACTTCGAGGTGTTCTACGGCAAGGAGCGCACGCTCGACTCGCGCGACTGGATCAGCCGCCCGGCGAACAACAGGCGCCCGGCGGACGCGGCGGATTTCCAGGTGCCGATTCCGGCCGACGCGGCCGGGTCGTGGCGACGCCGGGCCGCACGTGGCGAACTGGATCGAGTGCCTCGGCACGCGCAAGCAGCCGAACGCGCCCATTGCCGTGGGCCTGGCGCACGCGATCGTGTGCTGCATGGGCCGCGAGGCGGAGCGGACGGGGAAGAAGGTCAAGTACGACGCGACGTCGCGGAAGATCGTCGAGGCG
>CAWBBN010000013.1:0-205726 GCA_963787035.1 Vicinamibacteria bacterium
GCCGCGAGCGTTCGGGCGCGCGCGAGAGAGTCCACCGGCCGTGACTGCGATCGGCCAGCCGCAGGAAACAGGAGAGCTAGCGCTGCGGGAGCGGCAACTCGCAGCGGTCAGATCGATCTGACTGAAAAACAGGCAGGTAATATCGCACGCGCCTTCGACTCCCTGCAAGACAACGGAGGCCCCATGCGCGACAGCGTCCGGTTCGTCACGGCCCTCGGTTTCGCCGCCGCCCTGTCGATTGCCGCCTGGGCCCAAACGCCGCCACTTCGACCGGGCCTGTACCAGACGACCACCGAAACCGCGCTGCCTGGCGCAGCGCCAGTTTCTCCACACACCCGGAACACGTGCCTCACCGCTGACGACGTCAAGGATCTGTCGAAGCGGCTCGTCGCGAACAATCGGTCCCACAACTGCACGGTGCAGAGCTCCAAGGCGACCGGGACCGGCATGACATTCACGGCGGAATGCGTCCTCTCCGACACCATGAAGATGCAGATAAGCGGCGACGTCACCATCCTGTCGCCCGACTCGTACCGCGCGGTCGTCACCATGAAGAACACGTCGGGGGGCGGCAGCATGCCGATGATGCGCGGCTCGACGATGACGACGACCGGCAAGCGCATCGGCGAATGCCCGAAGTAATTCGATGACCCCGCTGGCAAGGATCGCGATGCTGGGACTGGCGACCGTGGCCACCGCTGCCGCGGCAGCGGCGCAGGGCGGTCGGCCTCCGCAGCGCCCCAGCAGCCGGCCGAGTATTACCGGTGAAGGATCCATCGGAAAGATTCTGGCGTGAACGTCCCGTCATAACGTGGCGTCCTGGGCGAGGGGCTCGTCGGGACAAGCGAGTACCCGCTAAGGCCAATTTCGTCGCCGGTGCGCTCCGGTTCGAGCAAGCCGGGCACGGGGGCGACGGACAGTTGCCGATGTGACCGCGTTCGAAGAACTCCAGCAATCGCCGCTCTTCACCGTGGTCGACAAGGACAATCACCCCTTGTTTGCCATCAGCCCGGGAGCGGCCACCGTCTATTACCCGACGACCGGCGCGCCGGCGGTCACGATGCGCGCGAGGGCGGAAGGCGGCACCATCACCGCACAGGCGGCCAACGAGTCACAACGATTCACTGTCGCGGTATCTCCGTCGAGGACCGGCCTCACCGTCGAAAAAGACGGCGTCATTCGTGCCGACCTCGGGTCCGGCGCCACTGGAAGCCACTGGCTGGGAATTCTTCACCGCGGAAAGCAGGCTGGTTGCGGGCATCGGCGAATCGCGTGCGGGCAGCAGCGCGATCGTCGTCCAGAATCGCGACGGGAAGCCGGCTCTGTCGATGAGAGTCACCGACGGCAAGGGCGACCTGGACGTCTTCAACCCGAACGGCACTGCTGTGCTCTCGCTGACCGAAGGCGCCAGCGGCGGCGGTCTTCTCGCAATCGGCGGCCCCGACGGCACGACGATGGTGAAGATGGGTGTCAAGGACAACCGTACCGGTAGTGCTCACGGGGCCCGGCGCGGGCTTTCCGCTCGTGCCGCGTTCCAGCCTGCCGGGGCAGTTACTTCATGGGATGCGCGGCCGGACCCGCGTGCGTGCCGTGATGCGAGCGAGGTCGCTCGGCGCCTTCGCCTGTGGATTCCTGTCCGTCGCCATGGCCATGAGGATGACCGACGCAGGCGCACAATCCGCCGCGGCGCACGCGTGCGTCGCCGCCGATGGAATCTGAGCATCGCGCGCCGAGGGGTGCCCGGCCGGACAGAAGGCGATGGCGTTCGCGCTCGACGTCGGCCCGCAGACGGCCAGGGACCGGCGATCGACAAGGCCTCGCAGGTCCGGATCGTCGCGCTCCAGCGACGTGTTGCCGAGCTCGAAGATGCGGCCAGCCGCGGCGAGCTGGGGAGCAAGGTCGTCGAGCCGTTCACGGTGCTGAACAGCGGAGAGAAGCCGATTTTTACGGTGCAGAAGCTTTCGGTGCCGGAGTCGCTCGTCGACGTGACCGTCTTCGACAACAAGAGGCAAGTCAAGGTGAGCCTGCAGGCCCTCGCCGGGACCGCGAGCTTCGGGATTTTTTCGCTGAAGCAGCGATTCGAATTGATCGCCGGCGTCCAGAACACGTTCACCGGCCTGATCGCGACTGAGAAGGGTCACGAGCGGATCGATTCGGCCGCACGCCGGAGGTTTCCGATCGATACGTGCTCCACGTCAACCAGGAGGACGGCAAGGTGGTGGCCGCCATCGGCGAAGGGAAGGACGGCGGCGGCGTCTCTGTCGGCGATCGAGACGGGGCGAAGGCGGTCATGATCGCCGACAACGCCGCTGGCCCGCGCGTCGTCGTTCAAAGCCCTGGATCCGTGCTTGGCTTCCTGGAGCGGAGCGACAGCGGCGGCGGACAGTTCAGGATCTTCAATGCCGCGGGCGACCAGATGGTCGAGGCGATCGCCGGCAAAGACGGTTATGGCGTGGTCGCTGCAGGGCCGAACCAGTTCAAGCCGGGCACCGGGTTTCTCGGGCTTCCGGCCAGCTACATCGCTGGCAAGCCGAAGCAGTGAGGTGGCGATGGCGCGACGAGGTCTCGTGATCGCGTTCCTGGCGGGCGGTCTCGCTGCGGCCATCTCCGCCCGAACGATCACAAGCGCGCGCGCCCAGGACGCTCACGGTGCGTTCCACGCGTGCATCGCCGGTGACGCACCTCCATCTGGCCGACTCGTCGGTCTGCCCCGCAGGCAGAAGGGGATCTTCCTGTTTGCGCCCGCAACGACTCCGCCGGGCCGGCCACCGATCCCGATCGCCTTGCCGCATTGCAGCGCAAGCTCACCGACCTCGAGCATCAGGCGGACGCGCTCGAGCACGGGGCGCATCTGGACCGGCTGGCCACGACGACGGCGCCGTTCGATGTCGTGGATCGGCGCGGTCGTCTGGCATTCGACGTCACGAACGAAACCGAGGTGGGTACCTACGTGCACGTCGTCGGACATGACTTTGCCCCGATCACCCTCATGGCGCTCGACGCGGTCGCGGCATCATTCGCGTCGCGAAGCCCGGCGCCGATGCGACCCCGTACGGCTCACAGATCGTGTTCACGGTGCGAGAGGACCAGCATCTCGGGGTCGTGCTCACCAGCGGAGGCAGCAGGACCGAGTTGGGCCGGGATCCTGAACGGGGGACGTACCGCCTGAAATTCCAGGGCTCCGCGGCGATCGGCCAATCAGCCGGCGTCAGCGGGTCCGGCGTCGCGTACGTGCAGAGCGAAGGCGTGTTGAAGGCCCGCATGTGGGTGAGCAGTGACAAGCGGTACGGGGCAGTCGGCATCGCCCGAGACCGCGACACCAATGTCGCGACGCTCACCGAAGACGGGAATGGCGGGTTGCTGACGCTGTTCGATTCGACCGGCAAGACGGTAATGGTGGATGCCGGCACGGTGGGCGGCTCGGTCGGTCGCGTGCGGGCGGGCCCGGGCGCGTTCAAGCCTGGCTACGGCGTCCTTGGTCTTCCCGGCAGCTTCATCTACGGCAAGCCGAAGTAGGAAGAGACATCATGCGTTCGCTGGTAACGGCCCTAGTGCCGGGCGTCGCTGCCCTCGTCCTGGCCTCGAGCGCCACCACGCTCTCGGCAGCCGATGATCTGCTCGAGCGCTCCCGAGCAGCGTACGCGGCACTGGCCTCGTACACCGACACCGGCGTCGTCCTCAACGAGTCCGGCACGGCCAGCAGCGATCGCCATACGTTCACGACGTCGTTCAACCGGGTGCCGCGCAGGTTCCGGTTCGACTTTGCAAATCAATTTGGCGATCGCTACGTCATCTGGGGCGACCCGGACGCGTTTCATACCTGGTGGAAGACGACCGGCGTCAAGGACGACTACCCGAACCCGAGCAACATCGGCGCGTTCACCACCGCGGGCACGCACACGGTCGACGCCTCCTCGAAGATACCGTCGCTGCTCTACGCCCGGGGAGCGCTGCCGAGCTCGTTCACCAACTTCTCCGACGCCGCGCTGGAAGGCTCCGAGGTCATCGCGGGCCGGCCGTGCTCTCGCCTCGGTGGCAAGGTGTCCGAGTCATACGGCCGGACGGGACGCGAGATCAACGTCCATCACGTCACGATCTGGATCGACGCCGAGTCGCTCCTGATTCGCAAGGTCGTCGAGGAGTGGACGACGCTCCCGGGCCACATCAGCCGCCTGACGACGACGTTCGAGCCGCAAGTGAATCCGAAACTGGATGACGCCCGTTTCCAGTTCGTTCCGCCGCGATGATCCGGACGCTGATCGTTCTCGCTGTGGTGACAGTGCTTCCTCTGGCTCCGGCGGAGCAGACAGCCGTTGTGCCGCTCGCCCAGGATCTCGTCTTCACGACGACCTCTCATAGCGCGCTCGTCGCCGGCGACCGATCCCTGCCGGTGGCCGACACGGAGGTCGTGTATTCGATCGAGACCGCCGACGCCGATCGGATCCAATTCACGTTCAGCTTCAGCGCTCCGGGTGATGCCGCGACGGCCAGCGCTCTCGATGCCGTGCCGCACCGGATCGAACGGACGGTCCGGCGCGAGGACTTCCGCTCGGCCACGCGAATGAGCGTCCTCGTCAGCAGCGCGGATTCGGCGATGGTGCCGGGACAGACGTTCGCGGGAACCTCCGAAGCCGTCGTCCGAGCGCTTCACGAGTCGGGTACGACGGGCTTCGTCCTTGGCGTCAACGAGCCCGACGCGGGGCTCGAAGCGCTCGGCCAACTCGTTGGCGCGGCGAAGCCGGCGTCGACGGGGGCGCCACTCGTCGCGTCCGGCGTCTCGGTCCTCCTGTCCGCGCTCAGCGCCTCGCGTCACTACTACCGCGGCGCTCTTACTCGTGTCGGGACGGGCACGGAGCCGTTCTCGGTCCTGCTCGACGGCCGGCGCACCACTGTGCCTGCCGTCCACGCGCGCGGGGATCCTCACGTTCGGCAACCGTCACATCGTTCCGGAGTTCTGGTGGCTCGACGACCCGAGCAACGCTCTGACGCTCAAGTGGGCGGTGGGAGAGACCTTCGAAGTGGTGACGCGGATTACACGGCCGGTCGCGCTCGCCAACCGAAGTCGTGGTGTCGTCGCCGAGGGGCTGACCGGCACCAGTTGTCGTGCGGAACTGAGCGGCGTGTATTTCACCACCGCAAGCGCAAGCGTCGCTGGACTCGCTCTCTTCCAGCCCTCGAAGCACTTGCGGGCGTGCTACGAGAGCACGCTGACTGGCGCGTCACGATTGAAGGACACACGGACAACATCGGCTCCGCGGACTACAACCTCGATCTCTCGACGCGGCGGACCGCCGCGGTCAAAGACGTGCTGATCCGGCGATTCTCGGTTCCTGAGGCCGGGCTCCGGACGAAGGGCTACGGGCTCACGCGACCCATAGAAACCAACGCAACCGACGAAGGCCGCGCGCATAACCGACGCGTGGAGGTGAGCCGCGATGTCATCCCTGACCCCGAGGCAGCGCGTGCGCCGTGCTGGCGGCGCTATTGACGACAGGGTGCAGTCAGGCGTCGCCGCTGACGCAGGAGTCGTCCGGTGCGCCACCGCCCGTTCGCCAATTCCTCTCCGCAAAGGACGCCTGCTCGCTGCTCGAGCCTCGTGAGGTAGAGGCAGCCCTCGGTGGCCCGCTTGGCACACCGCCTTTCCTGAGCGACCAGGGCGTTCCGGATTCTGAAGGCTCCGCCTGCGCCTACGAGGACTCTTCTCTCCATCGCATCACGGTCGAGGTCGAGTGGGAGGGCGCCGCGAGGATCTTCACGCTCTCTGGAGGCATGCACTCGATGGCGGAGCAGGCCACGAAGGGGACGATTCACCTGGCGGACGGCAGCGGCCTCGCCAGCGAGTGGGATGAGGCGCGCGTCATGGGGTGCTGTACCTTCATCGCCCTGCGCGGCGACCAGATGGCCACGATCGACGTCTGGGGATTGAAGGCGACTATCGCCGCCGCCGGGACGCTTGCCGATGCAGCGCTCAAACGCCTGGACAAGCCGATCGATGTTCGAGGCCTCGCGAACGTCAAGGCGGCTGCCGCGTTCGAGGCCACGCGACGCCCGGCGCGGACCGATCCCTGGCGCCCTCGTGACCCGCGCCGACGCGGAAGCGGCCATCGGCGCGCTGGCGACAAATCCTCGAGTGCTCGATGACCGGTGCGTGTATGACGGAGTCGCCGGTAACCGCCCGCTCGCCCCAAGCTATGTCATGCAGGTCAAGTGGACGGGCGGCTTCAGCGAGTTCCGTCAGCACAACGAAGAGACCGCCAGCTTCACGAAGGGCATGATCCGAAACATGCCGCTGTCGGCCGACCAGAAGGCGGGCATCGAGTCTCTCGTCGTCGGAGATGAACTGGAGAACAATCCCGCGTGGGAGAGGGCGCACTACAGCGTCATGGGGCTGTCGGCGGTCAAGAAGGACGTTCTGGTGACCATCGAGCCGCGCGGAGGCACTTCAGCCACGGCCGTGAAGCTCATGGAAAAGGCGATGTCCAGATTCTGAAGGAGCCGATCCCGCCTCGCTGGGCGGACCGCTATCCTTCAGTCAGGACGCGGTCGATGTGCTTCAGCAGCGCATCGAACGAGGTGCGACGCCCCGCTTGGTACGCAGACGGCCCAGCGATCCGCTCCAAGGCGTGCACGAACGTCTCGTTCCGACTGTGCTTGCAGGTCGTTCACCAGTTTGAGAACCACCGTGGCACCCGTGCGCTCGCAGACGGCGTCCCGGGCGCCGAGGATCCACGCCGCCCACGCGTCATCGCCGTTGAGTACCGCAGCGGCAACAAGAGGCACCAGCGCGTATGCAAACGCGTACTTGTCCTGGAGATTCCTGATGCAAGGTGAGGCTCTCACGAATCAACGCGATCGCCTCATCGGCGTTCTCACGTCGCACCGCGACGATGGCGCGAACATACAATCCCCACGTCAGGAACCAGGGACCGGCCTGTCTCAGCACTGGCATGGCCTGAACGAGCAGGCGTTCCGCCTGGTCGGTGTCGCCACTGGCAAGAGCGACTGACGCCATCCCGCTCAGCGCATTCCCGATGCCCCACGAAATCCCCAGCGACTGGAACCCCTCTACAGCGCGACTGAACCCGTCGCGAGCCGCCGTCAAATTACCCAGCGCATGTTCGACGCGCGCGGACAGATCCTCGGCCACCACCATGTGCACGTCCCGCGCGTGGCCGAGACTGAGGATACGGTTGAGCCCGGCGCGGGCTCGCTCGAGTTCGCCCTGCGTGTACCAGAGCACAGCCGCCGCTTCGAGTGCTTTCAACTCGGCAGCGGGCGGAAGGGCAGGGAGATTCAGAATCTCCTGACACCACTGGAGGCCTTCGGCGGCGTACCCCCGAATCAGCCAGAAGTACTTCAGACCCCAGACGATGTCGGACGCTTCGGTGGCACGTCCGCGCTCGATGAGCCACCTCAACGCGCGGCGGTAATTCTCGAGATCGTCGCGCACGCGGTCCAGCCATTCGGCCTGCGCAAGTCCGACCAGCCCCTCGGCGGCATGCCGGGCTTCACCGGCGCAATAGCGCGCCAGCGCCTCCAGGGCGTCGTCGCGCTCGCCGGACGCCGTGAGCTCGAGTGCCGCGTACGCCCGCACGGTTTCGAGCATCTCGTACAGCGGACGAGCCGCCACTGAGGTCTCGGATCGTAGAAGAAGACTCTTGTCGATCAGGTCGGCCAGCGCGCTGAGCACCTGCTCGCTCCGGCCCGATGCCGCGTTACCACCGGCAAGCACCCCCGCGGCCGCGTCGATCGAAAAACGACCCGGCAACGCGCCGAGGCGGCGGAAGACCCGCTGCTCGTCCGGGCTCAGGAGCTGATAACTCCAGGCGACCGTCGCGTTCATCGTCTGCTGGCGTTGGGGGAGGTCGCGCGGGCCGGCCGTCGAGAGCAACACATCATGCGTGAGTCGACGAAGCAGATCCTCGACGGTCAGCACTTTGATCCACGGAGCCGCCAGTTCGAGCGCCAGCGGCAGCGCATCGAGCCGGCGACAAATCGCGGCCACGGTCGGGCCGTTCGCGGACGTCAGACGAAAGTCCGGCTGCACGTCTCGCACTCGCTCCACGAGCAGTCTCACCGCAGGAGCGTCCGCCAGATCGGCCGCGGACATCGCATCTGAGGTCGCTTCCAGTGCAAGAGGTCCCACGACGTACTCCCGCTCCCCACGCACACGAAGCGGGGCGCGGCTTGTGACGAGCAGCCGCAGCGACGGGACCGACGTCAGGAGATCCGCCACTGGCGGCGCCGCGCTCAGTACGTGCTCGAAGTTGTCGAGCACCAACAGCGTGGAGTGATTCTCGCAGGCGACGCGGGCGCGCCTCGGCAAGTCGCGCGCGGTGACGTCCACCAGCCCGAATGCCTCGGCGATTGCCGACTCGACGAACGCCGGATCCCGAATGGCAGCCAACGGCACGAACACGACGCGGGTCTTGCCGGCGTCTGCGATCGCGCGCGCAAGCTCCAGCGCCAGGCGCGTCTTCCCGACTCCTCCCGGGCCGATGAGCGTGATGAGGCGTGCGGCGGGATCCGCGAGCCACTGGCGCAGTGTCCGCACCTCCGTATCGCGGCCGAGAAGGAGCGTCGGAGGCACGGGCAGCGAGACGCCGGTCAGCTCATCGACCGCCGCGGCGTGCGTCGACGAGCGCGCGCTTCCAAAGAACGCGTCACGGATCGCGCCCGTCAGCTCGAGAGCCGCCGACAGCGCACGCATGGTCTCGACGTGCGGCCGCCGGCGTTCCCCACGCTCGAGCGCGCTGACGGCATGGACCGACAGGCCGGCAATCGTCGCGAGCTCCTCCTGCGTGAATCCCGCCCCTTCGCGGAGCGCCTTGAGTTGCGCGCCGAATGACCGCGGAGCGCCGGCCTTCATAGCCCCCATCTTACGGCGCGGTGTCGACGTCGGGTCACTGCTTATCTACTCACCAAACAACGCGCGTAGTTGGCGTCCGCTCATGCCGGTGTTGTACGGAGGGGTGTCCGGCTCGAACTCCTTGCCCCTCGCCAGAGGGCCGACGATCACGGGATCCAGGCCCGCGTCCCGCGCGAGCGAGGCCGCCAGGTCCATCGCGTCCGCGTCGTCGCTCGCCAGCGGGATGCCGACGCGGTCACCCGGCCGATGCGCCTCGCTCTCGAGCGTCTTGAAGTACACGGTGTTGAACGCCTTCACCCAGCGGGCGCCGGGGAACATCGCCGCCGCCCAGCCCGCAGAGCCCTGCGGATGCGGCTGACGCGTCGTGCGCCGCCGCGCCGTCCCGGCGCTCGTAGGCGTTCCCGGTATCCAGCACGATCTTTCCCTGCAACGCCGGCGCGAGGTCATGGGCGAGACCGGGCACGGCCTCGAGAGGAACCGTCAGCATCACGACGTCGCCGAAGTTGACGGCATCGGCCGGAGTCGCCGGCCGACGCGCGATCGCCCAGCCGCGTCACGAGCGACTGCAGCTGGTCTGGATGCCGCGACGAGACCATGACGTGATGGCCCGCGTCGACCCACAGCTTCGCCATCGTTGCCCCGATCATTCCCGCGCCGATGATGCCGATACGCACGCCCAAGCCTCCTTCGTCTGTCAGCCGCGGCGGCTGTCGATGTCGTGAATCAGCGAATCGATGGACGCCGCGCGCCCCGCGGCGCGGGCGCGAGCCCAGCGGTCCGGACCGAGGCGTGCGCAGGCCTCCTCCTCCGCTGCTTTCCGGAGGTCGGCCACGGACGCGTCAGTCGCCGTCGCGCCGGTCTGCTCTGTGACGGCGTCCCCGGCACCCAGTATTCGCGCGGCCCAGGCGTGGTCGCCCTTGAGGACGGCCGCCGAGCCGAGTGGAACGAGCGCGAAGACGAACGCGAACTTGTCATGCAGATCGCGGATCTGAACGAGGCTCGCGCGAACGAACCCGAGTGCCTCGTCTGGATTCCCTCGTCGGACGGCGAGCACCGCCCGGAGATACAACGGCAGCAACTGGAACCACGGGCCGGTCCCCCGCAGCACACCGTCGGTGTCGTCGAGCAGCCGCTCCGCTTCTTCGAGTTTCCCGGTGGCCAGCGCGACCCATGCCAGACCGCTCAGGGCGTTCCCGATGCGCCAGTCGCTTCCGAGTCGCCGCGACTCCACCAGGCTTCTGTCGAACAGTTCCCGGGCGGCCTCTTCATTGCCCTGGGCGTGCTCGACGTGGCCGAGCATGAGCAGCGACTTGCGAGAACCAGTCGCTGCTGTCGGCACCGCGACCGCGCGCGAGAGCTTTCATGGCCAGCTCACGAGCGCGGTCCATCTGACCCAGCGTGTAGCACATCGTGGCCGCGCCGACCAGCGCGCATTCGGCGGCGGGCGAGGGCGGATCGAGGGCGAGCGCCCGTTCGTACCAGTCGAGCCCCTCGGGGCCGAGACCGCGAACTCCCCAGAACAAGAACAGCGGGTAAGCGATACCGATCGCGTCCGTGGGACGACGCTGCTCGATGAGCCACTGCAGGGCGCGACGGTAGTTGTCCAGATCGTCGCGCGCGCGGTTCAGCCACTCGGCCTGGGCAGGCCCCACCAGTCCTTCGGCGGCGCTGGCGGCTTCCCGCAGGCAATAGCGCGCCAGGCCCTCCCTCGCGGCGTCGCGCTCGCCCGCCGTGCCGAGCTCGAGCGCGGCGAAGGCCCGGACCGTTTCCAGCATGAGGTACAGGGGCCGCGACGCGACCGACGTTTCTGCCTGCACGAGGAGGCTCTTGTCGATCAGTCCCGCGACAGCCCTCAGCACATCGTCTTTTGAACCCGACGCGCTTGCACCGGACACGACGGCGGCTGCCAGGTCTATGGAGAAACGCCCGGGCAGCACGCCGAGTCGCCGGAACACGCGCCGTTCGTTCGCATCGAGCAGCTGATAGCTCCACGCGATGGTCGCGTTCATCGTCTGCTGCCGTTCCGGAAGATCGCGCGGCCCGACAGGGGAGAGCGGCGCATCGTGCGCGAGGCGCGAGAGCAGCCCGTCGGGCGAGAGCACCTTCAGCCACGGCGCCGCCAGCTCGAGCGCGAGCGGCAGCGCGTCGAGCCGCTGGCAAATCGCCATGACCGTCGGGCCGTTGGCGGACGTCAGGCGGAAGTCGGGTTCGACGTCGCGAACGCGGTCGAGGAACAGCCGCACGGCCGGTGAGCGCACGAGATCGCCAGGCGACCGTGCGTCGACTTGGGTGTCCAGGGCGAGGGACCCCACTGCGTATTCTCGTTCGCCTCGCAGGTGGAGCGGGGCGCGGCTCGTGACCAGCACGCGAAGAGAGGCTGCCGACGACAGGATCTCCGCGATGAGCGGCGCCGCCTCGAGGACCTGCTCGAAGTTGTCGAGGACGAGCAGCGTCGGAGTGCCGTCCCACGCGGTCTTCACCCGCCTCGGCAGATCCGCCGCCGGGGTGTCGACGAGCCCCAGGGCCTCGGCAATCGCCGCCGCGACGAGCCAGTATCCCGGATGGCCGCCAGCGGCACGAGCACCACACGGGCCGTGCCATCGGCCGCGATCTCGCGCGCGAGTTCCAATGCGAGGCGGGTCTTTCCCGCTCCGCCTGGTCCAGTGAGGGTGATGAGGCGAGCCGAGCGATCCGTCAGCCACTGCCGGAGCACTTTCAAGTCGTCCTCGCGGCCGACAAGCGCCGTCGGTGCCAGCGGCAGCGAGAGACTGCGGAGCTCGTCGAGGCCCGTAGTCCGCGACGGCGTCCGGGCGGTCGTCAAGAGAGATCCCGGGTCGGACCGGCCAGGTCGAGCGCGGCCGACAGCGCCCGCACCGTGTCCACCTGCGGCCGGCGCCGCTGCCCACGCTCCAGCGCGCTCACCGCGTGGACCGAGAGTCCGGCGATGGTGGCGAGCTCTTCCTGCGTGAAGCCCGCCGCTTCGCGGAGCGCCTTGAGTTGGGCCCCGAACGATCCCGGAGCGTTGGGTTCATGGAGCTTCGGAGTGAATCAGGGCCGTCGCCTGGCACACGTGACCGAACTTTACAGCTGCGTTACGGCTGCCGTTTAGCGACCCGTATTGTCATCCGCAGATGGAGGAATGGCAATCGAGACGCCACGGCCTGGATGTCCCGCCCGTACGGGCGTCGTACGGGTGCCGTGCGGGCGCTGTCTGTGGTCTGGCACCTCAGAGGCAGGCCAGACTGGCCTCGTTACCGCAGCCTGGGAGCGAGGACCTACGGGCCTTCGGACAGGGCTGTGCAGGCGCGGGTGGCAATCATCCGGGTTCAAAAAGAAGGAAGGCACGAAATGGTGAAGGAAACAATCGCAGCAATGCTCGTGGTGACTGGGGTGATGGTGGCCAGCGCCCGTGAGCGCGACGTCATCGCGAGGTTCGACGGGGGCATCGGCGTCATCCCCGTCACGGGCGGCGCCGGAACGCCAAACGCGGACGGCACGCTCCCGAACGTCAAGTTGAACGTCGTACGTGGCGTCTCGCCCGCGGGTCCGTGGCGTATCGCGGATCTCAAGGCCGTCGTGGACGCGGACGGAGGCATCAGCGTCAAGGGGAAGGGACTCCTGCTGGCGTCCGGAAACAGCATCGGGCAGAACGCCAACGCCAGCGTCTTCGCCACCCTGATCTGCGAACCCACCGCGCCGTTCACCCAGCACAACACCGGCAGCGTCGCGCTCGACCCGAACGGCGACTTCACCATCTCGGACACGCTGGACCCGGTGCCGTCGGAGTGCGCGAGCCCGGTGTTGCTGATTCGAGCCAACGGCAGCGGCGTCTGGTTCGCGGCCGGGATTCCGAAGCTCGCAGGCAACTAGCTCGAGCTGTCGAGCGCGGCGCTGTCGTAATACCTGGCGAAATGTCCATTGATCGACGAGCACCAGAACGAGACCGGATCAGTATGAGATTCTCGCGTTTCGTTTTCATTGCGGCCGGCGTGTGGGGCGTCGTGGTGCTGGCGCCCCTGTTCTTCCTCGTCGATATCAGCGGACGGCAGTACGCGGCGCCGGCGTCCTATCCGCACTTCTTCTACGGCTTCCTTGCGGTTGCCCTGGCGTGGCAGATCGCGTTCTTCGTGATCGGATCGGACCCGGCGCGATTCCGGCCCGTGATGATTCCCGCGATCCTCGAGAAGCTCGGTTTCGTCATCACGACGCTCGTGTTCTACGCCCGCGGCCGCATTTCGAACGCGGACGCCTCGGCCGCCTGGCCCGACTTGATCCTTGGATGCCTGTTCATCGTGGCGTTCTTCAAGGCCCGGCGCTGAGCCACGTAGCCAAGGGTAAGAAAGGTAAGACCATGCTGAAGGAAACCATCGCGGTCTTTCTGGTAGCCGCCGGCGTCGCGGTCGCCCTCGCGGACATCCGCGACGACGAGGCCGTGGCGCTTTCCGTCCGGCACGATGCCCGGAGGTTGCCGCTCCAGGTGAGCGACGACCTCGGCTCGAGGCCGCCCTGATACGGCTGCCGATGGAGTCTGCTGGCCCCGCAACCGGGATGCGTCGTGGCATAGGCGAACACATGCTCCGCGACCGCACGGCGCCGGCGCGGAAGCGGGTCGCAAGGCGCGAATGCCCGCATAGCATCCCGGCCCCGGACGTGGCGCGGAAGCTCAGCTCGGAGCCCGGCGGCTCGTCATCGAAGCTGGCCGGTTAGTCCGCGCCTGCACTGGGCGGATGAATTCCGCCCCTGCTTCGTCCCACGTGTTGTCGGTCTCATCGCGGCGCGAGCGCGTGTCGCCGCTGCCTCACGTTAGACTGTGCGGATGACCTCCGCCGCCTCCCCTCGCCGTCAGGTGATTGTTCTGGCCCTGTGCGCCGCGCTGACGTCCGTCGTCGCGGGGCAGACGCCCGTGCAAGACCTCGCAAAGCCGCCTGCCACCGCACGCCACTTCATCATCCAGTCCACCGGCGGCCGCCACGGCGAGTCGTGGATGTGGGACGCGCCCGACGGCACCCACCTGGGCCGGGAGAGCATGAACCTGCGCGGCCAGGTGTTCGAGCTCGACTCGACCGGCAAGGCCGGCCCCGACGGGATGCCGGCGGCGATCACCGTGCGCGGCTTCACGCCTGAGGGCGACGCCGGCGAGACCTTCACGATCGCCACGGGAACGGCGCGGTGGAAGAGCCCCATCGATTCCGGCAGTGCGGGCTACGCGACACCGGCGTTCTATGTGGCGCAAGGCGGTCCCATGGCCGTCAACGCGTGGTTGATCGAAGCGCTCCTCGCGCGTCCGGATCGGACGCTCTCGCTCCTGCCCGGCGGCAAGGCACACGCCGAGCAGCTCACCACACTTCAGGTCGGCACCGGCGCGACCGCGCGCACGATCACGCTCTGGGGCGTCACCGGCCTCAGCACCTCGCCGCTGCCCATCTGGTCCGATGCGGACAAGCATTTCTTCGGCGTGAGCTTCGGGATCGCCTGGCTGCCGGAAGCCTATGCCGGCGAGCAGAAGAAGATCGAAGACGCGCAGTCGAAGGCGCTCGCCGCGCAAGCGCCCGGGCTGAGGAAGTCGCTGCTCAACGCGCCGAAGGGCCCGGTGGCCTTCGTCGGCGTTCGACTCTTCGACGCTGAAACGCCGAAGTTCGTAGCGAACCAGACGGTCGTCGTAGACAAGGGCGCGATCGTCGCGGTCGGCCCGCGCGACGCCGTCACCGTGCCGCCAGGCGCGCAGGTCATCGACGGCAGCGGCAAGACGCTCGTGCCGGGCCTGTGGGACTGCCACATGCACGTCGGCGACGACTACACCGGCGTCCAGGAGCTGTCGATGGGCGTGACGTCCATCCGCGATCCGGGCAACGACGACGTGCGGACCATGGATCGACGAACGCGAGTCGCGGCGGGCGAGCTGCTGTTCCCGCACGTCTACCCGTCGTCGCTCATCGACGGCAAGGGCCCGTACACCGCGCAGGTGGCCAACGTCGCGACGAGCCAGGCCGAAGCGATCGCGCTCGTGGACAAGGCGAAGGCCAACGGCTTCGTCGGCGTGAAGTTCTACGGCACGCTGAACCCGGCGTGGCTGCCGGCCGCGATCGCCGAGGCGCACAAGCTCGGGCTCCACGTGCACGGCCACATCCCCGCCGGGATCCGGACCATGGAGGCGATCCAGGACGGCTACGACGAGGTCACGCACATCAACTGGATCATGATGCAGGCGATGCCCGACAGCGTGCTGCCGGTGGACAACGGGATCATGCGGTTCGAAGGGCCCGGCCGTTACGCGAAAGACGTCGATCTCGACGGCCCCGCGCTCAAGACGATCGTCTCCACGATGGCGGCGAAGCACATTTACAGCGACCCGACGATGGTCGCGTTCGAGAGCCTCTACGTGCCGGAGAACGGCGATCTGTCGCCGTCCTACGCGCCTTTCGTCGGCACGATGCCGCCGACGACCGAGCGCTCCTTCAGGAGCGGCGGGTTCGCGGTGCCGAAGGATCTGACGCGCGCGGACTACCGCGCCAGCTGGGCGAAGATGGTCGCGTTGCTCGGGCGGATGCACCAGGCCGGCGTGCCGATCGTCGCGGGCACGGACGGCTCCGGCATCGAGCTGATTCACGAGCTCGAGATCTACGTCTCGGCCGGCTTCACGCCCGCCGATGCGCTGGCCGCGGCGACCATCGTCCCGGCGCGTCTGGTCGGCCAGGACGCGCACACGGGCTCGATCAAGGTCGGGAAGACTGCTGACCTCGCGCTCGTCGACGGCGATCCGTCCACGCGGATCGGCGACCTGCGCCAGACGCGAGTCGTCATGCTCGACGGGGCGTTGCTCGACGCCGACGCGCTCCGGACGGCGGCTGGCTTCGCCGGACGTCCGAAATCGGCGACCGCCCGATGATGGGCGCGAGGGCTCGCGGATGACGCGAATCGCTCCCACGCTCGCGTGCTGCTGTGGCGGCGCTGACCATTGCCGTCCACGCCACGCAGCAGCCTCCCGACGTCAGCGCGTTCAAGAGCATCGCCGGGAAGGAAAAGAAGGCGCACTCGCAGACCACGATTGTCTCGCCGCCGCTGACGGCCGCCGAGTCGAAGGTCATGCTCGGCAAGATTCAGGCGGTCCGTCAGGCTCTCCTCGCGACGTCGGCGATGCAGACGCTGCACGGCTTCGACTGGACGACGCTCGGGGGCATCGCCGGGCACGAGACGGGCCGGCCGCTGACGGCACGGCTCGGCGTCATCGCGTATCCGTACTTCTTCAACGCGAGGTTGAACCGGGCCGAGTCGTCCGCCGAAGGCGCGCCGTTCACCATCTACCTGAACGATCCCGACATCGTCCTCGGCAATCACGGCTATCACGTGGACGAGGAGGCACGGTTCACGTTCACGCCCGAGCCGGCCGGCGTGCTCGACGGGTTTCCTGTCTACAGCGCCGAGGACCGTTTCGTCGTCATGACGCGTGACGCGAGGCCGATCTACGCGGCGGTGACCGAACAGCAGTACCTGGAGCTGCGAATCGCGCAGGCCAGGAAGTCGCTCGACGAGTTCAAGGCGTCGCTTGCGCAGATGCCCGACAGCCCGGCGAAGTCCGCAGCCATCGGGAAGTTTGTCGCTCGTCTTTCGGCGCTCGAGGGCGAGCTGGCCGCCGTGCCGGACGCGCAGCGCAGGTCGCCGGCACTCGATCCCGACGGCGCGCCGACGAAGCGTCCCTCGATGCTCGCAGAGGTCGGCGCGAGAAAGACGCGAGCCATCGTGATGCCGAACCCGGATCTGTTCGATCCGAAGAAGCCGCGGACCAGCGTGCAGCTGATCGTGCTTGGGTCGATTCGGTACCAGCCGGATCTGTTCCGGCAGGTTCAGGCGCAGATCGACAAAGCCGCGCTCGCCGCGCTGCTCGACTGATTGCCTGCCAGTGGGGCGAGCCAGAATCGGCGCCCTGAAGGGACGCCCTACTGCTCGCGGCATAATCGGCCCCGGAGACTCATGCGCCGATTCCTGCTGCTCGCGTTCGTGCTGTTGACGTCCACCGGTTCCGCGCGCGAGCCGGCCCCGTTCACCCTGCAGGAAGTCATGATCCCCATGCGCGACGGCGCGCGCCTGCAGACCGTCATCCTGACGCCGACGAACAGCTCCGGCCCACTGCCGATCCTGTTCCGCCGGACGCCGTACGGCGTGCCCGCGCAGCCGTTCGCGCAAGTCCCGGCGAGCATCAAGGAACTGGCGGATGACGGCTACGTCTTCGTCATCCAGAACCTGCGCGGCCGCTTCAAGTCCGAAGGCACCTTCCGCCTCACGTTCCAGGCGGATCTCAGCGATCCGAAAGCGACCAGCGAGACGACCGACGCCTACGACAGCATCGAGTGGCTGGTGCACAACGTGCCGAACAACAACGGCAAGGTCGGGATGTACGGCGTCTCGGTACGACGGGTTGACCACGGCGATGGCCCTGCTGCAGCCGCATCCCGCACTCAAGGCGATGAGCGAGCAGGCAGCGCCCGTGGACTGGTGGATGAACGACGACATGCATCACTTCGGCGCGCTGCGCGAAAGCTACGCGTTCGAGTACGCGGTGCTCGAGGAAGCGGACAAGAACACGAACACGCACTTCGACTTCGACGTCTACGACACCTTCTCCTGGTATCTCGCCGCCGGTCCGCTGTCCGCGCTGAACGCCCGCTTCCTGCACGACGCCATCCCGTTCTGGAACCACATCGTCGAGCACCCCGACTACGACGAGTTCTGGAAACGCGAGGCGTGGATCCGGCAGCTGCATGCGTCCACGGTGCCGAACCTGAACGTCGCCGGGTTCTTCGACCAGGAGGATCCGTGGGGCCCGTGGCAGATCTTCCGCCACGCCGCCGAGCACGACCCGGATCACACGAACTTCATGGTGGCGGGCCCCTGGTACCACGGGCAATGGCGCAGCCCGAAGGGCGATCGCATCGGCGAGATTCCGTTCGACGGACACGAAACCGCGCGAGAGTTCCGCGAGCAGATCGAGGCGCCGTTCTTCCGCTTCTACCTCCACGATCGCGGAGAGAAGCCGGCGTGGCGCGCGACGACGTTCCAGTCGGGCGCGAATCGGTGGCAGACCTACGCCGAGTGGCCGCCATCGGGCGTCAAGCCGACCAATCTGTACTTTCACTCCGACGGCCGGCTGTCGTTCGATCCGCCGTCGGCCGCGGCGCCGCTGTTTCGCGAGTACGTCTCCGATCCCGGCCAACCCGGTGCCGTATCGCGAACGGCCCGTGTCGCCGACGTACCCGGCCGGCGACTGGCGCACGTGGGAGGCGGCCGACCAGCGCTTCGTGGACGGTCGCCCCGACGTCCTCACGTTCGTGAGCGCGCCGCTGGAGCACGATCTGACGATCACCGGCGAAGTGGCCGCCGATCTGTTCGCGTCGACGTCGGGCACCGATTCGGACTTCGTCGTGAAGCTGATCGACGTCTTTCCCGAGGACGCGCAGAAGAACGCGTGGGACGCCGACGAAGGGCCCGCAGCCCGGACAGTACGCGCGCTCGCTGAACGGCTATGAACTGCCGGTGGCGATGGAAGTCCGGCGCGGCCGCTACAACCAGAGCTACGAGACGCCGGCGCCGCTCGAGCCCGGCGTTCCCACGGAGTGGAAGATCCCGCTGCGCGATCGCGATCACGTCTTCCGCGCGAGACACCGGCTGATGGTGCAGGTCCAGTCCACGTGGTTCCCGGTGATCGACCGCAATCCGCAGCGCTTCGTGCCGAGCATCTATCCGGCGAAGGCGTCCGACTTCGTCAGGGCGACCCAGCGCGTGTACTGCACGCCGGCGATGCCGTCGCATCTCGTGCTGCCGGTCAGGCCCTGACTCGCCGGCTGCCGCTGCTATCTTGCGTGCGTGAAGTCGCGTGCGACGATCCGCCGGCGAAGTTTCTGCAGCGCGTCGGCCGAGCAGGCGTAGCTCTCGAAGACCACGTCGAACCACGCGCCGAAGCCGGGAGGGCAGTCGGTGATTGGCGAGGCGCCGGGACAGTCGGAGTCGTGCCTCGAGATCACCTGCTTCGAGAGCACGAGCAGGGCGTTGGCACCGGCCGCGGCCGCCTCGCGCCGCTGGACGCGATACGGGTCCTTTTGTCCCTGCATGTCCAATTCGGTCAGGCTGACGCGCTTGCTGGTGTGCACCAGCCGGCACCCTGACGGCATCGCCCGTCGCGCCGGCGGCGCGTCGAGCGGCGCCTGATAGACCGAGACGTCGATAGACGCAGAAGCGACCATCACGCAGCTCATGCACGCACTGAGCAGGATCGTCAGGCGCATGGTCCCAGTCTAGCGCCGCGGTATGACGGCGAATACTTGCCGATTGCGCACAGGCATCTCGTGGGCGGATCAGCTAGGATCTCCAGCACAACCCCCGTGGGAGGTCCCATGACACGCAGGAACACCGCAGCCCTTGCTGCGGTCGCGCTGGTAACGGCCGCGATGACGGCCGGCATCGGCGCCCAATCGCAAGAGCCACCGAAGGTCAAGATTCCCGAATCGGGCGTCTCGCAAATCATGACGCTCGAAGGTCAGTACATCCGAGTCGCGTACAACAACGAAGGCTACGCCGTGCTCGGGTACCGCCTCGCCAACTCGACCGTCGGCGAGGACTGGATGCTGCTCGAGGTCGGCTTGACGGTCCGCGAGAAAGTCCCGGACTACAAGCTGACGCGTGAGGCCATCTCGCTCGAGACGCCTGACGGCAAGACACTGCCGCGCCGACGATGGAGGAGTATCGCAGCGCGAACGTGCGGTCGCTCGAGGAGCGATCGAAAGTGATTCGCGACTCGATCAACTACTTCCCGCCGAGCGTGAGCCGCGGCTGCCGCATCGGTTTCTTCGCGCCCCTTGAAGTGCCGGCGACCGCATGGGACAGCGTCGAGCTCAGCAGCGAGCGCGGTTGTCTTGGTCGTCTGTTCTTCAAGATTCCTGGCGGGATCACGTACGGCCAGCACTGGCTCAACATCAAGTTCGAGAAGAGCCTGGTGCGCGTGCCGTTCCGGATCCTCACGAAAGAGGAGCAGAAGACGCTCGAGAAGCACTACAAGTCGATCGAGAAGCAGGTGAAGGAAGCGTTCGCGCCGAAGAAGAAGTAGCGGCGCCGCGGCGAACCGGGACGCTACTTGTTGGCGTCCCGGATCCGCGCGATGAACTGATCCACGTACTGCACCAGCCCGTGCGTCACGTTCTCGGCGTGCACGCCCGGGCTCCCGCCCGTCAGCCCGCCCTCCCTCAGCAGCGTGATCTCCGCGAGCACCGGCGTCTCCTGGTAACTCAGCGTGGTCATCGCGTGCGTCGTGAGCGTGACGTCGTAGCGCGACACGCAGAGGCCGTTGCCCACGCTCGTGGTCGCGACTTCCACGAAGACGTACGGCGACTGATCCTGGTAGCGGTGGACGGTGAAGCCGGCGTCGGTGAATCGCCGCGCGACTGCGGTTTCGATCGCCGACTGCGTCAGCCCGCACGACGTGGCCTGGGCGGTGAGGTCGTCCACCACCACGCCGATGGTCTTCAGGTTCTTGAACTCGTCGCCCGGATGTGAGGCCGGGGTCCCGGTCGCCGGCGCGCCAGACGTCGTCTGCGGTGTGGCCGACGGCGGTTCGTACACGTGGCGCACCTTGTCGCCGCCGCCCTTGCCGACGAACTCGACGTCGACGACGAGCTGGTCCGGGTTGGCGGTCCGCGAATAGACGTAGCGAAGCTGCCGTCCGCGCTCGACTTCGTACACCACGGTGAGCTGCGCGCCGGTTCGCTCGGCCGTCACCGTGACCGGGATCTCGCCCATCTGGATCAGCTCGGCCTGGCCGGTCGGGTGGAACCTTCGCACCTGTCCCTGCTCGTCCGTGAAGACGATCTCCGACGTCACGTCCGCGATCGTCAGGCGCTTCGACGGCTGTCGCACCTCGTCGGTCAGCTGAGTCACCCTCGTGGCATCGTCGGCGCTCTCGGGCCGCGGGATGACGATGCGGTCGCCGCCGGGTGAGCTTCCGCGGCGCCCGTGCGTCGGGTCCGTGGCGGGATCGGGAACGAGCGACGTGTTGAATCCCACCTCGCGTGGGCCCTGCGTCAGCGCGGGGTTCAGCACCCACGCGCCCGACAGCGACGGCGAGGACTGCGCGTGAAGCGTCGAGGGACGGAAACAAAAAGAAAGAAAGGCGAGTGCGGCAATGAGGGCGATCGCTCTGCGGGGAATCATGACGGGCTCCAGCAGGTACCGTACCACGGAATTCCGGGCGCCTGCCGGGCTTTGCGACACCGCTTTAACGTCGCCGTCACGATGTCGTCACGCCGCGCCAATAGCCTGCCGTCGCACCCAACTCCTCACAGACCCTCACGGAGCCGATCCATGACGCATCGCTGGCGACCAGCACTACTTGCAGCCCTGTTCATTGGCAGCGCGGTTCTTCCTCTTCACGCGGTCCCGCCGCCCCCGGCCGAACCGGGGATCGAATTCATCGGCCGTGGCATGGTCGCCGGAAATGCGCTGGACCTTTCCGGCCTCAACGGCAAGACCATTTGCCCGGCGACGGACGCTGACCACACGCCGCCGAATCCGGACGCCGGGCTTCCGTGCATCGACCAGGCGACTCTGGGCGGCTGGGGCTCTGGCATCACCTACACGGGTCACGACAACGTGTTTCTGGCCGTGCCGGATCGCGGCCCGTTCAACGGGCGCGCCAGCGTGCCGTACCTCGACCGGTTCCACTTCCTGCACATCACCGTGGACCAGTCCCAGCCGAAGACCAACAACGTCAAGGTCACGCTGCTCGACACGCGGTTCATGAAGGACGAGCACAACCGCTCGCTCCTCGGCGATGCCTATTCGTTCGCGCCGAACTACGTGCGCCTCGATCCCGAGGGCGTGCGCGCGACGCCGGACGGCAACTTCATCGTCTCCGACGAATACGGACCGTTCCTCTTCAAGTTCGATCGCAACGGACACCTGCAGACGCGGTATCCGGTCCCGGACTACTACCAGATCAACAACCCTGCGGGTGACGTGGACACGCTCGCGGACGCCGCGTCGGTGGAGCTCTATCACACCAACAACACCGTCGGCCGTCAGGCGAACCGTGGCATGGAGGGCGTGTCGCTGACACCCGATGGCAAGTGGCTGGTCGGCATCATGCAGAACGCGCTGATCCAGGACAACGGACTGGATTACAAAGGAGCCGCAGACAAGGCGCCCGGCGAAACAGGCGCCAAGTCGCCTGGCCGGTTGAGCCTCAACAACCGGATCTTCGTGCTCAACCTGACGACCGGCGAGACGCACGAATTCGTGTACGTCATCGACGCCATCGGCAAGGGACGCGGCGTCAACGAGCTGCTCGCCATCAACGACCACGAGTTCCTGGTGCTCGAGCGCGACAACCAGACCAATATTCCGACGCCGACCGGAGCTCCTCCGGAGGGAGTGCCAGGCAAGTCGACGCCGGCCGAGAAGACAATCTATCGCATCGACCTGAACGAGCTGAACGGCGGAGCCCTGCCGACCGACGTCGCGAATCAGGACACCTTGCCGGCCACGTTCACGCCGGTGAAGAAGCATCTGTTCATCGACATGCTGAACCCGGCGTATCAGGTCGACGCGACCCACACGATCAAGGACGTGGTTCCCGAAAAGATGGAGGGCATGGCCTGGGGGCCGGATCTCCCCGACGGCCGCCACGTCCTCTACGTCGTCAGCGACAACGACCTGTTCGCCGGTGGAGCGATCTACGCGGGAGTGAATGCCGATCTCGGAACCGGTTTCAACGTCAGCTACACGAACGGGCTTCCGACCCAGATTTACGCCTTCGCGGTCAAAGAGTCTGACGCGGGCGTCACCGTCGTGCCGCAGAACCTGCCGGGGCCGCTGTTCCCGCCCGGACAGGTGAAGAAGATTCTCGGCAAGTAGGATTCGCTTCCTCCGTGATGACGTCCGGGCGGAATCCCTGGCCGCCCGGGCGTCCTCTTTTCAAAGCCCAACCGGACGTCTGGCGTTTGAATTGCACCGGCCGATGGCATGCCTCGAGCCATCTGGACCGGAGCGCTGTCGTTTGGACTCGTCAACATCCCCGTCGAAGTGCACACGGCCGTGCGAGACAGCCGGCCGCGATTCCGGATGCTGCACGCGAAGGACAAGTCGCCGATCAGCTTCGAGCGGATCTGCCAGAAGGACGGCAAGCCCGTGGCGTGGAACGATCTCGTGAAGGGCTACGAGTACCAGAAGGGCCGCTTCGTCGTCCTCACGAAAGAGGACATCGCGGCCGCGGCGCTCGAGAAGACCCGGCGCATCGACATCCTGGACTTCGTCGGCGGCGAGTCGATCGACGATCGCTACTTCGACAAACCGTACTACCTGACGCCGGGCCGTGGCGGCGACGCATCCTATGCGCTGCTGCGGGAGGCCATCCGCGCGTCACAGCGCATTGGCATCGCCAAGTTCGTGCTTCGCGACGTCCAGCATCTGGCCGCGCTCGAAGCGATCGGCGAGGCGCTCGTGCTGTCGACGCTCCGGTTCGCTGACGAGCTCGTCGACGCGAGCACGCTCGGCTTTCCGTCCGCGAAGGCGGTCCGCAAGAAGGAGCTGGATCTCGCGAAGACGCTCGTGAACAGCCTCGCGGCCGAGTGGACGCCCGAGAAGTACACGGACGACTATCGCGAGAACCTGATGCGCATCATCAAGGCGCGCATGAAGGGGAAGACGGCGCACCTCGTGTCGGAAGAGCCCGAACGCGACTCGAACGTCGTGGACCTGATGGAGCGCCTTCGTCAGAGCCTGGCGTCCTCGAAAGGCGCCGCCGAAATCGCGGCGCGCGTCGGGCGCGTCGGCACGCACGCGCAAGCGCGCGACGAAGCGTCACGCCGCGGCGTAGCCTCAGCGCGGCTTCTCGCCGCCAAGCGCATCTCGCGCAGGCGCGGCTTCCACTGGCACCGTCTGGACGACCGGGGCTGCGGCCTCGTCTTCACGCACCGATCTCGCCGTCTCTGGCGATGCCGGCCTCGAGACGACCGTGGCGGTCTCGTCGTCCAGCGGCAGGCGCCGGCGCACGGCGGCGAGCTCCTGCTCGTCGGTCAGATCGAGCCGCAATGGCGTGAGCGCCACCCACCCCTGCTCGACAGCCCAGCGATCCGTGCCTTCTTCAGCGCCGTCGATTGGCGTCACGGTGAACCAGAACAGATCGCGCCCGGACGGATCGGTGGTCGGCACAACACGACCGTCGTAGCGACGGACGGAGACACGAGACCAGACGAGCCCGCGCGGCTGCCGGGGCAGGTTCACGTTGACGAGCGGCAGGCTGGCATCCGGCAGCAGCGTGAGCAGCGTGCGCCGAATCCACGGCTTGAAGGGCTCGAAATCGGGCTCCGCGCCTGCCGGCGCACTCAATGCGATGCCGCGCACGCCGATGAGCGCTGCCTGCTTGGCCGCCGCCACGGTGCCCGAGTGCCAGATCGAATTGCCGAGATTGAAGCCGATGTTCAGGCCGGACAAAACGACATCCACGTGTTCCCAGTGATACACGCCGATGGCGACGCAGTCTGCCGGCGTGCCGTTGACGCGGAATGCCGTGAACGGACCGATGCTGGTGGGCCGGTACGACAGCGGTCGCGACGCCGTGATCGCCGAGCTCATCGCGGAGCGCTCTACGTCGGGCGCGACGATGCGGACCTCGCCGAATTCGGCGGCCACCTCGGCCAGCGCACGAATGCCTGGGCTATACACGCCGTCGTCGTTCGAGACGAGGATTCGCATGCCCGATCGCAGGTGCAAAGCCACGGCCAGCTTCTTGAATCCTGCCCGTGGGGCAGGGCTTAGCCCTGCAGCGGATCGTGGGGCAGGACTTCAGTCCTGCATGCATGTGAACGGACGCTCATGGATGTGGTGCTGTTTTACAGCGAGGCGGCGGGCGATGGAGTGGGCCTTGCGCGAGCTTCGACGCGCGGTGACCGGCGCCGGCCACAAGCTCGTCCACGTCGTCGAGCGGCATCATGGTCCCGAATCGCTGCTCGACGTTCCTGCCGATCTCGTCGTCGCGGCGGGCGGCGACGGCACGGTCGGGGCGGCTGCGCGCGCGCTCGCGGGGCGCGGAGTGCCGCTTGGCGTCATGCCGCTCGGGACCGCCAACAACGTGGCCCGCAGTCTCGGCATCGATGGAGGACCCGACGAAGTGGCGGCGACCTGGCGCACCGCGCGACGGCGTCCTCTGGATCTCGGCCGCGTGCGTCTTCCAGACGGAGAGGCGAGATTCCTCGAGGCGGTCGGCGGCGGGCTGATCGCCGCCGGCATCGCGGCGCACGAGTCCCGGCCGGGCGCCGATGCCGCGCCGGTGCACCGGAAAATTCCGGACGCGCTGCGCGCATACCGCGACGCGCTCGAGGGCCTCCAGCCTTGCCGCTGCCGCGTGTCGGTCGACGGAGACGCGCGTTTCGAGCACTTGCTCCTCGTCGAGGTCCTGAACATCCGGTCCATCGGGCCGCGACTGGAGCTGGCATCGGACGTGGACTCGTCGGACGGCCGCTTCTCCGTCGTGACTGCGACGCCGGCCGACCGGGACGCGCTTCGCGAGTACCTGCACACGCGCGAGGCCGAGGACCCCGGTCCGGCGGGCCTGACGGCCCGGCCGGCGCGCGAGGTGACGATTCGCGGCTGGGACCGCCTGCACGTGGACGATCACATCGTCGACATCGACCCCGACACCCCGTGGCGCTCTCGCTCGAGGCCGGCGCGCTGGACGTCCTGACTCCGGCATAATCGGCACGTCCATTCCGACGTCCGTCCACCGCTTGTCAGGAGGGGTAATGCCGCGTGTCTCTCGCGCACGGCTCGTCTCGATCGCTCTGATGGTTCTGCTGTCGATTCCGGCGTCCCTGTCCGCCGAGACGCCGGCCCGGGCCGTCGCGGCGACCGTGAAGAAGCCCATGCTGTTTGTCGCGCGGCTCATCACGCAGGAGAAGTTGCGGCCGAACATCGACGAGATGCTTCAGAACGCGCCGTCCGCGAAGGCCCTCGGCGCGAAATGGAACGCGTCGAACCCGGCCTGGGAGAAGGCGCGATCGGTGATCACGGGACGGATCGATCGGATCGCCGACCTGTACGGCGACTCAGACGACTACACCGCGATGCTGCAATCCGAAATCGACCGGACGGCGCCAGGCGAGCAATCCGCGGCGATGGCGAAGATGTTGAGCAGCCCGGCCGGGCCGTCGATCCTCCGATCGCAAGGCATGATTCAGTTCGTCTCGACCGTGATGGCCGACGATCCGAACGGCCCGAAGATTGGCGATCCCGCGTGGCGCGATCAGATGCGCGCGCTGAGCACGCTCTTCAAGGATCGCGCAGGCGCGGCGTTTCCGCCGGACGATCCGGCACGCGCCTCGGAGGTGCAGCAGTACTTCGGGAGCCCTGACGCCGCCGCTTTCCGCAATCTCTGGAATGGCGTCGTCGGAAAGATTGGCGTGAAGCTCGACGGCGCGATCAACCTCGTCATGTTCGACGATCGCGAGGCGATTCAGCGCGAATTGGATGCGGCGATTGCGACGGCAAAGTGATTCGCGGATGTTGCAGGATTTCGAGAATCAGAAAAGACACCTGGATTTCGGGATTTTCGGGATTTCGACTAGCTTGTCTACTCGGCCGTATTTGGTGAATCCCGGAAATCCCAGAATCCAGGTGTCTTTTCGTCTTGAAGTCCTACCAATCCAATAATCCCGGTGACAGAATGCGCAGATGGGCAGCTCAAAGAAATCTGACGGGCCGGATCTGACGCAGGGCATCTCGCTCTCGACGCTCGCCGACGGCGGGATGCTCGTCGGCCGCGTGGGCGACGACGAGGTGCTGGTGGCGCGATCGGGCAGCGACGTCTTCGCGGTCGGCGCGCACTGCACGCACTATCACGGGCCGCTTGCCGACGGCCTGATCGTGGGAGACACCGTCCGGTGTCCCTGGCATCACGCGTGTTTCAGCCTCCGGACTGGAGCGCCCGAGCGCGCGCCGGCGCTCGATCCGATCGACTGCTGGAAGGTCGAGCGCGACGGCGATCGCATCGTCGTGCGCGAGAAGTATTCGACGGCCGCGGCGCCGAAAGTGGGCGCTGGTGCGCCGTCGTCAGTCGTGATTGTCGGCGGAGGGGCTGCCGGTCTGGCGGCCGCTGAAGTCCTGCGGCGCGAAGGCTACGAGGGGCCGATCACGATGATCAGCGCCGACACCGCGTCACCGGTCGATCGGCCGAACCTGTCGAAGGACTATCTGGCCGGCACGGCGAAGGAAGACTGGATTCCGCTGCGCGGGCCGGAGTTCTACGCCGAGCAGCGGATCGAGCTGCTGCTCGAGACACGGGTCACCGGAATCGACACCGGCGCGAAGAAGGTCACGCTCGATCGGCGGCGGCGAGCGTCCGTTCGGCGCGCTGCTCATCGCGACGGGCGCCGAGCCCGTGCGCCTGCCCGTGCCTGGCGCGGCCGACGGACAGGTCTACTATCTGCGGTCGTTCGATGACAGCAAGCGGATCATCGAGCGCGCAGCAGCACGCAAAACGTGTGGTCGTGGTGGGCGCGAGTTTCATCGGGCTCGAGGTGGCAGCGTCGCTGCGCACGCGCGAGATCGACGTGCGACGTCGTCGGCGCCGGAGAAGGTCCCGCTCGAGCGCGTGATGGGCGCCGAAGTCGGACGGTTCATCCAGTCGCTGCACGAGAGCAAGGGCGTGGTGTTCCATCTCGGGCAGACCGTCGCGCGCGTGGACGGACGCCGTGTCACGCTGAGCGGCGGCGAAACGCGTGGACGCTGATTTCCTCGTGCTCGGCGTCGGCGTGCGTCCGGCGACGACGCTGGCAGACCAGGCGGGCCTCGCGCAGGAGAAGGGCATCCTGGTGAACGAGTATCTCGAGACGAGCGTCCCCGGCATCTTCGCGGCCGGCGACGTCGCGCGGTGGCCGGATGCGCGCAGCGGCGAGCGCATTCGCGTCGAGCACTGGGTCGTCGCCGAGCGGCAGGGCCAGGTCGCCGCGCGGAACATCCTCGGCCGCCGGCAGAAGTTCGACGCCGTGCCGTTCTTCTGGAGCCAGCACTACGACGTCACGATCAACTACGTCGGACATGCCGAGCGGTGGGATTCGGTGACAGTCGACGGGTCGCTCGAGGCCCACGACGCGACCGTCACGTTCCTGAAGGGAGGCAAGGCGCTCGCGACGGCGACGGTCTATCGGGATCTGGAGAGCCTGAAGGCCGAAGCCGCCTTCGAGCGCGGTTGAAAACGGAAACTCCAGTTGACAGCCGTGTGCCGTTTCAGAACACGAGCAGGGGGGTTGGGGACAGTCCCCGATTTGGGGGTTGTGAGGGGACGAATCGCGGCGATCGACGCGTTCCGCGGGCTGGTGATGTTCCTGATGCTCGCGGAGATGATGCGTCTCTGGACGCTGCACGACGCCTTTCCGCAGAGCACGTTCTGGGCGATCGTCGCCTACAACACGACGCACGTGCCGTGGCAGGGCTGCTCGCTGCACGACCTGATTCAGCCCGCGTTCTCGTTTCTCGTCGGCGCGGCGCTGCCGTTCTCGATCGCGCAGCCGCACGGCGCGTGGCGAGCCGTTCGGCCGCATGGTCGGGCACGCGATCTGGCGCAGCATCGCGCTGATGGCGCTCGGCATCTTCCTGCGGTCGCTCGATAGTCACCAGACGTATTGGACCTTCGAAGACACCCTCACGCAGATCGGCCTCGGCTACACGTTTCTGTTCCTGCTGGCGTTCGCCTCCGTTCGCGTGCAGGCGCTGGCGTTCTCGGTCATCCTCATCGCGTTCTGGACGGCGTTCGTCCTCTATCCGCTGCCGCCGGCGAACTTCGACTACCCGAGCGTCGGCGTCCCGGCGGACTGGCCGCATCTCTACTCGGGATTCCTCGCGCACTTCAACAAGAACTCGAACCTCTCGTGGGCGTTCGACGTCTGGTTCCTGAACCTCTTCCCGCGTGAGTCGCCGTTCCGATTCAACGAAGGCGGCTGGTCCACGCTCAGCTTCATCCCGACGCTGGCGACGATGATCCTGGGCCTCTGGGCAGGGCAGTGGCTCAGGACATCGCGAAGCCCGCGCCAGAAGCTGCAGGGACTCGTGCTCGCCGGCATCGCGTTGACCCTCGCCGGCCTCGTCCTTCAGTGGCTCGGGCTCTGCCCGATCGTCAAGCGGATCTGGACCTCGTCCTACACGCTCTACAGCGGCGGGCTCGTGGTGCTGATCCTGAGCGCGATCTACGCGGTGACCGACCTGAGAGGGTGGACGCGCTGGATGTTTCCGCTCGTCGTCATCGGATCGAACTCCATCGCCGTGTACGTCATGAGCTGGACGATCGAGTCGTTCGTGGGCAGCGCGCTGCGCCGCCATCTCGGCGAGGCGCCGTTTGCGATCCTCGGCCCGGCCTTCGAGCACGTGCTCGCTCGGCGCGAGCGTGCTCGCCATCTTCTGGCTGGTGCTCTTCTGGATGTACCGGCGGAAGATCTTCGTGCGGATTTGATGAGTGGCGGGGCTGAAGCCCCGCCCTACTTCACGCCGACGCCGAACTGGTTGCCGACTCGCGCCACCCTCTGGCCGTCGAACACGACCTCGAGCAGTTTCTCGCTGCCGACGGCGCGTCCGGTCTCGTCAGTGAGGACGGCCACTCGCTTCTTCGTCTTCACGTCGAAGACCTCGCCCGTGGACGGATACGCCCGCCGCCCGTCGATGCTGAACGAGATCCAGCCAGGTTGATCGCGGACCGCGATCGACGACTTCTGCGCCGGCGGATCGACCGTCGCGTCGAAGACGTGCACTGCCTGATTGTGTCCGTCGCACACCCACAGCTCGCGCTCGTCCGGCGTCAGCCCGATCCCGTGGCTCGGACAACCGTGCCGCTTGACGAGCCCGGGCGAGACGCCCTGCACGACGACACGATGCAGCTTTTCGCCGGTCGTGAGGTTGCCGACCTCGAACCCCAACAGCTCGTTGACGTTGACGTAGCAGCGTGTCTGCGCCGCGTTGACGGTGAACGGACGGATGGAGTTCGAGAACGGGCCGATCGTCTTCACGACCTGGTTCGACGCCGGATCGGCAATCGACAGCAGGGGCGAGTGGATCCCCGCCAGATATACGCGCCGGCCGTCGTCCGCATAGATCGTGTTGTGCGCGCCGGAATTCGTGACGATCTTCGCCGTCGTCTCGCCCGTCGCCGCGTCGAGCACGTTCCAGTGCGGTCCCTCGAACGACGGCACGAACAGCTGCCGGCCATCGGGCGAGATCGCGAGGCGGTCGCAGCCGCCCTCGGGCTGCTTGTCCCACAGCAGGCGATCCGACAGGAGATCGAAGCACGCGACGTGGCGCAGCGTCGTGACGTAGAGGCGGCCGGTGCGCGCGCTTGCGGCGATGCCCTTGACGTTCTCGGGCTCCTGGCCCTGCGGCACGTCCCAGGTCGGAATGCGACGGACGAACCGATAGTTCGCGTCGACGTCGAACACGAGCACGCCGACGCCGCCGTAGTCGACGTAGTTGCGGATTCCCGGCTCCGCCACGTAGAGCAGCCGGCGTCGTGCCGCGCCCGCGCCAACGGCACCCGCCGTGAGCGCCAGCGTTGTGGTCGCCAGAAACTCCCGTCGTCCGATGCTCGACATGCTGAATCCGACTCTCTCAGATATCGATGGCGATCACTTCATGGACGCCGACGGACGGCACGGTGACCGACAGCACGTTGCCGGATTGATCGACCGGGACGCCGGCGCCTGCGGTGAGCAGACGCACGGCGCGCGGCTCGAGGCCGCCCGGCATCCGCACGCGCACGCGAAGCGGGCCAATCGGCAGCACCTCGCGCAGCGGCCCCTTGAACATCATCGGGTTCGTCAAGTTCACCAGGTGCACGGTGATCGAGCGTTCGCTGCCGCCAGATCGCGACGTCCACGACGCCCGGACCGTCGACCTCGACTGGCGCGGGCTCGTTGGCCGTCCATCGCACGAGATTTCCGAGCAGCCGTCCGTGGTCGGGCGCCAGCACGTCCCAGAACGTACGCGAGATGTCCCAGGGCACATAGGCGACGCGGCTTCCGCCGAGTTCCCGCAGGTACAACTCGCGCGTCGTCGTGTGCGGCACGCGCGGGTAGACGTCCTCCATCGGCAAGTCCGGATACGACGGGATCAGCGTGACGGGCGACGGAAACTCCGCCGTTGGCGAGACGTCGAGCCGATAGACGCCATTGATGATTCGCGGCGTGCCCTCGAGGCCGTCGAGCACCTCGTGCCGGCGTCCGGTTCCCGGCGCGGCATCAAGACTCAGGTACGAGTTCCTGAGCGGACCGTCGATGCGTCCGGTGAACGAGACGCCGAACAGATCGGCGAGCCCGAAATCCTTGCGCCTGGCGCCCGTCTCGTCGAAGAGCGACGTCGCGAAGGTCGCCAGCACGTTGCCGCCACCGGCGACGAACGCCTGAATCGCCGCGCACTGCGCCGACGACAGCGCCGCCGCATTCGCGAGGATCAGCAACCGGAACGGCGCGAGCCGCTCGGGCGTCATCCGCGCTTCGTGCACCATCTCGAACGGCACCCGCGCTTCGACGAGCGCGTGATACATCCCGAGCACGTGGTCCTCGGGACGATCGCCGTCGGCGACACCATGGTGATACGCGGCTGTCTGCTCCGAGTAGACGAGCGCCACCCGGGCCAACGGCGCCTCGTTGCGCAGGTAGCGCTCGTGCTCGAAGTGCCACTGGTAGATTCGCTGGACGACGGGCAGCCAGCGCCGATCGTAGAGGACGCCCGAGAACTTCGTGACCCAGGGCCGCATGCCGTTGGCCGTGCCTTCCGCGACCCAGAGTTGCACTTCAGGCTCGCTCTGCACCGAGTCCTTCCAGCGGTACGGCTCTTCGACCCCGACGCTGAAGATCCCGCCGACGGGTTTCGGCCCCATGACGGAGCGGTATTCCTTCGCCCGCCGGCCGTTCGCCCACGGCGGCATCACGCCGTGTCGTGCCTGGTAGTCCGCGAACTGGATGTCCGCGAGATCGCCGGCGGTCTTGAAATCCGGAGGCCCGTTCGGCACGAACCGCGCCTCTGGATTCGCGGCGCGCACCGTGGCGTCCCAGTGCTGCCACAGCTCCGTGAGGCGCGCCTTCCGCCATTCGAGGAACTCACGGCGTCCCGGGGCGCCTGGCTCGCTCGATACCGGAAGCTCCAGCCCGGTCGCCCGCCGGAAATTCTCCCGGCAGTGCACGCAGTAACAGTCGCCGCCCTGCGGTGCCCAGCGGTTCGCGAAGATGCCGTCTACGCGGTACCGGGTGACGATCTCGCGATGCACCGCGTCCATGAAGTCGAAGTTGTACGGACCGAGCGCGCAGGTAATCCACAGCGACGGGTTGGCCCAGTGTCGCCTCGGCGCGCCGTCGGGAGCCGTGGAGATCCAGTCCGGATGCGCGGCATGGACGTCGTCTCGACACGCATGGGGGTCGGTGCGCGCGAGGACCCGCATCCCGAGCGCGCGGCAGCCGCGCACGAGCTCGCCGAACGGATCGCTGTCGCCGAGCCACTGGCTCCGGTGGTGCAGCGGCACGTCGGTGGGGTAGTAGGCGACGATGCCGCCGGCGCTGAGCGTGGCGGCATCGGCGTGAAGCTGGCCGAAGTAGTCGAGCCAGAATGCCGGATCGAATCGCCCCGGGTCGTTCTCGACCAGCGTCAACTGCACCCAGCGCATCGGCTGATCGAACCAGCCGCCAGGCGGCGCGTCGCCGATCACGCGAGGCGACGCGTCCGCCGGCGACCAGGGCGTCGTCATCGAGACCACGGCTCCCGCGCCGGCTGCCACCTGGAGGAAGTCGCGGCGGGAGAGCGGAGCGGTCATGCGCGGATTGTATTACCGCCGTCCCGCCGGCTGGTGCAGCGCAAGGAGCGCCAGATCGATCGGGCGGCGCGCTTCCTCTTCTCCGGCCTCGTCCAGCGTGGACTGCATCGCGTCCACGAGCGCGAGCCGCGCGGGCTCGGGCATCGGCTGCCGCTCCTCTCGCGGCGAACCAGATGGCTTCGTTCAGCTCGCGCGGGTTTGCCATGTCGGGGGCGCCGAGCGCCAGCTTCGCCGTGCGGTCCATCCAGCGCCGCTCCTCCGCGCTGCGCGGCGCCGACAGCACGAGGTTGTCGTCGGCGACCGTGGGCAGCTGCGCGTCGAACGGCGTCAGGTCCGCTTCATCTCTGAAGACGTTCATCGGCGCCGCTGACGCATCGAGCACGTTCATCGGCGGGATGCCGAGCAGCAGCTCGAGCGTCCGAATGAGCGAGACGGTGTTGTGGATCTCGTGCACGAGCTGGCCCGGCTTGTTGTACGCGCTGATGACCAGCACCGGCGAGCGATGCGCGTCCACGTGATCAGGTCCGTCCTGCGCGTCGTCTTCCACGACGAGCACGGCGGTGTTCTTCCAGTACGGGCTGTGCGAGATCGCCTGCACCAGCCGGCCGAGCGCGTAGTCGTTGTCGGCGACCAGGAACTGCGGCGTCGCGAAATCGCGCGACATGCCGGCCGTGTGATCGTTCGGCAGGTGCATCACCGACAGCGCCGGCATGCGATCCGGCTTGCCGGCGGCGAGGTCGGCAACGAAGCCGTTGAACTCGTCGAGCCAGACGCTCAGGCGCGACGTGCCGCGGAATCGCGCGTCGGCATGCTGCGGTGCGATCACGCGCGTCGAGGCCGGGCGTGCTTCGCGCCGCCTGATAGCTGGCCGTCGTGATGGCGTCTGGCGTCGCAGAGATCGAAGGCGCGGAAGTCGGCGTTGAAGTGGCCCTCGAGCGCGAGCTTGCTCGGCACGGCGAGGGCGGTTGCCGAGATGTCGGGATAGCGCTTGCCCGTTCGCGCATTGACCGCCGCGACGTCATCGGCGGACAGCGTGGCGATGAACTCGCCGTAGTTGCGATAGCTGAGCCCGGCACGCGCGGCCGCATCCCAGAGATACAGCGAGTCAGGTTCGGCGGCATCGCGCCACCCGTTCTTGTAGGGCACGAACCGGGTCAGAAACGCGGCGAGGTCGGCGGCCGTCGCCGGTAGACGCAAGCCGTTGGGCAGCTTCTTCGCGTCCAGATCGGGGAGCCGGTTGAAGCCTTCGAAGTCGTACGTCCGGCCGCGACCCGAGTAGCTCCAGCGGAAGCTCTTGTCGACGTAGTCGGTCGAAAACGCCGCCGTCGCCCAGTTGTGGCCGTCGGGACTGGCTTCCGAATTGACGAAGAAGCGATCGAACAGACCGAATCGCAGCGCCAGCGCGCGATGGTTCGGCGTGATGTCCTGGCGCGCGCCGCCTGGCCGCGTCGCCACGACGCTGCTGCCGAAGATCGCGAGCGACGGATCGCCGTCCGCAGGCGTGCCGTCGCCGGCCGCGGGCACATCGCCGAACAACTGATCGTACGTCCGGTTCTCCTTGATGATGTAGACGACGTGGCTGATCGGTGACGGCCCGCTGAACAGGCGATCGACCTGCGGGCCCGTCAGTCCATTGGCGGCGAGGACGCGCGTCGTGAGCGCCGCGAGCGCGCTTCGGTTCGGAACGGCCACGCGGCGAATGCTGCTGCGCATCAGCGACGCGCTGTAGGCGCCGCGAAGCGAGTGCGTCGGCGGGAACGCGATCGTCGGCGCGTTCGGCCGAGCCGGCGGCTCGCCCTTTCCGTTGCCGAAGTAGAGCACGCCGCCGACGACCGCCAGCGCCGACGGGTAGCGCGCCGTAGGCACGTAGCCAGCCACCCGGCTCCGGCCGTCACCCTTCTCCGCGGCGTCACCGTCGCGGTCGTTCCAGTCGTCGCGGGCCGGGCCCAGGCTGTCGGCGCCGAGCTGGACGACGGCAACCGAGGCCGTCTGCGCGTCGGCCACGAAGAGCGCGCGCTCGTTGTCGCTCAGCGCAAGCGCCTGCGCGCTGCCGCCGAGCCGTTCGCCGGCACTCAACCCGACCGCAATCCGCTCGACCTCGCGATCGGACGCGGTGTCGATCACCGACACGGTGTCGCTGTTCGCGCTCGCCACGAGCAGCCGCCGGCCATCGCCCGTGGTCAGCATCGCGTTGGGATGCGCGCCGACTGGAATATGCGCGACGACCTTCCCGCGCGCCGGATCGACGACGGCCACGGTGCTGTCGTTCCAGCACGAGACGAAGACCTTGTCGGCTTTGCCCGGCCGCGCGATCGCGCGCACGTCGTACGGATAGATGAACTGCCGTGGCTTCGAAGGGTCCGCCAGTGGAATCCCGCGGACGCCGCCGGTGGCGAGGTCGACGATGCCCACCGAGTCGCCGAGATTGTTGGCGACGTAGAGCTGTCGTCCGTTCGCGCTGATCGCCAGCCCCGTCGGATAGATCGGCGCCCGTCCGTCGTTGTATCCAGGCTGCGCAGGTGGGCCGAGCGGCGTCAGATCGATGAACGGCGCCTTGAACGGCCCGCTATCGGGCTCGTGCGCGGGCGTGATGGGCGTCGCGGCGCCCGGCGTGAATGTCAGCGTCCAGATCCGATTGCCGAAACCGCCCGACGCGTAGAGCGGCCACGATCCGTCAGTCGATGCCCTCGTGCCGAAGACCAGCCCGACGTTCACGCTCTCGGGCGAAGGAAAGTACACCGACTGCACGACGATCGGCGCAGGCTGCGCCATCAGATCGATGACCTGCAGCAGCTGCTGTCCGCCATTGCCGTGGCCGGTGAACTGCACGCCGTACCCGCTGTTGACGACGACCAGGTACCGGCCGCCGCTGTCCGGACCAGTACTGTCTGGCGACCGGACGAACGCGACGGGCAACGATCCTTCCGCGGGCTGCCCCTTCGAATCGAGGACCAGATCGCCGGCGGGATCGAGCGGATGCTGCAGAGGCGGCGCCGGCGTCTGGGAGACGCCGGCCGGCACACCGGCGAGCAGCAGAAGTAACGAGAGGATGACGGCTCGTGACGAGAACATGCGAGCCGAAGTGTATACTCTCGCCATTCCAGCAGGAGGGACTCGATGCGCCGGATCGCCGCCGTTGTGTTGGTGCTGTGCTTCATGGTCTGCGGCCGCGCCTACGCCGCGCCAGGTCTTCCGTATTACCTCGCGCTCGGCGATTCTCTCGGGCGCGGCACTCAACCGCTGCCGAATGGCACGCTGGTCGACACCAACCAGGGATACGTCAACGGCGTCTACTCGTTCTATCGCCTGACCCATCCGCTGCTGCAGGTCGCCAAGCTCGGGTGCTCCGGCGAATCGACGACGACGATGATCGCCGGCGGGAACGTGCTCGTATCCGCTCGGCAACCAGCTCGCGCAGGCCGTCGACTTCCTGCACACGCATCGCGTGCTCCTCGTCACGATCACGATCGGCGGCGACGACGTGCTCGGCTGCATCAGGCGCGACGGCACCATCATCAACGGCTGTCCGGAGCAAGGCCTGGTCGCGGTCGGCCACAACCTGCCTTACATTCTGTCGGAGCTGCGCGCGGCCGCGGGTCCGAACGTGCCGATCGTCGCGACGAACTACTTCGACCCCTTCCTCGCGGCCTCGGTCCTGCTGCCGGGCGCCCAGGGTGCAGGCGCTCGCCCAGTTCTCGCTGGCCTATACCGTCTCGCTGAACGCCCTCATCGAGAACCTGTGCAGCAACGCGGGCGATCAGGGTGGCCGACGTGGCACGGGCGTTCAAGATCACCGACTTCGCGAACGTGCCGGGATTCAACGTCCCGCTGAACGCCTTCCTCGAGCTCACCTGGACCTGGATTGGCGCGCCGCCGCCGCGCGGGCCCGACGTCCATCCGAACGCGGCGGGCTATGCCGTGATTGCGACGGCCTTCGTGAGGGCTATCGGGCCGATCTAGCCGCGCGCTCGACGACCACCGCGCGCCGCCAGCCGCGCACGGAGTTCACCAGCCACAGGCCGGTCGCGCGCGCGAGGTCGTCCACCGACACCGTCCCCTCGACGACGCGGCCGGCGTCCAGAAGGTCCGCCCGCTCGACGCCGGCGAGCAGGCCCGCCTCGACCGGCGGCGTCACCAGGACGCCGTCGAGCTCGACGACGATGTTGGCGATCGTCGACTCGGTGAGCTCGCCGCGCTCGTTCCAGAGCAGCACGTCGTCCACGTCAGACTCCAGGCGCGACTCGTAGACGGCCCGCCGCGTCGTCTTGTGGAAGAGGAAGCGGTCGGATGAGTCGATCGGCGTCTGCGCGAGCCGGACGCGCGCGGGCTCGACGGCGGGCACAAGCGGTGTGCTCTCGACCCTGGTGGCGCCGCCCTCCGAAACGAGCAGCCGCACGCGCTGAGGTGCCGTCGCGCCCGCGACCGCACGATCGAGCGCGGCGCGCGCGGCGGCAGCCTGATACCCGATGTCGAAGTAGGTGGCGGACTGCGCGAGGCGTTTCAGATGCCCGTCGAGCCGCGCGTATCCGCCCTCAGGCGCCCAGGCCAGCGTCTCGAGCAACTCGAAGTCCGGCGCCATCGCGGTGAGGACGCCGCCCTTCAGCAGGCACTCGTCGTATTCCGCCTCGCCATTGGAGTCCCAGACCACTCCGCTGCCGACGCCGAATGTCAGCGACTCCCGGGCCGTGTCGACGAGCGCCGTCCGGATCGCCACGTTGAACGTCGCGTCGCCGTTCGGGGCGACGTAGCCGATGGTGCCGGTGTAGATCCCGCGCGGCCGATCCTCGAGCGCGGCGATGATCTCCATCGTCCGCGCCTTCGGCGCTCCGGTGATCGACGCCGAGGGGAACATCGCCGCCATGATCTCGCCGAGGCTGGCGGTGCTGTCGCAGGCGACCTCCGAGGTCATCTGCCAGACGGTCGGGTACTTCTCGGCCTCGAAGAGGCGCAGCACCTCGACCGATCCGACTCGCGCGATCCGGCCGAGGTCGTTGCGCACCATGTCGACGATCATCACGTTCTCGGCGCGTTCCTTGCGGGATCGGCGCAGCGTTTCCACGGCAGCGGCGTCCTCGGCCGTGGTGCGACCGCGCCGTGCCGTGCCCTTCATCGGGCGCGACACCAGCCGGTGCCCGCGGCGGGAGACGAAGAGCTCGGGGGACGCCGAGCAGATCGCGATGTCACCGAAGCGCAGCCACGCCGCGTACCGGCCGCGCTGCGACCGCACGAGCGCGCCGAACAGCGCGCGCGCTTCGCCGTGGAACGGCGCCTCGAGCGCGAAAGTGCAGTTGACCTGATACGTGTCGCCGTCGGCGATGTGCCGCTTGATCCGATCGAAGCGCTCGACGTACGACGCGCGATCCCACGTCGGCCTCGGGCGGCCGACGGCGGGCGATTCGCTGCGCGCCGGCGGATTGGTGGTCGAGACGATGCTGGACGGAAACAGCGCGAACGCCGCGAGCGGCAGGCGGCTGTCCGCCGGACCGACGCGCAGCCCGTACGCGGCGCCGGCCTCGTACGTCAAGATAGCCGACGGCATGGCAGCCACGTGCCCTGGTCTGCTGCTCGACCTCGTGCAGCAGCCGCGGCACGTCGCCTGGCGAGTCCGCCACCAGCACCGCGTGCGGGCGCGTCAACCGCAGCCAGCGGCGTCCGTCGTCCACCAGGACAAGGGCGTCGATATCAGGCGATCCGGACGTCATCGGTCGGATGTCATCACCATCGAGCGTTTCCTGACTACACTAACCCGGGCCGTGCTGGCCCGGGAGGTACATGGCGTCGGACTGGCATCTCGTGCTCGACCCGGACGGCATGGTCGTCGCCTCGCTCGGCGGGGCGCCGGCAGAGTGGATCGATTCGCGCCTGATCGATCGTCGTGACGTGCCGGCGGAACTGCGGAATGCCGCGCTTCTCATCACGAACCACATCGTCACGGCAGGCCTCAGCGCCGCGAGCCGGTCACTGTCCCTCGAGGGCGGGCAGGTGGTCCACCTGGTGGCGCTCGACGCGATTCCGCTGCGACGGCGGCCGACCGATCTGCGGGCGCTCCTTCCGCACACCCTCGAAGTCGTGAAGGACCAGGCGCGTGCCGTCGATGTGTCGGTGCGGATTCTGTTCGATCCCTCGGTTCCCCAGACAGTGTCGGTCGACGCCGAGAAGCTGGCCTGGGTCGTGGTGGCGCTGGCCGGCAACGCGCTTCGGTACGTCCGCTCGGGATCGCGCCTCATGCCGGGCGGCACAATCACCGTGCATGCCGCGTACGATCACGCGACGAACGAGGTGGTCATCGAAGTGAAAGACGACGGCCCGGGGATTCCGTCGGAGACGCTGGCGCGCCTGTTCCGCCGCACGCCGAGCGAGCAGCATCGCGGCGGGCTCGGCCTCGCCCTCGTGCAGGACATCCTCGTCGCGCATGGAGGCGGCGTGGAAGTGCGCACGTCGACGGACGTCTTCGAGCACGGCACGACGATCCGCTTGAGCCTGCCGTCCGCCGTCCCGCGCGAGTGACCTGCGGTCTGCTGATTTAGAGGCCCAGCACGCTCGTCAGAAACCGGACCGTGTCCGGCTGACGGAAGTACGCGCAGTGATGGACGCCCTTGTCCGCCGCGTACACCAGGCGTCGGCCTGCGGGAATCGACAGGCGGCCGAGTTCCGTCATGGACGCGGTGTCGACGACGAGATCGTTCGGCCCATCGAAGATCGCGTCGGCGCCCCAGTCGACGATGCGGCCCGGGAATCTGGCGGAAGTACTGCCAGAACTTCCACCAGGCGTCCGGCGCCGGCGGCGCGTAGTCCGACGACACGGAGTGCAACGCGAGGGGCCTGGCCCACTGATCGGCGAAGAGGCGCAGCAGCTCGTAGTTGTTCGCGACGCGCGACTGGCTGGCCAGGCCTGGCACGACGGCGATGCCCGCGTCCACGAGCGGGCGTGCCGGCGCCGAACGAGAGCATCCCGCCGAGAATCTTCATGAGACCGCCGGCCGCCGCGAGGAGCGGCACCGCGGTCGCCGCGCTGGAGCTCATCGTGCCGACGGCGCGCGCGAGATTCCCGAGGAGGTCGAGGGCGGCCTTGAGTCGCGCGGGCGCGGCCAGGCTCGTGCCCTCGAGCGGCGAGCCGGCGAAGACCACGCGCTTCACGGGCGGGCGCGCGTGGAAGAGCCACCAGGCCGTCACGAGGCCGCCGCGGCTGTGGCAGATGACGTCAATCGGCCCGGCGGCGCCGTCGAGCGCGCGCGAGAGGTCCAGCGCGTTCAGCCACGGGCTCATCGACAGCGTCGGGTGATCGAACGTCAGCACGGCGTCGTACTTCTGCTCGGCCGTCGCGAGGAACGCCTGGCCATCCGGCGTCGCCGCCAGCTCCTCGAAGAACATCTCGCCCTTGCTGAACGTGCCGTGGACGAGCAGCAGCAGCCGTCCGGCCGGCGGCTTCGCGATCGCGACGCCTGCGCCGTTCGTCCAGCGTCGCAGCCCGCGCGTCGGCGTCAGCGTGTCGTCCAGCTTCGCGAGCGCCTCGATGACCTGGTTCGGCGGCACCTCGAGGAACTGGAAGCTGTGCACGACGTCTTCGTCGGCTGCCGCGGCGAGCGCGCGCCTGCCGCGCGCGCCGCGCGCTCGTCGGGGGCGGGTCGTACACCCATTTCAGGACGTCGTCTTCCTGCACGAGCGAGACAGTCGCGCAGCTGGCTCCCCGCGCGCGGATCGCGGAACGCGCGCTTGCGCGCGCTGCTCGGGATCGGGTGGTCCGGCTCGGGATCGCTCAGGCGGAACGCGGTCACGGCCGCGTCGAGATTCGTCCGCAGGCGGTCGTTGCGAGGAGCGTGCCGGCGCTGGCCGTCATGCGTCGCCTCCGATGGGCAGCGGCGTCACGTTCTCGTCGCGCGCGCGCGCGATGTCGAGCATCGAGTGGAACCGGCTGCGCGACTTCAGGTTGTCCTTGCCGCCGTCGACCGCGTCCCAGAAGCCGCTGTGCTCGGTGAGCCAGACGCTCTCGAGCGGCACGAGGCGTCCGAGCCGCACCTGCTTGACGATCTCGTCGTAGGCCGTCTTGCGGAACCACCACGGCGCCGGCTGCGCGCCCGGCACTTTCGTTTTCTGCGAGTCTTCGGTGGGCGCTGTCCCCCGGCTCCTCGTCCTTGAGCTCGATGAACGCCTCCTGGTACGCGTCGTTGCGCCAGTAGCCGGGGAACGCGTGATCGTTCAGCAGGAACATCACCGGGTAAATGTCCACGAGCTCCAGGCACGAAGCGAGGAGCAGCGCCAGATCGATGCAGGTGCCCGACCGCCAGCGCTCGATCGTGGTCGGCGTGCGAAGGCGCTGCGAATCGAGCGCGTTGGAATACGTCGGCGGCGGGTTGATGTAGCCGAGGTCGAGCTCGTGGACGATGGTCGACCAGATCGCCTGCACCTGGCGATCGACTTCGGCCGTCGGATCCGCGGCGCGCGGCTCGACGGCCTGATAGCCCTCGAACCCTGCCGACGGATCGTCTCTGAGGACGCGCACGTAGCGCTGCGCCTTTTCCACCAGCCGCTCGACCGCCGGATCGCGCGGCAGCACGAATGACGGCAGCCACTGGCCGTCGCGGTCGTTGTCGCGCCACTGGTCCACCGGCAGGAGCCGCACCTTGTGGCTCTCGTGATAGAGCGCCTGGCCCCACGAGACGCGAATCGTCATCGTGGAGTTGATCGCTTCGCCGACCGAGCGCAGCAGCGCCGACGTCAGCGGCACGTGGATGTCCTTCTTGAGATCGACGTTCGTGCCGTCGAGCGTCAGCAGCCGTGAGTAGCAGGCCGTCTCGGTTCCCGCGCTCAGCTCGACGCTGACGTCGACGTCCCCGACGGCATCGAGGCGGTCGACCTTGTTGCGCGCCGCGCTGCCGTTGAAGATCGCGAAGCGCTCGAAGAGCGGCTGCTGGTTGTGGAGCAGCGAGTAGTTCAGCTCCTCGAGCGGCTGGATGTCCACCGTGACGACCTGCCGCGCCTCGGCGGGCGTCACGTCGCCCGGCAGCAGCAGCCCGGGCTTCGGGGTCGCCGTCGCGGTGGCGGCCTTCTCGAGCAGCGGCTGGGCGCTCCACAGCACGAGGCCCGATCCCTGCAGCGCCGTGCCCTGCTGGCGCACGGTCGACCAGGCAGCTTCAAACGCCGAGGCGAGGTGCCACTTCCCGTGCCGCAGCTCGCGATAGAACGTCGCGAAGAACAGCTCGCTCAAATCGTCATCGAAGGTGTCCTGAAAGCCGACGGCGGCGCCGGCGCCTTCCGCGACGAGCAGCGGCGCGACACGCGCGGCGGAGTTCTGCAGGTTGATCGCCACGAGTTGCGGACGATGGCTCCGAGGGCAGAGGGCGCGCGCCAGGTCCAGCGCGCTCACGGGCGCTGGTCGTCCCGACTCGCTCGCCAGCAGGTAGCCGTCGGGAACCGCGGCGTCGGGCTCGCCTTCGTTCGGATCGTGATCTTCGCCGAGAAGCAGTAAGCCCCTGGTGGTGTCGAACCCCGCGAGGTGGACGACGTCAGGCTTGAACGTCGCGGCGGCTTTCTGCAGCTGCTCCAGCGTCGGCGTGAGCAGCGCCTTCCAGGCCTTGGGCTTGAGGCTCGTCTCGACGAGTGTCCGCTCGGTCTCGAAGGTATAGTCCTGACGCAACTCGCCTGGCGCGCTCTCGACGTACAGCACGCGCAGTCCGGACGGCGGAGGTGTCGCGCGCGCCTTCGTCGTCAGCCGGCGCACCACGGTGAGGCTTGTCCACGACGCGCCTCGCTCGTGGCGGCGGCAAGGACGTACTCCCACGGGAAGATGCGCGCCTCCCAGCCGACCTCTTCGCGCTCGTACGGCACCACGACTTCGATCGTGCCGTCGCCGGCAATGGCGTCGAGATCCGCGGCCCGCAGGCCGAGATCGACGAGCAGCTTCCGTGCGCGATCGCTCTGACTCCTTCGCGCTCGGCGGCAGGCCCCGCCACCGCTGGCGGTTCCGGACGATGTAGGTCCACTGCATCGCGGCGTGCTGCAGCTCGCGCGACCAGGTCTGGGCGCGTTCCCCTTCGAGCTCGAAGCGGTGGGACCCGGACGGTGAGCGCAGCCACGGCAGCGTCGACGCCGCGGGCCCTGAGCCCGTGCGCGCGGCGTTTCCGCGTTGCGGCCGGGCGTGGCGTCTTCTTCGCCGCGACGTGCGTGCTCTTTCGCTTTGGCATGCGACGGCCTTGCTGATGTCGAAAACGCCCGACCGAATGGGATCGAACGACCGGCCTGCACCGAAGGCGGGCCGGCGATCCGTCGTGCCGATTGTCCATGGCCGACTGAGGACATTTCAAGGCGGGCTGCGACAGCACAGGTCGCGACTGCAGAGCTGTGCGCGTCATGTCAGTTCTGTCAGAGCGAACGCCGCACGCGGCGGGACGAATTTGCGGAAATGCACGGAGGATTCTGATTCGCACGCGAGATCGGCCGTGGCACGACGCTTGCGGCGCGCAGGTCGGGAGTTTTCGCATGACGACCCCGATGTCGCCGGAGTCTGTCCAGACGCCTGCTGCCCCCGCACCTGAGGGGCAGCCGGCTCAGCGCCCGTCGAGCGTGGCGAGCCTCGTGCTCGTCAGCGTCGCGCTTGCTCGCGGGCGCCGCTGGCACGTTCATGTTCCTCGGCGCGCATCCGTCGGCCGGCACGGTGAGTTCAACCGTCGCGAATGGTGCAGCAGCCACGTCACCGGCGCCGGGGGCGACGGCCGCTGTCACGGCGGTCACCCACCAGTGGTCGCGCGAGGACGAGTACCGCTGGATCGCGAATCACAAGCGAAGCGTCGCGTACGAGCTCGAAGCGGACCAGCAGGTCAGGGTCTGGACGACGCACGTGAGGCCCTCGCTCGTGGTGCGCTGCCTGAACCGCAAGACGGAGGTCTTCGTCTACACCGAGACCCCGTCGAAGATGGAATCGACCGACGGGCTCCACAGCGTCCGGCTTGACGTTCGACGACGCAGCCGGGTCTGAGGAGCGGTGGCCTGACTCCGCCGAACACGACGCGCTGTTTGCGCCCGACGGCACGGCGCTGGCGCGACGGATCTCGTCCGCCCATCATTTGCGCTTCGGGTTCTCGCCGCACAACGCCGACCCGGTGCAAGTGGACTTCGAGCTGGGCGACGCCGCAACGGTCATGTCGCACGTTGCGAAGACATGTGGGTGGAAATAGAACAGCGAAATAGGGAATAGGGAATAGGGAATAGGAAGAAAGACAGAGTCCTTCGAACGAGGGCTCTGTATTTCTTCCTATTCCCTATTTCCTATTTCCTATTTCCCCCAGCTATCATCGGCGCTCATGCCCGAGTCGACCATCAGCGCGCGCGGGCTGAACCGCGCGACGCTGGCCCGTCAGATGCTCCTCGCGCGCGAGCGCGTGAAGCCGGTGCCCGCCATCGAGCGTCTCGCCGGCATGCAGGCGCAGTGGCCGCGCCCGCCCTTTGTGGGCCTCTGGACCAGACTCGAAGGGTTCACCCGCGACGACCTGCTGAAGGCCATCGAGCGCCGCGACGTCGTCCGCGGCACGTTCATGCGCGGCACGATTCACCTGGTCTCGGCGAAGGACTACCTCGCGTTCCGCCAGACCTTGCAGCCCGCGCTGAGCGAAGGGCTCTCGGTGATCCGCGATCGCATGAAGGGCGTCGACGTGCCGCCGATCGTCAAGCAGGGCCGGGCGTTCTTCATGCGGGGCCCCGCGACGTTCTCGGCGCTGCGCGATCACCTCAAGAGCGGAGCGAAGAGCCTCGACGAGCGGGCGCTCGCCTACATCATCCGGATGCACCTGCCGTTGCTGCAGACGCCGACGGACGGCTCGCCATGGGCCTGGGCGGCCACATCGAGCTTCGCCGTCGCTGAGTCGTGGATCGGGAAACCGGTCGATGCCGTCGAGCGGCCCGACGTCCTGGCGAAGCGTTATCTTGCGGCGTTTGGCCCCGCGACGGCCAACGACTTCAAGACATGGTCGGGGCTGCCGGCAGCGAAAGAGATCTTCGAGGCGTTGCGGCCGACGCTGACGGTGTTGCGCGACGATCGCAAGCGTGAGCTCTTCGATCTGCCGAAGGCGCCGCGCCCCGGCGAGGACGCCGACGTGCCCGTGCGGTTCCTGCCGGAGTTCGACAACCTGCTGCTGTCGTACACCGACAAGGCGCGTTTCGTGCCCGAGCCCTACCGCTCGCGGCTGACGTCGCGGAACCTGCTCTTGCCTGCCACGTTCATGATCGACGGCCTGGTCGCCGGCACGTGGACGGCGGAGACCAAACGCCAGGCGTCGACGCTGACGCTGGTGCCGTTTGCGACGGTCGCGAAGCCGGCGCGCGCGGCGCTCGAGGAAGAAGGTGAGCGCCTGGCGCGATTCCTCGAGCCAGGCGCCCGGTCGTACGCCGTCGCGTGGGGTAAAGCGACGGCGCGCTGACCATCACGACGCCAGGTGCGCCTCGGTCTGCCTGACGATGTCGGCGGCGAGCGACGACACGACCGTCCAGTCCGTCAGCTCGTGATCGCGGCTCGTGTCGGTCGGGCCGCCTTCCTTCCGCGCAATCCGCCGCATCATCCAGCGCGTCAGCCAGCCATATTTCGAATACGCCAGCCGCCCGGCGACCGGGACGATGCGATCGGGGGTCCAGCCGGCGGCGACGCAGAAGTCTCGTGCGATTCGTCGCGCCGTCTCCACTTCCGCCGGATTCTTCGAGGCGGCACTCAGGCTGACCGAGAAGAAGGCCGAGGGATGCGCGTTCAGCCGCTGGACGTGCGAGCGCACGAACCGTGCAGCGGCTTCCTGGTGCTTGCCGATGTGCAGCGAGGCGCCCACGAGCACGGCTTTGACCGGCGTCCAGTCGAAGACGGCCGCCCGGGGCGACGTGACGTCGATGGCGGCGCTCGAGAACCCGCTCTCGCGAAACAGCACCGCGAGCTGCTCGGCGATCCGCGCCGTCTGGCCTTCGCTCGACGCGTAGAAGATGGGAATCTGGATCATGTGGGGCTCCATCGGTCATGACGGCAAGAGCGCTGCCAGCGCGCCCCCTTTCGATTTCGCCCCGACCGTCGAGATTGCGCGCCGGCCCCTGGTCACGCGTGCGGACCTTCCCGCAGCGGACGGGGAATTCTCCGCGAGCGCGGCGCGTCGCGTCGCTGACACATCGCGCTGGCCACGCCGGTTTTCGCGATCGACCCCGCGGCACGGCCGATGCATCGCCAGGCGTCAGGAGGTTTGTGATGCCTGCCTTCCATCGAATTCTCTGTGCCACGGATTTCAGCGCGACGTCGCTCGAAGCGCTCGACGTCGCCTTGTCCCTGGCCCGCGACACCGGCGCTGAGGTCCATGTCGTGAACGTGGTGCCGGATCCGCTGACCCAGCCGTGGATGGTCGAGGGCGCGGGAATGGACTTCGGCGAGCTGCGTCAGGTGTGGATTTCGGACGCGGAGCGCGTGATGAAGCATCTCCTCGCCGATCGCCGGCTCGACGGCCGCGTGACCTCGACGGTGCTGATGGGCACGCCCGCCAACGAGATCCTGCAGTACGTCAACGATCACGCCTGCGACCTCATCGTCGTCGGCTCGCACGGTCACGGCCTGGTGCGGAGATTCCTGCTCGGAAGCGTGGCCGACCGCGTGTTCAAGAGTGCGGCGTGCGCCGCGCTCGTCGTGCCGCACCGCACCTTCCGCCCCGCGCTGGCCGACATGGACCAGACGCAGGAGCGGCGGGTGGCGATGACCACAGTCTGAGGGGATCCAGGGGAGGGAACCATGGCAACCATGAAGGCGGTCGCCTTTCGGGGCCCTGGCAAGCTGGCAATCGAAGAGCGTCCGAAGCCGGTCCCCCGGGCCGGCCAGGCCGTCATCCGCATCACGACGACCACGATCTGCGGCACCGACGTGCACATCGTGAAGGGCGAGTATCCGGTCCGGCCGGGCCTGGTGCTCGGACATGAGCCGGTCGGCGTGATCGACGCGCTCGGCGACGGGCTCGAGCCCGAATATCACGTCGGCCAGAGAGTCCTCGTCGGGGCGATCACGCCCTGCGGGCAGTGCTTCTATTGCCTGAACGCGAAGCACTCGCAGTGTGGCGGTCCGCTCGGCGGCTGGAAGTTCGGCAACACGATCGACGGCGCGTGGGCGGAGTACCTGCTCGTGCCCGATGCCCGCGCCAACCTGGCGCCGATTCCGGACACGCTCACCGACGAGAAGGTCGTGCTGCTGGCCGACATCTTCTCGACCGGCCTCAGCGGCGCCGAGAGCGGCGACGTGAAGATCGGCGACGCCGTGGCGGTCTTCGCGCAGGGCCCGATCGGCCTCTGCGCGACGCTCGGCGCGAAGCTGCGGGGCGCGGGGCTCATCATCGGCGTCGACGCCGTGCCGGCGCGCCTCGAGATGGCCAGGCGCTTCGGGGCCGACGTGGTGATCAACTACGAGGAGCAGGATCCCGTCGCCGCGATCAAGCGCCTCACGTCGAACCGCGGCGTCGACGTCGCGATCGAGGCGCTGGGCCGCCAGGAGACCTTCGAGAACGCGCTGCGCGCCATTCGTCCCGGCGGCACGCTTTCGAGTCTCGGAGTGTATTCGGGCAAGCTCGTCGCGCCCGTACGAGCCCTTCTACGCGGGGCTGGGCGACACCCGCATCGTCACGACGCTGTGTCCCGGCGGCAAGGAACGGATGCGCCGGCTGATGGAGCTCGTCGCACACGGGCGCATCGACCTCGGCCCGCTCCTGACGCATCGCTTCGTGCTCGATGACATCGAGGAGGCGTTCGACCTCTTCAGCCACCAGCGAGACGGCGTGATGAAGGTGGCGTTGCACCCGGCGATCGAGGTGCCAGAGCTCGTCGCGGCTGGCGGCCGGTCCAGGGCCACCCAGGGAATCTGAGTATTGCAAAGGAGGTTGTGATGGCCACGCTGATGATTCCTCCAGGCGAGAGCAAGGCTCCGGCGCGGCGTGCGCTCGATGTGTCGAGGTACGTCGCGGAAGAGATGGATCGGTTGTTCAACGAGTTCGGTGTGCGGAGCCACTGGCCGTTCGCGCCGATGGCGTCCCGTGACGAGCAGTGGGTGCCGCCGGTCGAAGTCGAGGAGAAGGAGGGTGCGTTCCACGTGCGTGTCGAACTGCCAGGCCTGAAGAAGGAGGAGGTCAAGGTCGATCTCGTCGAAGGCATGCTGACGATTGAAGGAGAACGGAAGCACGAAGAGCAGCGGAAGGAGAAGGACTACTACCGCAGCGAGCGGTCGTACGGCCGGTTTGCGCGCACGATCACCTTGCCCGAAGGGGCTCAGCTCGACACCGCCAAAGCAACCTTTGCTGACGGAATGCTCGAGATCACGATGAAGGTGAAGGCGCCCGAGTTTCCGGCGTTGCGACGGCTGGTTATCGGTTAGCCGCTCCCGACCTTCCCGCGACGGGGCGCCGCCAGGTGCCCCGTCGTTCCCTTCCCATCCAGTCCAACCGACCTCAGCCCTCCAGCATCCGCGCGCGGGTCATCGCCCCCTCGAAGAACGGGCCGAGATCGCCGGCGGGGCAATGCAGCTCCAGCATGACCCAGCCGGCGAAGGACGCCTGCCGCAGCGTGTCGACGACGTGCGGCCAATCGATCCGGCCATCCCCGGGCACCAGGTGATCGTCGAAGGTTCCGCGGTTGTCGTTCGCGTGGACGTGGGCAAGACGTCCGGCGGCGACTTCGATGAAGCGATCCCAGAACCGCCCGAGAAACGTGTGTCCCGTGTCGAGGCACACGCGTACGTCGTCATCGAGCCGGCGCAGGATCGACTGGAACTCTTCGGGGTGCCCGCCGATGAGGTGGGGCAGCGGCGACTCGACGGCGAGTGTCAGGCCTTCCTGCCGGCAGCGCTCCGCGACCGTGCGGAGCCCGGCGACGGCGGCGTCCAGGCGCGCTCCGACGTCCTGGCCCGCGCGCACGGTATCGCTCGGGTGAACCACGACGATTCTGCCGCCGACGTGCTTCAGGGCTGCGGCCGCCTGCAGGACCGCATCGACTGCTGCTGCGCGGGCCGCCGGCTCCGCCGTCGACAGATCCGCCGCGCCACCAAACGGCGCATGAATCGACACGGGCTCGACCCCCAGAGCGCGCAGGCGCGCGGCCACGGTCGTGACCTGATCGGGACTGCCGGTATCGAAGTGATCCGGCCGGCTGCCCAGCTCCACGCCACGCACGCCGATCGCGTGGAATGCCTCGAGTACATCGCTCAGTGGCCGGTCGATGCAGGCCCCCGTCGACAGGCCGATTCGCCACGTCATGGCGCGACGCCCCCACGCAGGCGATCGCGATCGATCCGCAAATCGAACGGGCAGCCTACCTCCGGGCACACGCCCTTCTCCTGCGCCGAGACGCAGTTCAAGTCGATCAGTTGATCGAGCCCCGTCGTGATCATCCCCGCGAACACCCTGACATCGAACTCGGCGCGCGTCTGGCGATCCATGCGCAGCCACCGCCCGCCCCACTGGCAGTCGGCCGCATAGGCGGCGCCCACGGCATCGGCCACCTGCCTCGCGGTCCAGCGCCGCGCCATCAAGAGACGTACCGCGTGCTGGATGTGCTCGGGCTTGAGCAGGAGATCGTTCGGCGTCCTGAACGCCCGTCCGACGCAGGGCGGTAGATCCGCGTCCGGAGGCCGAGACGAGGGTTCGCTGGCAAACGTCTCATGAAACCCGGCGAGGGCTGACCGCCGATAGCTGGTGAGGACCCGTCCAATCCCGATCGAGATGTCGGGGATCCCGATCGACTCCCGGGATGCCCGGTGCCGCCCCGCCGCCAGGTCGCGTCGCGAGAGCAGTATTGACGTGAGCGGCTCGCGAGGTCGCGGCAGCGCGACGAGTGGCGGCATGCCGGCGACCGAGACCCCAAAGATGTCTGGCCTGAAGCGATGCCACTGGTAGGCACCGAACGCGACGCGAATCAGCCGTGTGTCGAGGGGGTCGCCGACGTGCGAGAAATCGAGCGACACGCACTCGCGTCCGCGAGGTCCGCGCCCGACGACGGTCCCATTGACCACGACGGGGACGGCGCTGAAGGCGCGCGCCTGGTGCAGCACGAGATGCGCGAGATACTCGATGAGCACTCCGAGTCCGGCCGCGGCTCTCGCGTGCCTTGGCGTCATCGTCAGGTCGATTCCGGCCGGGCGACGCGCGTCGATCCCGGCATGCCAGTGGGGCGTTGACGGCACCAGCGCAGCGAGGGCGTCGACGATCGGGTGAGTGAGGGGGATCCGTCCGAGGAAGTGATAGCCGCGGCCGGTCATCAGGCGGAACGGACGGATTCCGAAGTGTCGCAGGACCCCGAGCACCGCGCGGAACGTGGGCTCTAATGTCACGAACGTCTGGGCCGGATACGCAAACGCGGTGCCCTGCGAGTCGATGTTCAGGTAGTCGAGATCGAACACGAACAGCAGATTCCTGGTGTCCCACAGCGATCGGGCCATGTCCCCGCCGAGCTCCGCCAGTTCGTCGTAGAACTGCGGCGGCGCCCGTCGTGCGCGTTCCCAGGTCACAAATGGCGCCTCGTCGGGAAGCAGGGTGGCCAGGTAGACCGCAGACGGCGCGCCGCCCTCCGCGCCTCCGAAGTACTGGTGGATCCGGGCGCGCACGTGAGGGTCACGGTAGTAGCCCGCGACATCGACGTCCGAAGGGACGAACCGATTGTCGGGATCCACGGTCAGTACTCGAGGCGCGTCGAGGGATGCGCGACGACGGGCGCCACGCGAACGCGCGCATCCAGAACGAGCGCGCCGCTCGTGTAGACGCGCACCGGGTTCAAATCCAGCTCCACGATCTCGGACAGGCGGTGACGAGCCGCGCCACCGCGGTCACGACCGCGAGCAGCGCGCGCTCATCCCGCGGCTGGGCGCCACGGAATCCGCGCAGCAGGCGCGCGGCGCGAATCTCGTTGGCCATGTCGGCGACGTCCTGCGGTGCCAGCGGCGCGACCCGGAAGGAGACGTCTCGGACGAGCTCAGCGAGCGTGCCTCCCGCGCCGAGTGCGACGACGGGACCGAACAGAGGATCCGCGGTGGCGCCGACGAGAAACTCCGGCGCATCGGGCGCCATTTCCTGCACGAGGACTCCGGTCATCGCCGGCCCGAGCGTCCTCGCGAGCCCCGCGAACGTCGCCGCGACCCCGCTGGCGTCCAGCACGTTCAGCACGACACCGCCCACGTCGGACTTGTGCAGGATGTTCGGCCCGTCGGCCTTGAGCGCGACGGGATATCCGAGTTTGGTCGCTGTCCCAACGGCCTCTGAGGCGGTCCGGCAGAGCAGACCCCGCAAGGGGGACAGGCCGATGACTCGCAGGAGCTGGTCGACGTCTTTCGGGGAGAGCCAGCCTCCGCCGCGTTCCAGCGCCGGTGCCATCAGCGCCGCCAGCTGTTCGGGTGCCGCCGGTGGCGCCGCGTCCGCCTCCGAGGCAGGACGCCGCCGCCATTCGGCGTACGACGTCATGCGTGCCAGCGCCGTCGCGGCGCGTTCCGGGAAGACGAACGTGGGCAGCCGCCCTATCGAAGGCGTGGCCGTCTCGCTCGTGACGAAGCTCACGATCACCGGCTTTGACGACTTCGCCTCGTCGACCGCCCTGCGAATCGCGGTGGCGACCTCCGCGGGATCGCTGAGCGCGGGCGGCACGTAGGCGACGATGAGGCTGTCGAGGCCGGGATCCGCCAGCATCGCTGCGATGCCCCGGCCGTAGTCTTCGGGCGACGCCGACGCGAGCATGTCCACCGGGTTCGCCGTGCTCGCTGCGCCTGGCAGGAACGCCTTCAGGCGCGCGACCGTGGCCGCGTCGAGCGCGGCGACCACGAGGCCCTCCGTCTCGCAGGCATCGGCCGCCAGGATGCCGGCGCCGCCGGCGTTGGTCAGGATTCCCACGCAGCGGCCTCGAGGCAGCGGCGCGCGCTCGAAGGCCACGGCCGTGTCGAACAACTCCTCGAGCGTGCGAACGCGGACGACCCCGCTCTGGTGCAACAGCGCGTCCACGACGACGTCGTCGGTCGCCAGGGCGCCCGTGTGGGAGCTGGCCGCGCGAAGGCCGGCCTGTGTCCTGCCCGCCTTCAGCACGACGATCGGCTTGTGGCGCGCCGTGCGGCGAGCAATCTCCGCGAACTTGCGCGGGTTGCCGAAACTCTCGGTGTACATCAGGACGACATCGGTGGCGGGGTCGGCGGCCCAGTACTGCAGCAGATCGTTGCCCGACACATCGGCCTTGTTGCCGATAGACACACACGACGCGACGCCGAGGCCGATGCGCCGCGCCTCGGCCAGCAGTGCCAGGCCAAGCGCGCCGCTCTGGGTGGAAATCGACACGCGCCCCGGCGACGGAACGTCCGGCGCAAACGTCGCGTTCAGCCGGACCGACGGGTCCATGTTGAGGATGCCCATGCAGTTGGGACCGATCATCCGCGCACCGGCGCGGCGCACCTTGTCGAGCAGCACCGCCTCCGCCTCGCGGCCTGCCGCGCCGGTCTCCGCGAAGCCCGCAGTGATGATCACGAGTGCGCGGATCTGGCGATCGAGGCACTCGTCAACCGCCGCCGCCACGCCGGCGGAGGGCACGGCGATCACCGCGAGATCCACCGGGCCAGGCACGTCGCCGACCTTCGCGTAGGCGCGGAGGCCGTCGACCTCTGACGCGGACGCGTTCACCGGGTACAGGGCGCCCGTGAATCCCGAGCGCCGCAGGTGCCTGAAGATCTCGGCCGCCCACTTTCGAGGGGCTGCGGCTCGCGCCGATGACGGCGATGCCCGACGGCAGGAAGAACGGGCGCAGCGACTCGTGCGCCGCCGTGCCGGCGCGCTTCGCGTGCAGCTCGCCGAACCCGCCCGCAGCATCGAGCGCGATTCTGGCCTCGACCACCCCGTCGCGTGTCGTGGACGTCACCGGAAACCCGGCGTCGCGAAACACGGCCAGCATCAACGGGTTGTCGGTGCTGGTCTCTGCGAGAAACCGGATCACCCCGGCGGCCCGCGCCTCGGTGACCAGCTGTTCGAGCAGGAGCGTGCCCAGGCCGCGACCCTGCCAGCGATCGGCGACCGTGAACGCGACTTCGGCGTCGCGCGGCCGCGCGGGATTGCCGCGGTAGCTCGCCACGCCGACGAGGCCGCCTCCCGCTTCCGCCACGAGCGTGCACGCGGTGCCGCCCTGCGCTCCAATCTCATCGTGCCAGGGCGACTGCCTGGACGGGAAGCCGAGGAACCTGTGGTACGCGCTCTCAGGTGACAGCTCCTCGTACAGATGCGCAAGCGCCGTCTCGTCCTCCGCAGCCGCTCTGCGGATCAGCAGTGTGGTCCCGTCGCGCGCGACCAGATGATGCCCTACCATTGATGCCTCCACTGTCGTCAGGCCCGGCCCGCGACGGTCGTCGCCGGCGGCCACACGTGCGCTTCGCGAACGAGTTTGCCGATCTGTCCCGCGGCCGCGGGCAGAGCTCGCGGCGATCGCCACGACGAGCCAATCGCGTGCCTCGAGCGGCGTCAGCTCCAGCAGCGAGCGCGTGGCTGGCCACGCGTCCACCGCGTATTGCGCCCCGATCGTGACGACGACCGCGGCCAGCGCGTAGGGGTTCGACACCGCACGCGCGAAGCCGACGACCGAGTGACGGCCGCGCGCGTTGCCGAGGTGCAGCACTTCCGCCAGGGCCAGCGTCATGAACGCCACCGTCGTTCCGCGCCCTCCTGACGAATCGTCGAGCGAGAGGACCGCGCCGATCGTGACTGCCGCCAGCAGCAGGCTGTAGGCGACCGTCGTGCGGATGAAGCGCGTCGAGACGATGGCGTCGCCGGGCGGGCGAGGCGGACGGCGCATCACGTCGGCATCCGCCGGCTCGAGAGCCAGCGCGAGCGCGGGGGCCGAGTCGGTGACCAGATTCAGCCAGAGAATCTGCAGCGGCACGAGCGGCGGCAAGCCCAGCGAGCCCCAGCAGCAGCACCACCAGGATCTCTGCCAGATTGCAGCTGAACAGGTAGAACACGAACTTGCGGATGTTGTCGTAGATCACGCGGCCCTGCTCGACGGCAGCCACGATCGTCTCGAAGCGATCGTCCTGCGAGCACGATCGACGCCGCGTCCTCGCGCGACGTCGCTGCCGCGCCGTCCCATCGTCGACGCCGACGTCGGCCTTCTTCAACGCCGCGGCGTCGTTCACGCCGTCGCCGAGCATCGCCACGACTTCGCCGCGCGCCTGAAGCGCCCGCACGATCGCGCAGCTTCGTCCGCGGAGTCACCCGGCTGAAGATCTGCGCGTGCGCCACGGCTTCAATCAGCTCCGGTTCCGTGAGCGATTCGACATGTCGCCCGTCGAACTCGGCCGAGGCGTCGCCGGCGAGGCCGATGCGGCGGCCCACCGCGAGCGCGCGTTGCGCGCTGGTCGCCGGTCAGCATGATGGTCCGGAGGCCAGCGTCGTGCAGCGTGGCGATCGTCTCGACGACGCCGTGGGCGGGCGGATCGAGCAGGCCGACGAACCCGACGAAGGTCAGCCCTCGAAGCGCGGTCTCGTTCGCCTCGGCGACGTCGCCGCTCGCGAGGGCCAGCACGTGCAGACCGTCGCTCGCCAGCGCCCGGTTGATCGCGAGCAGCCGGCGCTTGCCAGCGAGTGGAAGCGGCTGCCGTCCGCCGTCGGTGAGCTCGTGCGTGCCGAGCGCGAGCACGCGGAGCGGCGCGCCCTTCACGGAAGGCCATGGGTCGACCTGCGTGGCGCGTGATGACGGCCGAGTAGCGGCGGGCGCTCGAGAACGGCACCACGGCGAGCGGCGGCGCGGCGGCCGTCGACCGCTGGAGCTTGGCGCGGTTGGCTGCTCGTGCGATAGCCGCGTCCACCGGATCTGATCGGCAAGGCCGCCTTCCGGACGGTCGTGCAGCTGACTGGCGCGAAGCGCCACATCGAGCGCGGCCCTGGCATGACTGCCCACCGGCTCACCGGCCTCGAGCGAACACGACTCGTCCCGCCGTGTAGAGGCGGACCACGGACATGTCGCCGGACGTCAGCGTGCGCGTCTTGTCGGTGCAGATGACGGTGACCGAGCCGAGCGCCTCCACCGCTGGAAGGCGACGGATCAGCGCGTGGCGCGCAGCCATCCGCCGCAGGCCCACCGCCAGCGTGATCGTCACCACGGCCGGCAGTCCTTCCGGGACCGCCGCGACCGCCAGCGCAATCGCGGTTTCCACCACCCGGGCGAGTGGCAGGCCTTGCAACATCCCGAGGCTCGCGACGCCGGCGCAGACGACGACCGTGATCCAGACCAGACGACGCCCCAGGACGTCGAGTCGGCGTTCGAGCGGCGTCCGCTCGTCCGGCATCGAGACCAGCAGCGCGCCGATTTGTCCGATCTCGGTCCGTTCGCCGGTGGCCACGACCACCGCCCGTGCCGTGCCGGCCAGGACGACCGTGCCCTTGTAGGCCATGTTCCGCCGGTCTGCCAGAGGCAGATCGCTGCCCACCATGACCGCCGTTTCCTTCGGCACCGGCACCGACTCGCCGGTCAGCACGGCTTCGTCCACGCGGAGCTCGTGGAGGCTCACGAGCCTCACATCCGCCGGCACCATCTTGCCGAGCTCGAGCTCGACGAGATCGCCGGGGACGAGGTCTTCGACCCGCACATCGCGCGGCGCGCCGTCGCGCCACGTCGCGCACCACCGCGCGTCCTGACGGGCGAGCGCCTCCATCGCCCGTCGTGCGCGGAGGTCGATGGCGAACCCGAGCCTCGCGTTGATCGCCAGCACCGCGCCGATGGCCACCGCATCGAGACGGTCGCCCATGGCGGCCGCAAGCAGGGCGCCGGCCAGCAGCAGAAGCACGACGACACTCGAGAGCTGGTCGAGGAGCAGGCGCCAGACCGACGCCGGGCGCGGCGGGAGAAGCCGGTTCTGCCCGGAGCGCACCGGCCGCCTGGAGGCCTCGTCGGCGGAGAGGCCGTCGGCGGTGACATCCTGGGCGGCCAATACGGCGTCTGCGGTCAGCGTGTGCCAGGCGGTGGGCGTCACGAGTACCTCCGATCGCGTCGGGGCGGACCGGCGCTCATGCGATCACCCGCAACTTGCGTGCCTTGCGGAAAGGAGCTGCGAAACGCGCCGAGCACGATCCGGGTCGGGCTGGTGTGGGGAAGAGACCCCGGACGCCGTGGGATATTCCGCCGCGGCGCGGACGGCAATCGCCACCCGCAAGCGAGGGCGGATGATTCCAGCAGGTACGTCGATTGCAGCCTGACTGTGCGGAGGCCGACATGCCCAGGCGTCTTGCCGTTCTCTGTCCGATCGATTTCTCCGCCGCGTCGCTCGGGGCTCTTCGCTATGCCGCGGCGATCGCCGAGCGTCAGGGCGGTAGCTGACGGTCATGACGGTGGAGGATCCGCTGCTGGCGTCCATGGATGCGGCCGCCGGCGCGTCGGCCAGATGAGCCGCACACGCGAGGAGCTGTCGCGTGTGGTCGCAGACGTGCTGGGTCCGCGGGCGGCTGCCCTTGACGAACGTTGACGAGGTCGGGCGCCCCTGCGAGGAAATTCTTCGCGCGAACGAGCGCGGCCCATCGACCTGATCGTGATGAGCACGCATGGCCTCACCGGCTCGCAGGCTGTTCTTCGGTTCCACGACCGAACGCGTGCTCCGCAGCGCGAGGTGCCGGTGCTCGTCACGCACCCGACCGACCGGGCCCGTCGAGCGTGCCGAGATGGCGGGCCGCTGTCCATCGGATTCTCGTGCCGGTCGATCTCGACGGGTCTGCCCCGCACACCGTCCACGTTGCCGCGGTCCTGGGCGACGCTTTCAAGGTGCCGCTGCTCGTGGTGCACGTCGTCGAGCCCGCGCGGTTGCCGTTCCCGAGACGCGGCGAAGCGCCGAGGCTCGATCGCGAGCGGAGGGCAGAGGCCGACAAGGCGCTCGACGCGGCTGACGCCGGGCTGCCGGGCGTGCTGGCGGAAACGCTCGTGGCGTATGGCGATGCGCCGAGGAAATTGCCAAGGTCGCGCACGACCGGCACGCAGGGCTGATCGTGATGCCGATTCGCGGCGAAGGGGCGGGAGCCGCATCGGCGCGGTCGCGTATCGCGTGTTGTCGCTGGCGGCGGCGCCTGTGCTGGCGCTGCCGGGCTCAGTAGCCGCTCAGCGGAAAGACGAGCTCGGCCTCGGTGCCGCCGCCTTGGCGGTCTGTTAGGACGACGGTGCCGCCCTGCGCGTCCGTGAGGCGTCTGACGATCGCAAGCCCGAGCCCCGTGCCTCCGGCACGCGATGAGACGAACGGCTCGAACAGGCGCTCGCGGACGGGCGACGGCAGGCCCGGTCCCCGGTCGAGGATGCGAATCGCGCCGCGGCCGTCCAGGCGTCGGGTGTGAACGTCCACCGCGCCCGGTCCGCCGGCCTGACAGGCGTTGAGCAGCAGGTTGAGGAGCACGGCGCGCAGCATGTCGGGATCGGCTGACGACCGAGATCTCGTCGCCAGACGCCACGAATGTCCGGGCAGTCGCTGCCGAGCGCTGCGCGCGTGCTCATCACCACCTCCGCCAGCACGGCGGAGACCGGCACGGGACGCAGCATCGGCCGCTGCGGTCGCGCGTACAGCAGCAGGTGCTCCATCGATCGGCTCAGCTGATCGATCCGGCGGATGATCGACGCGATGACCGGCCGCTCGCCGGCCTCCCTCGGGAGACCGCCTTCGATCACCTGGAGCGAGCCGCGGATGCCGGCCAGCGGGTTGCGCACCTCGTGCGCGACGACCGCCGCCAGCTGTCCGAGCTGGGCGAGCGCGGTCTGCTCGCGAAGCTTGGCTTCAGCGGCCTTGCGCGCCGTGATGTCGTAGCGGATCGCGAGGTACTGTCGTGGCTTGCCGTGCTCGTCCACGAACGGCACGATCGTCGTATCGACCCAGTAGTACTCGCCGTTTTTCGTCCGGTTCCGAATCTCCCCGCGCCACACCTGGCCGTGCGCGATCGTGCGCCAGAGCGTCCGGATGAATGCCGGCGGATGATAGGCGGAGTTGACGAGGCGATGGTCCTGGCCGATCAGCTCCTCGCGGGAATACCCGGAGATCTCGCAGAACTTGTCGTTGACGTGGGTGATGAGGCCGCGCTGATCGGTGATGGCGACGATGGCGGCCTGGTCGAGCGCGTAGCGGAGCTCCTCGAGCTGTTCCTGCGAGTACCGACCGCCGCTCGTCCGCGGCGGCATCGAGCGGCGCCGGTTCAGTGGGCTCCGGGGCGTCACGGCGTCGCCTTGCTCAGGTTGAACTTCTCGATCCGGTAGCGAATCTGATCGCGGTTGAGGCCGAGCAGCCGCGCGGCGTGTGTCTGGTTGCCGCCGCAGCGCTCGAGGGCCTGCACGACCAGCGTGCGCTCGACCTCTTCGAGGTTGACGCCCGCAGGCGGCAGCGCGAACGCCTCGTGTGCCATCGCGCCGCCCGAGAGCACGGGGAAGTGCGACGGCTCGAGCCACGGCTCCCTCTGCCAGCAGCATCGCGCGCTCGACGGCGTTCCGCACCTCGCGGATGTTGCCCGGCCACCCGTACTCGGCACAAGCCCTTCAGCGCCGCCGGCGACGCGCCGAGCACCGACTTCCTGAACTCGCGGTTGAAGGCGTCGACGTAGAACGACACGAGCAGGGGAATGTCTTCGACGTGCGAGCGGAGCGGCGGCAGCGGGATCGGCAGCACGTTGAGGCGATAGTAGAGGTCCTCGCGGAACCTGCCGGCCTTGACCTGCTCTTCGAGGTTGCGGTTGGTGGCCGCGATCACGCGCACGTCCACGGTGATGTCGTGCGCGCCGCCGACGCGCTTGAACGTCTTCTCTTCGAGGAAGCGCAGCAGCTTCGCCTGCAGCGCCGGCACCATCTCGCCGATCTCGTCGAGAAACACGGTGCCGCCGTCGGCCGACTCGAGCAGGCCCCGCTTCTGCTGGCGTGCGTCGGTGAAGGCCCCGCGCTCGTGCCCGAAGAGCTCGCTTTCGAGCAGCGCGTCGGGAATCGCCGAGCACGTGATGTTCATGAACGGACGGTTCGCGCGGTCGCTGCTGAAATGCAGCACCTTCGCCGCGAGGTCCTTGCCTGTGCCGCTCTCGCCCGTCAGGAGCACCGTCGTTGCCGGGCTGAGCGCCACGCGCCGGAGCAGGTTGCGCAGCGCGACGATGGGCGGCGACTCGCCGACGATGCGCTCGAGCGCGAAGGGCTGCGCCTGGCTGGCGCGCAGCATGCGGAGCTCGCGCCTGAGGCGTGTCGTCTCGAGCGCCTTCTCAACGAGCCGCGACACGTCGTCCAGGTCGAACGGCTTGTTGGCGAAGTGATAGGCGCCGATCTTCATCGCCTCGACGGCCGTGTCGACGGTGGCGTAGGCCGTCAGGAGAATGACGAGGACGTCGGCGTCGTGCTCCTTGATCTCGCGGAGCACGGTGACGCCGTCGATGTCGGGCAGCTTGTAGTCGAGGAGGACGAGGTCGACGCCTTCACGGACGCGGTCGAGCGCGTCGCGTCCCGTCGACGCCTCGACGACCTGATATCCGTCGCTCTTGAGACGTTGGACGAGCGACCACCGAATCAGCTGCTCGTCGTCGACGACGAGGATTGTGGCGTTCTGCATGTGACCGGACCAGCCTGGGGAATTTTCCGCCACGCCAGTGGGCAAGATTCCCCACTGCCACAGCCCCGCCTCGCGGGTTGCGGCGATCTCGCCCCATTTTCACGCATCAGGGCCACGACCGACGAGCATTGAGAGGTTCGGGTTCAATATCCAGGCCACACCGCCGGCCTGGATTCGAAATCCCTGGAATCCCGGAATCCAGGTGTCTTTGAGGCAGCGAGGTCAGCCTGTCTACTGACCGAAATGGACTCCGTGCTTCTCGCGGCCGAGGCTGACGACGATTGCGGCGAGCGTGAAGACGGTGATCGCCGTGAGCGCCATCGCGTTGGCGTAGGTGAACCGCGTCGCGAAGACCGCCTCGATGTACGCGACGGTGCCGGCGATCAGGACGCCGCACTGGTAGGCGAACCCTGGAAGAAACCCGCGAACGGAGTCGGGTGACAGCTCGTTGATGTGCGCCGGGACGACGCCCCAGGCGCCCTGCACCATGAACTGCAGCGCGAACGCGCCGATGACGAGCAACGTCGTGGTCGGCGCGTACGCCCAGAGCGGGATCGCCACGATCGCGAGCAGCAGCGACGTCACCATCGCGCGGCGCCGGCCGACGCGATCGGAGTAATAGCCCATCGTCAGGCCCCCGAGGATCGCGCCGACGTTGTAGATCATCGCGATGACCGCCGCTTCTCGAGGCGTGAAGCCGCGCTGCTTCTGCAGGAACGTCGGATACATGTCCTGCGTCCCGTGCGACACGAAGTTCATCATCGTCATCATCAGCGCCAGATACAGGAACAGGCGCCAGTGACCGACGATGCTGCGTCCGAGATTGGACCAGCTCTCGTGCTTGCTCTTCTGCCAGACGGCGGACTCCTTGACCTTCAGCCGGACGAAGATCGCCAGCAGCGCGGGCGCGCCGCCGATGAAGAACATCACGCGCCAGCCGTAGGTCGGGAAGACGAAGAAGTAGGCGCAGGCGGCGAGGAGATAGCCCGTCGCGTAGCCTTCCTGCAGCAGCCCCGACAGCAGGCCTCGCCACCGCCGCGGCACCTTTTCCATCGCGAGCGACGCACCGACGCCCCACTCGCCGCCCATGCCGATGCCGAACAGCGCGCGCAGGATGAGGAACGTGGTGTAGTTCGGCGCGAGGCCGGAGGCGACTTCGACAATCGAGAAGAAGACGAGGTCGATCATCAGCGGCAGCCGCCGCCCGTAGCGATCCGCCATCAGGCCGAAGATGAGCGCGCCAACGGGACGGAAGGCGAGCGTGACCGTAATCGCCAGCGCGATGTCGGGCACGGTCTTTCCGAAGTCTGTGGCCACCGCGGGGACGACGAAGACGAGCACGAAGAAGTCGAACGCGTCGAGCGTCCAGCCGAGGAAGCTGGCGATGAGCGCGTAGACGTGATCGGAGGAGCTCGTGGTGTCGGGCTGTTCGGTCACGATGCAGCCCGCATCTTACGGTAGATTGTGGTGCGCCGTCCGGGCATCGCCGGCCGAGCGGGGAGGTCGCGAGTGATTCGCCGCGCGTTCCGAATGTCGATCCACCAGGGCCAGGCCGCCGAATACGAGCGGCGGCACACTCCGATCTGGCCCGAGCTCGAGGCGACGCTGCTCGAGCATGGCGTCGACACGTACACCATCTTCCTTGACGACGCGTCGGGCGATTTGTTCGCGTACGTCGAATTCGACAGCCAGGCACGCTGGGACGCCGTGGCGACCACCGAGGTGTGCCGGCGCTGGTGGCGGCACATGCGCGAGATCATGCCGTCGAACGCGGACGACTCGCCGGAGTCGCGGCCACTGCGCGAGGTCTTTCACCTGGGGCGCTGACGGCCGCAGCGCGCGCGGGGGCACGGTCCGGTGGCGGAGCCTTGAGCCAGAACACACCGTAGTCGTCCGCGCCCGCCAGCCGCCAGCCGCGCTTGAGCGCCGACGGCGGCACGTCCGGCGACACGACGACCTGCGCACCCGTGTGCTCGAGGGCCAGCAGGACCCCGCCCTGCAAGGCCGGTGACTTTGCCCAGAACGAGCTGTCCTTCGGGACTTCCGCGATGATTCGCACACAATCCAGTCGTGCCCACGGGACGTGTCGCGCCGGCGAGCCGATGGTGGCCACGAGCATTCCCCTGACAACGCCGGAATTCTGCAGGGCCGCGGCGACGGACCAGGGCGGCGTGGGAAGCGGTTGCCGCAGCGCGTCCACCCGATCCTCCACCAGTCGCGTGAGCGCGCCGATCGTCGACGAGGACGAGGCCGATCGTCGCCGCCCGGCGGAGCCACGGCACCGGGACTGACCGGAATCGGAACGACGCCATGAGTGTCATCCCGAGCAGCACCACGAACACGGCGATGTATCTGGCGGGAGGCTGCGCCGAACATCCATTGCTCGGGCAACTCCGCAGAGATCAAGTACAGAAACAGGCCGACCGCTGCTGGCGCCCAGTAGCGCGCATTGCGGAAGACGGCCTCGAGCGTGGCGGAGCGATCGCCGGCGCCAACCAGCGCGATAGCAATGGCGAGGAGCAACCACGCCCGAACAGATCGTAAGTAGAAGCCGGGCGTTGTCGGAGAGCGACGCCCACTCGGCGCGGGCGTCGAAGTGGTATGTCAGCCCGTCGTACCAGGTACCAGAGGGATCGGTCCACGGCGGGTATGTCCCACCGATCGGCCGGGCGAATTCGAACGTGGCGGGTGCGTCCCAGATCATGCGGCTCGGATGTATGGGACTGCCGTAGCCGGCGGGTCCACCTTGCCAATGGCGATTCGGGATGATGTAAGAGCCAGGATTTGCCAGCCACGCGTGGTTCAGCCTCGCGTTGTCGCCGACGGTCGGGTGGCCGCGCACGTATGAGATCGCGGTGATGAACGGCGCCGTGACAGCGAGGAAAACGAGCGCCGCCGTCATCACGCCGCGCCGGCGGACTGCCGACGCCTCCTGCGATGCGGCCAGCGCCAGCATGACGGCCGCCGACGATGAACATCGGAGTTCTGGAGAAATAGCCCAGGGCCAGGACTCCGCCCAGCAGCAAATACTGGAAGCGCCGCTCGGCGTCGAGGCGCAGCAGCAGTCCCCAGGCCGCATAGGCAATCGCCGTCCCGCACATGTCTGGCGTGCTGCTCGTGAGCGTGATCCAGCGGAGCGAGGACCAGAGGAAGGCGGTGTACCCGACGATGACCCAGGCCCACGCCGGGATCCGGGCGCGGCCCGCCGGTCCACGCGCGGAGGCGGTGGCGTACACGTCGCAGAGGCCCTTCAGAAACCAGCGGAAGGCGATCAGGGCGGCGATGTAGAGGATGAAGTCCACGAGCTTCGCGATCGGGAACTCGAGCCGCGCGGAGTGCGGCACGAGGGCGAGCGTGCCGCCAAGAATCCACGAGTAGAGCGGGTTCCAGTAGCCGTTGATCGCGTCGTGCCAGCGTCCGTGCACGTACGCGTCGCCGATGTCGAGGTACGACACCGCGTCCATCGTCGAGGGCTGGAAGCGGCAGACCCACGCCTGCGCGGCGCCGAGGCCGATCGCGGCAAGCCAGTACGCCGGCTCGAGCCAGCGGATCGCGAGCCGCGCCCACGGCGATCGCGCTGCGAACGGCCCGAGCTCCATGGAGCAGCGGCGTGCGCCGGAACTGAATCATGACTTCGGGCTTCTCCGCCGGTCGAGAAAACCCAGGGCGCGGCTCGCGAAATCGTCCGACAGGCCGAGCGTTGACTTGACGCGGGAGTAAAGATGGACGGCCTGCGTGTCCGCCCAGATCAGCGCCGAGGTCCAGGCGCTGTCGCCGGGGCGCGCCTGGTAGTTCGTCGATCGCGCGACGGCGCCGGCTTCCTCCACCGTGTAGTAGTAGAGCGCGAGGCTCTTGCGGGTCGTCCCCGGCGGGCAGGTGATGGGATCGGGGAAGCCATGGTACGCGAGCTCGTCGGTGTTGAAGATCACCGCGTCGTTCGCCAGCGGCGGCACGCGCCACGACGCATCGCGTCATGGCGTGGTCCCACAACTCGATCGCGCCTCCCCATTCCGGACGCCAGTCAGGATTGAGATAGACGATCACGTTCACGCGCCGCCGCCAGTGCTTCTGGTGGTGGTGGCAGCGTGAAGTCGGCGTGCACGTTGAGGAAGCCGCCCGCGCGTGGATTCGTGCAGGCCGCCGCCTTCCAGCGACGGATCGGGAAGCAGATCTGGGATGCCGGTGAGCCGAGACAGCCAGGCCACGAAGGCCGGCGAGTTCAGCTCGTCCACGACGCGCCCGATCAGCGGCGGAAACTGCTCGCGGCTGGTGAGGCCGCGCTTGTTCTCGTTGTAATGCTTGTACTGCACCCAGCCTTCGTCGGTGCTGCTGCCGAACTCGTCGATCATCCCGGCGATGGTTGACGAGTCGAGGAAGCCCGCCAGGTGCGCGTGCGGAAACGGCTCACGGCGCGAATAGGCCTCGGCCAGCGCGGGCACTTCCGGATCCCACCGCGCGTAGGGGAACAGGCACTGGCTCATGGATGTCTCGCGGGCAGCGGACGTCGCGGTTCGGCCTCCGGCACTTCGTACTGCAGCCGGCGTCCGTTCGGATCGAACATCGGGTGGCGATGAAGACCGGCGCGATCGAGCACGTATCGCCAGGTGGTGCGCAGCACGCCGAGCCCGTAGCACGTGCTGCGCCACACGCCGGTGGAGGAGGCCTCCTTGAAATACTTCGCGGGACAGGTGATCTCGGCGATCTCGAAGCCGAAGGCCACCAGCTGCACGAGCATCTCGTTGTCGAAGACGAAGTCGTCGCGAGTTCTCGCTCGAGCGGCAGGCGTCTCCAGCACCGTCGCGCGAGAAGGCCCGGTAGCCGGTGTGGTACTCCGAGAGCTTCGCGCCGCAGACGAGCACGTTCTCGACACGCGGTCAGCACGCGGTTGGCGACGTACTTGTAGAGCGGCATGCCGCCGGCGAGCGCGCCGCCGCCGAGGATGCGCGATCCCGAGCACGACGTCGTACATCGCCGAGGTGATGCATGCGCGGCCATCGCCGGGATCAGCCGCGGCGTGTACTGGTAGTCGGGGTGCAGCATGACGACGACGTCGGCGCCGCAGCGCGAGCGCGTCGGCGGTAGCAGGTCTTCTGGTTGCGCGCCGTAGCCGCGGTTCTACTCGTGCACGAAGGTACCGGAGGCCGAGCTCGCCGCGCCACCGCCACCGTCTCGTCGCGGCTCGCGTCGTCCACCAGCAGGATCGTCGTCGACGACGTCGTGCGGAATCTCGGCGTACGGTGCGCTCGCAGCGTCTTCGCGGCGTTGTAGGCCGGCATCACGACGACGACGCGCTTGCCGTTCAGCATCGGTCCAGTCCGCAGCGCGTTTGCGAGGTGAGCCGTACGCGCGGGGACTCGCCGCAGGAAGATCCGCACGCCGGGGCCAGGCCTCGCGATGCCGGCGAAACCGTCCAGCGGCGCATAGAAGGCGTCCTGCTGGTCGTAGATCGCCCGGCGTCCGGCCTCGCCGTCGATCCCGGTGAAGCTGACCGCCAGGTCGTAATCGGCCTGCAGCGCCTCCGGAAGACGGCTCGGCGTGCGATTGAAGATTGTGAGCGGCGAGTCGAGGACGACGACGACGTTCGGCGGGACCGACGGCACGCGGCAAGGCCCGGTGAAGCGTCCGAGCCGGTCGTCAAATCCGCACTCCGGATAGCGCTCCGCCGGGCGCGGCTGGAGCTGCCCGTACACCATCCCGGTCTGGTAGAGCGTGGCGCCTTCAGGAAACTCAGCTTCAATCCAGGTCGCCCCGCTGAATCTCGTGTCGGGCCTGGCCATGAGTCGATCGAAGGCGACCGACTGCGCCAGCGTCGGCGCTCCAGCCACGCACAGGATGGCGATGGTGGTGAGGACAGGGGCGAACCGGTACCGGCTCGCCGCGCGTGCCAGATCGGCCGCGCGATCGATCAGGACACCGGCGGTGAGACACAGGAACGGCACGACGGGCACCATGTAGCGCGCGTACGCCAGCTGGCCGGCGCCCATGGCGATGAAGTAGAGGACGGGGAACGCGAGCACCAGAAGGGCGTCGCGGCGCCGCACCGTCAGGAGCCAGCACGCGCCCGCCACCGCGAGCCCGAGAAGCGGGAGGCCGACGCCGTATCTGACGTTGACGCGCAAATGGTGCGCCCAGCCTGGTTCGTCCATCACCTCGCGGGCCGCATCGAGGATGGTGCCGTGCCGCGTGCCGAGCGCCGTCTGTCGCTGTGCGTCGACGTCGCTCAGGAACGCAGACCGATCGAGCACGGCGAACGGCGTGCCGATCAGGAATCCCAGGCCCAGCGCGCCGCAGAGCACCGCGATGGCACTCGCGGCCCGCGTCACCGAGAGACGTTCACGCCAATCGATCCGCGCAGCGATGGCCGCGACCGCTGGCACCACCACCAGCCCGGCGTTGTATTTCGTGGACGCCGCGAGCCCGCAAAGCACGCCCGTCATGGCCACGCGGCGCAGCGTGACGCCCCGGGTGACACATCTCGCCGCCGCCCAGAACGCGAGGATCACCAGCAGCGTGACGGGCACGTCGGTCACGCCGAAGTGCGAGTCCCTCACGTGCAGGAACGTCACGGCGAGCAGGGCCGCGCCGACCAGAGCCACTCGATCGTTGAACAGCTCTCGAGCGGCGGCATACAGCGCGCCGATGGTGGCGACGCCGGTGATGGCTGACACGACCCGTGCCGTCAGGTGCAAGGAGGAGTTGTCGACGGCGTTCGGCGTCCCCAGGCCGGCCGCGAGCGCCGTGGTGCCGGCGACGTGCCGAAGCAAAGACGTCAGTTGTACGCGCCCGCGGTGACGTAGATGAAGAGGCTCGGGTAGAGGAAGAAATGCGGGTTGAGATCGCCGCCGAGAATGCCGAGCGCGGCGGTCACGATCTTCTCTTCGTCAGGTCGCGCGAGATCGTGGGGCAGGCCGAACCGTACGCTCCAGAAGCGCAGGGCTGCCCCTGTGGCGACGATGACTGTAAGAAGCGCGCGCCGCCTGCGGGTCGACAGCATGCCGGGCCTCGGAGACGCACGCAACCGGTCTCGTGACTTTCGAGACGTGTTGCCTGCGGTCGAGCGCCCGCAGTCGAATTATTATTGGATATCTCGTCGACACGGTCAATAAACCATAGAAATGTCTGCGATTGATACACTAATGGCTCGCATATGAAGAAACCTTTCGAGCTGCGGCCCAGGCGTGGCCGGCCGCGGAAGTTCGACACGCCTTCCACAGCAATCACTCTGACCCTTCCAGACGATGTGATTGCGGCTTTGCAGGGGATTCATCCGGACGTCAGCCGGGCCGTGGTCCGCATTGCACAGAAAGAGAACTCAGCAAAGCCCCGTCCTCCCGCCGAGCTGTCGACGTTTGGCCGTCGCGCGGTGATCCTTGTCAGCCCGAGCCCCGTCCTGGAGAGCACTGGCGTCATGCTCGTGCCACTGGCCGATGGACGAGCGCTGATTTCGTTCGACGAGACGATGAACACGACGAGACTGGAGCTCGTGCTCCGCGACACGATCGACGAAGGCCGGCTGTCGCCAGAAGACGATCGCCTCTTCCGCGCCGTTGCCGATCTCCTGAAGGGCGCGCGGCTCTCGAAGAGCGTCGAATTGCACCAACGTCAGATCGTCGTGCTCGAATCCGTGAAGCCGCGTCAGGCCGCTCCAGCGCCCGTGCGATACCGCCGGAAGCGCTGATCGCGGGAACGCGCGGCGAGCCCTCCGCCCTCCACGTTCTGCTGGAGGCGTTCGGGTATGATGGCGCGCCAATTGAGCCCTTCGGCTCCTGGCGGAGACCGATGCGAATGTCGCTGACGCGCGGGCTGTGCGTGACCCTCATGGCTGTTGGCTTGCTGCCGCCGGGCCGGTCGGCCATCGCCGCCGGATCGGCCGGCACCGCGCTCGCGGTCGACCACCTGAAGGTCGAGTACAAGACCAATCCGCTCGGCCTCGATGTGGCCGTGCCGCCTTTAAGCTGGCAGATCACGGCACCGGCGCGGCGTGATGCAGTCGGCATATCAGATTCGCGTGGCGACGCCGAGGCGGACCTCTCGCGCGCGGCCGGCCGGTCTGGGACTCCGGACGCGTCGCCTCCGGACAGTCCACCGGTGTCGTACGGCGGCGCGGCGCTCCGGTCTCGCCACGCTACTTCTGGCGGGTCCGCGTCTGGGACGAGCACAGGCGTCTGCCTGGAGTGCACCGCCTGGTGGGAGATGGGGCTGCTGGCGCCTGTGACTGGACGGCCAGGTGGATCGAGCCGGCCCTGCAGAGGACACCCGGCCCCGGCCCCTTCTCCGTTCTCCGCCGCCCGTTCGCCTTGACGGGACCGATCCGTTCCGCGCGCATGTACGTCACGAGCCACGGGCTGTACGAGCTGTATCTCAACGGCGCGCGTCGGCGAGACGTCTTCACGCCGGGCTGGACGAGCTACACCAAGCACCTGCAATACCAGACCTACGACGTCACGACGCTGCTGAAGAAGGCGCCGAACGCCGCCGGCGCCATTCTCGGCAGCGGCTGGTATCGCGGGCGAGATCGGCTTCCGCGGCAAGCGCAACGTCTATGGCGACAGGGTCGCGCTGCTCGCGCAGATCGACGTCGACGCTACGCCGGCGGGCGGCACGAGGTGATCACGAGCGACGGCAAGTGGAACTCCGCCGACGGGCCCGATTCTGTGCCTCGGAGGTGTACCTCGGCGAGACGTACGACGCGCGACTGGAGCGTCCGGGATGGGACGGCGCTCGGGTTCGACGCCACGGGGTGGACGCCGGTCTCGCGTCGTCCGCGCGACGCGCCGTACCGCTGGTTGCGCCCGCCGGTCCGCCGGTTCGGCGCATCGAGACATGGTGCACCCCGTCAAGATCCTGCGTCACGCCCGGCGGCGATCGCGTCGTCGACCTCGGGCAGAACATGGTGGGCTGGGTGCGCTTGAGGGTCGAGGGCCCCGCCGGCACGACGGTGACGCTTCGTCACGCGGAGGTCCTCGACAAGGACGGAAACTTCTACACCGAGAACCTGCGCGCCGCGAAGGCCACCGTCCGCTACACGCTGAAGGGCGGAGGCCCGGAAGACGTTCGAGCCGCACTTCACGTTCATGGGGTTCCGCTACGTCGCGGTCGACGGCTATCCGGGATCGCTCACGCCGGAATCGATCACGGGAATCGTCGTGCACTCCGACATGGAGAAGACGGGCGACTTCGAGACGTCGAAGCCGCTGGTGAACCAGCTGCAGCACAACATCCGCTGGGGCCAGAAGGGCAACTTCGTCGACGTGCCGACCGACTGTCCGCAGCGCGACGAGCGGCTCGGATGGACCGGCGACGCGCAGGTCTTCTCGCGCACGGCGGCGTTCAACATGGACGTCGCGGGGTTCTTCACGAAGTGGCTGCGGGACGTCGCGGCCGATCAGTATCCGACCGGCAGCGTGCCGCACGTGATCCCCGACGTCATCGGCACGCCCGAAGAGCCTGCCGGCGGCTCCGCGGGCTGGGCCGACGTCGCCGTGATCATTCCCTGGAACATGTACCTGCTGCTACGGCGACACGCGGTTGCTCGGCGAGCAGTATCCGAGCATGAAGGCGTGGGTCGAGTACGAGCGCACGCGCGCCGGCGACGACTTCATCTGGGCCGGCGACTTCCATTTCGGCGACTGGCTCGCGTTCGCGACGACGCGCTCGGACTATCCCGGCGCGACGACGAGCAAGGATCTGATCGCGACCGCGTTCTTCGCGCATTCGACGGATCTGCTGGCGCACGCGGCGCGGGTCCTCGGCAAGGCCAGACGAGGCGGCGCAGTACGAGGCGCTGCTCGAGCACGTGAAGAAGGCGTTCAACCGCGAGTACGTCACGGCGACGGGCCGCGTCGGCGAAGCCACGCAGACGGCCTACGTGCTCGCGCTCGAGTTCAATCTCCTGCCTGAAGAGATGCGCGCGACGGCCGCCGCGCGCCTCGCGGCGGAGATCCGCGAGCGGGGCCATCTCACGACGGGCTTTCTCGGCACGCCATATCTCTGTCACGTGCTGACTCGCTTCGGCTACCTGGACGAGGCGTATCTGCTCCTGAACCGGGAACAATACCCGTCGTGGTTGTACCCGGTGACGCAGGGCGCGACGACGATCTGGGAGCGCTGGGACGGACAGAAACCCGACGGCACGTTCCAGGACAAGGGCATGAACTCGTTCAACCACTACGCCTACGGCGCGGTGGGCGACTGGATGTACCGCGTGATGGCGGGCATCGACATCGACGCGGCGGCGCCGGGTTACAAGCACATCGTCATTCAGCCGCGGCCGGGTGGCGGCTTCACCAGCGTCAAGGCGTCGCACGAATCGCTGTACGGCGAGGTCGCGTCCGCCTGGACGCGCGATGGCTCGACGTTCACGCTGACCACCGACGTCCCGGCGAACACCCACGCGACCATCCGCCTGCCGGGCGCGAAGGGCGACGCCGTGACGCTCGACGGCAAGCCGCTCGTCAGCGGCAATGGCGTCACCGGCGTCACAGCCGGACGGCCAGGACGTGATCGTCGAGGTCGGATCGGGGCACTACGCGTTCAGCTACGCGATGCCGACGTCGGCCGCAAACTGAGGTGACAGGCAGGGCTGAAGCCCTGCGCTACACATGACAGGCAGGGCTGAAGCCCTGCGCTACGCGGTGACTGGCGCAGACGCCACACTGCTGTAGCGCAGGCCTTCAGGCCTGCCATAAACTGGACGGTCATGAAGAAAGACGCGACGCCGCTGCAGCACGTGCAGTACCTCTGGAAGGACGCCGAAGCCGACCGCCTGAAGGGCGTGGACCGCCTCGTCTACCGCTCGAACAAACTGGGCGAAGACCTCACGCTCACGAACACGGGCGGCGGCAACACGTCGTCGAAATTGATGGAGGCCGATCCGCTGACGGGCGAGGAGGTCGAGGTGTTGTGGGTGAAGGGATCGGGCGGCGATCTGCGGACCGCGAAGCGCGACGGCTTCGCGTCGCTGTATCTCGACAAGGTGCGCGCGATGCGGCCGCGGTACGAGGGCGATCCCCATCGCGGAGCCCAAGACGCCTGTCGAAGACGCGATGTACCCGATGTACAGCCACTGCGTCTTCAACCTGAACCCGCGCGCGTGCTCGATCGACACGCCGCTGCACACGTTCGTGCCGTACCAGCACGTCGATCACCTGCACCCGAACGCCGTCATCGCCATCGCCGCGTCGGTGAACCAGGAGCGGCTCTGCAGGGAGATCTACGGCGACGACGTGATCTACGTGCCGTGGCAGCGTCCCGGCTTCGACATCGGGTTGATGATCGAGGGGCTGATCAAGGCCAACCCGAAGGCGAAAGGCGTGCTCCTCGGCCACCACGGCATGAGCTCGTGGAGCAACGACGACAAGACCTGCTACGAAACCGCGCTCGAGATCATCGACCGCGCGACGGCCTTCATCGAGCAGCACGACAAGGGCGCGAAGACGTTCGGCGGACAGAAGTACGCGCCGCTCGCCGACCAACGCCGGCGCGAGATCCTCGCCGAGCTCCTGCCGGCGCTGCGCGGCCGGATCTCGACCGGGCGCCGCTTCGTCGGCACGGTGCAGGACGACGAGAGGATGCTGCGGTTCGTGAACAGCGTCGACGCGCAGCGCCTGGCCGCTCTCGGGACGTCGTGCCCCGACCACTTCCTCCGCACGAAGATCAAGCCGCTGTTTCTCGACTGGAACCCGGAGAAGGGCGATGTGGCGGCGCTGCTGTCGTCGCTGCCGGCCGCAGTCGACCAGTATCGGAAGGACTACGCGGCCTACTACGAGCGCTGCAAGCGACCCGACTCGCCGGCCATGCGCGACCCGAACCCGACAGTCGTGCTCGTGCCCGGGCTGGGCATGATCGCCTGGGGCAAGAACAAGAGCGAGTCGCGCGTGACCGCGGAGTTCTACAACTGCGCCATCGAGGTCATGCGCGGCGCCGAGGCGGTCGACAAGTACGAGGCGATGGACCCGCAGGAGGCCTTCGACATCGAGTACTGGTCGCTCGAAGAGGCCAAGCTGCGGCGGCTGCCGCCCGAGAAGGAGCTCGATCGCCAGATCGCGGTCGTGATCGGGGCCGGCGCGGGCATCGGCAAGGCCACGGCGCACCGCCTCGTGCGTGAAGGCGCGCATCTGGTCTGCGTAGACGTGGACGAGTCCGCCGCGAAGGCGACGGCGCAGGAGATCATCGCGAAGTACGGCGAGGGCATCGGCGTCGCCGGCAGCGGCATCAGCAATTGCGGACCGGCGATCGGCCTCGGCTGCGACATCACGAACCGCGAGAGCGTCGCGCGCCTGCTCCACGATGTGCTGGTCGCGTATGGCGGCGTCGACGCCGTGATCGTGACGGCCGGCATCTTCGTCCCGCCCGACAAGAACGGCCGCGTGGACGACGCGCAATGGGCCAGGACGTTCGGGATCAACGTCACCGGCGCGTACATCGTCGCGGACGAGGCGTTCAAGATCTTCAAGCAGCAGAACCTGCCCGCCAACATCGTCCTGACGACGAGCGCCAATGCGGTCGTCGCCAAGAAGGGCAGCCTCGCGTACGACACGAGCAAGGCCGCCGCGAATCACCTCGTGCGCGAGCTGGCCGTGGAGATGGCGCCGCTCGTGCGCGTGAACGCCGTGGCGCCCGCGACGGTGGTGAAGGGGAGCACGATGTTCCCGCGCGACCGGGTGATCGCGTCGCTGGTCAAGTACGGGATTCCGCACAACGAGTCCGACAGCACGGAGGCCCTGCGCGACACGCTCGCGGCGTTCTACGCCAAGCGGTCGTTGACGCAGCGCGCGATCGAGCCGGAGGATCAGGCAGAAGCGATCCTGTTGCTCGTCACGGAGCGGCTGTCGAGAACGACGGGCCATGTCATCCCCGTCGACGGCGGATTGCAGGATGGATTCTTGCGGTAGGGTTGTCGATTGCCGGTTGCGGATTGCGGGTTGTCTACCGTAGCGCAGGCCTTCAGGCCTGCCCGACTTGCGGTAGGTTGTCGATTGCGGATTGCGGGTTGACGACGAGGATCCAAACGAATGAGCGCTCCGTTCGAGATCACCGACGACCTGATCGCGGCCGACAACCGCCGGCACGAGGCGGCGCTGGCCGAGGACTACGAGCACCTCGGGAAGGTGCTGCGGCGCCGCGGCCTCGACGTCGACGCGCTGACCGCACGAGCGGCGGCGTTTCGCGTCGCCGTGCCGTCGTGGGGCGTCGGCACGGGCGGCACGCGGTTCGCGCGATTTCCCGGTGCGGGCGAGCCTCGCGACATCTTCGACAAGCTCGACGACTGCGCGACGATCTTTCGCCTCGTGCGGTCGACGCCGGCGGTGTCTCTCCACATCCCGTGGGACCGCACCGACGACCTGCAGGCGTTGAACGAGCACGCGCGCGCGCGTGGGCTCCACTTCGACGCCATGAACTCCAATACGTTCCAGGACCAGGCCGACCAGCGCCTGTCGTACAAGTTCGGCAGCCTGACACATCCCGACGCCGCCGTGCGGCGTCAGGCCATCGAGCACAACCTGGAGTGCATTCGCATCGGCGCGGCGCTCGGCTCGTCGGCGCTCTCGGTCTGGATCGGCGACGGCGGCAACTTCCCTGGACAGGTTCACGCCCGCCGGGCGCTCCAGCGGTACATCGAGAGCATGCGCGAGATCCACGCGGCGCTGCCGCCGGGCTGGCGGCTCTTCCTCGAGCACAAGCTGTACGAGCCTGCGTTCTACTCGACCGTGATCAACGACTGGGGCACGAGCTATTACGCCGCGACGGAAATCGGACCGCAGGCGCGATGCCTCGTCGACCTCGGACACCACGCGCCGAGCGTCAACATCGAGATGATCGTGGCGCGGCTGATCCAGGCGGGCCGCCTGGGCGGATTCCACTTCAACGACAGCATGTACGGCGACGACGACCTCGATGCGGGGGCGGTGAAGCCATTCCAGTTGTTCCTGGTGTTCCACGAGCTGGTGGACGCCGAGCTCGACCGCGTGCCCGGGTTCGACCCGGCCTACATGCTCGACCAGTCGCACAACGTGACCGACCCGATCGAGTCGATCATGACGAGCGCCGTCGAGGTGACGCGCGCATACACCCAGGCGCTGCTCGTCGATCGCGCGGCGCTGGCCGAGGCCCAGGATCGGTCCGACGCGATCGCCGCGCTCGCGATCCTGAAGCAGGCGTTCACGACCGACGTCTCGCCGCTGCTGGCGACGGCACGGGCACGGTCTGGTGGCGCGATCGATCCGCTGGCGGCCTACCGGGCCAGCGGCTACCGGCGGCACAAGAGCACCGAGCGGCCGGCCTCGACGGGCGTCGCGGCCGGCATCGTGTGAGCGCCGGCGCGCTGTACGTCGCAGTCGACCTCGGCGCCGGCAGCGGCCGCGTCTTCACCGGCGCGCTCGGGGCCGGGCGGCCTCGAGCTCGACCAGGTCGCCCGATTCCGCTATCCCGCGCGCGAGGTGGACGGCCACCTGCGCTGGGACTTCTCCGCCATCCTGCGCGAGATTCGCGCGGGCCTCGGCGTCGCGGCCGAGCGCGCGCGCGCCACACGCCGCCAGGTGGCCAGCGTCGGCGTCGACAGCTGGGGCGTGGACTACGGCCTCGTCGATCGGGACGGGCGCCTGCTCGAAGATCCGATTTCGTATCGCGACGGGCGCACGGAAGACATCATGCCGCGCGTCTTCGCGCGCGTGCCCCGCGAGGAGATCTTCGCCCGCACCGGCATCCAGTTCCTGCCATTCAACACGCTCTTTCAACTGGCCGCTCACGTCGAGCAGGGCCTTCCGGCGTCGGCCCACCGCCTGCTGATGATCCCGGATCTCGTCACGGCGGCGCTCACCGGCCGCGAGGTCACCGAGTTCACGAACGCGACGACCACGCAGATGGTGCACGTGGAGACACGACGCTGGGACACCGCGCTCCTCGACCGGCTCGGGCTGCCTTCATCGCTCTGCGCCGAGATCGTCGACGCGGGCTCGCGCGTCGGGACCCTGCTCGAGAGCGCCGGCGACGATCATGGGCTGGCGGGCGTGCCGTTGACGGCGGTCGCGACGCACGACACCGGCAGCGCCGTCGCCGGCACGCCGCTCGACGAGGGCTGGGCGTACATCTCGTCCGGCACATGGTCGCTCGTCGGCCTCGAGATTCAGCAGCCGCTCGTCACGCCGAATGTCGCGCGCGCAAACATCACCAACGAAGGAGGCGCGTATGGCACGACGCGCTTCCTCAAGAACGTCATGGGGCTCTGGATCCTGGAATCGTGCCGCGAGGAGTGGGAGCGCGCGGGCCTGGACGTGCGCCACGACCGCCTGCTCGAGGAGGTCGCGCTGCTGGACGACACGCCGGCCGTGATCTACCCGGACGATCCGCACCTGCTGCACCCGCAGAGCATGCTGAGCGCGCTCGCGGACCAGCTGCGCGCGACCGGCCAGCGTGTTCCCGAGACCCCGAGTGGGCTGGCACGAACCGTGCTCGACTCACTCGCATTGCGCTACGCCTCCGTGCTGCGCGATCTCGCGCGGCTCACGAACACCTCCATCCGCGGCGTGCGCATCGTCGGTGGCGGCAGCCAGAACGCGTACCTGAATCAGGCGACGGCGACGACGACGCGGTCTGCCCATGGCGGCAGGGCCGGTCGAGGCGACCGTAGCCGGCAATGTCCTCGTGCAGGCGGTGGCATCAGGGGAGGTGCCATCGCTGGCGGTGGCGCGCCGGCAGGCCGCCGCCGGCCTTCCGCGGCGCGTGTTCTTGCCGCGTCCGGGCGGCGGCTGGACGCGAGCGGCGGCGCGCTTCGCAGAGATCGAGACGCTTTTTGGCGAGTAATTTCGCTGCACGGAAGTCGCAGCCGTCGGCCGACGGGCGTCAGCTCGGTCCGGTATGATGGCCCGCGACGGCGGAGGCTGTTCAGGAGAGCCTGACGCGATGGGAAGACTGCTGGTCGTGCGACCCGACGCCAGGCTGGAAGCCGAACTGGCAAGCGGCCTGGTCCGCCAGGCGCACGACATCGAGTTCTGCGACGGCGAGCTGGACGTGCTGGAGAAGCTGTCCGCGCGGCCCGCGGATCTGATCATCACGGCGGCGGCGACCTCGATCGGCGACGATCTGGCGCTGCTGGAGCGCGCGCGTCCGCTCGCGCCGCGTGCACGCGTGATCTCCCTGGCCAGCCACGATCTCGCACGTCGAGCTCGTGGCGGCGATGGCCTCCCACATCTTCGCCGTGTTTGCCAGCCCGCTCGATTACGGCGAGATCGTCGCGATGTCGCAGGCGGCGCTGGCCGAGCCGGACTGGCACGACGGCATCGAGGTGGTCTCGGCGCTTCCACAATGGATGACGCTGAAGGTCGCCTGCCAGCTGCTCACCGCCGAGCGCGTCATCCGTTTCGTGACCGAGCACGAGTCGACCATGCCGGTGCACGAGCGCGACCTGCTGATGTCTGCGTTCCGCGAGATCGTCGTGAACGCGATGGAGCACGGCGGCGGCTTCAACCCGGCGAAGCACATCGAGGTGACCGTGGCGCGCACGCAGCGCGCCGTGGTGTTCCACTTCCGCGACCCCGGCGCGGGTTTCGATCGCAGCGGCCTCTCGCACGCGGCGGCCAGCCCGACGCCCGAAGCCGTGATGTCGACCGCCATCAAGCGCGCCGAGCTCGGCATGCGTCCCGGCGGGTTCGGGATGCTGATCGTCCGGCAGATCGTGGACGAAGTGGTCTACAACGAGCGCGGCAACGAAGTCCTCCTGATCAAACACCTGTCGTAGCGGACCTCCATGCGTTTCCTGTTTCGGCTCTTCGTCCTGATCCTGGGCGTGAGCGGCGTGCTGGCCGCTCAGGCGCCTGCGCCTCCTGCGCCGGCCGCACCTCTCGTCGACCCGGATGCGCTCTTCCGCAACCCGGACGCCTCTCCCGATGCGCGGCTGGCGGACCTGGTCTCCAGGCTCACGCCGGACGAGAAGATCGCCGCGCTCAGCACGAACCTCGTCGTGCCGCGTCTCGGCATCCCGGGCGCGCGGCTCGTCGAAGGGCTCCACGGGCTCGCCTACGGCGGACCGAGCAACTGGGGCAGCCGCAATCCGATGCCGACGACGATCTTTCCGCAGGCCGTCGGCCTCGGCGAGACGTGGGACGTCGACGCCGTTCGGCGCGTGGGACGCATCGAGGGCAGCGAAGCGCGGTTCATCTTCCAGAGCCCGCGGTGGAACCGGGGCGGACTCGTGATCCTCGCGCCGAACGCGGACCTCGCCCGCGACCCGCGCTGGGGCCGGACCGAGGAGAGCTACGGCGAGGATCCGTTCCTCACGGGATCGCTCGCGGCGGCGATGGTCCACGGCCTGCAGGGCGACGACCCGAAGTACTGGCAGGCGGCGTCGCTGATGAAGCACCTGCTCGCGAACAGCAACGAGAACGGCCGCTCGTCCAGCTCGTCGGACTTCGACGAGCGGCTTCTTCGCGAGTACTACAGCGTCCCCTTCCGCATGGGCGTCGTCGAGGGAGGCGCGAAGGCCTTCATGGCCGCCTACAACAAGGTCAACGGCATCCCGTGCATGGTGCAGCCCTTCCTGCGCGAGATGACGATGAAGGACTGGGGCCTCGACGGGATCATCTGCACCGACGGCGGAGCGCTCGGCCTGCTGATCTCGGCGCACCACCAGTATCCGACGCTCGAGGAAGGCGCTGCCGCGACCATCAAGGCGGGCATCACGGTTTTCCTGGATCGCTACCCGGATGCCGTCCGGACGGCGCTCGACAAGGGCCTGCTCGCCTGGTCGGACATCGACGCGGCGCTCGTGCGCAACTTCCGCGTGGCGCTGAAGCTCGGGCTGCTCGATCCGCCCGACCGTGTGCCGTATGCCGCCATCGGCAAGACCGGCGAGGACCCGTGGCTGGATCAGAGCCGGCACGACGAGGTGCGCCAGGTCACGCGCGAGTCCATCGTGCTGCTGAAGAACGCGAATCACACGCTGCCAATCGATCCGGCGAAGGTGAGGTCGATTGCGGTCATCGGTCCCCGCGCGACGAGTGTACTACCTGATTGGTACAGCGGCACTCCTCCCTACACCGTGTCGCCGCTCGACGGCATCCGCGAGGCGGCCGGCGATCGAGTGAAGGTCTGGTTTGCCGCCGACAACGCCGCCGGCGCCGCCGCGGCGCTGGCCAAACAGGCCGACCTGGCGATCGTCATCGTCGGCAACCATCCGACCTGCAATGCCGGATGGGAGCAGTGTCCCGTCGCGAGCGACGGCAAGGAAGCGGTCGATCGCAAGGCGCATCGACCTCGAGCAGGAAGCGCTCGTGCGCGAGGTCTACGCGGCCAACAAGCACACCGTGATGGTCCTGAAGGCCAGCTTTCCGTTCGCGATCAACTGGAGCGACGCGCACGTGCCGGCCATCCTGACGATGGCGCACAGCAGCCAGGAGGAAGGGCACGCGCTGGCCGACGTCCTCTTCGGCGCGTACAACCCGGCCGGTCGCCTGGTGCACACGTGGCCGAAGTCGGCGATGCAACTGCCGCCGATGATGGACTACGACATCCGGCACGGACGGACGTACATGTACGCGAAGGACCCGCTGTATCCGTTCGGCTTCGGCCTGAGCTACACGACGTTTCGCTACGGCACGCTTTCGGTGCCGGACGCGCCCGTGGGTCCGACGGCGGATGTGGCCGTCGGCGTCGAGGTGACGAACGCCGGCACGCGTGACGGCGACGAAGTCGTGCAGCTATATGCCTCGTATCCCGGCTCGAAGGTGTCGCGTCCGGCGAAGCAGCTCGTCGCGTTCACGCGGACGGCGGTGAAGGCGGGCGAATCGAAGACGGTCAGCTTCACCGTTCCGGCCTCGCGGTTCGCGTACTGGGACGTCGACCGCCACGCGTTCGTCGTCGAGCCCGGCGAGATTCGGCTGTTCGCGGGCGGCTCGTCCGCCGATGACGCGGCGCACGCGACGATTCACATCTCCGCAGTGCCATGACCCGGCTGGCGCGCGCATTGGTCTGGCTGCTGGCAGCCGTCGGCGCGGCCGCGTGCGCCACCGGCCTCTGGTTCCTCGCCAACGGCGTCAGCGCGCGTCCGGCGCCCTCATCGATGGAGGCGTTCGCCGCGCACCGGCTGCGCGCGTGGGCCATTCCGTCGGCGGCCGCCACACGGACGAACCCCGTGCCCGAAAGCCCGGAGGTCCTCGCCGAAGGGCTTGCGCACTTCGCCGATCACTGTGCGAGCTGTCACGCCAACGACGGCAGCGGGAAGACGACGATGGGGCAGGGATTGTCTCCTCGCGCGCCCGATCTCAGACTGCCGGCGACGCAGCAGCTCAGCGACGGGACGCTGTTCTACATCATCGAAAACGGTGTCAAACTGACGGGGATGCCGGCGTGGGGCACGGGCACCGCCGAGGGCGAAGCCGCGAGCTGGCGCCTCGTGCGGTTCATCCGGCACCTGCCGTCGCTCAGCGAGGCCGAGCTCCAGCGCATGGAGTCGCTGAATCCGAAGAGCGCCGACGAATGGCGCGAGGCCGAGGAAGAACGGAAGTTCCTGGAGGGACGATGAGCGCGCGCATGTGGCGGCGGGGCTTCGTCCCGGCGTTCTGTCTGGCGGCACTTCTGGCGTGCGCGTCCGTCGCGCTCGCGCACGAGGGCCACCTGCACAAGGTGATGGGGACAGTCGTGGCGGCCGACGCCGCGAAGCTCGACGTCAAGGGCACCGACGGCAAGACGCTGTCGCTCGTCGTCGACGCCTCGACCAAGGTCGCCCGCGGCACGACGGTCATCAAGGCCGCCGATCTCAAGGCCGGCGAGCGCGTGGTCGCGGCCTACATGCCGATGAAGGGGCCGGACGGCGCCGAGATGCTGATGGCGAAGGACGTCAAGGCCGCGGCGGCGGCGTCTGCGGCCCCGGCGAAGTAACCGGCGTCCGGATCTTCCCAATCGCTTCTTCGGCGGCCCACTCGACCCGCGGACCTCAGGAAGAACGCCGGTACGCGTGGTCTGCGGTATCGTCTGACCCGCATGGGCTTCTCGACGCTCGACTACGCGGTGCTCGCCGCGTATCTGATCGGCATCACGATCTTCGGCGCCCGGTTCCGAACGCAATCCCGCTCCACGTCCGACTACTTCATCGGCACGAGGACGACGGCGTGGTGGGTGATCGGGTTGTCGATCGTCGCGACCGAGACCAGCACGTTGACGCTGATCGGCGTGCCCGCGATCGCCTTTGCGACCTACGCGCGGCCCGAGCAGGGCGGCAACCTCACCTATCTGCAGGTCGTGCTCGGCTATCTCGTCGGCCGGGTGATCGTCGCGTGGCTGTTCATCCCCGCCTACTTCCAGGGCGAGCTGCTCACGGCGTACGAGCTGCTGCAGCGGCGGTTCGGCACGCGAACGCGGCATGTCACCGCGACGCTGTTCCTGCTGATGCGCCCGCTGGCGGAGGGCGTGCGCGTCTTTGCCGCGTCGCTCGTGCTGACGGCGGTGATCTCCGGACCGTTGGCGGGAGTGCCGCATCTCTGGGCCTGGTCCGTGCTGGTGGTCGGCCTGCTCACGCTGATCTACACGTTCGAGGGCGGCATTGCCGCGGTGATCTGGACGGATCTGATCCAGCTGGTGATCTACGTCGGCGGATCGCTCGTCGCGGCGTGGCAGCTGGCGCACCTGGTGCCGGGCGGCTGGCCGGCGATTGCGAACGCCGCCGATGCGGCGGGGAAGCTGCGCCTGCTGTCGTTCTCCTGGGATCTCAGCGTGCCGTTCACGTTCTGGGCGGGACTTGTCGGCGGCACGTTCCTCACGCTCGGATCGCACGGCACCGACCAGCTGCTCGTGCAGCGTCTGCTGGCGTGCCGCGACGTCCGTGACAGCCAGAAGGCGCTGCTTCTGAGCGGCGTCGTCGTGTTGGGGCAGTTCGTGCTGTTTCTCGGGATCGGCCTGATGCTCTACGCGTACTACCAGGTCTACCCGCTGCCGACGCTGGCCTCCAACGACGAGGTCTTCCCGGCGTTCATCGTCCGGAGCCTGCCGCACGGCATCGCGGGCCTCGTCATCGCCGCGATCTTCGCGGCGGCGATGTCGAACCTGAGCGGATCGCTGAACTCGCTGGCGTCGACCTCGGTCGTGGATTTCTACGCGCCGCTCAGCGGCCGCGCGCTGGATGACCCGCGAATCCTGCCGCTGTCGCGGTGGCTGACGGCCGCTCTGGGGCCTGGTGCTGATCGCGATTGCGCTCGTCGCCAGGGGATGGGGCTCGGTCTTCACGGCGGGCCTCACGATCGCGTCGATCGTGTACGGCCCGCTCGTCGGGACGTTCCTGCTGGCGATGCTCGTTCCGCGGGCGACCGAGACCGGTGCGCTCGCGGGCCTGGCCGCGTCGCTCGCGTCGATGATCGCGATCCGTCTGGGCACCGGCCTCGCGTGGACCTGGTATGTCGTCACCGGCGCCGCCATTGCGCTGGCCGTCGGGGCCGGCGTGAGCCGGCTTGCGCCGCACACCGAGAGCGCGAAGGACCGTCCACAGCATTGAGCGCGCAGAGAATCTGCCACAGAGACACAGAGATCACAGAGGAAGCCCGGCCGCGCGAGGCCGGGTGAAGGCACGAACCGCCCGTCGGAGGAGTCGAACCTTGCACTGCTCGGCGGGCGGTTCGTGCTTCACCGGCCGCCGCGCCGGGTAATCTCTGTGATCTCTGTGTCTGTGGCAGATTCCTCCGGCGCTCGATCCCGTGCGACTCTCCGTGGCCTAGCGGGAGCAGTTAGCCTGTCGCGACAGTGAGGATGCCGCCGGAGAACGACGTGCCGAAGGTCTGCAGCGGACGCGGCGCCGGGCCGGATACGTTCGTGCCGGCCAGCGTGAAGACCGAGCCGTGGCACGGGCAGACGTACTGCTGGTTCTGAAACCCGGTGATGGTGCACGCCTCGTGCGTGCAGGTGCTCGTCAGCGCGACGAAGGCGTCGTTGCCGGTGCGCGCGACGAGGAAGCCGCGGCCCGACGCGTTCACGAGCGCCGCGTTGCCCACGGTATTGAGCGGCGAGGCCGCGTCGATCGTCAGGGTGAAGGCGCCGCCGGTGATGGTGCTCGTCAGCTGCGGCAACTGCGGGACGTTGGCGCCGCCTGACGGGCCGGAGGGGTTCCCGCCGCCGCAGCCCGGCAGCAGGATGCCGAGCGCCGCGAGCGACGCCGCGTGGCACGCCTGCTGGCAGAATTCCCGGCGGACGTGGAGACACCAGCCGGAGGCACTTCGAGTCGCTTCACGGGTCATCCTCACTTTGCGGGGACAGGTTTCAGAGCGCCGACTCAGACGGCGACCGCCGCAGCGGTCCACTGCGCGGACTGCTGATCGGATCGGAACAGCCGGTTCAGATCGACGATCGATCGTGTCGCCGCTGCGCTGCACCGCGAACCGATCCATGTTGCGCGTCGCGCGCCCCGAGATGAACGTGCCGTCGGGCTGGTACTTCGAGCCGTGGCGCGGGCACTGGAACCGCATGTCCTCGGCGCGCCAGCGCAGCGCGGTGTGCTCGTGCGGGCAGGCCAGATTGAAGGCGAACACCTGCTGGCGCGAGCCGCGCGACGATCACTTCTTCCGTGCGATCGATCGTGGCGCCGTCGGCCGGCGGGAATCGGATAGCTGCGCTGGTTGGCGGCGACCTGCGTGCCTTCCGCGAACGTGACGGGGAACGCATCGGCGCCGCCCGCGCCGAGCTCGATCGCGACGGCCGCGGCCAGCGCGCCGAGCGACACCCTGCCGAGGAACTCGCGCCGCGAGGTGCCGCAGCCGTCGCAGGATGAAGACTCACGAACGGAATCAGAAGAGCTCACCGAGAGAAATCGACTCACGAGACGTGCTCCAGGCGAAATCAGGCCGATGCCGTCAGCAGCGTGCCGACGAACAGTAAGACGATCCAGAGCGTCAGACTGGCGGCCGACCCGAAGGCGAGGCGCCGCCACGCGTCGCGGCTGGCCGCGAGACGCTCGGCCGCGACGAGCCCGGCGCCGTTGACGAGCAGCAGCGCGACCAGCGAGAGCTTGGTCCAGTAGATCGGCGACGCGAAGAACGTCGAGACGTCCGCGGCGGAGAGCAGCACGCCGGTCGCGACGACGAGGACGAGCGCCGGCACGACGGTGCGGTGCGAGCGATGGAGCGACGCCATCGCCGAGGCGCGCTCGTCCGCGCCGCCCCGCGCGCCGCGCAGGATCGCGCGGTCCGTGATGATGGCGGTGCCGCCGCCAATCACGAGGCCGGCGATGTGCAGGAATCGAATCGACACCGACAGCAGCCGGTGGTCGCCGTACGCGGCGGCCCACCAGGCGACGGCGTCCGAGAGCGCTGCGGGCACGTGCATGAGTCTCACCGTCCAAAAATCATGATCAGATATCCGGCCGTCGCAGCGCTGATCGCGAAGAACGCGACGTTCCGATGCGTCGAGTGCGTGCTCACGTCGGACCGTTCGGCTGGGCGCCGCGAATGCGGCGTACGCGAAGCCGGCGTCCGCGGCGAGCATCAGCACCCCGTGCGTGACCCGCAGCTTCTTGTGGCTCGGATCGCCCCAGCCTTCGTGGAGGTTCCAGATGCCGGTGACCGTGTTCAGCGCGAAGAGCCCGACAATCGAGGCCCCGACCCACTGGTGCGCCGTGCGCTCCGCCTCGCTGAAGTCGCCGTTGTACAGCTTCTGTCCGAGGTAGGCCTGGACCCCGAAGAGCGGCAGCGTCGCGATGCTCGCGTAGACGTGAATCTTGCGGCGCGTTTCGTAGGCGTCGCTGTACTGAAACGACTTCGGGCGCACCGAGACCGGCTGCGCCGCCGGATCCTGGACGGCGTCCGCGGTGAGTGACACCTGCCGCGCCGCGCCGCGATCGGGCGACTGGAGCGGGAAGAACTCGACGCGCCATGCCGCGGCGTCGTCTGCGGCTCTTCCGGCCGGGTCCATCCAGTCGACCGCCCAGGGATTACGCGTCGCGGCGGCCGCATACGTAGCGTGAAAGCCGCCCGCGAGCACCCCGACCAGGGCCCAGGCTGCGTGAAGCGAGGTAAGTCTCAAGCCGAATCTCCTTGGCGTCATCGGATCGACTGCGAGAAATTTTCGGTGACAGAAGACCGTCACCGCGGCCGAGCGGTGCAAGAGGGGTGCCGCGCGCGGAAGGCGCGAATTTCATTGCTCGTGGCAGGCCGCGGCCGGCCGCCGGGTGGGGCGGAGATGTCCCCAGGCGAGGAGAGCGGGGGCGCGGAGGCAGGTCGCCGAGAGGAGGGCCTGGCCCGCCAACCCCGTCAATGGCAGTAGCCAGGCACCGGCGGGTCCGCGGCCCTCGCTCTGCACCCATCCTCGCGCGACACGGCCGGAATGGGCAGGGCCAGTTCGCGGCGCATTCATGCGGCCACTTCCAAGTGGTAGGATGACTCGAGCCATTCCGAGCCAGAACTCGAGTGGCCACTCCGAGGAACCACGATGCCGACGCACGCGAGATCGAAGGGGCTCTGCCTCCGGATCGACGCCCGGGAAGAGTCGACGCTGCAGGCGCAGATCTACGACGGCGTCCGGCGCGCGATTCTCGACGGCGTCCTCGCGCCAGGCAGCCGCGTGCCCTCATCGCGCGCGCTCGCCTCGGATCTCGGCGTGTCGAGGACGACGTCGCTGCTGGCGTACGAACAACTGGCCGCCGAGGGCTATCTCGAGTCGCGCCGCGGATCGGGCACCTACGTCGCACGCGAGCTGCCCGATGATCTGCCGAAGGTGCGCACGACGCCGAAGGCCGTGACGCGGCATCCGCCGCTCTCGCGGCGCGGCATGGCGCTCGCCGCCGTGCCTGCGATGGGGCTGCGCATTCCCGGGCCGCCGCGGCCGTTCCGCATCGGCGTGCCCGCGCTCGATCATTTTCCGATGTCGCTGTGGGTGTCGCGCGTGACCCGGCGGCTGCGATCGGCGACGCTCGCGCAGCTCGACTACACCGACCCGTCGGGCGTGCCTGCGTTGCGTGAGGCCATTGCCGAGCACGTGAGCGCCGCGCGCGGCACGCGCTGCACCGCCGATCAGGTGATCGTGACGGCCGGGGCGCAGCGCGGCGTCGACTTGATGTGCCACATGCTGCTCGATCCGGGCGACGAGGCATGGCTCGAGGAGCCGGGCTACGCCGGCGCGCGGAGCGCGCTCATCGCGGCCGGCGTTCGCGTGCTGCCGGCGCCCGTGGACGGCGACGGCGTTCGCGTCGACCTCGTCGCGCGGGCACGGCGCCGCGCGCGCCTGATCTACGTGACGCCCTCGCACCAGTTCCCGCTCGGCGTGCCGATGAGCCTCGCGCGCCGCCTCGCGCTGCTGCGCTGGGCGTCCGACACCCGCGCGTGGATTCTCGAGGACGACTACGACAGCGAGTTCCGCTACTACGGCACGCGCCCGATTCCGTGCCTGCACGGGCTCGACGGCGACGGCTGCGTCATCTACGTCGGCACGTTCAGCAAGCACCTGATGCCGGCGCTGCGCCTCGGGTTCCTGATCCTGCCGCCCGATCTGCGCGAGCGCGCGCTGCAGGTGCGGCGCACGACCGACCTGCATCCGCAGACCATCGACCAGCTGGCGCTGGCCGATCTCATCGGCGAGGGGCACTACGATCGGCATCTGCGGCGGATCCGCGCGGTCTACGAGGAGCGGCTGCGCGCGTTCGAGGACGCGGCCGAACGTTACTGCGCCGGCGTGCTGCGCGTGCGTCCCGTCCACACGGGGCTTCATGCGGTGGCCGACCTGGAGACCGCCGACGCCGAGCGGGTGTTCGAGGAAGCCTACGCGCGCGGCGTCGAGGTGATGCCGCTCACCGCCTACTATGCGGACCGCCGCAAGGCGCCGAACGCGCTCGTGCTGTCGTTTGCCTCGGCCTCGCCGCCCGCGCTCGTGGAGGGGATGAAGAAGCTGGCGGCTGCCATCGAAGCGGCCGCGCGTCCTCAGCGCGTCCGCCGGCGCGCCTGACCCGGGTGCACACTGCGATACGCGCCAGGAAGCGATGGAACCGCAGATTACACCGATTACGCAGATGCGATCGTGTCAGCGGGCGGCGGACTTCACTGGTGGCCGCTCCCCTGAACGCCTCGAAGCGTGCTCGTTCAGCGTGGCTGCAAGAAATCTGTGTGATCTGTGTAATCTGTGGTTGAACAGGACGGCGAAGGCAGCGTGACAGTAAGCTCCTTGAATCCTGAAATCCCGGAATCCAGGTATCTTTTCCGTTCCCAGAAATCCAGAACATCCGCGTAATGGAGGTGTGATGCATCGCCGTCTGTTGTTCCTCGTCCTGATCGCTCTCGTCGCGACGCCCGTGTGGGCGGCGCCGCTCGACGTCGGCAACGCCCGTCGCGTGAGCCTCGACGCCGACTGGCGATTTCTGAAGGGCGACGCGGAAGGCGCCGAGCAGCCGGGTTTCGACGATCACGCCTGGCGCGCGCTCGACGTGCCGCACGATTGGGCCATCGAAGGCCCGTTCGACAAGTCGCTCGATCCGCAGACGGGCGCCCTGCCGTACGCAGGAATCGGCTGGTACCGCAAGCACTTCACGCTCGCCGACGGCGTGCGCGGCCGGCATCTCGAAGTGCTCTTCGACGGCGCGATGGCGAACGCGCGCGTCTGGCTCAACGGGCACGAGATTGCCTCGCGTCCGTACGGCTACAGCAGCTTCGGCGCCGACCTCACGCCGTACCTGGCGTTCGCGCGGCAGGACAACGTGCTGGCCGTGCGCCTGGCGCCGGAGCCCGAGTCGTCGCGCTGGTATCCAGGCGCCGGGATCTACCGTCATGTCTGGCTCGACGTCACCGGCCCGGTCCACGTGCCGCGCTGGGGCACGTCCATCACGACACCGTCGGTGGACGCCGCGTCGGCGCACGTGAACGTCAGAGCCGAAATCGCCAACGCGACGGAGGCCGCCGCGTCGGTGACGGTCGAAACCGCGATCGTCGACGCCGACGGCGCCGAGGTCGTCCGCGGCACGCCCATGCCGGCCACCGCGGAGGCCGGGTCGTCGGTGTTCGTCGAGAGCACGCTGACGATCCCGCACCCCGTGCGCTGGGACCTCACGCAGCCGTATCTGTATCGCGCCGTCACGGTCGTGCGGTCGGGGTCGGACGTGCTCGATCGCTACGTCACGTCGTTCGGCGTCCGGACGATCGCCTTCGACAAGACCACGGGCTTCTCGCTCAACGGGCGGCACGTGAAGTTCCAGGGGGTCTGCCTGCACCACGACCTCGGCGCGCTCGGGGCCGCGATCAACCACCGCGCGCTCGAGCGTCAGCTGCAGATCATGAAGGCCATGGGCGTGAATGCCATCCGCACGAGCCACAACCCGCCGGCGCCAGAGCTGCTCGATCTCGCCGACACGATGGGCTTGCTCGTCATGGACGAAGCCTTCGACATGTGGAACAAGACGAAGGTCAAGAACGGCCACGGCAAGTATTTCGCGGAGTGGGGCGACCGCGACCTGCGCGACATGATCCGCCGCGATCGCAACCACCCCAGCATCGTCCTCTGGAGCATCGGCAACGAGATCCTCGAGCAGGGCGAGCCCCGACGGAGGCCAGATCGCCAAGCACCTCTCGGACATCTGCCATCAGGAGGACCCGACGCGCCCGACGACGGCCGGCTTCAACCAGTTCGACGGGGCCATCAAGAACGGCCTTGCGGCCGCGGTGGACGTGCCTGCGTTCAACTACTCCGCGGGGCGCTATCCCGAAGTCGTGCGCGATCATCCTGACTGGCCGTTCTTCGGGTCGGAGACGGCATCGACCGTCAGCACGCGCGGCGCGTATCACCTGCCGATCGAGAAATACAACAAGCACCCCTCACACGAGATCACCAGCTACGACGTCATCGCGCCGTTCTGGGCCTACATCCCCGACTGGGAGTTCGAGATGCAGGCGAAGGTGCCGCAGGTCATCGGCGAGTTCGTGTGGACCGGCTTCGACTATCTCGGCGAGCCGACGCCGTACTACGGCTGGGGACAGACGCCCGATCCCACCGACTGGCCCGCCCGCAGCTCGTACTTCGGGGTCGTCGATCTCGCGGGCTTTCCGAAGGATCGCTTCTACCTCTATCAGAGCGTGTGGACGTCGGCGCCGATGGTCCACGTGCTGCCGCATTGGAACTGGGCGGGCCACGAGAAGGAGCCGATCCCGGTGTTCATCTACAGCAACGCCGACGAAGTCGAGCTCTCGCTGAACGGCACGTCGCTCGGGCGCAAGAAGGTGGGGTCGGAACCGGTGGACCTGCCGGTCGGCGGCAACGTCAGCGGCGAGCATCATTTCGCGAGCCGGTTCCGGCTGCGATGGGACGTGCCGTATCAGCCGGGCACGCTGCGCGCGGTGGCGTATCGCGACGGCAAGGTCGTCGCCGAGGACGGCGTCCGCACCGCCGGCTCGCCGGCGCGAGTCGTGCTCTCCGCGGATCGATCGGCCATCGCCGCCGACGGCAGCGATCTCTCGTTCATCACGGTGCGTGTCGAGGACAAGGACGGCGTGCTGTGTCCCGACGCCACGAACCAGGTGCACTTCGAGATCGCCGGCCCGGCGAGGATTGCGGGAGTGGACAACGGCGACTCGGCGAGCCTCGAGCCGTTCCAGGCGGACCATCGCGCCGCCTTTCACGGCATGGCGCTCGTGATTGTCCGGTCGGTGAAGGGATCGGCGGGGACCGTGACCGTCACGGCCACCAGCGACGGACTCGCGGCGGCCACGGCCGCAATTACGACGAAATAGGATCGGTTGCGGATTGCGATTGCGGTTGGTTGTTGATTGCGGATTGCGGGTTGAGTAGTCGCAGGCTTTTCAACCCGCAACCATCAACCCGCAACCAACAACGCTGCTGCTACTTCACCATCTGCACCGGCGTGACGGCGGACTCGTCCACCTCACCGGTGCGGATGCGCACGACCTTCTCGACCGGCAGCACGAAGATCTTGCCGTCGCCGACTTCGCCGGTGCGTGCGCCGCGGAGCACGGCCTGGACGGTCGGCTCGACGAAGTGGTTCGAGACGCCGATTTCCAGCCGCACCTTCTCAGACAGCTCCATCTTCACGGACATGCCGCGATAGGTTTCCACGTGCTCGCGCTCGCCGCCGTGCCCCTGCACGCGACTGAGCGTGAGTCCCTGCACTTCGGCCTTGTAGAGCTCCTCGAGAATTACCGACACGCGGTCGGGCCTGACGATCGCCACGACGAGTTTCATGCCCGACCTCCCTCAGCGGCCATCGCCGCGCTGCCAACCTTCACGTCGCGATCCGGAAGCACCAGGATGGCGCCTTCCCCTTCGGCGTACGCCTCTTCGCCGTGCTGGGTGACATCCATCCCGACGCCTTCTTCCTGCTTCTCGGCGCGCAGCGGGATGAACACGCTGACCAGCTTCAGCAGCAGGAAGCTGCCGGCGCCGCTGTAGACGATCGACGCCAGCACCGCGGCCGCCTGGATGCCCGAGCTGTGCCGGGTTGCCGAACAGCACGCCATCGGTTGCGCCGTTCCACGCCTTCTCCGCGAACACGCCGGTGAGCAGCGCGCCCACCGTGCCGCCGAGGCCGTGCGCGGCCACGACGTCGAGCGAGTCGTCCAGCCGCGTCCTGGCGCGCCACAGCAGCGCGTAGTAGCTCGGGAACGCCGCCAGCGCGCCGAGCGCGATGGCGCTCATCGGGCTGATGAAGCCGGCGGCCGGCGTGATCGCGACCAGGCCGACGACGATCGCGGTCGCGCCGCCGACGGCGGTGACCTTCCCGTTGCGCATCAGATCCAGCAGGGCCCAGACGACCAGCGTCCCCATCGGGGCCAGGAACGTCGTCGTGAAGGCGAGCGCCGCGGAGGGACCTGCGGCGAGCGCGCTGCCGGCGTTGAAGCCGAACCAGCCGAACCAGAGCAGGCCCGCGCCGAGGAGCACGAACGGCACGTTGTGCGGCAGGAAGGCCTGGCGCGCGTAGTCCTTGCGCGGCCCGATGACCAGGGCGGCCACGAGCGCCGCGACGCCGGCGTTCACGTGCACGACGGTGCCGCCCGCGAAGTCGAGCGCGCCGAGCTTGGCCAGCCAGCCGCCGCCCCACACCCAGTGGGCGATCGGCGCGTAGACGACGATCGACCAGAGCGTGATGAAGAGCATGTACGCGCTGAACTTCATGCGCTCGACGATGGCGCCCGAGATGAGGGCGGCCGTGATGATCGCGAACGTGCCCTGGTACGACATGAAGAGCACGTGCGGGATGGTGCCCTGCGCTTCGAGGCCGACCGCCTTCAGGAAGACGCGCGACAGATCGCCGACGAGCGGCCCGCCGGTGGAAAACGCCAGCGAGTAGCCGATGAGCGCCCAGGCGATGCCGACGGCGCCGAGGGCGATGAAGCTCATCATCATCGTGTTGAGCGCGCTCTTCGAGCGCACCAGGCCGCCGTAGAAAAAGGCCAGCGCTGGCGTCATGAGGAGCACCAGCGCGGTCGACACGAGCATCCAGGCGGTGTCGGCCTGGTTGATCGCCGGTGCCGGTTGCGCATCCTGCGCGTGCAGCGTCGCCGCCAGCACCGCGATGAAGGCCGCGGTCGAAACGAAATAACGTGACATGCCTCTCCCCATCTTCAGCCGGCGCGCGCGAGCGCGCGCCGCCGGCGGCCTTGCCCGGAGCAAGGCCTGACGACTGTCGAGTGCAGTGCGGGCTTGCGGCCTGCGCCTGCAGAACGAATGGGAGTCGGGGAGGGACTAAACGGACAGGTGCGTCGCGCCCCAGTGGGAGGGGAGCGTCGTGACCGCGCGCGGATCGTCACCGGACGACGCCCAGGCGTCGCCGTCCGCGCGCCCGAGGACGCCCGGCGCCCGCATGACGCGCAACGGCGCCAGCGCCGCGTAGCCGGAGGGCCTGCCGCCCGAGAGCACCGCGACCAGCGGCATCCCGGAGGAAAACGGATCCGCATGCGGCGGCGACGGCAGGCAGTGAGACTTGGCGACCGCGTGTCCGATGCGCGCCACGACGTGCCGTCCCTGGATCGATGCCCTGTGCGTTGCCGGCGACGAGCAGGCACAGCAGCGCTGCGCCGCGCAATTATCCAGGCGCGGCGGCGCGCGGAATCCGCGTGGCGCGGAGCGCGAGCAAGCGATCGATCGAGACACGAGACTGGCATTGGCAGTCGAAAGCCTTCGTAACAAAGCAACCGCAATGCCACGGCGAACCCGCGCGCCGCCTGCGATTCAGGCCAGAATTCGCGAATGTCACGCCAGCGCCCGCCGTCCGATCAGACATTCATGTCGGGCCAGGCCATCGCATCAGACAAAGTTGTAGGGGTTTTCCCGTGCGACGCCAGGCGTCTTCCGGGCAGGACGACCGGCGCCAGCGCGCCTCGCAGTCCGATCGGACATTCTTGTCGCCTCCCCGCGGCGCGGCACAAAACTGTCGGACCGCGTCCAGGCACAGTTCAGGCGGAGACCGAACCTCGAGCCCGGACGCGCATGGCTCATGCGATACTGGCGCGCTGCCCGGGCGCCGAAAGGGCGACGGGCCTGGAGGGAAGAGGATGCGCACCATGCGACGAACGGGACTCATTCTGGCCGGCCTGCTGTTGCTGGCCGCCAGCGCGTCGGCTCAGACCAAGCCGAACTTCTCCGGCGACTGGAAGCTGAACACCGCCAAGAGCAACTTCGGCCAGATGCCGGCGCCGTCGAGCCTGACCGAGAAGATCACGCACACCGACCCGTCGCTGAAGGTCCAGACCGCGCAGAGCGGCGACTTCGGCGATTTCAACTCGGACTTCAGCTTCACGACCGACGGCAAGGAATGCCAGAACGCCATGGGCGATCTGTTCAAGATGACGAGCACCGTCAAGTGGGACGGCGACATCCTGATGTTCGACAGCAAGATGGACTTTCAGGGCACCGCGATGACCGGCGTCGACAAGTGGTCGCTGTCACCCGACGGCAAGACCCTCACCGTGCAACGGCACTTCAACGGCCCGATGGGCGAGGGCGATGCCGTGATGGTGCTCGACAAGCAGTAGCGGTCTTCCGGCCCGAGCCGTCGGCGCTCTGCGACGGCTCGGCGCTCAGTCCTTCCACGAGCGCGCCCAGCACCTGTCGGGCGTGCCCGATCGCTTCCTCCGGCAGCCGCGCGAGCACGGTCGCGACCCGCGACTCGACGGTGTCGCGAGTCGCGCGGACGATCGGGGCGGCGCCGGGCAGCACGCGCAGCAGCGCGCGGCGGTGGTCGCGCCGATCGGTCCGCCGTTCGATCAGCCCCCGGTCCACGAGGCGCTGCAGGATCCCGGTCAGCGTGCTCGGGTGCAGGTGAATCGTGCGCGCCAGGTCGCCCGGCGACATGTCGCGCTGGCGGCTCACCAGCCGCAGCACCAGCCGCTGCGGCCCGGTGACGCCGAGCCGGCCCTCCATCCGCTTCGATCGGCTGCGGAGCGCGTGCTCCACCTCCCAGAGCAGCCCCAACATCTCGAGCACCCGCGCGTCACTGGCCGGTCCAGCGTTGCGCGTCTCATGACGCCGTCCCTGCCCCGCGCCCCCGGCGCGAGCGCTCAACGCCTCCATCAGCCGCGGCAGCGTCACGACACCCGAGACGCGCCGGACGTGATCGCGATTCACCACCGGCAACGCCCCGCGCGACTGCACGAGCCGGTCGAACACCACGTCGAGGCCATGGTCCGGATGCACGTGCACCTGCAGCGTCTCGGCGACGGCCCCGACAGGCTCGGCGCCGCGGCCGCCCTCGACTGCGCCGCGCAGCGCGTCGGCGGTCACCACTCCGATCACGCCGTCGGGGGTGCCGACCAGGCCGGCTTCGATCGGAGTGCCGCCGATCGCCGTCAGCGCAGCCGCGATGCTCTCGTCGGCCGGCAGGTGGGGCACGTCGGTGCTCATGACGTCGCGGGCCGTCATCGTGTGCGACAGCTGCCGGGCCTCGGCCGACGGCAGGTGGATGTGATCCTGCTGCAGCAGCGCGTGATAGACGGGGACGGGCTGGTAGCGCCGCGAGATCGTGAGCGCCAGCAGGTTCGCGACCATCAGCGGGACGATGATCTGGTAGTCCTGCGTGAGCTCGAAGATCATGAACACCGACGTCATCGGCGCGCGGATGATCCCCGCGAAGAGCGTGCCCATGCCGACGAGGGCGTAGGCGCCGGGGTCACCCGTGGGGAACGGCGCATATTGATGGACGAGCGTGCCGATCGCGCCGCCGGCCATCGCGCCGATGTACAGGCTCGGCGCGAAGATGCCGCCGGCATTGCCCGACGCGTAGGACACGATCGTCGCGACGAGCTTCAGCACGCAGAGCGAGAGCAGCAGCGTCAGCGCCATCCGGCCGTCGAGCGCCTGGTCCACGAACCGGTAGCCGACGCCCATGACCTGCGGCGCCGCCATGATCAGCAGGCCGATGAACACGCCGCCGATCGCGGGCTGCAGCGGTCGAGTCCGGGCCGGCAGCGACTGGAACCAGGCCCGCAGCGCCAGCAGCCCCTTGCAGAACGCCACCGAAACGGCGCCGCCGACGACGCCGAGAATGCGCATACCCCAGCAGCTCGGCCGGATGCACGAGGTGATAGGTCGGCACGCGGAAGAGCGGCTCGTTGCCCAGCAGCGAGCGCTCCACGACGACGGAGGCCACCGACGCGACGACGGTGGAGCCGATGAGCGACGCGTTCATGTCGCCGATGATCTCCTCGAGCGTGAAGATCACCGCCGCCACCGGCGTGTTGAACGCGGCCGACAGCGCGCCGGCAGTCCCGACCGCCATCAGGTCTCTGACGCGATTCGGCGAGAGCTTCAGCCGCTGGCCAATCACCGACGCGATGCCGCCGCCAATCTGCACCGACGGGCCCTCGCGTCCCATGGAGTGGCCTGACGCGATGCACAGCACGCCGGTGATGAACTTCCCGATGGGGACTCGCGCCGGGATCACGCCGCCGTGCAGGTGAAACGCGGCCTCCGTCTGCGGCACGCCGCTGCCGCGCACGTCGGGGAACACCCAGGCCAGCAGCATGCCGGTGACCAGGCTCACCAGCACCGGGACGAGGAACAGTCTGAGGAGCGGCGGGTTCTCGCCGAAGAACAGGCGGGCGACGCGGTCGATCGCGACGCTGAAGGCGACCGCCGAGAGGCCGGCAATCACGCCGACGACGATCGTCAGCGCCAGGAAGGTGCGCTTCTCCTGCAGCAACAGCTCCTGCAGGCGGGCGAACGCCGGGAACTCTCAGCGCCATCTCGCCGACGAGCTTTCGAGACCCATCCCCTCGAGGCTAGCAGGCGGGATAGTTTGAGGTCAAACGACTTGGCGCAGTAGGTCCGTGGTGCGGTAGGTCAGTGCGGTAGGCCGCAGTGCCGTCCTAGGTCAGATGGCGGCCGCCGTCGACGCGGATCGTCTCGCCGGTGACGAAGTCCGTCTCGCAGAGAAACAGGACCGCCTTCGCAATTTCGATCTCGCCGCCCCAGCGTCCCAGCGGCGTTGCCGCGGCGACTTCGTCGATCTCTTCCTGGCTCATGTCCGGCGGCGCCAGGATCGGCCCGGGCGCAATCGCGTTCACGAGAATCTGATCCTTCGCCAGCTCCAGCGCCAGCGCCTCGGTCAGCCCGACGACGCCCGCCTTGGCCGTGTAGTAGGGCGTGAAGCCCGGGTAATTCGGACGTCCGCTCCGCGCCAGCCAGTCCGCGAAGTTCACGATGCGCCCGCCGCCGGCCTTGCGCATCGCCGGCACGCAGGCCTTCGCACAGAGAAACACCGACCGCAGGTTGACGTCGAGGTCGGCGTCCCACCAGTCGGGCGTGACTTCGTCGAAGGCGCGCGATCGGTAGATCGACGCCATGTTCACGAGGACGTCGAGACGGCCGAACGTCGCAACGGCGTGCGCGGCGATTGCCGGACCGCCTTCAACCGTCGAGACGTCGGCCGCGACGACCGTGGCCCGTCGCCCGGCCGCGACGACATCCTGCGCGGTCTCTTCCGCCTCGCGCTTCGATCCGCGGTACGTGAGCACCAGGTCGGCGCCGCGCTCGGCGAGCGCGCGCGCGACGACCCGCCCGATGCGCTTGCCGCCGGTGACGACCGCCACCGTGTTGGTGAGATTCATGGCGAGCAGGCGCCGGCGGCCGCGCGATGGCAGCCGCCGGCCGGAGCCGTCAGTGCAGGACCGTCTTGAAGAGGTCGATCATCGCCGCGAACGACTTCTGATCGGCGTCGGCGTTGTACGACAGGGCCGGCATGCCCGCCTTGTCGGCGTCGGGGTTCGTGAACGCGTGTCTTGCGCCGGGGTACGAGATCACCTTGTAGTCGACGCCTGCCGCCGTCATCTTGGCCTTGAAGGCGTCCACCGCTGCCGGAGGCACCATCGGATCGTCCGCGCCGGTCTGCACGAGCACCTTGCCCTTGATCGATCCGGGCGCGACGTTGCCGAGCGCGCCGAGCGCGCCGTGGAACGTGACGATCGCCGCGAGCGGCTCGCCCTGCGCCGCCATGTTCAGCACGACGCCACCGCCGAAGCAGTAGCCGATGGCGGCGATCTGCGACGTGTCGACGTGCGGGTCGGCCTTGAGCACCGCCAGCGCGGCATCGAACCGCGCCTTCACCACGGCCGGGTCCTTCGTCGCCTCGCTCATGAATTTCATCGCGTCGTCAGGATGCGTCGTGACCTTGCCCTTGCCGTACATGTCGAGCGCAAAGGCGACGTAGCCGGCCTCGGCCAGCTTGCGCGCCTGCGTGCGCGCGTGCTCGTTGTGGCCCCACCACTCGTGGACGACCAGCACGCCGGGGCGCTTTCCTGTCGCCGAGTCGTTCCAGGCCAGCAGCCCCTGCAAAGGCGTGCCGTCCTGCGTGTAGTCCACGACGCGCGTCTGGACCGCGGCCGAGGCAGTGCTCGTGAGGCCCGCGGTCAACACGACAGCGGCGAAGATCGTCTGAAGCTTCATCCGAATGCTCTCCCGTCCGCCCGTCGCGTCATTTGTTCAAGCGTGAGCTTATCGCGTGCGGTGCCGTCCCGGCTGGGGCCGGCACCGCCGCGCACGCAACGCGATCTACGAGGACCAGCTCTCGCTGCCGATCTTCCAGGCCCCGCCTTCTTTGACGACCTCGATGGTGCCCTTCGTCGGCTTCTTGTCGGGATCGAGCGCCGTCACGTCGAGGGTTGCGCCGGTCGCGCTCGGGGTTTCCTTCACGACCTTGACGTTCGTGATGGCCCCCATCATCTTCATCATCTCGAACATCTTGGCGCGATCGGCCGCCGGCGTCTGATTCACCTGATCGACGTTCTTCTTCGCCATGAACGGGAAGAGGTCATCGATCTTCTTCGCCTTGTCGAAGGCCGAGCGATACGCCATGTAGAACTGAGATGCCGTCTGCGTCTGCGCCACGGCCGGCGGCGCCAGCGAGGGCGCCAGCAGGACGCCGACGAGCACTGCCACGAGACCAACTACCTTCATTGAGCCATCCTCCCACACGCGCCCGGGAATGGGCGGCTCATAGTAGATCAGATGAGCAGTGCCGCGGTGCCGCCGTGCAGCCGTGCAGCAGGTGCAGGGTGCAGGGGCAGGGTGGCAGCGGTGTGCCTCCAGGTCGGATATCGTGTCGCCATGCGCATCAGCAGACGTCGCGTCCTCCAGTCGCTCGCCGCCGCCGGGGTGCTCGGGATCCCGAGCCGGGCGCCCGCCCGCGATCTTCCCCGCATTGCGCCAGGCCCTTTCAAGCCCAGCCGGGAATCGCTGGCCGCCTGGCAGGTGCCCGACTGGTTCCGCAATGCGAAGTTCGGCATCTGGGCGCACTGGGGCCCGCAGTCCTCGGTCGAGGCCGGCGACTGGTACGCGCGGAACATGTACATGGAAGGCAGCGCGCAGTACAAGCATCACCTCGAGACCTACGGGCATCCGTCGAAGGTCGGCTTCAAGGACGTGATCCCGAAGTGGAAGGCAGAGCGCTTCGATCCGTCCGCGCTCATGACGCTCTACAAGAAGGCCGGCGCCCGCTACTTCATGAGCATGGCGGTGCACCACGACAACTTCGATCTCTGGAACTCCGCGCATACCCGCTGGAACGCCGTGGCCATGGGCCCGCGCCGCGACGTCGTCGGCGAGTTTGCCGCCGCCGCGCGCCGTGAAGGTCTGCGCTTCGCGGTCAGCGACCACTTGTGGATCAGCTACAAGTGGTTCAGCACGTCGCACGGCCACGACAACACGGGCCCGATGGCCGGCGTGCCGTACGACGGCGTGCAGAGCGAAAACGCGGACCTCTATCACGACATCACCGAGGTCCACACGAAACTCGACTGGAACGAGACCGGAATCACCGAGGCGTGGAAGCAGATGTGGTTCCGGCGCATCAAGGATCTCGTCGACAAGTACGATCCCGACCTTCTGTATTGCGACGGCCCGATTCCGTTCGGCGACCTTGGCCTCGGCATGCTCGCGCACCTCTACAACCAGCGCGCCGCGAAGCGGGGCGGCGTGACCGACGCCATCTACACCAGCAAGCGCCGCGAGGACTCCGAGCAGGGCACCTGCGTCTTCGACGTCGAGCGCGGCGTCGTCGACGCGATCTGGCCGCGTCCGTGGCAGACCGACACGTGCATCGGCGACTGGCACTACAAGCGCGGCATCACCTACAAGTCCGCGAAGACCGTCGTCGATCTGCTCGCCGACATCGTCAGCCGCAACGGCAACCTGATGCTGAACTTCCCGCTGCCGAACAGCGGCATGCTGGACGACGACGAGCTGAAGGTGCTGTCGGGGATCACCGACTGGATGGCCGTGAACTCGGAGGCGATCCACGACACGCGGCCATGGAAGATTTTCGGCGACGGGCCCGTCGCCACCGCGCCGAAGACGCCGGCGAGCTCCTCATTCAACGAGAAGAGCCGCAAGGACCTCGGCCCCGACGACGTCCGGTTCACGACGAAGGGCGATGCGCTGTACGCCATCGTGATGGGGCTGCCGGGGCGCGAGGCCGTGATTCCCGCGCTGGCGATGGGTGGACCGAATCGCGTCGGGACCATCCGGAACGTGGAGTTGCTGGGAGCACCCAGGAAAGCTCGAGTGGCATCAGGACGCTTCGGGGCTTCGCGTCACGATGCCGGCAAAGCCGCCGTCAGACTTCGCGGTCGCCTTCAAGGTGATCGGCGCCTGAGCGCCGGCGGCGCGTCAGTTGATCACGAGGATGTCGCGGCGTGACAGCGGCGTCAGGCCGGAGGGATCGAGATCGGGATCGGTGTTGCCCGGCACCCGGGACCAGGCGATCGCCGTGTGAAATCGTTCGGCGGCGCTCGGCGTCACGTTCGTGCAATTGCGCGATGCCTGCGGGTACATCAGCGAGCCCGGGTCGGACACGTGAAAGAACCCCATCGCATGGCCGACTTCATGGGCGACGACCTGGCGCGGCACCGTGTTGCTGCCGCAACTGCAGACGCCGTCGTCGAGCTGGATCATGCCGGCGAGCTCGCCGACGAACGACTGGCCGCAGATGTCGCCCCCTGATTGCTGCCGCACGAAGGTGACGATGATCCAGCCGTCCTGCCGCGACCGCGCCGCGGGACCGTGCTCGAGCGCGCCGACCGACAGTTTGCCGTTCGTCCAATCAGCCACGGCGCCCGGGATGGTGCTCGTACACGCCGTCGAGCACGTCCTGCGCGATGGCGTTCGCCGTTCTGATCAACCGTCCGGACGTACACGTTCGGGTTCCCGCCCGGCCACAGCTGCAGCGGCTCGAGCGCGCCGGGCCTCTCCTGCGCGTCGCGCGCCAGCTCGCGGTAGAACGTCAGCGAGAACGGCGACGAGACGCGAGATCAGATCGACGTCCACGCCGGTGCGGGCGCCCGGCTGCCAGCGGACCCACACACGCCGCCGGAGATAGTTGTTCGCGGTGATCTCGAGCGGATACGGGTCCTGCGAGGGCGATCCGAGTCCTGCGACGGTGTACGCGCCGGCGGCGCTGGTGAGAACGGTCGGAAGACCCGGCGGCGAGACGACGGCGCCGGCGATGGGGACGCCGGCCTGCGTGGTCACCCGGCCTGACACCGACCAGTCCGACGTCGTCGGCGCGGCCGGCGAGGTCACTCTGCAGCGGCAGGTCGGTGGTGCTGCCGCCGCCGCACGCCGTGGACACGGTCAGCCAGGACACCGCAGCTGCAGTTCGCCTCCAGCTCATGCGCGTGACTCCTGGCGCTGGCAGTTCGATTCTGCACCACAGCGGCGCGGCGAAACCAACCCATCTCGTCCAATGGCCGTCGTGATCGCGCTTCATTACACGGTTGTCATCTTCCGGTCAGGCCGCCGCAAGCCTTCGCGGCGTCCAACCCAATAGACACCAGGAGGTGACTGTCCATGTCCGTACTGAATACCAAGGCCGGCGGCCGCGCCCGGCTTGCGATTGGCGCCGGCGTGCTGGCGATCGCGACGGCCGGTGCCGGGGCGTGGGCCTCGGGCGCTCGCGCTGAATCCGGTCCGGCGCCCGTGGCCGCCGCGCCGGCGCAGGCCGCCGAACCTGCCGTGCCGTCGGGCCGGCCGGTCGTCTCATATGCCGACGCCGTCGCGCGCGTTGCGCCCGCCGTCGTCACCATCCGTGTCGAGCTGAAAGCCGAGCCCGAGCCGACCGACATGCCCGACACGTTCCGCCGCTTCTTCGGGCCGCAGACGGCGCCCGAGAACATGCCCCATGAGCGGGGCCTCGGGTCGGGCGTGATCGTGTCGCCAGACGGCCGCATCCTCACGAACGCGCACGTCGTCGACGGCGCGGTGAACGTCCGCGTGACGCTCAACGACGAACGCGAGTATCCGGGCAAGGTCGTCGGCATCGACAAGCCCAGCGATCTCGCCGTCGTGCAGATCAAGGCGGACCGCCTGCCGACGCTCGCGCTGGGCGACTCCGATCGTCCGCGGATCGGCGACGTCGTGCTCGCGGTCGGCAACCCGCTTGGTCTGGGCGAGACGGTCACGATGGGGATCCTGAGCGCCAGGGGCCGTACGACCGACGTCGGCGATGGCAGCTACCAGGACTTCCTGCAGACCGATGCGCCGATCAACAAGGGCAACTCGGGCGGCGCGCTCGTCACCGCCAGCGGCGATCTCATCGGCATCACCGCGCAGATCCTGTCGCCGTCGGGCGGCAACATCGGCATCGGCTTCGCGATTCCGTCGAACATGGCGAAGCACGTGATGAGCGAGCTCGTGTCGACCGGCCATGTGCGGCGCGCGAAGCTCGGCGTGACGGTGCAGCCGATGACCGCGGATATTGCCCGCAGCCTGCAGCTCGAGGACGCGCGCGGCGCGCTCGTCAACGACGTGCAGGCAGACGGCCCGGCCGCGGCGGCCGGCATCCGGCGTGGCGACGTGATCCTGGCCGTCAACGGCGTGGCCGTGCAGAGCAGCAACGACCTCCGCAACCAGGTGTCGTCGCTGGCGCCTGGCTCGTCGGCCGACGTGTCGCTCCTCCGCGACGGTCGCAAGCAGTCGGTGAACGTGAAGCTCGGCGAGGTCGAAACGCGGATGACGCGCGACGACGACTCGTCGGGTCGCGGGGATGCCGGCAGCCTCGGCATCCGCGTCACGCCGCTCACACCGGAGCTGGCGTCGCGGCTGGAAGTGCCGGCGTCCACTGACGGGCTCGTGGTGGACCAGGTCGATCCCAACGGCGTCGCGGCGGCGGCCGGCATCCAGCCGGGTGACATCATTCGTCAGATCGACGGCAAGCCCGTGAAGTCGCCGTCGGATCTGCGCGAGGGCTACCACGCGAAGTCCGATCGCCCCGCGCTGGTGCTCCTGCAGCGGCACGATCAGACGTATTACGCGGCGGTCGAACGCAGAGGCTAGAATTCGGGTCGAGCGGGTCGATCAGGTGCGGCAGGGTGCGGTCAGGTCGGTCAGGTACGAGGCCTGCAGACCCGTACCTGCAGACCCGATCGACCTGGCGACCCGCTAACCCGGCTCTCATGCGCGCCCTCCTTGTCGAAGACGACAACATCCTCGCCGAGTTCGTCGCAAAAGGACTCGGCGAGGCCGGCTTCGCGGTCGACCGCGCGGGCGACGCCGAGCGCGGGCTCACCGTCGCGCTCGAGCGGCCTCCCGACATCGTCATCGTCGATCTGATGCTGCCCGGGGCCGATGGCCTCACGCTCATCGACAACCTCCGCCGGCGCGGGCGCACCCTGCCCGTGCTCATCCTGAGCGCGCGACACACCGTGGACGATCGCGTGCGCGGCCTGCAGGGGGGCGGCGACGACTACCTGGTCAAGCCGTTCGCGTTCGCGGAGCTGCTCGCGCGCGTGCAGGCGCTGCTGCGGCGGTCGACGGCGACGCCCGAGCCCTCACGTCTGCACGTCGGCGATCTGACGCTCGATCTCCTCACGCGTCGTGTGTCGCGACAGGGACAGGCGATCGAGCTCCGGCCGCGCGAGTTCGCGCTGCTCGAGTACCTGATGCGGAACGCGGGCAAGGTCGTCTCGAAGACGATGATCCTGTCGCGCGTGTGGGACTACAACTTCGATCCGCGCACGAACGTCGTGGACGTGCTGGTGCACCGGCTCCGCGAGAAGATCGATCGCGAGTTCGAGCCGAAGCTGCTGCAGACGCGCCGGGGCATGGGCTACATGCTCGACGCGCCGCCGGCCGAGTGATGTCACCCGACAGCCTCCGGCAGCGGATCGCGCAGACGCTGGGCTTCCGCCTGGCGGTCTATTACGCGCTCGTCTTCGTCGCCAGCGTCCTCACGATCAGCACGTTTGCCTACCTGCTGCTCGAGCGGTCGCTCGTCGCGCGCGATCACGAGCTGATTCAGGTGAAGCTCGCCGACTACACGAACCGCTACATCACGACAGGACTCGGCGGGCTGAGCGACGCCGTCGGGGCAGAGCAGGCGTCGGGCGGCGACGACCGCGTGTTCGTCCGGCTCGTCGGACCAAACGCCGACGTGCTGCTGGCGAGCATGCCGCCGTCGTGGGGGGCGTACGATCTCGGCGACCTCGACGGCGGTGAAGGCTGGCGGTCGGTGCCGGCACACAATCAGCCCGTCGCGCTCGAGGTCGTGACGCGACGGTTGCCGGGCGGCGTCTTCCTCGAAGTCGGGCGCACGACGCTCGAGCGCGAGCGCCTGCTTCGCGAAGTGCGCGGGCTTCTGGGCTGGCTGCTGGGTCTGGTGGTCGTGCTCGGTCTGGTCGGCGGGTTCGCGCTGACGTGGTCCACGCTGACGCCGCTGCGCCAGCTCGCCGACACGCTGGGACATATCACCCGTACCGGCCAGTTCGAGGCACGTGTGCCGGTCGGTCCCGGCCGCGACGTGATCAGCGAGCTCGGACGCACGTCGAACAACCTGCTGGAGCGCATCGAGCTGCTGATCCGCGGCATGCGCGACGCGCTCGATACCGTCGCGCACGATCTCCGCACGCCCGTCGCGCGTCTGCGCAGTCGCGCCGAAACCGCACTTGCCGGCAACGCCGACGGCGACGGCAGCAGAGAGGCGCTCGCCGACGTCGTCGAGGAAGCCGACCGCGTGTCGTCGCTGCTGACGACGCTGATGGACATCTCGGAAGCCGAGACCGGCGTCATGCGACTGGATCGGACCGCGGTGGACGTCGCCGCGGTCGCCGCCGAGACGGTCGAGCTGTACGAAGACGTCGCCGAGCAGAAAGGCGTGACGTTGACCAGCGAGGTGCCCGATGGTCTCCTCGCGTCCGCGGATCGTCCCCGCCTCCGTCAGGTGCTCGCGAACATCGTCGACAACGCGGTGAAGTACACGCCGAGCGGCGGCCGCGTCTCGATCAGGGGCCGCGCCGCCGGCGACGACGTGGTGATCGAGGTGGCCGACACTGGCATCGGCGTCGCGCCGGAGCATCTGCCACGCATCTGGGATCGCCTCTACCGTGCCGACGGCACCGGCCCCGAACGCGGCCTGGGGCTCGGCCTCAGCCTCGTGAAGGCCGTCGTCGAAGCCCACGGCGGCCGCGCCGAAGTCTCGAGCGTTCCCGGCGAGGGCACGACGCTCACTCTCGTGCTGCCTCGCGCCAACGGCACTCGCACCTGACGCAGCGGACTCTGCACTCTGCACCTGCTGCAACTCTGCACTGCAGCACTGCTGCACTGCGGCACTGCGCTCCGCTGTACCATCGTCTGACCGTGCTCCTCGACAACCCCCTGCATCTGCTCCTTGCCCTTGGCGCCGCGGCGATCGCCGGCGCGATCAACGCCATCGCCGGAGGCGGCACGCTGGTCGCGTTTCCGGCCATCGTGGGACTCGGCGTGACCCCGCTCGTCGCCAACGCGACGACGACCGTGGCGCTGTGGCCCGGGTCGGTGGGCAGCATGTGGGGCTATCGGAACGAGCTGGCCGGCGCGCGCTCGTGGGCGTTGCGCTTCGCCCTGCCAAGCCTGCTCGGCGGCGCGACGGGCGCGCTCCTGCTGCTGAGAACGTCGGCCGATCGGTTCGAGCGTGTGGTGCCTTACCTGGTGCTCGCCGCGACGCTGCTCTTCATGGCGCAGGGACCAATCGCCCGGCGCCTGGGACGGAAGGCGGGCGACACGGCGATGACCAACGCCGACCTGCCGCCCCCGCCGGTCGGCTATCTCGTCTACCAGTTCTTCGTCGGCGTCTACGGCGGCTACTTCGGCGCCGGGATCGGCATCCTGATGCTGGCCGTGCTCGGCGCGATGGGGCTGACGAACATCCACCAGATGAACGGCCTCAAGAACCTCGGCGCGCTGGTGATCAACGCGGTGGCGGCGGCGCTCTTCGCGGTGAGCGGCATCGTGCGCTGGCCCATCGCAATCGCGATGGCGGTCGGGGGACTCGTCGGCGGTTACGGCGGCGCCGTGCTGGCTCAACGGGTGCCGCAGATCTGGGTGCGGCGCGCGATCACTGGCGTGGGACTGATGGCGTTCGTGTGGTTGCTGGTGCGGCGCTGACGTGATACAACCCTGAAAAGGCGCGGCCCGTGTCGTGTGGCCGCGCGATCTCTGCGGAGGTTCCCATGAAGCGGCGCGATTTCCTGCGGTGCGGGGCCACGGCGGCCGGTGCGTTCGTCAGCCTCAACCGCTTTCCGCATCACCTCTACGCAGCCGACGTCAAGAAGACTCCCCAGGATCTCGATCACGCTCGGCAAGACCGGCATCAAGGTCTCGCGGCTCGCGCAGGGCACCGGCACCAACGGCGTGAACCACAGCTCGAACCAGATTCGGCAGATGGGCGATCGCGGCCTGGCCGACCTGCTCGTCAAGGGCGTGGACAACGGCCTGCACTTCTGGGACCTCGCCGATCAGTACGGCAGCCATCCGCACGCGAAGCTCGCGCTGCAGACTGTCCAGCGCGACAAGGTCGTGATCCTCACGAAGACGCACGCCAGCACCGAGCAGGAGATGCGCGACGATCTCGATCGGTTCCGCAAGGAGATGGGCGTCGATCACATCGACATCGTCCTGCTGCACTGCATGCTCAACGCGAACTGGGCGCAGGAGAGGGCCGGCGCGATGACGGTGCTCTCCGAGGCGAAGCAGAAGGGCATGATCCGCGCGCACGGCGTGTCGTGCCACGACCTCGGCGCGATGAAGGTCGCCGCCGAGAGCGACTGGGTCGACGTCGACCTCGCGCGGCTCAACCCGGCCGGCGTCGCCATGGACGCCGACCCCGGCACGATCATCGCGCTGCTGAGGACGATGCGTCAGCGCGGCAAGGGCGTGATCGGGATGAAGATCCTCGGCGCCGGCGCGCTCAAGAACCGTCGCGACGAGGCGCTCCAGTTCGCGCTCGCGCAGGACTGCCTCGACTGCTTCACGATCGGCTGCCAGTCGCCCGCGGAGCTCGACGATCTGATGACGAGGATTCCCGCGGCCAGCGTGAGGGCCTGACCGCGTCCGATCCGTGCTGAAGACAGACACCTGGATTCTGGGATTCTCGGGATTCACACATCACTTGGTGAATCCTGGAAATCCCGAAATCAGGTGTCCTTGTGTCACCTCCGTCGCGGGTTCTTCAGCCGGCCCTTGATCCGCGCGCGGACGTTGGCCTGCGACAGCAGATAACGGTGCCAGTCGTCGCGATCTGAGGTCACCTGCAGCGGCTTCAGCGCGAGGAGTCCCGTCGGACCGATCGAGCGCCGCAGGAACTCCCGCTCGGCCAGCGACTCGTGCAGGTCGTCGTCCACCGGCATCTCGAGGCCGGCGTTCCTGGCCATGATGCGTGCCTTGGCCTGCACGCTCAGCTCCAGCTCCAGTCTGAGCAGGCAGAACATGTCGGCCACGACAGGGCCTTCGAAGCGCGAGCGCAGCTCGCGCAGGTAGTTCCCGAGGCGCGTGGCCTGGAAATGCTCCGACAGCACCAGATCGAGCAGCTCGAGATCGAGATCGAGCCCCGCGCCGACCCATTCACGCGTCGCCCGCTCGCTGCGATCGAAGACCGCCATCACGATGAGCGGGAGGACGATCAGCAGGAGCGCCGTGGCGACCAGCGGCGAGACGAGCAGGTGGTTGTACGCGGAGTGGATCATCACCGCGAGGAGCCACCCGGGCACGATGGCGAGCGTTGCCCAGTTCCGCCGGCGCTCGGTGACGGTCTTCGCGACCATCGCGGCGATCGCGGTCGTCGCCCCGTGCAGGACGGCGGTGCCGAGGCCTCGCGCGATCCAGAGGAGAAGCGGCGCCTGGCCGAGGTCGCGCAGGTACAGCATGTTCTCGACGATCGCGAAGCCGGTGCCGACGGCAAAACCCAGCACCGCGGCGTCCACGAGGAATCCGATCCGCCGGCGCCAGAGGAGAAACGCGATGAAGAGGGCCTTGGCGGCTTCTTCCGTCAGGGGCGAGACGTACCGCGTGAACGTCGGCAGCGAGATCGAGGTCGCGCCGAGCATCCACTCGTGCAGCGCCGCGCAGGCCGACGCCGCGAGCGCGCCATAGAGCACCGCCGCGCCGACGGTCGCCGGCCGCACCAGCTTGAAGCTGTCGAGCAGCAGCAGCGTCGCCAGGAACAGGAACGCCGGCAGCAGCGCAATCGTCTCGTGCATATCGGGCTGGCCGGACTGACGTTCGGCCCTGTGGCAGGCCTGAAGGCCTGCGCTACACGCTACCTCTGAGCCTCATCGCAGCAGCTTGAGCGAGAACATCGCCTCTCGCCGGGGCGGCTGTCCGTCCTCGAAGGCGATCGCGCCGCCCACCGAGAACGTCAGGTCGAGCACCGACAGCATCGTGACCCTGAAGTCCAGTTGTCCGCCGGCGTCGACCGCCACGTGGCGATCCGCCGACGGCGCGTCGAGGTTCGTGGCGAGCCCGGTGACGAACAACGCCGGACGCATCCAGGTCGCGTAGAAACCGGCCGTGCCGACCCGCCGGAAGCGCCACGGCGGCAGGTTCACCTCCGCCGTCGACTTCACGTAGTTCCGGCCGCCGATCTCGTTCAGATCGACGCCGGGAAACCCGTAGTACTCACGGTAGCGCTTCTCGTCGAGATGGTCGATGTAGTTGTTGCCGAAGCCGCCGAAGTAGAAATTCGCGAACGGCTCCGCGCGGTCGTTCGGCGAGAAACCCGCCGACTCGCGGAACCAGATCGACGAGTGTCCGGCCGGCAGCGCGAACCCCCGATCGTAGTCGGCGCGCACCGTCCCGATGACGCTGCTGTCCACGACGTTCAGCTCGCCCGCCAGCGTCCACCGCGTCCCGGTCTCGTCGTCCACGCTGCCGAGCGAGTTGCGCACGTCGCTGTAGGCGAGCTTGCCGTCGACGGTCGTCAGGTGCTTCACGTCGACTTCGACGTTCTGGTACTGGGGCAGCCGATCGAGGTTTCCCGAAAAGCTGCCGTCCAGATCGAGCTCGAGCCGCCGCGGCTCGTCGAAGATCAGCGTGCTCGTGTGGCCGAGCCCGACGTCGTAGCCCTTGCGGCCGACCTTGGTGGGCCCGAACATGTCGTAGAAGTCGGCGTTGTTCCACTCGCCGAACCCGCGCCAGTCGTAGCGCTGGTATTCGCCCTTCAGGTGGACGCGCTCGTTGGCGGGGAGATCCGAGTCCGGACTGAACGACGCCGAGAACATCGCGTGGTTCAGGCGCAGCGGATCCGAGAAGTTCACGCGACCGCCGATCGCGATCGAGTCCTTGTAGCCCTGCAGCATCGGATAGAACGACTCGGTCCGGATCTCGCGCAGCAGCTTGTACGGCTCGACGTCCTTCTTCATCTCGTCGTACGGGATCGCCAGCGGCGACCCGACGTTCCACGTCTTGACGATCGGCCGCTCCTCCGAGAGGCGCTCGCCGAGGAACGTGATCGGCGCGATGTCCTTCAGCGCCGTCGCATCGATCGTGGCCGGGATGAACCCGCGTCCGGTGTAGCGGAACACGACCAGCCGGTCGTCGCCGAGGGGAATCGGCCGCATGAAGCCGCTGTCGGTGTTCGACACGGCCTCGACCGCCTGTGTCGCGATCTCGTAGCGGAAGATGTTCGAGACGCCCGTGTAGTACGAGCTGCCGAACAGGTACTTCCCGTCGGGCGAGAACGTGAAGTTGTTCGGCACCGACTGCCCGAAGTCGAACCGCGCCACCGGCGTCGCATCGCCGTTCGCCAGGCCGGCCAGGTCCAGCAGTTGCACTTCCTGCTTGCCCTCGATGTTGCCGAACGACGCCACGATGCGGTCACCGGCGGGGGACACGTCGAGATCGTAGGGCGTCGTCCCGTATGGCCAGGAGTAGACCTGCTCCCACGCGGTGTACGGCGCCTTGATTCGCACCAGCGTGCAGATGCCGTTCATGTGGCGGATGCCGAGGATCGTCTTGTCGGTCCTGTTGAAGACGAGATCGCCGATCCGCGCGTCCTTCATCAGAAGCTTCGTCTTGCCGGTGGCCGGATCCAGCCGAACGAGATCGCGCCACGCGTTGTTGTCGGTCGTGTAGAACAGCGTCCGATCGTCAGGATCCCAGGCGACCGACGCGACCGTGTGGATCGCGGGGCCCTTGATCGGGACGATCCGGTGCACGGCGCCCGTGTCGATGTCGATCGATCCGATGTGTCCGACGACGCCAGGGTAGTTGAAGGCGGCGAAGATCTTGCGAGTGGCGGGGTCGAAGTAGGCGCGCGAGACCGAGCCGAGCGGCCGGTTGGTGATGTCCTTCGCGGGCGTGATCGGGTACTTGCGAATCTCCGCGAGGTTCGCCTGCTGAAACGCGTGCTCGTCCTTCACCCAGCTGGCCCACGCCTCGTTGAGGCTGACGCCGAAGACTTTCCGGAACTGGGCGGAGTAGTACGCGCGGCTGCCGTCGTGCCGCGACGTCCACTCGATCAGCTGCTCGGGCGTGTAGTGGCGCGCCAGCCAGACCATGAACCGCGTGCCATAGAGGTACGAGTTCGTCTCCTGCTGGAAGTCGATCTTGGTGCCTTCCGAGACCAGGCCGAGCGGGTCGTAAAACGGCGTGTCGTCCTTGACCATCGACCGCCAGACCATCTCGTCGTAACCGCTCTGCGCGCGGCCGAGACCGCCGGCCATCCACGTGTCCATGAAGACGGCGATGCCTTCGTGATACCAGCGCGGCGCGGCGACGCGGGGCGACGTCAGGTAGAGGAACAGCACCGACTCGGGCTGTTCGGACACCGGAATGACCTTGCCGCCGAAGAGGCGCCGGAAGATCCGATCCCGTCCGTTCGGCTCGTCCATCGTCGCGATGTGGACGAACTCGTGGTTCAGCAGCGTGTTCAGCCGCTCGTTGGTGGCGATCGTCTCGTAGATGAACGCGATGGGCGCGATGTAGACCGTGACGAGGTCGTTCGGCACCGTCGAGGCGCCGGCGTTGCCCTTGTCCTGGAGATCGACCACGAGCACCGTGGGCTTTTTCCAGGGCTCGAAGCCGAAGATCTTCTTCTGCGATCGCAGCGAGTTGAGCGCGGTGCGCGTCGCGTGCGGGACGAGAAACGACTCCGGCCCGTCGACGAAGACCAGCCTGAGGCCAGGAACCTGCTGCTCGGTGAGCTGCGCGAAGGCTGTGGTCGTGAAGGCGAGTAAGGCGAAAACCGAGAGAAAACCAGCGAGGACGGTTCGGCGCATCAACGGATGAGGTGCGCCGATCCTAGCAGATAAAAAGGCGCGGCCCGGATATCCCTGCTCGCAAGGGACATCCGGGCCACCGCCACCTGGCGACCGGCTGTTAGTGGGGAGCTGGCGCCGTGAGGCGCCGCGGCAGTCGTCAGGCTTCCGACGCGACTACCGGCTGACGGCGCCGAGCGCCTGCGCCATCTGCGAGGAAGCCAGCGCGTTCGCGAACCCAGGGCGCGCCAGCGCGTGCACGAAGCCCGGGCTGGCCAGGGCCTTCGCAAATCCCGGCGCGGCCAGTGCCTTCGACGAAGTCCGCCGAGGCGAGTGCCTTGGCGAAGTCCGCGTTGGCCAGGGCCTTCGCGAAGTCGGGGTTGGCCAGCGCCGCCTTGAAGTCGGGGCTCGCCAGCGCGCTGCGGAACTCGGGCGAGGCCAGCGCCGCCTTGAAGTCCGCGCTCGCCAGCGCACCGCGGAACTCGGGTGAGGCCAGCGCGCTGCGGAACTACGGCGAGGCCAGCGCCGCCTTGAAGTCGGCGCTCGCCAGCGCGCCGCGGAACTCCGGCGAGGCCAGCGCGCCGCGGAACGACGGCGACGCCAGCATCTGGCGCGCGTCCGGATCCTTCATGAGCTGATCGAACACGTCGCTCTGGACGAAGGCCTGCGCCGAGTCGTCTACCTTCACGTCGGCCGGCGCAATCTGATCGGCCTGGTAACGCTTCGCGGCGCCGACCGTGCCCTGCGCGCCGTCGATCGGCGGGTAGCCCATGAACTTCATGACGACGAGCGCGAGCGCAGCCGTCGCGACCAGGCCCCACATCAGCTTCTTGCCCATTCCGAATCCCCCATCCATGAGTTGAGACAGACGTTCGCCAAGAGAGAGACGCCGGCCCGAAGTCTCCAGCGTCCGGTTGATTTCCGCGTGCACGTGCACTTCGCTGACGGCTTGCATGACCTGCGCCGAAAAATCCACCGGCGGCTCGGCGCCGCCGAGCCCGTCGAGCAGCCGCGCGAGCTCCGAGAGTTCGGCCGAGCGTCGGCGCGCGTCGCCGTTGGTCTGCACGAGCCGCTCCGCGGCCTCGCGCTCGGCAGGCTCGAGCGTGCCGTCGAGCAGTCCCTGCACGAGGGCGTCGTCTTCAGGAGAGAGGTGCATCACGCCCTCCAGCCAAGCAGCAGTTCGCCCAGGCGCTGGCGCGCCGAGTGCAGCCGCGACTTCACAGTTTTCGAGGGCACGCCGAGCGCGTCGCCCATCTCGTCGTACGACAGGCCGCCGAAATGCCGCAGCACGATCACCGCGCGGTGGTCGGGAGTGAGCTGCAGCAGCGCCGCCTGGATCTGCGTGCGCCGCTCGCTCGACACGGCCGCCTCATACGGTCCGCCCGCGGTCGCCAGCGCCGGAGAGAGCTCGTCTTCCGGGCGACGGCCGCGCAGGACGTTGAGGCATTCGTTCATGAGGATCCGGTAGATCCAGCTGAAGAACTTGTACTGCTCGTCGAAAGTGGCAAGCCGCTCGAACGCCCGCACGAACGCCGTCTGCGTGGCGTCCTTCGCGTCGTCCGGGTTGCCGAGCATTCTGAGAGCCACCGTGTAGAGCACCTTCTGATAGCGCTGAACAAGCCCTTCGAACGCTGCCTGGTCGCCTGCGAGGGTCCGCTTGACCAGGGTCGCGTCGTCTTGTTCTGAAGGGAAATACACAGGGACTTGGAAAAGGTTGGTCGAAGGCGACTCTAGCACACGCCGCCGGGGGTGCTATAGTGCCCGCCGCACGGGTCCGGTAGAGGTAAGACCGGGCTGGACTACAACTTGGACGGGATGAGGTGACGGATGTCGCACGCGGCCGAGGTCTGGCGGCTCACGGTCGACAGCGGGGGCGACGGCGAAACGGACTGAGCTTCGGATCCGCGGCCGCCTGGGCCTGACCGGCGCCGCCGAGCTCGATTCCGTGCTCGACGGGATTCATCGCCCGCGGCGGCCGGACGCTGCTCCTGGACCTGTCCGGCGTCGACTACATCAGCAGCCCGGGACTGAGGCTGCTCGACGACCGTGCGCGCCAGCTCGAAGAGCAGGGAGGCACGCTGTCGCTGCATCTGGTGACCGACCCCGTGCGGCTGGCGCTGGACCTGGCCGGCCTGGAGAGGCTTTACCAGTCCCACGCGTCCGGCGAGCCGTAGCCGGCCGCGTCTTCGGCGCTGAACACCCCGCCAGGGCGTCTGCAACCGGCGGCCGCCACACCCTGTCTCAAGGCCAAGGAGACGGACATGGGACACAGCGTCGGAGACGGCCTCATCGTGGCAGCCCTTGCCGGGGCGCTCGTCGCATACCTCTATTTCAGGCACGTCGAGCGGCGTCGCCGCCTCGAGATCATCCACCAGGAACGCGTCGCCGCGATGGACAAGGGCATTCCGCTGCCCGAGCTGCCGCTCGATCCGACCAGGGACTCGAAGCCGGCGGATCCGCGGGCGCCGCTGATGCACGGGCTCGTGTGGGTGTCGCTCGGCATCGGCGGCATGATCGCGCTGGCGTTCGGGCCGTTTCCAAATGCGTCGTCGACTCTGGCCGCTGGCCACGCCGCTCGTGACGCTCGGCGGAGGCTTGATTCTGTATTACCTCCTGGCCTCCGAGCGTGGGCGCTGAACAGCCGCCGTACGCCGACCAGGCGGACGAGCGGCTCGTCGAGCGATGTCGCGAGGCGGTCGACGAGGCCGCCTTCGCCGAGCTCGTCCGGCGTTATCGGGGACCGGTGTTCCGTCTGGCCGTCTCGATTCTCGGCCAGGAGTTCGCGCCCGAGGCCGAAGACGTCGCGCAGGACGTGATGGTCCGCATGCATCGCGCGCTCGGCTCGTTTCGCGGCGAGGCGAAGTTCGGATCCTGGATCTACCGCATCGCCTTCAATCACGCGTTGAACGTCAAGGCGCGCGTCCGCTACCGCGCCCCTCACGTGAGCGACGAGTCGCTCGCGACGACGCCGTCAGCCGATCGGAGTCCGGAGGACCAGCTGCAGGACGATCGGCGCAAGCGAGCCGTGCACGAGTGCATCGCCGAATTGCCCGAGGTGTACCAGTCCGCGCTGCGCCTGCACTATTGGCTTGGGGCGAGCATGAGCGACATCGCGGCGATGCTCGATGCGCCTGAGAACACCGTGAAGTCCTACCTCCACCGCGCCAGACAACTGCTGCACGCGATGCTTGCCGAGCGAGGGTTCGATGCACGATGACGATCTGATGGACCAGCTGTTGCGCGACACGATGGCCGCCCGCCGCCGCAGTTGTCGCCGGGGTTCGACGCGCGCGTGATGCGCCGCGTGCGTCCGCGCCGCCTGACGCAGACGGGCCGCTGGCTGATCGCCGGCTACGTCGTGGTGGCGGGCGCGACGGCCGCGTGGCTGATGCGCGATGTGCCGGTGACGGCCATCGTCGCGGCCCTCGTGATTACCGTGCCCATCGCTGTCGGCGCGAGCGCCTACGGGCGGCGGATCACGCTCGGCGACTAGCGTGCGGCGCTCGCTGCGACGAACCACGAGCAGCCGCGCGCTCGGAGACGGGCACGTCGACCCAGCTGACGGCGCGCAACGGCTGGTGCGCCGCCGTGACTTTCCGATCGAGATCCAGCCACCACAGTTCGTCGCCGCTCCCGGACGGCGCAAGGTGCACCCGCGGCTGCCTGGAGCCGCGGCTGCGGCATCGTGATGAACGCGACGAAGTCCCGCGGATTCTGAAACGCGACGATGCGGTCCGATGCCCGTGGTCCCGCGAATCGGCGATGTGCTCCCGAGCGGCAGGACGGAGGACATCCGCGACCAGGCGATTCTCACCGGGAGCCAGTCGAAGTCGGCCGGGCCCGCTCCAGAGCAGCTCGGGCTCGCCCTCGGGGATGAAGCCAAAGCCAGGCTGCCGCGGAGCGACGTCGAAGACATAGCCGTCGTTCGCACGATTGGCGTAGCACAACACGCCGGACGTCTCGGCATGCCTCGGGAATCGGGGCGGCGCTGCACGGGATTGGCCAGCGGACAGTCGGGCTATCGCAAGGCCCGACAGCAGGACCTTGCCGCACTCGATGGCTCGACACCGGCAGCGGCACCGCCCGTCGACGCCGGTGTAACGCTCCGAGAACACTTCCGGCAGCGGATCGTAGAGGCGCGGCAGGTGATCCGAGACCCAGATCGAGGCGGATGTCGGGGCCAGCGAGTTCTCGGAAGTCTTGGGATGGCTGGTCCAGGCGATCTGCCCCGCCGAGGCCAGGACGACGACGGTGAGCAGCCAGCGTCGCAGGGCCGTCGCGCCCGTCGCGTTCGAAACGCGACAATGGCGCACGGCGCCAGCCAGATCGCGTAGCGGCTCACCCCAGGCGTGGCGCCGTGGTTGACGTTGCCAGACGCCGCGACGAGCAGCAGCATCGAGCAGGGATCCGATGGAGACGGCTGCAGGACCAGACGAACTCGCGCGACGGCTTCGTTCTGCCGAGTCGCGCTGATCGCCAGCGTCGACGAGCAGGCCTGGAAACCACCAGCAGAGTCCGAGATCGGGATCGACGATCGGCGTGACGATTGCCGTGAGCCCGGGCCAGTTGTAGTTGATCGCCGTCGACAGAGGCGTCGGCCCTCCGAATCGCCACAGAGTAGTACGCCGGATGCACGCCCGCGACGAGCGCGGCCCCCGCCGGCCGCGACCGCGAGACTGCGACGCTCCGTCCCGTGCGTCGTCCACATCAGTCGCCGCCGCTACCGGCACGAGGATCAGCGCGAATGCAGGATTTTGCGCGGTCAGGACGCCGAGCAACAGAGAGAGCCGTTCGAGGAGCCTTGCGGCAGAGCACCAGCGCCGTGCCGAGCAGCGCGAAGTTGAAGACCTCGATATGGGCCTTGTCGATCCACCAGATGATCGGACTGCACGCCAGAAGGATCGTCGCGCTGGTGCCGCAGGCGTCGAGAGGGCACACCACGCGAACACCGCCAGCAGCGCGATGATTGACGATGGTGAACGCGTGGTTCCAATGCAGTCCGATCGCGCGAACGACGGCCAGTACGGGGGCGACGACAAGCGGGTACACCCAGAAGTGATGAAAGTCCTGGCGCCCGTCAGCCGCGACGAGCGTCGGCTCTCTGAGATCGATCGGTCCGTACCCGGGCAACGCCGCCATCTCGCCAGCGACTATGTCGATGTCCGCTCTGGGACAGACTGGGCCGCCGAAGTGCGCTCAACTGCCGCGCCATGGCGATGTACTCGTGCCCGTCGCCGACGCGGCGCGGCGACGACTCGGCCACCAGCGCGATGTAGTACGCCATGACGACGCACGTCACGATCACGGCGGCGCGCTTGTCGGGGCGCTCGAGCGTGACGGCTGCCCACGCCAGCAGCGCCACCGCAGCCCTCCATCAGCAACCTGGCGGGATCGGTCGCCGACACGTGCAGCGGTCCGAGCGCTGAAGGCGAAGCCGCCGGTCATCCACGCGATGCCGGCGGCGGCGAGGAGGAGCGTCCCGCACGCCGCCAGCACACGACTGGCGAATGGTCTCGCGCGGCACGCATTGCAGGAGTGAGCTACACGGTCAGCCGGCGGTCGCGGGCGCGAATGGGCCAGCGCTCGGTGACCCGTCCGTCGGTGACGACGAACGCTTCCGAGTGCAGCGCGACGGTGGGGCAGACGTGCCAGGGCACACCGTAGCAAACGTCGCCGACGGCGAGCTCGAACGCGCGCGGCGTCTCGAACACGAGGTGCTCTTCGCTGTGCCCCACGAACGTCACGTCGCCGAGCGGCGGGTCGATCAGCTGGACGCGCGGGTGCGGACCTTCGGAGGCGACCGCCTTGTGTCCGAGGTCCACGCAGACGCGCGTCCCTCCCGGCTTGCTGACGACGCGAGTCAGCAGCACCGCTGACGGCAGGAACTCGAGATCGGGAATCTGGGTCGTGTACCCCGCGTCCCACAGCACGGTGGTGCCGGGACTCGGTTCGACGCCGGGGCGCCGCGCGTGCGCGGGGAACGTCGGCGATCCGCCAGCGACGACGCGCGGTACCGGAAGGCCGTCGGCGACGAGCGCCTCTCGCAGCGACTCGACGGCGGCGAATGCCGCATTCGACTTCTCGATGCGCACGGCAGGATCGGCGTCGCGCAGGTGACCGTCGTAGGCGTGGAGCCCGCCGGGGACGACCCCGCGATGCGCCGTCAGCAATCGATACAGCGCGTGTGCCTGCGGCCCGGGCGCAATGCCCGTGCGATGCATGCCGACGTCGAGATCCAGCAACACCGGCACCGTCACGCCCGAGGCCTCCGCCGCGCGCGCGATCGCGTCGATCGCGCCGGCGTCGTCGGCAATCACCGAGAAGCGTGTCTTCGGATACTGCTGCGCCAGCGCGATCAGGCGAGCGACGGCGGGGCCGACCGGTTGATACGCCAGCAGCACGTCGTCGGCGCCAGAGGCCGCGGCCATTTCGGCTTCGGCAATCGTCGCGCACTTGAACCGGCGGATGCCGTGCTTCAAGTGCATGGCCACCAGCGGCGCGAGCTTGTGTGTCTTGACGTGCGGCGTCAGGCGGCTGGCATCGCCAGCCATCTCGACCATCCGCCGGATGTTGGCCTCGGCGCGATCGGGAAAGATCAGCAGCGCCGGCGAGGGGACATCATCGGCGTTGTCGATCCGCCACCACGGCTCGTGAGCGACTGTCATGCGAGGGGTTCAGGCGATCTCGAAGATGCCTTCGATTTCCACGGCGATGCTGCGCGGCAGCGAGAGCATCCCCACGGCGCTCCGGGCGCCGACGCCGCGCTCGGGACCGAACAGCTCGGCGAAGAGCTCGGAGCAGCCGTTGATCACCGCCGGGTGATCGCCGAACTCCGGGGTCGCCTGCACCATGCCGAGGAGCTTGACGACGCGAACGACGCGGTCGAGCGAGCCGAGGGCGGCCTTGAGCGACGAGAGCATCGCGAGCGCCGTGTACCGCGCGGCTTCGCGACCGCCGTCGATGTCGAGGTCGGCGCCCACCCGGCCGGTGATGTACGAGCCATCGGCGCGCAGCGGGCCGTGGCCCGACACGTGCGCCATCGATCCGACGATGACGACAGGCCGGTAGACGCCGCCCGGCTTTGGAGCAGGAGGCAGTTCGAGCCCGAGGGCCGACAGTCGCGCTTCGATGCCCGGCGTCATCGGCTCGCATGATAACGCAGGTGGTGCACCGCAGAAGCCGTCAGCGGGCAGCTGGCAGCGAGTGTGGGGCACCCTGCAGGCCGCGGACAGGTGGAGTGGCTAGCGGCCGCCCGCTGCGTACTGCCTACTGCCTACTGCTTGTCACATTGTCTAGCATCCAGACGCTCCCCGTCGAAGACACATCGTGAGCATGGCGCGCTGCGGCGCAATGCGATCTCGGTGCGTCCAGGTACGGCGACACCACGAGGGCCGGCGAGGTGAAATGCGTGACGTCGAACGCCTCGCCGATCGTGACACCGCGATCCGGATCGAAGTGGATGCCGCCAAGGTTCAGAAACCCTCCGCGGTTCGTTAGGAAATACAACGTGCGCCCGTCGGGACCCATCGCGGCTTGTCGCTGTTCGGAAGATTCGGCAACGCGTCAGTCCATTCCGTGACTGGCGTGTTCCAAAACGCGCAATCCGGATACGCAGCGGGCCAGGATTGCCGACGGTTTCCAGCAGGAAGGCCATCCAGCGGCCGTCCGGCGACACTCTTGCTTGCCAGACATTCGAGCGTGGGCGATCCAGCAGCACGCGCTGTGGCGTCTCGCTGGAGCGCTCGACGTTCCACAGCCAGAGCGGCGCGGACTCGTTCCCAAGCGCCGTGACGAGCATGAACTGCGTCCCGGGCAATCCCTGGCTGGGCAGGAGCACACGGTCACGGCTCCATGGTCTGAGCTGACGCTCCGTCCGATCAGGTGCGCGCAACACCAGCGTCGGCTGATCCTTCTGCGATTTCACGCAGACCACGCAACGGCCATCAGGGGCCCACGTCGGCGACCAGGCATTGGGCACGAGGAGCTGAGCGGTATCGCTGTCGAACCGGTGCAGCCACACGTCCGTCCGATCGGTGCCGGCGCGCACGAGACCATAGACGGCGGCGGATCCGTCAGGGGCGAGATAGCTCCCTGTGGCGCCGTCTTCCGAAAAAGGTCGTCCTTCACCTTTCAGTCTTCCGATGGCGGCATCGAGCGGAAACGACCACAGGCGCGCCGAGGAGGTTTGCTGCACGTAGGCGAGGCGGCTCTCGTCCGCCGAGAGGACGGCGTCGATGTCGCTGCCCCCGCCCGTCGTTAGCCGCTCGGCGCTGCGCCAGTCGAGCGTCATGGGATCGACGTCCACGCGCCAGAGATTGTCGACCTTGACGTGCGACTCCACAAAGAGGCGAGTGCCCGCGTGATTCCAGAAGAAGCGGAACCGGTCGAACTGGTTCGCGCTGGCGACCAGCGGCGCCGCTGCGGTGTTCGACTTGATCAGGTGTTCACCGGCCCGTGAGAAAGTGAAGAAGCCGCTCCCCAGCTTCTCGTGTGTTCCCATCGCCGACAGGCGGCCGTCCGGGTGCTGGGCAATCCACTTCCAGGTGCCGTGCTCCAGCACCGGCGCGGCCAGCGCTTCTGGCGTTCCGCCTTCCGCCGACACCGAGTACGCCCGCAACTGTCCTTCGCCCACATTGAGCAAGGAGCCAACCTGGAAGAAAATCTGCACCCCGTCCTGCGACCAGACCGGACGCTCCCCGAAGGTCGTCAGGCGGCGGCTGGGACCACCCAGCGCGGGTGCGGCGAACAAGCCGCCACCGTCCTTTTCCGAGCGGTACACGATCGTGCTGCCGTCGGGCGACCAAGCGGGCTGCGTGTCCGGCTCCGGATCCTTCGTGACCTGCACGGGATCGCCGCCGGCCACGGGCTGCACCCAGATGTCGAAGTTTCCCGCCCGGTCGGAGGCGTACGCGAGAAATCGCCCGTCCGGTGAGAGCGTCGGATCGGTCTGGAGACCCGGGCCGAACGTCAACCGGGTCAGGTTGCGCTGGACGGGTGCTACGGCAGGCACCGTTGCCTGTTCCGGCGTGCGGCGAAACCGCCAGGCCAGACCTGCGAGGGCGAGAGCGATGGCAATCAGCCCGACCGCGGCGGCGAGCCTGTGACGTGCCAGTCCTGTGAGGAGGTATTCAGCGCTCGACTCGCGACGCACGGGCGGCGGCGTCGGCTGGGCCACGGGAGCGATCTGCGGCGCCGCGCTCGCCTCGCTCGACAGGCTCTGGAGCTCGCCTCTGAGCGATTCGAGATCCAGGCGTAGATCCGTCGTGGTCTGGTAGCGCTGCGCGCGGTCCTTCCGCAGCGCCTTGCCCACGATCCGCTGCAGCTCGTGGGGTACGCGCGGGTCCAGCCGATCGAGCGGCGGTGGCTCGCGTTCGAGGATCGCCGCCAGCACATCGCTGCGCGTGTCGCCCGTGAACGGCGCCCGCCGTGCGACCAGCTCGTAGACGATTACGCCGAGCGCCCAGATGTCCGCGCGCGCGTCCACGTCCCGTCCACGCGCCTGCTCCGGCGCCATGTAGGTGAACGTGCCCATCACGACGCCGGGGTCCGTGTGCACCAGTGTGCGCGTCGCCTCGGGCACGTCTGACCGCAGCCCGCCCGCCGCCAGCTTGGCGAGGCCGAAGTCGAGCACCTTCACGAGTCCGTCGCTGCCGGGACAGCATCACGTTCTCCGGCTTCAGATCGCGGTGCACGATCCCCAGCGCGTGCGCCGCCTCCACGCCGGCCGCGATCTGAATCGCGAGGTCCAGGATCTCGCGCAGCGTGAGCGGCGCCGCCTGCAGCCGCTGCCGCAGCGTGTCTCCCTCGATGTACTCCATTGCGATGAACGGCTGTCCGTCGTCGGTTTCGCCGAGCGCGTGGACGACGCAGACGTTCGGGTGAGAGAGGGCGGAGGCCGTGCGGGCCTCCTGCTCGAAGCGCCGCGTGCGGGCGTGGTCGGCGCCGAAGTCGCCGGAGAGCACCTTGATGGCGACCGCCCGGCCCAACTTCACGTCGTGCGCCAGGTAGACCACGCCCATGCCGCCTGCACCGATCTGCCGGCGGATCTCGTACCCCTGCAGGCGCGACCCGGGAGCGAGCGACATCGGGAAGAGTGCGCCGATTATACGGCCGGATCTTCATTTGAGCCGCCAGCTGGCAGGGGACGTTAGGAGTCGGCTGCGTACCGCCTACGGCCTACTGCCTGCTGCTTACTGCCTGCTGCTTACTGCCTGCTGCTGACGTGCTCGATGTTCTTCGCGAGCAGCACGTCGGTGCTCGCGCCGGCGCGCGCCATGCGGACGTGATCGGCGTAGTGCGCCTCGGCCCGACGTGATGAGCGCAGCCGCGAAGGCGATCGCCGGGTCGCCGTGTCGCGCGTCGAGGCTGCGGCTCACCATGCCGTACCCGTCGATGTCCTTCACGATGGCGCGCGGCAAACGGCGCGAACGGGCCGAGCTGACGGTAGGTCTCGATCAGGTAGCCGAGATCGAACTCGGCGAGGCTTGCCTCGCTGCTGGTCGACGCTTTCGCGCGTGCCAGGAGGCTGTCGAGCAGCGCGCGCGCGGTCCGTTCGTTCGCGCTGGCGTACAGCGCCGCGCGGCGAAGGGTCTCCATGCGGACCAGCACCGGCGTGGACGGCGTCAGCAGCGCAATCGTGTCGCGGTTCAGGCGGTCGAGATCGTAGTCGGACCGCATGCCCTTGAAGCTGCCGCTCGAGGAATTCCACGGCAGCGACGTCGCCGTTCCGATGTCGAATGGAAAGCAGACGAGCGGCGGACCTGCAAGCGCCGGGCTCGCGAGGCCGGCGATGAGCGCGCCGCAAAGAGTCAGTCGAGCGAGGGTGTGTCGAATCATCGCGTCCTCCTGGCGCTTCAGTGAGCGCTCACGAAGAAGGACGCGACCCGGGTGCGCGATGTTAACGTGCTGCAGTGCTGCAGTGCTGCGGTGCTGCGGTGCTGCACGCCTGCACTGCGGCACTCGCTGCACTGCAGCACTGCTGCACTGCTGCACCGCAGCACTCGCCGTGCCCTAGCGCCACTGCCGTTCCCACGTCCTCCACCAGCTCGACGTGCCGAGGTCGAGTGCATCCCACCAGCGATCGCGCATCGCGCGGTCGCCGCGACGAATGCCGTCGCGCGTCACGCCGCTCGGCGGCGGCACGAGCGTCGCCAGCGCGTCGAACACGAGCCCGCGATCTCTCGGCGGGCACGCGCGACAGCAGATGCCACAGCGTCATGGCGTCGGCCGGCCGCGCTGCCGAGACAATCGTCGCGAGAGCCTCGCGTCGCGCCGTCTCGCCTGGCGCGCCGAAGTCGATTGTCTCGAGCGCCGCCCGCGCACGCGGGTCGAGATCCGCGTAGAACGGCGTGCCGGGCCCCACCTTCGGCCGCGTCAGGCACCGCGCGCCCGCCGGGATGAACGCCTCGCGGCCCTGGTACTCGAACCCGACCCATCCGGCCTCGACGTCGATCGTGCCGCCGCCGTGTGGATCCACTGAAAGGGTGTACGCGCAGCCCAGATCGACCGCGGTCGAGCCCGGCGTCTCGACGACGAACTGGCCCGGCGGCGCCCAGATCGTCGCGTGCACCGTGCCCTGCGCCATCTCGAGCTCATGACGCCCGGCGCCGGACGCCACGAGGCGCACGCGCGTGTCGGGATCGATCTCGAGTTGTCCGATGTCGGCGATGGCAAGGCTTGCGCGCGAGCTGCCGTCAGTCCGCAGCCACTCACCGACCGCCAATCGGCCCGCGCCGGCCAGCGGCGTCCCGCCGACGACGGGGCTGCCGTCGACACGGACGACAGACCACGAGGGTCCGCCCGGCGTCGCGCGCATCTGCCAGACCGCGCCGCCGCACGCCAGCACCAGCGCCGCGGCTGCGGCGAGAAACGTGCGGCTGCTCCACGAGGCACGCGCCGTGCCTGGCCTCGCCGGCCACTCGGGCACGGCGGGCGTGCTACGCAGTGTGCCGAGCAGGCGCTCGAGTCGCTCGACGTCGGCGTCGGGCGGACCGCTGCGATCCCACAGGTAGTCGTCGCTCATGGTGTGGCGTTCCGTTCCAGCCGGGCGCGCAGCTGTTTCATCCCGCGATGCAGGTTGACCCGCACCGAGGCGTGGGTGAGTCCCGTGCGCTCCGCGATCTCCGGGCCCGTCAGGCCTTCGACCAGGCGCAGCACCAGCGTCTCGCGATAGGCCTCGGGCAGCGCGCGAATTTCCGAGAGCACCGCGAGCGCCGCGCTCGTGTCGCCGTCGTGCGCCGCGGGCTCCTGAATCAGCTCCTCGGTAGGGATGCGCTTCCGTCGCAGAAAATCGACCGCCCGGTTCCGCGCGATGGACGCCAGCCATCCGGGGAACGCGGCCGCTTCACGGAGCGCCGGCAGCCGGTCCATCGCTGAAAGGAACACGTCCTGCACCAGGTCGTCGACGTCCGCGCGCGGCACTCGCACGAGCAGGACGCCGTGGACCATGCGAACGTACTTGCGATAGAGATCGGCAAACGCCTGCCGATCTCCGCCTCGCGCGGCATCGACGACGGCCGCGTCCGACTGCGCGCTCAACCTGGTCAGCGGGTCGTGAAGCCGTCGTCACGCGCGCGAGGGTCTCGAACCGACCGGGCTCGAGCCTGCTGAGTTCGAGTGCATCGCCCACTGATGAACGCGTCCATGAGGAAGGACGCGGCAGCAGGCCGGGATGTTAACACCGGACTTCGGACTACAGACTACAGACTACGGACACGGACTACGTTCAGCGTGCTGCGTGACTGGTCACGTAGTCAGTAGTCTGAAGTCCGTAGTCCGTTACGGTTCCAGCATGAACGGGTACTTGAAGCTCGTCGGGGCGTTGAACGTTTCCTTGACCGTGCGCGCCGAGACCCAGCGGGCGAGGTTCAACTTCGATCCGGCCTTGTCGTTCGTGCCCGACCCGCGCGCTCCGCCAAAGGGCTGCTGACCGACGACGGCGCCCGTGGGCTTGTCGTTGATGTAGAAATTGCCGGCGGCGTTGCGCAGCAGTCCTTCCGCTTCCCGGACCGCCTTGCGATCGCGCGCGAACACTGCTCCCGTCAGCGCATACGACGACGTCTGGTTCACCAGCGCCAGCGTGTCGCACCACTTGGCATCGTCGAAGGGGAGCACCGTGACGACGGGCCCGAAGATCTCTTCCTGCAACAGACGGTACGACGGATCGGCGGTTTCGACGAGAGTCGGCGCGACGAAGTAGCCGTCGGCGTCGCTCGCCGTGCCGCCCGCGACGATGGTCGCGTTCGCCCGCGCGTCGGCGACGTAGCCGCCGATCTTCTCGTAGGCGCGCCGATCGATCACGGCGCCCATGAAGTTGCTGAAGTCGCGAACATCGCCGACCTTGATCTCCTGCATCATCGCGACCGCGCGGTCGCGGACGTCAGGCCAGATCGACTTCGCGACGTAGACGCGGCTGGCCGCCGAGCACTTCTGTCCCTGGTACTCGAAGGCGCCGCGGACGATCGCCACCGCGAGCGCCTGCCGATCCGCCGACGGATGCGCGACGATGAAATCCTTGCCGCCGGTTTCGCCGACGATCCGCGGATAGGAGCGATAGGTGGCCATCGAGGCGCCGATCGTCTTCCACATCGCGTTGAAGACGGCCGTGCTGCCGGTGAAGTGCAGGCCCGCGAGGTCGGGACTCGAGAGCGCGGCGTTCGAGATCATCACCGGATCGCCGGCGACCATGTTGATGACGCCAGGAGGCAGACCTGCGGCTTCGAGCAGCTGCAGCAGGTAATGCGCGCTGAGCATCGCGGTTGCCGAGGGCTTCCAGACCACCGCGCAGCCCATCAGGGCCGGTGCCGTCGGCAGGTTGCCGCCGATCGCCGTGAAGTTGAACGGCGTGACGGCATACACGAAGCCTTCGAGGCCGCGATACTCGAGCTGATTCCACGCGGTGTGATCGGACACCGGCTGCTCGGAATACAGCTGCTCGGCGAAGTACGGGTTGTAGCGCCAGAAGTCCACGAGCTCGCAGGCCGAGTCGATCTCGGCCTGGAACGCCGTCTTCGACTGGCCAAGCATCGTCGCTGCGTTGAGCGTGGAGCGCCACGTCGTGGTCAGCAGCTCGGCCGCGCGCAGGAACACCGCGGCGCGATCCTCCCAGGCCCACGACGACCATTCCTTCTGTGCCGCGACGGCCGACTTGATCGCGTGGTCGACTTCGTTCGGGCCGGCGACGTGGTAGTCGCCGAGCTCGTGCCGATGCGCGTGCGGCATCACGACCGTGTCCGTGTGGCCGGTCCGAACCGCCTGGCCGTCGATCACCAGAGGGATGTCCGCCGTCTCCGACGCCATCGCCTGCAGGCGCTCCTTGAGCTCTGCCCGTTCGGGCGACCCGGGGGCGTAGGACTTGACAGGCTCGTTGACGGGATGCGGAACGGAACGTCGGCCGTTGAAAGACATGGTCAGATTTTAATACTTGAAAGAGTGGAACCGCAGATGACGCAGATTGACGCAGATCAGATTCGTGTCACGCTGCGATCACGTCGTCAAAAAAGACACCTGGATTCTGGGATTCAGTTCGGGATTCTGGGATAACGGTGCTCAGACCTTCAACACCCACGGAGCGCGATACTCCCGATCGACGAGCGCAGCGGCTTTTGCGTTGTCGTTGGTGACGCGCTCCGACGAGCTGTCCCAGACGACCGTCGAACCCGATCGATACGCCATGTTGCCGAGGATGGCCGTGCTCGTCGAGCGGTGGCCCGTCTCGATGTCGCAGATCGGCGCCTGGCGCGACTTGATGCAGTCGACGAAGTTGCGCGCGTGCGTCGGGTTGTCGGGCGTGCTCGTCTGCGACGCGGGATCCGAGCGATTCGTGACCGTGGTGCCGGACTTCCGCGTCTCGGGCACGAGTTCGTACCCGGCGCGATCGACGAAGAGCGTTCCGTCGGTGCCGTAGAACTCGATGCCGTAGCCGTGGCCGTTGACAGCCCTGGCGTTGCCGGTGCGGTTCTCGTACGTCAGCACGAATCCAGGGAACTGATACGTCGCGACGATCGTGTCGGGGGTCTCGCGGTTGTCCTTCAGGCAGAAGTGTCCGCCGACAGCGGACACCGAGAGCGGGGCGTCGACCTTCATCGCCCATTGCACGATGTCGATCAAGTGCACGCCCCAGTCCGTCATCATGCCGCCGGCGTAGTCCCAGAACCAGCGGAAGTACGAGTAGTTGTCAGGGACGACGCCGAAGCGGTTCGCGTTGAACGGGCGTTTCGGCGCGGGGCCGAGCCACATGTCCCAGTCGAGTCCCGCGGGCGGGTCGCCGTCCGGCGGATTGCCGATCCCGTCTGGCGCCTGGTTGCCGACGTTCCACATGCGAACCGCGCTGATCGGACCAAGGTGTCCGTCCCACACCAGCTTGACCGCGTCCTGGAAATGCGCCGCCGAGCGCTGCTGCGTTCCGACCTGCACGACGCGCGAGTACTTGCGCGCGGCCTCCACCATCTTTCGACCTTCGGCAATCGCGACCGACGTCGGCTTCTCGACGTAGACGTCCTTACCGGCCTGGCACGCCATCACGGTCATCAGCGCGTGCCAGTGATCCGGCGTGCCGATGATCACCGCGTCGATGGTCTTGTCGTCGAGCACCGCGCGGAAGTCCGTGAGTGTCTTCGCGTTCGGCGCCAGCTTCGCGGCCTCGGCGAGATTCGGCGCGAAGACGTCACAGATCGCCGCGATCTCGACGTCGGGAAGCGCCAGGTGCGCCCGCATGTCGGAGCGGCCCTGACGGCCCGTGCCGATGACGCCGATGCGCACGCGATCGCTCGCGCCGACGGCGGCTGACGACGATTGCTGCGGCGCGGCGATGAGAGAGCGCGCGCTGACGAGACCTGCGGCTGTGCTGGAAAGAAACGAACGGCGTGTGAGCGACATGGAAGCGAAAGTGCCGGCCCGGACGGGAAACACGGGCAAGGTGTGGGACCGCGTGCTGCGTAGTCAGTCGACCGAGCGGCGGCCGAGGTCCCGCGTTTCCCGTCCGAGCCGCTGATTGCCCGGCGGATCGACACTCACGGGCTAGCCTCCTTTATCAGAGGTGTAGTGAGGCCGACTATCGATCCTTCGACCGGCGTTGTCAAGACAGAAGCGCGGTCTCAGGCGCGGCGTCGCGGCACGGGCAGAAACTGGCGCAACCGCTCGAGTCGCGATTGGCGTGCTGGCGCGGCAGCACCCGACAATCGCTCGGCCACCGCAAGGCCGCGGTCGAGGCTCTCACGCGAGTATTTCGCGATCGTCTCCGAGGTGATCCGCCGCCCGTCGGTGAGCCACGCCGAGGTCGCGCGGCCGATCGCATACGTCCCGGCGTAGGCGACGGCGACCTTCGGCAGGATGCCGATGAACGGGATGAGCCCCACCAGCTGTCGCGCGGCCTGGCGGAACAGCATCCCGCCGCCGAGCACGCCGAGGATCTCGCCGATGAGCTCGCGTGGCTCGCCGTCGCGCCCTGACGCGAGCGCGATGCGATAACACATCATCACCTGGTTCTTCGTCAGCACGACGATGTCACCGAGGTTGAGGGGAGCGCTGAGCAGCGGCACCGTCTCGGCCAGTCCCGTCGTGAAGGCGAAGCTGGCGTTCGCCCGCGCCGTCCGCTCGATGATGCGCGCGACGATGGCCGGGCGCAGCAGCGGCAGCCGTGACGCCAGGGCGAGTTGTCGATCGTCGCCGGCGAGATCGGCCAGGGCCAGCGCCATCGGCTCAATCGCGCTTTCGTCGAGCGCCGACAGCATCACGCGCGCGCGTTCGCCGGCACGAGCCAGCCCGGCGCCAGGCGAACGGTCGCCCACCACGACGACCAGCACCGGCGCGCCGGCCGTGGCGAAGCGCTGTTGCGCCACGACCATCGACTCTGACAGCGCGGCCTGGCGCGTGACGAGCACGCCGGCCACTGGCGCGCTCGACGTCGCGGCGAGCGACTCTGGCGTTGCCGGGGAGGCCTCGAGCCACGGATGTGGGACATCGCTGCCGCTCAGGACGGCGCGCAGGCGCACGGCGTCGGCGCCGGTCTCCGAGACGAGCACGATCGCAAACGGCGTCCGCGCCGCGTCGCGCGGCGCGGAGAGATCGACGTCGCGAACGATCTTCCAGAGATTTGCCAGCTTCAATGGACCGGGCATGGCGGGGATCCGGACTACGGACCTACAGACCTACAGACCCACAGACCTACTTCGACTTCGACGCCGCCAGCTCCTCGTCGATGATCTCCGAGAACGCGCTGAGCGGCACGGCGCCCGAGAGCAGCCGTCCGTTCACGAAGAAGCCCGGCGTGCCGCTGACGCCGTAGTGCTGGCCCTCGTCGATGTGCGCCTGCACGATCGGATCGCCCTTGCCGGAGGCGACGCAGGCGTCGAACGCCTTCATGTCGAGGCCGGCCTTGCTCGCGAAGCCCGCAATGGCGGCCGCGCTCGCGTCCGGTGCGCTGGCGTAGACCGCGTCGTGGAACTCCCAGAACTTGTGCTGCTCCTGCGCGCACCAGCTCGCGTCAGCCACGCGCCGCGCCTGCGGATGCAGGCTGTCGATAGGGAAGTGCTTGTAGACCAGACGCACCTGAGTCGGATACTTCGCCAGCAGCTGATCGAGTGTCGACTGCACGCCCCGGCAGTACGGGCAGTGGAAGTCCGAGAACTCGACGATCGTCACCGGCGCGCCGTCGGGGCCCTTGGACGGCGCGCCCGCCAGGTCGATCGGCGCGCGATAGAACGGCGGCATCTTCAGCAGCACCTGCACGTGCGCCTTCGTCCTGAGATCGTTGGCGAACGCCTCGCGCCGCGCCTTGATCCTTTCGTTGGTCAGGTAGTCCTTGATCTGCGGGAGGAGCGCGGTGGGATCGGCGGGCAGCCGGCGGCGGTTCGTCGCGATGAAGGCCTGCACGTCCGCGTCGGCCACGTCGCCGGCCTTCGCGGTCACTTCCGTGGCGATCAGGGCGTCGACGGTGACGCTGCGCCGCTTCGCCTCGGCGGCAAACAGCCGGTCGTTGATGAGATCGTCGAGCTGTTGCTTCCGAATCTCGTAGGCCTGTTCGTCCAGCTTCGCAATCTGGGGCGCCACGGCCTCATCCAGCGTCGCGCGCGAGAGCGGCTCGCCGTCGATGACGGCCACCGCGTCGCCGTGAGCCGCCGGCGCTGGGACGCAGGCGAGGACTGGGGGGCGCCGGGCGCCTGAGCGGGTTGAGGGGCGGCGCGGGCGACTGCCCGCCGGACCCACAGCCAAACGAGGCGAGCCAGCAGATCGCCGAGAGTGAGAGGAAGCGGGAGGCAATCGGGCGCATAACCGTATCCAGTCTATCGCGGAGCGTCGGGGGCGCCCGCCCCAGCCCGTCGACTCGATCGGTCGCGTCAGCGCGACTTCAAGAAATCTGCGCCATCTGCGTAATCTGTGGTTCCAACGCTCTTGTTCGATCGCCGCGTGATCCGGATCCGCGCGAATCCCTGAAATCCCGAAATCCAGGTATGTCTTGGTCCGCGCAATCCATCAAAATCCAGTAATCGGGCGGCGTCTTTCGCCGCCCCTTCGTGTTACCATCCCTGCCCATGGCTGCGCAGGTGCCGGGACGCGAACAGCCTGAGCTGCTGCCGGCTGGCCCGGCCGAGCCGGGGCCGCTGACGGTCGCGCGAAAGCCCACCGGCGCCGCGCGCGAGCAGGCCCTCACGAACGCCCTCGAGCGATTCGGCGCCGTCCGCCCCGGCCGGCCCGACGATCCCGACGCCTGGGTCACGGCGATTCGGACGCTGCCCGCCGCGGACGCGCAGTACGCCGAGTGGCCCGCGCTCGTCGATCCCCGCCTGCGCGCGGCGCTCGAATCGCGCGGCATCGCACAGCTCTACACGCACCAGGCCGCGGCCCTCGAGCTCGCGCTCTCCGGCCGACACTTCGTCGTGACGACGCCGACCGCGTCGGGCAAGACGCTGTGCTACAACGCGCCCGCGCTGCACACGATCCTGTCGGACCCGTCGAGCCGCGCGCTGTATCTGTTTCCGACCAAGGCGCTCGCGCAGGACCAGCTCGCCGAGCTGCACGAGCTCGTCGGCCACGTGAACCAGGCGGCCGAGACCGACATCGGCGTGTTCACGTACGACGGCGACACGCCGCAGGACGCGCGCCGCGCGATTCGATCGCGCGCGCACATCGTCCTCACGAACCCCGACATGCTGCACTCGGGGATCCTCCCGCATCATCCGAAGTGGGCGCGTCTGCTCGAGAACCTCCGCTACGTCGTGATCGACGAGCTGCACGCGTATCGCGGCGTGTTCGGCAGCCATCTGGGCAACGTGCTGCGGCGGCTCTCGCGCATCTGTCGTCACTACGGATCGGATCCGCTGTTCATCTGCTCGTCGGCGACGATCGCCAATCCCGGTCAGCTCGCGGAGCGGCTGGCCGAGCGTCCCTTCGAGCTCGTCGAGGAGAGCGGAGCGCCGCGCGGCGAGAAGCTGTTTCTCTTCGTGAACCCGCCCGTCGTGAACAAGGAGCTCGGCATCCGCCGCTCATATCTGAGCGAAGCGCGGCGCGTGGCGGGCGAGTTCCTGAAGCGGCAGCTCCAGGTGATCGTGTTCTGTCAGAGCCGGCTCTCGACGGAGATCCTGACGACGTATTTGAAGGACGACTTCGAGGGCCCGCCCGGGACGGAAGAGCAGGTGCGCGGCTATCGCGGCGGCTACCTGCCGCTGCGCCGTCGCGAGATCGAGCGCGGCCTGCGTGCCGGCCAGGTGCGTGCGGTCGTCGCGACCAACGCGCTCGAGCTTGGCATCGACATCGGCGCGCTCGACACGGTCGTCATGGCGGGCTATCCGGGCACGATCGCGTCGACCTGGCAGCGCGCGGGCCGGGCCGGACGCCGGCAGGGCCGATCGGCGGCGGTGATGGTCGCCTCCAGCGCGCCCATCGATCAGTTCGTCGTGCGCAACCCCTCGTACTTCTTCGACCAGTCTCCCGAGCACGCGCTCGTGAACCCCGACAACCTGCACATCCTGCTCGACCACGTGAAGTGCGCCGCCTTCGAGCTGCCGTTCGGCGCCGGCGAGCGCTTCGGCCGCGAGGACGTGCAGGAAGTGCTGAAGCTGCTCGGCGAAGAGGGCTTCGTGCACCTCGTCGAGGAGAGCGACGCCGGCCAGTGGAACTGGACGCACGAGTCGTATCCGGCCGACGCCGTGAGCCTCCGGTCGATCTCGTCGGACAACTTCGTGATCGTCGACACCACGCGAGGCGCCGACATCATCGGCGAGACGGACTTCACGAGCGCGCTCGCCACGCTGCACGAGAAGGCGATCTACCTCATGGAAGGACGGCTCTTCCAGGTGGAGCGCCTCGATTTCGAGGGCCGCAAGGCGTACGTGCGATCGGTCGAGTGCGACTACTACACCGACGCGATCACGTATTCGCGCGTGACGATCCTCGACGTGTTCAACACCGAAGCCGCGACGCCGGCCGATCCCGATGTGTCGCCGACGGCGCCGCTGCCCGTGCCCGTCGCGACGCCGCTCCGCTCGCACGGCGACGTCCGCGTCGTCTCGCGCGTCGTGGGGTTCAAGAAGATCAAGTTCTACACGAACGAGAACGTGGGCAGCGGCGAGCTGGATCTGCCGGAGCAGCAGATGCACACGACGGCCTACTGGCTCACGCTGCCGCGTGCGCTGATGGCGACGCTGCCGTACAGCCTCGAGGACCGGCGCGACGGCGTAGCCGGCCTCGGTTTCGCGATGAAGCAGGTGGCGCAGCTGCTGCTGATGTGCGATCGGCAGGATCTGGGCCTCTCGATCGGCGCCGGCGAGGAAGGGCCGGTTCCGGGCGAGCTGGCCGCGCGCCAGGACCTCGACGAGCCGCGCATCTTCCTCTACGACAGCTATCCAGGCGGGATTGGCTTCAGCGAGCCGCTCTTCGGGATGCACCACGCGCTCGTGACCGAAACCGGCCGGCTGATTTCCGGGTGCGAGTGCAGCCACGGCTGTCCGACGTGCGTAGGCCCGGCAGGCGAATCAGGCCTGCACGCCAAGGAAGTCGCGCTGCTGATTCTCAATCGGCTGCTGCACCCGGTCGCGGCGGCATGACGCGGCCCCTCGACAGCCGCCTTCGGGAAATCCTGCGCGAGCGTCGTCTTCGCCCTGCCTCGGAGGCGTCAGGGCCTCGCTCGGACTACGCCGAGGCGGACCCACAACCCGCAATCGGCAATCCACAACCCTCAACCAACCCGCAATCGGCAACCCGCAAGCCGCAATCCGCACTCGCGGAGCGCGCCGCCGATGCGCTGGACGGCGACGTCGTCGAGACGGCAAGGGGCGCGTTCCTGGTCGTGGATCGGTTCTACCCGCTCGACCACTCGCACGGGCTGTCGCGCGTGGGCGACTGGGGCGGGCTGAGCCTCGCGTCGCGCGATGAGCTGGCCATGGTCGGCGGGCTGTCGTCGCCGCTCGACGGCGAGACGCGATCGCTGCTGTTCGTCGATCTCGAAACCACGGGGCTGGCCGGCGGCGCCGGCACATACGCGTTCCTCGTCGGATGCGCGTACTTCGAGGCGCACGGCTTCCGCACGGTGCAGTACTTCCTGCCCGGCTACCAGCACGAGCGTCCGCTGCTCGACGCGGTAGAGGGCCTCGTGCGGCGATCGGCAGCGCTCGTCAGCTACAACGGCAAGTCGTTCGACGTCCCCGTGCTCGAGACGCGCTATCAGTTCAACCGGATGGCGCCGCCCTTCGAAGGGCTCGCGCACGTGGACATGCTGCACGTCGCGCGACGCTTCTGGCGCGCCGCGCCGGCCTCGCCGTACTCGTGGCCCGACAGCGACAGTTGCCGCCTGACCACGCTCGAGCGCGTGCTCTTCGGCGTGCGGCGCGTCGGCGACGTGCCCGGCATGGACATCCCGTCGCGCTACTTCGACTTCATGCGCAGTGGAGACGCCCGGCCGCTGCTGCCGGTCCTCGAACACAATCGACTGGACCTGCTTTCGCTGGCCGCGCTGACGGTCCGCGCCGTGACGACGCTGGCCAGCGCTCCGGAGGGATGCCGGACTGCGCGCGAGTCGCTCGCGGCGGGACGCGTGCTCGAGCGCGCCGGACGGCTCGACATCGCGATGCGGTGCTACGAAGATGCGGTGCGTCGCGCGGGCAGCGAACGTGGCGCCGACGCCGGCTGGGCGCGCACCGAAGCGCTGCGCTCGCTGGCGCTACGCCACCGCCGCGAGGGCCGGCACGATCACGCGGCCGAGGCGTGGCAGGCCATTGCGGACGATCGCCACGTGTCGCCGGTGGTCCGTCGTGAAGCGCTCGAGGCGCTCGCCATTCATTTCGAGCATCGCGCGCGGAACCTCGACGAGGCGCGACGCTTCGCCGAGCGCTCGCTGGCCGAACGGATCGGCACGCTGGGCATGGACCGCGGACGGCACCGGCTGGCGAGACTGGATCGGAAACTGGCGGGACGTGCGGTCGGGCCCGGCGGACCGGACCCGACACTGCTGTTGCAGGACTGAGAAGGCCGAACGAGAAGGCCGAACTGAAGTTCGGCCCTACTGGACGGTGGTCTTCGTCTTCGAGGTCTTCTTGGCCTTCGTCGCGGCGGCCGCCTTGCGGCCCTCGACCGTCTGGGCGCCGAACTTCTTCGTGAACCGTTCCACGCGGCCTTCCGTGTCGATCAGCTTCTGGCGGCCGGTGAAGAACGGGTGGCAGCTCGAGCAGATCTCGAGGTGCAGCTCCTGCTTGGTGGAGCGCGTCTTCCAGGTGGCGCCGCAGGCGCACCGGGCCTCGACGTCGTAGTACTTCGGGTGAATCTCGGGCTTCACGGCGAGCTCCTTCGAGTCCAAACCAAAATCACAGTATACCAGAACTGCCATGTGGGGCAGGGCTTTAGCCCTGCATGCGCGCAGGCCTGAAGGCCTGCCCCACTAGCATGCGAGCAGGCCTGAAGGCCTGCCCCACGAAACGTCTGATTCCCGGAGGTTTCAGGCGAAGCGGAACGGCCGGAACGCCGCCGGCACGTGGAAGCTGGGCCCGTCTGGCACGGACCAGGCGGCGAAGATCGCGCCTTCCGACGGGTTCCCGGGACCCCCGGGCCGCTTGATCCGGAACACGTTGAACCGCCAGGCGTCTCCGGCCCGTGGAGGCGACTTCCCGGCGGCGGCGGGCGACAGCGATCGCAGCCCGTCCCACGGCAGGCGGGCCACCGCGGTCCAGCCTTCGCGCGTCCCGTGCGGGTCGGCCAGCGGCACGACGGCAGACTCCAGGCCCGCCCAGTCCCAGCGCGTGTCGGACGACACCGCCGGCGCGGGCCGCTCCACCCGCAGGTCGCAGACGACGTTGGCGGGGTTGATCTCGAGCTCGGCGTAGTTGACGCCGGCGCCCTCGGCGTCGAGGAAGATCTCGACGACTTCCTCTTCCCACAGATGCGCGTCACGCGTGCGCATCGTGAACCACGGCGCGGTGTCCACCGCGTCGAACCGGACGTGCAGCGCCGTGACGTCCCAGCACGCCTGGAACGTCGTCCGGTAACGCTCGGGGCCCCAGTCGATCGCCGCCGCGTCGCGCCACGCGTCCGCCGACGCGCCGAGGAGTCCCGGCGCTGGCGACGCCAGCTTCGTGACGACGTAATCGCCCGCCGGGGACGCCGAAGGATCGCGATAGAGCAGGGGCATGCCGCCAGGACTCAGGGAACGATCCAGTCGCGTTCCCAGCGATGCGTCCTGAGCGTCGCGAGGAGCGCCGGATCGAGCGGATGGCCGTCGCTCGCCGCGAGGTTCGCGCGCACGTTCGACAGCTTGCGCATGCCGGGGATCACCGTCGTCACCGCGGGGTGGTGCAGGATGAAACGCAGCGCGAGCTCCGGCAGCGTCATGCCCTGCGGGACGATGGCCTTGAGGCGATCGACGTGCGGGAGCGTCTCGCGCAGGTGTTCGGCCGTGAAGTAGAGGTTCCGCCAGTCGCCCTCTGGCCACGACGTCTGCGGCGTGAGCGTGCCGGTGAGGCTGCCTTCGTCGAAGGGCACCCGCGCGATCACCGCGATGCCGTGCTGCTGGCAGTACGGGAAGAGCTCGTCCTCCGGGTTCTGGTCGAAGATGTTGTAGACGACCTGCACCGCGTCGATGAGGCCGGTCTCGAGGGCCGTCATGACGTTGGTGGGCTCCCATCGGTTCACGCTGATCCCGACGCTGCGGACGAGCCCTTCGCGCTTGAGGTCGTCGACCGCGCGCTGCCAGCGCTCGTCGGCGCCCCAGCGATCGCTCCACGCGTGGAACTGCTGGACGTCGATGGCGTCCACGCCGAGGTTCTCGAGGCTCTTCTCCGTGTACTCGCGGATGTGATCGGCCGGGAACACCTCGTCGAGGCTGCAGCCATCGAGCTGGATCCACTGCAGATTCTTCGGCGGGATCTTCGTGGCGACGTACAGGCGCGTGCCTCGATGCTCGCGGAGCAGCTGCGCGAGCAGCTGCTCGCTGTGCCCGGCGCCGTAGGCCCAGGCCGTGTCGAAGAACGTGCAGCCGTGCGCGACCGCTTCGTTCAGCGACCGCCGCGTCTCCTCGTCGTCGGATCCGCTCCATCCGCCGAGGCCCCACATGCCGTAGCCGACTTCGGAGATCGGCCAGCCAGTTTTCGGGTACGTCCGGTGCTGCACGACTCAGGTCCTATTCGTTGGTGGCGGGGAAGCGCCGGGTCTGGTCGAGCCAGTGGGCGGCTTTCTCGATCGCCGCGTGCTCGGCCTCGTCTCTCGACGCGCCCTGCCGCGCGCGCGAACCGCGCGCCGGCATCCGCGCTCGAGATCGTCGTGAAGTACGTCTCGCCGAGGCGGTACGTCTCGATGATGATCTCCCAGCCGGCGAGATCCTGCGTGCGATGCGTGAACTCCTCGGCCTTCATGCGCCCTACGGCTTCTCGACCGGCGCGCCGACCAGGTTGCCCCATTCGGTCCACGAGCCGTCGTAGTTCTTGACGTCCTTGTAGCCGAGCAGGTGCTTCAGCACGAACCACGTGTGGCTCGATCGTTCGCCAATCCGGCAGTAGGCGATCACCGGTGTGTCGGGTGTCACGCCCGACGGCGCCGTACAACTGTTCCAGCTCGGCGTTCGACTTGAAGGTGCCGTCCTCGTTGCACGCCTTGCCCCACGGGACGCTCTTTGCGCCCGGGATGTGTCCGCCGCGCTGGCAGGTTTCGGGCAGCCCCGGCGGCGCGAGGATCTCGCCGGTGAACTCCTGCGGGCTGCGCACGTCCACGAGCGCGGCCGAGTGCGTCTTCACCGCGTCCTGCACTTCCGGAAGGAATGCGCGAATCGAGAGGTCTGGCGCGTGCGCCTTGTAGGTCGCAGCCGTCGGCGATGGCTTCTGCGTGTCGAGCGGACGGCCCTCGGCGAGCCACTTCTTGCGGCCGCCGTTCATGATGCGCACGTCGCGATGCCCGTAGATCTTCATCTGCCACAACGCCCACGCCGCGAACCAGTTGTTGTTGTCGCCGTACAGCACGACCGTGGTGTCGTTGCCGATGCCCGACCGCGACATCAGCGACTCGAACTTGTCCGCGGGGATGATGTCGCGCACGAGCGTGTCGCAGAGCTCCGTCGTCCAGTTCCACCCGATGGCGCCGGGCACATGGCCCTGATCGTAGGCCGCCGTGTCGACGTCCACCTCGACGACGCGGGTCGCCGCGTCGGTGAGATGCTGCGAGGCCCAATCGGTGCTGACGAGGACGTCGGGGCTGGCGGTCACGGTGGACATCTCGAACCCTCCTGGCGCGAACGTCGATAGTAACCCAGCCTCGCCGAAGCGGCCTCGCCGAAGCGGCGCAGCCGCGAAGGCGGGCGGGTCAGATGAAATAGAACGCGATCGCCAGAATGGCGTAGACGGCGAGCAGTTGCAGACCTTCGAACCAGTTCGTCCGGCCGTCACGGATGAGCAGCGTCATCGTCACGACCGAGAGCATCACCGCGGCGACCTCGAGCATGCTGAACTCGAGGCCGAGCGGCTGGCCCATCAGATGGCCGGCGATCACGAGCAGCGGCGCGACGAAGATCGCGATCTGCATCGACGAGCCGACGGCAATCGCGAGCGCCAGGTCCATCTGGTTGCGCATCGCCACCTGCACGGCCGTCGAGTTCTCGGCGGCGTTGCCGACCAGCGCCAGCACGACGACGCCCATGAAGACGTCGCCGAGGCCGAGGGCCTGGCCCGCGCTCTCGACCGCGCCGACGAGGAACTCCGCGACCACGGCGACCATCACGGCGGCGGCCAGGAGCGTCGCGACGGCGCGCCCGACAGACCACGCCGGCCCTTCGTGCTCGTGGGGCGTCTCGCCCGGCTCCACCTCGGGCCGGAACAGATGCCGGTGGCTGCGCAGCGAGAAGACGAGGCTCGCCGCGTACGTGAAGATCAGGATGCCGCTGATGGCGAGGCTCAGCGACTCGATGTGCTCGGGATGCTGGTGCTGCGACACCCGCGCGTAGATCGCCGGAATCACCAGCGCGACGACGGCCAGGAACATCATGCTGCTGTTGCTCTCGGCGGCCGCGCGGCTGAACCGCAGTTCCTTGTGCTTCCATCCGCCGAGCAGCATCGCCAGGCCGAGCACGAGCAGCATGTTCCCGATGATCGATCCGGTCAGCGAGGCCTTCACCACGTCGATGTGGCCTTCGCGCAGGGCGATGAACGCGAGGATCAGCTCGGCCGCGTTCCCGAACGAGCTGCTGATCAACCCCCCGAGGCCCGGGCCGACGTGGCGGGTGAGCTGCTCGGTGCCGCGCCCCATGAGGCCCGCCAGCGGGATGACGGCAAGGCACGCCGTGAAGAAGACCAGCGGCGGCGAGCCGCCGCTCAGCCCGAGCCCGATGCTGATCGGGACAAACAGGAACATCGCCCACAGGAGTTTCGAGGCCATTGCGCGGGCGCGATGATAGCAGGCCCTCCGCTGGCCGCGCCGAAAGGGTCCGGTCCCGTCGTGCCCGAAGTACAATTGCGCTTCGTGCGTAAGGTCCTGGTCGCGAACCGCGGCGAAATCGCCGTCCGCGTCATCCGCGCGGCCCGTGAGTCAGGGCTCCAGTCGGTCGCTGTCTTCGCCGACTGCGATCGCGGCGCGCGCCACATGCGCATGGCCGACGAGGCCTGGCCGCTCGGGGGCAACGCGCCGGGCGAGTCGTACCTCCGCATCGACAAGATCGTCGACGCCGCGCGCGCGTCCGGCGCCGACGCGGTGCATCCCGGCTACGGATTCCTGGCGGAAAACCCGGAGTTCGCCGACGCGTGCGAGTCGGCGGGGCTGACATTCATCGGCCCGTCGGCGACGGCCATCCGCCGGATGGGCAGCAAGACCGCGGCGCGCGAGGTGGCGGTCGCGTGCGGCGTGCCGGTCGTGCCCGGCACGGCCGCCCCGATTCCGGCCGACGCGCCCGAGGCTGACGTCCTCCGCGAGGCCGAACGGATCGGCTACCCCCTGATGCTCAAGGCCGTCGCAGGCGGCGGCGGCAAGGGCATGCGCGTGGTGTCGCGCCCCGAGGATCTGCACGGCGCGCTGCGCGCGGCGCGATCCGAGGCGCAGACGGCATTCGGCAACGGCGCGGTGTTCGTCGAGCGCCGGCTCGGACGTCCGCGCCACATCGAGATTCAGCTGCTCGGCGATCGCCACGGCACGGTCGTGCCGTTCGTCGAGCGCGAGTGCTCCGTCCAGCGGCGTCATCAGAAGGTGCTCGAGGAGAGCCCGTCGCCGTCAGTGGACGCGACGCTTCGCGCGGCGATGGCCGAGGCGGCCCGCAAGGTCGCCGCGTCGGTCGGCTACTCGAACGCCGGCACGATCGAGTTCCTGCTGGACGAGGACGGACGCTTCTACTTTCTCGAGATGAACACGCGGCTCCAGGTCGAGCATCCGATTACGGAAGCCGTGACGGGCGTCGATCTCGTGCGCTGGCAGTTTCGCCTGGCCGACGGCGAGCGCCTGACCCTCACAACCGGCGAGACGCTCTCGCCGCGCGGCCATGCGATCGAGGCGCGCATCTACGCCGAGGATCCGGACACCGGGTTCATGCCGTCGCCGGGGCGCATCCTCCACCTGCGGCCGCCGTCGGGTCCGGGCGTGCGCGATGACGGCGGGTACGACGCGCTGGGTGAGGTGCCGATCTTCTACGACTCGCTCGTCTCCAAGCTGATCGCCTGGGCCGAGACTCGCGAGCAGGCGATCGCGCGTCTGCGCCGGGCGCTCGCCGAATACGAGGTCGCCGGCATTCGCACGACCTTGCCGTTCTTCCGGTGGCTGCTCGAGGACCGGCACTTTCTCGAGGGCAACGTCGACACGACGTTTCTCGATCGCACGCTGGCCACCCGCAACGGCCAGCCGTTCGCGACGCCGACGGCGTCGGCCGAAGACGCTGCGGCGATCGCCGCGGCGTTGCAGCTGAACGGCGCCGGGCCGCAGGCGGCGAGCCGTCCCGTCAGCGCGTGGACGCGCGGCGCGCGGCTCGAGGCGCTCAGATAGCGGCATGCGCGTCGAGATCGAAGTCGGCGGCCGGGTCCGTGTCGTGGCGATCGAGCACCGCGGCAAGGCGCTCGTCGTCTCTCTCGACGGAGTCGAGCGCGTCGTCGATGCGGCCGCGCTCGGCGATCATCGCTGGTCGCTCCGGTTTCCAGACAGCGGGGCGCAGCACGCGGTCGTCGTCACGCCGGGCCAGGAGCCGGGCAGCGTCGACGTGCTCGTCGACGGCCTGTCGATCCCGGCGCGGCTGCGTCCGGCCGGCCGCGAGGCGGCGAAAGCCAGCGGCGGCCCGCGCGGCGCGGGGAAAGTGACCGCGCCGATGCCCGGCAAGGTCGTGAAGGTGCTCGTGACCGTCGGTCAGCAGGTGACCGCGCGGCAGGGCGTGGCGGTGATCGAGGCGATGAAGATGGAGAACGAGCTGCGCGCGGGCCGCGACGGCACCGTTCGTGACGTCCTCGTCGCCGAGGGCGCGTTGGTGGATGCCGGCGCCCCGCTCGTGGTGATCGAATGATTCCGGGTGCGAGGGACGAGGGTGCGGAAGGTGCGGAGGGTGCGGGCGTCGCACCCGAGACGCCCGCGACCCCGCCGTCGCGGCTTCGCCGCGGCGGCCGGTTCGTCCTCACCTTCTTCCGGCGCACGCTCGCGTTCACCTGCATCGCGCTCGCCGTGGCCTTCGTGACGACCGTCACGGTCGATCTCGGGCCGTCGCTGCGGGGTCTTGCCGAGCGCGGCGGCGCGGCCTACCTGCATCGCGAGTTCACGATCGGCCGGCTCTCGGTCCGGCTTCTTACCGGGACCTTCGTCGTCGAGAACCTCCGGATCGGAGGGCTCGCAGAAGAGCGATCGCCCGTTCCTGACGGCGAAGTCGATCGACGTCTCGATGTCGTTCTCCGCGCTGCTGCATCGCGAAGTGCTGGTGGACTCGGTCGTCATGCACGACTGGGACATGCTCGTCGAGAAGTGGCCCGGCGATCGCCACAGCTTCCCGAAGTTCACGCGCGACAGCGACAAGTCGAGCGGCCCGAAACGCTTCACGACGACGGTGTCGTACGTGCTGGCGGACCGCGGCCAGTTCACCTACGACGATCACGAAACTCCGCTCCTGGTCGTCGCCCGCAACCTCCAGGTCGTCGTTGCGAAGACCCGGGGGTACGGCGGCACCGCGCGGTTCTCGAACGGCACGGTCGCGATTCAGCAGTACCAGCCGATGCGCGCCGACATGCAGGGCTGGTTCACCATCGACGGCGGCATCGTGCGGTTCAGCCGCCTGGATCTGCTGTCGGACGGCGCGAAAACCGACCTCACCGGTTCCGTGGAACTGACGCACTTCCCCGAAATGACGTGGAACGTGGCGTCCAGCGTGAACTTTCCCCGGATGAAGGAGATTTTCTTCGCGAAGGAGCCCTGGCGTGTTGCAGGCGACGGGCACTTCGTCGGCGTCTTCCATCTCTTCAAGGGCGGCCACGATCTGCACGGCGATTTCACAAGCCCCGAGGCGCACGTCAACGGGATGCGATTCCCCGAGCTGAAGGGCTCGCTGCGCTGGACGCCGGATCGCTTCGAGGTCACGCGCGCGCAGTCGCGGTTCTACGGCGGCGGCATGCGGTTCGAATACGCGCTCGCGCCGCTTGGGCGGGGCAAGCATCCGTCGGCGACGTTCAACACGATCTACGAGGCGGTGGACCTGTCGTCGCTGGGCAGCGCGATGGAGTGGCCCGGCATCCGCGTCGCCGGCGCGCTATCGGGACAGACGAAGCTCGAGTGGCCGCTCGGCCGCTTCGTCGATCGCCGCGGCAGCGGCGACCTGGTCGTCACGCCGCCCGCCAACGTCGCGGTGCTGCCGCGCACGATTCCGCCCGCGCTCGAGGCCGCCGAGGCGACGCGTCCGCGGCCCGTGGGGCCCGTTCAACAACGACCCGCGCATCCTCGGCGACGTGCCGGTCGGCGGCGAGCTGCACTTCACGCTCGACCCCGAGTGGATCACCGTCGCGCCCTCGACGATGGCGAGCCCGCGGACGTTCGTGTCGTTCGAGGGCCGCACGGCCTATGGCGAGCGCTCGGCGATCCCGTTCCACGTGACGAGCGCCGACTGGGAGGAAAGCGATCGGGTCCTCGCCGGCATCATGACCGCCTTCGGGTCCGAGACGACGGCCGTGGCCGTCGGCGGCAGCGGCGAGTTCGATGGCGTGATGCGACTCGCCTTCAAGCACCCGCGCATCGAGGGGCGCTTCCAAGGCGACCGGATGCGCGCCTGGGACGTCACCTGGGGCCGCGCCAGCGGCGACCTCGTCATCGAGGACAGCTACGTCTCGCTGACCAACGCGCGCGTCACCAACGGCTCGGCGCACATCGAAACCGAAGGCCGCTTCGCGCTCGGCTACCCGCGAAAGGACGGCGGCGAAGAGATCGACGCGCGCATTCACGCGACAAGCTGGCCTCTCATGGCGTTGCGCCACGCGTTCCAGCTCGACGACTGGCCGCTCGACGGCACGATGTCCGGCGAGTTCCACCTCTACGGCAAGTACGAGACGCCCGAGGGATTCGGCCGGCTGCAAATCGACAAGGGATCGGCGTGGCGGGAACCCTTCGAGACGGCCACGAGCTCGCTTCGGTTCGAGGGGTCTGGGGTGCGCCTCGACGGCATCGAAGCCACCAAGGCCGGCGGCCGCATGACGGGCGCCGCTTACGTCGGCTGGGACGGCACGTACTCGTTCAACTTCAGCGGACGACGGGTGCCGGTCGAGACGCTGAACGCGCTGAACTATCCGCAGGCGCAGCTGTCGGGGCTGCTCGACTTCACGGCCGGCGGAAGCGGCGTGTTCGAGTCGCCGCGCTACGACGCGCGGCTGAGCGTCGCCGACCTCTACCTGAAGGACGAAGGCGTCGGCGCCGTCACGGCGCGGCTCGCGATGCGCAACAACACGCTCAACATCGAGCTCGACGCCGCGTCGCCGCGCCTCGCCGTCTCCGGCACCGGGCGCATCGCCCTCACGCCCGAAGCCGACGCCGAGCTGACGCTGCGCGCGACGGACACGTCCATCGACCCGTACATCCGCGCGTTCCAGCCGAGCCTGTCGCCGTTCACGACCGCGGTGGCCAGCGGCACGCTTCGTATTGCCGGCGAGCTCGCCGATCCGCAGCACCTGCAGGTGGACGCGAAGCTCGACGCGCTGTCGCTGAATCTGTTCGACTACGCGGTGAAGAACGACGGGCCGATCCGCGTCTCGTACGACCAGCAGACCGTCAAGCTCGCGGAGCTGCGGCTGGTCGGCGAGGACACGAAGCTCGACGTCGGCGGCACGGTGAACCTCGGCGCCAGCCAGATCGCGGTGCGCGCGACAGGCGAAGCGAACCTCGGCATCCTCCAGGGGTTCATGCGCGACATCCGCAGCACCGGCCAGGCGGATCTCAAGGCGGAGATCACGGGGCCGCTGGACAAGCCGGTGTTCTCGGGCCAGGCGTCGATCGCCGGCGGACGGATCCGGCACTTCTCGCTGCCGCACTCGCTCGACGCCATCAACGGCACGGTCGCCTTCGACGCCACCGGCCTGCGCTTCGACGGCCTCACCGCGCGGCTCGGCGGCGGCCTGGTCCGCTTCGGCGGCCGCATCGCGATGGACGGCTACAAGCCGGGCGACTTCAATCTCACGGCGACCGGCGACGGGATGCGCCTGCGCTATCCCGAGGGCTTCCGCTCGCTCGTGGACGCCGACCTCTCGCTGCGCGGGCCCTTCGAGTCGCCGGTACTCGGCGGCACGGTCACCGTGCGAAGCTCGGTCTGGGCCCGGCGGTTCGAAACCTCGATCAACCTGCTCGAGTTCGTCGGCCACGCGACGCCTGTCGGCGCGCCGGCCGCGCCCACGAGCTTCCCGCTGCGCTTCGACGTGCGCCTGGTGGCGCCGTCCTCGCTCCGCATCGACAACAACGTCGCGCGCATCACGTCGAGCGCGGACCTCGCGCTGCGCGGCACCTACGACCGGCCGCTGCTGTTCGGCCGCGCGGAAATCGAACACGGCGAGGTCACCTTCGAGGGCAAGCGCTACGTCGTCCAGCACGGCACGATCGACTTCAGCAACCCGAACCAGATCGAGCCGTTCTTCGACGTCGAGGCGCAGACCCGCGTGCGCGTTCCCGGCCAGAACTACATCGTCACGCTGAACGCCGCCGGAACGTTCTCGCGGCTGCAGTGGGGCCTCAACTCGGATCCGCCGCTGCCGACGGTGGACGTGCTGTCGATGCTGCTGAGCGACACGGCGCCGACCGACCCCGAGCTGGCCGCGCTCGAGCGGCCGGATGCCGCCAAGCAGCAGCTGTTGCAGGCGCGCGCGGCGCAGCTGCTCGTCAGCCCGCTCTCCTCCGAAGTCGGCCGCGTCGTCGAGCAGACCTTCGGCGTCGACACGTTCCAGATCACTCCGTCGCTGACGGATCCGGCGGCGCAGTCGTCGCGCCTCGTGCCCGGCGCGCGGCTGACGATCGGCAAGCGCATCTCGTCTCGCGTCTATCTGACGTTCTCTCAGTCCCTCTCGGCCTCGTCGACGACGCGGGATCAGGTGATCCTGCTGGAGTTCGACGAGAGCGACCGGCTGTCGTGGGTGCTGTCGCAGAACGAGGACCGCACGTACGCCCTGGACGTGCGTGTGAGGCACGCCTTCTGATGCGGCGGGCGACGGCCATCCTGGCCTGCGCGATCGCCCTCTTCGCCGGCGGTGCGCTGCGGGCGCAGGAGCCGGCCGTGATCACCCAGACCGTGACGATCGACGGGCGTGCCGTCACGGATCCCGGGGTCCTCGAGCTCGTCGAGACGCGGCCCGGCAAGCCGTTCTCCCAGGCCGACGTGCACGAGAGCATCGCGCACCTCGTCGGTCTCGGCCGCTTCGAGGACGTCGTCGTGTCGCGAGAGGTCGTGCCGGGCGGCATCGCCCTGACGTACGCGCTGATTCCCTCGCGCGTGGTGCGATCGATCGCCTTCAAGGGCGACGTCGGCCTCCCGGATCGCGACCTGCACGATCGCATCAAGGAGCATTTCGGCAACACGCCGTCGCTGGCGCGCCTGCCGGATCTGCTGACGTACCTCAAGACCGTCTATCGCGAGGAAGGCTACGAGTCGCCGACACTCACGGCGCGTCCCGCGCTCGAGGGCGCGGCGCACGACGAGCTCGTCATCGACGTCGACGCGGGCTCGCGCCTGCGCATTCGGCACATCCAGGCCGAAGGCAACACGCCCGACGGGCTCGGGTCGATTCCGTCGAAACTGCGGCTGACGACCGGCGACGTCTACCGGAAGGCCGAGGTCGACGACCGGCTGAACGCCTACATCACCGAGCTCCGGGCGCGCGGCTACTACGAGGCGCGCGCGGACCACGAGCTGAAGCCCACGGCCGACGGCACGACCGGCGATGTCGTCGTCAACATCGACTCCGGCGCCCACGTGACAATCGTCTTCGAGGGCGACGACGTGCCGTCCCGCATGCGGCGCGACCTGGTCCCCATCGAGCGCGAGGGCTCGCTGGACCAGGATCTCCTGGAGGATTCCGCCAACCGCATCCGTGGCTACTTCCAGGCGCAGGGCCATCGCGACGCCGACGTCGCCTACACGCCTACCCCGCGGAACGGCGAGCTCGCCGTGGTGTTCCACGTGAAGAAGGGGCCGCAGTTCCACGTCGCCAAGGTGGACGTCACTGGCGCGACCGCCATCCCTGCCGTCGAGCTGCTGCCGAAACTGAAGACGAAGGCCGGCGAGCCGTTCGTGCAGAGCACGGTCGACGCCGACATCGCGACGATCGGAGAGGCCTATCACCGGCGCGGATACACCGCCGTGAAGGTGACGCCGACCGTGCTGCCCGTTCCGGGCGGCGGATCGCCCGTGCCGCTCTCGGTCGAGCTCGCGGTCGTCGAAGGGCCCGCGACGATCGTGTCGTCCATCGAGATCGTCGGCGCGCACGCCGTGCCGGAGGCCGACCTGCGCGCGGGGCTCGGATCGAAGCCGGGTCTGCCGTTCTACGCGCCGCAGGTCGCGCTCGATCGCGACGCGATCGTCTTCGCGCTCTTGAACCGGGGCTACAAGACGGCTGCAGTCGACGCGCGGATTCGTCCGTCCACCGATCGCACGACGGCCGCGATCGTCTTCACGGTCTCCGAGGGAACGCAGGTCTTCGTCGGTCACATTCTCATCGTCGGCAACGTCCGCACGTCCACCGACACGATTCGCCGGGAGCTCGAGCTCACGCCGGGCCAGCCGCTCAGTTACTCCGCCGTCTCGGACAGCCAGCGGAAGATCAGCGCGCTCGGCCTCTTCAGGCGCGTCCGGATCACCGAGCTCGATCTCGGAACGCCGAACGAGCGCGATCTGCTCGTCTCGGTCGAGGAAGCGCCGACGACGACGCTCGGCTACGGCGGCGGCGTCGAGGGCGGACGCGTGCTGCGACAGGAGGAAGAGACCGGCGCGGCCCAGGAAGTCTTCGAGATCGCGCCACGCGGGTTCGTGGAGTTCGGCCGGCGGAATCTCTTCGGCAGGAACCAGTCGCTGAACCTGTTCGCGCGCGCGGCGCTCCGATCGCGCGCGACGACGTCGGCGATCGAGCCGGGCGAGCCCACGCCGACCGGCTTCACGTTCCGCGACTACCGCGTGCTCGGCACGTATCGGGCGCCGAAGGCGTTCAGCACGCCGGCCGACTTCCTGCTCACCGGCTTCCTCGAGCAGGGCGTCCGATTCGAGCTTCGACTTCACGCGCAAGGGCGCCCGCGTCGAGCTCGCGCGCCACATCACGCAGGCGCTGAGCGTCTCGGGGCGCTACGTCATCGAGCGCGACAACGTGTTCGACGAGCGATTCGACCCGGCAGACCAGCCGCTGATCGACCGCCTCTTCCCGCAGGTCCGGCTGTCGACGGTCTCGGGATCCGTCATCCGCGACACGCGAGACGACGCGCTGGCGCCCACGCGGGGAGAGCTGCTGGGCGTGGACGGCGATTTGGCGGCCCGCGCGATTGGATCGGAGGTCGGCTTCATCAAGCTGTTCACGCAGGGCTTCATGTTCCGGCGGCTGCCCGGACGTCGCGGCGTGATCTTCGCCGCGGGCGCGCGGCTCGGCATCGCCACGGGATTCGACACGGACGGTCGCCGAAGTCGACGCGGACGGCAATCCGGTGCTCGGGCCCGATGGCGAGCCGGTCGTGCAGATCGTGAACGACCTGCCGGCCAGCGAGCGATTCTTCGCGGGCGGCGACACGTCGGTGCGCGGCTACGCGCTCGATCGGCTCGGCACCGCCGCGACGATCGATCGCAACGGGTTCCCGGTCGGCGGCAACGCCGTCATCGTCCTCAACAGCGAGCTGCGGATTCCCGTCTGGAAGGACATCGGCGTCGTCGGGTTCGTCGACGCCGGCAACGTGTGGGCCCACGTCAGCGACTTCGCGTTCGGCGACATACGGCCCACCACCGGATTTGGCCTGCGCTACAAGTCTCCAATCGGCCCGCTGCGCGTCGATCTCGGCTTCAAGCTCGCGCGCCAGACGCAGCCAGACGGCAGCCTCGAACGGCTGACGGCGTTGCACATCAGCCTGGGGCAGGCGTTCTGATGCGGATCTCCGGAGCCCTCGCCTCCGCCGCGCTCGTCGCGATCATCGCGAGCGCCGCCCGGGCCGACATCATCGACCGCGTCGTCGCCGTCGTGGACGGCCATCTGATCACGATGTCCGACGTGCGCACGATCACCGCCCTGCATCTGCTCGACCCGTCGAGTCCGGCCTCGCCGGTCGAGGCGGGGCGCGATCCGGGCGTGGAGCACCTGATCGATCGGATCCTCGTGCTGGAGGAAGTCGAGCGCTATGCGCCCGCGCCGCCCGACGACAAGGCCGTCGACGCGCGGCTTGGCGCCATCGCCAGGCCAATGGCTCGGCGGCACAACTCGAGGAGCGCCTGCACGAGCTCGGTGTCAGCCCCGCGTGGCTGCGACAGTGGGCGACCGATTCGCTGCGCATCCGCGCGTATGTCGATCAGCGCTTCGGCAACGTCGTCCAGCCCACGGACGAGGAGCTCGAAGCGTATTTCCGCGAACACCAGAGCGACTTCGCGGGGAAGGACGTGAACGACGCGACGGTGCAGTCGACGGCCCGGACCGCGATCGTGGCCGAGCGCCGTCGCGCCGTGCTCACCGAGTGGATCACGGGACTGCGGCGACGAGCGGATGTCATGCGGCCGGAGGCGCGGTAGCAGTGCTGCAGTGCCGCAGTGCTGCAGGCTGCAGTGCCGCAGTGCCGCAGTGCCGCAGTGCCGGGCTGCAGTGCTGCAGGGCTGCAGTGCTGCAGTGCTGCCGTGCTGGTCAGTTCGTCTTTGCTCAGCAGCCGTTCGTAGAGCGCGGCGTACTGGCGTTGGATAACGCGCCAGTCGAACCGTTCTTCGAGCAGCGCCCGCGCCGCGCGCCCAAACTCCTGCCACCGGTGCCGATTCACCAGCGCTTCCCTGAGCGCTGACGTCAGCGAGCCGGCATCGCCGGCTTCTGCGAGCCATCCCGTGCGTCCGGGAATCACCTTGTCCGGCAGGCCGCCGACGCGCGTCGCCACGATGGGCTTCTGGTGCAGCATCGCTTCGAGCGTCACGATCGAGCTGCCTTCGTAGCGGGTCGGGTGCACGAACAGATCGGCGGCGTCGTACCACGCGTGCAGCGTGCGATCGTCGACGCGCCCCACGAGCTGCACACGATCTCTGAGGGCGGCCCGGTCCAGCGCGTCCTCGATCTCCTGCCGTTCCGGACCATCGCCGATCAGCACCCATCGCCAGCTGCGTCTCGCGAAGCGCGACGAGCGCCTGGACCAGATCGAGAAACCCCTTGTTGGCCTCCAGGCGGCCGACACTGAGGAGCACGGTGTCACGCGGGTCGATCCCCTGCGCCTGCCGGAGCGCCCGCCCTTCGGTGACGTCGACGCGCCCCGCGCCCTCGACGAGATCGAGGCCGTTCGGAATCACGTGGACGCGTGCGGGGTCCACGCCCAGATGGCGCACGACCACCGGGCGCAGCGCGGCGTCGGTCGCGATGACGGCATCGGCCGCGGCGGCCGTCGCGCGGACGACGCGGCGGAGCGGCGCATAGGCGAGGCCTTTCAGAGGATGACCGGCGAACTGGCCGTGAGCGTCGCCGAATTCCTCGAGACCGTGAGGATTGAGGACGAGCGGCGCGCGCGGGACCACCGGCCGCCTGATGCGCATGCGCGTAGCCGAACCCGCTGGCGCCGGCGCTGTGCACGAGATCGATGCGTCCCTGCGCGACGAGGCGTGCCGCGTCCTGCCCGGCGCGATATCCGAACAGCGGATACGCCGTGCTGCGATCCGCGACGGTCGTGCCGCGCCGTCCCGCGAACGGAAACGTGCGGTAGGGCACGGTGCGCAGCGTGAAGTTCGAGTGCGAGGCAAGTGCGTGCCAGGCGTCGGGGTTGGCGGCCTCGCCGTCCGCCGGTCGCGTGATGAGCGTGACCTCCCAGCCGTCGGCGAGGTGATGCCGCACCAGTTCGTACAAGCGCGCGCTCGAGCCCGCCGACGCGCGTGCAGGCCGTAGATCGATCGTCCGACGACCGCGACCCGCAGCGGCCGGTCAGGCACCTGACGCGTCCTTGTGGCGCAGGCCGGCGAGCTCGAGGTAGAGCGCCTCGACTTTCGCGATCACCGCGCGCGAGTCGAACGTGCGCTCGACGTGCAGGCGGGCGGCGTCGGCCAGGCGCGCCGCCAGCGACTGGTCGGCCACCAGACGCGCGACATCCGCGCCGAGCGCGTCGGCGGACGCCGACAGCAGGCCCGTCCGCTCGTGCTCGACGATGTCGCCGGTGCCGCCCGTGTCCATGGCCGCCATCGGCACCCCGAGTGCGCCGGCTTCGAGCAGCACGCGGCTCAGCGACTCGGGCCCGCGCGAGGGGAAGACGAGGGCTGTCGCATGTCGCACCCAGCCCAACGCCTCGTCACGTGGCAGCCATCCGAGCATCCGCACGTCGAGGCCTGCGTCTCGCGCCTGGGCAGCCACGCGGCCGCGCAGCTTCCCGTCGCCGACCACGACAAGCGGGCAGGTCAGCCGGGCGGCCACGGCGGCCGGGATGAGAAGGTCCGCGCCTTTGTTGATCTCGAGCTTGCCGCTGTAAAGCACGTACGGCTCGGCGAGCGGCCGCGGACTCGCGTCGCCCATCGCGCGAATCGCGGCGATGTCCACCGGATTTGGAATGCGCTCGAGCCTCGTCGCCGCCAGCTCGGGCGCCCGCGCGGCGAGGTCATCCGCGATCGTCGAGCTCACGGCGATCACCGCGCCGGCGTCTGCCAGCCCGCGTCGCTTCGCGTTCAGGTTCGCGCGCATGTACGGGATGGCCGGAAGCGTCAGCGGCCAGAGGGCGCCGGCGTGCGGTCGCAGGCAGCGCGTCATGTGTCCCGCAGTGCACGACGGGCACAGCGCCGTGGCGTCGGGGTCGAGGATCAGATCCGCCCAGTAGCAGAGCGGCCAGTAGTCGCGCACCGTCGCCACCGACGGGATGCGCGTCGTTTGTCCAGCGGCGATGGCCGGCAGGCTGCTCAGCACGTGCTGGCCGTGGACGATGTCGATTCGATGCGCGCGGATGCGATCGACCAGCGCGTGTTCGAGCTGCCGCCAGAGTCGTTCGTTCTTGAAATAGTTCCGGATGAACGGGACGCCGGGCGCCGTCGCGCCGATCTCGTCGACGTCGAACCCGTCGTAGCTGCCGGTGCCGTGCGGTGGATGACCAGGACGCGGGCGGACGATCGAGATCTCGTGTCCCCGCTCGCGCAAGCCGCGCGCGAGCTCGTACGTGCTCCACCCGCTGCCGCCGCAATTCGGAGGAAACGAGTCGGTGACGAGGAGGATCCGCACGTCGTGGCGTGTCAGCGCAGCTCGCGAAACGCCCGGTCGAGGGCGCGGCAGTGCGCCTCCCAACTGTAGTCGCGAACGGCCCGTGCGCGGGCGGCTCCGCCCAGTTGCGCGCGGCGTCCTGGATCGGCGAGCGTCGCCAGCGCGTCGGCGAGCGCTTCGGACGTTGCCGGCTCGTAGAGTCGGCCTTCGACGCCGTCCCCGACAAGATCGCGCAGGCGCGGCAGCGCGGGGGCGACGACCGGCAGGCCTGACGCCATGTACTCGAAGACCTTCAGCGGAGACCAGTAGAAGCCGAGCGCCAGTGGAGGATGTCGCGCGACATCGAAGGGGGCGACGCCGATGTCGGCCGCCGCGAGCGCCGCGGGCATCTCGTCGTGCGAGACCGCGCCGGCGAAGACGAACCGCGGATCCCCGGCGGCGGCGGCCATCGCGGCGGGCCGCTCAGGGCCGTCGCCGAGGAACACCGCGCGAAAGGCGTCGAGTCCGCGCTCGTGCAGCTGCCGGACCGCGTCGACCAGCTGGATCGCGCCGTGCCACGCGCGGAAGGCGCCGGCAAACACCGCGACGATCGCGCCCGGCTCCTTCGTGAAGGGCACTCGTCCAGCGGCGCCGGGCGTGAACCGCTCGGTGTCGGCGCCCCACTCGAGCTCGATCACTCGTGCGCGCGGCAGCCGCGGCGGAAGGATCGCCGCGCTTGGCGTCACGACGAGGCGCGCCTGATCCAGCTGCCACTCGCGCCACCGGCGAAACGGCCGGACGACGAGCGCGCGATCCAGCCAGGCCTTGCGCGATCCCGGGTGATCGATGGCCGGCGCATTCACTTCGAGGACGAGCGGCACACGCGCCGAACGCGCGGCCAGCGCGCCCTCGCCGCCGAAGTTGTGGTAGCGCTCCATGACGAGGTCGGGCCGTATCGTGTCGGCCAGCCGCCGTACGGACGCGGCGCGGAGGACGCGAAGCTGCGCCCGGCCGAGCGGCGCGCCCATCGCATGCCAGTGGACGGCTCCTTCGGGGAACGGCCCGTCGCCGCGGCCGACGAGCGCGTGCACGTCGTGGCCGAGCCGCGCCAGGCCCTCGGCCACCGCGCGCACGTGCGTCGATCCGCCGAGCGTGCCGGGCACCCGCTGGTCGGTGGCGCAATAGAGGATGCGCATCTCAGTCGGCGGACGCTGCCGGCGCGCGTTCGAGGAGCACGAAGAACGGGCCGGTGCGCACGCGGCCGAAGATCCACACGTCGAGCATCATCGCCATCGTAACCGCGCGCAAGGCGTAGTAGAGCGCGCCTCGCTCCGCCAGCGCGCGCTTGGCCGCCGTGCGCGCCTGACGCGCCTGCTCGGTGCGCGCCGCCGTCTCGTCCTCGCGCGGCCGCACCGGCGGATGCCGCGCGCGCGCGCCGGCCGAGCGCCCGCTCGGCCATCCGCATGAGGATGTTCTCCACGAAGGCGCCGATGAGCGGCGTGTAGTAGCGGATGCGCGCGATCCGGAATCCTGCCGCCTGCACCGTCGCCTCGAGATCGGGAATGTCGGCGAGCGGGTTGAGGTGATCGGACTTCCGCAGCCGCTCCTGCGCGAGATCGACGAGGCCGATCCGCTCGAGCCACCGCGCCGTCGCGTTGATGCCCTTCAGGCCGTGCGCGAGCCACGAGTTCTTGCGAACGTGCGAGTAGAGGAACAGGTGCGCGCCGGGTTTCATGACCCGCGCGATTTCCGCGAGCACCGCAGCGAGCCCGTCCTTCGACAGATGCTCGACCACGTCCAGCGCGTAGCCCTTGGCGAACGTGCCGTCGGCAAACGGCAGCCGTCGCAGATCGCCGAGCACGAGATCCGCGCCCTCGAGCGCCTCGCCGGCGAAGTACGGCGCGACGTCGATGCCCACCATCGACGCGCCGCTCTCGAGATTCCAGACGAGCGACCGGCCGCTGCCGCACCCCAGATCGACGATCACATCGCCCGGCGATGGACGGAGAAAGCGCCGCAGCATCCACTGGCGGACGCCGGACTGCAGCAGCGCCGGCGACACGGTCTCGTGGCGCGCATCGGCATGCAGGGCCGCGTCGAGGTACTTCGTCTGCTCGGTGAACGTCGCCGTGGGTCGCAGGTCCAGATAGCCCGGGCCCTTGGCGGCTCGATGTCCGCACGACTGGCACACGAGCGTCTCGCCGGCGTCTGCCAGCGTCCCGCGGCAGTCAGGACAGCGCGCCAGCGCCAGGAGCGTCGAGGAGATCATCGGCGCGCCCCGGTGGCCTCGAGCACCGCCTCGAGCCGTTCGGCGCGCGCGTCCCAGCCGTAGCCGGCCGCGGCATCGAACGCGGCGCGCGACAGCCTGTCGAGCCGAGCGCGATCGGACAGCAGTGCGTCGATGGCTCCCGCCAGCGATCGAGGTTGCCCCGGCTCGACGAGCACCGCGTTCACGTCGTCGGTCAGCACTTCGCGCAGCGCCGGCAGATCCGACGCGATCACCGCGCGGCCGGCGGCGAGGTACTCGAAGAGCTTCAACGGCGACGTGTAGCGCTCGGAAATCGTGCTCCGCACGTTCGGCAGCGCGAGGATCTGACAGCGGCCGATTGCCGAGGCGACGTCGGCTGGCGGCAGCCACCCGGTGAACTCGAGGCGGTCCGCCACTCCACGCGCGCGAGCCAGCGCCTCGAGTCTCGACCGGTCACGCTCTCCCGGCTGCCCGCCGACGATGAGCCCGTGGACGCCGGGCACGAGCGCAAGCGCCTCGATCAGGACGTCCACGCCTTTCCACGGATACAGGTGACCTGCGTATCCCACCTGCGGCGCGCCGTCGGGCGCCGGCGTGAATGTGCGGGGCGTCTGAAGGCGCGTCCCGTCCGCCACGACGGCCGCGTTGTCGCGCGGGCCGAACCGTTCGGTCAGCTCCGCGCGATGCGCCTTCGTCAAGGTGACGTAGCCCTCGGCGAGCCGCCACACCCGCGCTTCCCGGGCCGCAAGGCGTCGCAGCTTCGCCGGCGACGGCAGCGTCGCCGCGCCGAGCAGGCGGGGCAGCTCGGCGCTGACCGCCGGCGCATAGCCGTGCGCTTCGTAGACGACGGCCGGGCGCATCGACGCGTGGAAGGCGCAGGGCCATCGCCGCGGCGCCGAGATCGCGCGTGAACACGACGTCGGCCTTCGACGTCATCACGCGGCGGCACGCGGCCGCCAGGTAGCCGCCCCGCCGTGTCGCGCCTGGCAGCGACCACGTCGTCACGATCTGCAGGCGATCCAGGCGGGCAGCGCCGTAGAAGGCCCACGGATCGCGCGGCGGACGCGTCGTGTCGGGACGCACGAAGAGCGTCACGTCGTGCCCGCGTGCGGCGAGCGCCCGGCATGTCTCGAACGTCTGGATGCCGTTGGCCCGCTCGAGGGGGAAACGGATGTCCGCCAGATAGAGGATTCGCAAGAGCGTGACGCCGGCGGGTCAGGGTGTGCCGGCGCGTCGCGACTGGTAGAAGCTCGAACGATCGGACAGGTAGCGCCAGGCCAGTCCCGGCAGCGCCCGCGGCACGGCGACGAACGTATTGTAGGCGACCGCCTGGAGATTGAGCCGCTGGCGATCCATCCAGCCCGCGCCGAACTGCACCATCAGCGCGATGTTCCACCACATCGCCAGGACAACGACAGCCGTGGTCGTCCAGCGGCGCCAGCGCGGCTCGGCGCCGATCGCGAGCACCGCCGCCATGCCGACGGTCAGCACCGCCGTCGTCGCCACGAAGCGGCGCTGCCCGAAGGCGCCCGCAACGGTCCACGACTCGACGCTGCCGCCCACGTACACCTGCAGCGCCATCGCCGCGATGAGTCCCACGAGCACGATGCGCGCTTCGGGCGCCAGGCGCCACGCGAGCGCGACCAGCCCAAGCGACCGCGATGAACGCCAGCGGCGTCCACACGAAGAAGCCGTGCTCCGGCGAGACGAGCACCTCGAGCGCGTGCGGCGCCGACCACGTCATCTTGCGCGCCACGAGATGGGACGGGCCGACGTGACCGTTCAGCACGATGTACGCCCAGGCCTGCGGCAGGTAGACGATCCCGGCGACGACGGCGCCCACGACGGCGGCGGAGATCGCCTGCACGGGCGCCACATCGCGTCGCCGTGCCAGCGTCCACAGGAAATCGATGGCCGGCGCCACGACGAAGAACGCGTCCTGCTCGCGCACCATCGCGAGGACGGCCGCGAGAGCGCCGAGCAGCGCCATGCCGCGCACGCTCCACGTGTCGCGGACGCGCAGCCAGCAGAGCAGAAACGCCGCCACCGCGAAGGCGGACGTCGCGTGCGCCATGGGCGGTGCGATGTACATGTAGAAGACGAGCGGCGTGCCGAGCCAGACGATCAGCGCCGCCAGCCCGTCTTCGATCGCGAGCGCCGGCCACCAGCGCGCGATGTGCCGGACGATGGCCGCGGAGAGCAGCACGCTCAGGAAGCCGTAGAGCGCCGACCCATAGGCCACCGCCACGACGTACGGGCGCGAGTAGCCGTCGACCGCGACGTCCCGTCCGGCGGCGTGCAGGCCGCGCGCGACCAGGTCGCCGACCGCGTAGAACGGCGCCCACAGCAGCGCGCATCCGATCGTTCCGAAGTTGAGGCGCAGACCTGTTTCGGTCGTGCGCTCGAGGTACGTCTCGTGGAAGCCCGGCGTCGCGGACACGCCGTGATCGTAGAACCACTGGTACTCGTTCTCGAACGAGAGGTCGTGATCGAACCAGACGGACCGCAGGAACGAGAAATACAGCACTTCGTCCGACGCGTAGATCCGCGCGGTGACGGCCGGCAGCGAGACGAGAAAGATGAGCGCGAGCAGTACGGGCGTCACCACCCGGCGGGCAGGGAGCCCCCTGGTGGACGTAGCGGCCAGCATCGGCCTTCCACTATACGCTGCCGGCGATCAGGAACTGGACGATCTCGAAGCTGTTGAATCCGGCGTGGCTCACCATCGGCGCCACCACGCTCCGGCGTCGCAGGTAGATGAATCCCCAGACGGCGCCGAGCAGGCCGATGGCGATCGAGGAGTCCCAGCCCTGCACCCAGTGCCCCGCGCCGAAGGCCAGGCTCGTGACGACGAGGCCCACGACGGGCCCACCGAGGTGCCGCTCGAAGCGGGTGAGGAGGAACGCGCGCTGCACTTCCTCTCGCACCGCGCCGCCGACGAGCGCGACAACGGCGAAGGCGACGGTCTCGAGGCGCGACTGCAGCATCGCGCCGAACGGGTTCTCGGCGACGTTGTGCAGCGCCGGCAGCGAGAGGCGGAGCCAGAGCACGACGAGCGCCACGCCCATGAGCAGCGGCACGACGAGCAGGACGCCGTACACCGCCTCGATCATGGCGGGACGAGAGTCGAAGAACAGCTCGCGCGGCGATTCGCCGTGACTCCGAATCAGCAGCACGGCAAGCCCCAGGACGAGCAGGGTGTCGCCGAGCGTGACGAGAGACACCCAGGTCGCGTCCAGCTGCCCGTCCTTCAACGGACGCACGTGCGCGGCCAGCAGCAGCCCGCTGACGAACAACTGCGTCGGGATCCCCGAACAGAGAAACACCTCGAGCGCCGCGCGCAGGCGGTCCATCGAACGGCGTTCGTGCCCGGTCGGCTCGAGCGGGACCTCGACCGGGACGGACGCGTCGAAGCCCGTCCCCGTCGAGTCGAAGGGGCTCGTCACTTGTGCAGCAGCACGCGTACCGTCAGCGGCGCGGAGAGCGTGATGCTCACCGGCGTTCCCGACGCGAGCTTCACTTCCTCGCCGCGGGTGCTCATCACGTAGCCCGCGCCGCCGGCCGCGCCGACGCCCGCGCCAATCGCCGCGCCCTTGCCGCCGCCGACGATCGCGCCGATGACCGCGCCGGCGCCCGTGCCGATGCCGACCTTCGTGGCGTCCTTCTTCTTGGTCGACTGGGCCTGACGCGACACGCTCGATGCCGTCAGCTCGTACCGTTCGTCGTCCACGACGAGGGACGTGAAGCGGATGCTCAGGCTGGCGAGCCCTTCACCTTGCCCGAGCGCTCGACGGCGACGACCGATCCGGTGATCGGCGTGCCGGCGGGCAGCACGGTGAGCTCGTCGCGAACGATGTCACGGCGCAGCGTCGCCTTCACCGGGTCCTCGACCTTGCTCGTGTCCGACGCGACCGCGGTGTGCAGCGTCAGACCAAGCTGCGTGCCCGCGGGCAGCGTGACTTCCTTCCATTTCGGCGGCGGAGGCGGCGGTGGTGTCGCCGGCCGCGCGGGCTCCGCGTGCGCGACCTGGGCAGGCGCCTGCGCCGCGGGGGCCGGCGTCGCGCCCGCGGAGGGTGTTGCCGCTGGTGCCGCCGTGGCAGGCGCTCCGCTGGCGGGCGCAGTCGCAGGCGCGTCGCGTGGGCGTCGCCGCGGGCGTCTGCGGCGCGGGTGTCGGCTGCGCGGTTGGATTCGCCGGCTGCGTCGCTGGTGGCACCGCAGGCGGTTGCGACGCCGGAGCGGGAGGCTCGGCGGGTTTCGAGCAGGCGGACAGCGCGACCGACAGTGTCAGGACGCACATCAAGCTGGTTCGCATCTTGATACTCCCCTTGGAGGAGCCTGAGGTAGCAAGCCTCACTCCAGAAGCAAGATTATTTATATCAATGACTTAGGGCAAATGCACCGTCCTCGGGCATGACGCAAACACGATGAACAGTGTAAGAATTACTTCGAGGGACATGCTATGACCTCTCCATCCCCCGCTGCGGACCAGGAACGTGCCAGTCACGCCACCGAGCGCATCCTCATCGTCGAGGACGACAGCGCCACGCGCGGCGGACTGACCGAACTCGTCCGGACTTGGGGTTTTCTGGCCGACTCTGCCGCCGACGGCGAAGAGGGCCTCGAGAAGATCAGCAGCTTCCGGCCGAGCATCGTCGTCACCGATCTCGTGATGCCGCGCCGGACGGGACTCGAGCTTCTCGAAGCGCTTCGCGACATCGATCCGACCATTGCGGTGATCCTCCTGACCGCGCAGGGCACCGTTGAATCCGCGGTGGAAGCCATCCGCAACGGCGCCTACGACTACCTCACCAAGCCGGTCGACCCGCAGCGCCTGCGCATTCTGCTCGACAAGGCCGCCGAACGCCAGCACGCGCTGCGTGAGGTGAAGGCGCTGCGCCGACAGCTGCGCGACAAGGGCGCCTTCGGCGGGATGATCGGCGCCAGCCCCGAGATGCGGAAGATCTATCAGGTGATCGAACAGGCGGCGCCGACGACGGCGTCGGTGCTGATCACCGGGAGAGTCGGGCACGGGCAAGGAGCTCGTCGCGCAGACGATCCATCAGCTCAGCCCGCGCGGCCAGATGCCGTACGTGCCGATCAACTGCGCCGCGATTCCCGAGACGCTGCTCGAGAGCGAGATCTTCGGGCACGAGAAGGGCGCGTTCACCGGCGCCATGGAGCGCCGGCAGGGCGTCTTCGAGCTCGCCGATCGCGGCACGATCTTCCTCGACGAGATCGCCGAGATGACGCCGACGACGCAGGTGAAGCTGCTGCGCGTGCTGCAGGAGCGTCGATTCCGGAGGCTTGGGGGCCGCGTCGAGACGCCCGTCGACGTGCGGGTGATCGCGGCGACCAACGTCGATCCGCTCCAGGCCGTGCGTGACGTGAAACTGCGCGAGGATCTCTACTACCGCCTGAACGTCTTCTCGATCGCGCTCCCGCCGCTGCGCGACCGCAAGGAGGACTTGCCGCTGCTGACGCAGGCGTTCATCGGCGAGTTCGCCGAGCGCAACGGGCGGTCGGTGAAGGCCATGAGCGCCGACGCGATGCGCAAGCTGGAGCAATATCACTGGCCCGGCAACGTGCGGGAGCTGCGCAACGTGATCGAGCGCGCGACGATCCTCGCCGAAGGCGAGTTCATCGAGCCGAAGCACCTGCCGCCGCTCGGCGTGACGCACGTGGCGCCGACGCAGGGCGGGATGACGCTCGAACCGGGCATCACCGTCGAGGAAGCCGAGCGCCGGCTGATCGTGCTGACGCTGGAGCACACGCGCGACAACAAGACCCGCGCGGCGGAGATCCTGGGCATCAGCCTGAAGACGCTGCACAACAAGCTGAATCGCCTGGGCCTGCGAAAGGGGGCGGGGGGATAATCGCGCGTCACGACCGCTGAAGTCTCCCCACGTGCATGCGGCTGTCCCTTCGAACCAAGCAAGTCCTCGGCGTCACCGCCCTGGTCGGCGCGGTCGTCGTCGTGCTCAGCCTGATCGATCTGGGACAGCAGGCGAGGGTCCGGCTGGAAGAAAGTCAGGCGCGCGGCGTGCTGCTGGCGCAGGCCATCTACCAGCGCGCCTTCGCCATCGTGCCCGAGGCCGCCGACCCGTACTACGCGCTGCGCGAGGACGGCGGCATGCGCAACATCCTCGAGGCGTCGATCTACTCGAAGGGCGTCACCTACGCCGCCATCGTCGACACCAGCGGCATCGTCATCGCCCACTACGATCCGGAGCAGATCGGCAAGCCGCTCCCGGACGCGCCGCTGCTGGAGGATCTGGTCAAGCTCGGCGGGATGGCCGAGCTCTACGAGATCTTCTTCGGCGACGGACGCACGTACGAAGTGCGGGAGCCGCTCAGGATTGGCCGACTCGCCGGCGTCACGCGCATCGGCATCTCGACGCTGCTCGTCAGGAACGTCCTGCAGGAGACGCTGCAGCCGGTCTTCATCCGCGCGCTGTACCTGCTCGCCGGCGCGACGCTCGGCGCGTTGCTCCTCGCGCAGTGGCTGCTGCGGCCGATCCACGTGTTGCGCAGCGGCCTGAAGCGCCTCGAGCGCGGCGAGCCGGCGGCGGCGCTCGATCTGCCGCAGGACGAGTTCGGCGAGCTCGGCAGGGAGCTGAGCGCGGTGAGCGAGAAGCTGCTCGCGGGGCGCGAGGCCGCGGCGGGTCCCCAGCTGGGCGTCGACTCGATCGTCGAGAACCTCGCCGACGCGGTCGGCATCTTCGGGCCCAAGGGCGATCAGCTGTTCGTGAACCCCGCGCTGCGCGCCCTGCTCCAGCGCCTCGGAGCGCGACGGATCCCATCCCTTCCGCGATCTCGTCGATCGCACGCTCGACTCGCGCCTGCCTGCTGAGCCCACGACGATGACGCTGCCGGCGGGCGAGGGGGAGACGGGCACGCACGACTGGCAGGTGAACGCGTACCCCGTCGACGACAAGGACGACCGGCTGCTCGGCGTGATGGTGCGTCGCGCGCGACCTCGAGGCGCTGGGCGCGGTCGAGTCGACGATCAGGTATTCGCGCAAGCTCGCGGCGCTGGGGCGGCTCACCGCCGGCGTCGCGCACGAGGTGAAGAACCCGCTCAACGCGATGACGATTCATCTCGAGCTGCTGAAGGGGAAGCTGGCGCCGCGGCGCGTCGACGGCGCCGAAGTGGCGGCGCCTGGCGGCCAGGCGGCGCTCGAGCACGTCGGCGTCATCGGCAGCGAGATTCGCCGGCTCGATCAGGTGGTGCAGGGCTTTTTGAAGTTCATGCGGCCCGAGGACCTGCAGCTGGGGCCGGTGCCCGTGCACGCAATTCTCTCGGAGACCGCGCGCATCGTCGAGCCGGACGCCGCGGCCAACGGGGTCCGGGTGCAGGTGGACTGCCCGCCTGGTGTTCCCGATGTGCAGGGCGATCCCGGCTCGCTTCGTCAGGCGCTGCTGAACCTCGCGCTCAACGCCTGCCAGGCGATGACGCACGGCGGCACGCTGCGTCTCACCGGGCGCGGCATCTCACGGCGCCGCGTGGCGATCACCGTCGAAGACACCGGCCCCGGCATCCATCCGGATCACCTGCCGAAGGTGTTCGATCTCTACTTCACGACCAAGCAGGGCGGCAGCGGCATCGGATTGTCGATGGTCTTCCGCACGGTGCAGCTGCACGACGGGGAGATCGAAGTGCAGTCCACGCCTGGCACGGGCACGACGTTCAGGATCGTCCTGCCGCAGGCGTAGTTAGCGCATGTAGCGCAGACCTTCAGGTCTGCTGACGGCACGGCGACTTGTCGCGAGGGCAGGGCTGAAGGCCTGCGCTACACGCGGCTCAGCGTCCGGTGAGCAGCGACGCGATCGCGCCCGCCTTGTCGGTGAGCGTCGAGGCGAAGAGCAGGTTGCCTTCCTTGAGCGCCTGCTCGGCGAGCGCGAGGAAGCGGTTCGCGGTATCGAACTGCGCCTTCATGTCGTTCGAGAGTCCCGCGTAGTTGACCTGTCCCAGCGTCTGCGTCGCGCGCGCCATCTGCTGTCGCACGGCGGCCACTGACGCGGCGTCGGCGGGCACGGGCTTGCTTCCCGGCGTCGGCTGCGGCGTCTCGGCGGCGGGCGGGGCCTCGGCTGCGCGTCCGTGCGAGCCGTATCGGGCTTGCTCTCGGGACGGGGCGCGGGCCTCGGCGGGTGCGTGCGGGCCGGGCTGGGCGGCGTGGTGTCTTCGACCTGGGCCGGCGCGTCGGGCTGGGGCGGGACGATGACCCGGGGCGGCGGCTGGGGCACTTCGAGCGCGGCCGGCGGCTCGACGCGGACCTCGGCCTTGACCACTTTTTCGGCGCATCCGGCGCCAAACGGGGCCGCGGCAAGCAGCAGGAGCGCTGGCCAGGTGCGTGCGATCGAAACGGCGGACACTGAGGGCTATCCTGCGTGAGAACGGCCTCGATCGCAAGCGCAGCCCGTCATTTCCGTGTAGCGCGCGCGTCGCAACGGCGTCATCGCGCCGAGCTTGTATCGTCACTTCACAAGGTCGTTACATCGCCCCCAACCTCGACCAGTGCAGTTCCAGGCAAATTTCGGAATGAATTCACGACATCTTGCGACTGCCCTAAAAGAGCGCCACAATATCTGGTAGTTCACGCTTGACAGCCGAAACGGCGCAGGCGCATAGTCGGTGCTCGTTGCGCGAGCTTGGGCCATGCAGGGTCATCCCAGCATCCTGCGATTGACGAGACAGCTAAGTCCCGCCACTACAGGCTGATCGCGCCAGGCAACAACTTTCAAGAACACGGGGCACCCCTACCGGGGCGTAGGGACGTGCCGTCAAATTTTAGGTTGGGAGGGGCAAGATGCACACGAGCGCTGCCCAGGACACGAAGACGATTGGCCAGCAGGACCTCCATGACGACGTAGCCGAGAAGACGGCGGCTGCGCCGGTCGGCCTGGAGTTTCCCCGGTATTTCACGCGGCCCGGCGTGGATCCGTTCGATGAGGTGGAGTGGGAGCTCAGGGCCGCGGTGATTGGCAGCGAGAAAGGCGAGGTCGTCTTCGAGCAGCGCGACGTCGAGATCCCCAAGTTCTGGTCCCAGCAGGCCACCAACATCGTCGTCTCGAAGTACTTCCGCGGGCAGATGAACACGGCGGAGCGTGAGCGCTCGGTGCGTCAGCTCATCGGCCGCGTGGTCGACACGATCACGATGTGGGCGCGCGCGCAGCATTACTTCCGCAGCGATGCCGACCTCCAGGCGTTCTCGGACGACCTGAAGCACCTGCTCGTGTACCAGAAGGGCGCCTTCAACAGCCCCGTGTGGTTCAACTGCGGTTTCGAGAAGGCGCCGCAGTGCTCGGCCTGCTTCATCAACTCGGTCAGCGACACGATGGACTCGATCCTCACGCTGGCGCGCACCGAGGGCATGCTCTTCAAGTTCGGATCGGGCACCGGCTCGAACCTGTCGGCAGATCCGCAGCTCGCGCGAGCTGCTGGCCGGCGGCGGCACGGCGTCGGGCCCGGTGTCGTTCATGAAGGGCTACGACGCGTTCGCGGGCGTCATCAAGTCGGGCGGCAAGACGCGCCGCGCGGCCAAGATGGTGATCCTCAACGCGGATCACCCCGACGTGATCGAGTTCATCAACTGCAAGGTCGAGGAAGAGAAGAAGGCCTGGGCGCTCATCGACGCCGGCTACGACGGCTCGTTCACGGGCACGGCGTACGGGTCGGTGTTCTTCCAGAACTCGAACAACTCGGTGCGTGTCACCGACGAGTTCATGCGCGGGGTGCTCGACGACAGCACGTGGCAGACCAAGGCCGTGACGTCGGGCGACGTGGTGGACACCTACAAGGCGCGCGAGATGATGCGCCTCATCGCCGAGGGCACCTGGGTCTGCGGTGACCCCGGCATGCAGTTCGACACGACGGTGAACGAGTGGCACACGTGCCCGAACACGGATCGCATCAACGCGAGCAACCCGTGCTCGGAGTACATGTTCCTGGACGACTCGGCGTGCAACCTGGCGTCGATCAACCTGATGCGGTTCGTGGGCGGCAACGGCGAGTTCGACGTGCACGCCTTCAAGGCCGCCGTGCGGACCTTCATCACCGCGCAGGAAATCCTGGTCGACAACTCGAGCTACCCGACCAAGGCGATCGAAAAGAACAGCCACGCCTATCGGCCGCTCGGTCTCGGCTACGCGAACCTCGGCGCGCTGCTGATGTCGCGCGGCCTGCCGTATGACAGCGATCAGGGCCGCGACTACGCCGGCGCGATCACGGCGCTGATGACCGGCGAGGCTTACGCGCAGTCGTCGCGCGTGGCGCGCGATCACGGCGGCCCGTTCACCGGCTACGAGAAGAATCGCGAGCCGTTCCTCCGCGTGATGCGCAAGCATCGCGACTCGATGCGGGACGTCAACTCGAAGCTGGTGCCCGGCGACATGTACCAGGCGGCCAAGGCCTCGTGGGACGAGGCCGTGGAGCTTGGCGAGCAGTTCGGCTACCGCAACGCGCAGGCGACGGTGCTCGCGCCTACCGGCACCATCGGCTTCATGATGGACTGCGACACGACGGGCGTGGAGCCGGACATCGCGCTGGTGAAGTACAAGAAGCTGGTCGGCGGCGGGATGATGAAGATCGTCAACACCACCGTCCCGATGGCGCTGTCGAAGCTCGGCTACAACGACGAGCAGGTGGCCGAAATCATCGCCTACATCGACGTCAACGAGACGATCGAAGGCGCGCCGTACCTGAAGGACCAGCACCTCGCGGTCTTCGACTGCGCGTTCAAGGCGGCCAAGGGCCAGCGCTCGATCCACTACATGGGCCACATCAAGATGATGGGCGCGACCCAGCCCTTCATCTCGGGCGCCATCAGCAAGACCGTCAACGTGCCGAAGGAAGCCACGGTCGACGAGATCATGCAGGCCTACCTCGAGAGCTGGAAGCTCGGGGCCAAGGCGATCTCGATCTACCGCGATGGCAGCAAGCGGACGCAGCCGCTGAACACGTCGCGGGACAAGACGGCCGAGCAGTTGCGGGCGGCGGCGGAGGCGGCGGTGAACGCGATGCCGCGGCCGGCGCGGCGGAAGCTGCCCGACGAGCGGCACTCGATCACGCACAAGTTCGACATCGCCGGCCACGAGGGCTACATCACCGTCGGCCTCTTCGAGGACGGCCAGCCGGGCGAGATCTTCCTCGTCATGGCGAAGGAAGGCTCGACGATTTCGGGCTTCGCCGACGCCTTCGCGCAGGCGATCTCCTACGCGCTGCAGTACGGCGTGCCGCTGCAGGTGCTCGTGGACAAGTTCAGCCACGCGCGCTTCGAGCCGTCGGGGATGACCAAGAACCCCGAGGTGCGATTCGCGAAGTCGATCGTCGACTACATCTTCCGGTGGATGGCGACGAAGTTCCTGTCGAAGGAAGCGCAGTTCAACGCCGGCGTGAACATGGCCGAGCCGGCCGAGGCGCCGGTCGAGCAGCTGTCGCTCGGCGAGGACGTCAAGCCGGCCGCGTCGGCTGTGAAGGCGGCCTACACGGGCGCGGCCATCCAGAACCAGGAAGACGCGCCGCCGTGCTCGACCTGCGGGTCGATCATGATCCGCAGCGGCAGCTGCTACAAGTGCGCCAACTGCGGCACGACGAGCGGCTGCGCGTAGCAACGAGATGAAGAATGAGGATTGCGGATTGCAGGATAGAAAACGTACGTAGGGCGCGGCTTCAGCCGCGCCGGCACAACACCGACACGGGCGGACCGGCCGAATGGCTTGTCCGCCCTTTTCACTTTTGCTCGTGGCCGCACTGAAGTTCGGCCCTTCGACTTCTTCAACCCGCAATCGACAACCCGCAACCGACAACTTATTCCGTGCGCAGCGCCTCGATCGGATTCACCGACGCCGCGCGCCGCGCGGGAATGAAGCTGGCCACGAGCGCGGCGATTCCGAGCACGGCCGCGACGCCGATGAGCGTGGGCGCGTCCCATGGCTCCGTGCCGAAGAGCAGCGTGCGCATCAGCACGCCCGCGGCCACCGACGCCGCGGCGCCGATGACCAGGCCGGCCGCGATCAAACGCCCCGCCTCTCCGAGAATCAGCTCGTACACCGTCCGGCGCTCCGCGCCGAGCGCGAGCCTGAGGCCGATCTCGCGCGTCCGCTGGCTCACCGAGTACGCGATCACGCCGTAGAGCCCGATGACGCCGAGCAGCGCGCCATCCCCGCGAACCCGCCGACCAGCCACGCCGAGGAGCGCTGCAGGTACGCCGCGGGTGAATCCTGGATCCGCTGCCGCATCACCAGCGGCGACAGGGTGACGACGTCCGGATCGATCGCGCGAATGGCGGGCGCGAGCGCTGCCAGTGCCGCCTGCTCGCTGCCGGCGGAGGTCCGGGCCACGACCGCCACAAACGGGCTCGGATCCTGATCGAGCGCGTAGTACACGGCCGGCCAGATGTCGGCGTTGAGCGCGCCCTCGTGGATGTCCTCGACGATCCCGATGATCTCCTTGAGCGAGTCCGGAGCCAGCGTCGAATTGCCGAACTGCTTGCCGAGCGGGTCCTCGTTCGGGAAGTACTTCCGCGCGAGCGCTTCGTTGATCACGACGACTTTCGGCGTGCCGAGGCGATCGCGATCCGTGATCCCGCGGCCGCGCACGATCCGGGCTCCCACCGTCGCGAAGTACGCGGCGCTGATGTACCGCTGGTTCACCTCGTTGTGCTCGCCGTTGTAGGGCCGGCCAACGAAACGGATCCAGTCCGTGTTCCCGTTGTAGGTCACCGGCAGCAGATCGACGAGACCGGCGGACCGAATCCCCGGCACCTGCATGACGCGCTCGACCAGCTGCGCGTCGAGCCGGTGTGCGGCGTCAGGAGGCTGGAACCGCGGCCCCGGAGCGGCCACCTGGATCGTGACGAGCGCGTCGGGATCGAACCCGAGGTCGACGTGCAGCAGCCGGTAGAGGCTCTGGCCGAGCAGGCCCGCGCCGACGAGCATGACCATCGCCGTCGCCAGCTCGAAGACGACGAGCTTGAACCCCAGTCGCCGCCACGCGTTGCCCGACGAGCCGCGCGACCCTTCCGCCAGGCCCTCGCGCAGCTCGGCGAACCGGACGCGTACGGCTGGCGCCAGCGTGAAGATCAGCATCGCGCCGAGCGCAAGAAGCACGGCCACCGAGATCACGCGCCAGTTCAGGCCGACCGCGTCGAGAAACGGCATCCGCGCCCGCATGTCCTCGGACATGAGGCCGAACAGCAGCCGGATGCCGCCGGCAGCCGCCACGAGGCCGCCCCCGACGCCAAGCGCCACGAGCACGAACGCTTCGGTCACGAACTGGCGGATCAGCCGGCCGTTCGACGCGCCGAGCGTGCTCCTGACGGCGAGCTCGCGCTTGCGCCCCTCCGACCGCACGAGCAGCAGGCTGACGACGTTGACGCACGCGATGGCCAGCAGCAGCGCGGCGCCGCTCAGGAGCAGCAGCAGGATGGGCCGGATGTCGCCGACGATCTGCGCCGAGAGCGGGCCGACCAGCGCGCTCTGATCGCGATTCGAGTCCGGATACTCGCGTTCGAGCCGCGCGGCAATGGCCGACATCTGCGCCCGCGCGTCGTCGATGCTGACGCCGTCCTTCAGGCGCGCGACGCCGAGCAGGTTGTGGCAGCGAGCGGTTGGTCTCGCACTGGCCGACGGCTCGAAACGGCACCCAGAACTCGACAGGGCCGCGCAGAGCGAAATGGAACGATTTGGGCAGGACGCCGACGATCGTGCTCGGCGTGCCATCGAGCGTGGCCGATTGCCCGACGATGTCAGGGCGCGCGCCGAAGTAGGTGTGCCAGGCGGCGTCGCTGATGATCGCCACTCCCGGTCCATTCGGCACGTCGTCTCCGTCGTGGAAGTCGCGGCCGGCGACAGGCGTGACGCCCAGCGTCTGGAAGAAGCCCGGGGCTGACGCGCCCGCCGCGCACGGGCACCAGGCCGGCCGGCGTGCTCAGCGAGAAGCGCCGCGCGTTGTGCACGTCGAAGCCGCTGAAGACGGTCTGCTGGCGCTTCCAGTCCACGAAATCCGGATGCGACATGTTCGCGTGCGGCACCTGCCGCGAGCGCTCGGTGACCTCGACGAGCCGCGCCGGATCGCGGTAGGGCAGGGGCTCGACGAGCGCGGCGTCGGCAAACGCGTAGATCGCCAGCGCGGCGCCGAACCCGAGCGCCATCGTGCCGACCGCCGTGACGGTGAAGCCCGGGCGCCTTGACGAGATGACGGAGCGCGAACTGCAGATCCTGGACGAGGTGCTCCAGGATTGGCGCCGAGGCCTGGTCGCGGTAGGCCTGTCGTGTGCGGTCGATTCCGCCCAGCTTCAGGATCGCCTGGCGGCGCGCCTCGTCTGGCGCCATGCCGGCGCGGATGTTGTCGTCGACGTGCAGCTGGAGGTGGCTCTCGAGCTCGGCGTCGAAGGCGCGGGACGACCGATCGTCGCGCGAGAGGAACGCCTTGAGGCGGATCAGCGCGGCGCGAAGGCGTCTCATGCGGGATCCTCCGAGGGCTTCAGGAAGCGCTCGAGGACGGCCGTGGCCTGCTCCCAGTGCTTCGTTTCCTGCGACAGCAGCTTCCGGCCGGTCTTCGTGATCTTGTAGAAGCGGGCCTTGCGGTTGTGCTCGGAGGTGCCCCACTCGCCGGCAATGGCGCCTTCCTGTTCGAGTTTCAGGAGGGCGGGGTAGAGCGTGCCGTAGTTGAGCGACAGCACGCCGCCGCTGGTCTGCTCGATGCGGCGCGCGATGCCGTAGCCGTGCATGGCGCCGATCGTGTCGAGCGTTCTGAGGATCATCAGGGCGAGCGTGCCCTGCCAGACGTCGCTTTGTCGGCCATTTCCTATTGGTCTCCCCATAGGAGTGTCGACACGGACTCCTATGGGAGGACAATACGGAATGACTACGGACTTCAGACTACGGACTTCGCCGGCGGTCGCGGCCTTATTGACTTAACGCATCTCTGCCGTGACGCCGCGATCCCGCATCTCGGGACGCGAGCTTCGTGCCCGCCTTGTCGTTGGCGCGGTTGACGCGTAGTCGGGCGTGGCGCCGTGGTCGCGCGGCGTGCGGAGCTCCTCGATCGACAGTTGGAGTAGCCAAGGTCCTTCAGTGCCTCGAACGTACTCCGGGGTCACGCCGTGATCGCGGGCCGTCACCAGCTCGTCCAGCGAGGCCTTGTAGCCGAGGCCCTGCGATCGCGCGGACGTAGTCGGGCGTGACGCCGTGGTCGCGAGCGGACCGGAGCTCGTCAATCGTGAGCTTGTAGCCGAGATCGCTCATGCCCTTCACGTAGTCGTGTCGAGACGCCGTGATCCCGGGCGTTCACGAGCGCGTCCAGCGTCAACGATCCGTAGCCGAGGCTGCGGAGCGCGCGGACGTAGTCCGGCGTCACGCCGTGATCGCGGGCGCGGACCAGGTCTTCGGCCGAGAGCTTCGGCAGGCCTTCGGCGAGCATCCCCTGAACGAAGTCGGGCGACACGCCGTGGTCGCGCATGTTGATGAGCGCGCCGATCGTGCCCACCTTGTAGCCGAGCGCGCCCATGTCGCGGACGTAACGTCCGCTGACGCCGTGATGCCCCGCCTGCACGAGGTCCTCTGACGTCGGCGTCTGGTAGCCCTGGGCGCGCAGATCGTCGACCAGCGCGAGCGAGACGTCGTTCTTGGCCATCTCGAACTGCTGCTGGGCGGTGGGACGCGTGACCCCGCGCTTGCCGAGCTCGTCGGCGAACGCCGGATTCGCCGCGTAGGTGAACGCGCCGCCGCCGACGCCTTCGCGGAAGATCCCTTCGCAGGTGAAGGTGCCGGCGTCGCGCCGCAGCAGGAACTTCACCGTGCCGCCCGCATTCATCTGCGCCGTCGTCAGGCCCTCGAGCTGCGACAGCGGCACGGTGTGCCCGTTGGAGGAATGCAGCTGGCGCATCTCGAAGTACACCTCCCCGGACTTCTCCGAGGGCTGCACGGACCACGTGCCGCTCGTCGAGAAGGCCTGCTCGACCACATCGGTCCACGAGTAGAGGGCAGGCGCGAGACGGCCCGGCTGCCGTGCGCCGTCCTTGCGATGGTGGCGCCGTCGCGGGTTCGTCGAGCCGGCTCGCAGCCCCGCTCGAGATTCCGATGTTGCCTTCGAGTGGGAGCGAGGCCGCCTCGGTGCGGATTCCAATCGCGGCGAGCGGGACGATGACGCCGGCCGCGACGAGGGCCGCCGCCACGCGGCCGATCAGCCCCGGCGTCGCGCGGTTGCGCGCCGCATCGAGCACCGCCAGCAGCCGGCCTTCCAGCTGTCCTCGCCGCGCCATCGTGACGGCCAGGGCAGGCGCGCGTCGCGCGCCCAAGCTGTAGGCGATCTCCAGCAGGTCGTTCGCGTAGCTGTTGGCTTCGGTGCCGAGCGCGAGAACGCGATCGTCGCAGGCGAACTCGCGCTCCACCTGCAGGCGGCGAGCCGCCCACCAGACGCCGGGATGCGGCCAGTACACGGCGCCGTGCGAGCGAGGCCAGCGTCTGCGTCAGGCAGTCGCGCCGCTGGACGTGCGCCATCTCGTGCAGGATCACCGAGCGGCGGCGGTCCGCCGTCCACGCGTCGGCGTCGTTCGGGAGGAGGATGGCGGGCCGCCGGAGACCGACGACCATCGGCATCGCCTGCGCCGGCGCGCGCAGCAACCGGACCGGCGTCGTCACGCCGAGCGCGCTCGCCGCGGCGACGACAGCGGCTGTCCACTCCGTCGTCGAGAATCCGTTCAGACGCTCGCACGAGGCGCCGCGCGGCCAGGTGATCCGCGACCAGCCGGACCGCGAGCAGCAGGACGCCCGCGGCGTATACGGCGAGCGCGATGGCCGGCCAGCTGATCGCCGCCGCCCGATCGGTCACGGCGCTCCGCGCCGCCGCCGTTGGCGTCGAGGCGACGTCGCCGCGCGATGATGTCGCAGCAGTCGCAGGCGCAGGCGTCGATGGCGTGGGCTGCGCCCGCGGCACGGCCGACTGGCTCGCCGGCACGTCGATCTGCACCGGCCACTGCGGGCCGGTCAGCGCCAGCGGCGGCAGGAGCAGCAGTCCCGCGACCGTCAGCGCCCACACACCGTGCCTCGTGGCGGCCGACGCGCGGCGCCGCAGCAGGAACTGGGCCGTCGCGGCCACGGCACACGAGCGCGGTCGCTTTCACGAGCAGCGCCACGAGCGCCGCCCAGGCAGGGTTCTGAAGGAGGGTGCTCATCGATCGTCTCCCTTGCGTCCGTCGCTTGAGCAGCGCCGACAGGCGCTTGTACTCGTCGTCCGAAATCGAGTCGCTCGACATGTCGAGCAGCGCCGCCATCGCCGACCCCGGCGAGTTGTCGAAGAACGTCTTGATGATTTGCTTGAGGGCCGACCGGCTCGCCTGCTCCACCTTCGCGCGGCGGGGAAGTAAACGAACCGCGGGCCGTCGTACTCGCGCGCGAGCATGCCGCGCTCGATCATGATGTCGAGCAGCTTCCGGACGCTCGAGGGGCTGGGCGCGTCCGGCAGCTCGGCGCGCACGTCCTCCACGGAGGCGCGGCGGCGCCGGTAGAGGATTTCCATGATCTGGCTTTCGCGACGGGTCAGGTCGGGCATCGGGCGATCTTGGATGGGCGAAAAAATTCGCGCACAGCGAATATATTCGCGCTGAAGACGGTGTCAAGCGCGTCCTTGGGAACTGACGCTGCGGGTCCTTGGAACTGACGCTGACGGGTCCTTGGAACTGACGCTGTCGGGTCCTTGGAACTGACGCTGTCGGGTCCTTCGGAACTTACGCTGTCGGGTCCTCAGGGACTGACGCTCGTCGGGTCCTGCAGAAACTTCCTCGAGCTTGTCGAAGGACGAGCGCGCGATCTTTCAGTGCGGCTCGAATGAGCGTCGCCGCCGTGTAGAGCACGACGACGATGACGAGCCAGCGGATGGCGTCGAGCGGGAGGGATTTCACGAGGTAGGCGGCGATGAAGAGCGCGGGGATGCCGCCAAGAGTGAGTCCGGCGGACGCCGACGGGCTGTAGCGATCCGCGCGCACGAAGCGCACGGCCGCCATCGGCATGAGCCCCGCGCACGATCCCATCATGATCGGAAATGCCGCCTTCGGGTTCATGCCGAGCAGGCAGACGACGATCATGCACGGCGCGTAGAGCCCGATGCCGAGCGTCATCAGGCTGCCGAGCACGAAATTGCAGGCGACGGCGAAGATCAGCCACCCGCCCTGGAGTCCCATCGCCTCTCCGCCCGACGGAAGCAGGCGCAGCTGACTCATCAGCATCAGCGTCGCGGCCACCGTGAGCGCGACGCCCATGCCATATCGAATGCGCTGTCTCGGCAGCTGCGAGACGACGCCCGATCCGAACCAGGCGCCAAGCGCCGAGGCGACGACCATCGAGATGAGGGTGACGGGCGCGACCGGCACGAGGTTGATGAAGACGAACGCCGACAGCACCGACTCGATCGTGTGGCCGACGTTGAGCGTGCCGGGAATCAGCTCGTCTGGCACCAGGCGCATCGCCCGGAAGATCGCGGTCGTCGTCGCGAACGATCCGATTCCGAGCGTGTCGAAGAACACCGTGATGAAGCCGGTGGCCAGCTCGACGCCGGACGGCCGGATCCGATCGCCGGGCTCTTCGCTGGCACGGCGCCGCAACCCCGCCACGAACACGGCGGTGAAGATCAGCCCGACGCTGCCGATGGCGCCGAGGAGCAGCCACCGCAGCGCGCGCTCGTCCATCATGCGTCCACCCGCAGCAACTGCGCGCTGAAGACCACGAACGTCACCCACACGAGATCCGCGACCAGCAGATGCACCATCTGCATCCAGATCGGCGCGGCCAGGACGACGTTGACGAGCCCCGCGACCAGCTGCGCGCCGACAGCGACGATGAGCAGGCGCGCAAAGCGCTGGCCGGGAGCATCAGCCGTCTGGACGAGTCGCGGCGTCACCAGCAGCACGAGCGCGCCGACCGTGACCGCGATGGCGGGGTGCCAGACGCGCAGGCGAATGAGCGCGTGCGACGTCGCCGAGAGATCAGCGCGCAGGCCGTCGGCGAAGGAGCCCGACGGGTAGAGCGTGTCGCCGAGTGCCGCGACCGCGCCGCTGGCGCCTGTCAGCAGCACGCCGAGCCCGAGCGCGATCAGCACCGCGGCGACCATCGGACGCCGGCTGAGCGTCGTGCGCGGGCCACCCTCGAGCCACCAGGCGGTCAGCGTCAGCGCTTTCAGCAGAATGAACGTGTTGACGAGATGCGCCGCCACGAACAGCGCCCGGGCCATCGTCGCGTTGTCGGCGACCAGACGAAAGAGCACCAGGCCGGCGCCGAGCGCCGCCTCGGTCAGCATGAAGAAGACCGCGGCCGCCGCGCCCAGCCTGGCCGGATGGCCCTTCGCGAGTGGCCCTGAACGTCCAGCCCGCCAGCGCCGCGACGAGGATCAGCGCGAGGCCGCTCGTCAGCCGATGGGAGTATTCGATGAGCGTCGCGGTCGTCGGCGAGGGCTGGACGATCGTCCCGTTGCAGAGCGGCCAGTGACTGCCGCAGCCCGCGCCACTCCCCGTCGCGCGGACGTACGCGCCCCACAGAATCACGGCGAGGTTGTAGGCGAGCACGCCCCACGCGAATCGCGTCAGCGCGCTGTTCTTCATTCTTCATTCTTCATTTTGCATTCTTCATTCATCTCACCAGCCCTTCGGCTGGTCCTTCGTCTGCTCGTCGAGCCACGCCTGCAGCGGCTTGAAGTAGTCGAGCACCGCCGTCGCGTCCATCGTCTTCGAGCCGGTGATCGCTTCGAGCGCGTCGGGCCACGGCTTCGAGAGGCCCAGCTTCAGCATCGCGTCGAGCTTTGCGCCCGCGGCCTTGCTTTCGTAGATGGAGCAGCGATTCAGCGGGCCCGTGCAGCCGGCCTCGTGCGCCAGCGCGCGATGGAACTGGAACTGCAGGATGACGGCGAGGAAGTAGCGCGTGTACGGCGTGACGTCCGGGACGTGATACTTGGCGCCGGGATCGAAGAACTGCTCGCCGCGCGGCGACGGCGGCGCGACGCCCTGATACTTCAGCCGCAGCGCCCACCACGCCTCGTTGTAATGCTCTGGCGTGACCTGGCCGGAGAAGACCTGCCAGCGCCACTGATCGATCAGCAGGCCGAACGGCAGGAACGCGATCTTCTCGAGCGCCTTCGAGAGCAGCAGGCCGATGTCGCGCGACTGATCGGGCGCGCGGTCGAGCAGCCCGATCTTCACGAGGTATTCCGGCGTCACCGACAGCGCGATCGTGTCGCCCACGGCCTCGTGGAACCCGTCGTTGGCGCTGTCGCGGTAGAGCACCGGCAGCGTGTTGTAGGCACGCTGGTAGAAGTTGTGGCCCAGCTCGTGGTGAATGGTGAGGAAGTCCTCGGCCTTCGGCTCGAGGCACGTCTTCACGCGCAGGTCGTCCACCGCGTCGATGTCCCACGCGTTGGCGTGGCAGATGACCTCGCGGTCACGCGGCTTGACGAAGAGCGACCGCTCCCAGAAGGTCTGCGGCAGCGGCGCGAAGCCGAGCGACGTGAAGAAGCGCTCGGCCGTGTGCGCCATGTCCACGGCCGTGAGCTTGTGCGCCGTCAGCAGTCCGGTGAGCGAGTAGCCGGGATCCGCGTTCGCGGGCGCCACGAGCGGGTAGACGTTGGACCAGTCCTGCGCCCAGATGTTTCCAAGCATGTGCGCGGGAATCGGCCCCGTCGCCGGCACCGCGTCGCCGTACTTCTGGTGCAGCTTCATCCGGACGTACGCGTGCAGCGAGAGGTACAGCGGCCGCAGCTGGCCCCACAAGCGATCGAGCTCGGCGGTGAACGCGTCCGGCGGCATGTCGTACTTCGCGCGCCACATCGCCCCGGTGTCGGCAAACCCGAGCTCCTTCGCGCCCGCGTTCGACAGCTCCACGAAGCGCGTGTAGTCCTTCCGCATCGGGATCGAAATCGTGTGCCAGCCCTCCCACGCGTCCCGCATCGCCTTCGGATCGCGTGAGGTCGCCAGCAGGTCGGTGATCTGGCCGATATCGAGGCACTCGTTCGGCTTCGCGGGGTCCTTGCACCACTTGCCCTTGCCGTACGTCGCGTCCATCCCCGTCATGATCGATGTCAGCTCGCCGGACTCCTTCTCGTCGGCGGGCGTGGCGACCGTGAGCGCCACCTTCAGCAGCTGCAGCTGACGCCGCGCGTCCGGCGAGACGTCGACCTTGTCGAATTTCACGGCCTCCTTCGCGTAGCGCGCGATGGCCTCCGTGTAGAGCTGGTTCGCCCGGGCCGAGATCGCCTGCGTGTCGGCGGTGATGAAGTTCTGCGCGACCCACGCCGCGCGCTGCTGCTCGACGCCGAGCCGCAGCATCGTCCGGCTGACGTCCGCGAGAAAGCGATCGACATCGGCCGCCGACGGCGTGGCGGAGGGCGCGGACACGGTGCACGCGCCGATGGCCAGCGCGCAGGCCGCCAGGAATCCAGGAAGAAGGACGCTGCGGGGTTTCGTCATGACGCGAGACTCCAGCCCGAATCATATCCGGCCGCTGCTGTCCGCGCGTATGATCGCGCCCGACAGCCCTCGCGCCGAGGGCTCTCTTTCGAGAAGGACACCGCCGTGAGTGCTTCGCTCGATCGACGTGAGTTTCTCGCCACGGGCGCCGGCGCGCTCGGCGTCGCGATGGCGGGGAGCAGCGAGTCCTCCGCCCAGACGTCCCGTCGCGCCATGGACGAACCGCGAACGGCTCGCAGCCTGCCCCCGCTCCGTCCGCAGCAGAATCGCTTCCGCGACGTCTGCGATCTCTCCGGCCTCTGGCAATTCCAGATGGATCCCGACGGCGATCGGCGAGGCCGGCGCGTGGCATACGGCACTGCCGAAGGCGCGGCTCATCCCGGTGCCGTGCAGCTGGAACGACCTCTTCGACGACGCCCGCGAGTATCTCGGGACGGCGTGGTACCTGACGGACTGTTACGTGCCCGCCGGCTGGAGCGGACGGCGCGTCTGCCTGCGCGTCGGGTCGGCGAACTACCGCGCGCGCGTCTGGGTGAACGGCACGCTCGCCGGCGAGCACGACGGCGGACACCTGCCGTTCGCGTTCGACATCACGCCGCTCGTGAAGTGGGACGCGCCGACGCGTATCGCGATCGCCGTGGACAACCTGCAGAAGCCGGACCGCGTGCCGGCGTCGCCAGGTCCAGGCGGAGGGTTCCTCGGCTCGTACCCGTCGACCACATACGACTTCTTCCCGTACGCGGGGCTGCACCGCCAGGTCGTGCTCTATTCGCTGCCAGCGGTGCAGGTCACTGGCGTGCGCGTGCAGACCACGCTCGACGGCGACGCGGCGACGGTCACGGTCACCGCGACGAGCTCGCAGGCGACGGGCCGAGGCGTGGTGACGATTGGCGAAGGCGCGTCGCGTCTGCAGGCGCCGTTGACGTTTGCGTCCGGCGCAGCGACGGCCACGCTGCGCCTGCCCTCAGGACAGTTGTGGAGCCCGGAGTCTCCGCGGCTGCACGACGTCACGGTCACGCTGTCGGACGGCACGCGTGACGTCGACCAGTACACGATTCGAACGGGCTTCCGCACGATTGCCGTCCAGGGCGACCGCCTGCTGCTGAACGGGTCGCCTGTCTCGCTGCGCGGCTTCGGCCGCCACGAGGATTTCCCGCTGCACGGCCGCGGCCTGGATCTCGCGGCGCTCGTCCGCGATTTCGAGCTGATGACGATGGACGGGCGCCAACTCGTTCCGCACGTCGCACTACCCGTATTCGGAAGAGACCTACGATCTGGCCGATCGTCTCGGGTTCCTCATCATCGACGAGATCCCGGCGGTCAGCCTGGCGTTCGCCGACGGCGAGGCCAACATCGCCGCGCGGCTGGAGCAGTGCAAGGCCGATCTGCGCGAGCTCGTCGCGCGCGACGCGAATCACCCCTCCGTGATTGCCTGGTCCATTGCCAACGAGCCGATGGCGGGGAACCCCATGGCGCCCGGCCGCCCGGATCCGGCCGTCGTCAGCACGGGCACGCAGTTCTTCCAGGCGCTCGTCACGCTGGCGCACGAGCTCGACGCGACCAGGCCCGTCACGCTCGTCGGTATCGGCGGCGGTCCGGTGGAGTGGCTGGCGATCACCGATCTCGTGTGCGTGAACCGCTACTACGGCTGGTATTCGCAGGGCGGCCAGCTCGACGCCGGCGTGCCGCTGCTCGGCAAGGAGCTCGACGCGTTGCACGACGCCTTGAAGAAGCCGATCGTCGTGACCGAGTTCGGCGCGGACACCGTGGCCGGGCTCCACGCGCAGCCGCCGGAGATGTGGAGCGAGGAGTATCAGGCCGAGATGCTGACGAAGTATCTCGACGTCGCGGCGGCGCGTCCGTTCGTGGTCGGGATGCACGTCTGGAATTTCGCCGACTTCAAGACGGGGCAGGGGATCATCCGGGCGAGCGGGTTGAACCAGAAGGGCGTCTTCACGCGGGACCGGCGGCCCAAGCTCGCCGCGCACACGCTGCGCGCGCGCTGGGCAAAATAGCCAATTGGGGGTCGGGATGAATTTTCACTTTCTGCCACCGTCGGCGAACGTGGCAAAAAGTGAAAATTATCCCGACCCCCGTAGACTGGTTACCAGCGCACGCGCACGCGATACTGCAGCACGCTCTCGGCGCCGGCGGCGACCGGAACCTCGAACTGCGCCGCAAACGCCTCCGTCTTCTTCGCCGTGTAGGTGGACGACAGCATCCGCCAGTCGCCCGCAATCGGCTCGTTCACCTGCACGGTGATCGGCGTCGCCTTGTGGTTGCGCAGGCGGATCTCGAACGCCATCTCGTAGACGTTGTCGGCAATCCGCTCGAAGTCGGTCTGCTTCCGCTCGCAGACGACGTCGAAGGCCGTGCCGATCTTGATGGTGACGTCCTCGTCCTTCGGCGTGTGGTCGATGCGATCCTCGCCGGCAAACTGCAGCCCGCCTTTCGTGTCCGCCTGGTAGACGCGAATCACGCCGGCCGGCATCGGCATGCCGAGTCCTGACGCCTCGTCGTTGCGGAACTTGTAGAAGACCTGGACGCTGTCCTTGAGCGGCGAGCCGGGGTTCTGCCGGTTGCGGTAGTAGAAGTTCTGGCCGTTGACGACGAAGAGCTTCTTCACCGGCGTCCCCGAACCGTTCAGCAGCGCGATCTGCTTGGTCTCGTTCTCTTCGAGCGTCGTGCGGCGGTTGAGCGAGTAGAGGTGATACTCGGAGAAGACCTCGCGCGCGAACGCCTCGGGAGACGCGGCGGCCCGCTGCGCCACTTTCGCCATCACGGCCTCGTCCTTCATCATGTTGCTGTCGACGCGGTTCAGCTCGCCCGCGACGAGCTGCAGCCGCGTGTTGCGATAGGACGTGCCGCTCGTGTTCGAGACCGTCACCCAGCCGTCGAGGTCCGCGTGCTGGTCGTCGCGGCCGACGGTGAGCACGTAGTCGGCGCTCCACGACAGGTTGCCGGCAAGGTACGACGTCTCGATCCGGTGATCGCGCGCGCCGCTGTTCTCCAGCTTCCAGACGAGCGTCGGACGGCTGTGCAGGTTGCCGGGAATCTCGGGGAAGCGATACTGCTCGGCCGCGTAGCCGGTCACGATCTCGTTGCCGATCTGCCAGACCGGCGCGTCGTTGTAGGCGAGCAGGCGCGCCGTCACGATCTCCTGCTTCGAGGTGCCGGCCTCGCTGCGCGTGCGCACGAGCGTCACGTCGCGGCCGACGTACTTCTTCAGCAGCCGCTCGGGACCGAGCAGGTCGTACTCGTAGTTCTGCTCGAGCATCCCCAGCTTCGACGGCTCGCTCAGCGACCGGAAATGCACCGTCGCCGGATTGACCGACGCGGCGATGTCGGCCAGCTGCAGGTCGAGCGTGCCGGACGGCAACGCGAGCTGACGCACGTCGCGCACGAGCGCGATATTGGAGTTGTAGACGGTGACGAAGAGGTCGGTCTGGTCCTTGAGCGTCGCGGTGACGACGGCAGGATCGGCGCGTTTGACGGCCTCGACGCGGCCGTCGTGGCCCGACCAGGCGAAGATGCCGATCGCGGCGACGCCCGCCGCCACGAGTGTGCCAGGAGTGCGAAATGAATGCGCTGACATCGGGGTCCTCCGTGGGCGCCCGGCTCATTCGCCAGAAGCGCCTTCATCTGTTGGAACGGAGGACCGCGCGATTTCTTGCAGAACGGCCAATACGGCAGGCCTGAAGGCCTGCGCTACAGGAACTGCCTACTTACCTGTTCAGTCCACGTCACGCCGGCATCGGCCGTCTGGAAGCGGCGGCCGTCGCTCAGACTGACGGTGGCCGCGAGGGCGTCCGCAGCCTGGATGGCGGTCACCGCCGCGCGGCCGTCAGCGACGACGTGACGCGTCCAGCTGCCTGACGCCTGACGCAGGAGGACGATGCCCTGGGATCCGCCAAGCCAGCAGACGGCCGTCGTCGGGCACGAGCCCACGTGCAGTCCGGCGGGCGCGTCCGCGAGGTCGACAGCCCACGTCGCGCCGTTGTCGGTCGATCGCTCGAGCCGCGTGCCGCTTCGACGAATGCTCACGCCCGGTCCCGACGCGAGCACGAGCGGCGCCTCGATCGCAGATTTCAGGAGCGCGCCCTGCGCGACCGTTTCGTGCATCGGCGGCACGGCTGCCGCCTGCGGCTGATTGCCAGGCTTGGCTTCATCCGCGCGCCCTCGCGACGGATGCCGCAGCCTCCGTCTGGACCGGCTTTGCCGCTGCTGCTGCGCTGCCGGCGCCGGCGCCGCGCGCGACCTTGTTTGCCTGCGACGGGCTGACGGCGTCGACCTCCTTCTTGTCGCGCAGCGCGAACTGGTCGTCCGAGGCGCCTCCTGACGGCGGCGCCTCGCGGCGCGGCGCACCTTCACTGGCGCCGGCCTGCAGCTCCGGCCTCGCCGAGGCGTCCTTCGCCTTCGGCGCTTCGGGCGATCTGACGCGCCGGCGCCTGTGGCGAAGCGCGCCTCGCGCTGAGCCTCCTCAGGCGGCACCAGCGATCGCTCGTTCGCCTCGTCTTCGGCCGCGTTCGGGCGGCGGACCTGCTTCTGGACAGCCGGCGCGGCTGGCGATGCCGGCGCGGACGAGGCCGGGCGGGACGGCTGCCGTTCCCAGACGGCGACCAGCACGACGACGGTCGCGACCGGCACGAGCCAGCCCCAGCGAGACAACAGCTGCCGCGGCGACCACTCGAACGACGGCACCTCCGGCTCGTCGGGGACGTTCACGCTGCCGAGCAGCGCCAGTCGCTCCATGCACTCTTCGCAGTCCGCGACGTGCGCCTCGAGCTCGGCGCGCTCGGTGTCGCTCAGGCCGCGATCGACGTACGCCGCCAGCAGCGACGCGTCCGGATGGACGCCGCCCGGCCGGCCTCGGCGGGCCGCCGCTCGCAACGAGCGCTCGAAATTAGGGTCGGTCATGCCTCTCTACCTGAAAGAACGAACTTCCGCGCCACTCTTGCGCGGCCTCATCCGTCGTCGGTCCCCGACAGCAGCCGGTCGAGCTGCAGTTCGGGGGATTCCGCCGCGTACTCAAATGACTGCTGCACCGCCGCGTCGGTCAGGCCATGCTCGCGCTTGAGGCGATCCGTCGTCTCCGCGCGGAGCTGCCGGCGGGCACGCTCGAGGCGACGCGAGACGGTCGCTTCAGATTCTCCCAGCAGGCGGCCGATGCGCGAGAGCGTGAGGTCCTGGCCGTAGTACAGCCGAAGGCGGATGCGGTCCTTCGGGTCGAGCGCGCCAATGGCCGCGTCGAGCGCGGCCTGGGCACAGTTCACCAGACGGTCGCGATCGGGATCGGGCGCCGCGTCGGTCCGAGGCCCGATGGTCTGGGCCGACGCGTCGTCTTCAGTGTCGAGCGGCATGAGCCGCGACGTCTGCCGTCGACGATCGATCGTGCGCTGGACGAGGACCGATCGCAACCACGTCACCAGCCGGCTGCGGCCGTGATAGTAGGCGAGCAGCGACCGGCGCGTCCCGTCAGGCGCCGCGAGGCCGAAGAGCTCGGCGTACAGCGAGTCGGCGATCTCACGTCCGTCGTCGCCGGCAACGGTGCGCGCCGCCGCGTAGAGCGCCGGCCGCAGCTCGCGGATGAAATGCTCCCACGCGCCGTCGTGTCCGTCGCGGCAGGCCGTGGCCAGCGCGAGGTCTCCGACGTGGAGCGACGCGAGGTAGGTCTCGAGATCCTGCTGGCCTGGCGGAGCGGCGAAGCGGTGCGCCACGCTCACGCGGAGCGCGGCGCCGAGCGCGTCGGCCGACACGTCCCACCGGCGCGCGCCGCTCGTCTCGTGCAGGCGCGCGAGAGCAGCCGGATCAATCCGGACGTCCTCGGCGATCACGGCGTGGCCCCGAGTGTCACGATGCCCACAGGATATCCCGGCGCGGGTGGTACCATCGGCCTCGCGATGACACGTTCGCTGTCCGCGCCGCCGGCGTTTCGCCGTGTCGCTCTGGCGTTCGCGACCGTGCTGGCCGATCGTCGAAGTCGGCCTCTTCGCGGCTGTCTGGCGGATGGGCGTCCTGGCCGATCCGGGTGCGAATCCGCACGCCGCGAGGGCGTTCGTCCTGCTCGGGACGATGCTCACGCTCCAGGCGATGGCCGTCATCGGCATCGCGTGGACGGTCGTCGCGCTGTCGCGGACCGAGCTCGCCTGGGACGATCACGTGCGACTCGAGCACCCGTGGCGGGAGTGGTTCGGCGACTGGTCGGATCTGCGGCGCGTCTGGTGGCGGAACGGGTGGCTGGCGGTCGAGATTCACGGCGAGTGGCGGCGATGGTACGTGCGCGTGCCGGACGCGTCGGCCGACGGCGTCACGGCCCTGCGGTCGATGCTGCCGCCTGGCGTGTGGCTCGAAGGCGCGGAGCTGCGCGCGTATTACCTGAGAAGTGTCGTGCCGATGCTGCTGGCCGCGATTGGCGTCGGCGGCCTGCTGGTCATCGCGATGACGGCGTATTTGCGAGCGCTCTGAGAACGCCTCTGTACGTAGGGCGCGACTTCAGTCGCGCCTTCGATGGCGAGCGGCCGCGACTGAAGCCGGCCCTACGTACTGAAGCCGCGCCCTGCGCTCGATTACCGCGTCGAGGACGGGGACAACGTCAGCGGTTCGGCGGACTGCGGCGACAGCCGAACGCCGAGCCAGCCCGCCACCGTCGGCGCGATGCGGGTCATCGACACCACGCCCGAGATCGCCCACCTGCGGCACGTCGGGGCCTGCCACCACCAGAGACGACCGCAGCTCAGGGAAGGCGGGGTCGTAGCCGTGCCCGCCCTTGCTCGTCACCGGCGTGAGCACCGAGGACGTATCCCATCCGAGATAGAAGCCGCGCTTCATCGAGACGCCGAACGACGCATCGAGATGCGCGCTGGCCGCCTCGAGATCCTGTCGCGTCATCACGCGATCGATGCCGTTGGCCGGATCGGCCGCCAGCTTCTGCAGGACTGCCGCGACCCTCGCGACGAGCTGCGGGGTCATCGGGCCGCTTGAGGAGGATGTAGCCGCTGCCGCCGGCGCTGTGCGCGTAGGCCTCCCATGACGTCACGGAGCCGCGCGCGCTGGTCTGCAGAAGCCCTTCGGCCTTGAACGCCGCGTTGAGGTTCACCAGCTGCGTGAGCGGCAGGAACCCGTGATCCGAGACGACCACGACGTCGGTGGACGCGTCGAGATGCAGCGCCGCCACCTTGTCCAGCAGGCGGCCGAGCAGCAGATCCGCGTGCTCGATGGCCGCCACCGCCTCCGGCGAATCGGGCCCATGCTCGTGGCTCATCGAGTCGCTGTCCGCGAGGTGCAGCAGAAGCAGCGTCGGCTGGTGCTGCCCGAGAATCCACTCGGCAAGCCCCTCGCGATCGTCGTCGTCGATGGGCCACGACAACGGCTTGCCCGAGGCTTTCACATACCCATCCAGGAGGTGCGCCGGCATCGTCAGGGCGTCGACGAGCTCCAGGTTCTCCCGGTGACGCACCTGAATCAGCTCCGGCACGTTGTAGTCGAGATCCATCCCGACGGTGACTGGCCAGCTCACCGCGGCCGCCGTGCCTCCCGCGGCGCGCACCGCGGCCGGCAGCGTCGTGACCTTGATGTCGCGCGCGTACCAATACCAGGCCATCCCCGACGTGTTGTCCGGATCGGCGAGGCGGTTGTCGTAGATGCCGTGCACCGCCGGGGGCGACGCCGGTGATCATCGTCGTGTGCGACGGATAGGTCACCGTCGGCATCACGCCCGTGACGCCCCGCGACCACGCGCCGCGCTGCATGAGCCGCCGGATCGTCGGCACTTTCGCCTGGCTCGACTCGCCGTACACCTGCGGCCGCATGCCGTCGATCGACACCATCACGACGTGGCGCGCGGGAGCCTCGGCCGCGACCAGAATCACCGCGCACAGGCACGCGATCAGCGCCAGTGCGACTGCTCTCACTCGCTCGAAACGGGCCATATCGAACATCAGCGTAACTCAGATTGGTGACGACGATGTTGCTGGATAGAATGGGTGGCCATGCTCCGGACCGAGAGGCTGACGATCGGGTCGCGCACGCTCGCGTGGCGCGAGACAGGGACCCCGTCGTCCCACGTGCTCGTCTGGCTGCACGCGTTTCCGCTCAGCGGCGAGATGTGGAGCGCGCAGATGGACATGCCCGGCTGGCGGACGATTGCGCCGGACCTGGCAGGGCTTGGCGGCTCGTCCGATCACGACGGGGCGCCCGACATCGCGGACTTCGCCCGCGACACGCTCGCGCTGCTCGATCATCTCGGCGTCGGAAAGGTGGTCCTCGGCGGCCTGTCGATGGGCGGCTACGCGGCGTTCGCGTTCCACCAGATCGCGGCGGATCGGCTGCGGGGGTTGATCCTCGCCGACACCCGGAGCGCGGCCGATTCGCCGGCCGGCCGCGTCGCCCGCGAGACGATGCTGGGCCTCATCGAAGCCAAGGGTGCAAGCGGCGTCGCGGACGAGATGATGCCGAAGCTCGTGGGAAGCACGACGCACCGGACTCGCCCGGACGTCGTCGCGCAGGTGCGGCGGCTGATCGAGGCCAACAGCGCGAACGGCATCAGCCGCGCGGTGCGGCGCCTGCGCGATCGCCCCGATCGGACGCCCGAGCTTTCGACGATCTCCGTCCCGACGCTCGTCGTCGTCGGTGCAGAGGACGCGCTGACGCCGGTGGACGACTCGCGATCGCTGGCGTCGGCCATCCGCGAGGCGACACTGACGGTTCTTCCCGGCGCAGGTCACCTCTCGAATCTCGAGACGCCGGACGCCTTCAACGGCGCCGTTCGCTCCTGGCTGCCCGCGATTGCCTGAACCCTGAACCTGAACCTTGGAACCTCGGAACCCTGAACCCTGGCCCCTGAACCCTGAACCCTGACATGGACCTCGGTTTACGCGACAAGGTTGCCCTCATCACCGGCTCGAGCCGTGGCCTCGGCCTCGCCAGCGCGAAGTCCCTCGCGGCGGAAGGCTGCCGCGTGGTGCTCACGGCCCGGGGGGCCGAGCAGCTCGCACGCGCCGCGGAGGAAGTCGCCGCCGTCGCCAACGAGCCAGGGGCGCGTGCAGCAGTGCGCGGCGGATCTGGCGACGGCTGACGGCATCGCGCGCGCAGTCGACACGGCGGTGTCGACGTTCGGCGGCCTCGACGTCCTCGTGAACAACATGGGCCTGGCGCGCGGCGCCGGCCTGCTCGACACGAGCGACGCCGAGTGGCAGGAGGCGTTCGACCAGACGCTCTATCCGGCGATTCGGGCGTCGAAACTGGCGGTGCCGCTGATGCGGAAGCGCGGCGGCGGCGTCATCGTCATGATCACGTCGATCTGGGGCCGTGAGTCTGGCGGCCGTATGACCTACAACGTCGCCAAGGCCGCCGAGACGAGCCTCGCCAAGGCGCTCGCGCAGCAGTTCGCGCCCGACAACGTCCGCGTGGTGAGCGTCGCGCCCGGATCGATCCTGTTCCCGGGCGGCTCGTGGCACAAACGCCAGCAGGCCGACCCTGACGGCATCTCCGACTTCGTCCGCCGCGAGCTGCCGTTCGGCCGGTTCGGCCGCGCGGAGGAAGTCGGCGACGTCGTCGCGTTTCTCGCGTCTCCGCGCGCGAGCTGGATCAGCGGCTCGTCCGTCGTCGTGGACGGCTGCCAGTCGAAGTCCAACTACTGATGATTCCTCCCGCGATGGCCGCGGCCATCCAATCGCTGGCCGACCACCTCTTCGTGCCGTGGCTGCTGATTCTGCTGTTTGGCAGCGGCCTCTTCCTCACGGCGCGCTACGGCGTCGTCCAGGTCCGCCGGTTCGGCGACGCGGTCCGCACGTTCATCGCGCAGGGCGAGCAGGGCGCGATCGGCGTCCTGTCGCCGTTCCAGGCGTTCATGACGGCCCTGGCGGCGACGATCGGCACCGGCAACATCGCCGGCGTGGCCGCGGGCATCGTCTCGGGCGGGCCCGGCGCGCTCTTCTGGATCTGGTGCTACGGGTTCGTCGCGACGGCCGTGAAGTTCTCGGAGGCCGTGCTCGGCGTGACGTTCCGCGACACGCGCGACGGCCTCACGCGCACGGGCCCGATGTACTACCTGCGCGACGGCCTGAAATCGCCGGCCCTCGCCTGGATCTACGCGCTCGTCGCGGGCGTCGCCGCCCTGACGACGACGCCGTTCACGCAGACGAACTCGATCGCGCTCGTGATGCGGACGATCGTCGGCGTGCCGCCGTGGATCACGGGCATCGCGGTCGCGGTGCTGACGTGGCTGGTCGTCATCGGCGGGATCAAGTCGATCGGCCGCGCCGCGGAAAAGCTGACGCCGCTCAAGGTCGGCCTGTACCTGTCGGGCGGCCTGTTCGTGATCGTGTCGTTCGCCTCGCATCTCCCGGAGGTGCTCGCGCTCGTCGTGCGCGAGGCGTTCTCGATGCGCGCGGTCGCCGGCGGCAGTCTCGGCTTCGTCGTCGCGATGCGGTATGGGCTCGCGCGCGGGATGTATGCGAACGAAGCCGGCTACGGCACGGCGGCTGTCGCCTACGGCACCGCCCAATCCCTGCGTCCGGTGCAGCAGGGGCTGAACGCGGTGATGGAGGTCTTCATCGTCTCGTTCGTCACGTCGTCCATTTCGGCGCTGACGATCCTGCTGACCGGCGCCTGGCTCTCGGGACAGACCAGCACCGCCGCCGTGGCGCTGGCCTTCAACGCGGCGATTCCCGGCGTCGGCGGCTATCTCGTGGCGATTTCGGTCTTCCTCTTCGGGTACACGACGCTCATCGGCTGGGCGTTCTACGGCGAGCAGTTCCTGACGTACATTCTCGGACCGCGCGTGGTGGCGCCGTACCGCTGGATCTACTGCCTGCTGATTCCGCTCGGCGCGATCACGAAAGTCGAGCTGGTCTGGGCGTGGGGCGACCTGATGAACGCGCTGCAGGTGCTGCCGAACATCATCGGCGTGCTCGGCCTCAGCGGCCTTGTCGCGCGCATCTCGAGGGAACGTACGTCGACCGTAGTTGGCGATCGGCGTATCAGCCGCGCCGTGGCGCAGGACATTGCACAAGACGCATCTGACCAAGCCCGACGGGCGCTCGCTGTGGCTCTACGCGCACCGGCCGATTCCGGACGGCCTGATTGCGCCGAGCCCGAACGCCCAGCCGGTGACACCGAGCTCGCACCTGCGCTGGCATCCCCTGCGCGGCGAGTGGGTGGCGTATGCCTCGCACCGGCAGAACCGGACGTTCCTGCCGCCGCCCGAATGGAACCCGCTCGCGGTGATGACGGATCCGGCCGTGCCGACGGAACTCCCGCCCGGCCCCTGGGAGGTCGCGGTCTTCGAGAACCTCTTCCCGACGCTGTCGGGTCAGGCCGGCGCGCCGCCGGAGGCCATCGTCGACACGCGCCCCGGCAAGGGCGCCTGCGAGGTCGTCGTCTTCACGCAGGACCCATCCGCATCGCTTGGACGCCTTCCGCTCGAACGGCTCGAGCTCATCATCGATGTCTGGGCCGATCGCTTCGAAGCGCTCGGCGCCAGAGACGACGTGCAGTACGTGTTTCCGTTCGAGAACCGCGGCGTCGAAGTGGGAGTGACGCTGCACCATCCGCACGGGCAGATCTACGCCTATCCGTTCGTGCCGCCCGTGGCCGCGCGCGAGCTGGCCGAGCAGCTGGCGTTCTACGAAGCGCACGGGCGGGGGCTGCTCGAGGACCTGCTGCGGCGCGAGCTCGCAGACGCCGCGCGCCGCGTCATCTACCGCGGCGAGCACGTGCTCGCGGTGGTGCCCGTCTGCGCGCGGTATCCGTACGAGATCTGGATCGCGCCGACCCGTCCTGTCCCCGCGCTCCCGCAGCTGACCCGCGCCGAGCGCGCGGACTTCGCGCGCGCGCTGAAGACCGTGATCCTCAAGTACGACGGCCTGTGGAACAAGCCGTTCCCGTACATCATGGTCTTCCACCAGGCGCCGACCGACGGGCGTGAGCATCCGGAAGCGCACCTGCACGTCGAGTTCTACCCGGCGTATCGCATGCCGAACCGCCTGAAGTATCTCGCCGGGAGCGAGGCGGGCGCGGGCGTGTTCACCGCAGACACCCTGCCCGAGGACAAGGCCGCCGAACTGCAGGCGGTCGAGGTGTCGATTGAGTAGGGTTCCCGCCATCGATCGCGCCGCATTCGTCGCGCGTTTCGGCCGTGCCGATCGAGCGCGAGGTCGCACGCCTTCGGCCGCGTGAACCTGATCGGCGAGCACACCGACTACAACGACGGCTTCGTGCTGCCGACGTCGATCCCGCAGGCCACCACCGTCGCACTCGCGCGGCGCGACGGACCGGCAGGTCGACGATCCACAGCGTCGACGCTCGACGCGACCGCGACGTTCGAGCTCGGCCGCGAAACGCCGGCGCGCGGCTGGGTCGACTACGTGCAGGGGGTGACTCAGGCGCTGGCGCGCCGCGGATTCGCCATCGGCGGCTTCGATCTCGCGGTGGACTCGACCGTGCCGGTCGGGAGCGGCCTGTCGTCGAGCGCGGCGCTCGAGGTCGCGGTGCTGCGCGCGCTGCGTGAGCTCTACGCGCTCGACCTGGACGATGTGACCATCGCGAAGATCGGTCGCGCGGCAGAGAACGACTTCGTCGGCGCGCCGGTCGGCATCATGGACCAGATGGCGTCGAGCCTGTCGCAGCCGGGCGTGGCGCTCTTCATCGACACGAGGTCGCTCGAGCACCAGCAGGTGCGGCTGCCTGCCGCCACCGAGCTCGTCGTGATCAACTCGGGCGTCGCGCACAACCACGCGGCGGGGGACTACCGGACGCAGGCGGGCGGAATGCGACCGCGCCGCCGCGCTGCTCGGCGTCGCCGCGCTCCGCGACGTCGGCCTCGATCGCCTGGACGACGTGAACGCGCTGCCGGAGCCCATGAACCGCCGCGCGCGGCACATCGTGACCGAGAACTCGCGCGTGCTGGACGCCGTGGCCGCGATGCGCGCCAGCGACGCGACGTCGCTGGGCCGGCTGTTCAGCGCGTCCCATGCCTCCCAGCGCGACGACTTCGAGTGCTCCGTGCCCGAGGTCGATCGCCTCGTGTCGATGGCCGAGACCGAGCCGGCCGTCTTCGGCGCGCGGCTCACCGGCGGCGGCTTCGGCGGGTCCATCGTCGCGCTGGTGCGTGCGGGCGAGGCGGCCGGCGTCGCCAGTCGCGTCGCCGCTGCGTACGGCCCCGGAGCCACGGTCCTGGTGCCATGAGGGTTCGACACGCGACGTCCGTAGGGCCGAACTTCAGTTCGGCCACCCGATGCCATCTTCACGACGACGCCCAGCCGGTACGGTGCCGCTCGCCCGGGCGATCTCGAAGCTGGGCATCGCCTCGCGAAAGCAGGCAATTGAGGCCATCCTCGCCGGGCGCGTGACGGTCGGCGGCCGCGTCGTCACGGAGCCGGGTCACCCGATCAACCCCGAGCGCGCGCGCATCGCAATCGATGGCGAAGCGACCGGACCAGCGGCCTGGCGCGCCGTTCTCCTCAACAAGCCGCGCGGCGTCGTGACGACCCGCCGCGACCCTGAAGGCCGCAAGACGATTTACGACGTGCTCGGCGACCTCGGCGGGTGGTGGCGCCTGTGGGCCGGCTCGATGCCGCGACGTCAGGGCCTCCTGCTCCTGACCAACGACACGAAACTCGCGGACTGGCTGATGGACCCGGGCAATGCCGTCGTCCGCGTCTATCGCGTGACCGTGCGCGGGCGGGTGAGCGAGGGCGAACGCCTGCGCCTCGAGAAAGGCATCGTCAATCGCGGCCAGACGCTGCGCGCGGAGCTGGTGACGATTCGAAAGGCGTCGGCTCGCGAGACGCACCTCATCGTGCAGCTCACCGAAGGCAAGAACCGTGAGATCCGACGGATGTTCGCGGCAACCGGCCACGACGTGACCGCGCTGGCGAGGGTCGCGATTGGAGCGCTGGAGCTTGCCGGGCTGGAGCCCGGCGAATGGAGGGAAGTGAGCCGCGGGGAGATTCGAAGCGCGTTCCCCGCGGCGTCTCTGCGTTCGGAGCAGCAGGGCTGAAGCCCTGCCCACGTACCCGACGAATTGGCGGGGCTGAAGCCCCGCCCTACGTGACGCCTACTGCCTACGACTTCCCGTTACTCATCGATCCCAGGAACTCGGCGTTGCTCTTCGTCTTGCCCATCTTCGAGAGCATCAGCTCCATCGCCTCGACCGGCGACAGGGGAGTCAGGACCTTGCGGAGCACGTAGACGCGATTGAGGTCTTCCTTCGGCAGCAGCAGCTCTTCCTTCCGCGTGCCGCTCTTCTGGATGTCGATGGCGGGGAACACCCGGCGATCCACCAGCTTGCGATCGAGGTGGATCTCCATGTTGCCCGTGCCCTTGAACTCCTCGAAGATCACTTCGTCCATGCGCGAGCCGGTGTCGACGAGCGCGGTCGCGATGATCGTCAGCGAGCCGCCTTCCTCGATGTTCCGCGCCGCGCCGAAGAAGCGCTTCGGCCGCTGCAGGGCGTTGCTGTCCACGCCGCCAGACAGGATCTTGCCGGACGCCGGCACGATCGTGTTGTAGGCGCGCGCGAGACGGGTGATCGAGTCGAGCAGGATGACGACGTCCTTCTTGTGCTCGACCAGGCGCTTGGCCTTCTCGATGACCATCTCGGCCACCTGCACGTGCCGCTGCGCCGGCTCGTCGAACGTGGACGAGATGACCTCGCCCTTCACCGACCGCTGCATGTCGGTGACTTCTTCCGGCCGCTCGTCGATGAGCAGCACGATGAGGTACACCTCCGGGTGGTTCTTCGCGATGCTCGTCGCCAGGCTCTGGAGCAGCATCGTCTTGCCGGTGCGCGGGGCCGCGACGATGAGGCCGCGCTGGCCCTTGCCGACCGGCGTCATCAGGTCCAGCACGCGGCCCGAGAGGTTGTCGCCCTCGGTCTCGAGCATCAGGCGGCCCTGCGGGTAGAGCGGCGTCAGGTTCTCGAAGAACACCTTCTCGCGCGCGCGCTCGGGCGGCTCGAAGTTCACCGCCTCGACCTTGATCAGCGCGAAGTACCGCTCGCCTTCCTTCGGCGACCGGATCTGGCCCGACACCGTGTCGCCGGTGTGCAGGTCGAACTTCCTGATCTGGGAGGGGGAAACGTAGATGTCGTCCGGGCCTGGCAGGTAGTTGTAGTCGGGGGCGCGGAGGAAGCCGAAGCCATCGGGCAGCACCTCCAGCACGCCTTCCGAGAAGATGAGGCCGCTCTTCTCGGCACGCGCCCGGAGGATCTCGAAGATCAGCTCCTGCTTGCGCATGCCGGTCGCGCCCGGCACCTCCAGCTGTTTCGCGATGCGCGTCAACTCGGTGACGCTCATCTCCTTGAGCGAGCTCAGCTCGATGACGGCTGGCGCCTCGGTTGTCACAGGTGACTGCTGAGCAGTCTTGGTATCAGTTTCCACAGGTCCTTCATTCCTTCGCCCGTCGCGGCCGACACCGGCAGCACGGGCGCCGTAAACGCTCGTTCAAACGCATGCTGGGCGCGCGAGCGTTCGGCGCGCGTCAGCTTGTCCATCTTGGTGGCGACCACGCCCATCGGCAGGTTCAAGGCCGCGAGCCAGTCGTGGGCGCGAAGATCGCTTTCGAGCCCGGGATGCCGCCCGTCCACGAGCAGCAGCACTGCAAAGGCGGCGGGCAGCCGCCCTTTCCGATCGGCGCGCGCCTGGCCGGCGCGGTCGCCGAAGTAATCCTCCGCGAGCGTATCGAACGCCTCGCGCTCCGACTCGCCGCCGGCCTTTGGCGCTCTTCTGGCTGCCCCGAGCCTGTCGAGGGGCTCGCGCGTATCCGTACCCGGGCAGATCGACGAGGTGAAACGGCCCCTCGACCTCGCCCTGGGCCTGCAGCCGGTAGACGTTCGCCGTCCGCGTCTTGCCCGGCGCCGCGCTCGTGCGCGCCAGCCTGAGCCCCGTCAGGGCGTTCACCAGCGTGGATTTCCCCACGTTGGACCGCCCGACAATCGCGATTTCCGGGAGCCCGTCGGCCGGAAAATCCGCCGGCCGGACTGCGCTGCGGACGAACTCCGCGCGAGTCATCAGGTTCACAGTCTCAGAGTGGAAAGTCGACCTGTCCAGACCCGTGCAGCGACTCTGACTCTGAACCTCAGACTCTGAACCTCGCGTCAGTGAGTAATCGTGTCGTCGAGCGGCTCGACTTCCACCGATTCCGCCACCGGGGCAATCGTGGCTGGGAATCGGCTCGGTCCAGGGCGATCTTCAGCACCTCGCCCATCTCGCGGACCATGTGAATCTCGAGGACGTCCATCACGCTCTTCGGGATGTCGGCCAGATCCTTCTCGTTGTCCTTCGGCAGGATGATCGTCTTCATGCCGGCGCGATGCGCGGCGAGCACCTTTTCCTTCACGCCGCCAATCGGCAGCACCTTGCCGCGCAGCGTGATCTCGCCGGTCATGGCGACCTCCCGGCGCGTCGGCGACGCGCACGAGCGCCGAGACCAGCGCCGTGGCGATGGTGATGCCGGCGCTGGGGCCGTCCTTCGGGATGGCGCCCTCGGGCACGTGGATGTGGACGTCGTGCTTCCGGTTGAAGTCCTTCGCGAGGCCGAACTCCTCGGCCTGCGAGCGCACCCAGCTCATCGCCGCGCGCGCCGATTCCTGCATGACGTCGCCCAGCTTGCCGGTGAGCATCAGCGTGCCCTTGCCCGGCATCAGCGTCGCTTCCGTCACGAGGATCTCGCCGCCGACCTCGGTCCACGCCAGGCCCGTCGCGATGCCGATCTCGTTCTGCTCCTCGGCCTCGGTCGAGCGGTAGCGCGGCACGCCGAGGTACTCGGTGACCTTGCTGGCGCTGATTTCCTCGGTGAACCCGGCGCCCTCGACGACGACCTTGCGGGCCACCTTGCGGCAGACCGACGAGATCTCGCGCTCCAGGTTGCGGACGCCCGCTTCCCGGGTGTAGCGGTTGATGATCGTCTGGACGGCTTCGTCGGCGAACTGGATGTTGGCCAGCGTGAGCCCGGTGCCCTCGACCGCTTTCGGCACGAGGAACTTCTTGGCAATCTCGATCTTCTCGAGCTCGGTGTAGCCGGCCAGCTGCAGCACTTCCATGCGGTCCCGCAGCGCCTGCGGAATCGTGTGCAGGACGTTGGCCGTGCAGATGAACATCACGTTCGACAGGTCGGTACTCGACGTCCAGGTAGTGATCGAGGAACGTGCCGTTCTGCTCGGGGTCGAGCACTTCGAGCAGCGCCGCCGACGGGTCGCCGCGGAAGTCCATCGACATCTTGTCGACTTCGTCGAGCAGGAAGACCGGGTTCATCGAGCCGGCCTTCTTCATCATCTGGATGATCTGGCCGGGGAACGCGCCGATGTAGGTGCGGCGATGGCCGCGGATCTCGGCCTCGTCACGCACGCCGCCGAGCGAGAGGCGCACGAACTTGCGGTTCATCGCGCGCGCGATCGACTTGGCCAGCGACGTCTTGCCCACGCCCGGAGGGCCGGCAAACGTCAGGATCGTGGCCTTCGGCTTCTTGACCAGCGCCCGCACCGCGAGGAACTCGAGGATGCGGTCCTTGATCTTCTCGAGGCCGTAGTGGTCCTCGTTGAGGATTTCTTCGGCGCGCTTGAGGTCGCGGCTCTCCTTGGTCTTCTTGTGCCACGGCACCGCGATGAGCCAGTCGAGGTAGTTGCGCGAGACGGTGGCCTCGGCCGACATCGGCGGCATCGCCTCCAGGCGCTTCAGCTCCTGGACGGCCTTCTCCTCGACGTCCTTCGGCATCCGGGACTGCTCGATCTTCTTCTTGAGATCGTCGACCTCGTTGCCCTTGTCGTCCTTGCGGCCCAGTTCCTTCTGGATCGCCTTCATCTTCTCGTTGAGGTAGTACTCCTTCTGCGCCTTCTCCATCTGCTTCTTCACGCGAGACTGGATGCGGCGATCGACCTGGAGCTTGTCCACCTCGGCTTCGAGGATGCTGGCGATGCGATTCAGGCGCTCGAGCGGCGAGACGATCTCGAGCAGGTTCTGCTTCTCGTCGACGCCGACCAGCAGGTGCGCGGCAATCGTGTCGGCGAGCTTGCCGGGATCGTCCACGCGGACGGCGGCAATCATCGCGTCGTAGTGCAGGTTGTTCGAGAGCTTCACGTACTGCTCGAACAGCGACACCACGCGCGTCATCGTCCCTTCGACGTCGCCGGTCAGGTCCTTGTGCTTCGGCAGGACCTTCACCACGACGCGGTAGAAGCCCTTGTCTTCCTTCCACTCCACGGCGCGCGCCCGGTCGAGGCCCTCGACGAGGACCTTGATGTTGCCGTCGGGCAGCTTCAGCGACTGGACGACGTTGGCCACGCAGCCCATCGTGTAGATGTCCTCGGGACGCGGGTCGTCGATCGAGGCATCGTGCTGGGCGGCGAGGAAGATCTTCTTGTCCTTCGCGAGCGCGTGCTCGAGGGCGCGCGTCGAGGAGGGCCGTCCGATGACGAACGGCATCATCATGTGCGGGAACACGACGACGTCCCGCAAGGGGACGATAGGCAGCGTCTCGTAGACTTCCATCAGGGTTCGTCGAAATCAGGAACAGGGGTCAGGGATCAGGGTCCAGGGGCCAGCGTCCGGCGTGGCTCCTGCGCGGGATGGGGCCAGTATCGGACCATGGCGCCGAGGCTCTCTGACCCCTGACCCCTGGTTCCTGGCCCCTTACCCGGCTTTTTCAATCAACGTAATCGGCTTGTCCTTCGCTTCCACCACCTCGCGCGTGATCACGCACTCGCGCACCTTCTTCTGCGAGGGGAGGTTGTACATCAGCTCGAGCATCAGCTCTTCGATGATCATCCGCAGCCCGCGCGCGCCGATCTTCCGCTTCAGCGCGGACTCGGCAATGGCCTCGAGGGCGTCGTCGGTGAACTTCAGCTTGACGTTCTGGTACTCGAAGAGTTTCTGGTACTGCCGCACGATCGCGTTGCGCGGCTGCGTCAGGATCTGGATGAGCGCCGGCTTGTCGAGCTCGTGGAGCGTGCCGACGACCGGCAGGCGGCCGACGAACTCCGGGATGAGCCCGTACTTGATCATGTCTTCCGGCTCCAGCTGCTCGAGCGTGGCGCCGATGTCGCGGTTCCGGAGCGACTTCACGTCGGCCTTGAAGCCGAGCGTCTTCTTGCCCACGCGCCGCTCGATGGCCTTGTCGAGGCCGACGAAGGCGCCGCCGCAGATGAACAGGATGTTCGTCGTGTCGATCTGGAAGAACTCCTGGTGCGGGTGCTTCCTGCCGCCCTGCGGAGGCACGTTGGCGACGGTGCCCTCGAGGATCTTCAGCAGCGCCTGCTGGACGCCTTCACCCGAGACGTCGCGCGTGATCGACGGGTTCTCGTCCTTCCGGCAGATCTTGTCGACTTCGTCGATGTAGATGATGCCCTGCTGGCACTTCTCGATGTCGCCGCCGGCCGCCTGCAGCAGCTTCAGGATGATGTTCTCGACGTCCTCGCCGACGTAGCCGGCCTCCGTGAGGGTCGTCGCGTCCACGATCGTGAAGGGGACCGACAGGAGCTTGGCCAGCGTCTGCGCGAGCAGCGTCTTGCCGGTGCCCGTCGGGCCGATCAGCAGGATGTTGCTCTTCGTCAGCTCGACGTCGTGGCGGTTGCGCGGCTGCTTCTGGATCTCGATCCGCTTGTAGTGGTTGTAGACCGCGACGGCCAGCTTCTTCTTGGTCCGCTCCTGGCCGATCACGTACTCGTCCAGGAACTTCTTGATCTCGGGCGGTGAGGGCAGCGACGAGCGGACGCCGCGCGTCTCGAACCGGTTGTCGTCCGCGATGATGTCGTTGCAGACCTCGACACACTCGTCGCAGATGAACACCGTCGGGCCCGCGATGAGCTTCCGGACGTCGTTCTGATCCTTGTTGCAGAACGAGCAGCGAAGGACTTCCGACTCGCCGTTCTTCTTGACCATGGAAGGGCTCACGCTCCGGCGACCCCCGGACTCCTCCGGGGCCGGACCAGCGAACGATTAGGCGCGCTTGCGGATGACGTCATCGATAATACCGTATTCCTTCCCCTGGTCCGCCGACATGATGTAGTCCCGCTCGGTGTCGTCCTGGATCCGCTTGGCCGGCTGTCCCGTGTGCTGCACGAGGATCTCGTTGATCCGCTCGCGCATGCGCAGGATTTCCTTGGCCGCCAGGTCGATGTCGGTGGCCTGCCCGCCGAGCCCCGACATCCAGGGCTGGTGGATCAGGATGCGGGAATTGGGGAGGGAATACCGCTTGCCCTTGGTGCCCGCCGCCAGCAGCACCGCGGCAATCGACGCCGCCTGCCCGATGCAGATGGTCTGCACGTCGGGCTTGATGAACTGCATCGTGTCGTAAATCGCGAATCCCGCCGTAATCGAGCCGCCCGGGCTGTTCAGGTAGAGCTGGATGTCCTTGTCCGGGTCCTCGGCTTCGAGGAACAGCATCTGGGCAATCGCCAGGTTGGCGACGCCGTCGTCGATCGGCGTGCCGATGAAGATGATGTTGTCCTTCAGCAGGCGCGAAAAGATGTCGTAAGCCCGCTCGCCCCGGTTCGTCTGCTCGACGACCATCGGCACGAGCTGCATGCGGGTATCTGCGGCGTATGACGGCATAACGTAACGGATCCGGTTCAGCTCAGCAGGAATGCGGGACGTCGGCCGGATGACACCGGCGCGGACCAGATTGCAGGACGGGAACGGGGGCGGCCGCCACCGGGGGGCTCACTCCTTGAGAATTGTAGCACGCGCCCGCAGGAAGTCAACCGCCTTCTCCCGCCGTAAACCCATGTAAAGACGCGAGATACCGCCGTCTTTCTCGAGCTTGGCGCGCACAGCCTGGCTGGTCCGTCCCGTGGCCGCCGCGTACTTTTCTATTTCGGCATCTACGGCTTCGGACTCCACAGCCAGATTTTCGCGGCGCGCCACTTCGTCGAGCACGAGCGCGCTGGCCACGTTTTCCCGGGCCGGCTCGCGCTGGTTGTCCCGGAACGCCTGCCAGTCGATGTTGGCCTGCCGCGGGTCCACGCCCTGGTCCATCAGGCGCCGGACGAACTCCTCGGTCCGCCGCTCGATCTCGCGGTCGATGAGCGCGTCGGGGACGTCGAACGTCACCCGCGCCGCCAGCTGCCGGAGCAGGTCGTTCCGGAGCTCCCGCTCGGAGTTCCGCTCGGCCTCGGCCGTGAGGTCCTCGCGCACCCGGGTCCGGAGCGCTTCGAGATCCGCGAACTCGCCGAGGTCCTTGGCGAACTCGTCGTCGAGCGCGGGCACCACACGCTTTTTGATGCCCTTGACGGTCACGCCGTAGTGGACGGTCGTGCCGGCCAGCTCGGTGATGGAGTAGTCGGCCGGGTATTCCACCGGGAACCGCTTCTCCTCGCCCACGGTCATGCCGACGACCTGGTCGTCGAAGCCGGGCGGGTTCGACGCGGCGCCAATCTCCACGGAGACGTCTTCGTGCGTGTCCGGCGCCTCGGCGCTCGACTCGCGCACCAGATCGACGACGGCCGTGTCGCCGGCCTCGACCGGACGGGCCTCGACCGGCTCGTACCGGGCGGCGCGCTGACGCAACCGCTCGAGCGCCTGCTCCACGGCGTCGTCCTCGAGGCTGACCGGCGGCTTGCGCAGCTGCAGCGTGCCGTAGTCGCCCGGATCGAACGCCGGCACGGTCTCGAAATTCGCCGTGAACTTCAGCGGCTGGCCTTCCTCGACGAGCACGTCGCGGATGTCCGGCGTGTCCACCGGCTCCACGCCCCGCTCGCGCAGCGCGTCGTCCACGGCGCGCGGGATCAGGTCGTGCGCGACGTCGTGGAGGATCTGGTCGCGGAAGCGCTGGCGGACGACCTTCGTCGGCACCTTGCCGGGACGGAAACCCGGGATGCGTGCGGCCTTGCTGTAATCGCGCGCGACGCGGTCGATCTCGGCGTCAACCACGGTGCTGGGAATTTCAACGACCAGTTGCTTGCGCGTGTCTGAAACGTCGAGGAATTCGGTCTTCATGGGAACTTCCCACCTTACCACGGATCGGCCCGCCGGCAGGCCTGAAGGCCGGCGACAGCAGGCCTGAAGGCCTGCCCCACAGGGGAATCGCCGGTACGTGGGGCAGGGCTTCAGCCCTGCGAAGAACGGGCCCCGGCAAATCAAAACGCCAGCGCTCGCACGAGCTGGTAATTGAACGCCAGCGCGTCGTAGTAGTCCTGCACGCCGACCCGTTCGTCCCGCCCGTGTTCGCGGTTGTCGTCCTCGTCCAGGAACATGCCGGACACCCCGTACGTCGGAATCCCCGCCGTCCGAAGCTGCCGGCCGTCGGTCGCGCCTGTTTCCATCGACGGGATGATCGGCAGCCCCGGATACACGGCATCCGCGGCCTTGCGCACGCTGTTGACGATCTCCGGCCGGAGCGGCGAAATCGGGCTCGTGTCGCGCGCCGTCGTCGCCTTGACCGAGATCGCCGGATCCGCCAGCACCTTGACGACGGTCTCCGTGACGTCCTTGACGGTGTCCTCCGGCAGCAGCCGGCAGTTCACGTTCGCGGTCGCGCGCTGCGGCAGCGCGTTGTGCGCGTGGCCGGCCGACACCATCGTCGCGACGCACGTCGTGCGAAGGAGCGCATTGAAGTAGAGGTCCGACGAGAGGCGCGCGATCGCGTCCGCTGGCGGCGCGTCGCCGGCGATGGCGCGCATGTCGCGCGCGACCTCCGGGGTTTCGAGCGCGGCGCGCCCGTTGAAGAACGCGCGCGTCACCTCGTTCAGGCGGACCGGGAACGTGTACGCCGCGATGCGGGACAGGCCCGCGGCGAGGTGATAGATCGCGTTGTCGGGCGAGGGCTGCGAGCTGTGGCCGCCCTTGTTCGTGACTTCCAGCTCCAGATCGAGGTAATGCTTCTCGGCCGCCTGGATCGAATCCGCTCAGGCGCTTGCCGCTGGCCGCGTCGAAGTCGCCGCCGTCCATGTTGAGACAGAACTCCGCGTCGATCAGCTCGCGGTGGTCGTCGAGCAGCCACTGCACGCCGTTGGCGGTGCCGCCTTCCTCGTCCGCCGTGAGCGCCAGGATCAGATCTCGCGACGGCGTCGCGTGCTCCTGCACCAGGCGAATCAGGTTCGCGACGAGGATCGACGCGCCGCCCTTCACGTCCGCCGTGCCGCGCCCGTAGAAGAAGCCGTCCTTCTCGAGGAAGGTGAACGGATCGACGGTCCAGTCCTCGCGCTTCGCCTCGACGACATCGAGGTGCGCCAGCAGCAGGATCGGCTTGCCGCTGCCGCTCCCTCGGAGCCGGACGACGAGGTTTCCCTTCTTCGGCGTCGGCCCGAGCACGTGGATGTCCGCCGCCGGCACGCCCGCGTCCTGCAGGCGCTTCGCCATCGCCTCGGCCGCCGGCGTCGTCGCGCCATGTTCGTCGGTCGTGTCGATCTCGATGAGCTGCTTGTAGATGTCCCGGGCGCGCGATTGATCCGGGGTCAGCGTCGCGGCCGCGCGTGCGCCGGCCGCCGCGGCCAGGAGGAGGGCAGAGAGTCCGGCAACGAGTCGATGCATGGAGGTCAAGGCCGGGTATTCTCGCACAGTGACTGCCGGCCTTCTCTTGAAGACGCGCGTCGTGGCCGCGGCCTTCGTGCTGCTCGCGGCCGGCGCTGCCGTCCAGCGCGTGGCGCTCGGCCCGAGCGTCGAGCAGGGCCGCGTCTACACGCATTACAACAACTACGTCATCTTCCGCGACGCGTTCACGCACCTCCGCCACGGCCAGGACCTGTACGCGCTCTATCCGGACGAGCACTGGGATCTCTACAAGTACAGCCCCACGTTTGCCGCGTTGATGGCGCCGTTTGCGCCGCTGCCGGATGCCGTTGGTCTCGTCGCGTGGGACGTCCTCGGCGCGGGCCTGTTGTTTCTGGGGATCGCAGGGTTGCCGCTCGGGACCGAGCGAACGCGCATGGCGATGGCGTGGTTCGTCGCGTTGCCGATGCTGCAGTCGATGCAGAACTCGCAGAGCAACGCGCACGTCGCGGGCCTCGTGCTGCTGGCCGCGGTGTGGCTCGAGCGCCGGCAGGAGATGCGCGCCGGGCTCGCGATCGCGCTCGGCTTCTTCGTCAAGGTCTACGGCGGCCTGGCGATCGTGCTCGCGCTTCTATACCCGTCGCGCGTGAAAGGCGTCGGCTGGACGGTCGCGTGGACGATCGCGCTCGGTCTTCTGCCGCTCGCCTTCGTGTCGCCGTCGCAGCTGGTGGAGCTCTATCGAAGCTGGGGGACGCTGCTGGCCAACGATCAGGCCGCGTACACCGGCGTGTCGGCGATGAGCGTGCTGCAAAGCTGGTTCGGACTGACGCCGCCCAAGGCCGCCGTCGCTGCAGCGGGCCTGGCGATCACCCTCCTGCCGCTCGCGCGCGTTCGTGCTTACCCGCTCGTCGAGTTCCGAATGCTGATGCTCGCGGCGCTGATGCTCTGGATGGTGGCGTTCAACCACAAGGCCGAGCCCAACACGTTCGTGATTGCGGTGGCGGGCGTCGCGGTCTGGTATCTCGCGGGGCCGCGGTCGTGGCTGCGCGATGACGATGGTCGCGCTCGTGGTGCTTCTGACGTGCCTCTCGACGACGTCGATCTTTCCGACGGTGGTGCGTCGCGCGCTGATCTCGCCCTACTCGTTGCGCGTCGTGCCGTGCATCGCTCGTCTGGGTGATCGCGATCGCCGAGCTGCTCCGGGGACGTTTCGAGGAGCCGCAGCTCGCCGCAGGCGAGCGCAGCGAGTGACCTCACGCAGAAACTGTTGCAACTGTCCTGAAGTGGATCACGAGGCGCGATTGGCGCTCCACAATGGAACACGCCACCTAACATTCAAGCCCGCCTGCGGTTACGCCGATCTGAGCTGATCAGCGTGTTCCGTTCTGAAAACGCATACGGTTTTGTAATTTCCCGCTCGAAGCTGTAATCGGCGCGAAATCAACGAGTTGGCTGCACGCCGGCTGTTGGCAGCGACCCTGCTATCCCAGCGGGCATGGTCAAGCTGTGTCGCCCCGTCATGCGATTCGCCGTGCTGGGACTGATCCTCGCGATCTCAGCACCTGCCGCCGCCACGCCGGGGAAGGGCAAGGGCTCGAAGTCCGCGACCTTCGACACGGCTGTCCAGGACTGGCACGATCGCGGGAAAGGCCCTGACAAGCAGCGTGTCATCGTGCGCATGGTCCCGGGCACCCGCGGCGCCACCGTCAGGGGCCTGAAGGGTGGTGGGTTCAACGTCAGGTCGGAGCACGCGCTCATCGATGCGGCCACCCTGGAGATTCCCAGGGCCGCGCTCGACGGGCTGGCGCACAACCCCAACATCCTGTCGATCTCGAGCGACGCCGTCACCGGCGTGCACGTGACTGTGGCGCCATCCGGCGCCACGCTGCGAACCGCTCTCGGCGTCACCTCGAATGCGACCCTCAGCACGACCAGCGGGCCCAAGGGCACCGGCGTCGGCGTTGCCGTCATCGACTCCGGCATCTCCCCGTCGAACGTCTTCGGCAGCCGCATCGTGGCCTTCTACGACTTCACCAGCGGTGCGGCCGTCCAGGTGGCACCCAACGATCAGTACGGCCACGGCACTCATGTGGCCGGCCTGATCGGTGGCAGCGGCGTGCCCTCGGCCGGCGCGTATCCGGGCGTCGCCACGAACGTGAACCTGATCGGCCTGAAGGTGCTCGACGGCAACGGGCAGGGCTACACCAGCAGCGTCATCTCGGCGATCGAGTTCGCGGTGGCCAACCGCACGCAGCTCGGCATCGACGTCATCAACCTCTCGCTCGGCCACCCCATCCTGGAGTCGAGCGCCACGGATCCGCTGGTGCAGGCGGTTGAAGCCGCCTCACGCGCGGGCATCGTCGTCGTCGCGTCGGCCGGCAACTTTGGCGTCGATCCGGCGACCGGCGAGGTTGGCTACGCGGGCATCACCTCGCCGGGCGACGCACCATCGGCGATTACCGTGGGCGCCGTCGACATCAACGGCACCGCCTCTCGCAGCGATGATGGCGTCGCGCCGTATTCATCGCGCGGACCGACGTGGTACGACGGTCAGGCGAAGCCGGACGTCGTTGCGCCCGGGCACGCGCTGACGGCCGTCTCGACCGCCGCCTGCACGCTCTACGCGACCTACCCGAATTCCCGCGTCGTTGCCTCGGCCGATTCGACCAACAAATATCTGCGGCTGAGCGGAACCAGCATGGCCGCCGGCGTCAGCTCGGGCGTTGTCGCGCTGATGATCGAGGCCCATAAAAGCGCGTTCACGTTGAACGCGAAGAAGCTCTCGCCGAACACCATCAAGGCGATCCTGGAGTACTCGGCCACCACGCTCACCGATCCGGCAACCTCCCAGCCCTACGACGTGCTGACGCAGGGGGCCGGCGAGGTCAACGTCAAGGGCGCGATGGATCTCGCCAAGGTCATCGATTCGACGGCCCTCCTCGGCATGTTCTGGGCGACCTCCCAGCCGAACCCGTATTCGTACGTGGGCGGAAACTACGTCGCGTGGTCGCAGCAGATCGTGTGGGGCAGCCACATCGTGTGGGGCAACTCGCTCTTCTACCACGAGCTCGCCTGGGAAACCTCGTCTCCCTGGGGCGTGCTGGACTCCACGCACATCGTCTGGGGCAACGTGGATCCGGAGCACATCGTGTGGGGCAACCTCGCGGTGTGGGGTGAACACATCGTGTGGGGCAACGCCCTTGTGGGCACCGTCGACGACGAGCACATCGTCTGGGGGAATCTGGTCGACGCGAGCACATGGGGGGAATCGTCGAGGCAGCACATCGTCTGGGGCAACCTGACCGAGTCCGAACACATCGTCTGGGGCAACGCCAGCCTGGTCCTCGGCAACAGCGACGTCACCAGCGCGGGCGAAGTATTCGTCCAGGAACCGGAGCCGCCGCCGACGCCATGAGCGATCGCCGGCGCGTGACCGCGACACCTGAACGTTACTTTTCCAACGCGAGGAGACCGTCATGTTTCTCTGGACCGTTCTTGCGCCCGCTCCGACGACCGCCCGCAAAGAATCGAGCCAGACGACCCGCCCGCGACACCAGGCCCGCCAGCGTCGCTCCCGCTGCGGGATCTGGTGCCGCGCGCGCCTGAGGTGGCACGTCGTCGGTTTTTCACAGCGATGCCGCCCACCGCTTCGCTGGCACGGCCCCTGCAAAGCTTGACCTCGCAGATGTCCGCCCACGCTCGTTCCTCGGCGTCGGCGACCGAGTCGACGGCTCCCGGCGTGTGGGCCGCGATTGCACGCGTGTGCACATCGGCCGGCGTGCTCCCGGCATACGTCGGCGCCGTCATCGCCGGGGCGTTCCTGATCCTCGCGCTGCGGCTCCCGCACATCGAGTTCGACCAGCCGCTCCTGTTCGTCGCGTTGCTCGGCGCGTCGGGCTTGATCTCCGCCTCGAAAGTGCATCTTCCGCTCGTCAGCGGCAGCGCCACGCTGTCGATGTCGTACTTCACCGACTTCATGTCGCTGGTGCTGCTCGGACCCGACCAGGCGATGATCGTGGCCGGCGTGGGCGGGGTGACGCAGTGCCTGTTGTCGACACGCAACCGAGTGCCGCTGCGACAGGTCATCTTCAGCGTGGGTGCGCTGATTATCAGCATCCAGATGGCGGGGCTGACTGCCGCGTGGCTCGGCGGGTTCCACCTTGGCCAGGACCTGCTGACGCTAAGCAAGCCGGCGGTCGGCGCGGCCGCGGCGTTCTTCCTCTGTAACAGCTGGCTCGTCGCAACGGCCGTCGCGCTCTCGCGGCGCGAGAGCATCCATCGGCTCTGGCAGCAGAACTTCATGTGGACCGCGCCCGCGTGCTTCATCGGCGCCGGCGTGGCCGTCGTGGCGATTCGGGTCGTGATGACGATGCAGATCTGGGTGGTGCTGCTGGCGGCAGCGCCCCTGTATCTGACGTATCGGAGCTACCGGATCTATCTGGGCCGAGTCGAGGATCAGGAGCGGCACTTGAAGCAGGTGTCCGACCTGCACCTGGCCAGCGTCGAGGCGCTCGCGCGCGCGATCGACGCGCGGGACCAGACCTTCGATCGATCGCAAGGACCGAACGACAACCACATCCGCCGCGTGCAGGCCGCTGCCGCGCAGCTCGCCCGCGCGGCAGGCATGTCGTCGGACGAAGTGGAAGGCGTGAAGGTGGCCGCGCTGCTGCACGACATCGGCAAGCTCGCGGTCCCCGAGCACATTCTGACGAAGCCGGGGCGGTTGACGCCCGACGAGTTCGAGCGCGTGCGCATCCACCCGCAGATCGGCGCGGACATCATCCGCGCCGTGCCGTTCCCGTACCCGGTCGCGCCGTACATCGAAAGCCATCATGAGCGCTGGGATGGGTCGGGGTACCCTGAAGGGCTGGCGGGAGAAGCCATTCCGCTGGGTGCCCGCGTGCTCGCTGTCGTCGATTATTACGACGCGCTCATCACGGACCGCCCGTACCACCGCGCGATGGACGAGCACGCCGCCACGGAGCTGCTTCGATCCGAGGGCGGCCGGGCACTGGATTCCCGGCTCGTCGGACTCTTCATCACGATGCTCCCCTCGATCAACATCCGCGATTCAGTCGAGCGTCACGACGCCGAGACGCGGGAGCGCGCGCATCCGCACGCCAGCGGCCCGGCCAACGGGTTTGCGCCGGAGACGCAGGCGGCACCACGTGCGTCGATGGTCTTCCAGAACATCTCGCGCGCCACGCAGGAGATGCACGCGCTGTACGACCTCGCGCAGACGCTGGGCACCCGGCTGAGCGTCGAGGACACGATGGGCCTGCTCACCTCGAAGCTTACCCGTCTGGTGCCGGTGTCGTGCTGGGCGCTGTATTTGCACGATGCGGCGACGGACACGCTGACGTGCCGGTTCGCGAGCGGCCTCGAGGCCGAACTGGTGGACGGGCTGCAGATACCGGTGGGCGAGGGCGCGTCAGGCTGGGCCGCGCGACACCGCACGGCGCTCGTCAACGCCCGCGCCGAGGCCGACTTCCAGGCCGGAGGCCGCACGCAGGCCAGTTTGCCGCTCCGCTCGACACTGGCCTATCCGCTCGTCGACGGCGACACGCTCGTGGGCACTCTCACGGTGTACCACGCGGACGAAGGCGTGTTCCGCGAAGAGCACCGCCGGCTGCTCGATCGCGTCGGCAACCAGGTGGCCTCGGTCATTCGCAACTCCGTGCTGTTCGAGCAGATGCACCAGGTGTCGCTCACCGATTCGCTGACGGATCTGCCGAACAGCCGCGCGTTGTTCGCTTACCTGGCCACCCAGTTCGCCGCGGTGCCGGCTGGCGCTGCCAACACGGCGCTGCTGATGTTCGACCTGAACGGCTTCAAGGGGATCAACGACAAGTACGGCCACCAGGTGGGCGATCTGACGCTGCGGAAGGTCTCAGCGGTGATCCGCGAGAACGTCCGGCAGGGCGACTTCTGCGCGCGGTACGCCGGCGACGAGTTCGTCGTCGTGCTCTCCGACTGCGGACGGGCGGAGGCGGACCGTCGCGCCATGCACATCCAGCGTGCGGTGGCATGCCTCGAGCTCGAGGTGCGCTCCGGCGTCGCGCTGACGCTGACCATCAGCGGCGGCGTTGCCGTCAGCCCCGAGGATGGCGCGACCTACGACGACCTGCTTGGCGCGGCCGACCGCCGAATGTATCAGGACAAGGAACGCACGAAGCGGCGCGATGCGCAGGTCGGGGGGACGGCGCTGCCGCTGGCGGGTTAGGGCAGTGCTGCGGTGCTGCAGTGCGCGGTGCTGCAGTTCGGTCCTGCAGTGCTGCGGTGGTCTGCAGTGCCGCGGTGCGGTGTGGCTGCCTGCAAGCACTGCGGCACGGTAGCACTGCAGCACCGGCTTAGATCATCTTTTCCGCGCGCGTGACCAACTGCACGGCCAGCCCCCACGGGTCGCGCAGCATGGCCAGGACGTCGCCATTCGGCGCCGTCTGCGGCTCGCCTTCAGGCGTGGCACCGCCGGCGATCAGGCGTTGGCGCACGCTCGCGATGTCGTCGACGATGAACGCCACGTGGAGCATGAGCGGATCGATCGTCGTGTAGTCCGGCACGGCCGCCTTCGGGTTGTTGTAGAACTCCACCATCACCGCGTCCCCGTCGTCTGCGAGGAAGTGGCCCCATGGCCGATCGGGATACGTCCGCTTGATGGTCAGGCCCAGGTTCTTCACCCACCACGCCGAAACGGCGTGGGGATCCTCCACCTGAAACGCTACGTGCTCGATTTTCACGATGTCTCCTGGGTGCCCGAGCTAAAGCTCGGCCCTACGACTGCCTCACGACTCAATGCCAGAGCTAAAGCTCGGGCCTCACTGGTGCACGACGTACGTAGGCCCGAGCTTTAGCTCGGGCTTATCTCTTCGCCAACAACTCCCTGTAGTTCGTCAACTGAATCCCGCGGCGCGCGATGACGTCCATCACTTTCGCGCTGGTCCACGCGGCGAGGACTGCGCTGCGGTCGGCGGCGACGTACTCGTAGTTCTTGTGTCCGATCGCGCGCGTCTCGGGCGTGTCGATGGCGGCGTGGTCCACCATCAGCCATATCCCCGGTTCGAGCGCTTCCAGTCTTGCGACCAGCTTGTCGACTCGCACGCCTGGCGGATCGGTGCCTTGCCACACGCCGCCGATCATCCGGACGCCGATGTCGGGTCCGGGCGTCACCAGGCCGTATCCTTCGTCAGCTTCGCGACCAGCGCGCCAACGTCAGGAGACAATGACGTGAAGCCCATGTGCGCCCACGTGTAGCGTGACCTGCGGGAATCATCGCGCGTGCCAGCTCGATCTGCGCGCGCAGCTCGCGCTCGATCTCGCCGAGGTCGGGCGAGTTCGACTTCAGGTCGGTGTGCGCAGGGAAGTCGGCCCGCGGCCACACCATCGGGAAGAAGAAGCCGTGCTCGTCCACGAGCGACGGCGCATGCGTCAGCGGCCGCCACTTCACGTCCGACCACTCGCTCGTCAGCGCCAGGTGCACGCCGGCGTCGATGCCGGGGTTCTCCTTCAGCAGCCGCGCCGCTTCAGGCAGCCACGGCCCGGGGACGATGACGTTGGCGGATCGGAGAATGCCGTGCGTGTAGGCCTCGATCGTCGCGACGTTGATGCCGTGCGCGGCGGCCATGTCGTCGCCCTGGACGATGAGGCGAATCGCGCCGGCCGTCGATGGGGGAGCGGCCTGCTGACGCGCGCTCGGCGCGCATCCCAGCGCCAGAACCAGCGCATACGGCGACGCAGCGATACCGGCGGAGACCACCGGGCGAGTATACAAGCCGGCCGGCGATGCTACCTCCGCTCGGGACTGTGTCCGGCCGTCACCGTCGGCGGCCAGTCGGCCCATCGAATCTGCGCGACCGCGCGGATGAACGCGATGCGGTCATCGAGTGACACGTAGCGGTCGCACACGCTGAGCGAGGCTTGCGGCGTTGCGCCTGCCGTCCGGTCCTGCCCGTCGTTGCAGTGCATCAACTTCTGCGCGGCCGACACGAGTGGCTCCGGGCTGCTGCCGAGATGCTCGAGGGTCAGAACGGCAATTCCGTCGGCCTTCAGCTCCAGCTCCCGCACCTTTTCGCTGTCGCGTGCCTGCATCGCCGTCGAATACTCATTCCAGTCGTCGTCGTGGCCCATTTCGTGCGCGACAACGCGCGCGAGCTCATCCGCAGTGAACAGGGCCAGGGCCTTCCCCGAGACCAGCACCACGGTGCGGTAGTAGAGCCCGACGAAGGCGGAATCCAGGTCGACGACCTTGATCGTGACGGCCCCGGACGGGCGCTATAATCCAGAATCCGTTGAGCTGCGGACAGTTTCTTGCGGTCGTTCCGTGATGGGCGTATCTCGCCCTCTTGCGGAAGGCTGGCAATCACCTTCGCTCGGGATGCCTCGTCGAGCGGGGCGGGTCGAAGACGCATGAGAAACGCGTCGATCGTCTCCTCGCTGTGGCCCTCGAAGAACGCCAGGGCCTTCCGGATCGTCCGTTCGGCCGTCCGACTGGTCCACCGCCCAAACGGGCAACGTGAGTCCCACCACCGACGCCACAACCAACGCCGCAAGCCGCTGCCCCATTGACCACCTCCGGGTTCGGGGCGGCACTGAGCCGCGGCTCGATCAATTAGGGCGGCGCGGGTGGGAAAGTCTTGGCAGGCGGGTGGCAGATCGCTGGAAGTTTTCTAGGGGCGTTCTGGCAGCGTTCTAAGAGACGCGTGAGGCAGATTTCCTAGGAAATCGACCGTACTCGGCTGGGAGGGTTGGCCGATGGCGAAGGCGGCGGGCGACAATCTGATCTACGAGTTCGGACCCTTCCGGCTGGATTCTGCCGAGCGGTTGCTCGCTGCGCGACGGCCTCGTCGTGCCGCTTACGCCGAAGGCCTTCGACCTGCTCGTGTACCTCGTCCAGCGCCACGGCCGCCTCGCCGAGAAGCAGGCGCTCCTCTCAGCGCTCTGGCCCGACGCCATCGTCGAGGAAGGCAACCTCGCATCGAATGTGGCGGCATTGCGGAAGGTGCTGGACGACGGGTCGACGCGACTCGATGATCCAGACGGTGCCGACGAAGGGATACCGGTTCGTCGGCATCGTCACCGCGGTGGGACCGATGGCGCCAGCCGACAGCCAGCCTGCGCTGCGCCCATGGTGGCGCTCGCCCTGGGTGTGGGTGGGATGCACGGTCGTTGCGGCCCTCGGCGCGCTCGTCGCGACCGGCCGCGTCCGGAAGTCGGAAGCAAACCGGCAGCGGCCTTCATCCTCGATCCGCAACAAGTGCACATCCGCAAGCTGACGGACAACGACAGTGTCCGACGTCGCCATATCGCCCGATGGGCGATACGTCATCTTCGTCCGCGGAGACGGGCAGAACTCAGAGGCTATGGCTTCGCCAGATCGACACCCGGACTGACGTCGAGAATCCTCCATGCGGACGGCAACGGGTTCCACGGCCTGACATTCTCTCCGGACGGCTCGCTCATCTATTTCCTCAAGTCCCAACCGGATGATCCGTCCACCCAGATCCCTCAATGCGATGTCGATTCTGGGCGGCGCCGCCCGGACGCTGATCGACGACGTCGACGGGCCCATCAGCTTCTCGCCCGACGGGAAGCAGTTCGTGTACGAGCTCTGCGGTCCCACCGGCATCCAGATACGAATCGCCCGCGTGGACAGCGACAATGAGCGTCAGCTCGCCGTGATTCGCGACGGAGAGTGCGACATCTTTCAGCCTGGCCCGCGCTGGTCGCCAGACGGGCGGACGGTTGTCGTCCCGGCCCTCATGCGAACGAAACCCAACGCTGGATTCTGGCCAGTGTCTCGGTTGCGGAACGGGAGCGAGCGGGAGCTATTCGCGAGCGCGTATCGTATCGGCCGGCCGGTGTGGATCGCCGGCGGCCAGGCGCTGCTCGTGCCGCACGCGGAGGAGAATTCAGTGAAAACTCAACTCTGGACCGTGACATTCCCAGGCGGAGAGGCCACGCGCGTGACCGACAACCTGACGTCCTACAGCATGGCGCTCGATGCCACGCCCGACGGTCGTGCGGCCGTCTCGACGGTCATCACCCGCATCTCGAACATCTGGGTGGTACCCGGCCGAGGATCCGGGCATGCGCGGCAGGTCTCCGAGGGACTCCCGCTGTTCAAGGCGGCCGAGCTCCTCAACGGCCGGATGCTGGCCGTGGGCACCGACGGCAGGCTCTGGAGCATGGCGCCCGACGGCAGCCAGCGCGTGCCGTTCAGCAGCCTTCGCGACGTCGACTCGTTCGTGCGGTGCGGCGACAGCCGTCGTTGCCTCGGCGGACCGCCGGACTCCAGGGACGATGACTTACGTCCGCATCGACATGGACGGCACGCATGCGACGCCTCTGATCAGCGGCAATCTTCGGCCCAGTGGCCTGCTCCGACGCTGGGAGTTCCTGTTCTACGTGAGGCGCGTACCGGATCCTAACGACTCTTCAAGGTGCCTCTGGCCGGCGGGGCCGCGATGGAAGTCGGACACAACCTTCCGTCGGCGTGCGAGGCGTGGCCCGTGGGTGTGTCTCCCGATGAAACGCAGCTGGCGTATCTGGAGAGGCGCATCCGCCGTTCGCGCGATGGCTGGAGGTCGCCGTCGTTCGCATCGAGACGGCGACTCCCGTCGCGTCATGGCCGGTCCAGTGTCCGCGTACTTCCGCAGCTGTACCCGATGGACTCGCGAGAGGCCTGGCCTGCCAATTCCTGCGGGCTGACAACGGTGTCTACAACGTGTGGGAACAACAGCTGGCCGGCGGCGCACCGAGGCAGCTGACCCGGTTCACCTCCGGGCGGATCTTCAAGTTCGACTGGTCGCCCGATGGGAAGCGGATGGTGATGACGCGCGGCAGCATCAGCCGCGACGTCGTGCTCCTGAATCTCAAGTAGTCATATGTCCGCCGAAGGCCTTCGACCTTCTGGTTCACATCGTCGAGCACCTGGGGCGGCTGGTGGAGAAGTCACCCTCATTGCCGCGCTGTGGCTGGACATGATCGTCGAGGAAGCGGCTCGCGTTTCTGGTGTCGGCGCTGCGCAAAGCGCTGGGCGAGGTGACTGACTGCGTGCTGCATGTCGTCGCTGATCTCGCCGAGCGTGCCGATATGGGCAAACGGGCCACAAGGAAAAGCCGCCCCCGCCGCGCGACGAGTTCGCGCTCGTTGCGTGCCAGCTCCGGATTTCGCTCCTTCGTCCTCGATCAGCTCGAGCCGCTTGGCTCGATTGTCGCGAAAGCCATGTTCGGAGGAGTCG